>NZ_JAQUCA010000029.1 GCF_028686475.1 Giesbergeria sp. | reverse complement strand
AACAGGACAGTGAAACGACTTTGCGCCGATGATAGTGCGGGTTCCCGTGTGAAAGTAGGTCATCGTCAGGCTCATTACACCAAGCGCACCCCTCTAACTTTTATCGGTTAGAGGGGTTTTGCTTTTTGCGCTCCATTTTGATGCTGTTATTGCACAGGCATAAAAAAGCCCGCTGTGCGCGGGCTGGGTATAAAGCGCTGGGAGCGCTAAATTTGATTAACCACAGGTGCCCAAATGGCCGCATTGGGTGCAGTAATCACAGCCATCTTTGCGAATTACGGCATGGGCACCGCATTCACGGCATTTTTTGCCTGCCATGACGGGCGGGGCTGCCGGGGCTAAAGCGGCTGTTTCGCTGCTGGCTAAGCTGTTGTGATGGGCGGGGCGCAATTTAGCGCGGCGCGCTAAAATGTTTTGGATAGCGTAGGCCACAGCGGCGACTTCAGAATCGTGCCACATCGGTACTTGGGTGCCATCGGTTTTTTGATGGGTACCCAAACGCACCGGGCCGCGATCCCAAACGACTTTACGCATATCGCTCAGGGCGCGTTCTAAAAAGCCACCGCGCGCTGCCAGCGATAGCAGGCGCATACTGGAAGTCATCCACTGCTGGGATTCGCTGCTTTGGCCTACCGGCATAAAGAATTCAATCGCACGATCCACCATGCCAGTACCGTCGGCGTTGGGTACGGGCAAGAATGAGACTACCAGATAGAGGCGCTTTTTGCCTTCTTGTGTCCAGTATTCCACTTTCTCGGCCACGGCGGAGAGCGCACCTTTGGGGCGGCTTTCAATCACGGTACGCATCGGGTCAATCGGTGCAGCGTTCGATTCTGGGGTGGCGGTGTTGTTGCTGGCCGTTGCTGCTGATGCGCTGTGGACTTCTAGCACCGAGCCTAAGATATTGTTCGGACGGTAGGTGGCCAGCCCCTTCAGGCGCGCGCGCCATGCTTGCAGATACAAGCCCTTGAAATCATCGTAAGGATAATCTGCGGGGATGTTGACGGTTTTGGAAATGGCGGTATCGACAAAGGGCTGCACGGCTTCCATCATGGCGATGTGGTCGGCTGCCGACATTTCTAGCGCTGAAACAAAATATTCGGGCAGCTTGTTGACATCGCCGCCCAGCTCACGGAACAGACGCCAAGCGTGGTCTTCTACGGCATATTCGGAGGTGCTGCCGTCGGCTTCGCGCTTTTTGCGCTTGTACATCCACGAAAATGGCGGCTCGATACCATTGGAGGCGTTGTCGGCAAAGGCCAAGCTGACGGTGCCGGTGGGGGCAATCGAGAGCAAATGGCTGTTACGGATGCCGTGTTTGCGAATTTCTTTTTGCAGCGCTGCGGGCAGGCGGCTGGCAAAGGTGCCGGGTGCTAGGTAGCCTTCGGCATCAAAGCGTGGGAAAGGGCCTTTTTCGCGCGCCAGTTCAACCGAGGCTTTGTAGGCCGCGTTACGCATGCGTTCGGCAATTTGGGCGGCCATCGCTCGGCCTTCGGGGGCATCGTAGCGCAGGCACAGCATGGCCAAGGTGTTGCCCATGCCGGTAAAACCGACCCCAATGCGGCGTTTGGCGTGGGCTTCGTCGCGTTGCTGGGGCAGCGGCCAGAAGGTGACATCCAGCACGTTGTCAAGTGCGCGCACTTGCAAAGCGACGGATTTCTCGAAGGCTTCAAAATCAAAGCGGGGGCTGCCATCAAAGCCGAAGGGGCTACGCACAAAGTGGGTTAGGATGATGGGGCCGAGGTCGCAGCAGCCGTAGGAGGGCAACGGCTGCTCACCGCACTGCCCACTGACTAGGCCGTTAAAGATGACGGTATTGTGGTCTGGCTGGGTGGTATCGTACACTGCTTCGCGGCCAGCGTGCGCAATTTCAATCACTTTGCTGGTAAAACGCTGTGTTTTACGCAAAACTTTATCTTGCACCCAGTTAGTATAGCGCTGAGTTTTGCCCTCTAGCAAGAAGCCAATGTCTTGCATGAAAATCTCACGCGATTGCCCATCAATCAGCAATTCGTATTGTGTTTGGCATGGGTAGGGGGATTGGCCTCCCTTGCCATTGGGCATCTCTTTGACGCTTGCTGCCCGGCGCTGGCGTACACGGCTAAAAATTCCAAAATTGGCCAGCAACATTTGCACATCTTTCAGCAATAGCGGATAACTGGAGCTTAAACGCACCGAACAACTTTGATTGGCGCTAGAGACGTTGACGGTGCCATCGGCTTGGAACAGTGCGCGCAGGTAGGCACGCACACAGTCTTCGCTGCCTTGCCAAATCACTTCGGGCACGCGCAGTTTGGTGTCGCGGGTAAAGCCCATTTCGGCCAGCACGCGCGCCAGCAGCACGGAACGGATAAAGACTTGATTGCGTTCCGCCACGGCGACAGGGTGGACTTGGTAAGCCCGCACGGCCCGTGCAGAACTGGCAATCAGGGCATTGACGGTGTGCGCTACTTGCTCGGCCAGTACCCGGTCTTGGTTCCAGAGGTTGATACAAACGGCCTCTTGCCCTTTGCCTTGGTTGGTGAAGTGGCCATCACCGGTAATTAAGCCCAGCAGTTGCCCTAATTCGGCGCTGCCTTGCTGGCCAAACTGGCCTTTGCCGGTTTGTATCCAGAGTTCATCCCCGACCTGCATTTCAGACAGCTTGATTTTGCCGCGCTCGGTGTAAAAGTCGTGCCAAGCGGTGGCTTTGATTTCATAGCCGTCGGCAGTGACGACGCGATAAACATCGGCTTCGCGGGCGGTCATGAAGGCGGGTTTGGCGGAGCGTATCTCGATGCCGCGTTCGTCTTGTCCCAGTGCGCGTTTATCGACGGTGACACTCAGGGGCTGGCCGCTGGCATAGAGTTGGTCGATACGCACCAAGCCGTATTGCGTGGCCAAGCGGGTGTCGCCAGTGACGCACGGGTTGGTAGCAGCGATTTTTTCGCAGTAGTGCAGGTTGTTGTCGGTGTTGATGTGGTCGAGGAACAGGATGCCCGGCTCGGCAAAATCGTAGGCCGACTTCATGATGGTGTCCCACAAGTCCCGCGCCTGCACGGTTTGATAGACCCACAGGCCATCTTCACGTTGGTAGGCACCTTCGGCCAGCACATCGGCACCGGGGGTGGCTTTGTGAACCAGCTCCCAGGCTTGTTCGTTTTGCACCGCGTCGATAAAGGCATCGCTGACACCGACGGAGACGTTAAAGTTGTTCCAACGTCCGGGTGTGCGTTTGGCGGTAATGAAGTCCAGCACGTCTGGATGGTCAATGCGTAGCACGCCCATTTGTGCGCCACGCCGTGCGCCAGCGCTTTCTACGGTAGAGCAAGATTGGTCAAAGACGTTGATGTAACTGCAGGGGCCAGAGGCCATCGAGTGCGTGCCTTTGACTTCAGCACCACGTGGGCGGATGCGCGAAAAATCGTAACCTACACCCCCGCCACGGCGCATGGTTTCGGCGGCTTCGCGCAGGGCTTCGTAAATGCCAGGGAAGCCTTCGTCGTCCATGCCTTGGATGCAATCGCCCACGGGTTGCACAAAGCAATTGATGAGGGTGGCTTGGATGTCGGTGCCAGCGGCACTCATGATGCGCCCAGCGCCAATGGCTCCGGCGTGCAGGTTGGCCAAGAACAGGGCTTCGTATTCTTCGCGCAGTTCGGGCTTTTCTACGCTGGCCAAAGAACGGGCAACGCGGCGAAACAGGTCTTCGGCGCTGGTTTCCCCGGCCTTGAGGTATTTTTCTTTAAGTACGTCTAGGCTAATGGGCTGGGTGGCCGTCACGTCCTGCGCGCGGCCAAGGTTTTCGCGTTTCATGGCAATCCTGAAAAGGTAAAAATGGGGGGAATTGGGAAATTGGGGAGTTGGGGCGGTGCAATGGCAGCCCCGTCTGTCGGGTGCGGGTGGCACGCACGCTCGGCACCGACAAGGCCGGCGATTATCCCACTGCCGCTATATCGGCACTGGCCGTAGTGGTCTGTGCTTGTTGTGCCAGCAGCCGGGCAAAATCTGCCGCTGGCAAGGGGCGACTGAGCAAATAGCCTTGGTAGCTGTCGCAGCCGCGTTCGGTTAAAAAGGCCAGTTGTTCGGCGGTTTCTACCCCTTCGGCCAGCACTTTGAGGGCCATGCTATGCCCCATCGCGATGATGGCAGCGCTGATGGCCATGTCATCGCTGTGGTGCGGGATGTCACGGATAAAGCTTTGGTCAATTTTGAGCACATCAATCGGAAAGCGCTTCAGGTGGGCTAAAGAGGAGTAGCCGGTGCCAAAATCATCGACCGCCAGATGTAGCCCCAAGCCTTGTAAATCTTCTAGGACCTTGAGGACTTCTTCAAAGCGTTCGGCCAAGGCGCTTTCGGTGATTTCTAGCTCTAAATGGCTGGCCGGAAAGCCAGTTTCCGCCAGCGCACTGCGGGCGCTGGCAACCAAATCGGTGAGCTGGAACTGCCGAGGTGAGACATTGATGGCCAAAGTGATGGCGGGCAGGCCGGCTTCTAACCAGCGCTGGCCTTGCTGGCACACTTGGCGCAGTACCCATTCGCCCAGTGGGCCAATCAGGCCGGAAGATTCGGCCACTGGGATAAAACGGGCGGGCGAAATCGGGCCTTCGTGCGGGTCTGTCCAGCGCAGCAAGGCTTCGGCACCGATGATGCGGCCTGTCATGATATCGGCTTGGGCTTGGTAGTGCAGTTGCAGCTGCCCTTGCACCAGTGCTTGGCGCAAGCGCGATTCAAGCTCTAGGCGCTCGCGGGCGGCCAAGGTCATTTCTTCGGCAAAAAAGCAGAAAGCCCCCCGCCCACGCGCTTTGGCACCATATACCGCTGCATGGGCCCCTTGCAGCAGCAGTTTAGCGTTGTCGGCATGGGTAGGAAACAGGCAAATACCCACACTGGCCCCCACCACCACCTCTAGCCCCTGTGGCGAGTACCAAGGCTGCGATACGGCAGTCAGTAGGTGCCGGGCTACGCTGGAGGCATCTGCTTGGGCATCGTGTAAATTGCGTGCCACCACTGCCAATTCATCACCCGCCAGCCGCCCCAGCAAATCGCCGGGACGCAGGGCATCGCCTACCTGCTTGGCCAGATGTTGTAGCACCTCGTCGCCCACGGCATGGCCGTAGCTGTCATTGACATCTTTGAAGCGGTCGAGGTTAATCAGCAGCACGGCCAGATGTTCACCACGGATTTTGGCTTGGGCGACGGCCCCTTCAAGTTGTTGGCCAAACCAGACGCGGTTGGATAGCCCCGTGAGCGCGTCGCGGTGGGCCAGGTATTCGAGCCGTTCTTGTTGCGCTTTGGCTTCGGAGATGTCAGAAAAAATGCAGACATAGTGGGTGATGGTGCCAGCGGGGTCACGCACGGCACTGAGCGACATATGCTCGGGGAAGATTTCGCCGTTTTTGCGCCGGTTCCAGATTTCGCCCTGCCAATGGCCGGTGCGGTGCATGGTGGCCCACATGGCTTGGTAAAAGGTTTCATCGTGCCGGCCTGACTTGAATTGGCTGGGTGTTTTGCCTAGCAATTCGTCTTCGGTGTAGCCCAGCACGCGCGTAAAAGCGGCATTGACCGACAAAATACGGTTTGCGGCATCTGTCACTACCACGCCTTCTAGGGTGTTATCTACCACGGTGGCGGCCAGGCGTTGGCGTTCTTGGGCGGCGTAGCTGTGGCTGAGGTCGGTCAGGATGCCAGAGAAACGATCGGGCTGGCCAGTAGCATCTAAATGGCGTTGGCCTCGGGCCATAAACCAGCGCTCTTGGCCATCAAAACAGCGCAGGCGCAAGGTTTGGTGAAACGGGTCGCCGGTGGCAATGGCCAAATGGGCGGCGGCCAGCACCCGTTTGCATTCTGAGCGCTGCATTTTGTGGCGCAGGCAAAAATCGCCGACAAAATTTTGCCCACTGTACCGTAATAAGCGCTCTAGGCTGGGCGAGACGCTGCCTTGGCGGGTACGCAAGTCCCAATCCCACATGCCGCTGCCGCTGCCTTCTAAAGCCAAATCCAGACCGGCTTGGCTGCGCTCTAGGGCGGCGCGGGCGGCGTGGCTGTCGCTGATGTCTTGCACCACGCAAATCAGGTGGGCTGGCTCGCCAGCGGCACGCGGCACCAAGGTGACGGTACACACCACGGGCACGATGCTGCCATCGGGACGACGGCATTGGCGTTCGCCCCGGTAGTGGTCAATCTCGCCTGCCAGCAGGCGCTCGCGTTGGCGCTCGCTCCAATTGCTGTCGGGCGGCTGCACCACCGCACGAAATTGGTGCTGGCACAATTGTTCTAGCGACATGCCCGTGAGTTCGCACATGCGCTCGTTGGCCCACAGAATGTGGCCGTTGCTGTCGGCGCGCACAATGCCCGCTGGGGCGTGGCGCAACAGCAGGGCGGTGCGCCTAAAGGCACGCACGCGCGCTTTATCGCTGCGTTGTAGCAACCACCAAGCCACGCCACCGGTGACCAGCAAATACAAGCCATCGGCCCAGAGGTGGTAGTTGGCACCTTCTGCCGCGTCGGTGGTCATGCGGGCTAAAAAATGGTTGATGCCCAGCACCCATACCGCGCCCACGACAAGGTAGAGCAGCAGCCCACGCAGTGCCCGTTTGCCTCCAGATTCACGGCTTTTGTTCATTTTTCCTGCTGTTTGCGCTTCCACAGCTCGGTAATTGGCGTGGGATGATCTCGGATGTCGGGTACTTTTTCGGCGCCAAAGCCCCATTTTCCTTTAGTGGCATAGTCCATCAATTGCCGCTGGCGCTTTTTGCGAGGCCACTGGCCATACAAGTTAGTGGCATCAGGTTTTAAGTAGTCGCGCAGTAGCGCAGCGATAAATTCTGACTCGGTTTGGTTATGCTCTGCATGACGTAAGGCTAGGTCGTGCGTCATTTCGTCAGTGGGGACAAAATGTGCGCTGCTCTCTGACAGTTGGGCTGCAAGATGCAATAAATGGTCGATGGCAGAATCTTGCGTGAGCAGCTCTAACACATCGTCAATGTAGGCTGTGCCGGGCTTTTGCACCACGATGCGCCCGCGTTTGAAGTCTGCTTCAGACGGCGCAAGGTCTTGGCCATTTTCATCTTTGATGAAAAATTTGGCCTCTGCCGTTAAGTTGGCCAGCGATGAGTTGGACAGCAGCACGCCACGGATGCGGAATGTCCATTCCTCGCCCTCAAATTGCACCTTTTGTCCGCTGGCCGCTAGTTGGCGTTCTACCACATGCGGCATATACAGGGTGGAGATAATTTTGTGGTTGGCCCAGCCTTCGCGCGTGCCCTGTACCAAGCCTTTGGGATCGACAAAGCCAAAGGTTTGGGTGCGTGAAGCATAGTCTAGTATCCAGACAATAAAGTCAGGGTAAAACCAATCTGAATTATCGAAGCACAAGCGAAATGAATCGTCACGTTTTTCTATATTGCGCTTGAGCCAAATTTGTTTGTTGCCCCATTGCAGTGGGGTTTTGTCGCTTTTAGGGTGGTTGCCAGCGGGGTATAGGCGGCGAATCAAGTCGCGCACAAAGGCTTCTTCGTGTGCGTCGAGTTTGCCGGGGCCTACATCAATTTCGCCCTGTGGCGCAGTAAGTAGCAGGGGCTGGTACACGCTGCCCGGAGCCAGCACTTCGATGGCACCTTGTGGATCGACAATCAGGGGCAAACTGTCGATGTCTGGACAAGCCAACGTGGTGCCGAACAGTCCGTTTTGTGTGCTTGACGCGGGCTTCTTGCTAGGCATTCAGAAAGTCCTTGTAATACTGCTCGGGAATGCCACTGTCTTGAGAGGCTATGAGGGTGTAGCGGCTGTGGCGACTTGCTTGTTTGCGGTAGGCGCTTTCAAACAGGCGGCGCACCACGGTGGCAGCTAAGCGATGCAGGCGTGCTAAATCGGCTGCTTGCTGCACGTTAAGCATACCCGGAAGGCCCCAGATGGCATATTTATCGCTGGCGAGCGCGCAATCAATGGCGTGCTGATTAAAAGCAAAATTCCACCAGCCTTGGGTGCGCTTCCATTGCACCAGTTCACGGTACAGCGCATCGCGGCTAAGTAATACGCTGCATTGTTGAAATTCGGCGGTCATGTCTTGGCCCAACGTGCCTTGTTGGGCTTGGGTTTGGCTGTCTTTGAGTTTTAAGGTGGTGATGGCGGCAGTTAAAGAAATGTGGATGGCATTGACGCTGCGGAGCCAGTCGCTACCGATGGCCTGAACATGGAAGTCTTGGGGCTGCGGTGCCAAGGTGCGTACCGACTGGAGCAGCGCTGGGGTATGTTGGCGTATTGGGCATTCGATGCGCTGTAAGCCCAGCACGCCGTTGTCGGTCAGGCTTTGTAAAAAGGTGTCAAGGTAGGCGGATTTAAGGCCAAACACATAGGCGGTTTGCAGTGGAGCCAGTGCCGCCGGGGGGCGTTCTAGCCGTTTGCCGTCGTTATGAATACCTGCAAAGCGCACCACACGGCCAAACATTTGGATGATGAGCGCCCCTTCGCCTTGGCCCAGACGCAATAAAGTGAGGCTAGAGGCACGGTAGTTGTCCCAGCCTTCAGCAAAGCGGCGCGAACCAATCAACACATTCAGGCCACTGTGGGGGGCATCGAGTTGCGCGAACAAGGAGCCTGATAGGGCATCATCTTCTACGGTTAAGTGGGCTGCTTCTAGGGATTTTTTCAGGCCCACGGCATCACCGACGTTGACCACGCCGTAATAGTGCGAAGTGTCACCGCGCAACAAGCCCAAGCCTAGCTCGCCGGTGGCGGCCTTGATAAGGCGCAGCACGGGCTTGTCGCCGGGTTGCCAGCCCAAGCAATCGGCCAGTACCCGCTGGGCCAAGGCGGTGCTATCCCAGCCCACGCTGGCTTGGCGCACCGCGGCAGGCAGCAGGTCTGCGCCTACGATGGCGGTGGCTAAAAGTTGGGCGATGCTGTGCGCCAATTGTGCGGGTTGTGCCAGCATGGTGTTGAGGTAGCCCAGCACCTCCACTACGTCGGAGGTTTGTTGCTCATCGTTTTTGTTTTTTTGGCTGCCAATGACCGACAAGCCCAACAATACCCACAAGGGCGCGGCTATTTGTAGCCCTAACTGGGCGGCGGCTTGTTGGGCTTGGGTGGAGCGGTAGCTGGTGGTTTGATGCCAAAACGATAGCAATGCCGCCGTCAGGGTTTGGCGTTGTGTACTGGCGCTGGCTTCGTCTTTGGCTTGTACGCGCACATGCCAAAAGTCTTTGCCATAGCGGTCTTGGTGGAAGCGGTCGTAGGCGTAATCTAACAGCACCGCTTTGGCGTAGCGGTCAAAGGCATGTTCGGTTTCGGCCACTTGGCCAAAGGTGGCAGAGAACTCTATTAGCAAGCCGCGATGCTGGGGGTTGAGGGCTGCAATGCCGGCCAAATCGGCTTGTAAGGCTTTCCAAACGCTGGCTTCTGATTTTTGGCCTTTGTGGCCTTCATCTACAAATACCAGATTGCGCCCTTCGGTAAATACCGATGTGGGCAGGGTGATGCCGTCGCCTTTTTTTTCGGCGGCTAGTTTGTTGATGTCTAGGACGATAACGGTATCAGGCGATAGATAACCCAAGGCCGAGGCATCTCCATCCATAGGGTAGGCAAAAACGGGCCATGCTGCCAACTGGCGCAGTTTGTCGGCGTGTTGGCGGGTGAGTGATTCTGAGGGAGTAACGACGATGCAGCGATCCCAGTGGCGGCGCTTTTCTAGCAGGGCTAAACAGGCGTGCAGAATATGCGTTTTACCGGCGGCGGTGGCCATCCAGAAGGCGGCCAATTGCAAATCAGCGGGGGTAAAGGGGGCGATGGTCTCACCCTTGGGGGGGTGTGCGTCTAGGTAGGCATTGAGGCGAAACAAGAAGGCCGCAGCATCTTGCATTTGGGCCTCTAGCCAGTGGGCAAACAGCAGCAGGGCCAGATATTGGGCATAGCGTGGCGCAAAGCGCACGCGGGCGCAGGCTTGCCGTATGTCGTGGTCCAGCGCCAAAAGCTGCTGGGCATCGTTGCTGCATACTGAGCCTATGGCCTCTAGGTATTTGCCATCGGCCAAGCCTTGTGCGGCACCGATATTGTTTTCTACGGTACGCAATTGGGCCATTGCCGCAGGCAGGGGCAAGCCCAATTCTGCCGCCAAGGCATCGCGCAGTACCAATGCTGCTTTAAGTCGGGCATGGCCTGAGCGCTTTACTGCAACAGCCATTCGCCTGATTCCTTGATGTGGTGGTGCATGGCATCGGGTGCCAAATCGAGTTCGCCCGGCCAAGTGACAAAATAGCCATTCACGTACAAGCGATTGAACTCTGCTGGGTCGCGCAATTTGGCAAATACGCCGCGATAGGCACTGGGGGCAAAACGCACGGTGCCTTGCGTGCCGTCGGCAAATTTAACTTGAAAGCAACCAGGTTGAATAACGTGTGCTTCAATGACATGCCATTGCATCGGGTGGCTCCTTATTCTAGTGGGGCAATTTCAGAGGGTTGTTGGTGTTGTTGGCACAAATCCCAGTCTTGCAGCAAGGCGGTTTGGTGCAGTTCGGTCCAGTCGAGTACCAATCCGAGGGCGCGACGTGGAAATTTTCCTTCCATTACTTCTAGCGTGCGGATATTGATGATAACGTGGTAATCGCCATATTCGGCATGGAAATGTGGCGGTGCATGTTCATTAAAAAACATGCGAATAATGATGCCAAAAAATCGGCTGATAATGGGCATTTTAATGCTTCTCAAACTGTTGTGCAAAAATGCCTTCGATGGCCTCGAATTGTTCGCAGCCCTGAAAGCTAAGGCTGGCTGGGTCGTTGGTATAAACCCGGTCGGCGGGGTGTTGGGCCAGTTTGGTTTGTAGCCATTGGGCTGTGTCTGGCATGGCACAGTCTCGGAAGAAAACGGCCACGCTTTGGCCTTGCCGGTTGTGGCCCAGTAGCACTGCGCCTTGGTCTTGGCGATAAAGGCGGCTGACCTGCAAGCCCAGCAGGTAGGGCATGCTTTCGAGTAAATCAACGTTGTGCAGTTGTGCTTGGCCACCGCCCACGGCGCGTTTTAACTGGTAGCCAAAGGGGCTGGCAAAGCGCTCTACGGCGCAATAGAGGGCGTGGGCGCTGCTGTCTAAGCGGTAACGCAGGGCAAAGGCGGGGTCTTGAAACAGCAAGTCGGCGCTATCGCCTTGGGGTAGGTCGCTGTCTAGGTTTTCTAGGGTGTCTTCGTATTGCTCTAGCTGCTGCACGCGCATGAAAATGCCGATGCCATCTAATTTGTCAGTTTTTCCACCTAGCCAATCACTTGCGGCACTGACTTTTTTAAGTCTAGGAATAGTAACTTGATCAATGTATTGATTCGCTTCAACAAGAAGAAATTTACGATTTCCAGCATCTTGTTTATTTAATTTAATTACAGCATGGCCTGTAGTTCCAGACCCTGCAAAAAAATCCAAAACTAGTCCACTTTGATCACTCCGTAGTCCACTTACTTTCAAGCAATCAGCTACCGCATAAACTGATTTTGGAAACATAAAAATATGACTAGATCCAAATAGCTTCGTTAGTAGATTTGTTCCATATTCTGCTGCTGAATATTGCTTTTTTTCCCACCATGTTTGGGGTAGCAACCCATCTTCATTAATACGCCATTTTCTATAAATAGCCGTCTCTCCGCGTGAATCTTTTTTAACTTTTAAATGAGAAATATTTTCTTTTGCTGTATCAACAACAAAATCCCAAATCCTTTCATTGCCTTTTTCATCAATTGGAAGAAGAACTTCCTCATTCTCAAGTGGAGGTTCATTAATTTTATATTGCCTAGACAAATTATCCCAATTCATTTCTGGAATTCTAATTGATTTTCCATTTACATAGATTGGATAAAATTGTCTTGGTCGTGTTGTTTTATAGGTATTTAAGCCGCCATGTTTTCGAAAGTTTGTCCATTCAAAAAAACCAATTTCGTCTTTTTCCTTGTAGCGTGATTTTTGGGCTTCGCTGTGTTCTAGTCGATCAATCTGAGCAGTGTTTGACATCCCATAAAAATATGCGTATTCATGACAAGCTGAAAACCCTGTAGTGCCAGTTCTGCCTGCTGGATTATTTTTTATTAAAGCAACACCCAAAAAATTGTATTCAGAAATAGTAGTTTCTGCTAAATTCCTGAGTCTATGAGCCTCGTAATCATCAATAGTTATGCAATGTATACCTGAATCAATAAGAAAGTTTTTTGTAAGTCTAAGTCTGTCTTGTATTAGTGTAAGCCAAGATGCATGACGATAACCATTTTTATAAGAAATGGGGCCTGCATCACTATTATAAGGAGGATCAGTATATATGCAGTTAACTTCGTTTTTATATCTGTTAACTATTGAATTAAGTGCTTGCCAGTTATCTGACTGAATTACTATGCCATCTAAATTATCATCTAGCGGCGCGGCTGCCGTGATAGCCTCTAACATGGCCCATTGGAAGGCACTGTCAAAGTTTTGTGTGTCTAGGGGCAGCGGTAGGTAACGCTGGCTGGCCGGGGTGGCCAAGTCGCCCTCGGTTTGGCGTATGCAGGCGCTGGCTTGGGGGTAGTCGCCCAAACCCAGCGTTTGCCACTCTGCGCGTTGGCGCTGCACGATGTGGTTAATGTTTTGCGCCAACCAGTGGGGGCAATAGCGCTCTAGCCGGTCGAGGGTGATGACGTAGCGGGTGGCAAAGACCAGTTTTTTCTTTTCCCACAGTGCTTTCTGAAAATCTTCTAGCGTGGCCAAAAAGTCAATGATTTGCATGCCAATGTCGCGCACGATGCGTGCTACTTTCAGGGCGCGTTGGGGTAAATCGGTGGCAGTAGCATGGTTGGCCAGCAATTGGTCCACATCCAGCACTTCGGTTTTCAGGAAGATGTCCAAGTCTGCGCTCAGGGCTTCTTTGAGGCGCTTGTGGATGAAAAAATCGCTTTGGTTGCGTGCCAGCAAGCGCTGCAACCAGCGGCGAATCTCTAAACCTGCTTCTGCGCTGGTGCTGTGGCTGGCTTGTTGCACCGCGCGGACGATGTCTTCTTTTTGCTTTTCGGTTTGCGCCCCTTTCAGGTAAAGCAGGCGCACTTGGAGTGCGTCGCCTTCTGCACTGGTGATGCTATCGAGTGCGTAGTGGGCTTTGTCGTTGGGTTTGAGGGCGGCGCGTGTGGCCTGTAAGCTGCTGGGTTCTACGCTAAAAACGATGCGTTGGCCACTGGCCAGCGTGACAGGAAAGTCGGTAAAAATGTCGCCCGACTTGATGTAGTACATGTCCTCGGTGGCCCAATGGAACTCGGTATCTTCGCCGGTAGATTTAACGTAGCGCGCCCCATTTTTGCCATAGCGGCGCTCGACGATGAAGTCGCCGTCTTGGTAGTGGCGGGCAAAAAATTGGTACAGGCGGTTGAGTACCTCGGCACGGTCTTGCTGTGCGGTTTGCTGGCTGGTTTGTGCGGCTACGCGGCTTTGGTATTCGGCCACCAGTTCTTGGATGGCCGGAATGCTTTGCGCTTGGCCCAGGATGGCTTCTTTTTGCGCGTAGGTCAGGCCGGGTTTGAGGCCCAATTGGGCTTCTAGCTGTTTGAGCCGAAATTTGTCTTCGGCCTGTGCCTCGTGGCCAGAGACGCTAAAGGCTTGCTCTAGCAAGGCAGAGAGTTTGCCACCCTCTAGGCGCTTGCCGTGTTGGCTACTGAGCACTCGGCCTAAAAAAGCCTGCACTTGGCGGTTGTGGCGGCGGATAACGCGGTAGATGCCAAAGTCTAGGGCTTGGGCTTCGTCCATCTGAAACAACTCGGTCATCAGCTCGACAAAACGGCTTTCAACGGGCAGGGGGGTAGGGGTGCTCATGCTCTTCTTTATACAAATCGTTTTTAACCCGTGCAGCAGTGTTGGGTGTCATGCTGCGACAATCTTGTTGTTATGACCCACGCTTACGTTCTTACTCTTTCTTGCCCTGACCAATTGGGGCTGGTTCATGCTGTGTCGGGCTTTTTGCTGGAACACAGCGGCAACATCGAAGAAGCCGCCCAGTACAACGATGCTGCCACCGGCTTGTTTTTTATGCGCGTGCAATTTGCTTGCACGGTGCATGACCATGCTACCTTGTTGGAGCAGATGGCCCACTTTGCCCAAAATTACCAAATGCACTGGAGTTTGCACGCCTTGGCGCAGCCCATGCCCACGGTGCTTTTGGTCAGCCGCGAGGGCCATTGTCTCAATGATTTGCTGTTTCGGTGGAAATCTGGGCTGCTGCCGGTGGACATTCGCGCCATCATCAGCAACCACCGCGATTTTTACCAGCTTGCGGCCAGTTACAACATTCCTTTTCACCATATTCCTGTCACGGCGGCCACCAAAGCCCAAGCCGAGGCGCGCCAGTACGAAATCATCCAAGCCGAGGGGGCCGAGTTGGTGGTGTTGGCACGCTACATGCAAGTGCTGTCGGACGATTTTTGTACCAAGTTGGCAGGCCGTGCCATCAACATCCACCATAGCTTTTTGCCCAGTTTTAAGGGGGCCAAACCCTACTACCAAGCCCATGACCGAGGTGTGAAGCTGATTGGTGCGACGGCCCATTATGTAACCGCTGATTTGGACGAAGGCCCGATTATCGAACAAGATGTTACACGCGCTGACCATACGGACACGGTAGAAACACTAACCGCACGCGGGCGCGACACCGAAAGCCAAGTGCTGGCACGCGCCGTGAAGTGGCACAGCGAGCATCGGGTGCTGCTCAATGGGCATAAAACAGTCATTTTCCGCTAAACAGGGCTTGCCCAATCGCGGGCGCGTGGGTTAGGCCAAACAGCAGCAGGCCAATCAGTCCGCCCACCACGGTGCCGTTGATGCGGATGTATTGCAGGTCGGTGCCGATGTTGAGTTCTATCAGCTGGGCCATGTCTTGGGCATCCCAGCGCTGCACGGTGTCTTGGATGTGTTGTGCCACAAACTGCGAGACCTCGGGGGCCAAGCTGTGCGCCCATTGTTGTAGGCGCTCGTTCAGGGCTTGGCGCAGGGCCGCATCTTGTGCCAAGGCTTGGCCCAGCCACAGGCCCATGTTACGCACATGGCGCGCTAGGGCGGATTGCTCATCGGCCAAATCGCGCTGCAAGCTATTGCGCGTGCTTTGCCAAAGTTCTTGCACATAGCGCCCCAAGGTGGGGTTGGTTTGCAGGTAGCGGCGGATTTGTTCGCCCTTTTGCGCCCAAGAGGGGTCGTTTTGTAGCCGGGCAATGAACAGCGCTATCGCCTCATCAAATTTGTGGCGCAGTTGGTGCTGCGGGTTGTGCGCTACTTCGGCCAGCAAGCTTTCTAGGGCTTTGGCCACCAAGCTGGCACCTTGGTCACTGAGCCAATCGGAGGGCAGCATCTTTTCTTTGAGTGGATGCTCTTTTTTGAGCCAGTGGATGATGGTGCGTGCAATCAAGCTGCGCGTATCCGGGGTTTGCAACAGGGCCATGAGCTGCTGCAAGGCATCGTCGAGCAGCCCTTGGTGGCGGCCTTGGTGCGTTAGGGCCTCTAGCACACGGGCTAAAGTTTGCGTCAGGTCGATGCGGCCCAGTAGGGCGCGCAAGGCTTTGCGGAGCAGATGCTCTATTTGCCGGTCTTGCACCATATCGAGGGCAGCGGCCAACATGCGCGCTACTTGTTGGCCCAGATAGCGCGCGTTGTCTGGCAGCAGCAGCCATTGCGCCATGCGCTCAACCACATCATGGCGGCGCAATAGGCCCACCAAGGAGGCGGGGTCCAAAAAGCGGTCGCGCACAAAAACTGCCAAATTTTGGCCGATGCGGTCTTTGTTGCGCGGGATGATGGCGGTGTGACGCACCACCCACGGAATCGGCACCCGATGGAACAGCGCGCGCACGGCAAACCAATCGGCCAGTGCGCCTACCATCGCGGCCTCGGCGGTGGCTTGTAGCGCATCGGTCCACAGGTTGCGCTCTAGCAGGCTACTGATGATAAATACCCCAGTGACCAGCAGCAGCAAGCCCAGCGCTTGGCGCTTGGCGCGTTGTAAGGCGGCGGCTTGTTCGGTGACCACGGCTTACATTCTGCCCACAGCAGCACCGCTGCCCAGCGGGTGGCTCAATGCACGATGACGGGGTTTTGCGCCAAGCCGGTGTAGCGGTCTAGCGCTGCTTCGACTTCTTCTTGCGTGGGGGTGTTGCGTTGCCAAGCCAAAATTTGCTGCTGGAACATCTCGGCCCACGAGCCATCCAGATAGACCTCTTTGCCCGAGCGTTTATCGACAATTTCAAAGCCATGCCGTGCCAGCCGGGGTGCGGCAGGGGCTTGGCCCTCTGTTGGGGGGGCAGCGGTGGGGTCTAGGCTGTCGGCCAGCATATGAACCACCACAAAGGATTCTGAGTCGTAGAGCATGTGCATGGCGTTTTCCAATCGGCTAGGGCGGGGCGGTGTTTGTGTCTTGTCACTATCATCCTAGATAACAACATTGCTGCATAGTTCAAGGGCTTTTAGGGCGCGCTGTGGCTGTGCAGCTGCAAATCGACAAAATCGCCTTGGTTTTGCGTCAGGCGGATGCGCGCGGGCAGATAAGCCAAACTGGGGGCCAGCCAGAGTTGCGCTTGTTGCTCTTCGTCTTGGGCATCGCGCGGCAAGCGTTGTAGTTTCAGCGTAGCCAGTGGGCCATCGGGCAAGGTCAGGGTTTCGGGGCCTTCGATGCGGAAGGTCCAGCGGCTGGCGTTGCGCCCGCCTACGGTGGCAATTTGTATTTGGCTGCCTTGGGGGTAGCGCTCCGGGGCGGCGGCCAGTAGCGCGCCCAGTTGGATGAAAACGCTGAGGCGGTCTTGCATACCGGGCAGCAGTGGCTCGGCGGGGGTATCGGGGGGGGTAAAGCGCACCATGCCTGCGGCGTGGTCAAACTGGGCGGTTTGTTCGCGCCGTGAGCGGTCGGTAAATTGCAGTGGTTGCAGCCCTTGCGCGGTGAGGTTGCCTTGGCTGCTTTGGGTGCGTGAACCCAGCAACAGCACTTTAATCTCTTGGCGCGCTTGGTAGTGTTGGCCATCGTGCTGCCAAAGTAGCTCGGCGTTGGCCCGGTATTGAAATTTTTTGGCTTGGCCCACCACATCAAATTCTAGCCGCTGTGGGGGTGGGATGTGGACCGGTGCCGGGCCGGTGGCTTTGTTGTTGCGCTGGCGTGGGCGGGGGTTAGCGTCTGCGGCGGCCAACAGGATTTCTTGGCCCGAGAGCGCCGCCACGGTTTCTGCCTCGGCTTCTGGTGCTGGTGTTGCTGCTGCAAGGTCGGTCGGCGTTGCTGCGCTGGGGGGAGGTTCGGTGGTGGGCTGGGTCGGCTGTTCTGCGCTCAGGCTGGTGCTGAACACGGGCGCGTTGTCAGGGGGCGGGACGAAGGATTCGGGTGTGGCAGCTGTGGCTGTTATGGCACCTGTGGTGGCTGCGCTGGGGTGGGCTTGCTGGATGGCACGTTTTGCTGGCCCCAGTTTAATGGCGGGGCTTGCCGTTGGTGCTGTGGTGGCAGGCACTACATCGGCTGGCGCTGGTACTGGTGCGGCTGCTGGCGCTGGTGGGCTAATCGTGCGGGTTTGAAACACCAACGGCAGCGCAGCACTGCTGTGGTGCGCGCCCAAGGGCATGGCTTGCAATGCCAGCGCATGGGCTACCAGCACACCGGCGCTAATCCAGAGCAAGGGAGGGCGAACGGCCAAAGCAGAGGGTGTGGGCGAAGAACTCATAGAATTACCAGTTTGCCATGAAGCTTGCCACATACCAAGATGGTTCACGCGATGGGCAGTTGGTGGTGGTCGCGCGCGATTTGGGCTTGGCCCATTATGCGACGGGTATTGCCAGCTGCTTGCAGCAGGTACTAGACGATTGGGATTTTCTGGCCCCGCAGTTGCAAGCGCTGTATGTGCAACTCAATACCGGCAAGGCCGCGCATCCGTTTCCGTTTGACCCGCGCCAATGCCTGGCCCCGCTGCCTCGCGCCTACCACTGGACGCAAGCCAGCGCTTATTTAGCCGCCACAGAGCGCCAATGCCAGTTGCAGCAGCAAGCCTTGCCCGCCGATGCCGCCAGTGTGCCGCGCTTGCGCGCTGGCTACGGCGATGCTTTTTTAGGCCCCGCCCAGCCTTTGGTGTTGCCCGCCGATGCCCAAGGTGTCGATGTGCAAACCGGGTTGGCGGTGATAACGGGCGACATCCCGCGTAGCAGCAGCCCGGCGCGGGCCTTGGCGGCGGTGCGCTTGCTGATGCTCACTGGCACGGTGGTGCGGGTGCCATCTGGACGTGCAGGTGCTGCGGCAGCTGCCGAAAGCGGCGGGTTAGCTATCGCTTGCAGCCCCGTCAGCGTGACTCCCGACGAATTAGGCCCCGCTTGGCAAGAGGGGCGCGTGCATCTCACGCTGCAAGTGCTGTGCAATGGCCGCAAAATGGGTCTGTGCGATACCGGGCCGTCTATGCACTTTCACTTTGGCCAATTGTTGGCCCAAGGCTGCAAACACCATGCTTGGCAGGCGGGTGCGGTGTTGGGCAGTGGTTTGGTCAGCCATGCCAGTGGCCCTAATGCCCAAGGAGAACCCGAGTGGCCACAAGGCGCATGCAGCATTGCCGATAAGCGGGCCATAGAAACCTTGCAACATGGGCGCGCACGCACCCCGTTTTTGCGCGCCCATGACAGCCTGTGTGCCGAGATGAAAGCCCGAGATGGCCACAGCCTGTTTGGTACGCTCGCATTAAGCCTCTTGGCCCCAGAAGATACCGCCGAAACCGCCCAAGCTGCCTGAAGCGCCATCCAGCAGATGCTTGTGTGGCTTGTAGGGCTGTCTGGGCAGCGGTGTGCAGCTGCCGCAGTCGCGCGGTAATCTGGCTTTTTGTCCTGCACCGGAGTTTTTATGCTGAATTTTGATTTTCACAACCCCACGCGCATCGCCTTTGGTCAGGGCCGCATTGCCGACTTGGCCAACTTGGTTCCTGCCCAAGCCAAAGTGTTGATTGTGGTGGGCGGCAGCAGTGCCGAAAAAACCGGCACGTTGGCCGAAGTGCGCGCCGCCTTAGGCCAGCGCCAGCACGCCACTTTTAGTGGCATTGAACCCAATCCTACTTACGAAACCGCGATGCAAGCGGTGGAGCAAATCCGCGCTGGCGGTTTTGATTTTGTGCTGGCCGTAGGGGGCGGCTCGGTGATTGATGCCGTCAAATTCATTGTGGCGGCTGTGCCCTTTACCGAGGCAGACCCTTGGGCAATTTTGGAGCAACGCGGGCGCAACATCCTGCAGGCCCTGCCCTTTGGCACGGTCTTGACCTTGCCCGCCACCGGCTCCGAGATGAACAGCGGTGCCGTCATTACGCGCAAATCCTTGGCGGCCAAACTGGTGTTTGGCAGCGTGCATTGCTATCCGCAGTTCTCAGTGTTAGACCCGACCAAAACCTACACCCTGCCGCCACAACAATTGGCCAATGGGGTGGTGGATGCCTTTGTGCATACGGTAGAGCAATACCTGACCTACCCGGTGCAAGCCTTGGTGCAAGACCGCTGGGCCGAAGGCATTTTGCATACCCTGATTGAAGTGGGGCCGCGTTTGTTGTCTGCTCCCGAGCCGGTGTATGCAGACCGGGCCAATCTGATGTGGGCTGCCACGATGGCCTTGAATGGGGTCGTGGGTGCGGGTGTGCCGCAAGATTGGGCTACACACATGATTGGCCACGAACTGACCGTCACCTTCAACATCGACCATGCGCGCACCTTGGCCATCGTCTTGCCCGCACTGCTGCACGAGCGCCGCACCGCCAAACGTGAAAAATTGCTGCAATACGCCGAGCGCATTTGGGAGATTCGCACTGGCACCGACGACGAGCGCATCGATGCCGCGATTGCCCGCACCCGCGACTTTTTCGAGCGCATGGGCATTGCCACGCAGTTGTCGGCCTATGGTGTTGGGGCCGAATCTATCGACGGCTTGGTGGCCCAATTGCAAGCGCATGGCATGGTCAAGCTGGGCGAGCGGCGCGACATCACCCCCGACATCAGCCGCCGCATCTTGCAAGCTGCCCTGTAAAGTTTGGCCCAGCCCGCTAGACTGTGCCCAACCGAGGAGTTTTTTCTATGCAGCTGATTGATTCCATCGTGGCCCAAGCCCCAGAGATAGCCGCTTTGCGCCGCGACATCCACGCCCACCCCGAACTGTGCTTTGAGGAGTGGCGCACTGCCGATTTGGTGGCGCAACAACTCAGCGCTTGGGGGATTACGGTACATCGTGGCTTGGGCAAGACCGGCGTGATAGGGGTAGTCCACGGGCGCGATGGTGGGGCCTGTGGCCGGGCAGTGGGTTTGCGCGCCGATATGGATGCCTTGCCGATGCAAGAGCACAACCAGTTCGCCCACACCAGCCGCCACCCCGGCAAAATGCACGCCTGCGGCCACGATGGTCACACGGCCATGTTGTTGGCCGCCGCACGTTGCTTGGCTGAGCAACGCGATTTTGCTGGCACGGTTTATCTGATTTTTCAGCCCGCCGAAGAAGGCGGTGGTGGTGCGCGCGAAATGGTGCGCGAGGGCTTGTTTAGCCAGTTCCCGATGGAGGCGGTGTTTGGTATGCACAACTGGCCAGGGATGCCAGAGGGCACGATGGCCGTCAGTGCTGGGCCGGTGATGGCCTCCTCCAACGAGTTCAAAATTACCATTCGTGGTAAAGGCGGCCATGCCGCCATGCCGCACACCAGCATCGACCCCGTGCCAATAGCTTGCCAGATGGTGCAGGGGTTTCAAACCATCATCACGCGCAATAAAAAGCCGGTGGATGCGGGGGTGATTTCGGTCACCATGATTCACACCGGCGAGGCCACCAACGTGGTACCCGATGTGTGCGAGCTACAAGGCACGGTGCGAACCTTTAGCCTGGAGGTGCTGGACCTGATAGAGCGCCGGATGCGCCAAGTGGCCGAACACACTTGCGCCGCCCACGAAGCCACTTGCACTTTTGAGTTTGAGCGCAACTACCCGCCCACCATCAATGCAGCAGCCGAGGCCGCCTTTGCCCGCAGCGTCATGGTCGATATTTTGGGCGCAGACAAAGTGCTGCCGCAAGAGCCAACGATGGGGGCCGAGGACTTCGCTTTTA
Source organism: Giesbergeria sp. (assembly GCF_028686475.1). Classification (GTDB taxonomy): domain Bacteria; phylum Pseudomonadota; class Gammaproteobacteria; order Burkholderiales; family Burkholderiaceae_C; genus Simplicispira. The sequence continues at coordinate 12,100 of NZ_JAQUCA010000029.1, read as the reverse complement.
TGCTGCAAGCCAAACCGGGGGCCTATTGCTTTATTGCCAATGGCAGCGGCCAGCACCGCGACATCGACCACGGCGGCGGCCCTTGCACTTTGCACAACCCGAGTTACGACTTTAACGATGCCGTAATTCCCTTGGGGGCCACCTACTGGGTGCAGCTGGCCCAACAGTGGTTGGCCCAGCCACGCTAAGGGGCGCTTGGGGCCAAGGCGGTTCAGGCCGCTTGTGTGCTGTGGGCGTGCAACAGACTGTCAAATTGGGCGGCAATCTCGGCCTCGATGCGCGGTGCAAAGGCGCTGAACAAAAAGCCCAGCTGTGCCGCCAGTTCAAACTGGTCGGCGCGTACCTGCAAAGTGCCTTGGATGCCTGCGCGTTCAAAACGCACTGTGTCTTGGCTCTCGCCGCTGAGGTAATGGCAGCGCAAATCGAACTTGCGTTCGGCTTTGCTGGCCCATTGGCGGGCAATATCACGGGCCTGAATGAGGCCCAATTGGTGGGGGCGGTGGATATGAATGGCAGACATAAGCGCCCAGAGTGTACGGAACTATGGTGTTATTCGCAGGCACTGCACAATCGAGTCTATGCTACACCCCAGTAGGAGTGCCTAGGTGCTGCCTGGCTATTGCTTTTAACAAGGATTTTTATGCTGTACAAGTTTAAAACCCGCGCTGCTGCTGATTTGATTTTGCTAGAGCCGCACGCACACCGCATCTTGCACATCATTGGTAAAGACCCTGAGCCTCAAGGCATTATTACCCTAGAGCAGCTGCCCGCTGCCATTGAAGCCTTGCAAGCGGCCGTGAGTTTGGATGAGCAGCAATGCGCCCATGCACGCGTCCACCACCACGCCACAGGCTTAGACGAAGCCGAAGCCGAATTGCTAGAGCGCAACACCGTACACCTGCACCAGCGGGCTACACCGCTATTAGAAATGCTGCGCCGCTCGCTGGCCGAAGAGCATGAAGTCATTTGGGGGCGATGATTTAACCGATTGGCCATACTAGGCTAAAAAAATAAGCCAATAAATGGAGTGTTTGCCTGATCACTGATTGCGCGCTCTGCAAACCAACGAAAGAAAAATATGGACTGGTTTAAACGGATGAAGGTAGGTTCCAAACTCTTGCTTGGCTTCTTGACCGTCGCGCTGATTGGCACGGCGATTGGTGTGCTGGGTATTCTCAAAACAGGCCAGCTGAGCAATATGGCGACGCAGATGTACGAGGCCGAAATGCTGGGTGCCGAGCGCATCGCGCGCGCCAACTTGGCAATGGTTGAGGCCACGCGCTCCCTGCGTAGCGCCATGCTCTCCAGCACCGAGCAAGACAGAAGCAGCCACCTACAAAGAATGCAAACGCGCCTGGATGAGTCCCAGGCTGAATTAGCACAGGCCGACAAAAATTTTTACACAACACAGGGCTTGGCCGAGCTGAACGAAACGCGCAACGCGCTGCAAGCCTACGAAGTGATTGCCCAACAAATGGCCGCCACCTTGCGTGCCGAGCCATTGCCCGTGCTGACGGGTTCCACGCAACAGCTTTTTACGCTGGGCACACCAGCAGCCGACAAGTTGAGCAACTTGATGACGCAACTGGTCAAACGTAAAAGCAACAACGCCAAAACCCTGAACGAGGAAACCGATGCTATTTACGCCAACATCCGCAACTTGCTGATAGCCCTGACCGTGATGGGCCTGCTGGCGGGCGTAACGATTGGCAGCCTGATTACGCGCAGCTTGACGTTCCAACTCGGTGGCGAGCCTGATGCCGTGGCCGAGACAGCCCGTGCCATTGCCGCTGGTGATTTAAGCACCAGCATTGACGACAGCCGCGCCGCCCCCGGCAGCGTGGTGCGGGCCATGCACGAAATGCAAGAGTCTTTGCGCCACATTGTGGGCACAGTGCGCGCCAGCAGCGACAGCATTGCCACCGGCGCCGGACAAATCTCTAGCGGCACGGCAGACCTGTCGCAGCGCACCGAACAGCAAGCCAGCAACCTAGAGCAAACAGCGGCCTCGATGGAGGAAATTGCCAGCACCGTGCAAACCAATGCCGACACCGCACGCCAAGCCACACAGCTGTCCAGCAGCGCCAGCCAAACCGCGCACCGGGGCGGTCAAGTGATGACTGAAGTGGTCACGACGATGGGCGAGATTAACGAGGCTTCGCGCAAAATTGCCGACATCATCGCCGTGATTGACGGTATCGCCTTCCAAACCAACATTTTGGCGCTGAACGCAGCGGTCGAGGCCGCGCGTGCAGGCGAGCAAGGCCGGGGTTTTGCCGTGGTGGCTTCCGAAGTGCGTAGCCTAGCTGGGCGCAGTGCCGAAGCGGCCAAAGAAATTAAAGTGCTGATTGGCAACAGTGTCGATAAGGTAGAAGCCGGTGGCAAGCTGGTCGATGCCGCAGGCCAAACCATGCAAGACATTGTGCGCGAGGTGCAGCGCGTCACCGATTTGATTTCCGAAATCAGCGCTTCCACGGTCGAGCAAACTTCGGGTATTGGCCAAATCAGTGCAGCAGTGGCCCAACTAGACCAAGTAACGCAGCAAAATGCCGCTTTGGTCGAAGAGTCTGCTGCTGCCGCCGACAGTTTGAACGCCCAAGCGCAGCAATTGGTGCAAGCGGTGGCGGTATTCAAGCTGGGCCAACATGAGCAGCGCGCCGCCTCTCAACGGTCCGCTTCTAGCCCTGCGCCCGCGCCGCGCCGTGCGCCTGCGCTGCCCCAGCGTTCGGCAGCGTCTTCCGCCCCCAAAGTAGCAGCGCGTGCAGCGCCCCGAGTGGCGGCCCCGCCCCAAGCTTTGGCCCACCACAGCAAGCAAAACGACGACGATTGGGAGCATTTCTAAGCCGCGCTCCCGTTGCGGGCCGCCGTGCCACAGTGGTGGCAAAAACGTGCAAAGGCGCTTTTGCGCGTTTGGCACGGCCCGCAGTGGTCAAACAAGCCAATGCCGCAGTGCGGGCAAAAGTCAATTTGCTCGTCTTTCAAGTCCACTGCGCGCTCGCAGCCGGGGCATACGCCCTTGGCCAGCCGGGTCAGGGCCACGTCGTAGCTCAGTTCTTCGCGCCGTTGGGCATCGGGCAGGGCTTCGGCCTGTTTTTGCCGTTCTAAGTAGCGGTTGAGCGCCAAAATGGCATAACGCCCCACCAACACAGTCATGGCGATGCCCACCACATAGCGCACATAACCGCCATAGCTGGGCAAGTAGGGCACCAGCTCGACAAAAAACGCAAACAGGGCAAACAAGATAAAGCCCCAGACAAACGGCCAGTAGGTGCTTTGGCGTTGACGCACAAACAGCCAACCGGCCAACACCAACAGCGGCAGCGTCAGGGCCAAACGGTAGAGGAACACGCGCAACTCGACTTTGCGCTGCTCGGCGCGCAGTTGCTCGTAGCCTTGGGCTTCTAGCTGGCTCAGGCGTTGCTGGGTAGCACTGGCTTGTTGGCGCGCATCCAAAGCAGCTTGTTGTTGCGCCTCCTCGTCGCGCTGGGCTTGGCGTTCGGCTTGTTTGAGCAAATCCAAGGCTTGGGTGCGAATCAGCACTTCCGGGTCATGCTCGGCGCGCTGGGTGACGCTGCGCGTAGCCAGCCAGCTTTGCAGGCTCTCGCGCGTGGCTTGGACTTCGCCGCGCGCTTTGTGGCGTTGCAACTGGGCTTGTTCTAAGGCGGATTGGGCTTCTTGTTCGGCGTTGCGCGCGGCTTTGAGCTGCTCGCGCAACTGTTGGGCGGCGGCGCGGTCTAAAAAATCATCCAACTGCAAGCGCGCTTCTACCTTGGGCAAATCACCCACCAGCGTGCCGCCCAAGCCAATTAAAAAGCTGGCAAATACCAAAGCCACCAACCACAAACCCCGGTGAAACCATTTTTCTGACAGGCGCAAAGCTTTGCTCATGGAGGGTCTCCTTCGCTCAAAGTGACGGGCGCGCTGGCCAGTTGGGCGCGTGGCAGCCACGCCAGCACCGAATCGGCGGTGACGGTCTCGATGCGTCCGGTCAGGCGCTGGCGCTGCGGGTGGTCGTCAAAGGCAATATGGGCTGATGCGGCGCGTGCGCCCAAACGCCGCCAAGCGCTAATCTGCAAAGTACCGGGGCGGTAGCCTTGAAACTGTAACCACGCCTGCGCTTGGTCGCGGTTGCGGATGCCGTCTGGCACCATCGCGGCGGCCAGGGTCTCGATGGCCCATTGATTGGATTGCTGATAACGTTGCCCCCAGACATAACTGACCAAGCTATAAGGCCGGTGCTGGAGCAAGGTAACGCGGCGCTTGTCTTGGAGCAGTGGCCACAGTTGCTGCTGCACCGCTGGCGTGGGTACGGCCCAAACGGCCTCGTAGCGCCACAAATCATCCAAAAAAAACTCGCCCAAGCCTTGGCGGTACAGCTGGCCCACCGCGCTGCCGCATTGGTTGAGTTTATGCACCACGCGCCACGGCCCAGCAGGGGTGCGGTAAGCCCAACCCAAGTGCGAGTAATGCAGGCCGTAGGCAGTTAAATCTTGTCCGGCCCGCCCCAGCAACACCACTTGGGTGCCGTAGCGCTGGTGTTCGGTTTCTAATGCCTGTGCCGTGCGTTGTGCCAAGGCCATACTGCGGCCAAGGGCTTGCGCTGTGGGCGGCTTTGCGGGTTTGCAGGGATGGCCCGCGTGGGCCGTCAAGGTTGTCAAGGCCATAAGGGTCGTAAGGGTCAAGCACAGCCAACCCAAGCGAATGCCAGTGCCAGTGTCTCTGTGCCAGAAGCGGCGGTTAAGCGGCATGGTGGTAGCCATCCATTTATAAGGCTTCGTTGTAGAGCAGCGCCTGGCCCAAGGCATTGGGTACAAAAGCCAGCACCTCGCCCGCCACCGACAAAATCACCCCGCTGCCAATGATGCTGCAAGCCACCACTTCGCCCACCACGCGCGCCGAGGCCGCGCCAACGCGCGCGCTCACCTCAATACTGACACGGGCGCCATCCGAGGCCCGCTCCAACACATACACCGTACCGATGGCCGATACCTGCACCGCTTGGATGGTCAACACCGCCCCCGCCACCGACAAAGCCGCTGGCAAGGCTACCGAGGCTTGCGCCAAAGCGGCCCCAGCCGAGGCCGTACCCACCACCGATGCCAGCGGCAGCAGCGATAAGGCCACCGAGGCATCGCTTTGCGCCTGCGCTGGGGTGCAGGTCAGCAGCAAGGCCGCCAGCGTACCGGCCCAAAGTGTGCGCGTGGCCCCGAGGGAGGCAGCAGAAAACAAAAAAGTGTGCAGCATGGTGCGTTCCTGAAAAAAATCAATCTTCCAATCCGCTGTCCACATGGAAGCCTTCGCGCCGTTGGGCTTCGTAATCGTCGCGCAGCATCTTGGCCAAGGTAAAGGCCGTGGTAATCAGATAGAGCCAGCTCACGCCCAAAAACGCCTTGTAATTGGGATGAATATCCATACCCAGCAGGCCCCAGCCCGTCAGTAGCATGGCCACGGCAAAACCGCCCCAGACGACAAAACGCCACAGCGGCGTATCGGCAGCGCCACCCCGGCGTGGGTTTTGGTTGTCGCGGATAAATTTGGACAGGCCAAACACCGCACTCAGGCAAAAGATATAGCCCATCACCATAAAGGCTTGCTCTAATGGCTCGCCGGGCAAATAGGCCAAACCGACGGTGCATAAAAAAACCGCAATGCCAAAGGAAATCCAAACCTGCCATTGCCAAGCGCGCGAATCGCGTTGTACCGAAGGGAGGGGGGAAGGGGTGGGGGCCATGTAAATTCTCCGCCAAACAGCTTGAACATGGCAGCTATGGTGCGACAAACCGGCGCGCTTGTCTGGACTTTTTGCAGCCAGTGTTGTCTGGTGGGCGTGGGGGTATCGTGGGACGGTACTTTTTTCTGCGCCAAAATGGCGGCTTACGTATTTGCCGCCCTGCGGTAGAGGATGGATAGAGCCATGTTGTTATCACGCCTTGCTTGCCCCTTGTTGTTCAGCGCTGCCCTATGGGCGGGTGCTGTATCGGCCCAAACCGTAGCCGCCCCAGTGCAGGCGGACAATGCTTGGGTGCGCGCCACAGTCGTGGGCCAAAAAGCCACCGGTGCTTTTATGCGCCTGACCGCCAGCAGCGCCAGCCGTTTGGTGCGCGCCGAGTCTGCCGCCGCCGGTGTGACCGAAATCCATGAAATGAAAATGGAAGGCGATGTCATGAAAATGCGTGCCATTGCCGGACTCGATTTACCCGCTGGCCAAGCGGTAGAACTCCAACCCGGCGGCTACCATGTCATGCTGATGGACTTGAAAGCACCGCTGGCCCAAGGCACGCAAGTGCCCCTGACCTTGGTGTTCCAAGATGCCCAAGGCGCGCAGTCGCAGTTGGCGTTGCAAGTGCCCGTCAGTGCCAAGATGCCCGGTGCTATGGCCGGGCATGGCGCTGGCCACGGTGCCATGCGCCACTAAAAATGCCCATGCCTTGGGTTAAGCTGCAACTTGTTTCCTAAATCCACCACCCAGCGGAGTGTCCATGAGCGATAACCATTCTTTCGGTTTCGGCAATTTTTTGCCCGGCTTTGATTTTTTGCAAAACCTGACCCAAGGCGCTACCAACAGCCTGCCGCAAATGCCCAATATGTCCAGCTGGGTGACCCCCACCGTGAGCGTGGAGGAGCTAGAAAAGCGCATCAGCGAACTCAAATCGGTGCAATTTTGGCTAGAACAAAATTCGCGCGCCCTGAGCGCCACCATCCAAGCGCTAGAAGTGCAAAAAATGACGCTGGCCACGCTCAAGGGCATGAATTTCAGCATGACCGACATGGCCAATGCCTTCACCATCAAAACCCCCGAAGCCCCGGCCAGCAGCAAAAAATCTGCCCCAGCCGCTGCGCCAGCCCCAGCGCCAGCCGCTGCCGCAGAAGCCAGCCCAGCCCCCGGCGTGATTGACCCGATGCAATGGTGGGGGGCCTTAACCCAGCAATTCCAACAAATTGCTGCCACCGCCATGACCGAGGCCAGCAAAGCCGGAGCCACCGATTTGGCCGCTGAAGCCTTCAAAACCGCCACCGACATCGCCGCCAAAGGCGTGCAAACCGTACAAGAGGCCACCTTGCAAGCTGCCACGGCAGCCACCGCTGCCGGTGTAGCCGCCCAGCAAGTGGCCAGCCAGGCCGCCAGCCAAGCCACTGCCCCGGCCAAAAAAACCACCACCGCACGCAAAGCAGCCCCCAGTCCAGCCCCAGAGGCCACTGATGAAGCCGCTGCTGGCGCTGCTGATGCCGAAGCCGACCCCGAGTCGCGCAAACCGCCGGTGCGCCGCACCAAAGCAGCCCGTTAAGCCGCATGAAGCGCTGTCCCACTGGCCATGCCACGCACCCCCAATGGCGCATGGCAGCGGCCTTGGCCTTGGCGCAATTGCGCGGCTACATGGCCTTGCCCGCTTATGCCGATACGCCCAATTTGGGCCTGCTCTACCTCACTGACCACTACGCCACAGAGGCGCAAGCCATCTTGGATTTTTTTGCCGCCGAATTGCCCACCGTCACCGATTGGAGCGGCACCGTGGGCATTGGCGTGTGTGCCAGCGGCGCAGAGTATTTTGACGAGCCAGCCTTGGCCGTGATGTTGCTGGAGCTGCCCACCGACCAATACCGTATTTTTTCGGGTGTTACCCCTTTGCCGCGCACCGGCCAGCCCGGTTTTACGGCCCACACTGCGCTGCTACACGCCGAAGGTCGCACCCCAGATTTACCCAGTTTGATTGCCGAAGTCGCCCAACGCACCAGCAGCGGAGCCGTGTTTGGTGGTCTGGCCGCCAGCCGAGGGGCCAGCGTGCAATTGGCCGTGAGCAGCACCGGCACCGTTGCTGGGCAGGGCGGGGTCAGTGGTGTTTTTTCGGGCGGCTTGTCGGGGGTGGCTTGGGGTGCGGGCTTACATTGGGTCTCGCGCCTAACGCAAGGTTGCCAGCCGGTGGGGCTGCGCTACTGCATCACCGCTGCCCAAGACAACGTCGTGCTAGAGCTGGACGGCCAACCCGCTTTGGACGTGTTGCTGCATACGCTAGGAGTCTCCTTGCAGGCTGACCCCCACCAAGCGGTAGAGCGCGTGCGTGGCGTGCTGGCCGGGCTGATTGATATTCCCGAGGCTTACCACACAGCACCGTTGGTGCAGCACCCCGGCACTTTGGGCGCTGATGTGCGCGTGCGCCATATTATTGGTTTAGATGGTAGCCGTCGGGGCGTGGCCTTGGCCGATGAAGTGGCCGTGGGCATGGGCCTGCATTTTTGCCAGCGCCACCACGCTGCCGCACGCGCCGATTTGGTGCGTATTTGTGCCGAACTGCGCGAAGAGCTGGCCCCCGATGCGCTAGAGTTGCTGCCGGTGGTAGAGCGGGACGATGCGGCTTTGCTGCCCCAGCAAATGGTGGCGGCCATCTATATCAGCTGCTCGGGGCGTGGTAGCAACCATTTTGGCGCGCCGGGGGCTGAACTGCAATGGCTGCGCCATGCCTTGGGCGATGTGCCTTTGGTCGGCTTTTTTGCCGGTGGCGAAATTGCAGGCCAACAGCTGTATGGTTACAGCGCTGTGCTGGCGGTGTTGCTGGCACCAAAAACTAATGATGAAGCCACCGATTGACCCAGCAGCAGATTAACCCAGCAGCAAACAGGCACAAAAAAAGCGCAACAGCTTGTTGCGCTTGTTAGCTTGCGGCCATAAAACCAGCACCTGCTGGTGGTCAGGGTGCTGGCTGGGGCGGCTTAGGCTTGTTCAGTGTCGCGTTCAGCGGCTTTCTTTTGCAAAATCACATACAGCTGGTCCTTGAGGTGCAGCTTTTCTTTTTTCAGCACTTCGATTTCGAGGTCGGTGCCGGGAATGGTGCGCGCTTCCATCGCCTTGATTTTGTGATCGAGGTCGTTATGCTCGTCAAACAGGCGGGTGAAGTGGTGGTCAACGTGCTTGAGTTGGGTGATGAGTTCGCGGTACTCAGGAAACATGGGTAATCCTTATAAAGGGGAGTGCGGGGCATCGGACATCGACACGCCACTGTTTGTAACTATACCTAGGCTTGCCATCGTACCCGAAGAACCCGAGTGCAGTGCAGGCTTGCCTAGCTAGGGTTTATACGGCGCATGGCCGCAAAGGCAGCAAACTCCCAGCGCCGCGCTGCCAGCAGCAGGGTGTAGCCTTCGCGCTCGGCCTCGGGCAACTTTTGGTCGGCCAGATGCTGCTGGGCAAAATCGTGTGCTACGCGCTGTAAGCGCTCCATAAACGCCGGAGCCTGCGCCCGACTGACGCTGCCATGCACCAGCAGCAGCCCCTCGCCGGGGCCGTCAAAAGCACCGCCAAAATACTCCAGCAGCGCATGTTCTCGAAAGTATTGCATCACCGGGCCGTGGGGCCGCCAGCGGAAGGTTTTGGCCAATTTCAGGCGGTAGCGGTTCAGCGGGCGCAGTTCAATAATGCCGATACGGTCTAACTGGGCCAGTGCGGCAATGGTTTGGGCCTCGGTCACGCGGTAATGGCTGACGATGTGTTCCAACGTCCATTGGCTTAGCACGCAAATGGCCACCAGCAACAAAATGCGGTCGGCCACCACGGCCTGTTCTTGCGCTTGGCTGAGTTGGCTTAGCAGCGGCTGGGCCTCTAACATGCGTTGGGCCAAGTCGGCAAAATCTATTTTGAGTATCCGGCAGATGACATCGAGCCGCGCCAAGGGCATCTCGCCCTTGGCCAACATGCGCTTGACGCTGGATTCGGCCATGCCTAGCGCTTGCGCTACATCGGCATAGGTCAGGCCAGCGGCTTTGAGTTCGTGCTTGAGGGCGGCAACCAGGTCAGCGGTGGTGCTCATGGCAAGGCTTCATGGCAAGGCGGGCAGGCCCAATTGGTGCAGGAAGGCATTGTGTTGCTCCCGCGCCTGCTGAATGTTCTGCGCTAGTGCCAGCAGTTGGGCATGGGTGGCCTGCAAATCAATCTCAGGTTCGCCCACTGCTGTGCTGATGTAGCGCGAGATATTCAGGTTAAAGTCATTTTTCTCAATCTCGGCCATCTCCACCCGGCGCGAGTAGCGCGGCTCTTCGGTACGGTGTTGGTAGGCAGCAATGATTTTGGCAATGTGCGCCTCGCTTAGTTGGTTTTGGCGTTTGCCTTTGTTGAAGTGTTCTGCTGCGTTGATAAACAGCACATCGTCGGGCTTTTTGCACTTTTTTAGCACCAAAATGCACACCGGGATGCCAGTCGAGTAAAAAAGATTGGCAGGCAGCCCAATCACCGTGTCGATGTGGCCGTCTTTGAGCAGCTTGGTGCGGATGCGCTCCTCAGCACCGCCCCGGAACAGCACACCGTGCGGCAAAATAATCGCCATCACGCCTTCATCTTTCAGGAAGTGAAAACCGTGCAGCAGAAAAGCAAAATCAGCGGCCGATTTGGGCGCTAGGCCGTGGCTTTTAAAGCGCACATCATCGGCCAGCGCATCGGTAGGCTCCCAGCGGTAACTGAAGGGCGGATTGGCCACAATCGCATCAAAGCTGGGCTTCTTGGCCGGATTTTGCTCGCGCAGCATATCCCATTCGTTCAGCAGGGTATCGCCGTGAAAGATGTCAAACTCGGTATCTTTCACCCCGTGCAGCAGCATGTTCATGCGCGCGAGGTTGTAGGTGGTAATGTTTTTTTCTTGGCCAAAAATTTTGCCGATGCTGCCACCCGCTTGGTTTACCTTTTTGCGAACGTTCAGCAGCAGCGAGCCAGAGCCGCAGGCAAAATCCAGCACATTCCCTAGCCGCTGCTTGGCCCCAGTTTTGGGTTCTTGGCTGTCCAGCGTCACAATGGCCGAGAGAATGTCCGACATTTGCTGCGGGGTGTAAAACTCGCCTGCCTTTTTGCCCGAGCCAGCGGCAAACTGGCCAATCAGGTATTCATAAGCATCGCCCAGTGCATCTATATCGGTAGAAAAATCGGCCAGCCCTTCGGCTATTTTCTGGATAATGGTGCAAAGTTTGGCGTTGCGGTCGGTGTAGGTTTTGCCCAGCTTGGGCGAACTCAGGTCAATCTCAGAAAATAGCCCGGCAAAGGTGCTGGCAAAAGATTCGGTCTCAATATATTTGAAGCCGGTTTGCAAGGTGAACAGCAAATCTAGGCTTTGCGTGCGGGCCAAATTGGCAATGCTGGGCCACAGGTGCGCGGGCTGAATCACATAATGCACTTTGCGCCGCATTTGCTTCTCAAACGCTGGAATATCATCGACGTTCTGGGCGTACCACTGCGCCAGCGGCACTTCGCGGCTGTCGGCATCCACAACGGGATAATCGCGCACCAATTGTTTCTTGGCGGCGGTTTCGTAGTTGTCTGACAGGTAGCGCAGAAACAGGAAGGACAACATGTAATCGCGGAAATCGTCCGCATCCATTGCGCCGCGCAGTTGGTCGGCAATCGCCCAAAGGGTGTTGCCCAGTTGTTTTTGGTTTTGGTCGGTCATGTTATAAATCCTCAACGCGGTATTCACTATAACCTTCGTAGTAATAGCTTACGTCGATGCCTTTCATATACAGTGCGCGGTCGTTGATTTGGTCGGTCAGGGCATGTTTGAGCAGGTGTTTAATTTCTAAATCTTTGACCACGCTGCGCTCCATTGCGGATAAATACTCGGCTTTGTCCACTGCATTCCAGTCAATCACCTGCTGAATTTCTTTTTTCAATATCAAGTCTAGCCAAATGCGGGTGGCACGCCCATTGCCTTCGCGAAATGGGTGGGCGACGTTCATTTCTACGTATTTTTCAATAATTTGGTCAAAATTTTGTTGTGGCATGGCGCTAATATGCGCTAATGATTGCTGCAAATACATCACCGGGGCAAAGCGAAAGTTTCCCTTGGCCAAGTTGACATCCCGCACTTTGCCAGCAAATTCATACACCGCGCCAAACAAATAGGCATGGATGTAGGCCAAGCCAGCAAAAGTGCCCACTTCTACTTGGGCGATGTCGCCGCTTTCAAACAATTGTTTGGCTTTTTGTTTGCTTAGTTTTTCGGTAGTGGTAAAATTACCAATGATTAATTATTTTAAGAAATTTAATGATTGAAGAAAAAATTGTTTATCTCTGTCGTTCATGCAAAAGTGACAATCTTGTAAAAAATGGTCACTCCATGAGTGGAAA
>NZ_JAQUCA010000028.1 GCF_028686475.1 Giesbergeria sp. | reverse complement strand
AAATCCGATGAATTTCACAACCTTGTCACTCATCTTTTTATACGAAAGTATAATTTAAATCTTTTATTTAGAAGTTAATAATTTTAAAAACAAAAAAATTGAAAACATTTGAAATTTTACCACCACCCATCACTTTTTTAGCCACGGCCTCGGGCATGACGCTCTGGGGTTTGGGTTCGGCCTTTTGGGGGGTGGTGATTGGTGGTTTGGCCTATGTGCTGCTGCACAAGCCGTGGCGACAAGCCCCCAACCGCTAAAAGCAACCGCTGGCACGCGCTTCGTGGCGCAGCAGGCGGGGTTTTTGGGGTTGGGGCTGGCGCTAGAGCCGTACTGTGGCCTCGGTGTTAGGCCACGGCATCGGCGGGCAAGCGTTGCAACATCGCCAAACTGTTGGCAATGGTGGCGCGCAAGTCGCGGCGGTCGCAAATCAAATCAACCGCGCCTTTTTCTAGCAAAAACTCGGCTCGCTGAAATCCTTCGGGCAGCGTCACGCGCACGGTGGACTCGATCACACGCGGGCCAGCAAAACCAATCAGTGCTTTGGGTTCGGCAATCACCAAATCACCCACAAAGGCAAAGCCAGCACTCACGCCCCCCATGGTGGGGTCGGTGAGGACGCTGATATAGGGCAAGCCTTTTTTCGCCAAGCGGGTCAGGGCTGCATTGGTTTTAGCCATTTGCATCAGCGACAGCAAGCCCTCTTGCATCCGGGCGCCGCCGGTAGCGGTAAAGCAGATAAACGGCACTTTTTGCTCAATCGCGGTTTCAACGCCACGCACAAAGCGCTCGCCCACCACGCTGCCCATGCTGCCCCCCATGAACTCAAATTCAAAGCAGGCCACTACCACGTTAATGCTTTGCACCGCACCACCAAACACCACCAAGGCATCGGTTTCGCCAGTGCTTTCTAGGGCTTCTTTCAGGCGTTCGGGGTATTTGCGGCTGTCTTTGAACTTGAGTGCATCCACTGGGATGACTTCTTGGCCGATTTCATAGCGGCCTTCGGGGTCCAAAAAGGCATCCAGTCGGGCGCGCGCACCAATGCGATGGTGGTGCTTGCACTGCGGGCAAACGCATTGGTTATGCTCTAAATCGGTTTTGTACAACACCGCATCGCAGCTGGGGCACTTAATCCACAGCCCTTCGGGCATTTGGCGGCGCTCGGTCGGGTTGGTAGGCTGGATGCGCGAGGGCAGGAGTTTTTCTAGCCAAGACATGGATTGCTTCCTGGGGTTTAAGCGTCAAGGGCTTTGCGAATACCACGCATAAAGTCAATGATGAGGGGCACCACTTTTTCGTAGGGTTGGTTTTCTAGCAATTGGATGATGCGCGTACCAATCACCACCGCATCGGCCACCCGGCCCACGGCTTGGGCGCTGGCCGCATCACGAATGCCAAAGCCCACGCCCACCGGAATTTTGACATGCTCGCGAATGCGCGGCAGCATTTCTTCTACTGCCGAAGTATCCAGTGCCGCCGAACCCGTCACGCCCTTGAGCGAGACGTAATACACATAACCGCTGGCCACGCGCGCCACTTGGGCCATGCGCTCGGGGGTAGAGGTGGGGGCCAGCAAGAAAATCAAATCCATGCCATTGGCACGCAGTTGCGCGGCAAACTCTTCGCACTCTTCGGGCGGGTAATCAACGATGAGGACACCATCCACACCTGCCGCCGCCGCATCGCGCACAAAAGCGCCTTCGCCGTGCAGCTGGTCATAGCGCTCTACCGGGTTGGCGTAGCCCATCAACACCACCGGCGTGGTGCGGTTGCGCTTGCGAAACTCGCGCACATGGCCCAATACCTGCACCATGCCGATGCCGAGTGACAGGGCTTTTTCGCCCGCTTTTTGAATCACCGGGCCATCGGCCATCGGGTCAGAGAAGGGAACGCCTAACTCGATGATGTCGGCCCCAGAATCGACCATCGCGTGCATCAGCGCCGGGGTAATATCGGCAAACGGAAAACCTGCGGTAACGTAGGGAATCAGGGCTTTACGGCCCTTGGCTTGCAATTGTTCAAACGTGGTTTGGATACGGCTCATGGCTTGTTGCTTTCTCCGCCCTTGACGCTCAGGCCGCGCATGGAGGGGCGGTCGTAAAAATCTTCTCCCGACAAATCGGCCACCGTGCCGATGTCTTTATCGCCCCGGCCCGACAGGTTGACCAAAATAGATTGGTCGGGGCGCATGGTTTTGGCCAGCTTCATGGCGTAGGCAAAGGCATGGCTAGACTCTAAGGCCGGAATAATGCCTTCGGTGCGGCACAGGTAATGGAAGGCGGCCAGCGCCTCTTTGTCGGTGATGCCCACATACTCGGCCCGGCCCAGCTCTTGCAGCCACGCATGTTCTGGCCCCACACCGGGGTAATCCAAGCCAGCGCTGATGCTGTGCGTTTCCATAATTTGGCCGTTATTGTCTTGCAAAATGAAGGTACGGTTGCCGTGCAGCACGCCAGAGCTGCCTTTTTGCAGCGAGGCCGAATGCTTGGCCGTATCCAGCCCCTCACCGGCGGCTTCTACACCAATCAGGCGTGTTTTTTCGTAAGGGATATAGGGGTAGAAGATGCCCATTGCATTGCTGCCACCGCCCACACAGGCCACCACCACATCGGGCTGCTGATTGGCCATTTTTTGCTCGGCCAGCATGGCGGGCATTTGCGTCAGGCATTCGGTGCCAATCACGCTTTGGAAGTCGCGCACCATCATCGGGTAGGGATGTGGCCCGGCCACGGTGCCAATGATGTAGAAGGTGTTGTCCACATTGGCCACCCAGTCGCGCATGGCTTCGTTGAGCGCATCTTTCAGGGTTTTACTGCCCGACTCTACTGGCACTACCGTTGCACCCAGCAGCTTCATGCGGAACACATTGGGGCTTTGGCGTTTAACATCCTCGGCCCCCATGTAGATGATGCACTCTAGGCCATAGCGGGCGCAGATGGTGGCCGTGGCAACACCATGTTGGCCAGCGCCGGTCTCAGCAATGATGCGCGGCTTGCCCATGCGCTTGGCCAGCATGGCTTGGCCAATCACGTTGTTGATTTTGTGCGCGCCGGTGTGGTTCAAGTCTTCACGCTTGAGGAAAATTTGCGCGCCACCCATTTCGCGGCTGGTGCGCGCGGCGTGGTACACCGGTGAGGGCCGCCCGACAAAGTGGGCCAACTCATAATTGAATTCGGCCACAAATTGGGGGTCGTGTTGGTAGCGGGCGTAAGCCTCGCGCAGTTCTTGTAGCGCAAAGGTCAGGGTTTCGCTGGCAAAACTGCCGCCGTAACGGCCAAAGTGGCCAGAAGCATCAGGGTATTGGTAGGAAGCCATGAGAGGTATTTGCAAGTTGGGCATCGGCTGCACGCACGGCAGCCACAAAGCGATGGATTTTTTCAGCGTCTTTTAGGCCGCGCAGGGGTTTGCCATCGGGGCCATCTTGTTCAACGCCGGAGCTGACATCAACCGCCAGCGTTTTGCAACGCGGGCGCACTTGCAGGATGCCATCGCCCACGTTTGCAGGTGTAAGCCCACCAGACAAGACGAGGTGAGCGTTGACGCTTGGAGGAAGGAGTGACCAATGGAATGCCTGGCCGCCACCGCCGTAGCCCTCTACATGGGCATCGAGCAAAATGGCCTGCGCTGGAGAATAGGAAGCGGCGTATTTTACGAGGTCAAACTGTGCCGCCCCTGCGCCTAAGGGTATTCTGGCGGCGCGCACAAACGGACGCGCCCCGTGGTTGGTGGCCGCCAAGCAATCCGCCAAGGATTCATCGCCATGAAATTGGCACAAGGCGTTGCCGATGTGGGCGCAAGCCGCTTGTACCTGCGCGGCGGACTCATTGACGAACAACAGCACGGGCGTGACAAAGGCAGGCAAGCGCCGGGCCAGTTCAGCCGCGCGTTGCACGCTCACGGCGCGTGGGCTGGGCGCATACAGCACAAAGCCGATGGCATCCACGCCCGCCGCCACGGCGGCATCGACATCTGACTCGCGTGTTAGGCCACAAATTTTGATGCGGGTGCGGTGTAGCCCGCGCAAAGAGGAAGACAAACTCATGCAAGCGCTCCAAATCAGGGGAGCCAATCAAAAGCCGGGGTGCGCTCGGGCAAGCCCCAAGCCGGGTCATACACTGGCCCCAAAAAATACAAACCATCGGGTGCAAAGGTAGGGGCGGCTACTTGGCGTGAGCGCGCTTGCAGCACCTCGCCCATCCAACTGGCTGAGCGGCTACCACGCCCCACGGCCACCAAGCAACCCATGATGTTGCGAATCATGTGGTGCAAAAAAGCGTTGGCCTCGAACTCAAAACGCCAATAGCAGACTGGAATCGCCATGCCCGTTTGGCCTGCCTGCATCGCGCGTTGGGTGATGTCGATGCGCTGCATGGTTTTAATGGGCGACAAAGCCTGACAAGCTGCCGCCCGAAACGAGGTGAAATCGTGTTCCCCCAGCAGTTGGGCGGCGGCTGCGCGCATGGCCTCGCCATCCAGCGCCTGAAAAACCCAGCCCACGCGCCCGGCCTCTACACTGGGACGCACCGGCGATTGCAACAGCACATAAGCGTAGCGCCGCGCTGTGGCACTGGCGCGTGCATGGAAGCCATCGGGCACGGCCTGCGCCCATTGCACTGCAATATCGGGCGGCAAAAAGGCATTGCTACCGCGCACCCAAGAGGCCATAGACCGCTGCACTGGGGCATCGAAATGCACCACCTGCATCAGCCCATGCACGCCCGCATCGGTGCGACCGGCACACAAAGTATGCACGGGTTGGGTGGCAAAGCGGCTCAGGGCCGCTTCTAGCCGGTCTTGTACGGTTTGGCCCGAGGGTTGGCTTTGCCAGCCTTGGTAGGCTTGGCCGTTGTAGCTCACCCCCAAGGCGACACGCATACCGGCTACCAACTCAGGCCAGCTCCGACAACATGGCTTGCGCCTTGGCTTTGAGGGCACCCGAAGATTCGGCGATGACCTCTTCAATCAGGGTGCGTGCGCCATCGCTGTCACCAATGGCGTTGAACTCTTGCGCCAAAGCCAGTTTGGTTTCGAGTGGGTCTTCGGACTGACCTTCAAACGGGCCATCTTGCTCTAGCGCGGCCACCGCCTCGTTGACTGCGGGTGCAGCGGCCGGTGGGTCGATGGACAGCGCGCCAAAGTCGAAGTCCATCAGCTGCGAATCAGTAGCTGGGGCGGTAGTGACTTCCAACTCGGGCAAAGGGGCCGCGCTGGGTTCTGCGCTGGCTTGCTCCGAGGGCATGTCCAGCGAGAACTCCAAATCGGCCATTACCGGCGTAGCGGGCGCATCAATGGACGGCAAACCGGCGGCTGGTGCGGCGGCGGCGGGCTGGGGAGGCTGCACCACTGGTAAATCGGGCACGTCCCAAGACAGGCTCATGTCGGGGGCAGGCTCGGGCGTTTGCTCTGGGGCTGGGGTAGGTGCAGGCGGTGGTGGCGAAATGGGGCCGGTATCGAGTACCGGCATGGCCAGCTCGGGCATCTCGGTGGCCGAGGCAATGGCGGCCGCAAAACCACCGGGGTCGGCAGCGGCATCTTCGGCCGGGGTATCGTGCAGCTCTAAATCGAGGTCAAAATCCAACTCGGGCGGCAACTGTCCGGCACCGGTGTTGAGGTCACCTTGGGTGCTGGCAAAGCCGGTGCTGGCGGCAGCTGCCGCAGCGGCCCCAACAGCCCCAGCGGCACCGGCGCTTAGACCGGCAGGGCGGGTCGGGCCACCGGGCTGGTACATGGGATTGCTAGGATCGACTTCACGGCCCAAATCGACGATACGGTTCCAGTCGGGGCCTTGGCCTTGGGTGAGTTTGTAAACATCAGCGGCCACCGCTTCCAAGCCCTTGCGGTCTTGGCGCTTGGCGTAGATTTCGCCCAATTTGGTGTGGATGGCGACACGCTCGGGGGTATGGCGCAGGGCTTCTTTGAGGATTTCTTCAGCTTGCAAGTCACGGCCATAGGCCAGATAGACATCGGCCTCGGCCACGGGGTCTACATCACCGCCCGGGTCCAATTGGCTGGAACCATACGACATGGAAGAGGAACCAGTGGTGGATTCAGCCGCATTGCTGGTATCGACTTGCTGGCCGCCGCTGGTGTTAAACACAGAATCGGACGGCAAGCGGCTTTCACTGAACGAGCTATCCACCGATTCTTTGGCCTTCTTGCGCCGCAGGTAGGCCAGATAACCCCCATAACCAGCCAGCAGCGCAAGCAAGCCGCCGCCAGCTAAGGGCAGTATCGGGTCTTCTAGCAGGCCACTGACGAAGCTGGGTTCTTCGGGCGCTGGGGCCGGTGTGGGCGCAGGCGCTGGGGCCGGTGCTGGAGCAGATACAGGCTCTGCTGGGGCTGGCGCTGGCTCTGTCGCCAACACCGGTGCAGGGGCGGGTGCAACCGCAGGAGCATCGGTAGAGGCGACTTCTGGAGCCGGAGCGGGTGCTGGTGCAGGCTCTGGAGCTGGCGTGGGGGCCGGTGCTGGCGCTGGCGCTGGCGTGGGTGCTGGTTCTGGGGCGGGTGCTGGCTTGGGGGCCAACACGGGGGCGGTTACGCTGGCATTGAGCTTATTGAGGTCTTCAATGTTCTTCGCCAGTTCTTGGGCGCGGGTGTTGGCTTCGTTCTTTTGTTTGCTTTGCGCCAGTTGTTCTTCGGGCGTGGCTTTTTGCCCGGTCATGGCTCCCTTGGACAAGGTGAGCTTATCGGGGGCGGCACTGGTGGGGCGTTTGTCTTCGACGCGCGTTTGTACCGTGCCTTTGGCCGAACGGTCGGCGGCCTCAATTTGCACCGCCGGGGCGGTGGCTGCCAAACGGCGGCGGAATTCATTGAAGTCTCGGCTTTGTGCCGCCATGATTTGGCGCGCTTGGGCCACCGGCACGGACTGGGCTTGCTCGGCGTTGGGCACTTCTAGCACTGCACCGGCTTTCAAGCGGTGTACGTTGCCAGCGGCAAAGGCTTCGGGGTTGGCACGTAGCAAGGCGACCAGCATTTGGTCTAGCGATACACCCGCAGCACGGCGGCTTTCGGCAATGCGGCCAGCGGTATCGCCCAAGCGCACTTGTACGCTTTGTGCATTGTCTGGGGCTGGTACGGGTACGGGTGCTGGTGCAGGCTCCGGGGCAGGAGGCGGCTCTGCTGGGATAGCCCGCGTGGCTGCTGGTGCTGGTGCAGGCGTGGGGGCTGGTTTCTGGGTTTCGGCTGCTGGGGCTGGCGCTTCTGTGGGGCGCTGCGGCTCTACCACCTCTACCGGTGTTGGAATCGGTGCCGGTGTTGGCAGAGGCGTTGGGGTAATTTGCGGGGCCGCTGCCAAAGCCACCGGGGGCCGACGCAGGGCGGGTGGGTCAAACAGCATGGTGTAACTGCGCGTGATGCGCCCGGTACCCCATGAGGCATCAATCACCAAGTCAAGAAATGGGTCATTCACAGGCCGGTCGCTGGCGATTTGCAACACCATGCGGCCATTGGCACGCCGGTCTAGCCGCACGCGCATTTGTGGAATCACGGAGGAGTATTCCATTCCTTGGCTGCGGAAAATTTCCGGGGCAGCAGGGCTGACGCGCAAGGTATCAGCCTCGGCGGCACTGATTTGGGGCAGTTCGATCTCGGCGCGCAAAGGCTCACCCAGAGCAGACTGCACCGTGATTTGTCCTAGGGCCAGTGCCGAAGCGTCAGCGGCGTACAGGCCAAGGGTCGCCACGACCGCTCCTGCCAGCGCAGAGTATTTCCAACGATGCATGGTTGCTATCAAAGATAAGAAAAAAAAGGCCCGGTCAAGCGGCCTGTAGAGAAGAAACCCGGCGCTTGCTCCGGCTTGGAGAAGTAGCAAAACACCATAGCAGCAATGCCCTGGCCTGACAAGGCAAGCAAGGCCTTGCCCGGCTACTGCTTGCACAATTACAGCTTACCGTTCCTTGGTGTGTTGTCTTCTGACAACGAGAGGTAACCGGGTGTTTCTAAGCACAACACCCGGTTGCTGGGCGTTATCGGCTGATTAAGCAGCCAACAAAATACGCAACATGCGGCGCAGCGGTTCGGCCGCACCCCAGAGCAATTGGTCCCCAATCACAAAGGCCGACAGGTACTCTGGCCCCATGTTGAGCTTACGCACCCGGCCCACGCCCACTTGCAGGCCGCCAGTGATAGAAGCCGGGGTGAGTTCTTGCACCGTGATGGCGCGGTCGTTCGGCACCCACTTCACCCAAGGGTTGCCGCCTTGGATGAGGGCTTCAATCTCTGCCAAGGGCAGGTCTTTTTTGAGCTTGAGCGTCAGGGCCAAGCTATGGCAGCGCATGGCACCGATGCGCACGCACAGGCCATCGACTGGGATGGTGGCTTCGGTGCCCAAAATCTTGTTGACCTCGGCTTGGCCCTTCCATTCTTCTTTCGATTGGCCATTGGGCAGTTGCACATCAATCCACGGAATCAGACCACCAGCCAGCGGGGCACCAAAGAACTCAGTCGGCACGTCTTCGCGGATGGTCTTGGCCACTTTGCGGTCAATGTCCAAAATGGCCGAAGCGGGAGTGGCCAACTCATCGGCCACCGCCGCATGGACTACGCCCATGCCCTTGAGCAACTCGCGCATGTGGTTGGCCCCGCCACCCGATGCGGCTTGGTAGGTCATGGAGCTGACCCACTCGACCAAATCGGCCTTGAACAGCCCACCCAAGCCCATCAGCAAGATAGAGTTGGTGCAATTGCCACCAATCCAGTTCTTGCCACCGGCGGCCAGCGCTTTTTGAATCACGTTGTCGTTGACCGGGTCCAGCACGATGACGGCATCTTGCTCCATCCGCAGCGACGAGGCGGCATCAATCCAGTGGCCTTGCCAGCCCGAAGCGCGCAGCTTAGGGAACACCTCTTTGGTGTAATCGCCGCCTTGGCAGGTGATGATGATGTCACACTGGGCCAGCGCGGTGATGTCGTTGGCATCTTGCAGCGTGTTGTGTGCCTGTGCTTGCGCGGGGGCCTTGCCACCGGCGTTGGAGGTAGAGAAGAAGATGGAATCAATCAGGTCAAAGTCGCCCTCGGCCTGCATACGGTCCATCAACACCGAGCCGACCATACCGCGCCAGCCGACCAAACCTACTAATTTTTTGCTCATTTTTAACGCCCTTTTTGATAAAAACAGTGCCAGATTAGGCTGTTTTGCCCGGCTCGTCTGGCCAGGAAGGGCGCACGACGATGCCAGAGCTTAATCAGCCCTTAATCGTTGTGGTTTTGCTTATGGTTGCGCGCACAGCCCCACCCGCAGGGGTAGCGGAGGGATGGTTTAGCAGAAACTGGCGGGCGGCAACAAGCATGGTTTTAGATTGTAGCGCGGAAGGGATTGAACGATGGGGCCATTGATTCTTACGGCCCCCCGAATTTGCCCTGATTACCCAGCAGCGCCAGCAGCTTGCAAACAAGCCACCAACACCGTGGGCAGTTGTTGCACCAATTGTGGCTTATATACCACGGGCACCCCGGCCAAAGCCAAGGCATGGGCAGCGCGTTGCTCGGCATCTAAGCCCGTCAGAACCACCAACTGGCTGCCTATCAAGGGCGGCTGCGCCTGCCAGCGCCGCACCAAGGTGCTGCCATCTATCCCCGGTAACACACAATATCGACCAGCAGCACTTGGGGCTGCAATTGCCCTGCCATGACCAAGCCCACAATGGCATCATCCGCCACGTACAGCTCTATTTGAGGAAAATAGTGCTGCAATAAGCACCGAACCAAATTTTGGATATGCCGTGAATCCTCAATCAGCAACACCCGCAAACCACGGGCCACCGGTACACTGACTGCTGCGGCTGCCTTGGGCACCACTGTGGGCGCAGCATGGTCAGCTTGGCTGCGCGCTAACCACTGTTGCACCGATGCCCGTGCAATGCGCCGATGGCCACCGGGGGTTTTCCAAGCCAGCAACTCGCCCCGATCTACCATCAGCTGCACCGAGCGCACCGAGCGCACCGAGCGCACCGCCAAACCCAGCGCCCGCGCTACGTCTCGGGTGCTGCAATGGTCGGGTAACAAGGTTATTTGCTCTGCGTTCAGCATACGAAATTCTATCATTTTTATCATTTTTGTCGTTTTATGACAAATATGATAAAATCACCCTTAACTACTGTCGCTTCTTGCAGAAAAACCACATCATGGGCAAACGCATATTGATTGTCGAAGACCATGCCGATATCCGGCGGCTGATCCGCATGACTTTAGAGTTTGAAGACCATGAAATTCACGAAGCCGCCAATGCAGACGAGGGTTTATTGCAAGCGCGCCAACAGCGTCCCGATTTGCTGTTGCTTGATGTCATGATGCCCGGCACGATGGATGGTTTGGGCCTGTGCCGTTTGGTTAAAAATGACCCTGACTTAAACCATCCGCATGTTATTTTGCTCACAGCCCGTGGTCAAAGCCAAGATATTGAGGCCGGTTTGGCCGCTGGGGCCGATACCTATCTGCTCAAACCTTTTAGCCCGCTCAAATTGATCGAAACTATCAATCAATTAGAAAGCTGATTCCGATGCCCAAAGCCGCGCGTCCCGCAGAGGCTACCCAGTTTGATGCAGCCGCCGCAGACCAGATGGAAAAAATCATTTCCGATCTGGGGCGCATGTACTACGAGCGCAACGAGGCCCTGCAAGAGGTAGCGCGCGCCCACCACGAGGCGCTGTTTCACTTGGCGTTGGCGGCAGAATACAAAGACGACGATACCGGTGTGCATATCATACGCATTGGCTTTTTGGCCGAGGCTTTGGCTTTGTATTTGGGGCAATCGCGCGCCTATGCCACGCTGCTACGCAAAGCCGCCCCCATGCACGACATCGGCAAAATTGGTATCCCCGATAATGTGCTCAAAAAACCCGGCAAACTCGACCCTGCCGAGCGCCAAATCATGAACCAGCACCCGGCGATTGGGGCGGATATTTTGGGAAAATCGCGCATTGCGCTGTTCCAAATGGCCTCCGAAATAGCCCTGTCACACC
This sequence comes from Giesbergeria sp., assembly GCF_028686475.1. GTDB lineage: Bacteria > Pseudomonadota > Gammaproteobacteria > Burkholderiales > Burkholderiaceae_C > Simplicispira. The sequence goes on along the minus strand of NZ_JAQUCA010000028.1, from coordinate 22,402 downwards.
ACGAGCGCTGGGATGGCCAAGGCTACCCCTCGGGCTTGGCGGGCGAAGACATCCCGCTGTCGGGGCGCATTGTCACCGTTGCCGATTTTTACGATGCCCTGACGATGGACCGGGTCTATCGCAAAGCCTTCAGCGAAGAAAAAGCCTTGGCGATGGTGCGTGATGAGCGCGGCCATGCGTTTGATCCAGACATCGTGGATTGTTTTATCGACAACCACCCTGCCTTGCTGGCCTTGCGCCAGCAAGTAAGCACCAAGCGCATGACGTTTGCGGATTTGGTCAACGATAAATCGCTAGGCAGCTAAGCCACTTTTTGGCAGCGCGCACCTTGATGAATACTCCAGCTTCTACCGCGCTCAAGGAGCTGCATCGCCCGCGCCAACACGTGGCCATCGTCTATGGTTTTAGTGTGCTGGTGCTGGTCGTGGCCTGGGGTACCGTGCTTACCATGTTGTATTGGCAGTGGCAGTCCACCCTAGAGGCTGAACTGCGCCAAAACATCAACATGGCGCGCGCCCTGAAAGAGCATACCTTGCGCGTGTTAGAAACGATGGACCAAGCGGTGCTGCGCCTGCAAACCGTGGCCGCAGAACAAAAGCCCAAACCCCAAGATTATTTGCAAATTGCCAATGAAACCGGCTTGGTACCAGAAATCATGACGCAATTGGGCTTTGTGGATGCCCAAGGCTATTTCCAAGGCAGCAACCTAGACCCCGATGGCAAGCGCAGCGGCAACATCAGCCTCAAAGACCGCGAGCATATCCGGGTGCATTTGCAAGAGCGTGATACCGACCCCACTTCGCGCGAGCTGTGGGATGGTTTGTTTATTAGCAGGCCATTGCAAGGGCGGGTGTCTGGGCAATGGACGATTCAACTCTCACGCAAGGTGGTCGGGCTGGATGGACGCACCGTAGGGGTGGTGGTGGCCTCGCTCAATCCTATCCATTTATCCAATGTGTACAGCAATGTGCAACTCAGCCCAGGGGCCGGGTTGGCGCTGGCGGGGCTAGACGAAATTGTGCGGGTGCGTGTGGTTGACGGCATGAGTTCTGGCGTGGGTGAACGGTTATCAGCCGCACTGGCCTTGGCGATACTAGAAAACATGGATGGGATGCTGGTCGTTCAAGGTGGCGATGGTGTCGAGCGCATTGTGGGCTACAGCCGCGTCGGCAATTACCCCTTAACGGTGCTAAGTGGCACCAGCGTAGAGCAAGCATTTACCCAATGGCGGGCTAACCGCAATTTGCTGCTGCTGATGTCCATCTTGGCCAGCTTGTGCGTACTGGCTTTTGTGGCCTTGTTTCGCAACAGCGTGCGCCAATTGGCGCAAAGCCACCAAGCCTTGGTGGCCAGCGAGGCTTTGGCCCAACAGGCCAGCCAAGCCAAAAGCGAATTTTTGGCCGCTATGTCGCACGAATTACGCACACCCCTGACCAGCATCAAGGGCTTTTCAGAACTCATTGCCATGCGTAACCAAGATCGGGCCACGGTAGAGCAAGCCGAGCTGATTAGCCATGCTGCCACGCACCTGAACAGCCTACTGACCGAAATTTTGGACTTGGCACGCATTGAAGCCAAGGCCATGCCCACGCATCCTGAGCCGGTGTTGCTGCACGAGGTGGTGCATGAAGTGACGGCACTGTTTCAAATCAGCGCTTCGTCCAAGTCATTGCAATTGACCACCTCTATCGCCCCCGAAGTACCTGAACGCCTCGTGACAGACCAGCTTAAGCTGAAGCAGATTTTGAACAATTTGCTGTCGAATGCCATCAAATTTACCGAACAAGGCCAAGTGGAGCTGTGGCTAGAACTCGATGGCAGCGGTCAGCACTTGTTGCTGCACGTCACCGATACTGGCCCCGGCATTGCCCCCGAGTTGCACGAGCGCATTTTTGAACGCTTTCGCCAAGGCAACGAGCGCGTCAGCTACGATCATGGCGGCACGGGTTTGGGCTTGGGCCTATCGCGCGGCTTGGCGCAATTGTTGGGCGGTACCCTGACGCTGCAATCGACGCTGGGTTCTGGTGCGTGTTTTACGCTGTCTTTGCCTTTGGTGTGGCAGGCACCAGCGTAAACGTAAACATCAACGTAAACGTGACAAGGCCGCGCTGGCGGTTTCGGCAATACGGGTTAAAAAATCGGTGCCCATCGTGGCTTCAAAGCGGTGCGGGTCATCCGAGGCCAATACCAGCAGGCCAAAGGCCGGGGTAGCGCGCTCCATTGGGCCATCGCGCAAAGGCAGCAGCGCCAGCGATTGCACCATATCGCCATCGCGCAGCCAGCCCAGCGGTTCAAAACCCAAGTTGGGGCCGCAAAACGGCATGGTCAGAGAGCTGGCAAAAGCGCGCACATCGTTGCTGGCCCCTTGGGCAAACGGGGCGTTGGCATAGGGGGGAGCCACACTCCAGAGTCGCATGGCGGCTTGGGGCACTTCAAACTGGCGCCGAATGCCTTGCACTACCGCTTCGGGCAAAGACATGGGATGGCTAATGCGCTGCAAATCACAGGCCCATTGGTGCAGGCGTTCGTCAATCAACATGTTTTGCTGGCCGTTGTGGACCATCTCTAAAATGCGCTGCTCTAAATCGGTAATTTTGGCGCGCAGGCGCTCAGATTGGCGCTCTTGCAAACTCACAGCGCGGTGACCGTGCGGGCTGATAATTTGCACATTGGTCAGCAGCTCGGCGTGGCGCTCAAAAAAACCTGGCGTTTGCAACAGGTAGTCGGCAATATCCTCTTCGGTAATCGGGGCGATGAAGGCGGAAGGGTCGTGGGCGGTCATAAAGTGTCTGGGAGTTCTATCTGGCCTTGGAAAACGGTTGTGGCAGGGCCGGTCATAAAGACGGCATCGGCGGGCTGGCCGCTCCAGGCAATGCTTAAACGCCCGCCACGGGTATCTACCTCCACAGCACTATCGAGCAGCCCCAGCTGGATACCCGCCACCACGGCCGCACAGGCCCCGGTGCCGCAGGCCAGGGTTTCGCCCGCGCCACGCTCATAAACGCGCAGACGGATGTGGTTGCGCGCCACTATCTGCATATAACCCGCATTGACGCGCTGCGGAAAACGCGGGTGTTGTTCTATCAAGGGGCCAGTGTGCGCTACCGGGGCGGTATTGATATCCTCTACCAATTGCACCGCATGGGGATTGCCCATCGACACCACCGTAACGGCCACTTGCACGCCATTGTCCAGCGCCAGCGGCCAGCGTTGCCCTTGGCCTTGTGGCGTGGCTTGCAAGCCGTTGGCATCAAACGGCACCAAGGCTGGCTCTAGCACCGGGTAGCCCATATCTACCGTCACTCGACCATCCGCGTTGAGGCGTGGCGCGATGATGCCAGCGCGGGTTTGCACGCGGATGCGCTCTTTATGGGTCAAGCCTTGCTCATGCACATAGCGGGCAAAGCAGCGCGCGCCATTGCCGCATTGTTCTACCTCGCCACCATCGGCATTGTGAATGAGGTATTCAAAATCAATGCCCGGCCCCGGCGATGGCCGTACCGTGAGGATTTGGTCGGCCCCAATGCCAAAGTGGCGGTCGGCCAGTAGCCGGTAGTGGGCGGGTGTCAGGCCCCAACGGCCTTGGGTTTCATCCAGCACGACAAAATCATTGCCTGCACCTTGCATTTTGGTAAATCGAATCTGCATAGGATGCCATTATCGTTGCAGGTGCAGGCAGTCGTGTTACAAAACGCGGAACGCCAGTATCGCTACCAAGGTGGGCGGTAAGGCGGCCAGCAAGAGGCCCAGTGGGTGGATGGCGTTATGCTCAAAACTACCGCGCAAAATCGACACGCCCGCCGGGTTGGGCGCATTGGCAATCACCGTCAGGCCGCCGCCGGTCACGGCACCAGCCACCAGTGCAACCTTGAATTCTTGGCTCAAACCTTCCACCAAGGAGCCTAGATAGGTCAGGGCAGCGTTATCGGTGATGGCCGTCAGGGCGGTAGCGCCAAAAAATACCGTAGTGGCATCCATGCCCATCAGCACCGGCTTGAGCCACCATTGCTGCAAGCCACCCAACACCACCAGCCCGGCCAAAAAGAAGGCCACCAGCAAAGACTCGCGCAGAATGAGCGGGTCTTGGTAGCGCTGGTAAGCCGTAGTAAAACCCAAGAAGAACAACAGCAGCCCCATAAACACTGCTGGATGGTGCCCAAACGCCACCACACCCAGCAAAAATAGCAGATGCACCAGCACCACTTGCCAAGGCACCATGCCGTCGGCAGCCATACTTTCTGGCTTTTGTGGAGTTAAGCCGCGCAATTCACGCGAAAACAGCAACATGGCAATGCTGGCATTGATTAGCACCGCCATAGCTGCCTTCCAGCCAAAATGGCTAATCATGAACCAGACATCCCAATTCCACTGGGTGGCCACCATCAGCACCGGCGGTGCGGCAAACGGGGTCAGGGTGCCACCAATAGAGATATTGACAAACAGCACGCCCACCGTGCTGTACTTGAGTCGGGTAGAGACGTTACGGCTAAAAATGGTGTCGCGCAGCATCAGGGCAGCCAAGGTCATGGCGGCAGGCTCGGTAATCAAAGAACCCAACAATGGCACTAAAGAGAGCAGCACAAAATACAGTGCCATCTGGCGGTGCAGCGGCAGCAGCCGGGCTACCAATTGCACCAACCATGCCGCCACTTGCAAAATAGGGCGCGTGCCCGCAATCACCATGATGGCAAACACAAACATCGGCTCGGTGAAGTTGCGCGTGTCTAGGTACTGGGTAGCCTCTGTTTTGCCAATCATGGCAAACATGAACACCATCAGCACCATCGCCCAAAAACCAAACACCACTTCAACCTCGCCCAATAGATGCCAAATACCGGCATGGCGCGGCTGGGTGTGGGCTAGGCGCTCAAAAAATTTGGTAGAAAAAGTGTGCAGCACCGCCAAGGCAAACAGCACTGTGCCTATGAGTTGGATGGGAGTGGGTTCAGTCATCCGCGTGGGCTTCCGGTTATCGCATCCAACGGCCAGCGCGGCATGACATCAAAGGCATAGGTGGTAGTAGCCTGCTGTTGACCCGATTGCAAACGCATGGCAGCGGCCAGCGCAATCATGGCCCCGTTGTCGGTACACAGGTGCAGCTCCGGGTAATGCACGCGCACCTGCAAACGGGCGCAGGCCGCATTGAGTTGCTGGCGCAGCAGCGCATTGGCCCCCACGCCACCGGCTACCACTAAACGGCGCAGGCCGGTTTCTTTCAGTGCCATGATGGATTTTTTGACCAGCACATCCACAATCGCCGCTTGCGTGCTGGCGGCCAAATCAGCTTTGCGTGCTGCCAAGTCCTGGCCCAGCTTTTTGGCTTGTGTCAACACAGCGGTTTTCAGCCCAGCAAAAGAAAAATCCAAGTTGCCACTGTGCAACAAGGGGCGCGGCAGCTTGAAGGCATCGGGTTGACCTTGTTCTGCCAAACGCGACAAGGCTGGCCCACCGGGATAACCCAAGCCCAACAGTTTGGCCGATTTGTCAAAGGCTTCGCCCGCTGCATCGTCGATGGTTTCGCCCAGCAACTGGTATTGACCCACGCCATCGACGCGCATCAATTGGGTATGCCCACCCGACACCAACAGCGCGACAAACGGAAACTCCGGCGGGTCGGCACTTAAAAACGGCGAGAGCAAATGCCCTTCTAAGTGGTGTACGCCCAGCACCGGCTTACCCAAAGCGGCCCCCAAGGCACAAGCCACGCCAGCACCCACCAACAAGGCTCCAGCCAAACCGGGGCCACGGGTGTAAGCCACCACATCGACAGCGGCCAACGTTTGCCCAGCTTCGGCCAGCACCTGCGCGGTCAGGGGCAGTACGCGGCGAATATGGTCGCGGCTGGCCAGTTCAGGCACCACACCGCCATAGGCTTGGTGCATCTCAATTTGGCTGTGCAGCGCGTGGGCCAACAAGGCAGGCACGGCGGCACCCGTACTGCTGCGTACCAAGGCGACACCGGTTTCATCGCACGAAGATTCAATTCCTAAAATTAATAAACTCATGCGCGCAAGTGTAGGGCAGCCCCCTTAAACCACGCTACTTGGCAGAAAATGGCGGCTGGCAATATCTACACATATCTACACTTCAGGCAGGACATTTTTCATGGGCATAGGCCACTACATCAAAGAGATTGGGCGCGGTCCACGCGGTGCCAAACCACTCACGCGCGCGCAGGCGGCTGATTTATTCGGCCAAATACTCGATGGCAGCGTCAGCGATTTGGAAATCGGTGCGTTCTGTCTGGCCATGCGTATCAAGGGCGAAACCCCCGAAGAGTTGGCCGGGTTTATCGATGCCACCCAACAACGGCTGGCGCTGTTGCCTGCCAGCACGCGCCCGCTGGTGGTGTTGCCCAGCTACAACGGGGCGCGCAAGCTGCCCGTACTCACACCCCTGCTGGCGCTGCTGCTGGCGCGTGAGGGCCTGCCCGTGCTGCTGCACGGGATGCGTACCGAAGCCCGTCGGGTCTTGGCCTCCGATGTCTTGCAAGCCTTGGGCATCGCAGCGCTCACAGTGGCACAGGCGATTGCGCCCGGTCAAGTGGCCCATCTGCACACCGCGCAACTGCACCCCGGCTTGGCCCGCCTGTTGGCCACGCGCGAACAAATTGGCCTACGCAACCCCGGCCACAGCGTTGTTAAGCTGATACAACCTTGTGCTGGGCCTGCATTGCTCGTGAGCAGCTACACCCATCCCGAATACCTAGACCGGCTGTGCGCTACTTTGGCTTTGTTAGAGGCCGATGCACTGCTGTCACGCGGGTTAGAAGGTGAAGTGGTAGCTGACCCGCGCCGCTGGCCGCGTTACGATGCCTTGGTGCGCGGCCAACACCAAGTATGGGAGGAACAACAAGCAGGCACCGCCACCGAGGTTCCCGGCCTGCCCACCGACATGGACATCGCCAGTACCGCTGCCTACACCCAGCAGGTGTTGCAAGGCCAACAACCCGTGCCACCAGCTTTGCAGCGACAAGTGCAACATATTGTGCAATTGGTGCAGCAAATAGAACAGCAAGCCAAGCCCGATGCTCCTTTGGGGCCATCGACGCTGGACTAGCCAGCAAGCTATTTTATTCCCCCTCATCATCCCCATCCATACCCAGCCCTTATGCCCACAGATCTGCCTTCCTCTCCTGCTGCCCCCCATGCCTTGTTGCTGGCCGAACTGCTGGCCGTGGCCGAACGCATCGCCCACCAAGGGGATATGCAAGCCGTGCCCGAGTTGCTGGACATGGCTTCAGAGCATCCAGAATCGCCCGAACTGGCAGCGCTGGCCGAAGCCTTTGCCAAATTGGTGGTACAGCATGAAGTGAAGGAGTTTGAGCTGCAATGCACGATTGACCACCTCCAGCGCACCAAGCAAGAGCTAGAGCTGGCCAACTACGACCCCCTGACGGGTTTGGCCAACCGCGCCATTGCCCGCGACCGGCTACAACAAGGCATGGAGCAATCGCGGCGCAGCCAACTGCCATTGGCCGTGTTTTATATGGATTTAGACCGTTTCAAGTGGGTCAACGACAACATGGGCCATGCCGCAGGGGATGAGCTATTGCGCCAAGTGTCGCAACGTTTGCGCGATGCCGTGCGCGCCGTAGATACCGTAGCCCGGCTGGGTGGCGATGAATTTTTGTGCATCTTGCCCGATATGCTCACTGCCGCCGATGCCCAAGCACTGGCCGGACGGCTGGTTCATAATTTGGCGCAGCCCTTCGCCTTGAGCGCCGGTGTGGCCCATATTGGCACCAGCATTGGGATTGCCCTGTTTCCAGACCACGCCGAGCAAGTCGATGGCCTGATTGCCTGCGCCGATGCCGCCTTGTACCAAGCCAAAAATGCGGGGCGCAATGGCTGGCGTTTGTACGAACGGCCCAGCGCCTAAGCCATTTGAGAGCGCATAAAAAAACGGTGGGCCAGATCATTTTCTGGCCCACCGTGGTGTGGCTATGGTGCTTAGCCTTTGAGGCTAAGGCACAGCAGCTTACTTGCCGCCAATCACGCCTGCTTCGTTGGCAGCTTTGTTGTCTTTGCCCACGGCTACAGCGCTGGCATTTTTTTGCTTGGCGGTGATATTGGTGTTACCTTGGATTTGGGTACCACCCTTGATAGCGCCGGTGGTGTTTTTGGCTTCGTTGCCTTCACCCACTGCCACCGCCGAGACGTTCTTGTTCTCGGCTTGGATGTTGGTGTTGCCCTGAATCTGCACACCTTGGGGGTTGCTGCTTTGTTGGGATTGTTGGGCAAAAGCGGGAGCAGAAACCACAACAGCAGCAATCATCATAGAAATCAAACGCATAGCATACTCCTAGTGAAAAAATTGAACCATTAACCAGTAACTAATGACTGTAATTGTAATTATTTACCGCCAATCACGCCAGCTTCGTTAGCGGCAGTGTTATTTTTACCCACTGCGACAGCGCTGGCATTGGTTTGCTTGGCGTTGATATTGGTGTTACCTTGGATTTGGGTACCACCCTTGATAGCACCGGTAGTGTTTCTGGCTTCGTTGCCTTCACCCACTGCCACCGCCGAGACGTTTTTGTTCTCGGCTTGGATGTTGGTATTACCCTGAATCTGCACACCTTGGGGGTTGCTGCTTTGTTGGGTTTTTTGGGCAAAAGCTGGAGCAGAAACTACAACAGCAGCAATCATCATAGAAATTAAACGCATACCATCCTCCTAGTGAAAAAACTGAACCATTAACAAAAAATGAATTATTTGCCACCAATCACACCCGCTTCGTTAGAAGCTTTATTGTCCTTGCCGACGGTGACAGCCGTAGAATTGACTTGTTTGGCACGAATTTCGGTGTTGCCCTGAATTTGGGTGCCACCTTTGATAGCACCACTGATATTTCTGCTGTCGTTGCCTTGCCCCACCGCAAGCGCAGAAGTATTTTGATTTTCTGCTTGAATAGTGGTGTTGCCCTGAATTTGCACGCCCTGGGGATTGCTACTGCGCTGAATTTGTTGGGCCAATGCAGGGGCAGACAGCAAAGTTGCAGCTACCATGATAGAGACTAAACGCATAATTTTCTCTCGTATTAGAAAATTGACCGACTTAACCAGTCACTACCTTGAACACTACACGGCGATTTTTGGGATCACGTGCATCGAGATTTTGCACAGGATCGCTAGAACCTTTGCCTATGGGCACCAAGCGGCGGCGATCGATTCCGTTGCGGTCAGAAATAAAATTAACTACCGAATTGGCGCGGTCGTGAGAAAGTTCTAGGTTGCGCTCGTAATTGCCGGTGGCATCGGTGTGGCCTTCCACAATCACGCAACGCTCGGGCGATAGGGCCAGAATACGGGCAATTTGGTTAAGGGTGCGCTCTGAAGTGGGCGAAACCACCGCGCTACCCACTCTAAATTGGATAGCAAAATCGACACCGATGGTTCTGACCCCTGGGGGCAAACCAGCACAATCCATAATGGCCATAGCTCGGCTAGGCTGCTGTGGCGCATTGCCATAGCTGGGTTGCTGTTGCTGTTGCTGCATGGGGGCAGATTCTTGCTCATTCTCGAACACAATCGCACGGGTACGCCGCTGCTGTTTATGCTGAGGCTGTGCCGCTGGCTCGGACGAAGTTTGCATGGCGCGCTCTAGGGCGCGCAATTTTTCTTCATCCTCAAAATTACCTTGGGCATGGGCGGTACTGATAGCCAAACTGCCCAACAGCAGTGCAGCCACACGCGACCAAGCAGTGAAATGATTAAATTTTTTCATACCCAAATTTTACCGGCAAACGTTGACGACTTCTTTGGTGGTAACCACAATGTTTCTAGGTGCCCGGCCACGGCTATCGGGTTGGGCTGTGCCTACATTCACATTGCAGGTGCCATCGCGTCTGCTACCGATATTGGTGACCCGCCTTTCTTCTGCGGGTGTTTTTTTCTGTGTATTGTCTTGTCGCACCCAACGCTCGGCCAGTGCTTTGTTGACCTTGGTTTGCCCGGAAGAATCTAAGCCCTGCACGGCTTGTGCACTGAATGGCAAGGCCAATGCCGATGCGATGAGCAAGGCACGGATGGTGTATTTATTTGCATTCATCGCTGACAATTCCTCCAATATTGGTACATGCTTTTTTATTACGCCCGCTAGAAATGGTGGTCACATCTTTGGTAACAACGCTGATGTTGGTATCGCCGCGTTTATCGCCTTTTATCACACCTATCCTGTTTTTAGCTACGTTGTTTTCGCCTGTGGCAATGGCTGTCATGTTTTGCGTGCTAACATTGATTTGGGTGTTGCCCTGAATGCTAGTACGCTGGTTGGCTTGCGCCCAAACCGAGGCAGCAGAAGTTGCCAGCAAACCCGTACCCAATAAAATACCAAGTGTCTTCACTCGCATCACATATCTCCTGGCATGGGCAGCGGAATGGGAGGCACCTTGCTGCGAAAGGCATTACGCATAGATTGCAGTTCTTCTTCAGAAACCCCCAGTTTACGCGCACTGAAAGAATGGCGGTCTGGCGTGAACATCAGGTAAGCCTGCATCTCGTTGATGAGAAGCTCTTCGTTGGCTACTGCATAGTTAAAATTAGCCAGAAAGCGCTTAAATGCCTCGCGCTGCTCGGGTTGTAGAATTTCGTACCAAAAGCGTTGGCAAAATTTGCGAAAATGAACATTGGTATAATACTCGGCGTGGGCCAGTTCGTGCAACAAAATGGTAGCACGGGCTTGGGCGGTTACCATAGGTTCATCAGATTTGCGCGCTTGTACCTGAGGCACTGCCAACACTACGGCATCTGGGCGCAAGCCTTGATAAAAACCACGCCAAAAACGGATTAAACCTTGCTCTAACAGAAAATCACGAATAACCAGCTCTTCGGGGTAAAGTTCTACTTTATCACGCAGAGCATAATTAAAAAACTGTACCAACTCAGAGACCAAGACATCGTGTCCAAAGGCAAAATCGGTTTGGGTACGGCGCGAAGCCTGAATATAGCGCGCTAACTCTTGGTTATTGAGTACCCGAGGGTAAGGCTCGCTGAATTGTTGTTCGGTAAACTGGGTAATGCGGTTAAAACTGCGCCCTTGGTAGGCCAAGCCCGGAAAATCAAAAATAAAGACTTCGGGGTTATCGGCCAATTGCCACAAATTAAGGCTTTGTGATTGTGCCTCTAAGACTTGCGCTACTGGGGCACTGACCGGCTGAATGGCCCAAGCCGTTTGCAAACCAGCCCACAGCAGGCCAACACTGCCCCAAAGGCGTATTTTTCGCTGGAAGTGTTTGAATGGATGGTTCACTGGGCCTCTCCCTTGTTTACTTTTCTTGAACGGCTATGTTGCCGTTTTTACCCCACCGAATGGTATAGGATTTACCCGATTTTTTGCTAAAGTAGCTGGTTTTTCCGTGGGGGACTTTCACGCCATCAATGAAGACTTCCTCATTAATCACGGCTACCCCTTCCATTTCTACATCGGGGCCTAAAGTGGCCGTAGTGTTGCTGGCCATTGAGCCATTGCTGCCGCCGGTTTGCACGCTGACATTGCTCCCTGATACATTGACTGCTACCTGTGCTTGCACCACAGAGACCCAGCCAGCGCAGAGGGCCAATCCAGCAAGGAAAAGCTTCTTCACGCTACACCCCCCATTTGTTTGATATTTTTACTGCAACAACGCCTCTTTGGTTGCTTTGGTTGACGGTTTTTTTGAATTTTTTGAATCTTTTTAACGGCAGCGCACTTTTATTTGCTGCCCATTGCGATTTAGTATCACTACGCTCCCAGAAGTGGTGCCATCGCCGATACGTCCTGCTACGTTGTCGGTGCTATGGCAATACACCAGCGGCAGGCCATCTTTATCACGCTGGCTCAAGTCAAGGTCTTGCCAATTGCCGGTGCCGGTGTAGTACATGCTGCGCGCGCGCCCACGCAGTTGGGCGGCTTTATCACGCGCATTTTGTAACTCGGGCGGCGCTGGCCCCAAAGGTAAATCAGGCGCTACGGGTTTGGGGCTGTCTTGGAGAATGCGTGCGCGCCAGCGTTGCTCAAAAGCCCGCTCTTGTGTTGGGGCACCACTGCGCGGACTGAGGATGCCCTCGGTTTCTTCGTCCATCTCAATAATGATGTTGGGAGAGTGACCCCGATAGATGGCCTCGGCTTTTTCGCGCTGCTGCTGGGCTTTCGATTTGGCCGATTCGCCCGGCGTTGGCGGCTCTGGCCCGATAATCAATTCTGCCTGCGCTCCTGCCATTGCCAGCCAGCTGGCCAGAAGACAACTGCGGACAATGGTAGGAATTTTTGGCATAGTCTGGAGCCTAGCGGGCTACGGTAATATCGACGTAACTGACAGTGGATGCCGGATTAGACTGGCGGAATTGTTGTACCACTTCGTCGAGTGAATGCACTGGCAAGGGGGTTAAGTCTTTAGCCCCTTTGAGGCTGCCGGGCAGCACTTGCTCGCGGTCGGCACCAATACAGGCGACACGCTCTTTGCCTGCTTGGTCAAAACGAATCTTAAAACCACCAGCGGGCAGCCGCAAAGTGCTGCCAGCACGCAAAGTGGGGTTGCCCGCAAACTGGTTGGGGAAGATGCGCGCCACTTGGCGGTTGCTGTCTTCGTAATAACAATACACCGTGCCATCGCCCGTGAGCGATAAAGACATATTCAGGAAGTCGCCCACTTTGTAGCTGGGGCGTGAACCCCGGTCGCTGTCTAGGTTGACGCGGAACACAGGCGCGGTAGCTGGTGCCGCTGGGCTGCTAGTGGGCGAGACCGGCATGGGCGCGGGTGCGCTGGCGGGAGCAGCGCCTCTAACCGGCGTGCTGGGAACATAGGCCAAAACGTTTTGCACATCGTCCATGAGGTTGGCGTACAGGTCAAAGTTGACCTTGCCATTGGCCACCAAGCCATTTTGGGCTTGGTATTCTAGGATGGCATCTTTGAGGGCGGGGTTCATTTGGCCATCGATGGGGCCTTTGTAACGTGCCATGCTGCCAGCGAGTTTGCGCTGCACATAGAGGATTTTGTCGGCTTCGGTCAGGGTGTCGTAAATTTCGAGGGCTTGCTCTCGGATGACCGGATTGGTGACATCCACATCCAAGCAGCGCCAATACGGCACTTGGGTAAATTTGCCCAGTGTTTCTATCAGGCCCAGCTCTAGCAGGGTGCGCGTGGTGGCCCCCAGACCCTCGGCGCGGCTGAAATCGAGGCTAAATTGCAGGCCAATTTTGCCCAGTTTGCCCACCCCCAGCTCGGCAGAGTTGCCTTGCTTGGTGATAAGCATGGTGTTGGAGGTGCTGGTTTGCGGCAAAATTTTGCGCGAGCTGGCATCACCAATACTCATGTCCATACTGAGCAAATCATAGGCGGCATCTTTGGTGGTGCTACCGTCTAGGAACTGGGTAAAAAACCCTACGCCTTTGCTCTTGCGAATGGTGTTGTCGTCCATTTGCGTGATGGAACCCCGGATGTAATAGTCTGGCATCCGCATCCGCTCGGAACCTTTGGCATCAAACAAGCGTGCCAAATCATCACCGCCGCCATGAAAATCAATGAATTCAAAGGCATTGCTCTTTACCGTCATTTTGGCAACGGCGGTAATCAGCATTTCTTTGGTGCCGGTGCGTACCTTGCCGGTTTCGTCGGGGATGCCGGTGGAGGTGATAACGATACCGTTTTTGCCGTAAGCCAAGAACAACTCGTCCATGCAGCGCAGGGCGGGCGAGAAGTTGGTAATGGTTTTAACGGCTGAGGTTTTGGGGGCTGCCGCTACGGCAACCGTGGCTTCGGGCTCTTTCCAATTTTGGTGCTCTTTGGGGGTGACGCAGGCACTGAGCAAGGCCACAGAAACGAGCGACACGGTAAACGGCTTATGCGACATGGAAAACCCTTTGGCAACGGAACACTGCAATCTATTTTTTGCCACTCTAAGCGGCAGCCGAAAAAATTGCAAGCCTTGCCAAGGGTTTTTCTGCTTATACCGGTGCAGCGCTGCTGAAGCGGAATACTCCAGGCTCTAGCGCCGGGTTGACCTCGACGGCAATGGTACTCTTGGGCACAAAGCGCCCTTCTAGCAGCAGTTTGGACAGCGGGTTTTCGATGCGCTGCTGAATCGCACGCTTGAGCGGACGGGCACCAAACACTGGGTCAAAGCCCACCTTGGCCAGTTCGGCCAAGGCAGCCTCTGAGACTTGCAAAGTCAAGTCCATTTGTTCTAGCCGCTGCCGCAACAATTGCAATTGGATGCGCGCAATGGCAGCAATATGTTGGGCATCCAGGCCGTGGAATACCACGGTTTCGTCGATGCGGTTGAGGAACTCGGGGCGGAAGTAGTTTTTCAGCTCACCCCAAACCGCATCTTTAATCTCGTCGGCCTCTTGGCCCACCATCGCCTGAATCATTTGCGAGCCGATATTGCTGGTCATGACGATGACGGTATTTTTGAAATCTACCGTGCGGCCTTGGCCATCGGTCAGGCGGCCATCGTCCAATACTTGCAGCAATACATTGAACACATCGGGATGGGCTTTTTCTACCTCGTCCAATAACAAAACGCTGTAAGGTTTGCGGCGCACGGCTTCGGTCAGATAACCGCCTTCTTCGTAACCCACATAACCGGGGGGCGCACCAATCAAGCGGGCCACTGAATGCTTTTCCATGAACTCGCTCATGTCGATGCGTACCAGATGCTCTTCGCTATCGAACAAGAAACCCGCCAGCGCTTTGCAGAGTTCGGTTTTACCCACACCCGTGGGGCCAAGAAACAAGAAAGAACCGGTGGGGCGGTTGGGGTCGGATAAACCCGAGCGTGAGCGGCGAATGGCATTGGCCACGGCGGCAATGGCTTCGTTTTGGCCAATCACGCGCTCGTGCAGCTTGGTTTCCATCTGCAACAGCTTGTCTTTTTCGCCCTGCATCATTTTGGCTACTGGAATGCCCGTGGCGCGGCTGACGACTTCGGCGATTTCTTCTGCGCCCACTTGGGTACGTAGCAGGCGCGGCGCAGCTTGGCTACCGTCTTTGCCCGATTCTTTGGCCTGCGCTTCGTTGAGTTTGCGCTCTAACTCGGGCAGTTTGCCATATTGCAGTTCGGCGACTTTGTTGAAATCGCCTTTGCGCGTGAGTTCTTCAATTTGGAAACGCAGTTGATCGATTTCTTCGCGGATATGGGCCGAGCCTTGCGCTAAGGCTTTTTCCATTTTCCAAATTTCATCCAAATCGGCAATTTCTTTTTGCAGTGTGCCAATTTCTTCTTCAATCAAATCTAAGCGCTTGAGTGAGGCTTCGTCCTTTTCTTTTTTCACCGCTTCGCGCTCAATTTGCAATTGAATCAAGCGCCGGTCTAGCTTGTCCATGACTTCGGGTTTGGAGTCCATCTCGATTTTGATTTTCGAGGCGGCTTCGTCAATCAAATCAATCGCTTTGTCGGGCAAGAAGCGGTCGGTGATGTAGCGGTGGCTCAATTCTGCGGCAGCGACAATCGCCGGGTCGGTGATGTCCACGTTGTGGTGTTTTTCGTAGCGCTCTTTCAGGCCGCGCAAAATGGCGATGGTGGCTTCTACGGTAGGTTCTCCTACCAATATTTTTTGGAAGCGCCGCTCCAAAGCCGCATCTTTTTCGATGTATTTTCGGTATTCGTCCAGCGTGGTGGCACCGACGCAATGCAGTTCGCCGCGCGCCAAGGCAGGTTTGAGCATATTGCCCGCATCCATCGCGCCTTCGGCTTTGCCTGCGCCAACCATTGTGTGCAGCTCGTCAATAAAGACGATGGTTTGGCCTTCGTCTTGGGCCAGTTCTTTGAGTACGGTTTTCAGGCGTTCTTCAAATTCGCCCCGGAATTTGGCTCCGGCCAGCAGGGCCGCCATGTCTAAACTGAGTACCCGTTTGCCTTTGAGCGATTCGGGCACTTCACCGGCCACAATGCGCTGTGCCAGCCCTTCGACGATGGCGGTTTTGCCCACGCCCGGCTCGCCAATCAGTACCGGGTTGTTTTTGGTGCGCCGTTGTAGCACTTGGATGGCGCGGCGGATTTCGTCGTCACGGCCAATCACGGGGTCTAGTTTGCCCGCGCGAGCGCGTTCGGTCAGGTCAATGCAGTATTTTTTCAGGGCTTCGCGTTGGCCTTCGCCTTCGGGGCTGTCCATTTTTTGGCCACCGCGCACGGCGTTGATGGCGGCTTCTAGGCTTTTGCGCGTTAAACCGTTCTCTTTGGCAACGCGGGCGGCTTCGCCTTTGCTGTCGGTCAGGGCCAGCAGGAATAATTCACTGGCGATGAAGTTGTCGTCGCGTTTGATGGCTTCTTTTTCGGTGGCTTGCAGCACCCGGCCCAATTCGGGGCTGGGCTGCACTTGCTCTTGGCCTTGCACTTGGGGTAGGCGCTTGACGGCGGCCTCGGCATCTTTGAGCAAACCGGGCAGATTGGCCCCGGCACGCTCTAGCAGGGCGCGCGGGCCGTCTTCTTGGCGCAGCAAGGCCAGCAGCAGGTGGGTGGGTTCGATGTAGGCGTTGTCATGGCCCAAAGCCAGCGATTGGGCGTCGGCCAGGGCTTCTTGGAATTTGGTGGTCAGCTTGTCGATACGCATGGGGTGTTCCTCCGAATGGGGGACAGTTGGGGGGCTTGGTGCGTAGTTTCAAGGGCTGTTGGGTTCAATAGCCGTTTTTGCCAGCAGCGGAAATTTTTCGGGCTGGCGGATGGATTGCACGGATAAGTCGATGTCCAACTTGGGCCAAGACAGGTGGTCTGCTAAGACTACAACTGGCGTAAGCCAAGATTTGGCCTCGCCATCGGGATGGGCTGCTTCTTTACTGGTTCGCTGGGCTGTACTGGCTCAGACTTGGCAGTTGGATGATGACTGGCGATGTTGGCGGTGTAGATGCTGACTTGGGCACAGCGTTGTCAAAAAACCACTGCACAATAGCGCAGGCTTGCGCCCCTGTGGGCTGGCCCTCCCTTTTTTGGCTTGTTTCGATTTCATTCAGAAAGCTCCTCCTATGCCCGTGAATTTGTCGGCCCCTGTGGCCTCTGACCTGCTACCGGTGGCCGGTGTGCGTATTGGCGTTGCCGAAGCCGGTGTCCGCAAACTCAACCGCAAAGACCTGACCGTGTTTTTGCTGGACGAAGGGGCCAGCGTAGCTGGTGTGTTCACGCAAAACCGCTTTTGTGCGGCACCGGTACAGGTCAGCCGCGAACATCTGGCCGCCAACCAAGGTATCCGTGCGATGGTGATTAACACCGGCAACGCCAATGCAGGCACGGGCGCGCAAGGGCTAGACAATGCCCGTGCCACCTGCGCCGCACTGGCCGCTACC
Organism: Giesbergeria sp.; assembly: GCF_028686475.1. Lineage (GTDB taxonomy): Bacteria > Pseudomonadota > Gammaproteobacteria > Burkholderiales > Burkholderiaceae_C > Simplicispira. The sequence continues at coordinate 5,143 of NZ_JAQUCA010000028.1, read as the reverse complement.
TTGGGCGTAGCCCCCACCCAAATTCTGCCGTTTTCTACCGGGGTCATCATGGAGCAGTTACCGGTGGAGCGCATCACCGCTGCCCTACCTGCGGCCTTGGCCGATGCCCAAGCCGCCCACTGGGGCCGCGCTGCCGAAGGCATCATGACCACCGACACCCTGCCCAAAGCTTACAGTCGTCAGGTAGAAATTGCGGGCAAAACCATCACCATTACCGGTATCAGCAAGGGCGCGGGCATGATTCGCCCCAACATGGCCACCATGCTCGGCTTCTTGGCCACCGATGCCGCCATCGACCCGGCGCTGGTACAACCCTTGGTCAAAACCTTGGCCGATGGCTCGTTCAACCGCGTGACGATTGACGGCGACACCTCCACCAACGACTCCTTCGTGCTGGTAGCCACGCACCAAGCAGGCAATACCCCCATCACCAGCCTGAGCAGCACCGAAGGCCAAGCCCTGCAAGCGGCCCTGTTAGAAGTAGCACAAAAACTGGCCCAAGCCATTGTGCGTGATGGCGAAGGGGCCACCAAATTCATCACCGTGCGCGTCGAAGGCGGCCAAACAGCGGAAGAGTGCCGCCAAGTGGCCTACGCAATTACCCATTCGCCGTTGGTCAAAACTGCCTTCTACGCCAGCGACCCCAACTTGGGCCGCATTCTGGCCGCCGTGGGCTATGCTGGCATTGCCGATTTAGACCAAACTAAAATCGACCTGTATCTGGACGATGTGCATGTGGCGGTGAATGGAGGCCGCAACCCCGCCTACCAAGAAGCCGACGGCCAGCGCGTGATGCAGCAAGCAGAAATCACCGTGCGCGTGCTACTGGGCCGGGGCGAGGCGCAAGACACCGTTTGGACCTGCGACTTTAGCCACGAGTACGTCACCATCAACGCCGATTACCGCTCCTAAGCGCCCTTTGCCTGCCGGGTTCTTGCCGCTATGACTTCTTCTTTTGATACCTTGATCGCCCGTGCCGAGCAATTGCTGGCGCGTATTGAAACCGTGCTGCCGCAAGCGCTGTCGGCCCCCGATTGGTCGGCTGCCGTGGCTTGGCGCTACCGCAAGCGCAGTAGCGGCCATGCCACGCTGGAGCCGGTGCGCCATATCAGCGGCATGGCGCTGCACGAGCTCAAAGAAATTGAGGTGCAGAAGGAAAAAATTGAGCGCAACACCCGGCAGTTTGTAAGTGGGCGCACCGCCAACAACGTGCTGTTGACCGGCGCACGCGGCACGGGCAAATCTTCGCTGATTAAAGCCTGCCTGAACGCTTTTGCGCCGCAAGGCTTGCGCCTGATTGAAGTGGACAAGACCGATTTGGTTGATTTGCCGGATATTGTGGAGGTAGTTTGCAACCGCCCAGAAAAATTCATCATCTTCTGCGACGATTTGAGCTTTGAAGATGGAGAGCCGGGCTACAAGGCGCTCAAGTCGATTTTGGATGGCTCGGTGGCCGCCGCCACACCGAATGTGTTGATTTATGCCACCAGCAACCGGCGCCATCTGTTGCCCGAATACCTGTCGGAAAATCTGAGCTACCAACACACCCCCGATGGCGAAGTGCATCCGGGCGAGGGCGTGGAAGAAAAAATCTCGCTGTCGGAGCGTTTTGGCCTGTGGGTGAGTTTTTACCCGTTCAGCCAAGAAGAATACTTGGCGATTGTGGCGCAGTGGCTATCGTCTTTGGGCTTGGACGAGGCCGCCATCGCCGCTGCCCGCCCCGAGGCGCTGGTTTGGGCGCTAGAGCGTGGCTCGCGCAGTGGCCGTGTGGCCTACCAGTTTGCACGCGATTATGCCGGTCGCACCGAGGCCCCCAAAGCCAGCGCAGAGCGCATTGCCGATGTGGCAGGCTTGGATGATGAAACTAGCACGGTCGAATGATGTCTGCGACTCCTCCCTCTACCCCACGCCAGCACACTGAAGTAGCTGTAGGCATCCTGTTGCGCCCCGATGGCGCGATGTTGCTGACTACCCGTCCGCCGGGCAAAGTGTATGCCGGTTACTGGGAGTTCCCCGGCGGCAAAATTGAAGCCAGTGAAAGCGTAGAACAAGCCCTGCGCCGCGAACTGATGGAAGAATTGGGCGTGACCATCGGTGCTGCCGAAGTCTGGAAAGTGACCGAACACGATTATCCCCATGCCTTGGTGCGCTTGCACTGGTGCAAAGTCTGGCATTGGACGGGCGCGTTTGAAATGCGCGAGGGCCAACAAATGGCCTGGCAACCGTGGCCACCGACCGTGCGCCCGGTGTTGCCCGGTGCTTTGCCGGTGTTGGAATGGCTGGCGCAAGAGCGCGGCCAGCCATTTGACCCGGCCTGCTTTCAGGCGGGGTAAATAGCGCCCAGCACGCGCAAGCCGCGCGCGCCGGTCACGCTGGGCAAGTTACCCGGTGCGCCTTGCAAGGCTTGGCGTGCCAGCCACGCAAAGGCGGCAGCTTCTACCTGCTGCACGGGCAGGCCATGCTCGTCACTGCGCTGCACTGTCAGGGTAGGCAGCAAGGCTTGCAAGCGTGCCATCAGGTGCCGGTTCAACGCACCACCACCACAGACCAGCAACACATCACTGTGCAAGCCGTAGCGCTGCACTGCGTCGGCGCAGGCGCGCGCCGTGAACTCGGTCAGGGTGGCCTGCACATCGGGTGCGGCCAGATTGGCCAAACCTTCGAGTTTTGTTGCCAGCCAATCGGCGTTGAATAGGTCGCGCCCGGTGCTTTTGGGCGGAGGCTGCTGTAAAAAGGGTTCGGCCAGCAAGCGTTGCAATAAAGCGGGTAATAGCTGCCCGCTGGCGGCCCAAGCGCCAGCCGCGTCAAACGGTTGGCCGGTATGGCGCTGGCACCACGCATCCATGAGGGCATTGGCGGGGCCGCAGTCAAACCCTAACACCGTGCCATCGGCGGCCAACACGCTCAAATTGGCAATGCCCCCCAAGTTCAACACCAAGGTATCTTGCCCCGGCCTGCCAAACACCTGTTGGTGAAACGCTGGCACCAAAGGTGCGCCTTGGCCACCAGCGGCCACATCACGGCTACGCAAATCGGCCACCACGGTAATGCCGGTCAGTTCGGCCAACAAGGCCGGGCTATTGAGCTGCAAGGTGTAGCCGGTGCCATCGTAGACGCCGGGGCGATGGCGCACAGTTTGGCCGTGCGCGCCAATCGCTTGAATGGCGTAGGCAGGTAAATCACTGGCGGCCAATAAGGCCCGCACCACTTGGGCATACACCCGCGCCAAGGCATTGGCCGCCAGTGCGGCACGGTGCAGCTCATCGGGGCCACTGCTGTTCAAGGCCAGCAGTTCAGCGCGCAAAATGGGGTCAAAAGATGCGGTTTGGTGCTGGATGATGGTGCAGCGTGAACCGTCTAATTCAGCCAGCACGCCATCCACGCCATCAAGCGAAGTGCCCGACATCAAACCGATGTAGCGCTGCATAGCGGGTACTTATTGGGCGCTTATTGGGCGCTGGCCTGTTGTATCGACTCTGCTGAATTCAATTGCAGGCGCATATTGGCGGCCATTTGCTTAAAGGCGGCACGGTGCGCGGCGGCTACCGGGGCGGCGGCTTCGCTTTGCTTGGCGATAATCATTGGGTCCTGGTGTACGCCATTGACGCGGAATTCAAAGTGCAGGTGTGGGCCAGTGGCCCAGCCGGTAGCACCCACGGTACCGATGAAATCACCTTGGGCAATAGTTTGGCCTTTTTTCACATCAATCCGGTTCAGGTGGGCATAGGCCGTCACATGCTGGTTTTGGTGCTTGACAATCACGATGTTGCCGTAGCCGTTTTGCGTGCCAGCAAAATCGACCACACCATCGCCCACAGTACGCACGGGGGTGCCAGTGGGTGCGCCAAAATCAGTGCCCAAGTGGGCGCGCCAAGTTTGGTGGATGGGATGGAAGCGCATGGCAAAGCCGCTGGTCACGCGCGAAAATTCTAGCGGTGAGCTGAGGTAAGCGCGGCGAAGGCTCTCGCCTTCTAAGTTGAAGTAAGCCCCCTGTTCGGCCCCCGGAGCTTGGAACCACACCGCTTGGTGCGTTTTGCCATTATTGCGGAATTCTGCACTGAGTACGCGGCCACTGCGTAGCGGTTCGCCATCGGCTTCTAGGGTTTCATAGACGACCGAAAAACGGTCGCCCTTGCGTAGGTCGCGGCGAAAATCAATCTCGCTAGAGAACATCTCAGCCACTTGGGTGGCTACATTGTCTGGAATGTTGGCATCATCGGTGGCGGCAAACAAAGAGCTTTGAATGACACCGCCCACCAAACGGGTGGAAGTGGTCAGTTCGGCGGTTTCTAGGCGCGAGGTCAATTTGCCCTCTTCGTCTTTTTCTACCACCAAGCGATTGAACAGGCCGTTGTCCTCATGCGCCCAACGCGCTACCAAACGCACTAAGCGATGGTCGTCGGTGGTTTCGGCGCGCACCACGCGGCCATTGCGGCCCAGCAGGTTTTGTTGCGTATGCTCATCACGGCGCAAGAAAGCCGCTGCCGCTGGGTCAGCAATGCCCATACGGCGCAACAGAGATTCAGCCGTGTCGGTACTGCGTACATTGTCGGCGCGGTACAAAGAGAAACTGGCACCATCGCTTAAATCGGCCAGCGTGGCTCCACTGGCCAACGAGGGCACGGTTTGCTCGACCAAGCGCACCGGCAAATTGGCGGCATCTGGCCCCAAAGAGGCCACGGCAAAAGCGCCGCCACCACCGGTGATCAACACAGCAGCCAAGGCGGCTGTGACCCGCTTAGGGTGTTGCTGAAGACTATAAGAGAGTCGGGAAAGCAGTGCCGTGCTGGCGGTGGTGAAGCCGTTGTTCAAAATTTTCTTCCCAAGGTGAGTGTGTGTCCGGGGCAAAATCCCAGCACTGGAGCTGGGTGCGGCGGAGCGCACAGACTGACGGGCTGCAGCGTCTCAGGCGGGTCTGAAAAGGCGGGCCACTTAGAATCCGCCACTGCAAAGTGGGCGAAGTATAGCCAAGCCTACATTTAAAGTTGTAAGAAATAGCATATGCAAGACTCTTTTTTGACCTCCTCCCCGTCATGAATGACGGGGATTCCTCACTGCCTTGCGGCAATGAGCCTTCCATCGACACTATCCTTGCGGAATAGTGCCTTGGATTCCTCCTGCGAGACGCTCAAGTCCGAGCGCA
>NZ_JAQUCA010000043.1 GCF_028686475.1 Giesbergeria sp. | reverse complement strand
GTCAGGATCGAACCACAGGGTCAGCGAGCCGCGGGCCTTCAAGGCGGCGTTGTACTCGGGCCAGTTGGTGGTTTTGTAGCGGGTCTTGGCGGGTGCGACTTCACTCATGGGACGTTAGCTTACCTGCCGGTCGGGGGATTTGTGCAACAAAGCCTCTAACTTCCATAGTCATCCCCGAGCGTGAGCCGCTGGTAGAGTTCAAAGAGCAAAAAAAGCCCGCACAAGGCGGGCTATCAAAGTTCCCCTCACCAGCTCCAATTAATTCACAAAGTATGTGGGATCACTGGTATCCAATGTGGCTGTTTTTGTACACATTACCAAGCATTTGATGCGCGCATCGATATGCAAAAAGTGTTCTCCGCTTACGCAGCCAAGGGCTGTGACCAAGCGGCTTGCACCGGAAATGCTGGTCGTGGTAACCCCAAGTGCTCACGCAGGGTTTTGCCGGTATAGACGCTGCGGAACAATCCCCGCCGTTGCAATTCGGGCACTACTAGCTTGACAAAATCATCCAGTCCACCCGGTGTGCTGCTAAACATTACATTGAAGCCATCACAAGCGCCAGTGTGGAACCAGTGTTCAAAATCATCAGCAATGCTTTGGGGCGTACCCACCAGCATACGGTGGCCGCCAGCACTCCATTGCGTCAGTAGTTGTTGTACGGTAGGCCGCTCGTGGCGTATCCAATCGACCAGCAATTTTTGGCGACTCTTGTGCGAGTTGGTCTCCGGAATGTGGTTGGGCAAAGGTACGCGGTCACTAGGTGATAGGCCGGTCAGGTCGATGCCTAAGCTGGCATAGTTAGACAAAGCACGCAGTTGCACATCGGTATCCCGGTAGGCCAACAGCTCAGCAAATTTGGCATCCGCTTCCGCTTGGGTGCGACCAATCACCGGCATCACGCCCGGCAAGATGTGGACATGCTCCGGGGAGCGGCCATAACGTGCGGCACGGGCCTTGATGTCACTGTAGAAATTGCGTGCTTCATCGATGTCTTGGGCGGCGGTGTAGAGCAGTTCACCCACACGGGCAGCCAGATTCTTACCCGCCTCAGATGATCCTGCTTGGCACAGTACCGGCCAGCCTTGCACCGGGCGCGGGGCGTTCAGTGGCCCTTTGACCCGAAAATGCTGGCCCACATGGTTGAGCACGTGCAGCTTCGCCGGGTCGGCCCATTGGCCACTGGCCTTGTCTTCCAGAAAAGCATCATCAGCCCAACTGTCCCACAGCCCAGTCACCACATCCACAAATTCGTGCGCGCGCTCATAGCGTTCGGCATGGTCGCGGTGGGCAGGCAGGTTGAAGTTTTCGCCGCCAGCGGTGGAGGTGACGATGTTCCAGCCAACCCGTCCTTGGCTTAACTGGTCTAGCGAGGCAAAGTGGCGAGCCACGTTGTAGGGCTCGCTGTAGCTGGTACTCACGGTGGCAACCAGGCCGATGCGCTGCGTGACCAAGGCCAATGCCGCCACCAACACGAAGGGATCCCAGCGCGGAGAAAGTGGGGCGCTAGAAACGGTGGTCGCATCACTGGCAGCAAACACGTTATCGTAGAAGAACAGGGCATCAAAGCAAGCAGCTTCGAGCTTTTGGGCGTATTCTTTATAGCGGTCAAAGTGGCGGTAGGCATCGGTGTGGGCCTCTGGATGACGCCAACTATCGCCTTGAACACCAGCGCCAGTAAAGTAAGCGCCTAGGCGCAGTTGTCTTGGGGTGGTCATAATGATTTACCTGCTGGCACGGCGCTGGTGCTAATGAAACTGGTGTCAAAGGTGGCCTGCACGTCTAACCGCTGCTTGAGCAGTCCGGCGGCCAGATAAAAATCGGCAGTGCGCTGCTGCTCAGCAATGATCTCGGCACTGATAGGTTGCCAACGGGTAGCTCGGCGCTCAAACTGCAATTGCGCAGCACTGGCCGGAATGCCAATGATGCTCGCCAGCGTGGCACCAAATTCTTGGCTGTGCTGGTAAGACCAGAGCTGTGCCCGCTCTACCCGGTTCTTGAAGTCTTGCAGCACGGCGCGTTTTTCTGTCAGGGCTTGCTCGGTGGCTGCCAAAAAGCCCAAACCACTCCACAAACCGCGACCATTGACCAGCACTTTGGCATGACCGCCGGTTTCGGCCAGTGCGGTGTAAGGCTCCCAAGTGGCCCAAGCATCTACTGCACCTTGCGTCAGGGCCAACTTGGCATCCGCTGGCGGGATAAAGCGCAGTTGCACATCGTCGGCTTTCAAACCGACCGAGGCCAGTGCCTTCAGGGTCACAAAGTGGCCGATGGAACCACGGTTGGTAGCAATGCTCTTACCTTTCAGGTCAGCTGCCGTTTTGAAGGAGGAGTCTGGCCGTACCAAGATGGCCGTGCCATAGGCATCCGAGCGGTTAGCGGCAAAGGCTTTGACCTTGCTGCCCGCAGCCAGCGTGAACAGCAAGGGCGCATCGCCAATGGTGCCAAAATCCACCGCGTTGGCATTGAGGGCCTCTGCCAAGGGCGCAGCAGCGGGAAACTCGCTCCATTTGATGTCGTAGGGGAGATTTTTTAACTCCCCAGCGGCATCCAACAGGGCTTGCAGGCCACCCTTTTGGTCACCGGCGCGCAACAGCACCCGTGGCTGTGCATGGACTAAAACGGGGGACAGAAAAGCCGCCGCGGTCACAGCGGAGGTCAATAACTGTTGGAACTGGCGTCGTTGCATGGTTCAGGCTCGCTGAAAAAACGGCGTTTAGGGCAAGGTGTGCCCGACCTTAATGGTGACTTGCCAATGGGCTACATGACCGTCCTGCACCTGACCACGGGTCTCGACGACTTCAAACCATTTGATCTGGCGAGCAGCATCAGCCGCTTTGGCAATGGCGTTTTTCACCGCCTCGTCGGATCCAACGGTGGACGAGCCGGTAAATTCCAAAATTTGATAGACGTGGTTACTCATAATGAACTCCTTTGAAAAATTGAAAATCTCATACGCCCAAGGCATACCGCCCGGCAGTGATATGCACGCTGTCATCTTGCGGGGTGTGGATACGCCCGCAAAGCACATCGCGCAGGTGGCGCTCTAACGGGTTTTTGCGCGAAATACCGTGGTTGCTGCTGAGTGACAAGGCCGCCTGCACCACCTCGACAGCGTTGTTGGTGGTGATAGCCTTGATCAGGCCGCTGTCGACATTGGGCACCCCCAGCCCGGCATCGACATCGCGGGCCAGACTGGCAATCAGCCGATGGTTGGTCAGTAGTCGTCCCTCTATTTGGCCGATGATTTCTTGTGCGCGTGGCAAAGTAGCAAGCGCTGCCCCCAAGCTGGCCGGTTTGCGCTGGCGTAAAAAATCCACCACCCAATGGCGTGCTGCACTGGCTACGCCGGTGTAGAGCGCACCCATCAGCACTGTCATATCCGCTTGCAGGCCGGGGTCGCCACCAGCCCAATCGTGCGGTGGGCGCAAATCCATCGCATAGTCATGCGGAATCAGCACCTCTTGCAAAATCACATCATGGCTACCGCTGGCGCGCAGGCCCAAATGGTCCCAAGTCTCAACGATGCGGATACCGGGCAGGCCCGCAGGCACCAAGAAAGTGCCCAGACGTGGTTCAGCCTCGTCGGTGCGCGCCCAGACGGCATACCATTTCAGAATTGGCACGCCGGTGGAATACACCTTATGCCCCGAGATGCGCCAGCCTTCGGGCGTTTGCCGGGCCACGGTGCCCGGCAGGCCGCCACGGGCGGGCGAACCCAGTTCTGGCTCGACGCGCAGGGCATTGATGAGCGAGACACCCTCCACCGCTTCTTGTACCAGTTGCCGTGCCAAATGTTCTGGCCAAATCTTGCCATGCTGGCCCATGCTGCGGTGCTGGATGTACTGCATGGTCAGCACCAAAGCCGTGGCCGGGTCGCCCTGACCAATCGCTCCAATCACTTCGCCCAAATGGGCCAGTGAGGCTCCTTGCCCACCCAAAGCGCGCGGTGCAGCCAATGCCAGCAAACCGGCATGGTGCAAATCGCTAAAATTTTCAAACGGAAAGCTGGCCTCGCGGTCGTGCTGGGTGGCGCGGGCAGCAAACTCTACCGCCAAGGTTTGGGCGATTTGGCCCCAAGTGAGCGGCGCATTCATTGCAGCACCTCCGATTGCTCACGCACCAACCGTTCAAACAATGCCTTAAAAGCAAATTCAGCCCCACTCGGTCCACCAATTTGCTCATGGGTAAGTTGCGCCACGGCATGGGGAATTAGCTGGGGCTTGCCTGCGGCTTCGGCCAGCAGTTGGGCTTGACTGGCATTTTCTAGCGCGATGTACCACCAAGCGGCAGCTTCCACCGAGGGGCCTGCAGTAAGGATGCCGTGGTTTTTCAGGATCACGGCTTTGCGCTGACCCAACGCTTTGCCAATACGGAAGCCTTCGTCTTTTTCTAGCACCACGCCGGTGAAATCGTCAAACAGGGCATGGTCTTCGTAGAAAATGCAGGAATCTTGCGTCAGTGGGTCTAAGGGACGACCCAAGGCAGACCAAGCCTTGCCATAGACCGAATGGGTATGGGCGGCGGCTACGATGTCGGGGCGGGCCTCGTGCAGTGCCGCATGGATGGCAAAGGCGGCACGGTTAAGCGGCCCCTCGCCAATCACAATCTCGCCATCCGAGTTGACCAGCAGCAGGTCAGAAACCTTGATCTGCGAGAAATGCACCCCCAGCGGATTGACCCAGAAGTGGTCAGGCCATTGCGGATCGCGGGCGGTAATATGCCCGGCCAGACCGTAGTCAAACCCCCATTGGGCAAACAGGCGAAAAGCCACGGCCAGTCGCTCTTGGCGGTAACGGCGCTCGGCCTCTACGGTAGGGCGCGGTGGGGTTGGTTCAAACCAGTCTTTGCGCTCAGGCTTGGGGTTGAGGGCCAGCGTACTCGTGCGGGGCAAGGAAGGCAAAACGGCGGACATGGTGGATCAATTCGGCAAAAAGTGGATGACGTGGTGAAAGCGGAACCGCTCACGCAGCTTTCAGCAGTGGTTGGGCAGCAGCCAGACGCTCGCGCTCGGCTACCTTGGCACGTACCAACGGCAGCAGTTCGCGGCCATACTGGATTGCATCGGGCAGCGGGTCAAAACCCCGGATCAAGAAGGTGGTGATACCTAGGTCGTAATACTTGAGCAGCGCGTCGGCCACCTGCTCAGGTGTACCCACCAATGCGGTGGTGTTGGAGCGGCCCCCGGTTTCGCGGGCAATGGCTGTCCACAGGCGCTCATCAACACGGTCACCGTGGGCGGCATCGCTCAGCAGGCGGCGTGCGCCTTCGCTTTGCTGGGCACCGCCACGGGCATAGCCCTGTTCACTGCGTAAACGGCGGGTGTCTTCGAGAATGCGCTCGGCTTTGGCCCAAGCTTGCTCTTCGGTGGCCCCCAAAATCGGGCGAAAGGAGATGCTGAACTCAATGCTGCGGCCATGCTGTGCGGCTTCAGCGCGCACGCGGCGCACCAAGTCGCCCGCTTGGGCCAGTGATTCGCCCCACAACGCATAGACATCGGCGTGTTTACCCGCCACTTGCAGCGCCGGGGCTGAAGCGCCACCGAAATAAATCGGCACATAGGGCTTTTGCAGCGGCTTAACTTCCGACCACGCCCCTTTGATGCGGTAGTGTGCGCCTTCGTGGTCGAAGGGGGCCTCTTCCGTCCAGACACGGCGCAACACGGTCAGGTACTCGTCGGTGCGGGCATAACGCTCATCGTGGCTGAGAAAATCGCCATCGCGCTGCTGGTCTTCGTCCGAGCCGCCGGTGATGTAGTGAACGGCAATACGGCCACTCAAATATTGGTCAAGCGTGGCCAATTGGCGCGCGGCTACGGTGGGTGCTGTCAGGCCGGGACGGTGCGCCAGCAAAAACGGAATTTTGCGCGTAGCCAGCGCCGCATAAGTGACGGTGAGCAGATTATCGGGGCTAGTGCCGTGGGCTGGTACCAAAATGCGGTCAAAACCGGCATGCTCATGCGCTTGGGCAAAAACGCGAACGTAATCGGGATCAACCGCAGCGCCTTTACGGGCAAAGGTTTCGGATACTTCGTGTGGCTGAATCATGCCAATGAACTGGACACCCATGAGAACTCCTTGAAATCGGTTAGGAAAAAAGCGATGAACAGCCTTGACGATAAAAGCTGTGGGCACGGGTGCCAACGAAGGAAGACGGCAGTGTTCATGCAGAAACTACATGAACCAAACAAGCCACCGGCCACGGTCAAGTTCCGTGTGGAAAACCACCTCGCAACAGGCGCACCGGCTCAGCATCCATGCGGCGGATCAGCGCCTCTAAGCCATCTGCGGCACTGCCGACAGGAGCGACTCCGGTGCCAGAACTAGAACTGGAGCGGCAGACCAGATCGTTTTCTGACCATGCTGCTTGCCCCGGTTTACCGCGCACGCGCAGCCAGCCTTGGCGATCGACCAGCAATTGATAGCCTGCAACTTGGGCACTGGGAACACCCAATACCAAGGCCAAGGCTTGGGTCATTTCGGGGCTGTTGCTTTGGCATTCTGGGTCGATAGATAGCAAAACTTCGGGCGCAAGGCCCACAAAGACCGTGACCAAGCGTGGGTCTTCGGTGATGGCGGAGGGTTTATCATTTGCCAACACGATGCGTAAGCGTTGCCCTGCCAGCGCCTGTACATTTTTTTGCCCCCCTTGGCGGCATTGCACACGGGCATTAGGTAGGCGCACTGGGGCTGTCCAAACACCCGCTTCACGCAAGGATTCTCCGGCAGCTTGGGCTTGGAGGAAGTCAAGCAGCTCCCAAATTTGCGGGTCACTCAAGGATTGGGCAAAGCCGGGCATGGTTTCTTGCCCATGCCGGTCACGCAAGCCGTGGCGTACCCGCCAAAATAATTCACCATCAAGCCGCTTCCATAGCAAAGCGCCGCTGAAATTGGGTGGCCACATGGGCAAATGCTCGGCAGCTGGCCCTTCACCTCGACCATCACTGCCATGACAACGCAAACAATACTGCTGGTACAAGGCTTGCCCACGCACAATGCCATCGGCGGTAAATTGGGTAGGAGACTGGTGCAAACTGGTGGGCACCGCAGGTACCAGCAATAATCGGGCTGCTGGCCAAGGTGTCAGCAGCAAGAGCAAGGCTGTCAATAGCCCAAGGATGGGACGCGCGCGCCGCCAGCACCATGACAGGCCCAATAGGAACACAATAGCCAGCCCCGATAACAACGCCAGGGCCACACGACGCGCATGGCCAGCCTCTTGCCCCAGTAGCTCACCGGCCAACCGCTGGGCAAACGGCCAAGCGGGCTGGCCATGCACCTCGGGCGCTAAACCCAGCACATAGCACAGCGCACGTAAGCCCATTTGGGCCTCGTGCAGCAGCATCAGCAAGCCATTCAGGGCCTCAGGCGGCAACGTCCAATCCATACCCAACAAGAGAATAAGCCTACCAACTCGCACCCAGCCCCAGCAGGGCTAAAGCTTCATGGCGCAATTGGGCCAATTGGGGGTCTCCACGGTGGCGTGGATAGGGCAAATCGTTGACCAAAATTTGCTTGATGGTGGCCGGGCGCTCAGAAAACACCACCACCCGTTGGGCCATGAACAGAGCCTCTTCCACATCGTGCGTCACCAGCAAGGCAGAAAAGCCGGTACGCTGCCACAAATCGACCAGCTCAGTTTGCATAGCGATGCGCGTCAGGGAATCCAACTTGCCCAGTGGCTCATCCAACACCAGCAAGCTGGGGTCATTGACCAAAGCGCGCGCCAAAGCAACACGCTGTGCCATACCCCCAGACAGTTGGTGCGGAAAGGCTTTGGCAAAGCTCTCTAGCCCCACCAACTTGAGCGCATCATCGACGCGGTGGCGCTGCGTTTTAAGCAGCCCGCGCGCTTGCAGGCCCAAAGCGACGTTATCCCAAACTGTGCGCCAAGGAAACAAAGTTGGGTCTTGAAACACCACAATACGCGACGGGTCGGGTTCGGTAATGGGTTGGCTATCGTGTAGCAACTGGCCGGTAGTGGCAGGCTCCAATCCGGCCACCAAGCGTAAAAAAGTCGATTTTCCGCAACCGCTCGGGCCTAGCAAGGCGACAAACTCGCCCGGCTCTACCGTCAAGTCTAATTCACTAATCACCTGCAAAGCGCCGCCGGGCAGTTTAAACCAGTGGCTGATATTGTGCGCCTCAATGCGGGCACCGTTGCCAGTATTGGAAGCCATAGCATGGTCAGATACAGCCTCATGGGAATATGCAGCATTTACCATTTATCTGAATCCGTGAATTCATGTCAAAAATCTCCAGCTCCCCTATTGAAATCAATAGTTTAGGCTCCAAATACTGTTCACCCAGCAGGTGAATCCCCATGCCCAATTTCATTCTCAAACAGTTGCCCTAC
>NZ_JAQUCA010000042.1 GCF_028686475.1 Giesbergeria sp. | reverse complement strand
GCTTATCGGCTGTATATTTTTAAGGAACCTAGAGTCAGGCGGAACCTGAATCAACTTGCTGCGATGAGCGAAGCCTTGAATTGTAGCAGAGTTTTTTAAACTCTGTCAAAGTGTGTGGTTATTAACAACGTGGCACTTTGAAAACTACGGCTGCTAAGAACTACTTACAAGAAGTGGTGCTGAGCAGCGAAGCCTTGAATTCTACACTGGTTTTTTGGCCTGTGGGTAGCAGGTTGATAAAAAATTTGAATTTTTTAGCTATTGCTGGGTTCTGGCGGCTCTGGGGAGGCCACGCAAACCCGGTTACGCCCTGCGGCTTTGGCTGCATAGAGTGCCACATCGGCGCTACGTAACAGGTCTTCTAGTGTAGCGTTGCTGCTGTGGCGCAAGGCGACTCCTATGGATACCGTGAAGTGCAGCGGTGGCTTTTGGTTATCTAGGGGAACGCTAAGGGCGGCGAGTTTGCTACGCAAACGTTCGGCAATTTCTTGTGCTGCTTGCAAGGGGGTGTCTGGCAACAAGATGGCAAATTCTTCTCCGCCCAAACGGGCCAAGATGTCTGTGTCGCGCAGTTGTTGCAGCAAGCTGTGGGCCAGCGCCATCAGCACTGTGTCGCCTGCCGCATGGCCATAGGTGTCGTTGACTTGCTTGAAGTGGTCGATGTCGAGCATACACACGGCTACCGGGCGTTGTTGGCGGGTGGCATGGGAGAGTTCTCGTACCCCCAATTCGAAGAAATGGCGGCGGTTGCAGAGACCGGTCAGGCTGTCGGTGTTGGCTCTGCGCTCTAGGGCTTGTTGTAGCCGCTGGATTTCGGTCATGTCGATACACACGGTGCGGCTAAAAAGAAATTCGCCTTGGGGACTCATTTCAGCGGTGGCGTTGAGCAACACGGGCAGGATGCTGCCATCTTTGCGTACCATGTTCAGGGCTATATCGCGTAGCTGCCCAGAGACTTGGAGCCGTGGAAAGAGTTTTTTGAAATGGACGGCGCTGGCAGGGGTGAGCAAGTCGGTCAGGCAGAGGCGGTTTTGCACTTCGTGGCGGGAGTAACCCAGCCAGCCCAATTGCGTGAGGTTCATACGCAAGATGCGTCCGTGGGTGTCGAAGGAGTGGTAACCACAGGGGGCTTGGTCGTAGAGTGCGGCAATTTCTTGCGCGTTTTGTTGTTCGCGCGCGCGCTCGACGTTGGTACTGACTTTGCGCTCGGCCAGCATCCAGCTGATGAACACCAAGGTGAACAGTAGCAATCCCACCACCACACCGTGGCTGCGCCAAAGCCAAGGGGATTCTTCTAGCAGCTCACGCGGTACCAAAATAACGGCTTGCCAGTGGTATTGGCTTGGTTGTTGGGCCGCAACGGTGATGCCTTGGTGCTGCAAAATGGCGCTGGCGGGCAGCGCAGAGGGGGGCAACTCTAGCGGATAGAGGGTGCTAAACAGGAACAAGCCTTGATGGGTCTGTAAGGCTCCTGTGTGTTGCCGCTGCATGGCGGCCCAAACGGCTGGGTATTGTTGGGCAAAACTAAGGGGTTTGTCGGTCTGGAGCTGGGAGGAACGAAGCCATTGCCCATCAGGCCCCACCAGCATGGCCTGATGGAAGGGATTGCGCGCCATGACGTTGGCAAAGGTGTCGAGCAGTTCATCGAGATGAAACCGGAGATGCACAGTACCGGCCTGCTGACGACGGCTGTTAAAGACTGGCGTATGGATACGCAGGGTATTGACCGCATCAGTGGCATCTAACGGTAATGGGGGTTGTTCTAGCAGTTGTGTGCGTCTGACTTGCACCAATATGCGCCCTTGGGGGTCTTGCACTTGCAAGTCGATATAACGGCCATAGTTGTGAACCACTTGCTCTAGCGCCAAAGCGAGCCGCTGGCGCAGCAGGGGCTGGGGTCGGTCGAGAAACTCTGTCAGTACAGCGGAGTTGCTGATGACACCCAAATCACCGGCCATTTCCAGAAATTCTTTGTGTACCATGTAGTCCACCATGCTAAGGTAGCCTTGTTCACGCGCTTCAATGACTTCGACACGGCTACGCAGGTAGTTTTCGTGCAGGGGCCAACCCAAAGCCAGCAAGGCGCTCATCATCACGACCAGATAGGCTCCGGCCAGACGCAGCACTTGGCGGTTGAAAGCATCTTTGTTTGCGCTCATGGGATGTTGTGTACCCGGAAATGAAGACATGCCAAACCAGCTCCCCCCTCCTCCTTCTGCCCAAGCAGTGGCACCTCATCATGCTGTGGCCAATTTAGATAAGCAAGATGCTTGCCTGCCTGTGCTGGCGGTGGTGGCTTGGCACGCGCAAGCACCAGAAAAACCAGCGCTGGGCGCGCCTTGCAATGGCTGTGGTTTGTGTTGTTTGGCCGCGCCTTGCCCTTTGGGCATCTGGGTATCTAGGCGACGCCGTGGAGCCTGCAAGGCGTTGCTGTGGAGTGAGGAGCAGCAGCGCTACCAGTGTGGGCTGCTGGCAGACCCTGCCCGTGTGACAGGTTGGCGCAGGCCTTGGCTATTGCGTTGGTGCCGTTACTGGGCTAGGCGCTGGATTGCCGCTGGCACGGGTTGTGATGCCGATATTGTGGGGCAGCCTGCGCCGCTGGGGTGATGTTTGACCAGCTGGACACAAAAAAAAGCGCAAGTGCTGTAAACACTTGCGCTTGGAGCCTAGGGCCAAAGGGCAGCTACCGAGCCGCCCCAGCGCTGACTTATTCTGGGTCTTGCAAATGCGCGCCAATGGTGTCGCGGGCATGGCGGGCTTTGACGCGGCCCAAATCGGCATCCAAAGCGTGGATGAGCTTGTCCACGGCGCTGATAAAGGCCACGGGCACTTTGTCACCATCGGCGGTGACGGTAACGGGTTGGCGTCCTGCGGGGCGTGCCTCTAGGCGGCAGCGCTTGTCGTTGGCACCGGATTTACCGGCATCGACATCGGTCAGGAACACTTCGACGCGGGTGATGTGCTCGCGAAAACGGGCCAGCCGGTCAAGGGCTTCGGTCTGAATCCATTGGGCCAAAGATTCACCGCCTTGAATGTGGTCGTTAGCGTGTACCTGCACTTGCATGTTGATCTCCTTTTCGAACTTCGGTCGGCTGGGTGCCGACAACGCCACTGTAAACCAAGAGCGCTGTAACTTGCCGCTTACAAGGCAGATTTTTGACAGCTTGCGAGGGATTCCCCGCACAACGCTACGCCCACTCGTGCCAGAATGGCCATCATGAAAATACGGGTCTTAGGCTGCTCGGGTGCCATTGGACAACACGCCCGCACCACCTCTTTTTTACTCGATCAGCACATTTTGCTCGATGCAGGCACTGGCGTGGCCGATTTGCCGCTGGGCGAGATGGTGCAAATTGACCACCTGTTGCTGACCCACTCGCACCTAGACCATGTAACCGCCTTGCCCCTGATGCTCGATGCCGTGGCTGGGCTACGCAAGCAACCCCTGCGCGTTCATGCCCTGCCCGCCACGATTGAGGCTTTGCGCGCGCATATTTTCAACGACATCATTTGGCCGGATTTTTCGGTCATTCCATCGCCACAGCAGCCAATGGTGCAGTTTCACCCGATTGAAGTCGGCCAAGTACTCACTTTGAGCGGCAAAAAAATCGAGGTACTCCCGGCACACCATACCGTGCCCGCCGTCGGCTTTGCCGTACACACGCCCCAAGGCCATTGGGTGTTTACCGGCGATACCGAACGCAACCCGGCTTTTTGGCAACGTTTGCGCCAACTGCCGCTGGCCATGCTGGTGATTGAACTGACCTTCAGCCAGCGTGCCAGTGCCTTGGCCCATGTCAGCCGCCACCTGTGTCCGCAGGTGCTGGCCCAAGAGCTGGCACAGCTATCCATGCCCCTGCAAACCGGCTGCCGTATCGGCCTGACGCACACCAAACCGCTAGAAGTAGCCTTGCTGCACGCCGAAGTGCAAGCCTTGGGGCTAGAGCGGCAATATCCCCTTTTCTGGCTAGAGGCCGGACAAATTTTTGAGTTTTAAGCGCATGGCTTCTCCTACTTCCACACCTTTAGACGAAGCGGCTTTTTTTCGGGCGCTGCAACACCTGAGCAACCGCATCCACAACACCGACCGCGTAGAACAAATCATGGTGGATTTGGCGCAGCCGATTTGCGATTTGTTCGCGGCCGACCGCATCACCATTTACACCGTGGCCGAAGATGGCGAGTACATCGTCTCGCGCATCAAAACCGGCCTGCAAACCATCCGCAGCATCCGTTTGCGTATCAAAAACAACAGCGTTGCTGGTTATGTCGCCTTTAAGCGGCGCTTGATTAATGTCCCTGATGCCCACGACAGCGCCGCCTTACGGCAGATAGCCCCCGATTTGAACTTTCAGGCCGAAGTGGACAAGCGTTCAGGTTACGTAACGCACCAATTGCTCACCGCACCCATCGTGCAAGATGGCACCCTGTACGGCGTGCTGCAACTCATCAACACGCGCAGTGGCCAGCCCTTTGGCAGCGCCGCCGAGCAAGGCGTGACCGAACTGTGCAAAACCTTGGCCATCGCCTTTAAGCACCGAGGGCCACCGCCCGAGCTGGCCAGCAGCAGTGCGCCAGAGCCAGCCGCCACCCCAGCAGCCTTGCCCCCCCTGCCCAGCCGTGCGCCCGCACAGCAGCCGGGCAGTATGCGCTACCAATGGCTGGTGCAACAGGGCCACATCAGCGGGGTAGATTTGGCCCAGTGCCTACAACAAGCCCGTGATAGCGGCCTGCCCAGCGAGGCTATCTTGCTCCAGCAAGGCGTGGGCTTGGCGGCGATTGGGGCCAGTTTGGCGGCCTTTTTTGGCGTGCCCTATGCCGGGTTTCAGGCCCAGCGTTTGCGGGTTGAAGCACTGCACGGTGCCCTCAAGCGCGATTTTTTGCTGTCGCAAGGTTGGGTGCCTTTGGAGGAAAGCAGCACCGGCCTGCAAGTAATGTGCCTAGACCCCGAAGCAGTGCAAAGCGCACGCATTGTCGGCCAGGTATTTCCGCAGGCGCAGCCGATTGAATACCGGGTCACGACACGGCAAGATTTCTTGCAAACCCTGGACCAACTTTACCCCGCGCAAGCCGACACCAGCGTGGACCGCATGTTGGCCGATTTAACCGATACCGCACTCGACGACGGCGTGGACGATAGCGCCTTGGTCTCTGCGGCGGCGGACAATGAGTTGGTCAAGCTGGTCAACCGCATCATTTTGGATGCCCACCAGCAAGGCGCTTCTGACATCCACATCGAACCCCTGCCGGGCAAAGACAAAACCCAAATTCGCTTTCGCATTGATGGCGTGTTGCGGCCCTACATTGAGGTTCCAGCTGCTTACCGCGCGCCGCTGGTCACGCGCATCAAAATTATGTGCGATTTGGATATTTCTGAGCGGCGCAAACCCCAAGACGGAAAAATCCAATTCCGCCGCTTTGGCCCCTTGGATATTGAACTGCGCGTGGCCACCATCGCCTCGATGGGTGGGGTCGAAGACGTGGTGATGCGCCTGTTGCGCGGCGGCGAGCCACTGCCGCTAGAGCAGCTCAACCTGAGCAGCCACAATCTGCAACGGCTGATGGATACCATCAGCAAGCCTTATGGCTTGTTTTATGTCTGCGGCCCCACGGGTTCGGGCAAAACCACCACGCTGCACTCTATCCTCAAGCACCTTAACACCCCCGAGTCCAAAATCTGGACGGCGGAAGACCCGGTAGAAATCACCCAGCGCGGCTTGCGCCAAGTGCAGGTCAACAAAAAAGCCGGGGTGGACTTTGCTACCGTGATGCGCGCCTTTTTGCGCTTGGACCCCGACATCATCATGGTGGGCGAATCGCGCGATTTGGAAACCGTCAGTATGGGCATTGAAGCCTCCCTGACGGGGCACTTGGTGTTTTCTACCCTGCACACCAACTCGGCCCCCGAATCCATCGTGCGCCTGCTGGACATGGGCATGGACCCCTTCAATTTTGCCGATGCCCTGCTGGGCGTGCTGGCGCAGCGGCTGGCGCGCAAGCTGTGCAGTTGCAAACAAGCTTATCTGCCCGACGCGGCCGAATTGGCCGCCTGCGCGCGTGAGTACCTCCAAACCAGCAGCGAAGTGCAACCCAGCACCGAGCAATGCGAGGCACTCTTGCAAAACTGGCGCAGCCAATACAGCGATGCCCAAGGGCAATTGCGGCTTTACCGCTCGGTGGGCTGTGACAAATGCCAAGGCAGCGGCTACAAAGGCCGTGTGGCCCTGCATGAGTTGCTGGTGGCCGACGATGCCATCAAAGAGCATATTCAACTGCGCTCGCGCGTGGCCCAGTTGCTGCAATCGTGCCTGCACAGTGGTATGCGTACCCTGAAAATGGACGGTATAGAAAAAGCCTTACAGGGCCTGACCGACCTGCGCCAAGTGCGCTTGGTGTGTATCAAGTGATGATAGGTGCTGACACTCTCCTAAAATTAGCACCTTTCACCGACCTGACACAGGATTTTTTGCATGCGTATTTTGATTGCCGAAGATGATCAAGTGCTGGCCGATGGCCTGTTGCGTACCTTACGCAGTTCGGGGGCCGTGGTAGATCATGTGGCCAGTGGCAGCGAAGCCGATGCCGCCCTGATGACCAACCACGAGTTTGATTTATTGATTTTGGATTTGGGCCTGCCCAAAATACATGGCCTAGAGGTACTCAAGCGCTTGCGTAGCCGAGGGGCTACCCTGCCGGTGTTGATTTTGACGGCGGCCGATAGCGTGGAAGAGCGCGTTAAAGGCTTGGATTTTGGCGCGGACGATTACATGGCCAAGCCCTTTAGCCTGCAAGAACTGGAGGCGCGCGTGCGTGCTTTGGTGCGCCGGGGCGCGGGTGGCGGCAGTGCCACCATTCGCCACGGCCCCTTGGTTTATGACCAAGCGGGCCGGGTGGCTACGATTGACGGCAAAATGGTAGAACTCTCGGCGCGCGAGTTGGGCCTGTTAGAAGTGCTGTTGCAACGTGCCGGGCGCTTGGTCAGTAAAGACCAACTGGTCGAGCGCCTGTGCGAGTGGGGCGAAGAAGTCAGCAACAACGCGATTGAGGTCTATATCCACCGCCTACGCAAAAAGATAGAGAAAGGGCCGATTCGCATCGCCACGGTGCGTGGCTTGGGTTACTGCTTAGAGAAAATTCCGGGCTAGGGCGGCTGTGCGTCTGCTGCTTTGGGGGGCTGCGTTTTGAAAATCTTCCAGCGCGAACAGCGCTCGCTGTTTGGCGAGATTCTGGACTGGATGCTCACGCCCCTGCTGTTGATATGGCCGGTCAGTTTGGCCCTGACTTGGCTGGTGGCCCAAGGCATCGCCAACAAGCCATTTGACCGCGCCTTAGAGTACAACGCCCACGCGCTGGCGCAACTGGTCATGGTATATCGGGGTAAGGTGCAATTTAATCTGCCCCAGCCCGCCAGTGAAATTTTGCGCGCCGATGATTCGGACATCGTTTATTATCAAGTCACGGGGCCGCACGGCGAACTGCTCTCGGGTGAAAGCGAATTACCCCTGCCCCCGGAAGACCAATTACCCAACAGCGCACAAGTGCAACTGCGCGATGCCGAATTGCGCGGCATTGATATTCGGGTGGCCTATATTTGGGTGCGCCTGCCCTTAAGCAAGGGCGGCATGGCCTTGGTGCAAGTAGCCGAAACCCGCGAAAAGCGCAGCGTACTGGCCACCGAAATCATCAAAGGCGTGATGCTGCCGCAATTCATCATCCTGCCGCTGGCCGTTTTGTTGGTGTGGCTGGCGCTGGCGCATGGCATTCGGCCCCTGCACCGCTTGGAAGAGCGCATCCGCGCGCGCAGCCCGGACGACCTCAGTCCCTTAGACCACAAAGCCGTGCCCTTAGAGGTGGCCCCCTTGGTGGATGCCGTCAATGATTTGCTCAACCGCCTGCACGACTCTCTGGCCACACAAAAACGCTTTCTGGCCGATGCCGCGCACCAGCTGAAAACCCCTTTGGCCGGTTTACGTATGCAGGCCGATTTGGCCCAGCGCGAAGGCACCAGCACCGAAGAACTCAAACGCTCCTTGCAGCAAATTGGGCGCTCTAGCATCCGTGCCACCCACACCGTGAACCAATTGCTGGCCTTGGCGCGCGCCGAAGGCAGCGGGGCTGTGATGCCGCGCCAGCCTTGCGATTTGGCCCGGCTGGTGATTGAAGTGGTACGCGACTCGGTGCCGCGCGCCTTAGACAAACGCATCGACTTGGGTTATGACGGTGCCGAGCCGGGCGATTGGGGGCTACAAATGGATGCCAACCCCACGCTCATCATGGAGCTGGTACGCAATTTAGTGGACAACGCCATCCACTACACCCCGTCCACCGCCGAAAAGCCGGGCGTGGTCACGGCCAGAGTGTTGATTGACATAGAACACCAAAGCGTTATTTTGCAGGTAGAAGACTCCGGGCCGGGCGTGCCCGAGGCCGAGCGCGAGCTGGTGTTTCAGCCGTTTTACCGCGCCTTGGGCACCGAAGCCGACGGCTCCGGGCTGGGGTTGCCGATTGTGTTAGAGATTGCCACCCAGCATGGGGCCGAGGTCAGTTTGGACGATGCCCACCCCGGCCAAACGCCACCGGGGGCGTTGTTTACCGTGCGTTTTCCGGCTTTGCCTATGGCGCGCGCTGAAGATTAAGCACGTCGTCGGACTTTGCAGGGCAAGCCAAGCACTTACTTCGGCCCCTTATCCAAGGGCAACCAGGGCGTTTGCACCAAAGCACCAGACTCGGTGTGTACCGTTCTGCAATACCTACGCAAATCCAATCATTTCTGACTAAATCTACCGATTGCTTCCTGCTTCACAGAGGCTGGTTTCACTCGGGTCTTACGACCCAAGCCAGTGCCTTC
Organism: Giesbergeria sp.; assembly: GCF_028686475.1. Classification (GTDB taxonomy): domain Bacteria; phylum Pseudomonadota; class Gammaproteobacteria; order Burkholderiales; family Burkholderiaceae_C; genus Simplicispira. The sequence continues at coordinate 41 of NZ_JAQUCA010000042.1, read as the reverse complement.
CTCTCCACAGGCTGTCACCGAACATCCAGCCATTGGCTGTA
>NZ_JAQUCA010000041.1 GCF_028686475.1 Giesbergeria sp. | reverse complement strand
GCGTGCGTCTTTCATCAGGGTCCGCAGCACTTGAGCTGCATCAATGACCGTTTGTAGTACAGCCAGTCCGCACCTTGTATTGAAAGTCTCTGCCAGAGCTGCCGGTAGCGTGTGCAACCTCCAAGAATATTCCATGGTGACTTGCTGTGCAGGCCGCCATCATCAGGTTTTGCTTGACTTCTGGGGAAGCCCTTGTAGTGCTTTATTTTCCGTTTCCTGAAGCGACCCCTTGGTGTAAAGTTGGTCAGCCACATAAGCGCTGCTCAATCCACCCACAAAGGCATCCCATTACACACAAGTCTCCCGCTACCTACACTGCACCCCTGACCGCTAGATGATAGGAAGTCGCGATGCGACTGGCCGATGAGTCCCAAACCATAGAGCTGGGTGACCAGCGCCTGAACCGGCGCGTCGTACTGTTGGCCGAGTGCCTGGGACAAAACCCCAGCGCGCGCATCCCCAATGCCTGCCACAGCTAGGCCGAAACTGCTGTGGCCTACCGCTTTTTATCCAACGAGCAGCTTAGCTGGGACAAAGCATCCCATTAAACACAAGTTTTTTGCTTTAAAAACAATAAGTTACGTTCAATTTTTGTGAAATCAACCAAAAAGCTTGATTTTTGCTGCCAGCCAATGCTGCTCCGGAGTACCAAATTTGCACAAAATTTAAGCAAAAAAGGTACTTTTTCACATCATAGAAAAGTCTCGCCGACTTATGTGTAATGGGATGCCCTTAATGGGGTTGCTTGCGGTGTCGTACAGCCATCGTCCCCATCTCACCGTCCAAAAGCGCCTGATCCTGCTCGGCCTCGGGCCACAGCACTGGAAAGTAAAAGCGCAGTGCATGACGAGGGATGGCGAAACGCAAACTGCCGTAGGGCGAGTCAGTGGCCACGAACCCACGTTGCAGCAGGGCCGATACCAGGGATGTGGCTAGGCGGTCGCCCAGACCGGTCATGGCTTTGAAGTCGGCACGTCCCAGCTCGCCTTGGGTGGCAAACAGATAGTGCAACGGCATCAGTGCCTCGGTGCGCACACCCGACTTCACCACAGCGGCCTCAAAAGTCAGTGCAGCCTGGATGCGGTCGCGCATCCCTTGAACTTTGAGCAGTTGGCCCATGAAATCCACTTGGTCGATGCACACCTCCAAGGTGTAACGAATCCACTCCACCAAACCGGCTTGTGTCAGGTTGCCCCGCCCGTCCAGGTCCCCGCGCCGGTGTTCGTCGGCCGCTTGCAGCAGGGACTTATAGCGCGACTCCGTTCTGGCAAAGCCCCGCAAGGGCGACCACAGACCATTGCTCAGCCCCCAGCTGTGCAGCAACAAATGGGTGTGCAGCCGCGCCACGCGCCCGTTACCATCGAGGAACGGGTGCATCCATGCCAGACGGTGGTGCGAGGCCATCAGGGCCACCAAGGCCGCTTCTCCGCGCCGCGTGCTGGCGTACACCGTTTGCCAACGCTGCATAAAGTCGGGCAAGGCCTCCCAGGCCGGGGCCTCGTGCCGACCCACGGCCACGCCACGCCGACGCAACGCACCGGGCACCATGGCACTGCCGTCGGAAAGCTGAAGGTCATCGGCTGGCAAACCGCTAAACAGTTCCCGGTGCAACCAAGACAGCGCATCAGCAGAGTACAGCCAGCGTGCGACCTCGTCGCCCAAGACCACCCGTTTGGCATCCAGCTCAGCCTCGCAATGTGCCTCGGTCTGGATATGGGCCACCGCCAGCCGCTGTTTGCGTGCCAAATCGGCGTTGGCAGAAAAGTCCTGCTGCAACGCGCGTTCGATATCGCTGGGGCGTGTATGTTCGCCCTCGATGCGGTTGGTGTAGTAGGAGTTCATGCTGCGCAGCAGCTTACGTAACTCGTGCTGGGCCGCATTGCCAGAAGCCATGCTCAAGGCCGTAGCCTTACGTGTCAAATCGCTGGCTTGTTCCAGTAATGGCCCCATCAGTGCCTCGGATGGCAGCAGCGGTTCAAACTGGTGTGGGGAGTCGTATCGCGTGATAATTTGCGTCTTCATCTGCGACATTCTATGTGCCTACATTTGCCTATGAAAAAAGACTAAATTCCCCGATTTTTTGCGACATAGACAGCGGTGATAAGGGTCGCTTCAGAAAACGTACATGAACACCCCCTGTAGCGCGTATGCAACCTCCAACAACATTCCATGGTGACTTGCTGTGCAAGCCGCCCAGGTCAGGCGTTGCTTGACTTCTGGGGAAGCCCTTGTAGTGCTTTAAATTCCAAACTCTGCGACGACCCTTCTCTAGCGTAGTGGCCGGGCTGGATGCTTTCCTTGCTACGCTTCCCAGGGGTCGATGACTTCGAGGCCTGCGGCTTCGAATGGGCTGGTGTCGCGGGTGGCGACGGCAAAGTTGTTGGCGAGAGCTACTGCTGCAATAAAGGCATCAGCTGTTGCGATCGCCAAGCCAGCAGCGCGGGATTTGGCCAGCAACTCGGCATAAGCCTTGGTGCAAGCCATGTCAAACGCTAACACCCGATTGGCAAACATCGGCAGCAGGCGTTTTTCCAGATTTTCATGCAGGTGATCCCGGCGCTTTCCTGCGGGCATCAGCGCGATACCGGCACGCAACTCGGCCACCGTGATGGCAGACAGGTAGAGGGTTTCCAGTGCTTGCGCGTCGAGCCAGCTAAGAACATGGGCATTCGGGCTCGCGCGCTGCGGTTCTGAAATTACATTGGTATCGAGCAGAATCATTCAAAACTCGCGGCGCGGGCTGGAGACTTGATGCGCGCGCTCTCGAAGATTGCGACTTCTGCATCTGTGAGGCCACCGGCTTCGCGGGCGATGGATGCCAGAAACGAGCCAAGTTTCACGCGCCCCTCTGGTTTGGCTGCCCGCTCCAAAATATCTCTGATTTCGGCCTCGGTGCTGCGACCATGATGTGCAGCTTGAATACGGATGGCCCGATGCACCTCATCGGGCAGGTTTCTTACGTTTACGTTGGCCATTTGCATCATTCCTTTTTAGATACCAATGATGTCATTTTATAAGTTTGATACCAAAAACAGCCGTCCCGTTATGGTCAGGTGCGGGCTAGAGACTTCCCCGAACTTGCACCGACCTTATACGCCGCGTGCCCCGCGCACTTCAGACAGATCCAGAACGTCAGAAATCAGCGGCTTGGTGTCGTCGCGCACATCGCGCACGACCTTGGACACCACCCTCTTTCCCTGTTGCTTGAGTCGCTGCCTGTAGGCTTTCTGCCGCTCTGCTGCACTCTCGTACTTTTTCGGTCTGCCAACTCCCCGCCGTTGCATATCGGTTGGCAGTAGCTCAGCCGTTTTGATGTCGTTTTCATCTTTCATTGCATAACGAATTTATTTTATTAATTTTTTATTTTATAACGTCGTTATTTTATTATAAGCTATCCACCCAGTGGAATCCTCCCCTAATAGGTTGCTGCAGTTGCCTGAAGTCCAGGCCAAGTGCCCCTCCTGGAGGGCAGGAGGGGCTTTGGAGTAACCAGCCCGACAGATGTCGGCGCTGGTCGTGAGACTGCCGTTTAGCCTAAGCCAATGGCAGGTGCATGCACCATCACCCGGTGTGGGTGGCCGGTGCCCAACGAATCACCCGGTACTCCATCAGGAGCGATCCGGTCGAACTGGAGTAGGTTCTCCCTGTACTCGCTACCAAATCCGCCAAGATTTGGGGTCGCGCTGCCACCGGCCAGGGTGAGAACGCGGCACATCGCTGCAACGGGCCGCCAAGCCCATTTATTCCCCTTTACAGGGGGTAAACACACACTTTCGCAAACGCTCCCAACTTTCGGAAGCGGGTCGCCAAACCCGCCGCTGCTCAAGGCAGCTCCCCATGTGCTTCGGTCGTATCGCAAAATGGGTCAAACCCTACTCATCGAGTCTCCCCCTCTTGTCCATCAAGCCGAGCCGGTGCCAACCAAACTCGTACGGCAAGAGGTTCCCCGTTTAGATTAAAGCTACTGCGCAACGTGGCGCCACTGTCTCAGCAAAGCGGCTAGCCTTTCGGCTTTCCGTAGATTTCAAGGAGGCGATGTTCCAGAGCCCTTCCTTTACTCACCGCTTGCATCATCGACTACGAACCACGGCTTCATGCCTATGGCTCCACGTTGCTCCGCACAGCACCCTCCAAGGGTGCCGTTACAGGTTTGAGCTATTCATCGACCCCCGGTTTCCCGAGGTGCCAACGTTTCCAGGTTTCCCCTCCACGTCCTGCACTGTCACCAGTACCTCAGAAGCCATCCTGTGCGGCAAGCGTTACGCTCTTTCGATACGTCCCGCCGGTCGGCCTTGTCCGACTTTCGCCTTTAACCAGGTCACCGGGCCATTTCCTGCCCGGCGCCGTTTCACGGTCGCCCAACAACTGTGGGTGAGCTGGGGCTCACCCGGTGATGGAGTCGAAGGAGGGAGTTTCACCCCCCAGCGCTCCTCGCAACCGCACCAGCCCTATTAGAGGCATGCGGCTACAGCGTTTGCTCGTGGCGTGAATTGGCGATTCACGTCACTTCCGGGGTGGCGCCCCGGCTGGCCTTTCGGCCGTGTGTGTTGCAGTTTGGCGACCTGCCTGGGTGCTCCTGCAATAGCAAGAGCACATAGGCAGGCCGCTGCGCATGCAAGTTGTGCGATGCCTTCGCATCGCTACTTTGCATGTTGCCTGTCTGCTTCAAATCACTTTTTGGTGTGTTGCCTATACCTGTATAGCTACAAAAACCTGGCGTACCGATCTTTTTTCCTTGGAACATCATTACGTGCGGCTGCGCCGCACGAAATCACACTGCAAATCCCACTGCTGCTAAGGAGCAGCGCTCCGGCGCTGCCATCGGGTTCGCGAACGCTATACGTTGTTTTTGGAGTTCCCGATGCCTGCATCCACCCCGATTGCCAACTGCAAAACTGCCGCCCTCAGCCGGGTCCTCGATAGCATCCCGAAGGGGTACACCCGCTACACCTTGGGAGAAGTCGCAGCACACAAGGCCCACGCCTTGGCGAATAAGCTGCACCAGCGCCATGCGATTGGTGCCACCCCCGCGCAGCGGCTAACCCGCAAGCGACATGGCCTGGCCAGTGTTTTGCTGGTGATGTACTACCCGCCCAATGCCCAGACGGTGCAGTGGTTGATGCTGTTTACCCAGGGGCAGCTGGAATCAGGGGAGCAGCTGCGCGATGTGACCGATAAAAAGCGGCTCGTGTGGCTGGGCTATGAGCTGGTGCGCAGGAGTGAGCGCGGGCGCACCGCTTGGACTTGGCGGCGCAGCAAGCAGGAGATGGCAGATGCCTATGCCTTGCTCAATCAGCAGCTGGGCAAGGGTCACCAGACAGCAGTGCAGGAGACGTTGCAGCGCCTTGCGAACCAGCCCGGATTCCACGGGGTGCGCCAGCAGTCCTGGGATTTACAGCAGCATGCCTGGGCCAAGGGGTACCGCGGTGAACGGCCACACCTGTTCTTTGTGCAAAAAGTGAGCCACGGCGAGCGGCTACTTCTGGCCGAGCGCCCATAACCCGGTCACACCAGTTTTATCAGGGTGACTGGGCCGTGGTGATGCCAGCGTCACTCTGGTGCCTGCTCGGTGATGTCAGTGAGTGATATATCTTCACCGGGTAGGCTGTGCTCGGATGTGTCGTCTAGGTATTCAACAGGCTCCACATGGCTTGAACCCATCACCTTGTCGCGCATCTGGCTCCAGTGGTTGGCACGCTTGAGCGGTTTGTACCTGCTGCATGCAGCAATGACATCGGAATGGCGGAACCACAGTTGCTGCACTCGGTGGACGGTCTCGGGGTCAAACTGGTAGCTCGGTGCAAATTGTCCGCCTGTACGGGACAGCATCTGCTGGATTTGCTGGTAGCCCTGGAGGAGGGTCTGTAGCGCTTGCTGCAGCTTTTGTTCGGCTTGGCTGGAGTTCAGTACCGTTTTTGTTTCAGCGGCCACAGAGTTGGGCGGAAAGAGCAAAGGCTTGGTTTCTTGCAGCAGTTGGAGCACAGCCTGTTGAATCTGCGGGTTACCCAGGTGGGCATCCCGATAAGCACAACACGCCGCTTGCTGGACTTGGTTCAGTGCCAAGTTGAGCCACCCTTGCATGCGGGCGCGCTGCTCTCGTTGTTCGCGCTCTTGCTGGCGTTGGCGCGCGGGTTCTAAAACGCGGGTTTTCAAGCGCTGCATCAGCTGCTCGTATCGGTCAGGTTGTCCAGTCGTTGCTTGCAGCAAATGGTTGTGAAAGTTTATGGGAATCTCGGTTTTATGAATGGAAAAAGAGCACAAAAGCTGCTGTTTCGAGAAGCCCGGCTGTTCGCTGCTGCGTGGGATGTAGTAGTTGCGATAGAGCGATGCGTTGGTGCGGTTGACCTTGAGCGAGACGGAGAAAGGGCCGCTGGTCAGGTCTTGGCTGTCGGGGGAAATGTCGGTGGAATCAGTGCCCATGAAAAAGTCCTCAAAAAACAAGAAAGGACATTCGTATAGGCACGTCAGAGGGGCGAGACAGGGCCGTAGGGCAAAAAATTCTTACCTGGATGCGCTACCGGGTAGTGCCGGGGTGGGCTCTAGCCTGCTTCTGGGTGGGGCAGGCTTGTGGCATTAAGGCTCACCCGGTGTCCTCACCGGGGGCTTGGTCTATCCCGGCGAGGGTATCGCCCGGGCAGGTGTGGCCAAAGATCGCTACACCGCTGGTGGGCGCTGCCTCGTTCAAACGTGCTCACGGTGCTGGGATTTGCAGCGCTTTGCGTTGCCGCCAGACCTGTCGGACAAATGGGTCGGACACCGCGTACACACCGTGGGACTGCCGGTGAATCAGATTGGCAGCAATCATGCGGTCCATCATGTTTTGCACTTGGGGCGGGTCCGCCGCCATGCCTATCTGCGCTGCATAACGGCCCAGAGCCTCTGCGGAAAACAGCCCTGATTCACCTGCTTCGTTGCCTTGGGCAATGCGGTCAAAAATGGCCTGTGCCAAGGTGCCCAGGTTTTCTAGAGTGGCCAACTCCACCTCTGCCGCCGCAGAAGCCAGGGTGGTGCAAATGATGGGAAATGCCACATCAGGCGGTTCAGGGCGGGTCTGAAGCTGGATGAGGGCGTTTTGCAACTCCTCCGGGCGCTGCCCTAGGGCCACAAAACCGTCCCACATGACGCTTTCTGCGGGCAACTTGACTCCGGCAATCGATTGCAGCTGCTCGCATTTCCAACGTATGAACTCCGGCCCCAAAGGCTCGTAGGCGGTGGATACTGCCCCGGCAAAGGGTTGTGAGCGCCGGGTGGCCATATCGGTCACCAGCGACTTGTGCGAGCCCATGCCTACGAACAGTAGATAACCCGGTGTGCCTGGGCGTGTGTTGACCGCATCACGTGCTGCCTTGAGCCCATACAACAAGTTGCTGCCCTCCTCGGTGCCCAGGGACTGCTGCACCTCATCCACAAGAAGCACCACGCTGGTTTGCACCTTGTCCACCAGTTCGGTGAACACCTGTGCAAGGCTTGCACCACCCTCTTTGCCCACGGTATCGACCTGGAAACCAAAGGTGAAGCCAGCAGCCCCCACATTCAGGCCCTTGAATCGGGCCAGCATCCCGGCGCCAGGGGTGGCCAACTGCGCCAAGGTGGTGCGTACCGCTTCGTGCACCAAGACGGCAGGGCTTTTGCTGCGGTCCACCCAGAGGTCAACATAGACCACCAGGGCACCCATAGCCTCCAGTGCGGGGATGAGGTCTTGGCGCAGAAACGTGGTTTTGCCAATGCGCCGTATGCCCGACAAAAAAACACCCGAGCGCACCTGCAACTGCAAAGCGCTGGGGTGCAGTAATTGTTTGGCCATGTCACTGGCGTAGTCGGTGCGGTGGTAAAGGTCAGGGCGGCTCATGTTATCCATTTTTAGCCAATTTAAATAATTATTCAAGATGGCTAATCTTGGAGGCAGTGCAACGATGTACGACTTTGCTCGGTAGCTCTGGGCTCATCGCGTGTGGCCCGTTTCTGGGTGGGGCACCGCGGTATGGGAGTTCACCCGGTACCTGCGTCGGGTGCTTGGCTTGTTCCGGTGGGGCATTGCCTGGGTGAGTGTGGCGAGAGATCGCAGCACCACGGTTGCATGTCGCCCCGTTCAGAGTTCTAACAACGTGTGGGCTTCCGTGGTAAATTCCGGTTGGGCCGAAAGGTCTGGTGCTTCAAAACACCTTTAGGAAGAGCGGTTGCAACCCCCACCGGTAAGTGGGGTTTTGTCACGTCCAGATTTTTGGGCGGGATGGGCCACGCTGTAAGGCTGGCCGCGCAGCTCTTCCTGCGTTTTGAACATCCCGCCACCTAACACTGTGCTTCAAAACGCAGGGGTTAGGTTCTGCTGAGTCTCGAAGAGGAGCTCTCTTTATGGAAAACATCCATGCGCATTCGACTGCGCCGTCCGTTCAGGACAACCCTCAAACCCACACCGACCTCGAAATTATGAAATTGCTCCAGCGGGCAGCAACTGGACTTTCTGATGCCTTGGAATTGGTGCTAGACCTCAATCCGAGGGCCCCAGCTGTCGCTCAGTTAGAGCACGCATTGGGCCGCGGTCTTCGTGGTGTCACCGCACTCAAACGCTTGCGGTCGATGAGTAGTTCCGGTGCAGCAGTCAACACCACTGTCGAATCGCAAAATCAAGCCACCTTGCAGGCCTCCCACGCCGCTCAGTCAACCGTTGGTTTGAAAAAGCGCCGGCCTCGCCGCTACTTTGACAAAGACTACAAGCGATGGGTTGTCCAGCTTAGGCGTGAGCGCAACCTGAGCACCAGTGAAATCAGCAAAGAACTGAACCTGACCTACAGCGCCGTGTGCAGCTGGGTACGGGAGTTTGAGTCCGAGCAAATTGCAAGCGCCCAAGCTCGGACGGCGGAGCAAGAACGCATTGCTGCGTTGGAAGAACTGGTGCAGCAGTTGCGGGCAGAGAAAGAGTTGCTGACCAAGGCTACCGCCTGGTTTGCACGCGAACTCGGTAATTCAACGTCTGTGGGCATGGGGCGGTAGGGGTCGCTGTAGAAAAAGGAAAATAAAACCCGTTAAGCCTACCGAAGCGTTTTTCAGATGTTGGTTGTTGTGGCTTTGGCCGGTTGTAGCGCAGCATACAAAGCTGTTTTTCCAATCTTGAGTCGT
>NZ_JAQUCA010000027.1 GCF_028686475.1 Giesbergeria sp. | reverse complement strand
GGGGTCGTCTCAGAAAACGGAAAATAAAGCACGCTAAGCCGGTGGCAGCGGTCGCAATGGCCTGAACTTCCCCGCACCGACCTTGGCACTGCTGCGCCATAGGTAATCGCCGGTCAGGTTGATATGCTCCCACCCCAGCGGTGACAGATATTGCAGCAACGTGTCGTCCAGCGCCTTGCCGTGGGCACGCAAAGCACTGGTGGCACGCTCCAGATAGACCGTGTTCCACAACACGATGGCCGCCGTCACCAGATTGAGGCCGCTGGCCCGGTAGCGCTGCTGCTCAAAACTGCGGTCGCGGATTTCACCCAATCGGTAGAAGAAGACCGCCCTGGCCAGCGCGTTGCGCGCCTCGCCCTTATTCAGCCCCGCATGGACGCGGCGGCGCAGCTCCACGCTTTGCAGCCAATCCAGAATGAACAGCGTGCGCTCGATGCGCCCCAGCTCGCGCAGGGCGACGGCCAAGCCGTTTTGGCGCGGATAGCTGCCGAGCTTGCGCAGCATCAGCGAGGCCGTCACCGTGCCCTGCTTGATCGAAGTGGCCAGCCGTAGGATTTCATCCCAATGAGCGCGAATAGCCTTGATGTTCAGCCTGTCGCTGCTAATCATCGGCTTGAGTGCATCGTAGGCAGTATCGCCCTTGGGAATGAACAGCTTGGTGTCGCCCAGGTCGCGGATGCGCGGCGCGAACCGGAATCCCAGAAAGTGCATCAGGCCGAACACATGATCGGTGAAGCCCGCCGTGTCGGTGTAGTGTTCCTCGATACGCAAGTCAGACTCGTGGTACAGCAGGCCATCGAGCACATAGGTCGAGTCGCGCAAGCCGACGTTGACCACCTTGGCGCTGAAGGGCGCGTATTGGTCGGAGATATGGGTATAGAACGTCCGCCCAGGGCTACTTCCATACTTCGGATTGATATGCCCGGTGCTCTCTGCCTTGCTGCCGGTTCGGAAGTTCTGGCCGTCCGACGATGACGTGGTGCCGTCGCCCCAGTTTCCGGCGAAGGGTTGTCGAAACTGTGCGTTCACCAGCTCGGCCAGCGCCGTCGAATAGGTTTCGTCGCGAACGTGCCAGGCTTGCAGCCAAGACAGCTTGGCGTAGGTGGTGCCAGGGCAGGACTCGGCCATCTTGGTGAGCCCAAGATTGATACCATCAGCCAGAATCGTCGTCATCAGCAAGGTTTTGTCCTTGGCCGTGTCGCCGGTCTTCAGGTGTGTGAAGTGGCGCGTGAAGCCCGTCCATTCATCGACCTCCATCAGCAACTCGGTGATCTTGAGGTGCGGCAGCAACATCGCCGACTGGTCAATCAAGGCTTGCGCGGCGTCTGGCACCGCTGCGTCCAGCGGCGTGATCTTCAGGCCCGATGCAGTGGTGATGATGGCGTCCGGTAAGTCGTTGGTCGCCGCCATGCGGTTGACTGTGGCGAGTTGCGCCTCCAATAATTCCAGTCGGTCATGCAGATATTGGTCGCAGTCGGTGGCCACGGCCAGTGGCAATTCGCTGGCCAGCTTCAGGGTGGCGAACTTCTCGATCGGCACCAGGTATTCGTCGAAGTCCTTGAACTGGCGCGAACCCTGCACCCAAACATCACCAGAGCGCAGTGCGTTCTTCAGCTCCGACAGGGCGCATAACTCGTAGTAACGCCGGTCAATACCCTCGTCGGTCAGAACCAGCTTTGCCCAGCGCGGCTTGATGAATGCGGTTGGCGCATCGGCGGGCACCTTGCGCGCGCTGTCGCTGTTCATGCCGCGCAGCACGTCGATGGCATCGAGCACACCCTTGGCGGTGGGCGCGGCGCGCAGTTTGAGCACGTCCAGGAACTGCGGCGCATAGCGGCGCAGCGTGGCGTAACTCTCGCCGATATGGTGCAGGAAATCAAAATCGGCAGGCCGCGCCAGCGTTTGCGCCTCGGTGACGCTGGCGGCGAAGGTGTCCCACGGCATGACCGCTTCGATGGCGGCGAACGGATCGCCGCCGCTTTGTTTGGCTTCAATCAGCGCCTGACCGATGCGCCCATACATCCGCACCTTGTCGTTGATCGCCTTGCCGGAAGCCTGGAACTGCTGTTGATGCTTGTTCTTGGCCGCATTGAACAGCTTGCCGATGATGCGGTCGTGAAGGTCGATGATTTCATCAGTGACGGTGGCCATGCCCTCGATGGCCAGTGCTACCAAGGTGGCGTAACGCCGCTGCGACTCGAACTTGGCCAGGTCGGCGGGCGTCATCTGGCCGCCCTCGCGGGCGATCTTGAGCAAGCGGTTTTGGTGTACCTGCCGTTCGATGCCAGCAGGTAGGTCAAGCGCCTGCCAGGCTTTGAGGCGTTCGATGTGTTCAAGCATGTGGCGCGAGTTCGGCTTGGCGGGCGATTGGCGCAGCCACGCTAGCCACGTCATTTTGCTACCATCCTTGCGCTTGAGCAGTTCGTCCAGGCGCTGGCGATGGACAGGTATCAAGGAATCGGCCAATGCCGCATGGATGCTCCGGTTGGCACGGGTAATGGCCTCGGCGCTTGCGCGCTCGATGGCATTCATGGCGGGTAGGATGATGCTCTGCCGCCGCAGGTTTTCAACAAGGGTGCTGGCCAGCACAATGCCTTTGTCTGTTTGCAAGGCCAGTTCGGTCAATGTATGCACGGCTTGCCGGTAGTGACTCATGGTGAAGGGCTTGAATCCAAACACCGTTTGCAGCTCGACCAAGTGCTCCCGCCGTGTCTGCTCGCGCTGGCCGTAATCGTTCCAGCTTTCCACCGGCACCTTGAGTTGTGCGGCCACCATGCGCAGCAGGGGCGGAAATGGAGGTTCATCGACGCCCAAGAAGATGCCAGGGAATCGCAAGTAGCAAAGCTGCACGGCGAAGCCCAATCGATTCGCGGCGCCGCGACGCTGACGGATCACCGACAGGTCGGTTTCGTTGAACGTGTAGTGCCGTATCAGTTCGTCTTTGGCATCTGGCAGTGCCAGCAGACTTTCGCGCTCGGTGGCGGACAGGATTGAGCGGCGTGGCATGGTCAGTCTTCCCGCAGGTACTGGTACAAGGTTTCGCGGCTGATGCCGAAGTCACGGGCCACCAAGGTTTTTTGGTCGCCTGCCGCAACTCGCCGTTTCAACTCGGCAATTTGTTCGCTGTTCAGCGATTTCTTTCGTCCCCGGTAGGCACCGCGCTGCTTGGCCAGCACGATTCCCTCGCGCTGACGTTCGCGGATCAGGGCGCGCTCGAACTCAGCAAAGGCTCCCATGACCGACAGCATCAGATTGGCCATCGGTGAGTCCTCGCCGGTGAACGTCAGCCCTTCTTTGACGAACTCCATGCGCACGCCCCGTTGTGTCAGCCCTTGGACGATGCGGCGCAGGTCATCAAGGTTGCGTGCCAACCTGTCCATGCTATGCACCACCACGGTGTCGCCCTCGCGGACGAAGGCCAGCAGCCTTTCAAGTTCGGGACGTTGTGTGTCCTTGCCTGAAGCCTTATCGGTGAATACCTTGCCGACTTCTATTTGTTCCAGTTGTCGATCAGGATTCTGGTCGAAGCTGCTGACGCGGACGTAGCCGATACGTTGACCTTGCAAGATGCCTCCAAAGGTAAAAATGTCAGGATGAAATCTATTACCCTTGGCTGAATGTGTCAATAAATATAAATTCACACTCTACTCTGACGTTGTTTGTGCTCAACATCTGACATCAGGTTAGGGCATAGCCTTAACTGACACCACCTCCCAGGGCCTGATATAAAGCAACACTATCGACTAGGCGTTGTGCCTGGGCCGCAACCATATTGATCCGGATTGACTGTGCCTGTTGCTGCGCGATGAGCAGTTGCAGGTAGCTGGCCGCGCCCAGCCGGTATTGCCGTTCGACCGACTGCAAGGAGGCCTGTGCAGCCATATCAGCGGCAGCGAGGGCAGTCAAAGTTTGTGCATCGCTTTCCACCGCGCGCAGGGTGTCGGCGACGTTACGCAAAGACTCCAATACGACGCTCTGGTAATTGGCTGCGGCGGCATCAAAAGCGGCGAGCGCCGCTCTTTTTTCAGCGGGTAGCCCTGGATTAAAAAGAGGCTGGGTGAGCTGCGCAACCAGGCCCCACACTGCCGAGCCACCACCGAACAGGGTACCGGTGGTCAGCGCTTGAGAGCCAAGGTTGGCGCTCAGGTTGATCTGTGGGTAGAGCTTGGCGACAGCCACACCATAGTCTGCATTGGCCGCATGCAACAGCGCCTCTGACGCCTGGATATCCGGTCGGCGGCGCACCAGTTCTGAGGGCACGACGAGCGGCATCTCGACGGGCAGAGTGAAATCGGCCAGAGTGAAGGCCGGGATGCCACCCGTGCCTGGGGCACGACCGGCTAGCACCGCCAGTAGATGTTCGGTTTGTTGCAGTTGTTTACGCAGCGCAGGCAGTTCTGCCCGCGTTTGCTCCGCCTGAGCTTGTAGGCTCAACGCTTCATCAGGTGAGGCCTGACCGATACGCACGCGTTCATGGGCTAGGCGCAGTTGCTCATCCTGCACGCGCAAAATGGCAGTAGTGGCTTCTAGTTGCGCGGCGAGGCGTGCTCGGGTAATGGCAGCGGTTGCCATGTTGCCGGCAAGGGCCAGGCGCGCAGCATTCAGTTCGAAGCGACGGTAGTCGGCGCGAGCAGCCAAGGCTTCGAGTGCGCGCCGGTTGCCGCCAGCCAGATCGAGGTTGTAATGCACGCCAACGCTGGCGTTGTAGAGGCTGAATTGACGTGCGTCTCCGCTCAACCCTTGGCTACTGGGACTCATTTGCTGGCGCTGAGATCCCAGTGCGACATCTACCTGTGGATATTGCGTCGAGCCCGCCTGTGCGGCAAGAAGCTCCTGCGCCTGTCGCAAATTGGCGCTGATGCTCGCCAGCGTCGGGCTGACATGGAAAGCTTCGTTGATCAGTCCGTCGAGTGTGGATGAACCCAAGCTTTGCCACCATTGCGTTTCGATCGGAAGCCCTTCGACTAGACGTTGTGTTTCGCCGAACTGCGTGGGAGCGGACGCGGTTCTATCAGCCACCGGTGTTGCAGTGTAGCGAGCCACATCGGGTGCGGTGGGACGCTGAAAATCAGGGCCGGCGGCGCAACCGGCCAGACCGGCGGTGACCAGACCAGCTACCAGGTAAGTTGCCGCAAGCCGTCTTTCGAGGCTGATGGGGCGCTGGCATGTTTTAGCGTGCTCCATAAAAATGCTCCACGAAAGGTTTACGGAAAGCTTGGTGGCAGCCCAAGCAGCTTTCCTGCACGTGGGCGAATGATTGGATCACCGCCTTGCCGTCGCTGCTCGCAGCAGCCAGCTTCATGGCCAGCGCCGCCTCGTGAGTCTGCGCGTCAAAGTTTCTGAACTTGGTCGCATCAGCGCCGAGGTAAGCAAGGATGCGCATTTTTTCAGTAAGCGGTGGCTCGGGGTGTGCAGCAACTTTTGGGGCGAGCTGAACGACCTGAACCCATTCCTCCTGCGAAATCGCACCGGTAATAGCCTGCATGTTGCGCCCGAGTTCCTGCATGATCTTGCGTAGCGCCAGTGGCTCAACCTGGGTAGCGTCACCAGCCCAAGCTGGCAACTGAAAACCCCATAAAAGCAGGCAGGCCGTAACGGTCAGGGTGATAGTTCCAAATGCGTGGCTGTGTTTGCGGTGGGTCATGAAATTCTCCTGTAATTCAATCGTTCTCTCATTCGAACTCCCGCCCTTCGCCAGCTTCCTCATGGGTCACACCGTCGCGGATGTGGTAGATGCGCTTGAAAGTGGGGATGATCTTTTCGTCATGGGTGACGACGATGATGGCGGTCTCGAACTTCCGAGCCATGTCATTGAGGATGCGGATTACAGCCATGGCGCGCTCACTGTCTAGTGGAGCTGTGGGCTCATCAGCCAGGATCACCGGAGGGCGATTGACCAAACCTCGCGCAATGGCGACCCGTTGCTGCTCGCCACCGGAGAGTTGCGAGGGCATGGCGCGAGCCCGGTGTTGCACATCGAGCGCGGTGAGCAGTTCCAGTGCCTTCGCGCGCGACTCCCCATTCGCGACGCCTGCGAGCATCGGCAGTAGCGCCACGTTGTCGGTGACATCGAGAAACGGAATCAGGTATGGTGCCTGGAAAACGAAACCGATCTTGTCGCGCCGCAAGGCGCGCAAGTCGCGGACTTTCCAGCCATCGTCGTAGATCACTTCATCGCCCAGCGTCATGCGACCGGCGGTCGGATCAATCACCGCGCCCAGACATTTGAGCAGCGTGCTCTTGCCGGACCCGGAAGGGCCAATCAGGCCCACCACCTCGCCGGGTGCCACCTGCATGTCCACGCCTTTCAAGGCATTGACCGCGGTATCGCCCTCGCCATAACGTTTTCTCAAACCTTCGATGCGAATGCCTTTGCCACTCATCTCAACCTCCAATGGCTTCGGCCGGGTCGACCTTGAGTGCCATGCGAATGGCGACGATGCTGGCTAGAACGCAGATCACGAGCACGGCGAAAAAACCGGCGATGGAGTCGAACGGCATCAGCAGTACGTACTTGGGAAACAGGGGCGCTGAGAAAGTGGCTGTGATCTTGCCGACCACGAAACCAATCACGCCCAGGGCGAGCGCCTGCTGCATGATCATCGCGGCGATGGTTCGGTTGCGTGTGCCGATGAGCTTCAACACCGCGATCTCGCGGATTTTGTCCATCGTCAGCGAATAGATGATGAAGGCAACGATGGCCGCGCTAACGATGGCCAGAATCACCAAGAACATGCCGATCTGCTTGGCCGACGTGGCGATCAACTTGCCGACGAGGATGTCTTCCATCTGTGCCCGTGTGTAGACCGTCAAACGTTTCCAGCGCCGGATGGATTCGGCAACCTCGTCCGGCGCATGACCAGGTTTCAGAGTGACCAGCACTGCATTGACGAACGCGTTGGTGCTCTGTGAAGCAATCACGGCATCCAGCAAACCAGTAACACCGGGTCGATTGAAGGCCGGGTTGGCTTCGGTGCGACGCCGGCTTTGCCAAATGGCGTCGTTGTCCTTGAGGAACTGAGCCTCTTGGGCATCCTTGAGCGGAATGAATACCATCGGGTCGCCGCTGGACGACACCATGCGCCGTGTCAGCCCCACGACGGTGTAATGATTTCGGCGAATGGCAAGACGATCTCCCAGTTTGAAGCCGGTGGCGATGTCGGCCACCGCCTCGTAGTGACCGCGCGTGATCTGGCGTCCAGCGACGAGATAAGGAGGCCATCCGGGTGTAGCCCCCAACGCACCGGGCGCGATGCCGACCACCATGGTGCGTACATCACTCTCGCCCTTGCGTACCTGCATGGTCAGGTAGGTCACGTTCGCTGCCTGTGAGACTCCCGGCATGGCGAGAATGGCGCGATACACGTCATCGTTGAGGCTGGACGACTCCGCATAAGGACCCAGAGTATCCTTTTGCACCACCCAAAGGTCAGCGCCACTGTTGTCGAGCAACGCCTTGCCGTCGTCCACCATGCCTCGGTACACCCCAGCCATGACCAGGGTGACGCCGATCAGCAGACCCAGACCGATGCCGGTGAAGACGAATTTTCCCCAGGCATGGAGAATGTCGCGGCCGGCCAGGCTGATCATCGTGACACTCCTGGGATATGGTCGACCACATGGATGCGGCTGCGCGCCGTCAGTGCCTTTTCGCTATAGGTCACAACCTGGTCCCCATTCTTGAGCCCTTCGCGCACCTGCACGTAACCATTGAGGTCGGAAGTGCCGAGCTTGACCGGGGAGAAATGCAGATCACCATCCACGATTTGCCAGACACCAACTTTGTCGCCCTCACGCTGGACGGCAGCGTTGGGGATCAGTGGAGCGGCCGGGAGCGCCGGCAAGTCAACCGTGACTTCGGCCAGTTCACCCACCGGTGGCAAAGGTTCTGGTTTGTTATCGAATGTCACCTTGGCAAGCGTTTCCTCGGTTACCGCGTCGGCCTTGGGTTCCACCCGCAGCACGCGACCTTTCAAGGTCTGGCCACCACGCGAACGCAGGACGATAAGAGTCGGCAACCCCCCAGCCAGCCCCGATGCGCTGATCTGGTCGAAGCGCGCATTGATCCACAAACTCTTGGGGTCGATCACTTCCACCACGGCCTGGCCCGCGACGATGGTCGTGCCGGGATCGGCATCGCGCACGGCGACTACACCGTCGACCGGCGCGATCAGGCGCAGATTGCTCCGCTGCGCGACGAGTCCTTCGCGGTCGGAGCGTGCCCGGACAATATCTTCCCGAGCGGCAGATAAGGCGGCATCGGCGATCTGCAGTTCCTGCCGCTTGGTGGTGACGATTTCCTCGCTGGTCGAGCGCACCGCAAACAATTGCTCGTAGCGGCGCGCCTGGGTTTGCGCGTAGGCTTGCCGGGCTTCTGCCTCGCGCAAAGCCGCTTCCGCACGCTTGAATGCCGACTCCTGTGAGCGCACCCGATCATCGAGGTCGACCGGCTCCATCTCGCCGAGCACCTGTCCGGCCTTGACCTGGTCGCCTACATGCACCTCCAGGCGTTTGACGCGCCCGGCAAACGTCGGCCCGATCTTGTAGGTGTAGCGCGCCTCCACCGTGCCGATGCCGAACAGCGCCGGTGTGATAGCCCGTGATTCCACGCTTGCCACCGTCACAGCGACCGGGGCGAGCGGCCCTGATCGCAGACCGACATAAATAAAAAGCACCAGCAAAGGAATGATGACGGCAAGCAGCGCCAGGGTGCGGCCTTGCAAGGGTAACTTTTTCATTGCGCACTCCTTATGCCACGCCGATAAATTGCAAAGACGCGCGGCGCATCGCGGTGCATACGTCCCACATCACCCGCCAACAGCGATTGCATGACCAAGCCCTGGATCGTGCCAATGAACAGCGTTGCCGCCGCCTCGTTGTCAAGCGAGGGAGACAACTCGCCGCTGGCCTTGCCTTTCTCGATGAGACGATGCAAACGTTCGCCGTAGCGCTGAATCAAGGTTTGCACCATGCGCTTGGCCGGTGTCGATTCGGCACGCTGAAGCTCACCAAACATCATTCTTGGCACGCCTGGGTGCTCAGCTACGAATTCGATATGACTCATGAACATCGCCTCCATGGCTGCCAAGGGCGACTCGATTCCTTGTGCGGATCGATCGATTCTGGCTAATAGGCGCTCTGCTACCCACTCCATGACCGCCTGCCAAATGGCTTCCTTGTTCGGGAAGTGCCGAAACAGCGCACCCTGGGTCAAGTTCATGTGTTTAGCGATAGCTGCAGTGGTTATCTCGCTTGGGTTTTGTGAACCGGCAAGCGCCACGACGGACTCGACAGTTACGGCACGACGTTCATCGGCCGGCAGATGCTTTGGATGGGTGTCCACGAGCACTCCTTGTAAGATAGTAATTGATTACTATCTTACCACAAGAGGCAACTCAAACAAGAGAAAACCCGACGTACTCGTCAATATCTAGCGTCTGCAATGGGCTTAACGTGCTTTATTTTCCGTTTTCTGAGACGTCCCCAACGAGCGCCTGCGGGCCTTGGAGGAGTCTTTGCAGTTGTGTACACAACAACTGCACGAAAGCAACGAGCGTTGGAAGGCCAGTCAGCGCAGTTTGGCGCAACGTGAAACCGAAATGCTGGCGCAACAAGGCTTGTTAGAGCGTCTCACAGCACAACACGCTGCTTTGCAGCAGCGTTTAGAGCAGGTGCAAACCCAAGCGCAACAAGAGCGCCAGCAACTGCAAGAGCGCCACCAAGAAAACGAGCGCCGTTGGATGACCGAGGTCGATCGCGCCCGGCAACAAAACAAACAGCTGAACCAACAGTTCACACAGCAATTACAAGAACAGGAGCGCCACAGCGCCCAAGCGCAAGCGCAGTTGGCACAACGCTTGGCGACCGAACAGGCGCAAGTTCAGCAACAACAAGCCGAGTTGACCCAGTTGCAACAACAATTGGTATTGGCACAAGGGCAAGCCAGCCAGGCCACCCTGTTGTTGACACAATGGCAAAGTCAGCAGGCAACAGGCATCCCGTTGCCATCTCTAGGGGCAGAAGAGCGTAAGCGTTCCGTCTTGCGCCCGGCCGCCGGGCGACGCGCGGTCGGCTTGGGTAAGCAACGTTTAGTACGTGGTGGCCGCCGCTAAGGCCCCCATGTCTAGCAGCGGTGCCACGCTCTGGTCTGGTAGCAGCAGTAAAGCCGTAATGGCCCGCTGAGGCCCCGTTGGTTGCGCTGGTGCTGGTTTGATAGAGGCCGCACTCAGCTTAAGCATGTCCATCACGGCATCGGCACCCACCGCCAAAGGCTGTTGGCGATCACTGCCAATGATGGCAATGCGCCGCTGCAGGTTGTGCGCCAAGGTTTCGGTGGAGTCGAACAATTCCAGCAAATTTTGCAAGATGGTGTTTCTGCTGTCTTCCAAGGCCGCCAATGCCGCATCTTGTTGGCCCGATTCTGCCCAAGTCAGCAAGCGGTCGGCCAGCTGGTGAATTTGGGCGTGTGGTTGCTCAAACTGCGACAAAAAAACCGATAGCTCGGCATTCTCGGTGTGGTAAGCGTAAAACCATTGACCAAAAGCGCAGTCGCGTGGGCTGCGCGCTTTAGAAAAGGGGGTTGCACTGCGGATGGAATACTCCAAGGCCCCCATCCAATCTAAATGGTCTTGGCGGCGCTTGGGCAGCATGGCCTCAATCTGGGCATATTCTGCGTATGCCGACTCCAGCGAGAAATGATTCCATAAAGACACATAAGGCAAAGGCTGGTCGGCAAAGACGAAGTGGCTTGCGACTGCTGGCCCTTGGGCCGAAAAATCGGGCGGTAAGGCTGCGACATGCTGCACTTGCTCTAAGGGCAGAGCAAAACTGCGCGGGCCTACACGCAACAACAAAACATCCAAAGTGTCGGACATGGCATCATTTCTTAGCGAGGTGGAGGCAACTCTAACCCAATCGTTTGACAGAAGCTGGTGGCGGGCCGCTTGTCAGAAATCCAATACCAGCGCGGCATGGAAGCTGCGCCCCGGTTGGGTGTAGGCATCGTTGACCGTGCTGGCAGCCGCTAAGCCATACACGTCGGGCCAAAGCCAGTATTTTTGGTTGGTCAGGTTGTGGATGGCAAAGTTCAGCCGCAGGTCTTTACGCAAACGCCATTGGGCCGATAGATCTAAAGTGCTGGCTTGGCCAATGGTGAATTGGGTATTTGGCGCTTTCACGGCAGCAGCGCTGTCAATGTCGCTGGCCTTTTTGGCACCATAGTGCCGCAGGTCGGCGCGCATACCCCAGGCAGCGGTATCGTATTGCAAGCCAACATGGATTTGTTGCGGATCAATCGAGTTCAAGGGTGCGCCCGTGGTGCGGTTGACTCCCTTGGCACGGCCCCAGCTGAACGGGGTGCTGACGCGCCCACCCGCTAACATGCCCCAATCGTACACCCCTTTGAACTCCACCCCAGTGATGCGCGCCCGCTCGGTGTTCAGGGTTTGGAACACGCGCGGGTCAGTTGCTGTGCCGGTACCACGGATCAGCACCGTATCCATCATCAGGTTGGAATAATGGTTGGCAAAGAGGGTGGCATCTAACTTTAAGCGTGCCAAACGGCCACGCACACCCAGCTCAATCCCCTTGCTTTTTTCTGGCTTCAGGTGCGGATTGGGGATGATGGTGACGTGCTCGGCCGCGTTTTCAAAATAACCATTGATTTGTGCTGCATCGGGGGCACGAAAACCAGCCGCATATTGACCAAACAGACTCCACTCTGCATTGGCACGGTACAGCACGCCCAACTTGGGCGAGAGGGCGGAGCCAGAAAGCGACTGGCCCGGCTGCGCCGCAGGCGGAAAGAATCCGGCTTGGCTACTGACATCCAACGCAAAATGATCCCAACGCAGGCCGGGCGTGATACTCCATTGGTCGGTCACGGATTCAGCTTGCAGATAGAGCGCATGGGTAGTTTCGCGTGTATCGGGAAAACGCTTCAGCGGAAACACCTCGGGCGGCAGCGGGGTCAAGCCAGTGTACAGATTACTGATGTCGCTGCGCGTGTGGTCAAAGCCATAGCTCAGCTTGTGTGCCCAGTCGCCCGAGGTGCGCACCAGCTTATCGGCCTTCAGGCCAGCCTGCCAAGTACGCTCGCTATAACTGTTATCGCGTACCCGCAGCGGTAGGGTATTGCGTACGCTAGTACCCAGTTGGCGTGACTTGGCATGTTGCACGGCCAGCACGGTTTGTACTTGGTCAGCCCAATCTACGCCCAAGGTATAGCCGCCTTCCCAAGTCAGGCGGCTGCGCTCCATCGTCCGACTAGAGGTTTCGTCCATCACTGCCCCGGCAATCGCGCTGGCGCTGCCTGTCAAGGGCAGTGGAGCCCGGCTAGAGAGCAGGTTGACATCGGCCTGTTTTTCGAAATGCTCCAGCGTGACGACATGGCGCTGTATGCCCGAGGGGCGCAGCACGGCCTTGGCAAGGATGGCGTTGTCTTGGTTCTGTTGTGGGTTTGGTGTGGTGCGGTTGGTGTCTGGGCTGTCGCGCGTGCCCATGTTGTCTAGCGCATGCGAGCGCCGCGCATTGGCGCTGAGCAACCATTGGGTGCTCTCATTGGTTACCCCGGCCACTGTCGCAGCTAAGGCACGGCCCCGGTCGTCGCCACTCCAGCTGGTGGCTATGCGGCCACCGAATGTTTTGGGTGCAGCCTCTGGGCTGTTGCTGGTCAAGAAATCGGCCGGTTCGTAGGTAATAAAGTTGACCAAACCGGCCATGCCATCCGAGCCATACAAGGCCGAGGCCGGGCCGCGTACCACTTCGATGCGCTTGAGCAATTCCATCGACAGGTATTCGCGGTCAAAGGTGGTGGTGCGAAAGGCGTAACTGCGCGGCACGCGAATGCCATCCACCAACATCAGCACCCGGTTGCCACCCAAGCCCCGAATGTTCAAACCCACATTGCCATCGCGCCCCGTACCCACCGAAGTGGCTCCGCCCACGGTGGTGCGTGGCAACGGGTGCTTGATCGAGGTATTGGGCAGATCGCGCAGCGCCTCGCGCACATCGCGGCTTTGTTGGTCGCTCAGGGTGCGTGCATTGACCACATCCAGCGATAACGGCAGCTCATCGCTCAGTTGTTCGCTGCGCGAACCGCTCACGACTACCTCCCCCAGCACGGGCACAGCAGCGGGTTGTGCTTGCACGGCGGTCTGGGGTAGGCAGGCCAGCATCGCCAGGAGTGACAGCGCGCGCAGTGGCACCCAAGGCTGTTCTGAATGCGAAATGCAGGGAGGGCAAAAAGGAATCGATGGCATAAATTTGTCTCCGCTTGCTGTGGTGGGAATCGTGATGGAATTATTGGCAGATTTGGTAGATACTGGATGCGGATTTGTCTGAAATAACGATGCAACAAGAGGAGACACCATGACCATCCACAAGCTGACGCGCCTTGCGACCTTGGTACTGTCCAGTCTGGCTATGGCAGCCACGGCCCAACACAAAGAGGGCGCGATGTCGCCAGAGGCGCATTACCAAGCAGGCTCCTCCCCGCTGGCCGATACGCCGATGTACCAAAGCATCAACCCCAATGCACCCAAAATGACGCAGGCCGAGTTTGACAAGGCACGCCAGACTTATTTTGAGCGCTGTGCTGGTTGCCACGGTGTCTTGCGCAAAGGGGCCACCGGCAAGCCTTTGACACCCGATTTAACCCTGAGCAAAGGCACCGATTACCTGAAGGTGTTCATTGCCTATGGCTCGCCCGCCGGTATGCCCAACTGGCAAACCTCGGGCGAAATGACCGAGGCCGAAGTGGACATGATGGCGCGCTACATTCAGCAAGACCCGCCCCAGCCGCCCGAATGGGGCATGGAAGACATGAAGAAAACTTGGAAGGTCACGGTTGCCCCCAAAGACCGCCCGACCAAGAAGATGAACCACTACAACATCGCCAATATTTTCTCTACCACCTTGCGTGACACGGGCGAGGTGGCGTTGATTGATGGTGATACCAAAGAAATTATCAACATTGTCAAAACGGGTTATGCGGTGCATATCTCGCGCACCTCTGCTTCTGGACGCTACCTGTTTGTGATTGGCCGTGATGGCCGCGTCAATATGATTGACCTGTGGATGCCCAAGCCCGATAACGTGGCCGAAATTCGCATTGGCCTCGAGGCCCGCTCGGTAGAAACCTCCAAATACAAGGGCAAAGAAGGCGACTTTACCGACAAGCTGGCCATTGCTGGTGCTTATTGGCCGCCGCAGTTTGTGATTATGGATGGCGATACGTTAGAGCCGAAAAAGATCGTCTCGACCCGTGGCATGACGGTAGACACCCAAGAGTACCACCCCGAACCACGTGTGGCTTCGATTGTGGCCTCGCACTTCAAGCCCGAGTTCATCGTCAACGTGAAAGAAACCGGCAAAACGTTGATGGTGGATTACTCCAACCTCGAGTCGCTCAAAATCACCGAGTTGGGCTCGGCGCGCTACCTGCACGATGGCGGCTGGGACTCTAGCAAGCGCTACTTTATGGTAGCGGCCAACAACAGCAACAAAATCGGCGTGATTGATGCCAAGAAAGGCAAAATCGGCGCAGTGGTTGAGGTAGGCAAAACCCCGCATCCAGGGCGCGGAGCCAACTTTGTGCATCCGCAATATGGCCCTGTCTGGGCGACGGGCCACTTGGGCGATGAAACCATTTCGTTGATTGGTACTGATCCGAAAAAGCACCAACAATATGCTTTTAAAGAAGTCGCCAAGCTAAAAGGCCCCGGTGGTGGCGCTTTGTTCATCAAGAGCCACCCCAAGTCCAAGCATTTGTACTCGGACGCACCGCTCAACCCAGACCCGAAAATCTCGCAATCGGTGGTGGTGTATGACATCCAGAATCTGGCCAAAGGTTATAGCGTACTACCGATTGCCGAATGGGCCGGTTTAGCCAACGATGGTGGTGCCAAGCGCGTAGTACAGCCCGAGTTCAACCAAGCCGGGGATGAGGTGTGGTTCTCCGTCTGGTCGGCCAAAGACAAGCAATCGGCCTTGGTGGTGGTGGACGATAAAACCCTCAAACTCAAGGCGGTGATTAAAGACCCACGCATCATTACGCCGACGGGCCACTTTAACGTCTACAACACCCAACACGACGTGTATTGAGACTGCTAGCTGGCTACCAAGAGCCAGTAGCAAAAGCAACAAGGCCCCCGTAGCCATCCGCTCACTAGCGGTACTACGGGGGCTTTGCTATGTGGCTAAGTTATTAATGCGTTTGCTTGCTGTGGGCATCCTTTTTCAGCGACAGCACCACCGAAGTACCAATGATGGCAGCCACCACACCCAAGGACACGGCCACCGGGATTTTGTACACGTCCAACAGCAGCATTTTGATACCAATAAACATCAGCACCATCGCCAGACCATACTTGAGCAGCGAGAACCGGTCTGCCATATCGGCCATCAAGAAGTACATGGCGCGCAGGCCCAAAATAGCAAACACGTTCGAGGTCAGTACGATGAACGGGTCGGTGGTGATGGCAAAGATGGCTGGGATCGAGTCCACGGCAAAAATCACATCACTCAGTTCGACCAACACCAGTACCAAGAACAGCGGTGTCACGTAGCGTACCCATTGCACATCACCATGCGGGCCGCACACTTGCTTCTGGATGAAGAAGCGCTCGCCGTGCAGCTCGTCGGTCACTTTCATGTGCTTGCGAATCCAACGGATGACTGGGTTGGTGGACAAATCCGGATCTTGGTCGGCAAACCACCACATTTTGATGCCGGTGATGAGCAAGAAAGCGCCAAACACATACAGCAACCAGTGGAATTGGGCAATCAGCCACACGCCCGCAAAAATCATCACGGTACGCATGATGATGGCACCCAACACGCCAAACACCAGCACACGCTTTTGCAGCTCTAGCGGAATGGCAAAAAAGTTGAACAGCATCAGCCAGACAAACACATTGTCCACCGCCAGCGATTTTTCAATCAGGTAGCCGGTGACAAACTGCAAAGCCTTCTCGTTGGCAACCTCTCGTCCAGCGGCCCCATCCAAGTACCACCACAGCGCGCCCGCAAACAGCATCGAGACACTGACCCAGATGCCCGACCAAGTAAGTGCCTCTTTGAACGAGACGCGATGCTGCTTGCCGCCACCGACGACAAACAAGTCGATGGCCAACATGATGAGAACGATGGCGAAAAACCCCGCCCACATCCACCAAGTGCCGATGGTTTCCATTGTGTGGTTCCTTGTCAAAATTTGAAGCTGGCCGATTATTCTGGCACTATCATTTCTAATAAATAAGCTAGAAATTTAGTTTTAGTTCTAAAAAACCGAAGTATTGATCCATGCTGAACTACCGTCATCTGTACTATTTCTGGATGGTGGCCAAAGAAGGTGGCTTGGCCCGTGCGGCCGAGCGGCTGGACATGGCCATCCAAACCATCAGCGTGCAGGTGCGCGCACTCGAAAAATCCTTAGGTCGCCAACTGCTCAAACCTGCCGGGCGCACCTTGGTACTGACCGAAGCGGGCCAGCAGGTGTTTGCGCGGGCCGAGGCTATTTTTCAGCTCGGGCAACGCTTAGAAGAAGAAATCAGCCAACCAGAGGCGGCCGCCGGAGCCAGCATTCGTTTGGCGGTGGGCTTGTCGGATGGTATTTCTAAGCTGGCAGCCCATACCCTGTTGCGGCCACTCTTGGCTACGGTGGGCTTGCGCCTGTTGTGCCACGAGGGTGAGTTTGAACAATTGCAAAGCGAGTTGGCCCAGCACCATTTGGATGTCGTGCTAGCCGGGCAGGCCGCGCCCTCTAACCCCAACTTGCGCTTGAGCAGTGAGCGTTTGGTGTCCTCCCCTGTCGATTGGTATGGCCCGACCCACTTAGTGCAGGCCAGCACCCAAGCGGCATTTCCAGCCGTGTTGCAACAACTGCCCGTTTTGTTGCCCACCACCCATTCGGTATTGCGCGCCAGTTTAGACCGTTGGCTGGAGGAGCAAGGACTACGCCCCCAAGTGGTGGGGGAGTTTGAAGACAGTGCGCTGATGTCGGTGTTTGCCGCTGGGGGACTGGGGGTTTTTCCAGTCAGCCGCTTGGGGGCCGATGATCTTGGGCTGATGCCAGGTTTAGTGTTGCTAGGCCGTTGCCAAGATTTGCACGAAGAAATTCACGCCATTTATGGCCGTCGGGGGCAACACCACCCGTTGGTGCAAAAGTTGCTGGGGCGGACGGGCCAGATGAATACCGGCCTCTAGCCTAAGCTAGACTGAACGCTATTGCTTGCATTCAGTCCAATCTTTGACCAATTGCGCGGGAAGCCTTGGGGTTCAGCCCGAGGTTCAGAGCGCGAACGGCGTAGCCGTTCTCGGGTGTTAGAATTTCGGCTGGTGTAAATAAGATTCCGAATTCTCCCGCCATTAGGCACTTGGAACCCAGCACAGAAATCTCCGGTAATTTGCTGTCTTTGAGTGGAATCCGAAAGGTAGGCATTTTGCTGAATAAGTCAGCGCAAGCTGATGCGGCGGGGCATCGCCGTCTAGCAGTAGGAATCTCCGGGGTTTAGCCCTTGTCTTTACCCACATTGTGGACGAATCGCCAACAAATACCCAGAAACCAGGTCATCGAGCTTGGTCTGGCCTCGCCATAGCGTTTGCCAGCCGGGTGCTTTATCATGCTTGCGCCCTAAAAAGCCACCCAGTTTGGCCACTTCCCTCCAGTAATCCACCATCGTGAGTGTCTCAGCCTTGAGACCACGCTGCAAACTCAAGACTTGGACATACAAAGCATCTATATGCTCTTTGGCCAAGACTTGTGGCTGGGCTCGTGCTAGGCGACCCAACTCCAATAGACGCGCTGCGGCCACGCTGCAAAAAGCCAATAGCGCCTGCGTGGCATCGGCTTGTTTGAGTTGGCTCGATTCCATGCGACAGCCCGATTTCAAACATTTATGAAACTCCTCAATGCGCCAACGCTGGGCATACCATTGGACACATTGGCGAGCCTGTGCCTCATCGTTGATGGGCCAAGTAGCCAGCAAGAGCCATTGCACCTCATGCACCTCATGCACCTCATGCACCTCATGCACCTCATCCCAGCAGCGCAGTACCGTCGCTTGCAGTGGCTCCATCTTGCTTTGGTTAGGGTCATTTCTGGCAGGTTGGATTTCTACCGCCTGCCAGGCCAGCTGCAGCTCCAAGGTGCGCTGTGCCTGTGCGGGCCGGGCGCGTTGGTGCAAGGACAGCTGCGCTTGTGGTGCCAGTGAACAGGCCAAATTGACCAAATAATCTTGTTTATTCGTGCGCGGATTCAGAAAAATGCGTGACAAACACTGCCACCCCATCTCACGGGCCTTGGCCCAGTAGACAAAAGAGTCACTGCCTCTGTCTCCAATGCTGACCCAGCGTCGGCCCTGCGGCACAGGCCCAACATCGGCCAGCACCTGATGCCAGACATCGGACTCTTTGTCTTTACGGCGGTAACGTTGGGCGCGGGTTTCTGTGTGCTTGTACGAGCCATCATGGTGGCGAGCCCAGCAGCGCTGTGCAGCCACTCCGAGGAGTTGTTCATCCTCAGGATTCAAGCACAGCAAGGTATGCACGAACAAACCTTGGCCGCGGTGGTCTCCGATGGGGCCATAGCCTTGTGCTTGGGTCATAGAGGTGAAGTCGAGTTCTGTGGTGTCTTGGATAAACAGTGCCACGGGTAAATCGGCAGCATCTTGGCGTGTTTGCTGACAATGGGGCTGGAGCAAATGGCTGTGTTGGACACTCTGGCTGTGCAACAGGCGGTAGGCTGCTTTGCATCCACCCCAAGTCTTGGTTTGGGCAGCCAAACCTTTGTATGGGGTTTGCAGGATGCCTAAAGCCAACTTCTGTGCACGGCGTGAACGCCTAGCATCGCCCAGACACGCCTGACCGAACTGTTGTGCTAACCAAACTTCATCGGTGTTCATGTCATATCTCCCAGAAAACCCAGAAAACGACATGAAAGAATTTACCGCTGAGATGTGGGTAAAGACAAGTCCTTTAGGTGGGGGAGGACGTCAATGGGCGTGTTCGGCTTGTCTTCAATGTCCTGTCTGTCTCTGGCCAAGAAGAGCAGAGCAGGAGAGGAGATAGTGGCTCTACCCCTCTTTCGACATCGAAGACAAGACAGACAAACCGGACAAGCTGGACAGCTGATGAAGGTCGTCGCCTGTCAAAGCGGCTCACGACTTGGCTGATGCTGACTTGCACGCGTCGGTAAAAAGTCTTCTGTGACCTGAGGCAGCTCCACTCGCTCAGCCTGCTTGTTGGCATTCAGGTTCCGATAGAGCGTAGCCCGCCCAACCCCAAGCGTTTTGGCGACCTCGGACACTGGGGTCCCTGCTCGAAGCAGCTTCTTTGCAGCGTCGAGCTTGGCCGCGTTCATTTTTGGTTTTCGGCCCCCGAGCCGGCCACGAGCACGCGCTGCTGCTAGCCCAGCGTTTGTCCGCTCCCGTATGAGGTCGCGCTCCATCTCAGCCATCGCAGCCATGACGTGGAAGAAGAACTTGCCCGCACTGGTGCTCGTGTCGATGCCGTCAGTGACGCTTTTGAACTGGACGCCACGCTCCTTGAGCCCGTCGACCAACTCCACCAGGCCCTTGACCGTTCGACCCAGCCGGTCGAGCTTCCAAACCACAAGGACGTCTCCCGAGCGCACGTAAGCCAGGGCCTCGTCCAGGCCTGCCTTTGTCGCAGCTGCTCCTGACACCTGGTCAGAAAAGACTTTCTCGCAGCCGGCCCCCTTTAGAGCGTCGAGCTGCAGGTCGAGTCTCTGTTCTTCAGTGGATACGCGGGCATAGCCGACAAGCATGGTGGTCTCCGTCTCAAATCTCGTTGCGTAGTGTAGCAATGAGACGATGAAAACGAGACAAGATTTTGAGACAGGGCGTCACCAGGAGGGTGCCGGTTTTTGGGACCAGGTCTTGATTCTCCCAAAAACGGAGGTTTGCTGGATGGTGCCCAAGCCCGGTCAGTTGCACTTAATGCTGGCCTGATGCTTTTCAAATGCAAGTCCCTACAACTAAGGACAGGTGGCAACCAGATTAACGCACCAGCCCTAAAACAGACATTCCCTGTCACCCCTTTAACAAAGTCTTGAAAACGGCTTAGCGCACGTTTTAGCGCGTTCTATGGGGGTATCGGGGGCGTAGCCCCTGATGCTAGACCTGCTGCCTATGCACCTACGCAGTGTTAGCCGCGTAGCGCAGCCTATGCGCCTGTAAAGCATTTTTCGCGCCCTGCTTGACAACGCCGCGTAGCGGCCTCTGCCCTAGGAACAACACCACTCGTTTTAAAGCGCACGGTGTTTGCGCATCTTGGGGGCATCGTACCCCCCCCCAGCGAAGCTGGAGAGGGGGTCTATTTTTCGCCAGCGTCTATTTTCCCAGTTACGCACAAATTCACGCTGACCTACTACAGGTTTAAAAAACTACAGGAAAAGAACTACAGGAGGAGCCCGCAAACCCAATGCTGGCGCGGGCTAGCGCGTAGGTAGCGTCACCGTTTATGCGTAAAAATTGCCAAAAGCGTCACCGTTTATGCGTAAAAATTGCCAAAAAGCGTCACCGTTTATGCGTGGATAACTTGGCTTATCCACAGGAGTTATCCACAGGAGTTATCCACAGAGCGCACAAAAAAGCCCGCACTTGGCGGGCTTGAATGAGGCACTTTTGATCGTACTCAGGAGCGTCTAAAAGGGATATGTGGCGGGCTAGGACGCAGTTCAAGCCTGGTATCAGTAGGCCGTACCTTGGCTTCGGGGTACATCAACAGAACGGACTTCAAGTGTTCAATGAACGCTGCTTTGAACTGTCGCGTAAGTTTGTAATCCGCCCCGAACTGCATTTGCAGTGCTGCCCAAGGAATGACCGTAGGTCGCTTGAGGTAGCTCAGGCGGTAAGTTAGCCAAGGGTAGATGTCTAACGCCATTGGAGAGCGTCGTAGCGCTTTCAACACCCGCATGTCCACCGGCACCGGAGATTGGGTGATTTCGTCGTAGAACGACTGTGAGAGCACCAACTTAGACTCCCACATCGATGCCGTTTCAGCAGACTTTGGATGCCACCAAAGATCGTATTTTTCTGCCAAGACAAAGTTGGCTCCCATGTCTCGGACATCGTCTGAGTACCGCGCCGACACCGCAGCAGAGAACAATCGGTTCATTTGTTCACGCAGCCGGGTGATAGACCCCCAACGCCCCCCTGTGGGCACCATATCTAGCTCACGCATAAAGTCTGAGAGCGACTGGCCTAAGACCAGCTCCCGATTTTTAGTACGTACCGCCTCCGTAGTCACCCAAGCCGTCAAAAGACGCGGAATAGAACCATAGGGCAAGCCATGCTTGCCAAGCGCCACAATGGACATCTCAAACGAGCCATTGACGCGGGAAAACCTCATTTCGTCCGTCTTCTTATGGGGCATGGTCGCCTGTGTCAGCGCCCGTGCCATAAAGCCCACCGCACCGGCTTCTTTGGCTTCTTCGGCCTCAATAGCCAATGCGTCTTCAACAAACTGCATGATGTGCTTGTAAGACTTGGTATCCTTGCTGGTAGCCATACTGTTTTTTCCCTTTGCAGATTACTATGGTTAGGTGCTGGCAGGGGGCCTAAATCCCTGCCAGTGCTGCTCAATGCTACCGTGGTAGCGCCAAATGAACCTTGATGGCATCCTCCACAGCCAGCATATCCGCCTTGGATAGCGTTCCCAGTTGGCTCTTGAGCCTAGCTTTATCGGCGGCCATGATTTGATCTGCCATCGCCTTGCTACTTTGTCCGCCCACCGTTACCACCGCCTCGCCGGGGTATTGCCGACCGGTGTTGCTGGTCAACGGCACCACGACCACCCGCGCCAGATGCCGATTGGCAGCATCGTTGCTCACAATCACCGCCGGGCGCGTTTTGCGGATTTCACTGCCGACTGCCGGGTCAAACTCAACCCACCAAACCTCAGCGCGCTGCATCAGCCATGTCTCCGGCTAAGGCGTTGCACCATTGCATCGCTTGGGCTTCTCGCTCTGCATCGGTAGCCATTGCCCGGTAGCCGTCATCCAGTGACGTATCTAAAACATGCGGACGTAGCAAGTCCTCGATGAACTGGCTCATGCGGCGCTTTCCCACGCGCCGGTACAACCCTTCGTAAACCGCTTCATCCAGCGTGATGGTCATCCGTTTGTGCATTCTTACCTCCTAAAACGTTATACGTATAACGTATTTTATGCCTTCTACTGTCCCTTTGCACCACGAACCTGACTTAAATCGAGCACATCCGACACCAGCGGCTTTTGTTCATCACGCACATCGCGCACAACCCGCGAGACCACCCGCTTCCCCTGCTCTTTGAGCCTAGCCCTGTAGGCACGCTGGCGTTCCGCTGCGTTTGCGTATTGGCGCGGCCTACCAACACCACGGGAAACACCGAGGTCAGTCAGTAAATCAACCGTTTTTTGATCGTTTTGGTCTTTCATTTTGTTACGAAGTTATTAAATTATTTTTTATATCATAACTTCGTTTTGAAATTTTGCAAGGTTTTTGTGTATGGGCAATTCTCATAGAATCTCAGCGAGGGCTTCGAATGAGGCTTGGGGCTGCTGCGGATTGGTCGCAGCTAAGTTCTCAAGCCCGTCGCGGCCCTGTCTTTTTCCAAGCCTAGCAACAGGCCCCCTACATCCCCTCCACATCCATCCCGTGCTCAGCCAACCACGTCCTGCGCTGGGCGTAGTCGGGCATTGCGCGCTCCACACGCAGCCAGAAGGCTGGTGTGTGGTGTGGTTCATGCAGGTGTGCCAACTCATGCACCACCACATATTCCACGATGCGGACAGGCAGCAAGATCGTCTTCCAGTGAAAGTACAGCCAGTCGCCTTTGCCGCAAGAACCCCAGCGGTAGCCTAAGTCCTGCACCTTTACCCCAGCTGGCGCCACTTCCATGCGTGACTGGTAGTCAGCCACCCGTCCCGACAACCAGATGCGCGCCCTCTCGCCGTACCAGCGGATGAAATGACCCCTAGCGTCGGCCTGCACCTCGCGGCGCAGTGCAAAGCGGCCATTCACCAGCTTCAAGGGCAAGTCTTGGTCATCGACCCATTGCAGCCGATAGCTGCGCCCCAGGTACAGGAAGCCCTCGCCACCGACGAACGCCTTGGGTGGGGCCTGGCGTTGCAACCGGTCTTTCTCGGCCAACTTGGTATAAATCCAGAACCGCTTCTCGTTGACAAATGCGCGCAGCTGGTCCATGCCCACCTCCGGCGGCGCGCTCAGAATCAGCTCGCCCGTTCGTTCCACCGTGATTTGCATCGTCCGGCGCCTAGTGCTGCGTCGTAGCGTGAATTGCAAGTCGTCCACTTGAATGCAGGTCTCTGCCGCCACAGAAGGGCTGTCCGTTGAATGGTCGGTAGATTGCAAGGGTGCCAGCATGGGTTTAGGCCTGCATCAGCTTGTCGTGGTTGGCCCGCGCCTGCTCCATCAACTTGTCCGCCAGCACACCGGCCTTATCAGCGTTCACTAGGGGCGGGCGCAGGCGCATCAAGTGCTCAAACAGTTGCGTGTTCAGGTCTTCCTGCGCTGCCAGTTTATTCCAGATGCCACGACTGCCTTGCAGCTCCTGCACCAACAACTCCACCAGCTCCACGGTCACATCGTTGAGCCGCAGCAACTCGGCAGCTGTGGGCTCCTGACCGGCACACACCACGTCCAGCACCGTACGCAGGAAGGGCGCGCAATGCTCGGGCAAATCGCTGGGCACGTCGCCACTGCCGGCCTTGCCTGAGCGCAGCTCGTCGATGAGCGCCTGTAGTCTGGCGATGACCTCGTCCCACCTTTGGCCCAGCGTTTTGAGGATGTCGTTCAAGTGTTCCGACAACTTGCGGTACAGCACCGGGTCTTCGTCGGTGTGCTTGCGGATGTGCGAACGGATGGCGTGCTCCATTTCGGAGGCCTTGGCCCGGTCGTTCGCGGTTCGGGCGACGTGCGTCTCGAACTGGGCATCGGTCAGCTGAATCGGCGGAATTTTGGGGTCTATGCCCAGCGATATCACATGGTCGTCAATCAGCTTGCGCACCTTGGCCCCGACATCCTTGCCCAGCACCGGCGCGTCTTTGTAGCGGTTGCGGGCGCGGGCATAGAGGTAGGCCAGGCGCTTGGCATCGCTGCAGTAGGGCAAACCCTCCGGTCGCGGCAATACCGTGTCTAGGGAGCCCAGAAAAGCCTTGAGCTTGACGTTGAAATCAGCCCGCAGGCGCTCATCGCCTAATGCAGTGAGACAGGCCTCGGTGTCGTCCAGCGACTCGATGCCCTGACGGCGCAGCGCATCCACCACGCGCAGATGCCGCTCACGCAGCACCGGCACCTCGTCCTTCAGGCTGGCCAGCGCGCCTTCCACGTCCTCGTCAGCGTAGGCCGCCAGCGCCTCCTTCAAATGCTGGGCCACGCCGTAGTAGTCCACCACAATGCCGCAACGCTTGCCGAAGCCGGTGCGGTTGACGCGGGCAATCGCCTGTAGCAGTTCTGCCTCGCGGATCGGGCGGTCAAGGTACATCACCCCCTCGATGGGTGCATCAAAGCCGGTCAACAGCATTGACTTGACGACCAGAAAGGCCAACGGGTCGGTTTTCTCGGGCTTGGCGTGGAACAGCGGCTTCTTGAAGCTCTTGACTAGCTGCTCGTGCGCCGCGCCGTCGGTCCACGGCTTCCACCCTGGGTCATCGTTATTGCTGCCCGAAATGATAGGGGCGAATTCGATGCGTACCAAGGTGTCGCGGTAGCGCCAAGCCTGCACCACCGCCTGCACCTTGGCCGGGCGCTGGCACAGTGCCTCGTCATCCAACGCCTTTTCCTCGGGTGAGAGCGCGTCGGCTTGGGCCAGCAACGCATCGCGGGCTGTGCGCAGCGCCTCAAAGTAACGGATCGCTGCCAACCGGCTGTATGCCACCACCTGCGCCTTGTAGCCGTTGGGCAGGATGTTGGTCACGTAGTGGCGCAGGATGTCGGCTGCCTTGTCGGCAATCAGCTCCGGGGCATCAAAAATGTGGCCTTTGGTGGCGTACTTTTTCTTGATGGCCTCCAGCTCCTGTGGCGAGTGCTGGCGGAACAGGTCTTCAAACAGCTCATCCAGGCTGGCACCGTCCTTGATAGCGCCGTTGGCGGTGCGGCCCTCATAGAGCACCGGCACCGTGGCGCCGTCTGCCTCGGATTCCTTGATGGTGTATTTGTCAATGAACGCGCCAAAGATGTCGTGGGTGCGCTTCTTCTCGCCCATGATGATGGGCGTGCCAGTAAAGCCAATTTTGGCGGCATTGGGTATGCCCGCCATCAGGTAGGCGTGCGAGTCCTTGGTGTGGCTGCGGTGCGCTTCGTCCACCAGCACCAGAATGCTGTCGTCCTCGTTCAGTACCTCGAACTTCTCGTCAGCTTGGCCACTTTTGCCGTAAGTGGCTTGTGGCTCTGCCACTTTGGGCAAATCGGCCGCGTGCAGGGGCGCATCATCCACGCTGTCTGGGTCGCGGTACTTTTGGATCGTCGCAAACACCAGCCCTGGGCCTTTGCGCTGCACCAGCGCCTTCACGCCAGATATGCTTTTGGCCACTTCCACCACCTCCCCGGTCAGGGTAGCAGTGGCGGACAGCTGGCCCTGCAAGTCCTTGCGGTCGGTAACGACGATGACCTTGAAGCGCCGCAGTTGTGCGTCTGCGCGCATCTTTCGCACCAGAAACACCATAGTCAGGCTCTTACCGGAGCCCTGGGTGTGCCAAATCAGGCCGCCACGCTGGTCGTGTTCCCCTTGCTGGCGGCGGGTCTGGCCGGACTTGAGCCGGGCAATCGCCCGATTCACGGCCCGGTACTGCTGGTAACGGCACACCGTTTTGATGGTCTGCCCGCCCGCCTGCATGAACAGCATGAAGTTCTGCACCACATCGAGCAGATGCGCGGGGGTCAGCAGCCCGACAATCAAGCGCTCTTGTTCCGAGAGCACAGACTTACCTAGCGCCTGCGCTGCCTCTATCTCGCTGCCAGTGCTGTCGGGGCCGACCACCGTTTTCCACTGAGAGTAATGCTCAAAAGCCGCGCCCACGCAGCCCACGCGGGCCTCGTCAAAGCTGGTAGCCACCAGCAGCTGGTTGGTGGCAAACAGCGCCTCGTTGCCCTCGTTGTCGTCCACCTCGAACGCGGCTTTGCGCTGGTTGCTGTAACGGCGCAATTGGTCCACGGCCTCGGCCAGCGGCTCCGAGACGGACGGGCTTTTGCACTCGACCACCACCAGCGGGATGCCGTTCACCAGCAGCACCAGATCGGGCACGATGAAGGCCTTGCCGGTGTTGAAGCCGGGCGGGCAATCGACGCGGTACTGGTTGATGACCGTAAAGCGGTTATTGGCCGGTGTCTCCCAGTCGATGTAGCGGATGGTCTGGCCACGCCCACCGTTCCAGCCCGGCAAGCCATTCACCGTCAGGCCACGGGTCAACAGCGATGTCGCCTTCTCGTTGGCCTCCATCAGCTTGTGCGTGCCCAAGCGGGTGAGGGCAGAGACGGCCTCCAGCAGCCGCGCATCGTCCAGCCAGGGGGCACCGTCCGGGTCGGGGTTGAGGGCGCGCAGTCGTTCGCGCAGCACGCCCTCCTGAATCACCTCGGTAAAGCTGTTGCGGCCGGTGGCTGCCGGGTCGTCGAGACTGCCAGCGTTATAGGCCCAACCAAGTGCCTGCAACTGGGCCACGAACGGTTTTTCGACATCTTCGAGTTCCCTGCCCATCGGCTACTCCTTTTGGGGAAATGGATGGCGTTCATCCGTTTCCATCCGTTTCCATCCATTTACGCCCCGTTCTCCCATCCGGTAGAACGCCCCACGCCCAGCACCTTCCAGCTGCAGCAGGCTGTCGCCCTGCATCCGTTTCAGCAAGTCCTTGGTCTGCCCCTCACTCAAACGGCACAACTCCATCACCTCGGCACGTTTGATTTGCCCGTGCTGGCGCACATAGCTCAGCACCATTTGCTCGTGCTGAAGCGCCGTAAAACCCGCCTGCCGCGTATAGCCTGCCTTATCGCCAGCGGCGCGGTAAACGGTCAAGGATAGCGTATAGCTGCGCCCCCGCGTCGTGCCGTGGGCCTCCACCAGACCGGCCTCGGTCAGCGCCTCCAGCGTGCGCTTGGCGCTGGCCGCATCGCGCTGGATACGCTCGGCCAGCTCCTCAGCCGTTACACGCTTGAGCTCCCGGATAGCCGCCAGCGCAATCAGGCTGTCAATCGGCAACTCGGCCCCCCGGCGGCGCTCCTCTTGCACCACCAGGCGCCGAAAATCCACATCCGCCGGGGTGGTCGGCAAGCGCACCACCACGCTATGCACATCGGTACGCGAATAGTCGGGGCTGGGGCGGCCAAACTTGAGCATGCCCCGGAAGATCGTGTCCACCCCGCGCCCTGAACGCTCCACCACGCCCACGCGCTTCATGGCATCGGCCAGGGCACGGTTGCGCGGGCGCGGCTCGGTGACCAGCAAGTTGGCCAACGTCACACCATCGACCAGACCGCCGGGGTTGCTTACCACCAGCACGTCGTCCTCTAGGCGCACATGCACGGCACCGAGGCGGTGGTAATCGCGATGAATCAGGGCATTGGCCACCGCTTCGCGGAAGGCGGCCATGTCCACCAACGGCACCGGCACGCGGAACAGGCCGACCTGTATCTCATCCTCCGGGTTGTAGGGGCGAAAGTTGGTTTCCAGCCAATCCAGCGCCTTGAGCAGCGGAAAACGGCGAAATTCGTTGAAGCGCACCGCCTGCTGGGCCAGCACCTGAAAGGCAAACTCGTGCGTGGGCACCCACTGGCGCAGTGAGGTCTCGCGGCCCACCAACAGCAGGCCGGTCAGCGTAGGCACCCGGGATCCGTCTGGCTGGCGTGCGGTCAGGCCCAGCGCACCGTCCAGCGCCTCGTCGTCCAGTTCCAGCAGCACCCGGTCGCCGCCGTACTGTTGCACCGCTTGGCGCAGGCGCTCGCGCTCCAGCGGGTCCAAGTCGGCCAGCGTGGCACCGGCCACCGGCTGCGCCGACACATCGACCAGGCCCAGGCTGGCCGCCCGGCTCTCGCGCTCGTGCGGCAGCATGGGGGCGCACTCGGGTGTGCCGTCGTGCTTGAGGCGCCGGCGCAGGTACACGCCGCCCACCGTGGCCACCACCGTTTGCGCCTTGGACACGGTGATGCAGGCCACGGGTAGGCCCGCGGCCTCCACCGGCTCCACCTGCACCCGCAGCGAGGGCGAAGTGCGCGCCGCCACCAGCCCGGCCAGGCCCGCCAGATTGCGGTGTTCCACATGCAGGCCGGTGGGGGTGCTGTCGTCCTCCACACCCAGCCACAGCGTGCCGCCCTCGGCATTGGCCAGGCAGACGATGGCCTCGACCAGATCGCTGTCGGGCAGGCGCTTGCGGTCGCTTTTGAACTCGACGGTGAGCGATTCGGCGCTGGGCAAGGCGGGGATCATGGGGCAGCGGCCTCCAGCAGGGGCGTGACGCGGACGCGGCCAGTGAGGAGGTCATCCATGAGGCCGGATTTTTGCTGTTGCCACTTCGTCAGGGCATATTCCTCAGCAGCTAATTTGGCGTTCGCTGTATCTGCACATGTGGCAATTGCTTCTTGCTCCGATTGGGTTGGAAGGGCCACTCCTAAACGACTTAGCTTTGTCCGATTAATTGTGTTTAGGCCAGAACTCGTAGCAGCTTCATTCCGCCAATAGTTGCGAACAAATGCTGAGTTCAGCCACAACAGGCCAAAATTTGGGGAAACTGAAATTGCCCTCAGTCTGAAAAGGTGATTTTGAAAGAGCATACCTTCGGCAGCTTCTGTGACTAATGCACATCTACCAATTTCTTCAACGCTTGCATGTCCTTCAACGAGAAGTAAATCACCAACTCGCAAAGCCTTTGATTTCATTTCTGCTGCTGATGCCTGAAGTTGTGCCACATCATCAAGATGAAGTCTTGCACGGTAAACATTGGCAACTCGCAAATAGGGGTGGGCGTTTGATCGTGGGAGTCGATGCGGGCCTAGTGTGATCCCTGAATCAACGCAAAAACTATTGGCAACAGTAGATGTATCCCACTCTTTTGGAATCCACCCCAGCGGCGAGAGCTTGTAAAGATGCGGTGCTTCGGTTTGGGGCGGGCGCAGTTCGCCGTTGGCCGCAATGCCGCGCGTGAGCAGGTCGTGCAGCAGCCCCTGCTTTACCGCCTTGAGCTTGGCGATCAGGGCCTCGGTTTCGTGGATGGCAGTGTCGAGTGTGTCGAGGATTTGGGCGATCTTGGTTTGCTCGGTCAGCGCTGGATACCTAACTGGTAATGCTAAAAGCTTGGACTTAGGCAAGTTTTTCATGCTACCGCTGGTGCCGGTTGCATGAACCTCAATATAACGGCGATACGCTATAGACTGCAACACGAACGACAGCCAGCGCATACTTATTTTTGCGCGATCCTTGGGCTTGAGTTGCCAGAGTCGATCAGGCAGAAACAGTGACGGATACGCTTTGCAAACATAACAAGATTCTCCGACAAGCTCCGGTGTGTTCATGCGGCTAACCAAAATAGAATCACCTAGAACTGGCTCAGCAACCAAATGTCGTTCACCCTCGACGACGGTTTTATTTTCGTCCGCAAGAAATTCCCCACCGCTTACGGCACTGGTCTTAAGTACGCCGATTTCGCCTGAACCATGTGGTCGATTTTCGGCATTGACGCTTACGCCTGCATCGAGTGCAAGAATTAAGTCGGTAAGCTGACCATCAAACCAATCAGACATACCCCAACCCCTTCAAAAACCCCTGCAAAGCCTGTGCCGCTGCATCGCGCTTGCCTTCAATTTCGGTCAGCGTAACGCGGTATTTGTCCCACCAGTTCTCAAACGCGGCCACGATTTGCTTACGTTGCGCGGCGATGTAGCGCTCCACAATGGCGCGCATATCGTTGTGCAAAATGGTCAGCAGCAGCTCGGCGGCGGCTTCGGGTGTCAGTCCGGCCACGGCGGTGCCAATATGCTGCTTAAAGCTATCGTGTTTGGCCTTGAGCTGTTTTTTAACGGCAGCCAGTTCCTTCTTCCATTCTTTCAGCTGGGCTTCGTCCACGGCGTTCTCGTCGTCGGGGTCGGCAGCTTCGGCGCTGGCGTCAGTGTCGCCGCCGTCTTCGCCTTCGGCTTCTTTGGGGCTGGCGGCCTTGATCTGGCTGTCCAGCTCGGCCTTTTTGGCCTCCAGCGTGGTGATGGCCTCGACAAAGTCGCTCATCAGCAACTTGACCAGCTTGTGCTCCAGCGGGCTTTCCTTGCTGGCCTTGTCCTCCAGTGCGGTCACGATGCTGGTGCGCCAGGCATCGGCCACGCCCTTGGCTCCGCGCGCTTGCAGGGTCAAAAAGTCGTATTTGGTCTGGTACCAGAACCCGGCCACAATGCCGCGCACCTGGAAGGGGTCGAGCAGGCCGATGGCCTCCAGGCTCTGGCTAAAGCTGGTCAGCAGGTCGGAGCGCAGGGCCACCAAGCTGGCAGCACCGTCGTTGCCGCTTTGCATTTGCCCAGACAGGGCCGTGATGCGGGCGCTGTGTGCTTGCCACCATTGTGCAAAAGCGGTGCGGATGGCGGCCTCCTTAGCCACCAGACCGGGATTGTTTTCGATGCTTGGTTTGATGGCTTGGCGGCTGTCGAGGGTGGGCGCAAAGTCGAAGTAATTCGCATCCCTGTCCACCAGGAAATCCAGCGGATTCAGGCCGTGGGCGCTGAACAAACCGGCTTTGGCAGCTACCTCGGCTCTGGGGATACCGCCCACCAGATGGGCGCGCACGTCGTGCGGTTCGGGCGGCGGCGCGTTGTCGGCATAGCGGCGGATGTTAAGGTTGTAGCCGTTGGTCTTGAGGGTGGCGTTGTCCACAATGCTTGAGAAGCCGTCGATGGCGCGGAATTCGTCAAACGTGGTAACGATTTTCTCGATGTGCTCGGGCAGCAGGTAGTTCTGGGCGCGGCCTTCAAAAAACTCCCGGTCGGCGTTGATGAACAGCACCTTACCCTGGCGCTCGGCAGGCTTGCCGCTGACGCGCTGGGCACCGTTTTGCACCCGCTGGCGCAGCACCAGAATGCAGGCGGGGATGCCGGTGCCGTAAAACAGGTTGGGCGCCACACCGATGACCGCTTCGAGCAGGTCGTCCTCAATGATGCCGGCGCGGATGGTTTTTTCCTCACCACCCCGAAACAGCACGCCATGCGGCAACACGGTGGCCACCATGCCGCCGTCGCGGGTAACGGCCAGCATGTGCTGCAAAAACATCAGGTCTGCTTTTTTGGAACCTAAGGGCACTTGGCCGTAGCGGAAGCGTTCCGGGAACTTGGGCACCCAAGCGGGCGTGCCATCGGCATCCGTTTCGGTATTGCCCCAATTGATAGAAAACGGTGGGTTGGTCAGCACACGGTCGAAGTGCATCAACTCGCCACCTTGGATATGCTGAGGCTCGGCCAGGGTATCCTCGTTTTCCAGTTTGGCGTTCCTGATACCGTGCAGCAGCATGTTCATTTTGGCAATCGACCATACTGTGCCGTTGAACTCTTGCCCGAACAGGCTGGCTTTGCGGCCATCTTCGCCATGCTCGTCGATATATTCCTTAGCTGCAATCAACATGCCGCCAGAGCCACAGCAGGGGTCGTAAATATCGTGGGCCAAACCAGGCTTGATAAGGCGCACCATCATACGCACCACTGAGCGTGGCGTGTAGAACTCGCCACCTTTTTTGCCCGCCGAATCGGCAAATTCACCAATCAGGTACTCGTAAGCAGCCCCCAGCAGGTCGGGAAACTCCAAATCGTCGTTGCGCAGGCGGTGGATGCCAAAGTGGGTAATCAGTTGGCGTAGCTTGATGTCGGGAATTTTGCCTTGACCGACTTTTTTATTGAAATCGATGTGGTCCAGCACCCCCTCGAGGCTGGAGTTGTGGTCTTCAATGCCAGAGAGTGCCTTGTTCAGGAAATTGCCAATGTTCTGGTGTGCATTACGCAACAAGTAAGGGTACTGTGACTGGAGTGGAACCCAGAACGCACCATCTTTTTTGTACCACCGTGGGTTTTCAGCAGACTCCTCGGCTTGGTCTGGCGTTTCACCTGCTGCGAGCCGCTCAGCAATCACCTCTTCGCGACGCTGCTCAAACACGTCAGAGCAGCGTTTGAGAAACAGCATCCCGAAGATGTATTCCTTGAATTCGGAAGCATCCATCTTGCC
Source organism: Giesbergeria sp. (assembly GCF_028686475.1). Taxonomy (GTDB): domain Bacteria; phylum Pseudomonadota; class Gammaproteobacteria; order Burkholderiales; family Burkholderiaceae_C; genus Simplicispira. The sequence goes on along the minus strand of NZ_JAQUCA010000027.1, from coordinate 6,078 downwards.
GCGTAGGATATCGGCGGCTTTGAAAAGGTGGCGTTCTAGCTGGGGCAGGGTCAGGGGCATAAAGGGGAATCCGGTTTTTTGTACGTTTTTACTTTTTTGCTTTTTTAAGCATTTCCGTATTTCTGCAAAAGTAACTCGCGCACCTCATCGACGATCTTGCTGCCACGCATCGCGCATTGAGACTTGATGGAGCGGTGCAGGCTCTCGGGGATGTCAATGGTCAAGCGCTTCATCGGCTCGACCACCGCCTGACCTGCGGTGCGACTATCTACCCACGAATCGACGGCATCGGGTACAGGCCGGTTGGTGGGTTTGGTGCCAAACTCTATTTTTTTGGTGTTCATCCGTTTGCGCGTGAAACCTCGGCATTCATCCCGGGGAGGTAGAGCGCGGAACGCATCGCGTTCTTTGCTTTGGGCCATACCTGCTCACGTCCATTCAATAGCCCGACTGACAGAAATTAGTGCAAGGCTTTTCACCTCTGCTGGGCCTTGCGGCTCTGCCCGTAAGGGCCTAGTGACGCGCACCTTGCGGTGCGGCTCCCCTCGACCATGTTGTGTACCGGCTTGCCCTTGCGGGCGGTTCCAATCCGTTTCGTGCTTACCCTGTCGCTTGTCTGCAACCAGAACTTTCAGAGCTTGGGACTGACGAAGCATCCCAAGGTAAGCTTCGCACCTGCACACAACGTAGCACCCGCTCTACTCGGCAATGAAGCCCGGATTAAGGCATCCGGGGTGCTGGGTCTGGTCAACCCGAACTTGCAAAGCTTTCGCCTTCTAAGCTCCGACCTTCAGGTCGGGGTAGTTGACGTACTCCATCAATTCAGCTGCAACAGCCTCCATCTCGACAACGGCTGGCCCCGCAGCATCGACTTCAAAAATGGCCTGCCCCTGGGCAGCAGTCTCGACAAAAACAACCCGCTGCGCCAAACTAGCTTGCAACACATGGACTGGGTAAGCAGCGAGGGCTTCGCGCACATCGCGCCCGATAGCTGTGTTTGTAATTTTACGATTTACAACAAAAACAGATTTTATTTTTTCTTTATAAACACGGGCTTCTTCAATCAGCTTCACAACCTCTTCTGCCGCCCAGATGTCATAGGGCGACGGCTGGACGGGTATCACCACGATGTCGCTGGCCAGGATGGCAGATCGTGCCAAATCGGTGACTCGCGGTGGGCCATCAATGATGATGTGGTCGTAGCCTTGGCCAATTTGGCTAATTTCCTTATGGATGGTCGGACGGGGGAAGCCGACAACAGAAAACAGGGGCTCGCCCTGCCGTGCAGCAGCCCAGTCCAATGCACTGCCTTGGGGGTCTGCATCAATCAACAACACACGTACCCCAGTGCGGGCCAGACCAGCGGCCAAGTTGACACTGAGAGTGGTTTTGCCAACTCCACCCTTTTGGTTTAATACACCAAAAATCATGTTTTCACCTTTTAATATTTTGTAAAAATTATACTTTACAGAAAAACGTAAAAAATGAAATCATGATTTACGTTCTGCACCCCTGTGGTAGCACCTCTGGCATTGAGCCCACCGCTGCCTTGCAGTCGAACACTACAAAACCGACGCGCTGAAAAAAGGGAGGGCAATTCAATCGCACTCCCAGGTATAGCCGCCTCGACAGGCTTACCGCCCTATGCTCACAGACGCTGCATTACCGAGCTCGCGTGCAAACAAGGCCGAGGCCTTGGTCAGCAACTCTTTTTCTTCCCGCAACTGCCGCACCAGTTCTTCCAGCGCACCAATGTGGTCCTCCTGCTCAGTGCGCGCTTGGGCGCTTGCAGTTTGCTCTGCCTCAAACTCCCGCACCCAGCTGCACACTGCGCTGTAGGTCAGGTTCAGTTCTTTGCTGATTTCGCTAATGGTCAGATTGCGCTCACGCATGAGCTGGACAACCCATCGCTTGTAGTCTTTGTCAAAATGACGGCGAGAGCGACGTTTTTTCGCATTAGCTGTGGGCTGGATGTGGGTGCCTTGGAAGGCGCACAACGGGTCAGCTTGTCGCTCCTTTGCCGATTCGGCAGTAATGTTGACTGCTGCACCGGCACTCGCCATCGACCTGATGCGCTTGAGTGCCCTGACACCACGCAGGCCGCGGCCCAAGGCCTGCTCTAGCTGAGCAGCCACTGGCGCCCTCGGATTCAAATCAAGCACCACGTCGAGGGCGTCAGAAAGTCCAGTTGCAGCTCGCTGGAGCAATTTGAAAATTTCGAGATCGGTGGGATTGTCCTGAAAGGACGGCGCATGTGAGGGCGCAGAAGAAATGTTTTGCATGGAAAGGCTCCGTATTGAGACTTAGAACCCAGCGACTGCGTTTTCAAGCACAGTCATGGTGGGTGGCGGGATGTTGAAAACACGTAATACGCCGTGCGACCACCCTTGCGGCATGATCCATCCCGCCGAAAATTAGGCGTGACAAAACCCTGCTTACCGGTGGGGGTTGCGACCGCGTATTAGAGATGTTTTCAAGCATCAGGCCTTTTCAGCCCAAAGGAAATTTACCACGGAAACCCAAGTGGTGCCGAAAACAAGAACAGGGCAATACCTACCGGCAACACTTTGATCCGCGGCGATACCCACCAAGGTGATGCCCCACCGGGATGGGCCAAGCACCCGGCAAGCGAACCCACCCCAGTGCTACTAAGCAGAGATTGCCATCTAGGTAAGGATTTTTTGCACTTGGACCCCATCTCGCCCCTCTCGCGTGCCTATACGTCTGTTCTTAACTTTTTAAGGACTTTTTATGGACACTGATTCCACCACCATCCCCCCCGACAGACAAGACCTGGCCGCAGGCCCTTTTTCGGTATCGCTCAAGTTCAACAACACGAGCGCCATGCTCTACCGCAACCGCTACCTCCCGCGCAACGGCGAACAGCCTGGCCTCTCGGCACAGGAGTTTCTCTGCTCTTTTTCTATCCACAAAACCGAGATTCCCCACGAATTCCACGTGCAGCTGATGCTGGCGACGAATGGACAACCTCACCGGTACGAGCAGCTGATGCAGCGCATTCAAACCCGTGTTTTGGAACCAGCGCGCCGACGTCAGCAAGAACGCCGGAGCATCGAACAGCTGAACCAGATGCGCGACTGGGTCACTTTTGCACAGCAACAAATCAATCAAGCCGCAGACTGTGCCTATCGCGACTCCCACCTGGCAGACCCTAAAGTCCAACATGGGGTGCGCCAGCTGCTGCAAAAAGCCCAGTGCTTGCTGATACAACCCCAAGCTGCGGCACCTGCCCAGGACCACAGTGCTGACCCTGAAGAACGACTACAGCAATTGCTGGAGAACATCAATAATGACCTTGCACAAGTCCAAGCCATAATGCCCACCGCTGGCCAACAATTTGAGCGGGGCTATAAATTTGCCGACTACACCGTGCGGCAAGTGCAGCAGCTGTGGTTCAACACGGCGGACGCGATTGCAGTGTTGAACCAGCGTCAGCAATTTAAACGACCGAATCACTGGAGCGAGATGCGCCAAAAAGTGATGCACTCAGCGAGTCAAAAGGCTACCGAGGTTTTAGCAAGCGCACCAGAGCAAGAGCCACCAGGTGATGAAATTTCACTTGGTGGCATCACCGGTGAAGAGTAGCAGTTAGCCACTTCTCAGTATGAAGACTACACCGGCAAAACCAGTGTGGCCCGGTTACTTGCGCTCAGACAATTGCAGGCGCTCGCCGTGACTGACCTTTTGCACAAAGAAAAGGGGTGGCCGCTCACCACGATACCCCTTGTGCCAGGCATGCTGCTGCAAGGCCCATGCCTGCTCGCGCACGCCATGAAAGCCGGGCTGATGGGCCAGCCGCTGCAAAGTCTCTTGCACTGCAGCCTGGTGGCCCTTGCCCAGCTGCTGATTGAGCAAGGCGTAGGCATCGGCCATCTCCTGCTTGCTGCGACGCCAAGTCCAACTGGCCTTGCCGCGTTCGCTCCTGCGCACCAGCTCATAACCCAGCCAAAGCAGCCGCTTTTTATCAGTTACATCGCGCAGCTGCTCCAGTGACTCCAGCTCCCCTGGCGTGAAGAGCATCAACCACTGCACCGTCTGTGCGTCAGGCGGGTAGTACATCACCAGCAGCGCGTTAGCTAGCCCATGCTGCTTGCGCGTCAGGCGCCGGGCGGGTGTCGCACCAATCGCATGGCGCTCGTGCAGCTTGTTCGCCAGGGCATAGGCCTTGTTCGCTGGTACTTCTCCAGAGGTGTAGCGCGTGTACCCCTTGGGGACGCTATCGAGTACCCTGGCGAGGGCGGCAGTTTTGCAATGGGCAATCGGTGTTGTTGCGGGCATCGGGAACTCCAAAAACAACGTATAGCGTTCGCGAGACCGATGGCAGCGCCGGGGCGCTGCTCCTTGGCAGCAGTTGGATTTGCAGTGTGATTCGGTGCGGCGCAGCCGCACGTAATGATGTTCCAAGAAAAAAAATCCGCACACCAGGTGTTCGCGAGCTATACACGTATAGGCAACACACCACAAAAGTGATTTGAAGCAGAAAAGGCAACATGCAAAGCAGCGATGCGAAGGCATCGCGCACTTGCATGCGCAGCGGCCTGCCTATGTGCTCTTGCTCGCAGGAGCACTCGGGCAGATCGCCAAACTGCAACACGCACAGCCGAAAGGCAAGCCGGGGCGCCACCCCGGCAGTGACATGAAAACGCCAATTCAGTCACGAGCAAACGCTGTAGCCGCATGCCTCTAATAGGGCTGGTGCGGCTGCGAAGGGCGCTGGGGAGTGCAACTCTTTCCTTCGACCCAATCAATCTGATGGCCCGGCAGACATTCCGGGCGAAGTTGGGCGACCGTGAAACGGCGCTGGGCAGGAAATGGCCCAGTGACCTGGTTATGTGTGAAAGTCGGATAAGGCCGACCGGTGGGACGTATCGAAAGAGCGTAACGCCTGCCGCACAGGATGGCTTCTGAGGTACTGGTGACAGTACAGGGCGTGGAGGGGAAACCCGGAAACGCTGGCACCTTGGGAAACCTTGGGTCGATGAATAGCTCAAACCTGTAACGGCACCCTTCGAGGGTGCTTTCGCGGAGCAACGTGGAGCCATAGGCATGAAGCCGTGGTTCGTAGTCGATGAAGCGGACGGTGAGTAAACGAAGGGCTCTGGAACATCGCCTCGTTGAAATCTACGGAAAGCTGGAAAGCTAGCCGTCTTGCAGAGACAGTGGCACCACGTTGCGCAGTAGCAGTAATCTAAACGGGGAGCCTCTTGGCATACCAGCTCGGTTGGCACCGGTTGGGCTCTATGGTCAAGAGGGGGAGACTGATGAGTAGGGTTTGACTTGTATGCGATACGACCGAAGCATGCAGGGAGCTGCCTTGAGCAGCGGCGGGTTTGGCGACCCGTTCCCGAAAGTTGGAAGCGTTTATGCGAAAGTGTGTGTTTGCCCCTGTGAAGGGGCATTGAATAGGGCTTGGCAGCCCGTTGCAGCGATGCGCCGCTCTAACGCCTTGGCGGGTGGGGGAGCGAACCCAAATCTTGGCGGATTTGGTAGGAAGAGAGGGAAAATATTTTCCAGTACGACCGGATCGCTCCTATAGGAGCACCGGGTGATTCGTTTGGCACCAGGCATCCCTTGGTGCATTTACTCCTGCCATTGGCTTAGGCCAATCGCAGACTCACGACCAGCCTGACAGATGTCGGGCTGGTTACTCCAAAGCCCCTCCTGCTCTTTTTTACCAGGAGGGGTGTCCTGAGCGCCAGCGGGCTAATGGCTTAAAATAAATTAACGACGTTATTAAATAAAAATTTAATAAAATAACGCAGTTATGAAAATAAGAAGTAAAAAGGGGTCAACTCACGAAACGGAAAAAATCGTACGGTAAGGGTGCACGGTCTCAGGTTAGGGCTATAGGCCGTGCATCAGCAGTGTCCAGAAAAGCAGAAAAAGGCCCTAATCTGACGGTTTTATCTCTCGAGTCTGATGTCCAGTTGGGGCATAGCCTTAACTGACACCACCTCCCAGGGCCTGATATAAAGCAACACTATCGACTAGGCGTTGTGCCTGGGCCGCAACCATATTGATCCGGATTGACTGTGCCTGTTGCTGCGCGATGAGCAG
>NZ_JAQUCA010000065.1 GCF_028686475.1 Giesbergeria sp. | reverse complement strand
ACCCTGAGGCCCGTGCTAGCAGCTGCAGCCCATGCTGTGTGCTTGCATGCGTCGGTGTGCCTGGAGATGGCACCATGCTCATGTTAACTCGCTCGCGTACCCGTGCTGTTCAGTCGGCGCCCGCTACTAAGTCAGCGCCTGCCGGGGAGGAGCCCCATGCAAGCACTGCTGCAGATGAACCTGCTGCACGAGGACCTGATGATGCCGACAATGGCCCCAATGCCCGTGGTGCGGATGTGGCAGACCTGACAGAAGCAATCAAGGCTGCCTACGCCACGGATGCTGAGTTCAATGCGAAGGGAATGGAAAACAAGCAAGGTGTGTGGATGCTGAACGGCAAGGTAGTCGTCCCCAACAGTCCTCTGGTCCGCATGCGCATTATGGAGGAGCACCATGACACAGCTATGGCTGGACACCGAGGTGTCATGAAAACTGTCGAGCTCATTGAGCGAAACTTTTGGTGGCCTACCCTTCGCGCTGATGTTAACAAGTATGTGCGCTATTGTGATGCCTGCCAGCGAGTGAAGTCAAGCACTCACAAGCCCTTTGGATTCCTGACTCCACACACCGTCCCTGGGCGAAGGTGGCAGAGCATTTCCTCAGACATGATAGTCAAGCTCCCTACTACCTCGAAAGGGCGTGACTCAATTCTGGTGTTCGTCGACCGCCTGAGCAAAATGGTTCACCTCGTGGCAACTACTGAAACTTTGACTAGTGAGCAGTTTGCTCGCAAGTTCTTCAAAAATGTGGTGCGTTTACACGGCATGCCCGAGGACCTTGTGAGCGATCGCGGTCCACAGTATAACAGTATTTTCTGGAGGGAGCTGTCCCGTCTGATGGGTGTTAAGCGCAATATGTCTAGTGCTTACAGACCACAACACAACGGTCAAACAGAACGAGTGAATCGAGTGATTGAAGAGGTGCTCCGCGCATACATCAAACAAGACCAGACCGACTGGGATGATTACCTTCCTGCCGTCGAATTTGCTATCAATAACTCCTGGCATGAGTCAATCTGCAACACGCCCTTCTTTCTCAACTATGGTCAACATCCTCTGATGCCGTCCAACACGCACCTACCTACCAAGTGCCCTGCTGCTGTTCAGTACTTGGAGGACATTGAGCGAGCTGTCTCCAAGGCAAGGCAGTGCATGCAGGCTGCACAAGACCGCATGAAAGCTCGTGCAAATGCCAACAGACCTGCTCTCCAGGTGCAATCAGGAGACCTGGTCATGCTCAGTACTGCCAACCTCAACAAGGATGTGCAAGGAGTGCGCAAGCTGCGTCCTCGCTGGGTAGGACCCTTCAAGGTGCTCCATGTGTACCAGCATGGTGACCCTTCTGTGCCTGTCGCTGTCCAGCTGGAACTTCCCAGCAGTTGGACACGCGTGCATGATGTGTTTCACGTGTCTTTGGTCAAGCCCTACTGTGCTCGCCCTGATGAGCAGCCCCATGTAGAGGCTGGTCCCCCTCCTGTTCAGGTGTTGGATGGGGAACCCATTTACAAGGTGGACCAGATTCTGGATCACAGAGTCGTGACCCGGCGGGTCCAGAAGAACAAGCGTGGTGCTAAGAAGCGTACCCTGGTCACAGAGTACAAGGTGCGGTGGCAAGGCTATGGCCCTAGTGATGACACTTGGGAACCTCGCAAAAACCTGCTCTCCTGCTCTGACCTGATCAAGGAGTACAAGCTGTCTAAAGGCCTTGAAATCACCTCTGATGACGATGACCCTGACTATGAGCCCATGGATTGAACTGTGAACTGATAATAAATACCACCTACACCATGGCATGCTTGCATGCAAGTCTGCTGTACCAACAGCAGGCGGGGCGGTCACTTGCTACTTGTGCTAATGGATCCACTGCGTGTCGTAGAGTGTTTTCGGCTGCAGCTGGCGCTGAGCCTGCCGGGGAGGATTGTTACGCCCCTGCAGTGTCTCCATACAGCATGCAGTGGTCATGCAGTGGACACGTCGCTCATGAGAGCGGAAGCTTCGAGATGTGTGAGAGTATGGAAACCCTTAAGCAGTGACTGGTGTAGGTCGGTTCGATTCCGACAGTGCTGTACGCCCTGAGCACTTAACTGCTTATAGGATTTCCTTCAGCTGACAACGCTTCAGTGGAATCGCAGCATCGATCCTGACACGCTTTCTACTGCAATGCCTGCACTGGACCATGCGATGGAGTTTATGGAAGATGAACTTGGCGATGGACTCGGTTAGTGCTGACTAACGTTGCGATTTGTTTTATAGCTTAATTTTAGCTTAGCTTAGCTCTGTTGAGGCGTGCGCCCTCAGGCTTTGTCAGTTCAGGGGCCAGGTCCATGAGGGTGGGGTGCAGGTAGCTGACCTCCCCGGGCGCCAGCACCTCTGACAAACTCCAACTCAACTCCTGGTCCTTGGAGACGTGGGAGAAGGGGATGTAGGCCCGGTCCGCGGTGGCGTATTGGGCTGTAGGGGTGGTGGGCACAGGGGATGTGCCCTCCAACCTCAGGAGGAGGTGACTCCCCATAGCC
>NZ_JAQUCA010000064.1 GCF_028686475.1 Giesbergeria sp. | reverse complement strand
CCCACGACCAATGCACTCTCAAGGGGTGGAGGCATGGGCAGCTTAGTTGCCAGCCCAACGTCACAGTTAGTGGAGGCGGGGTCTTCACAGGGGTGACAGGCACGCCAGTGCAATCAGCACATGCAGCAGTGCAGAGCCAAGCAGCCCAGGCCAGTGCCGCACCCTCACCTACAGTAGGGCTGGGAGGCAGGAAGGAGCCCTACAGATGTCAGATGTGTGCCTACTTTTTAAAGCAGGACAAACTGAAAAAGCCATGTAGCCAGAGTAGTCAAACTGTGTCAGCTGGTCACACAAAAACTCAGATGGAGAAGGAGCTGAACAGCAAGCTGAGGGGCACAGGCAGAAGTGCCAACAAGCTTGGATGGAAGGAGTTGATGTTGTTGTAGAATCAGTGGGTGTCACTGACTACAAACCATCATGTTGCCGTTAGCTACATGCATGTTGATTGTTGGTTGAGGGAAGATGTCATTTTGTTTCGCATTTATGGACATTTCCCTAAACTCTATTGTTGTATTGGGTCATGCTGGGCAACAAGTTGTCTATTGCTGCAAAATTTCCCCTCCCTTTTCCCTTCCATACGCAAACATTTCCCTACTTTTCACCCCTTCCATACACACGGGAATTTTCCCGTGGGTGTGTGTCATCATCATCATTACACGGCTTAGCGCGGTTCAACCCGCGATGCTGCGCCAGGTAGAGGATAGTTTCCAGTGCTCTGAATGCCCAAAACACAGCGAGTAAACTCAGCACGTGAACAGGATCCAGGTAGGCGTCTCTACCAGCGATATCAAAGCCCTAGGGAAGCAAAATCCTAGCAGGCAGGCCAAGCCCAACAAGGACGCCAACAAAAAGTTGAACTGCAGTGCAGCCAACCTGCAAAATAAGCAGGCCGTGACAAACCAAGACAAAAGCATGGGCATGACAGTAGCCCGTTGTATACCAGACAACATCGCACATGGGGCCCTACAAAGGGAGGCATGTACTAGGCCACCAACCCACGCTGAAATCAAGGTTCAACTGCGTCCCCCAATAACATGAGACCTGGTTGGCCAACACGGCCGCCTATGCATCTTGGCAGTAGGCACACAACCGGTCTCATCATAAAAACAGCAGCTGACAACTGAAAGACCGGCAACACCCGCCGGGAAACAGCCGCCCACCCAACAAACTGCTGCCGCTACATGGGCTGGGCATGATGCACTGCAATCATGGCACTGTTCATGTTAGAGGAGTGCACATGCAACCAGCGGGTGCAGCCCCCCTCCACCAAATCCACCCCACCCCGCACTGCCACCTCCCCTAGATCCCAGCGGATGTCTTCCTCCGCCGCCTATGTCCGTCATGCCCTGCGTCCAGTACTGCGCTGGCTGCAGCCACTGCCGCACGCGTGCGCGGTCTCGCCAATGGCTGCTGTTGTTGCTGCATGTACCTCCGCTGACCCTGCCCCGCCAGTCTGTCAGGCGTAGATTGCGATGGCTGGGTTGTGTTGCTGCTGCCTGCTGGTTGTGGCGCTGCGACACGTTGCTCCCGTAGGGCAGGCCCCCCCTGCCCCCCGGTGTTGGATGCGACAGGCCCCCCCTCAATGGGGACCGGCGACACATGCGGCTGATCCGCATCTAGTGCCACTGCCTGCACGCCCGCCACTGTTGCTATTGTTGTTGCACTAGTGGTGGTGCATGCATCCACGGCTGCCCTTCTCTCCGCATTGTACCGCGCAAGCCCAGGGCCCAGGGCTCGCTTGCGGGGTGGTGTAGCTGCGGGTTGTGGCTGGGGTAACTGCCGGGCTCCCTCACCCGCCCGTGAAGGGGCGGTGGGCAGCTGCTGCGCGTGCAACTGCTGCCCCTCATGCCGTTGCTCCGCCAGTATGCGCCGGCGGGTGCGTGGCGTGAGCGGGGGAGGTCCTGGGGGCTGCACCTCTGCTGCTGCCACCCTCCCACCAGTGTCGACAGTTCCCAGCCTGCCATGCGCATGGCGCGCTGCATGTGTTGAGGCAGCACTGCCCATGCGCGCATGGACTTGCATGGAGGTTGCAGCTGCGACAACGTCAGCGATGACGGCTATCAGTCTTGTGACCGCTTGCACTAACACCGCTGGCGCTCCCGCCTCCTGCAGCTGTGCGCTGCACGTTGCGAGCTTCTGCATGGAACGCGTTTGAGCTTTGCCATGCTTCCGCCCCCCCCGACAACCCCTCCTTCGCGATGCACGCTGCTCCTTAAGGCCATGGCGAGTTTCGGCTGGCTCTGAAGGCTGATCCCGCGCTACAGGCCGCGGGGACACATGTGGCTGTCCACGACCTCCAGGGACCTCCCGGCCCCTTTCTGGCACGTTGTTAGCCTCAAACAGCGAGGACACACCGATATTATCAAAAGACTCCTCGCGGGGGGAGCCTTCGAAATTTGGGGGAATGACGATCGGCGCTGCTGCTGCCATCCAGCTAGGCGCTGCTGCTGCCGTGTGTGTGTGTGTCGTGTCGTGTCATGTCATGTCATGTCATGTCATGTCATGTCATGTCATGTCATGTCATGTCATGTCATGT
>NZ_JAQUCA010000026.1 GCF_028686475.1 Giesbergeria sp. | reverse complement strand
CGGGGCCTTGAGCCCCCTAAAGAGTCGTTCAAGACCAGGACGTTGATAGGTTGGGTGTGCAAGCGCAGTAATGCGTTGAGCTAACCAATACTAATTGCTCGTGCGGCTTGACCCTATAACTTTGATGATGCCTCAAAAACACATCAAGGTCTGTTATGCCAAAATAAAAGCGCAATCAAAAAGATAAGCTGATAAGACTCTATGAATTTGTTGTTGCAGTGCAAAAGTACTGCAGCAATCACAGTTTAAGCCTGATGACCATAGCAAGTTGGTACCACTCCTTCCCATCCCGAACAGGACAGTGAAACGACTTTGCGCCGATGATAGTGCGGGTTCCCGTGTGAAAGTAGGTCATCGTCAGGCTACATACACTAAGCTCACCCCTCTAGCCTTCCAAGGTTAGAGGGGTTTCGCTTTTTGTGTTTTTAGTTTTGCTGTGCTGTCGCACAGGCAAAGAAAAAGCCCGCTATGCGCGGGCTGGGAGCAAAGCGTTGGAAACGCTAGATTAGGCCAACGCCCGTTGGATGATAATTTTTTGCACGTCGCTGGTGCCTTCGTAGATTTGGCAGACGCGCACATCACGGTAGATGCGTTCGACCGGAAAATCGTTCACCACACCATAGCCGCCGAGGGTTTGGATGGCGGCACTGCATACCCGTTCAGCCATCTCACTGGCAAAGAGTTTGGCCATAGCGGCCTCTTTCAGGCAAGGACGACCGGCATCGCGCAAGCTGGCAGCGTGCCAAATGAGCTGGCGTGCAGCTTCTAGCTGGGTGGCGCAATCGGCCAAGCGGAAACCAACGGCTTGGTGGTTAAAAATGGCCCTGCCAAAGCTCTCACGCTGCTTGGCATACTGCACTGCCAACTCAAAGGCGCTGCGCGCCATGCCTACGCTTTGGGCAGCAATGCCGATGCGTCCGCCTTCCAAAGCAGACAGCGCAATTTTGTAACCTTCGCCTTCCGCACCAATCAAATTTTCTGCCGGGATACGGCACTGGTCAAAATTGATTTGTGCGGTGTCGCTGCTGTGCTGGCCGAGTTTGTCTTCTAGGCGTGCCACCACATAGCCGGGGGTGTTGGTGGGTACGATGAAGGCGCTCATGCCTTTTTTACCAGCCCCCTTGTCGGTGACGGCAATCACGATAGCCACTTGGCCGTTTTGACCGCTGGTAATGAATTGTTTGACACCGTTGATGACATATTCGTCCCCCTCGCGGGTGGCCGTGGTGCGTAAGGCCGAGGCATCAGAGCCAACATGTGGCTCGGTCAGGCAAAACGCGCCTAGCATCTCGCCACGGGCCAAGGGTGTGAGCCACTGGCGTTGCTGTTGGCTGTTGCCATAACGCAGCAAGATGGCATTGACGGGGCAGTTGGTGACGCTGATGGCGGTGCTGGTGCCACCATCGCCAGCGGCAATTTCCTCCAGCACCAGTGCCAGCGTGACATAGTCGAGATTGGCCCCACCGAGCTCTTCGGGCACGCAGATGCCGTAGGCTCCGAGTGCCGCCAGCCCTTGGTGTACTTCTTTGGGGAAGTGGTGTTCTTTGTCCCAGCGGGCAGCGTGGGGCCAGAGTTCACGTTGGGAAAAATCGCGCACGGCATCGCGGATCATTTCCTGATCTTGGGTCAGCAGCATGGGGGTCTCCTGAGCCTCAAACTTACAGCAACTCAATGGCAACGGCAGTGGCTTCGCCGCCACCAATGCACAAGGTGGCAACGCCCTTTTTCAGGCCACGGGCTTGCAGTGCATAGATTAAAGTGACCATGATGCGCGCACCGCTGGCCCCAATCGGGTGGCCGAGGGCGCAAGCGCCGCCGTTGACGTTGACTTTATCGTGTGGCAGGTTCAGGTCGTGCATGAGGGCCATCGGCACTACGGCGAAGGCTTCGTTGATTTCCCACAAGTCCACGTCTTGCACAGCCCAACCAGCTTTGGCCAACACTTTTTGTGTGGCCCCGAGCGGTGCAGTGGCAAACCATTCTGGCTCTTGGGCGTGCGTGGCATGGGCGACGATGCGTGCCAGTGGCTTGGCCTCCAATTGCTGTGCGGTGGAGGCGCGGGCCAAGACCAACGCGGCCGCACCATCGTTGATGCTGGAGCTGGAGGCTGCCGTAATCGTGCCGTCTTTTTTGAAGGCAGGCTTGAGCTTAGGAATTTTGTCGAGCTTGATTTTGCCTGGGCCTTCGTCCATCGACACCACTACTTCTCCGGCGCGTGTTTGCAAGGTGACGGGGGCAATCTCGGCAGCAAAAGCACCCGAGGTGATGGCCGCTTGGGCGCGTTGCACGCTGGCGGTGGCAAAGGCATCTTGTTGCTCTTTGCTGAAGTTGTATTTGGCAGCACAGTCTTCGCCAAACGTGCCCATCGAGCGGCCCGGTTGGTAGGCATCTTCGAGGCCATCGAGCATCATGTGGTCAAAAATGCGGTCGTGGCCGATGCGATAACCGCCCCGGCCTTTTTGCAGCAGGTAGGGGGCGTTGGTCATACTTTCCATGCCACCCGCCACCATCACATCGTGCGTACCTGCCAACAACATATCGTGGGCAAACATGGCGGCTTTCATGCCCGAGCCGCACATTTTGGACAGCGTGACTGCGCCAGCCTCTTTGGGCAATCCAGCCTTAAAAGCCGCTTGGCGTGCCGGGGCTTGGCCTTGGCCTGCCATCAGGCAGTTGCCAAACAGCACTTCACCCACGGCAGAAGGGGCCACCCCAGCACGGGCTACCGCTGCGGCGATGGCAACACCACCCAAGTCATGGGCAGCGATGCCAGAAAAATCGCCCTGAAAAGCCCCCATAGGGGTGCGGGCTGCGCCCAAGATAACGATGGAATCAGTAGTGGCTGGGGATGTCATAGTGTTGTCTCCTGTGGATTAGTTTTTTGTATTTTTGGGTGCGTTTAGCAGCGGCCTTCGGCTACACCTGCTATGGCAGCACGGTAGAGGCTCTCAAAGCCTTCGTTGCTGCTAACGGACATGTGTAGGTTGTTAATCAGGCCATCTTTCAGGCCATAGCACCAGCCATGCAATGTGACTTGCTGGCCGCGCGCCCAAGCGTCTTGCAGTACCGTGGTTTGGGCGATGTTGACTACCTGTTCAATCGCGTTGAGTTCGCACAAAGCATCGTGGCGGGACTCGGGGGCCATGCGGGCCAACAAGTCACGGTGGCGGTCGCGCACGTCTTTGACGTGGCGAATCCAGTTGTCGGCCAAGCCGACGCGGGTGTCTTCTAGCGCTGCCAGTACGCCGCCGCAGCCGTAGTGGCCCACCACCATCAAATGCTCTACTTTGAGTTGATCGACCGCATATTGCACGGTGGACAGGCAATTGAGGTCGGTAGGCACTACCACGTTGGCGACGTTGCGATGCACAAACACTTCGCCCGGTTCTAGCCCGGTGATTTGGTTGGCTGGCACACGGCTGTCCGAGCAACCAATCCACATATAGCGCGGTTTTTGCTGCGCCATGAGGTTGGTGAAGAAGCCGGGGCGGTCTCGCTCCATCTGCGCTGCCCAGATACGGTTGTTGTCGAACAGTTGGCTAATGGAGGGGTGGTGCATTGCGGAAGCTCCTATACAGAGGGGGTAAAAAATTAACAGGTTTCGGCAAACAGCTCACGGCCAATCAACATGCGGCGGATTTCGCTCGTGCCTGCGCCAATCTCATAGAGTTTGGCATCGCGCCACAGGCGGCCCAGAGGATATTCGTTGATGTAGCCATTGCCACCAAAAATTTGGATGCCATCGCCCGCCATTTTCGTGGCTTGTTCGGCACACCACAAAATCACGCTGGCACAATCCTTACGCACTTGACGGACATGGTCGGTGCCCAGCATATCGAGGTTTTTGGCCACGGTATAAGCAAACGAGCGTCCGGCTTGCAGCACGGTGTACATATCGGCCACTTTGCCTTGGATGAGTTGGAACTCGCCAATGCTTTGACCAAACTGTTTGCGGTCGTGGATGTAGGGCACCACGTTGTCCATCACGGCTTGCATGATGCCCAAAGGGCCGCCGGTAAGCACGGCGCGTTCGTAGTCGAGGCCACTCATCAGCACTTTGGCCCCACCATTGACGTTGCCCAGAATATTTTCAGCGGGCACTTCGACGTTGTTAAACACCAGCTCGCCGGTGTGGCTGCCGCGCATACCCAGTTTGTCCAGTTTTTGCGCGATAGAAAAGCCCTTCATGCCTTTTTCAATCAGGAAGGCGGTGACACCGCGTGCGCCCAGTTCGGGTTCGGTTTTGGCATAGACCACCAAGGTATCGGCATCGGGGCCGTTGGTAATCCACATTTTGTTGCCGTTGAGCAGGTAGTAGCCGCCTTTGTCTTCGGCTTTGAGCTTCATGCTGATAACGTCGGAACCAGCGCCCGGCTCACTCATGGCCAGTGCGCCTACATGCTCACCGCTGATGAGCTTGGGTAGGTATTTTTGCCGTTGTGCCGCATTGCCGTTGCGGTTGATTTGGTTCACGCACAGGTTGGAGTGTGCGCCGTAGCTTAGGCCGACCGAGGCGCTGGCGCGCGAGATCTCTTCCATCGCCACCATGTGGGCTAAGTAGCCCATGTCTGCGCCGCCGTATTCTTCGGACACGGTGATGCCCAGCACGCCCAAGTCGCCCATTTTGCGCCACAAGTCCATTGGGAATTGGTCGCTGTGGTCGATTTCGGCAGCGCGGGGGGCGATTTCGGCTTGGGCAAAGTCGCGCACGGCATCGCGCAGGGCATTGATGTCTTCGCCCAATTGGAAATTGAGGCCGGGCAGGTTGATGGGCAGGCTCATGGAAATGTCTCCTAGTGTGTTGTAAAAAAAGCTGAAAAGAGGAAGCGGTTTACGGGCGTATGTCGGGGCGGCCGGTGACGGCCATCAAGGTGCAGTGCATGGTGGCGATCAGTTTTTCTTGCTCATCGGCCAAAGCATAGGCGCGGCCTTCGGCGACGGTGATGGTGCGTCCGGGCTTGAGCACTCGGCCTTTCATGCGAAAACGTTTGCCCAGTGCGGGGGCCAACAGGTTGATTTTGAATTCGATGGTCAGTACTTCGGCTTCGGCGGCCATCAGGGTGAAGGCGGCGTAGCCACAGGCTGAATCCAAAGCGGTGGAGACCATGCCGGCGTGCAAAAAGCCGTGCTGTTGCGTCAGGGCGGCAGCCCAATCGAGGCCAATATCGACAGAACCAGGAGCCACGTGTTCTAGTTGTGCCCCCAAGGTGTGCATGGCTTGTTGGCGCACAAAACTGTCCTGCACCCGTTGCAGGTATTGGGGATTACGTGGTTCAAAAACAGCCTCTGCCATACCAGCTCCTGAGTGACGTTTACGTAAACGTCAATTATGGCTGATTTTTATCGACCTTGGCCAGCAGGGTGCGGGCTTCTTTTTCGTGTTCTTTGATTTCGTCGAGGTTGGCCTGCAGGTCGGCCATTTGCTCTTCCAGTTGGCGGCGGTGTTGGGCCAGCACGCTCAGAAATTTGCGCAACTGCACCCCAGTATCGCGTGGGCTGTCATAGAGGTCGATAATTTCTTTGGCATCGGACAAGGACAAGCCGAGGCGCTTGGCACGCAACGTCAGTTTGAGCCGGGCGCGGTCGCGGGCGCTGTAGATGCGGTTGCGTCCGCCGGGGCCCGTGCGTTCGGGCTGCAGCAGGCCCATGTCCTCATAAAACCGCATGGCGCGGGTGGTGAGGTCAAACTCTTTGGCAAGGTCGCTGATGGTGTAGGTGATGGGCGGCATGTTGTTTGTAAACTTGAGACCCAGCCATCATGAATGGCCTTTACGTTTACGTCAATTGTGCCTGCCCCTGATAGCCGACGCTGCCCCGCAGCTTAAACCGTGTGTGACAGGGCCAATCGGGACGGGAAGGCGGGTGCTGCGGGCAGCCAAGTGGGGTTGTCGTCGTTCATGTGCTCTGGCAGCACAAAGCGGCTGATGAGTTGGGCCAGTTCTTGTGCTTGGTGCTCCAAACTCTCGGAGGCGGCGGCCGACTCTTCTACCAAGGCCGAGTTTTGTTGTGTCATTTGGTCGATATGGGCCATAGCGCTGTTGATTTGGCTGATGCCTTCGTTTTGTGCCAGTGTGGCCGCGCTGATTTCGCTCATGGCTTGGGCTGCTTCGTAGATAGAGCTGACGGTGCGGCGCATGGTGGCATTGGCATCGCTGACCAAGCTGGCCCCGGTATGCACTTGGGCCACGGAAGATTCAATCAGGGTTTTGATTTGTTGCGCGGCTTCGGCAGAACGGGTGGCCAGGATGCGTACTTCGCTGGCGACAACGGCAAAGCCCCGGCCTTGCTCGCCTGCGCGTGCGGCCTCTACCGCCGCATTCAGAGCCAAAATGTTGGTTTGAAAGGCAATGCCATCAATCACGCTGATGATGTCGACAATTTTGTGCGAGGAGCGCTGGATGTCTTCCATCGTGCCTTGGACTTGGCTCATGGCATTGCCACCTTCTGTGGCGATGGTGGCGGCGGTGTTGGTGAGATTCTCAGCGCGGCGTGCAGCGGCCGCCGATTGGGCCACGCGCTGGGTGATTTGTTCCAGCGATGCGGCAGTTTCTTGTAGGCCCGAGGCGGTTTTTTCGGTTCGGGCTGACAGGTCGGCATTGCCGGTGGCAATCTCTGCCGTGGCCATGCGAATGTTTTGTGCCGAGGCCCGTACTTGCGCTACCAAGACGCGCAAGGCTTCTTGCATCACCGAGAGGGACGTGAGCAGTCGGCCGGTTTCGTCGCGTGGATGGCCTTGGATTTCTTGGTGCAAATCGAGGTTTGCCACCCGGTCGGCGGTGGCGCTGGCGGCGGCAATCGGCTGGGTGATGCTGCGTACCAGCCACCCCGTCAGGACAGCACCCAGCACCAAGGCCAAAGCGGTAAAACCGGTGAGGGCGAGTTGGGCGCGGTCGCTCCACAAGGCAATTTCGCGTTCGCGCGTGTCGATGGTTTGGCGTTGCAATTGCGTTAAAGCGGCCAGTGCGCTTTGTAGTGCGCTGCTGGTGGGCAGAAAGCGCTGTTGATAAACCTCGTGGATGCGTGCTGTCAGGCCCGAGTCACGCGCGGCCACCAGTTCGGTGCGCGCTAGGGCAAAAGTTTTGGCCGTGGCTTGGATTTGGGCCAGCAATTGGCGCTCGGTGGGCAAAAGCAATTGCTGGTCAAGCTGCTTTATCAGGGCTTCATAGCGGGCTTGGGTTTGGGCAATATCGGCCCCCAAAATTTCGCCCACTTCGGGTTCAGAACTGAGGGCGACGGCTTTGTAGCGCTCGGAGTTGATGGCTTGGGCGCGGTAGGCATCGGCCACCAGCCGTTCGGTTGCCATGCTGTGGCGCACCATATCGGTGGTAGCATCGTTGATGCGACTAAGTGACCACAGGCCGGTTAGTGCGCCCAACAGGCCCAGCAACAAGACCAGCAAGAAGGCGGACAGCAAACGGCGGGCCAAACTGCCCTGTCGCGCTTGGGAGGGTGCTGGGGTAAAGTGCATAAAAAAAAGCCGTTCAAAAAAATCGAGGCTGCCTGATGGCGGCTTGTGTGCCCACTATGCCGCCAAGGCATGACGATTTTTTGTCAAGCGCGTGCCAACACTGGGGCCAGGGCTTGGCCGGTGTGCGTACCGGCTTGCACCAGTGCTTCTGGCGTACCGGCGGCCACAATGCAACCACCGGCAGCGCCGCCTTCTGGCCCCAAGTCCAATACCCAGTCGGCTTCGGCAATCACATCCAAGTCGTGCTCAATCACCAGCACGCTGTGGCCGCCATCGACCAGCCGGTGCAGCACCCGAATCAATCGGTCTACATCGGCCATGTGCAGGCCCACGGTCGGCTCATCCAGTACATACAAGGTATGGGCGGCTTTTTGCCCTCGGCGTGTGATGTCGTCGCGTACCTTGGTCAGTTCCGTCACGAGTTTGATACGCTGGGCTTCGCCGCCGCTCAGGGTGGGGCTGGGCTGGCCCAAAGTCAGGTAGCCTAAGCCCACGTCTTGCAGCAGTTGCAGCGGGTGGGCAATGGCGGGCATGGAGGCAAAAAAGCCCACGGCTTCGTCCACTTCCATGTTCAGCACTTGGCCGATGTGCTTACCGCGCCAGGTCACGGCCAGCGTTTCGGGGTTAAAGCGCGCACCGTGGCAGACCTCGCACAGCACTTTGACATCGGGCAGAAAGCTCATGGCAATGGTGCGGATACCGGCCCCTTCGCAACTGGGGCAACGGCCTGCGCCGGTGTTAAAGCTAAAGCGCCCGGCACTGTAGCCACGCGCTTGGGCCTCTAGCGTTTGGGCAAACAGTTGCCGGATGTTGTCCCAAAAACCAATATAAGTGGCTGGGCAGGAGCGTGGTGTTTTGCCAATCGGCGTTTGATCGACTTCCAACACACGGGCAATGCTCTCAAAGCCTTGCAGGCCGGTGCAGCCGTGCAGTGCTGGGGCTTGGCCTGCGTCCATCGCTTGCCGTCCGGCCTGGGTGCTGCGCTGTTGCACCCAGGCGGCGACGTTGCTCAACAAGACATCACGCGCCAAAGTCGATTTGCCCGAGCCACTCACGCCCGTGATAGCCACCAGCCGATGCAGCGGCACGCGGGCCGTGACTTGCTGCAAATTGTGCAGCTGTGCGCTATGCACAGTGAGCCAAGTGGTGCCTGGGGTCTCATCCACCGCTCGGCGCGCTTGCAGCGGGTGGCGCATGGCGTGCAACAGATAGCGGCCGGTTTGCGAGTTTGATGCTGCTGTCAGATCGGCCACGCTGCCTTGGGCTACCAGCTGCCCACCACGCTGGCCCGCACCGGGGCCAATGTCGATCAGGTGTTCGGCCCGGCGGATGGTGTCTTCGTCATGCTCGACTACCACCAGTGTGTTGCCTTGGTCGCCCAACTTTTGTAGGGCATTGAGCAGGATATGGTTGTCGCGCGGGTGCAGGCCAATGGTTGGCTCGTCCAGCACATAGCACACCCCTTGCAGGTTGCTGCCCAGTTGTGCCGCCAGCCGGATGCGCTGCGCCTCGCCGCCCGACAGCGTGGGCGCACCCCGGTCTAGCGTCAGGTAGCCCAAGCCTACTTCTTGCAGAAATTGCAAACGGCTGCGGATTTCGGGAATCAAATCGCGTGCAATGCCCGCTTCGCGCTCACTCAAGCTCAGTTGGTCTAGCCAGTGTTGGATGTGTCCTATCGGCCAGCGAGCCACTTCGGTGATGCTGTGGCCGCCAAAGCGCACCGCGCGTGCCGTAGCGTTCAGGCGTGTGCCTTCGCAATGCGGGCAGGGGGTATCGGCGACTTCGTCGATGTCTGGCTCGGCAAAAGTTTGCTCGCGGCCTTTGTCTTTGTCGTCGCGCACCGAATCATCTAATGCCTTGCGTTGCGTGGCTGTCAACGCTACGCCCGTGCCGACACAATGCGGACACCAACCATGCTTGCTGTTGTAGCTGAACAGGGCGGGTTGCAATTCGGCATAGCTGGTGGCACAGACCGGGCAAGCCCGCAGGGTCGAGTAGACCTGCAAGCGCCCAATGCCCGCCGTGCTGCTGCCGGTTTGCATGGCTTCGCGCAGGCCGTGTAAATCGCTCAAGACCTGCACCACGCCTTTGCCATGCTCCAGCGCTTGCGCTAAACCGGCGCGCAACAGGGCTTCTTGCGCTGGGGCCACGTCTAAACTGAGAATAGGCAACTCGATGGAATGCTCTTTGAAGCGGTCGAGGCGTGGGAAGCTGGTGGTCGGCAAAAACTCGCCATCTACGCGCAAATGGGTGTAGCCGCGCTGGCGCGCCCAGTCGGCTAGTTCGGTATAAACGCCCTTGCGGTTCACTACCAGCGGGGCCAAAATGCCAATGTGCTGACCGCGAAACTCCGTTAGCCATTGCGCGGCGATGCGGTCTATGCTTTGCGGTTGCACTGGCGCATCGTCGTGGATGCAATGCTGCACCCCCAGTTTGACATACAGCAGGCGCAAAAAATGCCAAACCTCGGTGGCCGTGCCCACGGTGGATTTGCGCCCGCCGCGTGACAGGCGCTGCTCAATCGCTACCGTGGGTGCAATGCCATACACCGCATCCACTTCGGGCCGTCCAGCAGGTTGTACCATGCTGCGGGCATAGGCATTGAGCGATTCCAAATAACGGCGTTGGCCCTCGTTGAACAAAATATCAAACGCCAGTGTCGATTTGCCCGAGCCACTGACCCCGGTAATCACATTGAAGCGCCCGCGTGGAATCTCTACCGACAAGCCTTTCAGGTTGTGTTCCTTGGCGTTGATGATTTGGATGCTCTCGGGCATGGCAGGTGCAGTGCTGGCGCTGGCAGCTTGGCCCCAGCGCGCTGGTGGCTCTTGCACGCCCAAAGGCAGCACGCCCAGCGTTTGTGCGTAGTCGCGCAAGGCTGCGCCGGTGTGCGATGTGGGGTGCTGGCGCAAATCGTGCGGCGTGCCTTCGGCCACGATGGTGCCTCCGCCCTCGCCGCCTTCGGGGCCAAGGTCTATCAGCCAGTCGCTGGCCCGAATGACATCCAAATTGTGTTCAATCACCACCAGCGAATGCCCCACGTCCACCAACTGGCGCAGTGCGCGCATCAGCTTGGCGATGTCGTCAAAATGCAGGCCAGTGGTAGGCTCATCCAATAAAAACAAAGTGCCTTTGCGTGCCAGCGGCTGGCGCGATTTGCTGGCGGTGCGCCCGGCTTCGGCCAGATGGCCGGCCAGTTTCAGCCGTTGCGCTTCACCGCCCGACAGCGTGGGCACGGGCTGGCCCAAGCGGATGTATTCCAGCCCCACCTCCAACAGCGGACGCAGGCCAGCCATCACCGCATGGTCTTGGGCAAACAGCACAGCGGCCTCGCTCACGGTCAGTTCCAGCACATCAGCCACATTCAAAAAATGGGGGTCAGAATCTGATTTCTTCAAAGAATGGGAATCTGACCCCGATGGTGACCCCGATAGCATGGGGCGGGTGCGCTCTAGTGTCACTTCTAAAATTTCGGGGCGATAGCGCTGGCCGTGGCAATCCGGGCAGCGCAAATAGACATCGCTCAGAAACTGCATTTCCACATGCTCAAAGCCCGAGCCGCCACAGCTGGGGCAACGTCCATCCCCAGTGTTAAAACTGAACTTGGCGGCGGTATAACCGCGCTGGCGCGCTACCGGCGTGCAGGCAAACAATTCACGGATGGCATCCCAAGCGCCGACATAACTGACCGGATTAGAGCGCGCCGTTTTGCCCATCGGCGACTGATCGACAAACACCACGGCGCTCAGATGTTCGGCACCCAACAGCCGGTCGTGGGTTCCGGGGGCTTCGGTGGCCAGTCCAAAATGGCGCAGCAAGGCTGGGGCCAGCACGTTTTGAATCAGCGTTGATTTGCCGGAGCCACTCACCCCCGTCACTGTGACCAAACGTTGCAGTGGAAAGCCCACCGTTAAATTTTGCAAATTGTGCGCGCGCACCCCTTCCAGCAGTAGGCGCGGTGTAGCTTCGCTCACCGGGCGCTGAAAGCCCATACCGATGTGCTTGCGTCCGCCCAAGTATTGGCCAGTCAGGGTATCGGCGTGACGCAGGGCATCGGTGCTGCCGTCAAACACAATTTGGCCGCCGCGCTCGCCAGGACCTGGCCCCATGTCGATGATGCGGTCAGCGGCCAGCATGGCGGCGGGGTCATGCTCCACCACCACCAGCGTGTTGCCCGCATCACGCAAGCGCAACATGGCTTGCGTGATGCGGTGCATATCACGCGGGTGCAAGCCAATGCTGGGTTCATCCAACACAAACAGGGTGTTGACCAAGGAGGTGCCCAGCGCCGTGGTCAGGTTGATGCGCTGCACCTCGCCGCCGCTCAGCGTGCGGCTTTGCCGGTCTAGCGTCAGGTAGCCAATACCCACATCGCACAGGTACTTGAGCCGGGTGCCAATCTCCGTGTGCAACAAGCGCAGGGCTTGGGCCTCGCTGCCTTGGCCGCTGCTGTCTAAACCGGCAAAAAATTGGCGCAAACGGACTATCGGTAAGCGCATTAGGTCGTGCAGGCACAAACCGGGCAGGGCTTCGAGTTGGGCGCGGCTCCACGCCACGCCCACGGGCATAAAGCGCTGTGCTGGCGGCAACACCGCATCGGCCTCTTCTTTGCTGCCCATGCGCCAGAGTAGGCTTTCGGTTTTGAGGCGCGCGCCAGCGCAGTGCGGGCATTCGGTGTAGCTGCGGTATTTGGACAGCAGCACCCGAATGTGCATTTTGTAGGCTTTGCTTTCCAAATAATCAAAAAAGCGCTGAATGCCATACCACTGCTGGTTCCATTGGCCTTTCCAACGGGGTGAGCCTTGCAACACCCAGTGCTGTTGCTCCGGCGTGAGGCGGTTCCAAGGGGTATCGCGTGGGATGCCCTCGGCCTCGGCATGGCGCATCAGGTCGTCTTGGGCTTCTTTCCACGCCGGGGTTTGAATCACCTTGATACAGCCTTCGCGCAGTGTGCGCTTGCCATCGGGAATCACCAAACCCCAATCCACGCCAATCACGCGGCCAAAGCCCCGACAGGTTTCGCACGCCCCCACCGCCGAATTGAAGGAAAACGCCGAAGGCAGCGGATCGTTGTAACGCAAGTCACTGTCAGGGCAATGCAGGCCGGTAGAAAAACGCCAAGTTTCTGGGGCCGCTGCTGACCCTTCGTGCAGCACCCAGACTTGTAAACGCCCGCTGCCGCGTTGCAAGGCCAGTTCAATCGCTTCGATGGCGCGGGCTTTTTCTACCTTGCCGATACGAAAGCGGTCCGCCACCACGTCCAGCACTTGGCGTGGCCCGCTGGGGGTGTCGATGCTGCGTTGTGCCTGCACTTTGGTAAAGCCGCTGGCCAACAGCCATTGCTGGAGCTGCTCCGGGCTGGTATCGGCAGGCAGTTCTACCGCAAAGGTCAGTACCAAACGCGGGTCGGTGGCAGCACAGCGGCGTTGCAAGGCGGCATAGATGCTTTCGGGGCTGTCGTGGCGCACCGGCTGAGCGGTTTGGCGATCAAACAGCTGCCCAGCACGCGCCAGCAGCAGCTTGAGGTGGTCGTTCAGCTCGGTCATGGTGCCCACGGTGGAGCGCGAACTGCGTACCGGGTTGGTTTGGTCGATGGCAATGGCTGGCGGCACGCCCTCGATGGCATCGACGGCGGGTTTGTCCATGCGCTCTAAAAACTGGCGCGCATAGGCACTGAAGGTTTCCACATAGCGGCGTTGGCCCTCGGCATACAGGGTATCGAACACCAAACTGGACTTGCCCGAGCCGCTGGGGCCGGTGACCACGGTCAACTCGCCGGTGCGGATGTCCAAGTCCAAGTTTTTGAGATTGTGCTGGCGCGCACCCCGAATGCGGATTAGGCCGTCTTGCATGAAAAACTTTCTTTAGCAACCAAAAGAATGCAGAAAACCGTGTGATGGTGCCTGAAACCAAAAAAAACAGCCGTCGTCCCACTCTTGGTAGGGCAAAACCTAGGGTAATTACCAACGGGTTTCCCCCAAGTAAATCAAATACTTAAATGACAGTTTTGAGCGATTTTCGTAAGGAGTTGGTCAGACGCCGTTTGCAGAATGGGCCAACCTCGTAAAGCTGGTGTTTTTTGCGGCTTTGCCTTTCATCCATTCCTGAGGAGACGACGCCATGAGCGATTCGGTGGTAGATAAGATACAACGCCATCCCAAATACTTAGAGTTGCAATCCAAGCGCAACGGCATAGGTGTAACCCTGACCATTTTGATGATGATTGTCTATTACGGCTTCATCGCCTTGGTGGCCTTCAACAAGCCTTTCTTGGCCCAGCCTATTGGTGCGGGTGTGACCTCGATTGGTATTCCTATTGGCATGGGCGTGATTATTTTCACCATTGCCATCACTGGCTACTATGTCAACCGCGCCAATGGCGAGTTTGACCGCCTGACCCAAGAAATCTTGAAGGACGCTGCCAAATGAAGTCTCGTGTGCAATTTGTCGGCGCGCTGCTGGCGCTCTTGGCTGCTGGTGGCGCATACGCCGCTGGCGGCGATGTGGGCCAAGCGGCCAAACAGGCCACCAACTGGACGGCCATCGCCATGTTTGCCGTGTTTGTTGCCGGCACGCTCTACATCACCAAATGGGCGGCAGCCAAGACCAAGTCTGCTGCTGACTTTTATACTGGCGGTGGTGGTATTACCGGCTTCCAAAACGGTTTGGCGATTGCGGGCGACTACATGTCGGCTGCTTCGTTCTTGGGTATTTCGGCTGCGGTGATGGCTTCGGGCTTTGACGGCCTGATTTACTCGCTGGGCTTCTTGGTGGGCTGGCCCATCATTACCTTCCTGATGGCCGAGCGCCTGCGTAACTTGGGCAAGTTCACCTTTGCCGACGTGGCCGGTTATCGCTTCCAACAAACCCCCATTCGTGCCTTTGCTGCTTCGGGCACGCTGGTGGTGGTGGCCTTCTACCTGATTGCCCAAATGGTGGGTGCAGGTCAGCTGATTAAGCTGCTGTTTGGTCTGGAATACTGGATGGCGGTGGTCATCGTGGGCGTGCTGATGATGGTGTACGTGCTGTTCGGCGGTATGACAGCCACCACTTGGGTGCAGATCATCAAGGCTGTGCTGCTGCTGTCGGGCGTGACCTTCATGGCCTTTATGGTGCTGGCCCAGTTTGGCTTCAGCCCCGAAGCGCTGTTTGCCAAGGGCGTGGAAGTGCGTGCTGGTATTGCTGCCAACTCTGGTAAAACGCCTGAAGAGGCTGCCAAGGCTGGTTTGGCTATCATGGGCCCCGGTGGCTTCATTAAAGACCCCATCTCTGCCATCTCTTTCGGTATGGCTCTGATGTTCGGTACTGCTGGTCTGCCCCACATCCTGATGCGCTTCTTTACTGTGCCTGATGCCAAAGAAGCCCGTAAATCCGTACTGTGGGCTACCACTTGGATTGGCTACTTCTACGTCTTGATTTTCATCATCGGTTTTGGTGCTATCACCTTGGTGCTGACCAACCCCGAGTACGCTGATACTGCCAAGGGCATCATCCACGGCGGTGCAGGTACGGCCAACATGGCTGCTGTGCTGGTGGCCAAGTCGGTCGGTGGCAACGTGTTCTACGGCTTCATCTCCGCTGTGGCCTTCGCGACTATTCTGGCGGTGGTGGCTGGCTTGACCTTGTCGGGCGCTTCTGCGGTATCGCACGACTTGTACGCTACCGTCATCAAAAAGGGCAATGCTGACAGCGCTTCTGAGCTGAAGGTTTCGCGTATGACTACCTTGGCTCTGGGTGTGATTGCCGTGGTGCTGGGTATTGCGTTCGAGAAGCAAAACATCGCCTTTATGGTGTCGCTGGCCTTCGCGATTGCTGCTTCGGCCAACTTCCCTGTGTTGTTCATGTCGGTGCTGTGGAAAGACTGCACTACCAAGGGCGCGGTGATTGGTGGCTTCTTGGGCCTGATTTCCTCTGTGGCCCTGACGGTGGTTTCGCCCTCGGTCTGGGAAGCTACGCTGGGCAATCCAGCTGGCTCGGCCCTGTTCCCCTATAGCTCGCCTGCGCTGTTCTCCATGACCATCGGCTTCTTCGGTGTCTGGTTCTTCTCGATCACTGACAAGAGCGCCAATGCTGCCCGCGAACGCTCTGAGTTTGCTGCTCAGAAGGTTCGTTCCGAAACTGGTTTGGGTGCTTCTGGCGCTTCGGGCCACTAAGTCGGTAGCGCATAGGCACCCTCCTATGGGATGTGGTGCCTGTGGTTGACAAAAACCGGGTCCGTGTGGCCCGGTTTTTTTTCGCCAGTCTGCCATAGCCGCTGGGGCCAGTGCTGGAACGGGGCTGGTGAAGGTTTAGTATGCTTGGTTCAAGGAGTTTGATTCAAAATGTTTGCGCCTCTTCCTGCCGTTTTGCGCTGTGCAGTTGCTGGGTTGGCTGTGGCCACCATCAGCGGCTATGCCGGAACCACGTCCACGGCTTTGACCTATGCGGGCACCTGGAAAGGCCAGATTGGCCCCCATGCGGTGATGGTTTGTTTATCGGCACAAGGGGCACAGTATTACCACTTAGCGCAGCGCCGGGGTTTGTGGCTAGAGGCCAGCAGCACCGACCGCAGCAGTGACGAGGCCCTGACCTTGGCATTGCACACCGGGCATTTCAACCTGACCGAACAGCTACGCGATGCCGGTAGCGTAGAACTGCGTCCACTGGCCCATTGGCAGTTGTTGCCCCACACCGAAGGTGGTTTGCAAGGCACTTGGCAAGCCTTGGATGGGGCCAAAAAATGGCCTATCCAATTGCAGCGTGTTTCTGCACCAGCGGCGGCCCCGCCAGAAGAGGCTCCTTGCGATGCCCATTTTTATGCCCCTATCCAAGCAGCCCACGCGGTGCAATCACGCCCTAGGCAACACCAAGGGCGCACCTACCAAGAATTGTTCACGCCGATTGCACGTTCTTTGGCCTTGCCCGGCAGCAGTGTGGGCATTGTGGCCTTCAATACCTATGCGCGCCAGTGGTTGGGCGAGCAAGCCGTGCAAGACTACGAATGCACGCGCATGGGCGGCAGCACTTGGGAGAGTGCGCTAGAACCGGTACTCTGGAATGATGCCATGTTGGTACTGCGCGATGTTACCCCTGAGCTGTATTGCGGTGGCGCACACAGTTTTTCTGCGGTGTCGTACCTGACTTGGAATTTGCAAACTGGCACTCCGGTGGCCGTATGGGATTGGTTGCAGGGTGGAGCCAAAGCGGCTGCGCCCCAGCATGGCCCATCGGGCGAGGCACTACGCACCCCTTTGCGTACCCTGCTAGAAAAGCACGACCCGCGCAACACCCCAGAGGACGATTGCGCCCAAGACGTTGAACACATGGAGCTGGCACAGCCCTATCCCACCCCGCAGGGCTTGGTGTTTGAAACCCTGCACAGCCATGCCATGCGGGCCTGCAATGACAGCATTAGCCTGAATTGGCGACAATTGCAGCCGCTGCTGACACCGGCAGGCAAAGCCGCGATGGCGCAGTGGCGCAAAAGTGGGCGCTAATTGGCGGCCAGTTGCCGCAATTTGATAAAAGCCAGTGCCGCCATGATGGCATCGTTGAGCGCATCATGGGCATCGCGCCGGGGCAGTTGCAGGTCGGTCATCAGGGTGTCAAAGCGCAAGTCAATATCGGCATTTTCTTGCTGCTGGTAGGGTGGCAGCTGCTGGAATTTGTAGTCGTAGTACATGGCCGAAACTTCTATTTGTGGCTGGGGCAAACCTGTACCCAACAGGGGCCGCACGGCGCGGTTCAGCATGGCGACATCAAACTCTAAAAAATAACCGACCAGCGGGCGGCTGCCCATAAAGTGCAGCAGTGTGTGCATCGCTTCTGCCAAGGGCAGGCCCTGGGCCACGTCTTGCTCGCGCAGGCGGTGGATGCGAACGCTCTCGGCAGATACGCCCTTGTCGGGGCGCACCAGCAGCTCTAGCCGTTGGCTGGCGAGGATGCGTTGTCCGGCAATACGCACCGCCCCAATCGAGATAATTTCATCACTGCGTACATTCAGGCCAGTGGTTTCGCAGTCCAAGGACACCCATTCATCCGGCGGGGCTGGTTCCCACAAAAAACGGTACTCTGGGTTATTGAGTTGGCGCAGTTGCCATTGGCGCTGCCATTGTTGCCACCAACGGCGTGGAGCGGGTGGTTGGCTCATAGGGCATCCAAATGAAAACGCTGGTGCAACAAAGCTTTAAAGCGCTTGACCACGGCCAAGGTGTCTTTGAGCAAATCGCGCTCTAAACTGCTCAGATGTTCGGGCGTGACATCACCACTGACAGCACGGCCCATGTCTAGCTCTGCCAGACCGGCTTTAAGGCGTAGGCCCATTAAAAAGAACAGGCTTTCGGTCAGTTCGGCCCCTTGGTTGGCGCTGAGGGCACCATCGGCCACCAAGGCTGTAATGCGTTCTGCCGTGCTGGTTTGCACTACCCGCCGTGCCAAGGCCAAACTACGCACACCATGCACGATGGGGAAGATGCCTTCTTTTTTGAGGTTGAGGCTGGGTGTGCCGTGGTTATTGCCCAGCAAGCGCGCCCACCAACTGGCCTGTTGGCCAAACGAGTCCACCACCGAGGCAAAACGGCCCAGCATCCCATCGTTATCGACTGCCAGCTCCATCAGGCGGGCGCGCACCTCGTCGAGCAAGCGGGCATCGCCAGCTACGGCATGGGCATCCATAAAAATGGCCAAGTGCATCGGGCTGTCGGCATCGGGCAACAACAACCACTGGCGCACTTTTTGCGCCCAAAGGCTCACGGAATCACGCCAAGCCGAATTGCTGACCATGATGTAGCCGGGGCACTCGGGGTAGCCAAAGCGAATCAGGGCTTGGGAGAAGCGTTGGCAAATGGCATCTAAATCTGCGGGGGGTGTGTAGCCATCGCGCAAAATCAGGCCGTTGTCTTGGTCGGTTTTGAGCAGTTGTTCACCCCGGCCTTCGCTGCCCATGACAAACAGGCAACTGTTGCGTACTAAATCGGGCGGGGCCAGCATCTGCCAAGCACGCTCAAAGAGGCGGGCATTGAGTTGCTGCACCAAGGTGGCCATCAGGCGGATACGGGTGCCCCCTCGGTAGAGTAAGGTGACCAAGCGGGTGATTTGGCTGGCGGCCTGCTCTAAGGCGGCCAAATCGGAGGCTTGCTCAATTTGTACCGTAATCAGGTGCGAGTGGTTGGCCAAGAAGCTGAACATGTCCAGCGCTTCTAGGATGCCGTGGATTTTTTGCTGTTCATCCACCACCACCAACCGATGCACCCGGCTACGCAATAGCAGGGCCATCGCATCGCCCAATTGGTCGCTGGGGCGCACGGTGACCACCGGGCTGCTGGCAAATTCGCCCACCGTGATTTGGTGCAGCGGGCGGCCATCCAACACGGCACGCTGTAAAGTGGTGTTGCTAAAAATGCCGAGTTGGCCGTCGGGCAGGCCCGTTACCAGCACGCTGTTGGTGCGCTGCTCTTGGAACAAGCGCACCACCGAGATGACATCGGTTTGCGCCGAGACGGCATGGGCTGGGCGCAGGTAGGTGGCATCGACGCGCGCCAAAGTCAGCGATTGCAGCTCGTGCTCATCGCCGCGCTGGGCCAAAGTGTTGAGTTTGTGCCCAATGTCTGAAAACAGCAAAGCGCCAAAAGTGGCATTGCGGGCAATCAGTTCATTCACGGCCTCGTGGGTGAGTTGGTAGGCCAACACCTCCTCGGCGGCCACAAAGCGGCTGCTGACACGCCCGGCCACCAAACCCCGGCCATCAAAGGTGTCGTCTGGGCCGTAGGTGGCCAGCACCTCTTCGCCCTCGGTTTGCGTGACATAGCCCTTGATGAGGATGAACAGGTGTGTAGGCACGGCCCCCACATCCAGCACCACCTTTCCGCTGGGAAAGTAGGCAATATCCACGTTTTTTCGTACCAGCCCCTGTTCTTCAGGGGTCAAGCAGTCAAAGGGTGAAGCGGCAAAGTTAAAGGCATTGGGCATAAAGCCCATTCAACCCGGCAGGGCTTGCAAAAGGCTTGCAGGGGCTATCAGGGTTTTCCTGTGGTGCCGGGCTGGCGCAGCAGCGCCAGCAGCGGCCATGCAAACACCGCTGCCAACGCCCCCAAGCCCAATGCTATCGCCAACAAATTGGCCCAATCTACCCAATAGCCCATATTGGACCAAGACGATTGTGTCAAGCTGGGTACGCTGAAAAACAGCAGCACCGCCACCGCTGCCCCTACCGCCACCGCCCTTGGCACTTGCCGCCAACCGATGCGCTGGCGCGCCATGACCAGCAGCAGCAACCATACCGCCCCGGCCAATGCCAGCACCGGCCAAATGCTCAGGGCAAGCTCATACACAATGTTCATCACCAGCCAAATTTCGTACATGGTTTGTCTCCTGTGCTGGGGGGTTACACACGGCCTTTGAGCACCGACAGATAGGCGGGCTTGAGCATCCGCACCTTCATGAGCCAAGCAAAGTAGCTTTCTTGCAGTGGCTCAATCATGGGCAACGAGGGCACTAAGCGCCCTTCGTAATCAAACTCGATCAGCATGGCTGAGCCTTCGCGCACAATCATCGGGCAAGAGGTGTAGCCATCAAACTTTTGGCTGGGGCTTTTGCCTGCCATCACTTCGACCAAATGCTGTGCCACGATGGGGGCACTTTTCTTCACGGTGGCGGCTGTTTTGCCGCGTGGCGTGCCATTGATATCGCCCAAACCAAACACGTTTTGGTAGCGCCGGTGTTGCAAGGTGTCTTTGTCCACTTCCAGCCAACCACCAGCCGCCATCGGGCCTTCTTTCCAAGACAAATCAGAGTTTTTGATGGCATCGGGCGCACGCATCGGCGGCACTAGGTGGATAAAGTCGTAGGACACCTCGGTGGCTGCACCCTCTGGGTTGACGAAGGTGGCCCGTCGTGCGCTTATGTCGATAGCTTTGAGCTTCTGCGTGAACTGTACGTTGACGCCCAGCGTCTGCCAGCGCTCTAACACGTTGTCATTGACAGTTTTGACACCAAAGACGTTGCCTAAAGCAGAATAGAACGTGACTTGAGATGAGCCGAGGGTGCCTGCTTGGGCCAGCCGGTCGCGCAGCATGAAGGTCATTTTGAGCGGCGCACCCGCACATTTGAGCGGTGTGCTGGGCAGCGTCATGACGGCCTGACCGCCCTTTTGGCGGAAGGCGTCCATCGCCGTCCAAGTGGCCGCTGCAGCTTCGGGGCTAGGATAGACACTGGTCAGGCCATTTTGCCCAATGGCGTGGGTGTCCATGCCTTCAATTTGGTGCCAGTCTTGGTGCGTCCCCACTGCCACCACCAGATAGTCATAACGCACGCGTTGGCCGCTGCTGGTGACCACGGTTTGTGCTGTGGGGTCAAACTCGGCCACCATCTCTTGGATCCAACGCACTCCAGCGGGCATGAAGTCGGCATTGCGATCCATCACTTTACTGACAGGCCACACCCCACTGGCAACCAAGGTGTAACCGGGCTGGTAGTTGTGTGCTTGTTTGGCATCAATGATGGTGATTTGGACACCATCGAGCATCTTCAACAAACGGTGCGCTATGGCCAAACCACCCAAGCCGCTGCCCGCAATCACGACATGGGCTTTGGTGCGCTGCTTGGCTTGTGCCGTGGTGTGGTGGCCCAGCCCCAAGGTCAGGGCTGCACCTGCACTGGCGGTGCCTACCAACCAGTGGCGCCGCGAGGGCATGGCCGCAGCCGCAGAAGGAGTAGTGATGCGGTGCATGTTTTGTCTCCTATCGGGGCGGCCATTCACCAACCCGCACCTGCACAAGGCCCCCCCATTTTTTTTAGTATGCAGGTCGCTTCAGATGCCAATAGCTACGCTCGGTTCTAGTATCCGCCTAGTGCCGCAAAATAGCCAGTGCCTGCAGCCCCCCAAGGCAGAGCGGAGGGCAGGGCAGCAAAATTACGTTGCGGCCGCGGCGCTGAATTCGTCAAACGCTGCCGAAGCCTTGGCCGCGTACATCAACGACGGGCCACCGCCCATATAGACGGCCATCGCCAGCACATCGGCCAGCTCGGCACGGGTAGCACCCAGCTTGACCAGCGCTTGCAAGTGAAAGCCCACGCATGGATCGCAACGCGCCGCCACCGACAAGGCCACGGCAATCAGCTCTTTGGTTTTTTTGTCCAGTGCGCCCTCGGCAGAAGCAGCTTTGCCCAGCGCATGAAAGGCTTGCAGGGTGTCGGGGATTTCGGTGCGCAGCTTGCCCAATTCGGCAGAAATATCACGGGTCAGGTCACGGTAAGAAGTGCTCATACTCATCAAGCTCCAGGGGTTGAAAAAACAGGGGGTGGGTGCAGGGCCTCTAGGCGATGGCGGTAGGCCACGTAATACAAGAGCGGAATCACCACCAGCGTCAGCACGGTCGAGACGGCAATGCCAAAAATCAGCGAAATGGCCAGCCCGTTAAAAATCGGGTCATCCAGAATGAAGAAGGCGCCCAGCATGGCTGCCAGCCCAGTCAGCACAATGGGCTGCGCGCGCGTGATGGCCGATTGCACGATCGCTTGTTCGAAGGGCACGCCGCTACGCACTTGCAGATTGATAAAGTCCACCAGCAAAATCGAGTTGCGTACGATGATGCCGGCCAGCGCAATCATGCCGATCATGCTGGTGGCCGTGTACTGTGCGCCCAACAGCGCGTGGCCGGGCATGACACCAATCATCGTCAGTGGAATCGGGGCCATGATGATGAGTGGTGTAAGGTACGAGCCAAACTGCGCCACCACCAACAGGTAAATCAAAATCAGGCCCACGGCATAGGCCGCGCCCATATCGCGGAAGGTTTCGTAGGTGATTTGCCATTCGCCATCCCACTTCAGGGCATAGCCGCGCCAAGCATCTTGCGGTTGCCGGATGAAGTATTCCGCCAGTGGGCCACCATCGGGCATGGGCAGCTTGGTGATGTTGGCACGCATGGCAAACATGCCATAGAGTGGGCTATCGACAGCACCGGCCATGTCGGCCACGACAAAGTTCACCGGCAGCAAATCCTTGTGATAGATCGGCTGCTCGCGTACGCTGTCGCTCAGCGTCACCAATTCACGAATCGGCACCAAAGCCCCCGAGGCACTGCGTACCATCAGTTGCAGCAGGGTGGCTAAATCGCCGTGCTGCTGCGCTGGCAATTGCAGCACCGCCGCAGCAGGGTATTTGCTTTGGTCGTGCAGGTAAGTCGCGGCTTCACCGGCCAAACCTGCGCGCAGCGTGGTGACGATAGCTTGTTGGGGGATGCCGAGCAAAGCGGCCTTGCGCCGATCGACCAACAACAGGGTACGCGGGGCGCTGGCAATGCTGCTATCGTCCACATCCACCACACCGGGAGTGTTTTCAAATACCGCCCGCACGGCCTTGGCGACTTGGCGGCGGCCTGCTTCTTCCGGGCCATAAATCTCCGCCACGATCGGCGCCAGCACGGGCGGGCCGGGTGGCACTTCTACCACTTTGACGTTGGCACCAAAGCGCTGGCCGATGGTTTGTAGCGCTGGGCGTACCCGTGTGGCAATGGCGTGGCTTTGTGCCTTGCGCTGGTGTTTATCCACCAAATTGACTTGGATGTCTCCCACCTCGCCACCGGCGCGCAGGTAATACTGGCGTACCAGTCCATTGAAGTTGATCGGCGCAGCGGTGCCGGCATAGGCTTGATAGTGCGTGACTTCGGGCACGCTGGACAAATAAGCCCCCAGCTCGTGCAGCACGGCGGCGGTTTGCTCTACCGGCGTACCAGCAGGCATATCTACCACCACTTGGAATTCGGATTTGTTATCAAACGGCAGCATTTTGAGCAGCACCAGCCCAGCCACTGGCAGCGCCAGCGACAGGGCAATCAAACCTGCCACACCCAAACCCAACAGAGTCCGGTTGCGCGCACCGCGTTGCTGATCGAGCAGCGGGGTAAAAATGTGCGTGAACAGCGGTGTGATTTTGCCCGCCATGCCATGCGGGTGCGTGGCATGGTGCGCTGCCTCGGCCACCGAAACCGGCTTCATCCACAGGCGCGCCAGCCACGGGGTAACGACAAAGGCAATCGCCAGTGAGAGCAACATGCCCATGCTGGCATTGATGGGAATCGGGCTCATGTACGGCCCCATCAAGCCCGAGACAAACGCCATAGGCAGCAGGGCGGCAATCACCGTCAGGGTCGCCAAAATGGTCGGGCCGCCCACCTCATCCACCGCACCGGGAATGATCTGCACCAGCGTTTTACCGGGGTAGAGTTGCTGGTGGCGGTGGATGTTTTCCACCACCACGATGGCATCGTCTACCAAAATGCCAATGGAGAAAATCAGCGCAAACAAGGACACCCGGTTCAGGGTAAAGCCCCAAGCCCAAGAGGCAAACAGTGTCACGGTGAGCGTTAGCACCACGGCGGTGCCGACAATCGCAGCCTCGCGTTTGCCCAGTGCAATAAATACCAATGCCACCACCGAGGCGGTGGCAAACAGCAGTTTCTGAATCAGCTTTTGCGCTTTGTCGTTGGCGGTAGCGCCATAGTTGCGCGTTTCAGCAATTTCCACATCCGCCGGAATCACGGTGTTCTTCAGCAGGGCCACGCGTTCTAGCACGGCATTGGCGACATCGATAGCGTTTTCGCCCGGTTTTTTCGTGATGCTGAGGGTGACAGCGGGGGATACCGTAGCGTCTTGCCCGGCTGTGCCGTGCCAAACATAGCGGCTGGGTGGCAACGGGCCATCGCGTACCTCGGCCACTTGGCGCAAAAACACCGGCTTGCCAGCGCGCACGCCCACTACCAGTTCGGCCACTTCGTCGGCATTGCGTAAGAAGGGGCCAGATTCAAGGCTGACGGCTTGGTTGCCACCGAGCAGCTCGCCCACCGGCAGACCCCAATTGGCCGATTGCAGGGCGCGGCGCAAGTCGTCCACTGTGATGCCACTGCCTGCCATGCGGGCGCTATCCAGCTCTACCAGTACCGCGCGACCGGGGCCGCCCACGGTGGTGATTTCGCGCGTGCCGGGCACACGCTTGAGGTCAGCTTCGATGCTGTGCGCCACGCGCTCTAAATCGAACGCACCCGTATCGGCACGTCGGCTGTGTAAGGTCAGGGTAACGATGGGCACATCGTCAATCCCCTTGGGTTTGATAATGGGCGATAAGACCCCCAAGCCTTGGGGCAACCAATCGGCATGCGAGTGGATGGTGTCGTACAGGCGTACCAATGCCTCGGTGCGTGGCACGCCCACTTTGAATTGCACCGTCAAAATCGCCAAACCGGGACGCGACAGCGACATCACATGCTCGGTACCGCTGATTTGTGACAGCACCTGTTCTGCTGGAATGGCCACCATTTGCTCCACATCGCGCACGCTGGCCCCCGGAAACGGCACCAGCACATTGGCCATCGTGACGTTGATTTGCGGCTCTTCTTCGCGCGGTGTCACCAACACCGCAAACACGCCCAACAAGAAGGCCAGCAAGGCCAGTAGTGGCGTGATATGGGCGCTTTGGAAAAAACCGGCAATGCGGCCCGAAATACCCAAAGCAGTTGGCTCGGTGGATTGACGCATGGTGGTGGCCTTAATGGCTAGCCACCGGTGTGGGGCGGGCCAAGGCCGGGTTGAGAAGCACTTGCTCGCCTGCGGCCAGACCGCTTAACACCTCGATATGCTCACCCGTGGTGCGACCTAAGCGCACTTGGCGCAAACGCGGCGGGCCGTCTGGGCTTTGCACATAAACGCCCGTCATTTCGGCCCGGCGCACCACCGCTTGCGCTGGCACTGATACGGTGGCTTGGCGTGCAGTGGTATCGGTGTGCTGGTTTGCCACTGGCAGCCACAGGCGTGCAAATTGCCCTGGCACCACGCCTGACAGACCCACAGGCAAGTTAGCCCGAATTTGTACGGTGTGTGTGGCGGCATCTGCTGTGGGCAATGCCTGCACGCGCAGCGGCTGCTGCCATTGCGCTGCACCCGGCAAACCGGGCAGTTCTACCTGCACAGTATCAACGGCCACCTCTGGCAGCAATGCCGATTGCGGCACCGCCGCAGTGACGCGCAATGCGCTGGGGTCATACAAAATGAGCAAGGGTTTGCCGGGCATGGCCATATCGCCCAGCACCACGGGCACTTCGGCCACTACGCCAGCATAGGGGGCGCGCACGGTATGCAGCCCTGTTTGGCTGCGTGCTGCTTCTGCTTGGGCCATTTGGGCATTGACTTGGGCTTGACTGGCCTTGAATTGGGCTTGGGCCTGTTCTAGGGCTGCTTGACTGATGTATTGTTGTTGGTGCAGTTGCTGCTGGCGCTGGTAGGCACGTGCAGCTACGTCCAGCGCTGCTTGGGCCGCCTGTACTTGGGCTTGTACGGCGGTGGCGGTTTGCTCTGCGGTGCGTGCATCCAAACGCAACAGCAGCTGCCCGGCTTGTACCCGGTCGCCCACTTTGACCGCCAACTCCACCACGGCGCCAGAGACTTGGGCTGCCAGCACCGTTTGGCGCAGCGCCTCTACCGTGCCATCAAAACTGCTACGCTGGGTGCTGTGGTTGGCTTGGGCGGGCACGGTGGCTGCCTCACTCGCCCATGCAGCAGGGGTGCCACCAGACAGCAGTGCCACCAAGGCCAGCGCAAGAGGACGAAAATAGAGCATAGAGACACCCACACCCAAAAAGCAAAGAAGAAATGCCAGCTATTATTTGCATAAGTAGTTAAATAGTCAAATAGTTGATAAAGAAGTTTTCATGAACCGTAATCTCTGGTTGTTGGCCTTGTGCCAAGGCTTGTTTCTGACCAACAATGTGGTCTTTATTGCCATCAATGGTTTGGTTGGGTTGCAATTGGCCCCCTATGGTTGGATGGCTACGCTGCCCGTGATGGGCTATGTGGTGGGCGGTGCGCTCTCGACGGGGTTAGTGGCACGCAGCCAGCGGCGTTGGGGGCGGCAGGTGTCATTCCAGATAGGCTTGGCCGTGGCCTTGGTATGCGCCCTGTGGTGTGCTTGGGCGGTTTATAGCGGTCAATTTTTTGGCCTGTGCTTGGGCACGATGGTGGCGGGCTATTACAGCGCCAACGGTCAGTTGTACCGTTTTGCTGCCGCCGAGTTGGCTGCACCCAGCTTTCGGGAAAAAGCCGTTTCTTTGGTGTTAGCGGGGGGCTTGATTGGGGCCGTGGCTGGCCCGTATTTGGCCAATCACAGCCGCGATGGCTTACAGGTGCCGTTTGTAGCCACCTATTTGGCACTGGTGGGTGTGGCCTTGCTGTCTATGGTTTGCATGGCCGCCATTCGGTTTGAGCGTATCAGCCCTGCTGCTGCCAGCAACACAGCACAAGCGGGGCGGCCATTGGCCGAACTGTTGCGCCAACCGGCGTTTATCGTGGCGATGTTGGCCTCAGCACTGGGCTATGGGGTCATGAACTTGCTTATGGCAGCCACTCCGCTGGCCATGCAGGTGTGCGGCTACGCCTTTGAAGAGGCAGCCTTTGTCTTGCAATGGCACGTGGTGGGCATGTTTGCCCCCGGCTTTTTTACCGGCCATTTGGTCAAGCGCTGGGGTGTGTTGCCTGTGATGGGGGCGGGGGTGTTGCTGAATTTGCTCTGCGTGCTGGTGGCCTTGTCTGGGCAAGAAGTGGCGCAATTTACCGTGGCTTTGTTCTTTTTGGGCGTGGGCTGGAATTTCTTGTTCACTGGTGGCACCACCCTGGCCTTGCAAGCCTATCGGCCAGAAGAAAAAGACCGCGCCCAAGCGGCCATCAATTTTGCGGTGTTTGCCACGATGGCCCTGACCTCGTTTGCCTCCGGCGCTTTAGTGACTACGCAAGGTTGGTGGTGGCTGAATGTGGGTTCTTTGTTGCCGCTGGCTCTGACGGGGGGCGCTGTGCTTTGGTTGGCCCTGCGCCAGCGCAACCTGCAGCAGTAGCCAAAAGCACTATATTGCACCTATGTCCAGCCCATCCCCCGACAGCGCGCAGGCTCCACCAGCCAATGCCTCTACGCCCCCAGCCACACACTGGTGGCCGGTGCGGGCGGTGCAGTTATGGCTAGAGGCCGACGGCCCGCGCATGAGTGCCGCCATGTCGTTTTACGGCATGTTGAGTCTGGCCCCCCTGTTGGTGGTGCTGGTGGCCAGCTTAGGTTGGTGGCTAGACCGCACCGTGGTAGAGCACAACTTATTGGTGCAGATTCGCACTTTTACTGGCGAACGCACCGCCGAAGTGGTGCGCCAAGCCTTGGCGAGCGCCCAAGCCCCGGCTGAGGGTTTGCTGGCCTCGGTGGTGGCTTTGTTGCTGCTGCTGTGGGGGGCCACTGGGGTGTTTGCCGAGTTGCAAGCCTCTTTTACCCGTATCTGGCACAGCCAAGCCCCCGCACTAGGGGGCGGTTGGCGTGCCACAGCGGCTTTGCGCTTGCGTGGGCTGGCTTATTTGCTGGCGCTGGGCTTTTTGCTGCTGTTGTCGCTGTTGTTGTCGGCAGCGCTGGCGCTGGCCACTGCATGGGTGGGTGCGTATTTGCCGTACCGTTTGCCTTTGCTCTTGTTAAGCGAAGGGGTGTCGTTTCTGTTTGCCACAGCGCTGTTTTTGGGCTTGATGCGTATCAGCGCCAGCCCCAAACCGCGTTTGCGCTTTTTGGCTTGGGGGGCCGTGCTGGGGGCGGGCTTGTTTACGGTAGGCCGCCACGGCTTGGCCAGCTACTTATCTGGGGCGGCGGTGGTGTCAGCCTATGGGGCCGCAGGCTCTTTGGTAGCGTTGCTGGTGTGGATTTACTTTTCTTCCGCCGCTTTGCTGTTGGCTGCGGCTTGTGCCAAAGCGCTAGAGGAGCGCGCTGTTTTGCCCCCAGCCCAGGCGGCTGCGCCTTAGCCCGGTAGCCGATAACCCTGCTCGCGGAACAGGCGCACGCACACATCGACCACTTCGGCCTCGTACAGTGTGCCTCGGTGGGTTTCAATCTCTTGCAGTGCCACTTCTGGCCCCAAGCTGGCCCGGTAGGGGCGATGCGACATCATGGCTTCAACCACATCGGCCACGGCCAGCACTTTGGCCTCGGGCAAGATGTCGGGGCCGCGCAAACCCTGTGGGTAGCCCGAGCCATCTAAGCGCTCATGGTGCTGATAAACCGCTTGGGCAATCGGCCACGGAAACGCAATGGATTGCAAAATGTCGTAGCCAGTTTTAGAGTGTTCTTGCACCAAGCGAAACTCCAGCTCTTTGAGTTTGCCCGGCTTGCACAAAATTTCGGTCGGCACCCTGATTTTGCCAAAATCATGCACCACACTGGCCAGATACAAGCCCTCTATCTGCTCTGGTGGCCATTGTAATTGCCGCGCAATAGCACTCGCTAAGTCGGCCACCCGGCGCTGGTGGCCAGCGGTGTAGGGGTCGCGTAGCTCTACCGTAGCGCCCAAGGTGGTCACAAAATCAATCAGTGTTTTGCGCTGGTGTTCTTGGCTTTCTTGCAATTTATGCGTGCGCTCTAGCACCACTTCCTCTAGGTGATTGCGTAGGCGGTCCACTTCGAGATGCACCCGCACCCGTGCCATCAGCTCCTCGCGCTGAAACGGCTTGGTCACAAAATCGACCGCCCCCAGCTCAAAGCCGTGCAGTTTTTCATCGGTGTCGGTCAGGGCGCTGACAAAAATAACCGGCACTTGTGCCGTGACAGGGTCTGCCTTGAGGCGGCGGCAGACTTCAAAGCCGTCCATTTCGGGCATCCGTATATCGAGCAGCACCAACTCGGGCGGGTTGATGGCCGCTGAGCGCAAGGCCAACTCGCCATTGATGGCCGAGCGCACATCGTAGCCCTCGTTACGCAATAAATCGGACAGCAATTTGAGCGAGGCCGGGGTGTCATCGACGGCCAGAATTCTTCCTTTATGCGACATGGAGGCGTGTTTGTAGGGTGTTGAGGATGGTCGGATAGTCAAAGTTGCCTACTAAACGGCGCAAAATTTTGCCTAAAGCGGCATCGTGCCCGGCCACAGCCTGCAAGGCAAGGTCAATGGCCTCGTTTTCTAAACTTTCTAGCGCCTGCTGCAATTGTTGGCACAGGGCATCGGGCAGGCTGGCAAACATCTCTGCACTCAGGGCGGTGGCTGCGTCATCATCGACCTCGGGCAGACCCTCGTACAGATAACGCACCCCCAAATGTTTGGCCATGCAGTCAAAAATTTCGCTGGAGCGGTACGGTTTACGCACAAAATCATCCATGCCAGCGGCCAAGAGTTCGGCTTTTTGCTCTTGCAGGGCCGAGGCCGTGACGGCCACAATTTTGACCTCTTTGCCACCGGGCAATTGCCGAATGCGGCGCGTGGCTTCTACGCCATCCATCACGGGCATTCGGTGGTCCATCCAAATAAAGTCGGGGTGCCACTCTTGGAACATTTGCACGCCCTTGGCCCCGTTTTCGGAAATACGCCATTCAAAGCCTACCGACCCCAACAATTGTGAGAGCAAAACTTGGTTATCGCGCTGGTCTTCCACAATCAAAATGCGCCAAGGTTGTTGGCCCGGTGCCAAGCCCAGTACTTCGCCATGCTGGACGGCCTCGGGGCGGTGGATGTCGGCTTCTGAAGCCGATTGCAAGGGCAACTCGATGCGAAACATCGAACCCACGCCCACGGTGCTGTGCAGGGTGATGCTGCCGTGCATTAGCTGCACAAACTGGCGCGTAATCGTCAGGCCCAAGCCGGTGCCTTTGTTGATGCCTTGTTCGCCAACTTGGGTAAAAGGCAAAAAGATGCCTTCTTGGTCTTGCGGGGCAATGCCGGGGCCAGAATCTTCCACTTCAATCACCAAATGCGCGCGTTCGTTTTGCCGTGTACCCAAGCGGATGGAGACCCCGCCTTGCTCGGTAAATTTAATTGCATTGCCCAGCAAGTTGATGAACACTTGGCGCAAGCGGGCCTCATCGCCCACGATGTAACGCGGAAACTCCGAATCTTGGTCAATCAGCAAATGCAGGCCCTTTTCTTGCGCCCGTATTTGCATCATGTCGGTCACATCGCGCACCAAGGCACCCAAATCAAACGGCAATTGTTGCAACTGCACACGGCCAGCTTCAATTTTGGCCATGTCCAGCACGTCGTTAATCAAGGTGAGCAGGTGTTCACCGCTGCGATTGATGATGTCGAGGTTTTGCCGCAAACGCTCGGGCAACTGCGGGTCGCGGCGCATCATGTTAGAAAAGCCCAGCACGGCATTGAGCGGCGTGCGTAGCTCGTGGCTCATGTTGGCCAAAAAGGCGCTTTTGGCTTGGTTGGCAGCTTCGGCAGCGTTGCGCGCCAACACCAAATCGGCGGTGCGTTGTTGCACTTCGGCTTCTAGGCGGTCTTTGTAGCGGCGCATTTCTTCCGTTAAGCGCTGGCGCTCGGTCACGTCGCGCGCGGCGGCCAGCACGCCCAGCACCTCGCCCAAAGCGTTGCGAAAAATACCAGCGTTGTACAGCACATGGGTGATGTGGCCATCCACATGCCGAATCGACAATGCGCGGTCTGTGACTTGTTCGCTGGCCAGTGCTTGCACAAACAGCTCGTGGGCTTGTGCGGATTCGGTGCAATGCTCGGCAAAATCAGTGCCCAATAAGGCTTGGCGGCTACGCCCAGTGATGCTTTCTGCTGCGTGGTTGAGGTCGGTAATTTTGCCAGCGCTGTTGACTACCAGCAGCGGGTCTAGGTGGGCTTCTATCAGGCTGCGGCTATAACGCGAGG
This sequence comes from Giesbergeria sp., assembly GCF_028686475.1. Taxonomy (GTDB): domain Bacteria; phylum Pseudomonadota; class Gammaproteobacteria; order Burkholderiales; family Burkholderiaceae_C; genus Simplicispira. The sequence goes on along the minus strand of NZ_JAQUCA010000026.1, from coordinate 10,161 downwards.
CGGTGCGTAGCGCCTGTTGATTTTGCTCTAGCGCATCCAACATGCGGTTAAAACTTTCGGCCAGCAGGGTGACTTCATCGACGGCACCACTGAGGTCGGCACGCACGCTGCTATCGCCGTTGCGTACCTTGTCGGCCACACGCACCAAAGCGGCAATGCGCCGCGCCAAACGGTTGGCAATCAGGGCTGAAGCCAGCAAAGCCAAAGCGGTGGCCAAACCAATAAACACCATGCTGCGGATGACTACGGCGCGCAGGTCGGCCTGAATGCTCTCGCGCCCCAGTGCCACGCGCGCCCAGCCCATGTGGCGCTCGCCCAAGGCAATGGGCACGGCAAGGTCAATCAGTTGGGCATCATCGGCCAGCCTTTGGTAGGCACCATTGGGGGCTTGTAGCAAAGTTTTGCTGGTTTCGTCGTGGATGAACAGGCCCATTTTGCTGGGGTCGGTATGCGCCAGCACCCGGCCCGTGGGCGATAGCACCATCGCATAGTGCAGACTGGGATAAGAGGCAAACGAGACAATCACTTCCTCCAGTCCCATTAAATCATTGGCCAACACCCAAGAGCGCGAGCTGACCGCCAGCGATTGCGCCAAGCCTTGGGCGGCGTTGTGGTTTTCTTGGTACAAATTTTGGCTTTGTGCGCGCACCAAATAGGCCACCAGGGCGCTGAACAGGCACAAAAAACCCAGTGCAAACACCAGCACAATTTGGCGTTTAAAAGCCCCTCCGATTACGCCGTAAGTCACCCGTTGCCATGTAGCCGCGCTCATGGTTGCTCCTGCGGCAGCGGGCGCACTTTTTGTGCAAAGCGCTGCAAAAAGTCTTCTATCACTTGATAGCGTTGGTTGTCGGCGCGCTCAAACTGCGATAGCTCTAGGCGTTTGAGCAGGGCCTCGCCTTCTGGAGTGGTGTGCAAGGTTTCCAGCAGTACGGTGATTTTTTCGACCAGCTCTGGGGGCACGTCATCGCGCGCTACCACGCCATTGTTGACCAGCGGTTCGGTTTGCCATTTCACTTCCAATTCGGCGGCTTTGTCGGGCTGCTCTTTTTGGAACTCGCGCCACGGCAGGGGCCAAGTAGCACCTGCGGCGGTGTGGCCGTAATAGACGTTCAGAATAGAGGATTCTTGCGAGCCTACATACAGGTTGTCGAGGTCGCGTTGCACATTCAGGCCGTGGGTTTGTAGGTAGTATTGTGGCAGCATGGTAGCGGCCAAGGCGGTTGCAGCTGGATAGGCTACCTTTTTCCCTTTGAGGTCGCTTACCTGTTGGATGCCACTGTCGCGGCGCACCAAAATCAGCCCGGCAAACAGCTCATCATTGCCCATTTTGGCAATCACCCGGTAACCGTGGCGCAGCGCATTGCGGGTTTGGTAGGGGTTGGGCAGGGCAAAGTCCAATTGGCGGCCATAGAGTTTTTTTTCAAACTCTTCGTAATTGCGCGAAGCCTCTAGCCGCAGCGGGGTGTCGGGCAAATGCTGGTTCAGGTAGTCCATCAGCGGCCCATACAAAGCAAACAAGCGCGCTGGGTTGTGCAGCGGATGAATGGCAAACACATACTGGCGCACCCCGTCGGGGGCTTGCGTGCTGTATTGTGGTGTTGTGCGCGCCATCTCGGGCTGTGGGCCACAGGCCACCAGTGCTAAGCACCAAGCGGCTGCCCACGCTTTTGTTGCCATGTTGGACTCCTAGGGTCGCAATTGGGGGAGTCCATCCATCTTAACGCCGTAGTGTCCATTTGCTGCCAAAATTGCAGCAAAGACGATGCCTTTGGGCAGCAAAAAATGCGAATAGGCAAAATGGTATTTTTTCCTGTTTTGCACACTTGGCACAGCAACGCTACATTTGAGGCATGAAATCGGCTTTGAAAACCCCCACCTCTCTTGGCTCCTCACAGGCGGATGCCCCCCCAGCCAGCGGCGGGGATGCCGCAGCAGCGGCAGCCAATGCAGCGGCGGCCAGCTTTGCCGCCCTGACCGACAATTTAGACTACCTTGACCCGGCCAGCATTGAGCTGGTGCGCCAAGCCTACCGCTATGCCGATACCGCCCATTTGGGCCAGCTACGCAACAGCGGCGAACCCTACATCACCCACCCCATAGCAGTGGCGGCCCAATGCGCTACGTGGAAGCTGGATGCCCAAGCGCTGATGGCGGCCCTGCTGCACGATGCGATGGAAGACTGCGGCATCACCAAAGCCGATTTAATCGAGCGCTTTGGCCTGCCGGTGGCCGAGTTGGTGGATGGACTGACCAAACTCGATAAGCTGCAATTTGACACGCGCGAAGAAAACCAAGCCGAGTCCTTTCGCAAAATGCTGTTGGCAATGGCGCGCGATGTGCGCGTTATCCTGATTAAACTGGCCGACCGCACGCACAACATGCGTACCCTGTCGGACATGCCACGCAGCAAATGGAAGCGTATATCGTCCGAAACGATTGAAATTTACGCCCCAATTGCCCACCGTTTGGGCCTGAACCAAACCTTCCGCGAGCTGCAAGATTTGTCGTTCCGCCACTTGCACCCGTGGCGCTATGCCACCCTGAGCAAAGCCATCCACAAAGCCCGCAGCCGCCGCCGTGATTTGATTCAAAAAGTGCAGGCCGATGTCGATAGCGTATTTGCCAAAGCGGGCATGAAGGTGCGCCTGGCTGGACGCGAAAAAACCCTGTACGCCATCTACCAAAAAATGATGCTCAAGCACCTGAGTTTTGCCCAGGTGACAGATTTGTATGGCTTTCGCGTGATTGTGCCCAGCATCATTGACTGCTACACCGGCTTGGGCCTGCTGCACCAAATGTACAAGCCAGTGCCCAGCAAGTTCAAGGACCATATCGCCATTGCCAAGCTCAATGGCTACCAGTCTTTGCACACCACCCTGGTCGGGCCATCGGGCATCAACATCGAGTTTCAGCTGCGCACCGAAGAGATGCACATCATCGCCGAGGCTGGCGTAGCGGCGCATTGGCTGTACAAAGCACAAGAGCATGATGGCACCGCCGCCGAGCGCCTAGGCACCCAATGGCTGCAATCGCTGCTGGACATCCAAAACGAAACCCGCGATGCAGCCGAGTTTTGGGACCACGTTAAAGTGGATTTGTTCCCCGATGCGGTGTATGTTTTTACCCCCAAGAGCCAAATTATGGCCATGCCGCAAGGGGCCACGGTGGTGGATTTTGCCTATGCCATCCACAGCAACGTTGGCAACCGCACCTCGGCAGCCAAAATCAACAATGAGCAGGTGCCGCTACGCACCGAACTGAAAAACGGCGATGTGGTCGAAATTATCACCACCGCCGAGGCCACCCCCAACCCCGCTTGGTTGGGCTTTGTGCGTACTGGGCGCGCGCGCTCCAAAATTCGCCATTACCTCAAAACCTTGGCCCATTCCGAGTCCGAAGGTTTGGGCGAAAAATTGCTCACCCAAGCCCTGCGCGCCGAAGGCATTGAAGGCTTGCCGTCCGAAGACGGCAACACCAAAGTCATTTGGGACAAACTACTGCGCTTTACGGGCAGCCACAGCCGCGATGAACTCATGACCGACATCGGCTTGGGCAAACGGGTGGCCAGCATTGTGGCCAAACGCCTCACGGTGCTGATGAGTGAACACGGCCACCGCCCCGATGCCTTGCTCATGACGCGCGAGCGCTATACCTCGCACGAAACCGTCTCGCAAGGTGGTTTGAGTTTGGATGGCAGTGAAAACGCCTCGGTGCAATACGCGCGCTGTTGCCGCCCGATTCCGGGCGACAACATCATTGGCTACTTGGGCCGGGGCGAGGGCTTGGTAGTCCATACGGCCCAATGTGCCACAGCGCAAAAATTGCAACACCGCGACAGCGAACGCTTTATTACCGTCGATTGGGCCGAAGAGCCTACGCGCCTGTTCGAGGCCGGTATCGTCGTCACCATCAGCAATGGCAAAGGGGTATTGGCGCGCATTGCCTCCGAATTGGCTGGTACCGAGGTGGACATTCTGCATGTGGATATGGACGACGAAGTCGCGCTAGACACGATTGATTTGCGTTTTGTCGTGGCTGTGCGCGACCAAACCCATTTAGAAACCGCCTTGCGTAACCTGCACCGGGTGCCAGCAGTGTTGCGTGCCTCACGCCGCTAAAGTGCGCCAGCTACAACACTGCCGAAAAAGCGCTGCTGTAGCACACTTGCAAAATCTCCAGGGTGCGTAACCCGGCCGGGGTGGGCAAGTCGATTTGGTCGCCCACGCGCGCCTTGAGCAAAGCGCGCGCCACTGGTGCTACCCAACTGATTTGGCCTTGGCTGCTGTCGGCCTCGTCAATGCCCAAAATGGTGACGCTGCGCTCGCAGTCCAAATCATCCACATAGGTGACGGTAGCGCCAAAAAAAACTTGGTCTTTGCCGCTGTGCAGCGCTGGGTCCACCACTTCGGCCAGCTCTAGGCGCTTGGTGAGAAAGCGGATGCGCCGGTCAATTTCGCGCAGGCGTTTTTTGCCATACAGGTAATCACCGTTTTCGGAGCGGTCGCCATTGCTGGCGGCCCAATGGACGATTTCGACGATGCGCGGGCGCTCTACATCTATCAGCGCCAGCAACTCGGCCCGCAAACGGCCATAGCCCAGCGGGGTGATGTAGTTTTTGCTGCCTGCGGGCAGGGGCGGCAAGCGGATGTCGTCGTCAGCACCATCGCCGTCGGATTCTTTGGTGAATGCTTTGTTCATGGCCAAAAATTCCCAAGAGAAAAGGAAAAAGCCCTGAAACTTTGCAGTTTCAGGGCTTACCTTATTGGTGCGGCTGGCAGGAATCGAACCCACGACCCCTTGGTTCGTAGCCAAGTACTCTATCCAGCTGAGCTACAGCCGCTAAGCTTTGAATTATAGCACTAAAATTTGACTTGCTTAAACTGTCTGAAACTTTAGCGTTTGCGGGGCTTTTTTGAAGCGTTTGCAAATTCAAGCGGCTATTGTAGCGCAGTTTTTGCTGCTGCACGGATAATTGCACCCTATGGGAATCACTTTTGAGCGGCCTTCACTGCTGCAACGTTTACAGCCCTTCTTTCGTGGCTTTGATGGCTGGCTGCTGCTGGCGCTGCTGCTGCTGGCCAGTTTGGGGCTGCTGGCCATGTATTCATCGGGCTACGACCACGGCACCCGCTTTAGCGACCACAGCCGCAACATGGCGTTGGCAGCGGGCATTTTGTTTGTCGTGGCGCAGATACCGCCACAGCGTTTACTGATGTTGGCCGTGCCGCTCTACACCGCCGGGGTGGTGTTGCTGGTGGCGGTGGCTTTGTTTGGTATCACCAAAAAAGGCTCGCAACGTTGGATTAACCTCGGCATCGTTATCCAACCCAGTGAGCTGCTCAAAATTGCCATGCCGCTGATGCTGGCGTGGTGGTTTCAAAAGCGCGAGGGCCAATTGCGCCCCTTGGATTTTTTGGTGGCGGGGGTGTTGCTGGCGGTGCCGGTGGGCCTCATCATGAAGCAGCCGGATTTGGGCACTTCGCTGCTGGTGTTGGCCGCTGGTTTGTCGGTGATTTTTTTTGCAGGCCTGCCTTGGAAGCTGGTGATTCCGCCCGTGCTGTTGGGGTTGATAGGCATTGGCTCGATTGTCTGGTTTGGTGATGATTTGTGTGCGCCGGGGGTGCGTTGGCCCTTGTTGCACGAATACCAACAACAGCGCGTCTGTACCTTGCTCGACCCGACACGCGACCCGTTGGGCAAGGGCTTTCACATCATCCAAGGCATGATTGCGATAGGTTCCGGCGGCATCTGGGGCAAGGGCTTTATGGCTGGCACGCAAACGCATTTAGAGTTCATCCCCGAGCGCACCACTGACTTTATCTTTGCTGCCTACTCGGAAGAGTTTGGTTTGCTGGGCAACCTGTTGCTGGTGAGTTGCTTTTTGTTTTTGGTCTGGCGCGGCTTGGCGATTGCCTTGGGGGCCACCACCTTGTTTGGGCGGCTGATGGCCGGTGCGGTGTCGATGATTTTTTTCACCTACGCCTTTGTCAACATGGGCATGGTCAGTGGCATGTTGCCGGTGGTGGGCGTACCTTTGCCCTTTATCAGCTACGGCGGCACGGCGATGGTCACGTTGGGGCTGGCGCTGGGCATTTTGATGTCGATTGCGCGCGCACAGCGGATGCCCGTAGCGCACAACCAGCCCGTCGATGTCACCGGCATCCCAATGGGTGATGCGCCAGCAGCAACACCGCAAGCACAGCCCGAGGCCGCAACCTAAAATGCCCGTATGACCTCCCGTACCTCCTCTGCTGCGCCACGACGCGCGCCTACCCTTGAACGTATCGACATTGCCCGCCAGTTGCTACTGACTCCGTTTGGCTTGGATGAGTCCCATTTAGCCCAAGCGCTGGCAGAAATCCGCACCCATCAGGTGGATGATGCCGATTTGTATTTTCAATACACCCGCAGCGAAGGCTGGAGTTTGGAAGAAGGGATTGTCAAAACCGGCTCCTTTAGCATTGACCAAGGGGTGGGGGTGCGCGCCGTCAGTGGCGAAAAAACCGCCTTTGCCTACTCGGACGATATTTCTTTGGCCTCGCTGCTGGATGCGGCGCGCACGGTGCGCTCGATTGGGGCGCTTGCCCAAGCCGGTAAGGTCAAGGTGGGGCGCCCCAAGGTGGCCACTAGCCGCAGTTTGTACCCCGGCACTGACCCCATCGCCAGCTTAGACAGCACGGCTAAAGTAGCCCTATTGGAGCGCGTGGAGCAACGCGCCCGCGCCAAAGACCCGCGTGTGGCCCAAGTAATGGCCGGTTTAGCCGCCGAATACGATGTGGTGTTGGTGGCCCGTGCTGATGGTACTTTGGCTGCCGATGTGCGCCCTTTGGTGCGCCTGTCGGTCACGGTGATTGCCGAGCAAGGCGGGCGGCGCGAAGTTGGCTCCGCCGGTGGTGGTGGCCGTTTGGGTTTGGCCTATTTTGACGATGCGCTGATTACGCAGTATGTGGATGAGGCTGTCCATGCAGCGCTGGTCAATTTGGAATCGCGCCCAGCCCCAGCGGGCGAAATGACGGTGGTGCTTGGCCCCGGTTGGCCCGGTGTGCTGCTGCACGAGGCGGTAGGCCACGGGCTAGAGGGCGATTTCAACCGCAAAGGCTCTAGCGCCTTCAGTGGCCGCATTGGCCAGCGCGTGGCGGCCAAGGGCGTGACGGTGCTGGACGATGGCACGCTGGCCGACCGGCGTGGTTCGCTCAATGTCGATGACGAAGGCCACGCCAGCCAGCGCAATGTGCTGATTGAAGATGGCATCCTGAAAGGCTATATCCAAGATGCGCTCAATGCCCGCCTGACCGGCGTAGCCCCCACCGGCAATGGCCGCCGCGAAAGCTATGCCCACATCCCCATGCCGCGCATGACCAACACCTATATGTTGGGTGGTGACAAAGACCCACAAGAAATCATCGCCAGCATCAAAAAAGGCTTGTATGCCAGCAACTTTGGCGGTGGGCAGGTGGACATCACCTCGGGCAAATTTGTTTTCAGTGCCAGCGAGGCTTATTGGGTAGAAAACGGCAAAATTTTGTACCCGGTCAAAGGGGCCACCATCATCGGCAGCGGCCCCGAATCTTTGAAAAAAATCTGCATGATTGGCAACGATATGCGCCTTGACAGTGGCGTGGGTACCTGTGGCAAAGAGGGCCAAAGCGTGCCCGTGGGCGTGGGCCAGCCTACCCTGCGGATTGATGGCCTGACCGTAGGGGGTACGGCCTGAGCTGCTGGCTTGGTTGGCGGCTGGGCGGCATCCCCAACACTGGATAACGATGGGCGGCCCTTTAACGCAAGCCTCGCAAACGGCAGAGTCGTTTGCCGACATCAGCCTGTTGCTGCTGCACGAATGTGTAGCCGATGAGGAACTGCGCCGCCTGCGCGATAACGTGAGCCGCTTGGCCAAAGCCTTAGATGGTGCGGTGGGGGCGCGGCGGCAGCGGCGCGAAACCACCACCATTGCCCGCCGTGCTGCCACTTTGGCACAAGAACTGCGCCAGCATCAGGCTTTGGTGGGCCAGCTCAGTGCCGCTTGGAAAGCCATGTACGAATGGCACAGCTACCTGCGCGACCTGCGCGAGTTGGCCCAAGCCGTGCAGCACTGGCGCGAGGCCTTGGCCCAGCGCAGCCGCCAAGAAGGGGCTGTGTTTGACCAGATGGAACGGCTGGCATGGCGCACCTTGGGCGAGGGTTTGCTGTTGCTGGACATGTACCAACAAGGCTTGGGGCTGCTGATGGAAGCTGCCTCGGAGCCGGCCCCGCCTGCACCATCCTCCCCGCCGCTGTGGTGGCAGACGCTACTGTGGCGTTGGCAACGCTGGTGGCGCGGGGATAAGGTGCGGCATTGATAGCGCCAACCGGGTAATGCTTGCGCTCTCATGTCTCAATCAAGGTAATGAGTGCTTCGAAATAGGGTAGTAGTCAAGTGCCAAATGAAAAGCAGGCATCAACATAGGTAACTTTAGAACAATCACCCGAGAGGCAGCTTGCACAAAACAGCGATGTCACTTTGCGTTACCATTTGGATTTTTACCACTACCTTTTGACGTTCTTCATAAGTAAGCGTGCGTAACCAATGTGGAATTTTTTTGCACCTCCTCCCAGTAGAGCAACTTCCACGACGGTTGCGCGTGCTTACTTGGTTCCAACATGGTCAAAAAAGCCTCCCTTTCTTCCTGTTGTTTTGGCGTGCGCCTGCGCCAAGCGCGCGAGCGGCTGGGTTTGCCCCAAGACAAATTGGGCGTGCTGATTGGTTTGGATGAGGGTTGCAGCAGCGCCCGCATCAGCCGCTACGAAACCGGCGTACACGAACCAGCATTCAACATCGCTTGCAGGTTGGCGCAAGTTTTACGGGTGGATGTGGCTTACTTCTACTGCGAAGACGACTGGCTGGCCAATGCAGTGTTACAGCTGCAAACCCTCACGCCCCCTCAGCGCAACGCGCTCGATACTTGGCTGGCTGGCGTTGCACCCGCCGCGCCTTGTTGTGCATAACATCGGCACTGGCTTGCAGCAGAGTAGCCATTCTTACCCCAGTTCCGAGGCCCAGGCGCAGTTCTTGCACAAGTTGCAGCGCCTTTTTGCTGAAGGTTCCTTTGCTTCCACTTACAAATTTGCCCTGCTCATTGCCTTGGCTGATTTGGCAGTAGAACACGGTGCAGATAACAATGAAGACCTGCTATTGACCACGCGGCAGATTGCTATGTGCTTCATCCGTTTGTATTGGCAACAGGTATTGCCCTACGATTCTGGGCAAAATGGCACAGAAGCAGGGGTACTGTGGCAAAACAATGGCGCACAGGCCATAGCCGTGTCTGCGATTGCTAATTTTCGCGCGCAGACGCAAATACCAACGTTTCTGGCAGCCACAGCGCATCCCCGTTTTCAGCCATTGTTGGCCTCGGTGGCGGCGGTGGTTTCGGCGCAGCCGCTCAAATTTATGCAAAACTTTGGCGGCTTTACCGATGAATTTTTGTACGAGCGCCTAGGCAGCAGCAACATCAAGCTCAAGCCTGGTGTAGCTTACTGTTTGAGGCATTTTTATCCACTGGTGCAGCAACTGGCTCGTTTGCATTGGATCAGACATATTCCAATCGGCGCAACGGGGCTATTTTGGGCGATGCGTACGCTTTAGAAGCCTTTTTGTTCGCCCCTTGAGCAGCACATCCATACCAGCCATGCGCCAGACGGTACTACACCGAAAGACAGCTCAAGCACGATGCTCTCGACATCCTAAGCCTTCCGCGATAAAAGTAAGAACCAGCGTATTGAGAGAAACCCCCTCGGCCTTCGCACGGGTGGTAAGTTGCGCGTGCGTTGTTTTTGGCACGCGGGCAACGAACTTGTCAGAGGCCACACCGCCGCTGTTGGGCGCGGGCACAGGAAATCCCTTCGCCTCTAGTGCAGTGATAGTGCTGAGCAACGCATCGTGGCCGTTAATGATGGCTTGCTCAATCGTCTCGCCATCGGAGATGCACTCAGAGAAATCCGGGTACGAAATCAAAAAACCACCGCCCTCAGCAGCCGTCAAGGGACGGATTTCAAAAGGGTTAGCAGCAGCACTCAACAAATCTACTCAAATCTATGCTAATATATCCATTATGAAGAGCTTAGTAAGCATAGGAGAAGCAGCAAAGGCGTTAGGTGTGTCCATAACAACCTTGCGCCGCT
>NZ_JAQUCA010000063.1 GCF_028686475.1 Giesbergeria sp. | reverse complement strand
GGAACACACAAATAAGCCGGCAAAGGGGGTCGCCTATCACCATTCCAGTCTGCTGCCATCCACTTCTCATAGACTACCAATTTCCGATTTGCCGAAACATCATTGCGGGGGTCACTGTCAGCAACATCCTTCCACACACTCCTAGTCTGAGACATCAGCGCACTACAAAAGCCAGTCATGTCCACCACACGCTTTTCCTTCACAGCCTGTGCCCAGGTCTGCCCTCCATGGAGTTGAAGCAGCGCCTTGCACACCTCCCTAGTCCAACACTTTTGCTCTGATTGCGCCAACAGCCCATCTGCCTGAATCACATCGTGAAGCACCTGGCAACCAGACTGGGCCTGACCAAAACAGGACTTGACCATGGCATTCCAAAACCGAACCACCGACCTAAACCAATAGTGGCGCATAGGCAGCTGGCCAGACTCACGTAACACAACATGGGTCGGGGCTGACATTTTAACACGCAACACACGCTTGATAAAACCCAATTGCCGCCGTTGCACTACCGGCGTGACAACTTCCTTGTCCAGGTACCCTGTGCTCCAGATCTGAGAACCATACATGCCAGCAGACAAAGCAAAAGACTGGAAAAGCCATAGCATGGCATGTGGCCTGTCACTCACACAATGGTTCTCCCCCATCTCCTCTACACGCTTAATGGCAGCCATCATCGGTCTCGCAGCATAGTCCGCAGCCACAGCCATCTTACCAGATTTGTGAAAAAGCACACCAAGATATTTGAATTCATTCACAACCTTCAGAGCACAACTACCCAGAGTGAAGGAGCGAGCAACATCACCCGGCTGTGAGTGGAAAACAACAACTTCAGACTTACCAACATTCACTGTTAGGCCCTTGCCCCTCGCATACCGTTCCAAATTGTTCAGCATGGCCTGCAACTCCCCAGCCTCACTGGCCAACAGAGTGAGGTCATCTGCATACATCATGTGTGAGACCGAGACACCAGGCATGGCAGTGGCAGCCCCATGTCTAGCAGGAAAAAACTGCTTAACGTCATTCACATACAGAGCAAACAAAAGCGGACTGAGAGGGCACCCCTGTTTCACTCCCATGGCAGGGTGTATGCGCCCTGTGTGTTTTTCCCCATCCACCAGCTCATATGCATCCCCCGTGTACATATCTTGCACAACCTTCAGCAAAGCATGTGGCAAGCCAATGTCCGCAAGATGCGTCCAGAGTTTACCACGGTGCACACGGTCATAAGCCTGTGTAAAATCAATAAACGCAGCATACACCCTACCCCCACGACGAATTTTGGCAGCAGAAATCAGGTGCCGCAAAATGAACATGGGTTGTACGGTATTACGATTGGGGTAGAAACCAAACTGTGAATCCGGCACTTTGCCATGAGCCACACTCCAGTCTGTCATGATCTCACGCACAACATTAGCAAACAGCCTGTACAGGCAAGAACTCACTGCCAGCATCCGGTAGTTGGTTGGGTCCAACAGGTCACCCTTTTTGTGCAGGGGCGACAGCCTAGCCACCTTCCAACAGTCTGGAATTTTACCCTGTTGCAGGCACACACCAAACATGTCACACAGCAAAGTCCCCAAAACATGTGAATGTTGCCGCTCCCCCACCGGCACCCTGGCATACTTGACAAACGAGACAGGAATGGCATCAAGTCCAGCAGCGGAGTCAGCACGCATCTGCCCCAGGTGTTTAGACACAAGATGTAATAGCATGGGCCTATCTGGCAGTACAAAAGCACGTTCGGTGTTCCTGTTCTGACTCGCCCCCAAAGCAATCAGCGTAGCTGGCCTACCCTGCGCATCCATTAGAACCCGCCGGTTGTGCCCAGCCGGGCCCCCAATTCCGCTCCCTCCCCCACATGGTTGTTGCTCTACCTCAGATGGCAGTGCAAAGTGTCTCTGAATGTGCTCCTGCCATGTCGCAGCTGAAATCGGTGTGGTTTTACGTGCTGCCTTCCTCACCACCATCTTGTATGCCTCGGGGTCCTTGTTGGCTATTCTGTCCAGCAGGCGAGCTGCCCGTAGCTGTTCATGCTTGCGCCGTGCCCGATTGGTCACACGGTTATACTCCCTGGCCAGCTCCTCGCGGGCGTGTCCAGACTTGCAGGCACGCCGCAATTGGCGCTTGGCCTCCCGGCACTGCTCATCAAACCAGGCAGGGCGTTGCTTGCCAGCGGGGTACCTGCGGAGGGGGGCAGGGCGCGTACGCACTACCATCCCTGCCGCGTTAGCCGCCCTCTCAATCATGCCCACCAGTGCAGCGTTCGCATTGTTCAAATCACCATCCGACAGTGCAGAAGCCATCTCCTGTTTCCCTATAACGTCGTCCCTAATGTGAGCCCCATACTGGTCCCCACCCATGTCATTCCACCGAAGCCTCACGTTCCCTTGCTCGTTGGTAGCATCCACACCAACATACGAGGTCCAGTCCCAATCCACAGAGGCAGCAGTAGGAAAGGAAAGAGAAATAGGATTGTGATCAGAAACAAAGCAACCGTCATCAATGTCAACTTTTTGTAGCATGCCAAACAAATCAGGAGTGAGCAACACATGATCTGGACGTGAACTGGCACGCCCATCGTAACCTTTGAAAGATCTCTGCGCCAAATAACCTCTGCCCCGCCCAGTGG
>NZ_JAQUCA010000010.1 GCF_028686475.1 Giesbergeria sp. | reverse complement strand
CATCTTTTTGTCCTGCACTGCTGACTCGGCAATACACAACGGTGTCTTTTTTGCTGGGGCCACCACCCAGCACGGCACGCACATCCGATTCATCAAAATATCGCTGCCCAGAAGGAAGTCGTTTGGCTACAAACTTTCCTTCCTTTTCCCAGCGTCGCACGGTCTCAATGGAGCGACCAATGCGTTTTGCGAATTCGTTGATGCGATAATTGGCGTACATTCTGAATAAGAATAACTATGTTTGCATAGCTAATCAACAACTGTTTTTAGCTCCAACCCTATCTGTAGCCTATCAAAGCCAGCCACTGTACAGGGCAAAACATTCACCCAGTATGAAGAATGTTTTTGGATACACCTCTGGTGCGCCCAGTTCCCCGTTTGCGGCTAAGCTTGCGCCCCTTGCCAGACTTTGAATCAAACCATGCCAAAAATCTCTTCCGAACAATGGGCCCACGAATGGAGCCAATTGTTGGCTGCAGTTCCCGATGGGGTTCAAGAGCGCGTTTATTTTCAAGCGCAAACCCACCAAGCCAGCCTGGCCAGCTACTTTTACCAGCAAATGTTGAGCGATGCCGTGGTAGCGCAATTTTTATCGCACCAGCAGGTACAAGAGCGCTTGCACGGCTCGATGCAGCGCTGGATTTCCACGGTATTTTCAGCCCGCAACCAGCACGATGTGCTGCCGATTGTGGCCCAGCAAATTCATGTAGGCGAGATTCATGCCCGCATTGGCATTCCGGTACATTTGGTACTGCGCGGAGCGCGCTGCCTGAAAGAAAAATTGGTCGATTTGCTCCACGCCGATGCAGAACTGCCCGCCGACAGCACCCACCACGCTACCCGATTGGCGGTAGGGGTGATTGATACGGCGATGGAAATCATGAGCCAATCGTATTCTTCGGCCAATGACCGCAACTCGCGCGCCGAAGAGGCTTACCGGCTGTTTTCGGTATCACAACATGTAGGCTCAGAGCGCGAACGCCAACGTGCCGCCTTACTGGCCTGGGAGAACCAACTGATGTTCGATCAGGCCGTGGGGGCCGATGCCGCCCACCTGCCACGCTTGGGGGCCTCCGAGTTTGGCCTGTGGTTTCGGCACAAGGGTGCCCACGCTTTTCATGGCTCCACCGAAGCGGCCATGATTTTGGATGCCATCGACCGCGTCGATGAGATGCTGCTGCCCATGTTTGCCCTGACCAGCAACTCGCACGAAACCCGGGTGCAGGGCCTGCGCGAGCTGCGCGACACCACCAAGGGCATTGCTTACCACCTCGATAGCTTGTTTGCCCAAAACAACGAGCTAGAGGCCGGGCGCGATGTCCTGACACGGCTGCTCAATCGCAAGTTTTTGCCGGTGGTACTGAACAAAGAAATCCATTTTTCGCGCCAGCGCAAAAGCAGTTTTACTTTGCTGGCGATTGACATTGACCATTTCAAACACGTCAATGACCAATACGGCCACGAGGCGGGTGATGTGGTGTTGCAACAAATAGCCGCCATTTTGACCAACAGCAGCCGGGGTGGCGACTATATCTTTCGCATGGGCGGCGAAGAATTTTTGGTGTTGCTGGTCGATAGCAAACTATCTAATGCGATGGGCATTGCCGAGAAACTGCGCCGCGCCATTGAGCACGAAACCTTCCGCCTGCCCCAAGACCGGACTTTGCACCTGACCATCAGCGTGGGCGTAGCGGCACACAACGGGCACCCCGACTACCAGCGCTTGCTGCGCCGTGCCGATGATGCGCTCTACCATGCCAAACACAGTGGCCGCAACCGCGTAGTGCAGGCCGCTGCCGAATAAGGCACGGCCCGCACCGGCACTGCGGCTAGAGTGCTTTTTTAGTAGCTGCTGGCGCTAGAACCTAAACCAGCCACGCGCCGCGCACCATCAAAGCGTTGCACCCAATAACTGGCGCGCATGTTTTCTACGCGCACTTCGGAGCCACTGCGTGGCGAGTGGATAAATTTGCCATCGCCAATGTAGATGCCCACATGGCTAAAAGCACGGCGCATGGTGTTAAAAAACACCAAATCGCCCGGTTGTAGCTCTTTTTTATCAATGGCTTGGGTGGCAGCAGCTTGCTCGCTGGCGCGGCGTGGCAGCAGCATACCCACGGTTTGCTGGTACATAGCCCGCACAAAGCCGCTGCAATCAAAGCCGGTCTCGGCGCTGTTGCCACCACGGCGGTAGGGCAAGCCCAAGAAAGCCATCGAGGTAATGACCAAATCAGCCGTGCTATCGGCTACTTGGTGTGCAGTGTGGGCCACGTTTTGCCCCACCGCAGACAGCTTACCTTGGGCCTTTTCTGTCACGTTGTGTTGAATTTCGACGATTTGGTTGAGCAGGCTTTTGTCGTTCAAAAACTGCACTGCCTCGTCGGCGGGTGCTGTGCTAGGGGCCGCATGGGCGCTGGCACAGGCTATCAAGAGGATGCAAAACCATTTAGACATGGGCGCGAAGGGTAACACGGCTTACAGGCGTTAAAGGCTAAAAAACCCGCATTTGCAGTCGCGTTTGTTGGCTAACTTGGGCAAACCCGCTGCAAAAGGCCGCTATTCCGGTGTAGTCTTAGCGCTATGTCTGCCGAAATTACCTCTCCTGCTGCACTGGCAATGGCCGAATCCGCCCCTGCGCTTGTCCCCGCTTCGCCCTTGGCGGTGCGCCGTGTTGCCATTGACACTTGGCGCGAAAACGTGGCCTATTTGCACCGCGATTGCGCGGTTTATCGCGCCGAAGGCTTCCAAGCGCTGTCCAAAATCGAGGTGCGTAGCAATGGGCGGCGCATTTTGGCCACCGTCAATGTGGTGGATGATTTATCCATTGTGGGCTGCCAAGAATTGGGCCTGTCCGAAGATGCGTTTGCCCAGCTGGGTGTTGCCAATGGGCATACCGTCACGGTATCGCAGGCCGAGCCGCCCGAATCTATGGGCGCATTATTTCGCAAACTAGCGGGCGAGCGGCTGGGGCGGGAGGATTTTCATGCCATCGTGCGCGATATTGCCCGGCACCGCTATTCCAAAATTGAACTCACGGCCTTTGTCGTGGCCTGCAACCGCGATGAATTGGACCGCGAAGAAGTGTTCTTTTTGTCCGATGCGATGGTAGCGATTGGCCAACGCCTAGACTGGCACGAGCCGCGCGTGGTGGACAAGCACTGCATTGGCGGCATTCCGGGCAATCGGACCTCGATGCTGATTGTGCCGATTGTGGCCGCGCATGGCATGTTGTGCCCTAAAACCTCTTCGCGCGCTATTACCTCGCCTGCGGGCACCGCCGACACGATGGAAGTGCTGGCCAATGTCGAACTGCCCTTAGAGCAACTGGCCGACATCGTGCGCGACCACCGGGGCTGTCTGGCGTGGGGCGGCACGGCGCAACTCTCACCCGCTGATGATGTATTAATTTCGGTTGAGCGCCCGCTGTCTATGGATTCACCGGGGCAGATGGTGGCCTCGATTTTGTCGAAAAAAATGGCCGCAGGCTCTACCCATCTGGTACTGGACATTCCCATTGGCCCCACGGCCAAGGTGCGCTCCATGCCCGAAGCGCAGCGCTTGCGCCGCTTGTTCGAGTATGTGGCGCGGCGCTTGCAGTTGTCGTTGGATGTGGTGATTACCGATGGCCGCCAGCCCGTCGGTAGCGGCATCGGCCCGGTCTTAGAAGCGCGCGACGTAATGCGCGTGCTAGAAAATGACCCGCGCGCCCCCAACGATTTGCGGCAAAAATCCTTGCGTTTAGCTGGACGCTTGATTGAGTTTGACCCCGATGTGCGCGGTGGCGATGGTTACGCCATTGCGCGCGATATTTTGGATTCTGGCCGCGCACTGGCCCAAATGCGCGAAATCATCGCCGCCCAAGGGGGCAAGGACTTTGACCACAACCACCCCCCGCTAGGCCCCTTGAGTTTTGAGGTGCAAGCCGCTTCGACTGGCGTGGTGGCAGGCATCGACAATTTGCAGATTGCCCGTATCGCGCGCCTCGCTGGTGCGCCCAAGGTGCAAGGGGCGGGGGTTGATTTGCTGTGCAAGCTGGGCGATAGCGTCACTGCCGGACAGGTGCTGTACCGCGTGTATGCAGGTTATCCGGCCGATTTGGAGTTTGCCCGCCAAGCCAGCGACAAGGTAAATGCTTACCGCATTGGCACGGCCGACGATGTGCCGCGCGTTTTCGTGGAGTTCTAAACCATCATGGCCGCCTTAGCCCCTTTGCCTTCTTTGCCCCCCTGCCTGTTATTTTTCGACGATGAACGCACTAGCGCCCAGCAGTTGGCCAGCGCCAGCGGCTTGACAGCGCGCGCCATCGCGCGCCATCGCTTCCCCGACGGAGAACTGAAACTCACGCTGCCAGTGGATGCCCAAGGCCGCTTACCCCAGCGGGCGGTATTGCTGCGCGGCCTGCACCAGCCCAACGACAAGCTGGTAGAACTGCTGTTGGCGGCACGCACGGCACGGCGTTTGGGCGTGCAACACCTCACCTTGGTAGCGCCCTATTTGGCCTATATGCGCCAAGACATCGCCTTTCAGCCGGGCGAGGCCATCAGCCAGCGCGTGGTGGGTGATTTTTTGGCCAATTTGTTCGATGCCATCATCACTGTCGATGCCCACTTGCACCGGGTAGCTACCTTGGCTGAGGCCGTACCGGCGGCGCAAACCGTGCTGGTCAGTGGCGCGCCTTTGTTGGCCGATTGGATTGTGCAGCAGCGCCCCGGCGCTTTACTGGTAGGGCCAGACGAAGAATCGGCCCAATGGGTGGCCCAAGCCGCCGCACGCCACGGTTTAGACTCTGCCGTCTGTACCAAGCAGCGCCACGGCGACCGCAAAGTCAGCATAGCGTTACCGCCGGTGCCGCTGCAAGGGCGGGCGGTGGTGTTGTTAGACGATATGGCCAGCACCGGCCATACCCTGATACAAGCCACCCAGTTGCTCAAAGCCGCTGGTGCGGCCTCGGTGGATGTCGCCGTGACCCATGCGCTGCTCGATGATGCCGCGCTGCACGCCTTGCACGCTGCCGGGGTGGGGCAATTTTGGAGTACCGATGCCGTGGCGCACGCCAGCAACTGCGTTGCCTTGGCCCCAGCGTTGGCCGCTGCCTTGCAAACTTTGCAAACTTTGCCGCCTTGAGCCGCACTGCGACAATCGCCCCCTGTTTTTATCTCTCCATTGCTTGCAAGAAAGAATTGCCCATGCTGCTCGACGCTGATGAATCCCAACTGGTGTTGGTGGACTACCAAACCCGCCTGATGCCCGCCATCCACGAAGGTGCTGCCGCCTTGGCCAATGCGGTGCGGTTGGCCCAAATCGCGCAAATGCTCGATGTGCCGGTCTGGGGCACCGAGCAAAACCCCAGCCGCCTCGGCCCCAACGATGCCGCCTTGCGCGCCCTGTGCCGCAAAACGCTAGACAAAATGCACTTTAGCGCCGTGCCCGATGGCTTGGTCGATTATTTGCGCCCCCCAGTCAAGCCCCAACAAGGCGGCAATGCGCGCAGCCTGCCCAAGCACCTGCAAAAACCAGCGCAGCCAGCGGCCCCCGAGCGCCCCAGCATCGTGATTGCCGGTTGCGAAGCCCATGTCTGCTTGCTGCAAACCGCCTTAGAGTTGCTGGCCGAGGAGTTTGAAGTCTGGGTGGTCACGGATGCGTGCAGCTCACGCACCGAGCGCAACCGCGATGCCGCCTTTGACCGCCTGGCCGGTGCCGGAGCCGAATTGGTCACCACCGAGATGGTGGCCTTTGAATGGCTGGGCAGTTGCGAACACCCCGCCTTCAAAGACATGTTAGCGTTGGTGAAATAAAAAACCTGCCTAATGCCTGTGGCACACTTGCCCGATTTTTGAGCGCTGCCGCAAGGCGCATGGTTCTCAGTTATGCAAAAAATCATCGGGCAAATTGCCACAGAAATCCGCGTTACGGCACAGCAGGTGCAAACCGCCGTCGAGTTGCTCGATAGCGGTGCCACGGTGCCCTTTATCGCCCGCTACCGCAAAGAAACCACCCAAGGGCTAGACGACATTCAACTGCGCCAGATTGAAGAGCGCCTGTCGTATCTGCGGGAATTAGCAGAGCGGCGCGCCACGGTGCTCAAAGCCATTGACGAGCAAGGCAAACTCACCGATGCGCTGCGCGTTGCCATTGCCAACGCCCCGACCAAGCAAGAATTAGAAGACCTCTACCTGCCATTCAAGCAAAAGCGCCGCACCAAAGGCCAAATCGCCAAAGAAGCGGGCATCGAGCCACTGGCCGATAAGCTGCTGGCCGACCCTAGCCTGAACCCCGCCGAAGAAGCCTTGGCTTTTTTGCGTCCAGCGCAAACCTTGGACGATGGCAAACCCGGCCCCGATTTTTCCACCGTACCCGCAGTGTTGGATGGTGTGCGCGATATTCTGTCGGAACGTTGGGCCGAAGATGCGGTGTTGGTGCAATCTTTGCGTGAATGGCTGTGGCAAGATGGTTTATTGCGTAGCAAAAAAATCGACGGCAAAAACGAGTCGGACCCCGAAGTGGCCAAGTTCCGCGATTATTTTGACTACGACGAGCCTATCAGCCGCATTCCCTCCCACCGCGCCTTGGCGGTGTTTCGCGGACGGGCGCTGGAAATTTTGGATGCCAAGCTGCTGCAACCGCAAGAACCCGAACCCGGCCAGCCCAGCATGGCCGAAGGCAAAATTGCCCTGCATTTGCGTTGGAGCCACGCGGGCCGCGCCGCCGATGATTTGATTCGCAAATGCGTGGCGTGGGCTTGGCGCGTCAAGCTCAGTCTGTCCACCGAGCGCGATTTGTTCTCGCGCCTGCGCGAAGAAGCCGAAAAAGTGGCCATCAAGGTGTTTGCCGATAATTTGCGCGATTTGCTGCTGGCCGCCCCCGCTGGCCCGCGTGTCGTGATGGGCTTAGACCCCGGCATCCGCACGGGTGTGAAGGTGGCAGTGGTCGATACCACCGGCAAGCTGGTAGCTACCGCCACTGTTTATCCACACGAGCCACGCAAAGATTGGGATGGCGCTCTGCACACGCTGGCGCAGTTGTGCCAAAAACATGGCGTGCAACTGATTGCTATTGGCAATGGCACCGCCAGCCGCGAGACCGACAAACTGGCCGCCGACCTCATCAAGCTGCTAGAAAAAGCCACACCTGCACTCACCGGCATGCAAAAAATCGTCGTTAGTGAGGCTGGGGCTTCGGTGTATTCGGCCAGCGAATACGCCAGCCAAGAAATGCCGGATGTCGATGTCAGTTTGCGTGGTGCGGCCAGCATTGCGCGTCGCTTGCAAGACCCGCTGGCCGAGCTGGTCAAAATCGACCCGAAAAGCATCGGCGTAGGCCAGTACCAACACGATGTCAACCAAAGCGAATTAGCGCGCACTTTGGGCACGGTGGTCGAAGATTGCGTCAACTCAGTCGGGGTGGATTTGAACACCGCCAGCGTGCCGTTGCTGTCGCGCGTGTCGGGCTTGTCGGCCAATGTCGCCAAAGCGGTGGTGCGTTGGCGCGAAGCGCACGGGGCGTTCCGCAACCGCAAACAACTGCTCGAAGTGGCCGGTTTGGGGCCAAAAACCTTTGAACAGGCCGCCGGTTTTTTGCGTATCCGCAATGGCGACAACCCACTGGACATGACTGGCGTTCACCCCGAAACCTACCCGGTGGTGCAAGCCATCATCACGCACACCCACAAGCCGGTGGCTGAACTGATGGGCCGGGCCGAGATGCTCAAAACCCTGCGCCCAGAACTGTTTGCCAACGACAAGTTTGGTGTCATTACCGTGCAAGACATTCTGGCCGAACTGGAAAAACCGGGCCGCGACCCACGCCCGGATTTCAAAGTAGCGCGCTTCAACGAGGGCATCGAAGACATCCAACACCTGCGCGAAGGCATGGTATTGGAGGGCACGGTCAGCAACGTGGCCCAGTTTGGCGCTTTTGTCGATTTGGGCGTGCACCAAGATGGTTTGGTACATGTCAGCCAATTGGCGCACAAGTTTGTCAGTGATGCGCGCGAAGTGGTCAAAACCGGCGATATTGTCAAAGTCAAGGTCTTAGAAGTAGATGTAGAGCGCAAACGCATCAGCCTGAGCATGAAACTCGATGCTGCACCCACACGCCGCGATGGCCCACGCGAGAACCGTTTTGCCGCTCCGCAGCGCCAGCAACAACCCATGCGCCGCCGCGAAGAAGCCTCTGCTCCCTCGGCCATGGCTTCGGCCTTTGCCAAATTGCAACAGTGCCACAAACCCTAAGCCACCGCACCACTATGGACATCCTCGCTCTGTTGGAGATGTCGCCAGCACTGCCCAGTTTGCCGCGCGCGGTGGCCTTGCTGATGACCGAACTGGCGCAAGAAGAGCCCAATCTGCGCCGCCTGAATCAACTGTTTGGCACCGACCCGGCGCTGGCAGCGCGCCTGCTAGAGCAAGCCAACGGGGCCGGGTTTGCGCTGTCGGGGCAGGTAGCCGGGGTGGCCGAGGCGCTGGCGCTGCTAGAAGTGACCCAATTGCGTGCCTTGGTGCAAACTGCGCCCTTGGGCACCACCTCGCGCTCGGTGCCGGGCATGAATTTGCAGCATTTTTGGCGTTACAGCCGCAATACTGCCAAATTGGCGCGTTCTTTGGCCGGTGCGGTGCAGCAAAGCCCGGTAGCCGCCTATACCGCCGGTTTGCTCCATGCGCTGGGGGAATTGCTCATCCATTGGGGCCACCCCGATCGCATGGCCTCGATGAACAGCATGTTGCCACCGCTGGACTTTCGGCGCAGCAAGTTAGAGATTAAGCTGTTGGGTTACCACTATGGCACGGTCAGTGCCGCCTTGGTACAGCGCTGGCAATTGCCACAGGCGGTGATAGATGCCATCCACTACCAAGATGCCCCGTTTGACAACCAAGCCTACGAACCACTGGCCGGGGTCATCCATTTAGCAGCTTGGCGCGCCCGCGCGCGCGAGGCCAACATGACCGACCGAGAGCTGGCCGTGACCTTTCCGGCAGAAGTAGGTTTGGCTTTGGGGCTAGACATCGACATGGTGCTGCAACAAGACCCGATTGATTGGTACGCCCGCCCCGACTTGGAAGAAGAAAGCAATGGCCGATAGCGCAGCCGATAGAATGCCCCTATCCAGCCATTCTTTACCTTGCCCTGCCTGTGTCTGACCGTCTTGCCGTTTTGCCCCAATACCTCCTGCCCCAGCAGGCGCTTACCCGTTTGGCTGGCCGTGTCGCCAATACACAGGGGGGTGCTTGGACTACGGCACTCATCAGCCGGTTTATTCAGCGTTATGGCGTAGATATGTCCGAGGCGGCCGAGCCAGACATTCGCCAATACGCCAGCTTTAATGCGTTTTTTACCCGCGCCCTCAAGCCGGGCGCGCGCCCTTTGGCCAAGGCCGACTTGATTTGCCCCGTCGATGGCGCTATCAGCCAATTGGGGGCCATTGAAGGCGAGCAAATTTTCCAGGCCAAGGGGCACCACTATTCAGCCACCGCCTTGCTGGGCGGTGATGCTGCTTTGGCCGCACGCTTTGCCAACGGGCACTTTGCCACCATTTACCTCAGCCCACGCGATTACCACCGCATCCACATGCCTTGTGCTGGCAAATTGCAAAGCATGGTGCATGTGCCGGGGGCTTTATTCTCGGTCAACCCCACCACGGCACGCGGCGTACCGGGCTTGTTTGCACGCAACGAGCGGGTGGTTTGCCTGTTCGATACAGCGCATGGGCCGATGGCTTTGGTGTTGGTAGGGGCCACGATTGTCGGCAGCATGGCCACCGTGTGGCATGGGCAAGTCAACCCACCGCGCACTGGGGATTTGCGTAGCTGGGATTACACCGACCAAAACATCCAACTCAAACAGGGCCAAGAGATGGGGCGCTTTTTGCTCGGCTCTACCGTGGTGTTGTTGTTTCCGGCAGGGGCCTTGCAGTTCAACCCCGACTGGGCACCCGCGCAAGCCGTGCGCTTGGGCCAACGCATGGCACAGCGCAAAAAAGCCGCTGGCCGCTAACGCAGTTTTTGGCGCTCGATAGAAAACAAAGCCGGGGCTACGCGCAGGGTTTCAGGGCGCATCGCGGCATCGACACCATGCAGGTACACCAACAGCTCGCCCTTGCGAATCATGACATGGCTGACCGTATGCTTTTTTCCGGCGCGCAACACCACCGTGCCGGGCCGAAACAGCGGCATACGAAAAGTCTTGCCATCCACTGGACTGGCATCGAGACTCAAGACTTGTTTTTTGACTTCCGCTGGAACTGTTCTCATTTCGACAATGCTATCGCACCAGTAGCCATCTGGGCACGCCTGCACGCCGCTGGTATGGCACCCTGACAGAAATTTTTTGTTTTAGCGTGCATCGACAAGGGGGATGGATATGGCATCGGATAATAACGGGCATGTCTCTTTTGCCCTACCAGCTTGAACTACTCTCCCCGGCCCGCGATGCCGCCATTGGCATCGAAGCCATCAACCACGGAGCCGATGCCGTTTACATTGGCGGCCCCGCTTTTGGTGCCCGTGCCGGTGCTGGCAATGATTTGCGCGAGCTAGAGCACCTGATAGCCCACGCGCACCGCTTTCATAGCCGCATTTTTATCACGCTCAACACTATTTTGCGCGACGATGAACTCGAAGCTGCACGCCAAATGGCGTGGGACGTTTACCACGCCGGGGCCGATGCCCTGATTATCCAAGATATGGGCCTGCTAGAACTGGACTTACCCCCCATCCAATTGCACGCCAGCACCCAAACCGACATCCGCACGCCCGAAAAGGCCCGCTTTCTGCAAGATGCCGGTTTAAGCCAAATCGTGCTGGCACGCGAACTAACAGTGCAACAAATTGCCGCCATCCGCGCCGCAACCGACCCAGCCCGCTGCGCGCTAGAGTTCTTCATCCACGGTGCGCTGTGCGTGGCCTACAGCGGCCAATGCAACATCAGCCACGCGCACACCGGGCGCAGTGCCAACCGGGGCGATTGCAGCCAAGCCTGCCGCTTGCCTTACCAAGTGGTGGATGATGCAGGCCGCTTTGTCGCGCACGACAAGCATGTGTTGAGCATGAAAGACAACAACCAGAGCGACAATCTGCGCGCCCTGGTAGATGCGGGCGTGCGTAGCTTCAAGATAGAAGGCCGCTACAAAGACATGGCCTATGTGAAAAACATCACCGCACACTACCGCCAACTGCTCGATGAGATAGTGGAAGAGCGCCAGTTCTCTGAGCAACCCTTGGCGCGCGCTTCCAGTGGCCAAACCCGCTTCACTTTCACCCCCGACCCACTGCAAAACTTTAACCGCGAGTTCACCGATTATTTTGTCAAGGGGCGCAAAGACGACATCGGTGCCTTTGACACGCCCAAAAACCCCGGTCAGGCGATTGCTTGGGTCAGCAAGCTGGGGCCAGATTTTGTCGAATTGGAAGTGAGTGACCCCAACACCGTGCTGCACAACGGCGATGGCCTGTGCTACTACGATTTGCAAAAAGAGCTGGTCGGCTTGGCCATCAACCGGGCCGAACGGGTATCCGCACGCAGCAGCACGCAATGGCGCGTCTTTCCCAAAGACCCGATGGCGGGCTTCAAAGATTTGCGTAAAGGCACTGAAGTCAACCGCAACCGCGACATGGACTGGGTACGCACGCTAGAGAAAAAATCCAGCGACCGACGCATTGGCCTGTGGGCGCAATGGGCGCAAACCCCCAACGGCTTTGCCCTCACCCTGACCGACGACGATGGCTTTGTCGGCCAAGCCCAAGTGGTGCAAGCGCACCAGCCCGCCAGCGATGCCAGCAAAACCGAAGCCAGCCTGCGTGAACAATTGGGTCGCTTTGGCAACACCATTTTTAGCCTGCACGACATCAGCATCAGCCAAACCCAGCCGTGGTTTGTGCCCGCCTCGGTACTCAACGCCCTGCGCCGTGATGCCGTAGCCGCCTTAGAAGCCGCACGCGCCCAAGGCTTACCACGCCTGCCGCGCGCCCAGCCCGTCGAACCACCCGCGCCCTATCCCGAAGACAGCCTAAGCTACTTGGCCAATGTGTTTAACCACAAGGCGCGCGATTTTTACGCCAAACATGGCGTGCGCGTGATAGATGCAGCCTACGAAAGCCACGAAGAAGAAGGCGAAGTCAGCCTGATGGTGACCAAGCATTGCGTGCGTTTCAGCTTGAGCCTGTGCCCCAAACAAGCCAAAGGGGTGATTGGGGTCAAGGGCACCATCAAGGCCGAACCCTTGCACCTCATCAACGGCAAAGAAAAACTCACGCTGCGTTTTGACTGCAAACCCTGCGAAATGCACGTGATGGGCAAAATCAAGCGCTCGGTGTTGCAACAACAGCAAAAAACACTACAAGAGCAGCCCTTACGCTTTTACCGGACTAGACCCACTTTGGCCCAAGACGCGGTAACAACCCCAAGCACCTAAGCCACACACCGCCATCACGACCGCCAACGGTTGGCTGCTGCCATTGTGCAAGCCGCCCACCACAGCCCCAGCCACGGTGGCCAACAAAAAAGCCGTGGCCCCATTGAAGGCAGCCGCTGTGCCAGCGCGTCGCCCTTGGCTGGCCAAGGCGCAAGCGCTGGCATTGGGGCCAATCACGCCCACGCTGGTCATAAAGACAAAACAGCCCAGCACAAACCACGGCAGGGACATCCAACCGGCCAACGCCAACACGGCCAAGGCCAAGCCTGCCAGCACTGGCAACCATAAGGCACGGCGTAACAAAGTGCTGGCAGGAACGGTTTTAAGCCAATAGGCATTGAGTTGGCTGGCAGCAATCAAACCGAAAGCATTGGCCCCAAAAAACCAACCGTAGTTTTGCGGGCTAACACCATAGAGCTGCATCAACACAAACGGTGAACCTGCAATATAAGCAAACATGCCCGCACGAATCAGGCCCGCACTGAGTACAAAACCCATGAAACTGCGGTCGCGCCATAGATCGGCATAGTTGCGTGCCACGGTGCGCCACTGCAAGGGCGGCTCGTGGGTGGTGTCGTGGCTTTCTTGCAAGCCCAGACCCAAGCCCAACAAACAGAACAGGCCAAACAGCACCAGCACGCCAAAAATGGCCCGCCAGCCCGCCCATTGCAGCAACCAGCCACCCACCAAGGGGGCCAAAATCGGGGCCAAGCCCATCACCAACAAAGAAAAAATACGCGCCGACTGGCTCGGTCCCATGCGGTCGCGCACGATGGCACTCGGAATCACCAGCCCAGCACAACCGCCCATGCCCTGCAAAAGCCGGCACACCCAGAGCATGGTGATGTTGTCGGCCAAAGCACAGCCCACGGAAGCCAGGGTGTAAAGGCTAAAACCCACCGAATAGCGCGAGGGGCTCCATCCATTTGGGTTGGCCGCTTGCGGCCTAGAGGCAAAGCCGCCCCCATTGGCTGGAGGGGTAAGCGCCGCCAGCCGCAGGCTGGCTTCAGTCGTCCGGCCTGTCCTGCTGCTGGATGTATTGCTTGATGATTTCTAGCGGAGCGCCGCCGCACGAGAACACGCAATAGCTGCGCGACCAGAGCACCGACTTAGAATACACGCCCGCCAACTCCTGAGCAAACATCGTGCGTAACCTCCTGCTGGTGCCAGTCTTAATTGCATGATGAAGGTATAGTAAGCAATTATGAGCGAAGCCCGCAACCTACGCAAAACGACCTATCGGCTGTACCCAACGCCGAAACAGGCCGTTGCGCTTGGTGCCATGCTGCGCTCACACCAGCAGCTTTACAACGCTGCCTTAGAGGAACGCATCAGCGCTTGGAGCAAGGCGGGCAAATCGATTTCTTATGCCGACCAGTGCAAGGGCCTGACGCTGCTGCGCCACGACCTGCCCGAGTGGGCTGATGCGGCTAACTGTTCTAGCCAGCAGATGACGCTGCGCCGCTTGGACAAAGCATTTGCTGCTTTCTTCAGGCGCATCAAGGCGGGCCAAACACCGGGCTTTCCGCGCTTCAAGTCGCTGGGGCGTTTTCCCGGCTTCAGCTTCAAAAGTCATGGTGATGGTTGGCGCTTCACACCCGAAGAAGGCTGGAGGCATGGCAGTCTGCGTCTATCGGGCGTGGGGCAAATCCGCGCCCGTGGTCAAGCCCGTCAGGGCGGCGATATTCGTGCCAGTGACATCCTGCACCGCGATGGCCGCTGGTATTTATCGTTGACCCTGGCCGTCGCCAGCCCAGAACGGACCAGGCAGGCCGATGGCGCACTGGCTTACGACTGGGGCGTGGAAACATTTCTCAGTGGTGTCACGCACACCGACGAGACCATCCAAATCGACAACCCCCGCTGGTGGCAACAGGAGAGGGAGCAGACCATTCGGTTGCAGCAAGCCGTTTCGCGCAAACCTAACCGCCGCTCCAATCGCAGAAAAAAGGCAGTGCGCCGCTTGGCCGCTGCTCGGGGCAAGGTAGCGCGCAAGCGGTTGGACTGGGCGCATCAGAAAACGGCAGCGCTGGCGGGCCAATATGCCTTGGTAGCAACGGAAGAACTCACGCTCAAGAACATGACCCGCAGTGCCGCTGGCACTGTGGACGAACCGGGCAAGCAGGTAGCGCAAAAGGCGGGCTTGAACCGGGAAATACTGGACACCGCTGCGGGGCTGTTCACTTCACTATTTCGCTACAAAGTGCTGGAAACTGGTGGCGAATGGGTAGATGCTCCAACCCGCAAGCTCAAACCAAGTCAGCGCTGCCCCCAGTGCTGGCATGTGGCCAAAAAGCAGCTCTCACAAAGAATGCACTGCTGCGAACAATGCGGGCATCAAGAGAACAGAGATACGGCTTCAGCGCGTGTGGTATTGCGCTGGGCTTTGGAATCAATATCCGGTCAGGAACTGGCCGAGACGGGAGTTTATGGCTCCCGTGAAACTCCATCCTTTGCAACGCATAGGGTGGAGTAGTTCATATACAGCGGCAGCTTGCGGCCAAAGCGGTCACTGACCGGGCCATAAATCAGCTGGCCTAGCGTCAGGCCAATAAAAAAAGTGGACAGCGTCCACTCCATGCTACCGGCCGGTGCCCGCAAATCTTGCTCGACCTGCACAAAACTGGGCAGGTACATATCAATCGACAGGGGAGCCACCGCTGTCAACACCCCCAACAACACAATCCACAGGATAAAACGCCCCCCGGTAGGTTCTGGCAAACGGGGAACAAAATCGGGCACAGAGGATGTACTACTACTCATAAGATGCGCCATCACCTGCTTGGCAGGCTATGCAAAAGCGTACCATTATCATCTTTGGCGTTGTTTTTTGCAGCGCAAGTCGGGCTTGCCCTGGGCATAAGCACATGCACAAAACAGCGTTAGAGCCTAGGCCAGCCATGCCACAATGCCTGCCAGCTCCGCATGGGCGCGGGGCCAGCCTTTGAGGAAAAATTTGTATGCACCTTGACACCCTTGCCGTCCACGCCGGTTACTCCCCCGACCCCACCACCAAATCGGTGGCCGTGCCTATCTACCAAACCGTGGCCTATGCCTTTGATAGCGCCCAGCATGGCGCAGATTTGTTCGATTTAAAGGTGCAGGGCAACATCTACACCCGCATCATGAACCCGACCAACGATGTGTTGGAAAAGCGCGTAGCGGCACTAGAAGGCGGCATTGCGGCATTGGCGCTGGCCTCGGGCATGGCGGCCATCACGGCGGCCATCCAAACGCTGGCCGAAGCGGGCGACAACATCATCAGCGCCAGCACGCTCTATGGTGGTACTTACAACCTGTTTGCCCACACCTTGCCACAGCAGGGCATAGAGGTACGCTTTGCCGACCCACGCGACCCAGCCAGCTTTGCCCAACACATTGATGCCCGCACCAAGGCGGTGTTTATTGAGTCCATTGGCAACCCACTGGGCAACGTGACGGACATCCGCGCGCTGGCCGATGTGGCCCATGCCCACGGCGTGCCGTTGATTGTCGATAACACCGTGCCCAGCCCTTACCTGCTGCGCCCGATTGAACATGGTGCAGACATCGTGGTGCATTCGCTCACCAAATACTTGGGCGGCCACGGCAATAGCGTGGGCGGTGCCATTGTCGATAGCGGCAAATTCCCGTGGGCCGAGCATAAAGAGCGCTTTAAGCGCCTCAATGAGCCGGATGTGAGCTACCACGGCGTGGTCTATACCGAAGCCTTGGGACCAGCGGCCTTTATTGGCCGCGCCCGTGTGGTGCCGCTACGCAATATGGGTGCTGCACTGGCCCCGCTGAATGCCTTCTTGATTTTGCAAGGCATCGAAACCCTCGCCTTGCGTATGGAACGCATCTGCGATAGCGCCCAAGCCTTGGCCCAATACCTAGAGCAGCATCCCAAGGTGGAGTGGGTCCGCTATGCCGGTCTGCCCAACCACCCTGACCATGCTTTGGTACAACGCCAGCTGGGTGGCAAGGCATCGGGTATTTTGTCGTTCAGCCTCAAAACCGACGATACCGACCCGCGTGCTGCCGGTGCGCGCTTCTTAGACGCGCTGCAATTGTTTACCCGCTTGGTCAACATTGGCGATGCCAAATCCTTGGCCACGCACCCGGCCTCGACCACGCACCGCCAGCTCAACCCCGAAGAACTGGCCAAGGCCGGTGTGAGCGAAGGCATGGTGCGCCTGTCCATCGGTATTGAACATCTGGAAGACCTGCGCGCTGATTTGGCCCAAGCGCTAGAAAAAGTGTGAGCCGCGTAGTTTCGACATAAAAAAAGCCCTCAATGCTTGCTTGAGGGCTTTTTTTTCGGCAGGAGCAGGACGCACAAAGCACCTGCTCCGCACTAAGGCAAATTAACCGCCCTTTTTGGAGCGCTTGCCGGGGTTCTTCTTGCTGCGTGTGGACACGCCGCGCTCCAAGCTCACGCGCTGACCACGGCCAGGGGTGGCCAAAGTCACGCCGTTGGGGGTTTGAGGGCGGGGAGTGCGCTTGCGATCTGCTTCAGTAACGATTTTGTTGCCCATGAATGGCCTCCGTTCAAAGTAAAAATAAAAAGAAAAGCCCGCTATTAGGCCACAGCCTGAAAGGGTAGCATGTGCATCAGTGTTTTGCACCACGCAAGCGTTGTACCCACAACACGACCACCAACACCACCGAACCAGCCAGCAAGCCCAGCACCGCATTGAGCAAGTTAGGCACCAGCACCTGCCACAGCGCCCCAGCGGGCCATTGCAAGGCAGCGGCGGCAGCCGCTTCAATGGCATGGTGCAGCCACGGCACACCATGCGCCAAAATGCCCCCACCCACCAAGAACATGGCAGCAGTGCCCGCAATCGACAAGCCCTTCATCAGCCAAGGGGCCGCCCCCACAATGCCACGGCCCAGCCCTTGGGCCATGCTGCTGCCTTGGCGCGTTAGCCACAAGCCCAAATCGTCCAGCTTGACGATACCGGCCACCAAGCCATACACCCCCACCGTCATGATGATGGCAATGCCCGACAACACCGCCACCTGCTGCACAAAAGGCGCTGCTGCCACCGTCCCCAAAGTGATGGCGATAATTTCTGCCGACAAAATAAAATCGGTACGCACGGCCCCCTTGATTTTGTCGCGTTCAAAGGCGGCCAAATCGGTCACGGGCGCTGCGGTTTCTGTGCCTTCTTCGGCCTTTTCCGCTTCTTTGCGGTGCAAAAAAGCATGGGCCAATTTTTCGCAACCTTCAAAACACAAAAAAGCCCCGCCCACCATCAGCAGCGGTGTCACGGCCCAAGGGGCCAACGCACTGATGAGCAGCGCCAGCGGCACCAAAATAGCCTTATTGAGCATTGAGCCTTTAGCCACCGCCCACACCACCGGAATTTCGCGCTCAGCACGCACACCCGCCACCTGCTGCGCATTCAGGGCCAAATCATCGCCCAACACGCCAGCGGTTTTTTGCGCCGCCACTTTGGTCATGACGGAAACATCATCGGCCATCGCCACGCTGTTCTTAGCGGCCACCTTGGTCATCAAGGCCACATCGTCTAGGATGGTGGCAATGTCATCCAACAGGGTTAATAAACTGGCTCCGGCCATAGGGACTCCTCAGATTATTCAATCCAGCGCACGTTTTGCAGCATTTCTTGGAAAAAGCTACGCAAACTCTCGGAACCCATACCGTAGGGGTCAAACTCGGTGCCCACCGAATACTTCAAAAACAGTTGGCGGTTGCTTTCCATGGAGGGCAACAGGCCCATAGACCAACCCGTAAACTGGCGGCAGACAATCTCTGCATAGTCCAAGATAGCCGTGTCGCGGTGGCGCTGGTCTTTCAAAATACGATGGTACAAAGCATTGACGGCCAGTCGGTCGCCTTCAAGCTGCTGCAAGAAGATGCCGTTGTTAATGCACAAAGCACCGGTCACCCCCAAGATGGCATTGTTGCGCTGCGAGGTCGCCAAAATATCCTTCACATCGGCCGGCCCCAAAATTTTGGCACAGCGGCTGGCATAGGTCAGTTGTATCAGCATAGATAGGCTACTTAAAAAAATGCCAGTGTGGCACATCTGTTGGTTGCCTGCTGCTACACCCCAGTAGCCCCAAAGCAGCACGGACAAGGGCTGCGGCCGTAAAATCAGCCACTTCCTCCCCCACCTCCCCCACCATCTTCATGAACGCCCCGGTTGACGTTTCCTTTTTTGCGCGCGCTGCCAAGCCCCTGAGCAGCTACCGCCCCTATTGGGCCAAGCGCTTTGGCACGGCACCGTTCCTGCCCATGAGCCGGGCCGAGATGGAGCAACTCGGTTGGGACAGTTGCGACATCGTACTGGTCACGGGCGATGCCTATGTCGATCACCCCAGCTTTGGCATGGCGGTGATTGGCCGCGTGCTAGAAGCGCAGGGCTTTCGTGTCGGCATCATTGCCCAACCCGATTGGCACAGCGCCGAAGCCTTCAAAGCCCTGGGCAAGCCCAATTTGTTTTGGGGCGTGACGGCGGGCAATATGGATTCGATGATTAACCGCTACACGGCAGACCGCAAAATCCGCACCGACGATGCCTACACGCCCGGCGATGTGGGCGGCAAACGCCCCGACCGCGCTGCCATCGTTTATAGCCAGCGTTGCCGCGAAGCCTATAAAGACGTGCCTATCATCTTGGGCGGTATTGAAGGCAGCTTGCGCCGCATCGCCCATTACGACTACTGGAGCGACAAAGTGCGTCGCAGCATTGTGGTCGATGCCAAATGTGATTTGTTGCTCTATGGCAATGCCGAGCGCGCCTTGGTCGAGGTAGCACACCGCATTGCCGCACGCGAGCCGGTAGAGAGCATCACCGATGTGCGCGGCACCGCCTTTGTCTGCCGCCATTCAGAAGCCGGTTGGTTTGAGCTGGATTCGACCGAGGTTGATCAGCCCGGCCCCGTCGAGGCGCACATCAACCCCTACCAAACCACCAGCGAACAAGCCGCCGCCCAAGGCAGCAGTTGCAACCCAGAAGATGGCAACGCCACGGCACCAGCGCCCACCGCGCAGCCCATCCACTTTGCGCCCAATCCGGCTTTGCAAGGCAAGCTCAAGTTGCCACCACGCAACCGCACTGTGATTCGGCTGCCCAGTTACGAGCAAGTCAAATCCGACCCGGTTTTATACGCCCACGCCAACCGCGTGTTGCACCTAGAAACCAACCCCGGTAACGCCCGCGCCTTGGTACAAGCCCACGGCGAAGGCCACACCGCACGCGATGTCTGGATCAACCCGCCCCCTATCCCGCTGACCACGGCAGAGATGGACTGGGTGTTTGGCCTGCCCTACGCGCGCAGCCCACACCCCAGCTACGCCGATGAAAATGGTAGCCACGACGGCGCCACCAAAATCCCAGCTTGGGAAATGATTCGCCTCAGCGTCAACATCATGCGCGGCTGTTTTGGCGGTTGCACCTTCTGCTCTATCACCGAGCACGAAGGCCGCATCATCCAAAGCCGTTCCGAAGACTCCATCATCCACGAAATCGAAGACATCCGCGACAAGGTCAAAGGCTTTACTGGCACCATTTCGGATTTAGGCGGCCCCACGGCCAATATGTACCGCTTGGGCTGTAAAAGCCCCGAGATAGAGGCCGCTTGCCGCAAACCCAGTTGCGTCTATCCCGGCATTTGCCAAAACCTGACCACCAACCACGACCCGCTGATTCAAATTTACCGCCGGGCGCGGGCGCTCAAAGGTATCAAGAAAATTTTGATTGGCTCTGGTTTGCGCTACGACTTGGCCGTCAAATCGCCCGAATACGTGCGCGAGCTGGTGCAGCACCATGTGGGCGGTTACCTCAAAATTGCCCCCGAGCATACCCAGCAAGGCCCACTGTCCAAAATGATGAAGCCCGGCATTGGCAGCTACGACAAGTTCAAACAGCTGTTTGATAAGTTCAGCGAAGAAGCGGGCAAAAAGCAATTCCTGATTCCCTATTTCATTGCCGCCCACCCCGGCACCAGCGATGAGGACATGATGCACTTGGCGCTCTGGCTCAAGAAAAACGGCTTCCGTGCCGACCAAGTGCAAACCTTTTACCCCAGCCCGATGGCGACTGCCACCGCCATGTACCATAGCAACCTCAATCCGCTGGCAGGCATCCACCGCGATGAGCGCAGCGAGCGCGTGGACATTGTGCGCGGCGACAAGCGCCGCCGTTTGCACAAAGCCTTTTTGCGCTACCACGACCCCAACAACTGGCCGCTACTGCGCGAGGCCCTCAAAACCTTGGGCCGGGCTGATTTGATTGGCAATGGCAAGCACCACCTCATCCCCACCTTCCAACCCGTCACCGATGGGGCTTACCAAAGCGCCCGGCGCACCAACTCCACGCCGGGCAAGGCCACTGCGCCCAGCAAGCCCATGAAAGGTCGGGTGCTAACGCAACATACCGGACTGCCCCCGCGCGAGAGCGGCAAGGGCAGCAGCAGTAAACCAGCGCTGGGAAAATCTGGACGGCGCTAGGCAGCGCTCCCACTCCACGCCGAACCCATTAGGCGGGATAAACCACCTATTTTTTGTGCCCGCACGCTTGGCTAGACTGCTCCGTCCTGTATTCTCTATGCTGCCCAGCCAGAGAGGAGATTTTGCCCATGCCCCGCAACACCCACGAGCGCCTGCAAGCCACTTTGCGGCGCGGTCAAGAAGCCCTGTCACCGCGTGCCTTGCGTAAGCTGCTAATTGATTTGCAAGCCGCTGCCACCCCCCAAGTCAGTGAGGTAGAAGGTGCCCGCCACGCCCAAACCGTAGCAGCGTGGTACCTCCAAGCCCGCCCCGAAGAACGCCAAGACCTGTGGTGGCTGCTGTGCGAACAATTTACCGCCGATGCTGCACGGGTACAAGCCGCAGGTCAAGGCTACGAAGTGGCCGTAGGCACCGAAAACGAGGCCCAAGCCGAAATCGCCCTGCGCCGTGCTTTGGTCTCGCCGCGCACACGCTTATTGCAACGTTTTGTCGTCTTTCCCGGTGGAATGCGTTTTTTGGTCGATTTGCGTGCCGAACTGCTGCCCCATCTCAAAAACGACAAACGCCTGCTGGCACTGGATGCCGATTTAGAGCAATTGTTCTCTACCTGGTTTGACGTAGCATTTTTAGAATTGCGCCGCCTCTCGTGGGATTCGCCCGCCTCGCTGCTCGAAAAGCTCATCCAATACGAAGCCGTGCATGACATCCGCAGTTGGAGCGACCTGAAAAACCGCTTGGACAGCGACCGGCGCTGCTACGGCTTTTTCCATCCCAGCCTGCCGCAAGAGCCACTGATTTTTGTCGAAGTGGCCTTGGTGAACCAATTGTCCGACTCCATCACCCCCTTGCTGGATGAAACAGCTGCACCGGTGGACATCACGCGCGCCAGTACGGCCATTTTTTACTCGATTAGCAACACCCAAACCGGGCTACGCGGGGTCAGTTTTGGCGACTCCCTCATCAAGCATGTGGTGGAGACGCTCTCGGCAGAGTTTCCGCGCTTACGCACTTTTGCCACCCTGTCGCCCATTCCGGGCTTGCGCGCTTGGCTGCAAAAAAATGCCCATAGTTGTTTGGCCGATGTCTCCGCCAAGCGCCAGACAGAATTGGCCCGTGCTTTGGGTCTGGACAGCACACAAACACCAGAGGCCAGCCAGCTGCTGGCGGCCCTAGAGAAACCTTTGGCACTAGAGGCCAAATCTCCCTTGGGCCAGTGGCTGCTGCACTGCGCCGCACGTTACTTGGTGACAGAACTGTCCACTGGCAAACCCGTCGACCCGGTAGCGCGCTTCCACTTGGGCAACGGTGCCAAGGTGGAGCGCATCAACTGGGCCGCAGACCCCTCGGCCAAAGGGATCAAACAATCTTATGGCCTGATGGTCAACTACCTGTATGACCTCAAAGGCTTAGACAAGCACCGCACTCTGTTGGCACAAGGCCGGGTGGCGGCCTCGCGCGAGATAGAGCGCTTGTGCCGGGCGTGATGTTGCCTGCACTCTAGCGCAGTACCAACACCGGAACATGCGAGTGCGTTAGCACATGCTGCGTCTCGCTGCCCAACAACAAGCGCTGGATACCCTTGCGTCCATGCGAGGCCATGACAATCAAGTCGCAATCGTACTTTTGGGCTGCGGCAATAATCGCCTCGGCCACCAAGTCAGACTTGGCCAACAAGGGCTGCACCTCTACCCCTTGGGCTTGGCCTGCTGCCTTGATTTTGTCCACCAAATTGTGGGCGGCTTCGTCCCATTGTTTCTCAATGCGTTCGATGTCTTGGGCATCGACCGGCAGGCCGCCTTCAAAATAGCTGCGTGGGTAGCGTGGCACCACTTTCAGGGCTATCACACTGGCACCGGCCAAAGCGGCCAGTGCCAAACCTTGTTGCACGGCCTTGTCCGAAAGCTCGGAGCCATCAGTGGCAATCAAAATACGTTGGTACATGGTTCAATCAAACAACACAAACAAGCCAGTATGGCACGCAAAAGGGGTAAGCTTGCCACATGTCCACGAATTCCGATAGCATTTTGGCACCGGCCCCTACTGCGGGCGCTACCCTAGGCGGTAGCTCGCCCCAATTGCTGGATGACCCGCAAGAATGGGCCGCGTTTGGCCGCCCTTGCACCGATAAAACCAACCCCTCCCCTGCCCCTGAACAAACCCCGTGGGAGTCCCATGTGGTGCTAGAGGGAATGCACTGCGCCGCCTGTGCCCTTACCATCGAAGATGCCCTGCGTGCCGTGCCAGGGGTTATACAGGCCGAAGTCAGTGCCGCCACCCAACGCGCGCGCGTGGTGTGGCGGCCCACCCAAGTGCTGCCCTCGCAATGGGTGGCTGCGGTGCGCCGTGCTGGCTATGGTGCCTTGCCCGCGATGGATGCCTTGGCACGCGAACAACGCCGCCAAGAAAACCGCCGCGCCCTGTGGCGCTGGCTGGTGGCTGGTTTTTGCATGATGCAAGTGATGATGTACGCTTGGCCCGCCTATGTCGCGGCGCCGGGTGACCTCACCTTAGAGATGGAAACCCTGTTGCGCTGGGCCTCTTGGGTGATTTCTTTGCCAGTGGTGTTGTTTGCCTGTGGCCCATTTTTTAGCAGCGCACTGCGCGATATTCGCCTGCGCCGCATCAGCATGGATTTGCCCGTAGCTTTGGGCATGGCCATCACCTTTATCGTCAGTACCGTTGGCACCTTTGACCCTAGTGGGCCATTTGGGCGCGAAGTCTTTTTTGACTCGCTCACCATGTTCGTTTTCTTTTTACTGACGGGGCGTTGGCTAGAGTTGCGCCTGCGCGACCGCACTGCCGGTGCCTTAG
Organism: Giesbergeria sp.; assembly: GCF_028686475.1. GTDB lineage: Bacteria > Pseudomonadota > Gammaproteobacteria > Burkholderiales > Burkholderiaceae_C > Simplicispira. The sequence continues at coordinate 101,507 of NZ_JAQUCA010000010.1, read as the reverse complement.
AAGCCGTCATGAACCGCCTGCCCGACAGCGTTGAGCGTCGCCAAGCCGATGGCAGTTTTGAGCGCGTTGCCGTGCGCCGCTTGCAAGCAGGCGACACGGTGCGCGTGTTACCCGGCGAGGCTTTTCCCGCCGATGGTCACATCGTAGTGGGTCAAACCTTGGCCGACGAAGCCTTATTAACCGGTGAATCAACCCCCATCTTGCGTACCGAAGGCAGCACGGTCACGGCAGGCAGTTATAACCTGCAAGCCCCGGTCGAGGTGGTGGTACAAGGCACCGGAGCCGCCACCCGTTTTGGTCAAATTGTGGCTTTGATGGAAAGCGCCTCTTTGCAAAAACCCCGGCTGGCCCAACTGGCCGATAAAGTCGCCCGGCCTTTTTTGCTGGCCGTGTTGGTGGCTGCTGCCTTGGCGGCGTTGTGGTGGTGGCCCACTGACCCCGCCCATGCCCTGATGGTGGCGGTGGCGGTGTTGATTGTCACTTGCCCCTGCGCCCTGTCTTTGGCCACGCCGGTGGCCATGCTATCGGCAGCGGGCACTTTGGCGCGCCAAGGCGTGTTGGTACGCAATTTACAGGGCTTAGAAGCCTTGGCCAATATAGATACCTTGGTATTCGATAAAACCGGCACCCTGACGCGCGATGGCATGTTGGTCTCTGCGGTGCAGCCGACGGATGGCTTGTCCGCCGACGCCGCCCTTGCGTTGGCAGCGGCGCTGGCGCGTCATTCTTTGCACCCGGTTTCTCGGGCCTTGTTGGCCAAAGCAAAAGCCCTGCCCAATGATACCAACACAGAACGTTGGCAAGTAACGCAAGTGCAAGAACAGGCCGGACAGGGCCTCTCGGCGTGGGTAGAAGACCGCCAAGCACAGTATTCGCCCAGCCAAGTGCTGCTCGGTTCCGCACGCCATACCCATGCCAGCACAGCGCCCGAAGATATAGCCCAGCAAGTTTATTTGGTACGCCAGCAAGCCGATGGCAGCTTTGCCGAATTAGCCCGCTTTGATTTACTAGAGGACCTGCGCCCCCAAGCCGCTGGCGCAGTGCGCGCCTTGGCCGATGCAGGCGTGCAGGTGCAACTCTTGTCTGGCGACCAGCCAGCTGCCGTGGCCCGTATCGCCGCGCAGTCGGGCATTGCCCAATGGCGTGCCGCTTGCACGCCGCAAGACAAACTCCAAGCCCTGCAAGCCTTGCAAGCCCAAGCCAAACAAGTGGCAATGGTGGGCGATGGCCTTAATGATGGGCCGGTGCTGGCCGGTGCCCATGTCTCTTTTGCCTTTGGCAAGTCGGTAGCACTGGCACAATCGAAGGCCGACTTCGTGGTGCTGGGCGATAGCCTGTGGCTCATTCCACAGGCTGTGTTATTGGCGCGTCACACCTTGCGTGTGGTGCGCCAAAATTTGTGGTGGGCGGCAGGCTACAACGCCTTGAGCGTGCCGCTGGCCGTGGCCGGGTACATGCCAGCTTGGCTGGCAGGCTTGGGCATGGCCGTCAGTTCGCTGCTGGTGGTCCTCAATGCCGCCCGCCTGTCTCGGCCTTTGCCGGTGTTGGAGTCCGCTTCAGCACCAAGAGGCCAACCCAGCAGCCATGCAGTTGTTGCATAACCAATGGAGAAAGCGTCCCATGGACATCCTGTATTTGTTGATTCCCTTGTCTGTGGTGCTGGTGTTGATGATCTTGCTCGGTTTGTGGTGGGCCGTCTACCGTGGACAATTTGAGAACATTGAGCAGGAGGGAGAGCGGATTCTTCGCGATAATTGACGGCTGTCAAAAACACTACGCCTTCTCCGGTTAATACTTTCTCTGAAATCAAGAGGTGCCCGATGGATATACCCAAAAACGCAGATACTGCGCACTACAACGATACCGTTGTACGGCAGTTTTCTATCATGACCGTAGTCTGGGGGGTGGTTGGCATGCTGGTTGGCGTCATCATCGCCGCCCAGCTTGCTTGGCCCGAACTCAACTTTGGCATTCCGTGGCTGACTTATGGCCGCTTACGACCACTGCACACCAATGCAGTGATTTTTGCTTTTGGCGGCAGTGCGCTGTTTGCCACCAGCTACTACGTGGTGCAACGCACCTGTCAAGTGCGCCTGTTTGCAGGCCCGTTAGCCTCGTTCACCTTCTGGGGCTGGCAGCTGGTTATTTTGGCCGCCGCCATCAGCTTGCCTTTGGGTTACACCCAAGGCAAAGAGTACGCTGAACTCGAATGGCCCATTGACATCCTGATCGCTGTGGTCTGGGTGTCTTATGCCATCGTTTTCTTTGGCACGATTGGCAAGCGTACCGTGCGCCATATCTATGTGGCCAACTGGTTTTACGGTGCCTTCATTTTGGCCGTGGCCTTGTTGCACATCGTCAACAGTGCCGCCATTCCTGCGGGTGGCATGAAGAGCTACTCGGCTTATGCGGGTGTGCAAGATGCGATGGTGCAGTGGTGGTATGGCCACAACGCGGTGGGCTTCTTCCTGACCGCCGGTTTCTTGGGCATGATGTATTACTTCATCCCCAAGCAAGCAGGCCGTCCAGTTTATAGCTACCGCCTGTCCATCGTCCACTTCTGGGCGCTGATTTTCACCTACATGTGGGCCGGCCCACACCACCTGCACTACACCGCGCTGCCAGACTGGACGCAATCGGTCGGTATGGTGTTCTCTTTGATTTTGTTGGCCCCCTCTTGGGGCGGCATGATCAACGGCATCATGACGCTGTCGGGTGCATGGCACAAACTGCGTGACGATCCTATCCTGCGCTTCCTGATTGTGTCGCTGTCGTTCTACGGCATGTCCACCTTCGAAGGCCCCATGATGGCCATCAAGACCGTCAACGCCCTGAGCCACTACACCGACTGGACTGTGGGCCACGTTCACTCTGGCGCTTTAGGCTGGGTGGGTCTGATTACGATGGGTTCTATGTACTATCTGGTGCCCCGTCTGTTTGGCAAAGAAAAAATGCACTCGGTCAAGGCCATTGAAATCCACTTCTGGCTGGCTACCATCGGTATCGTGCTTTACATCGCTGCAATGTGGATTGCCGGGGTGATGCAAGGTTTGATGTGGCGCGCGGTCAACCCTGACGGCACCCTGACCTACACCTTTGTCGAAAGCGTCAAGGCTACTTATCCGTTCTACGTGATTCGCTTTACCGGCGGCGTGCTCTACCTCACCGGCATGACCATCATGCTCTGGAACGTGGTCATGACAGCAACTTCCGGTCGTGCCGTGACCGTGACCATTCCTGCGGCCCAACCGGCGCACGCCTAAGCTTCGAGGAACTATTTTCATGTCTGATAACAACCATAGCCCCTCGAAAGGCTTCTCGCACGAAAGCATCGAAACCAACAATTTCCTCATGATCGTTTTGATTGTGATTGTGATTGCCTTTGGTGGTTTGGTCGAAATCGTGCCGCTGTTTTTCCAAAAAACCACCACCGAGCCGGTCAAGGGCTTACAGCCTTACACCGCCTTGCAGTTGGCTGGGCGCGATGTCTATGTGCGTGAAGGTTGCTACAACTGCCACTCGCAGATGATTCGCCCCTTCCGTGCCGAAACCCTGCGCTATGGCCACTACTCGGTCGCGGGTGAGTTCATTTATGACCACCCCTTCCAATGGGGCAGCAAGCGCACCGGCCCGGACTTGCACCGTGTGGGCGGCAAATACAGTGACGAATGGCACCGTATCCACCTGAACAACCCACGTGACGTGGTGCCCGAGTCCAATATGCCCGCCTACCCTTGGTTGGAAAAAAATCTGGTCAACCCAGACACCATTGGCTCGCACATGAGCGCCTTGCGTAAGGTGGGCGTGCCTTACACCGACGAAGAAATCGCAGCAGCGCCGGAACAAGTCAAGGGTAAAACCGAGATGGAAGCCACGATTGCTTATCTCCAGGTTCTGGGCTTAGCGCTCAAGTAAGAAAGGACTTGGCGATGGACATCACTACCATGCGCGTTGCGGTGACGTTGATTTCGTTTGCGATTTTTATCGGGATTTGGGTTTGGGCCTACTCCCGTAAGAACCAAGCGCGGTTTGACGAAGCAGCGCATCTACCGTTTCTGCAAGACTAAAACCACCAGAACGAGAACACACTATGAGTGACTTCACTAGCAATTTCTGGTCGGTTTTTATCGCCGGAATTACCCTGATTGGTATCTTTGGCTGCTTGCTGCTGCTCTGGATGACCGGACGCAAAAAAGTCGCCTCTGCCAGCGACAACACCACCGGCCACGTGTGGGACGGTGACTTGCGCGAAATGAACAACCCCATGCCACGTTGGTGGGTGTGGATGTTTGTCGTGACCGTCATCTTCTCCCTTGGCTACTTGGTCATCTACCCTGGCTTGGGTGCTTACGAAGGCAAGGCAGGCTGGAGCCAACAAAATGCCCACGCCAAAGAAGTGGCCGATGCCAATGCCAAGCTAGAGCCTTTGTATGCCCGTTTTGCTTCCTTATCGCCTGAGCAAATGGCTGCTGACCCCGAGGCTATGGCCATTGGTGACCGTCTGTTCATGAACAATTGCGCCCAGTGCCACGGCTCTGATGCACGCGGCAGCAAGAGCTTCCCGAACCTGACGGACAACGACTGGTTGCACGGTGGTACCCCTGACAAAATCAGCGAAACCCTGCACAAAGGCCGTATCGGCAACATGCCCCCGATGGCGGCTGCTGTTGGTACGCCAGAAGATGTACGCAACCTGGCCCACTATGTCATGAGCCTGTCGGGCAGCCCACACGACTCCTTGCGTGCCTCTTTGGGCAAGTCCAAGTTTGTCGCTTGTGCGGCTTGCCACGGTGCCGATGGTAAGGGGATGCAAGCCGTAGGCGCGCCCAACCTGACCGATGACATCTGGCTGCATGGCTGGGGCGAAGCAGCCATTGTTGCAATGATTAATAATGGCAAGGTCAACCAAATGCCTGCACAAGCAGGTACTGGTAAGTTGACGGAAGCGCAGCTGAGCGTACTGACCGCTTATGTCTGGGGTCTGTCGAATAAACCGGGTGCTACGGCTACCCGCTAACTTCGTTAGCCTTGGTGGTGCCTTAGGGCACCACCCGCTGTAAGTGCCAGTGATTTTTGAGATATTGCACTATGTCATCTTCTGACGGAAAACAGCCGAAGATCATTCCGATCAAGCCTGTAGCAGCAGAATCTAATCCCGAGCAAGAAACTATTTCTTTATACGCGGCACATAAAAAAGTTTATCCGCGTTCTATTAGTGGTTTGTTTGCACGTTGGCGCTGGGTCATGGTTTTCCTGACCCAGCTTATTTTTTATGGCTTGCCGTGGATAGAATGGGGTCAGCGCCAAGTGGTGCTATTTGACCTTGGGGCGCGGCGTTTTTATATTTTTGGTTTGGTACTCTACCCGCAAGATTTTATTTATCTCACGGGTTTGCTGATTATTTCGGCCTTATCGTTGTTTCTATTTACCGCAGTGGCTGGACGCTTGTGGTGTGGTTTTGCTTGCCCACAAACGGTTTATACCGAAATTTTTATGTGGATAGAGCACAAGGTCGAAGGTGACCGCAGTGCCCGTGTCCGTTTGGATAACGGAGGTTGGACCGCAGAAAAAATCTGGAAAAAATCACTCAAGCAATTTTTATGGATTGCGATAGCGGCTTGGACTGGCTTTACTTTTGTCGGCTATTTTGTACCCATCCGAGAGTTGGGGTCTGAGTTAATGGCCTTGCAGGGTTCTTGGCAATTGTTCTGGGTTGGTTTTTATGGTTTTGCCACCTATGGCAACGCAGGCTTCCTGCGCGAGCAAGTGTGCAAATACATGTGTCCCTATGCGCGCTTCCAAAGCGCCATGTTCGACAAAGACACCCTGATTGTTACCTACGATGCCCTCCGTGGTGAAAAGCGTGGCCCACGCAACAAAACCGTAGATTACAAAGCCAAGGGTTTAGGCGATTGTATTGATTGCACTTTGTGTGTGCAGGTATGCCCAGTCGGTATTGATATTCGCAATGGTTTGCAATACGAGTGCATTGGCTGTGGTCTGTGCGTCGATGCCTGCAACACCGTGATGGACAAAATGGGCTACGCACGTGGTTTGGTGCGTTTTTCTACGCAACACGCCGTAGCCCAAGGTTGGACGCAGTCCGAGATTGTGCGGCGCGTTTTCCGGCCTCGGGTTTTGGTTTATTCTGCTATTTTGCTTGCTTTGTGTGTGGCCATGCTGGCCAGTTTGGTAACGCGCACCCCCCTGAAGGTGGATGTAGTGCGTGACCGTGCGGCCTTATCGCGTATTGTGGCCGGTGGCAAACTAGAAAATATCTACCGCTTGCAAATCATGAATGCCACAGAAACTTCACAGCGTTATCGTATTTCTGCCCGTGGTTTAGATGGCCTGGAATTGGTCTCTGAAACCGAGGTAGAAATTGATGCCGCACAATCGCGTTGGGTACCAGTGCGGTTGCAGATTCCTTATGGCTCTTTGCCTGCGGGTTCACATACATTTAATTTTGATATTCAGACTGTCGGTGCCGATGCCCATTTGACAGAAAAATCTGTCTTTTTGGTACCCCGTTGAATTTTATTTTGAGGGAAAAATTATGGCAAGCACAACACTTTCTCAACAACCCGATTCATCCCCACCACCGTGGTGGAAGTTTGGTTATGTCTGGCTGATTTTGGCCGGGCCTATCGTCGTTATTTTTGCAGGTTTTTATACCCTGTGGTTGGCCATCAAAACCCCTGATCCGGTCATCAGTGCGGATTACTACCGCCAAGGTATCGAAATCAATAAAACCTTGGTCGATAAAACCCTGTTGCCCGCACTGAATGGCCGCAACCATGCGGCCACCCCTCCGGTGGACCAACCAGCGCCTCGGTAAGGGCTGGCAGGCTTGCAGCGCTGGCTGACTTGTTTAGGCCAGCGCTTGCAGCAAAGTAGCCGCAGCGGCTTCTGGGTCGGGGGCGCTCACCAAGGCGCGCACCACGGCAATCGAGCCTACCCCGGTGGCCAAAATGGCTGGAAATTGCTCCAAGCCAATGCCACCAATGGCTACCAAGGGGTAATGTTGCATTAAGCGCACGTAGGCAGCCAAGCGGCCTACACCTTGCGGGGCGGTGGCCATGCGTTTGAGGGTGGTAGGAAACACTGCACCCAAAGCGATATAGCTGGGGCCTAGGGCATGGGCGCGCAGCATTTCGGCATAACCGTGGGTGCTGACCCCTAAACGCAGCCCGGCAGCCCGAATTTTTGCCAAATCTTGCAGCTGCATGGCATCTAAATCTTCTTGCCCCAAATGAATGCCATAGGCCCCAGCGGCCAAGGCGGCTTGCCAGTGGTCATTGATAAATAAACGCGCTGTGGTGCCTTGTACCGCTTGCACGGCAGCGGCTACTTCAGCAGCAATCGCGCCAGTATCGGTAGATTTGTAACGCAGTTGCACCGTGGGCACCCCGGCACGCGCCATCCTGCCCACCCATTGGGCATCGGGCAGCACGGCGTACAGCCCCAAAGCCTGCGGACAAGGGGCAAAACGGTTGGCTGGGGGACGTAGGCCAAAATCTTCCGCAGTGTCGGGCCAATGGCTGGGGTCAAAATGGCCAGTGCGCGCCGTTTGGGCTTGCCACGCTTGCGCCAAGCATTCGGCATCCGGGGCAATAAAGCCTAAATGGCTACAGGCTTGCAAAGCGGCACGGTAAACCACATCGGTTTGGGTGGTGTGAGGCACTGGCTGCGCCTGACAAAGCGCAAGGCTGGCTTGGTGCAGCCCTACGATGGCGTTGGCCAGCGGGTAAATCTCTGATGCTTGCTGCATTATGGGCTATCGTGGTGCCAAAAAGGAGTACCCAGTACCGGCGTGCTGGGTTGGGCGGTGTCTTGGGCTTGCATGGCTCCGGCACGGTAAGCGGCACGGCCTGCCTGTACCGCATCGGCAAAAGCACCCGCCATGCTGATAGGGTCTTGGGCCAAGGCCACAGCGGTATTGAGCAATACACCGTCATAACCCCATTCCATGACTTGGCAGGCGTGCGAGGGCAGGCCCAAGCCCGCATCGACCAGCAACGGCACTGGCAGGCGCTCGCGTAGCAGTTGCAAAGCGTAAGGGTTGACCGGGCCGCGTCCGGTGCCAATCGGGGCCGCCCACGGCATCACGGCTTGGCAACCAACATCGACCAAACGTTGGCACAGCACCAAATCTTCGGTGCAATAAGGCAGTACCTGAAAACCCTCGCGAATCAGGTGTTCTGCTGTACTGACCAAATTGAGGGTGTCGGGTTGCAGGGTGTAATCATCGCCAATCAGCTCTAGTTTAATCCACGGAGTCTCAAACACTTCGCGCGCCATTTGGGCGGTGGTGATGGCTTCTTGGGCGCTGTGACAACCGGCGGTGTTGGGCAATACTGGCACTTGCAATTGGCGCAACAATTCCCAAAAACGTTGACCGCTTTCCGCCGGGTTACTGCCTTGGCGGCGCAACGAGGCTGTGACCATCGCCGGGCGGGCGCGTTGTACCGCTGCTTCTAAAACGCTGGGGGAAGGGTAGCGCGAGGTGCCCAGCAGCAGACGGCTATGGAACACTTGGCCGTAAAGTACCAAGGAATCGGCGGAGGAGGATGAATTTTGCATGGCCTTAGCCCCCAGTGACGGGAGAAATGATTTCAACCCGGTCGCCGTGGTGCAACCGGTGCTGGTTGTATTGGGTTTTAGGAACAAATACCGTGTTGACTGCTACGGCAAACGGCGGACGGGCGTCGATGGCGTGGATAGCATCGCTGACCTTGGCATCTGCGGGCAGTTGGTGTGTTTGTTGGTTGATGGTCAGATGGATAAGCATAATGAACTAGGCGGTGGCAGTGGCGGCGGCGCTGGATAGCAGCTCTAGGCGCAAATCAAAACGTGGGGCCAGCGCCGATTGGCCGGTGCCCAGCAGCTCCAGCACCACATCCAACACAGCGGGTGCAATCATGAAACCATGCCGATACAGACCATTGATTTCTAACACCCGTGGTGCCGTTTGACGCACAGCGGGTAAATTGTCGGGCAAGGTGGGGCGGCATTGGGTGGCAATTTCTAAAATACGCGCCTCGGCAAAACCGGGATGCACTGCGTAAGCCGCGCTCATCAGCTCCAGCGCCGAGCGCATACTGGCGGGCGACATATCATCCGATTCAATTTCTGTCGCACCAATCACAAACAGATGGTCTTGTTTGGGGGCGATATAAATGGGGTAACGTGGATGCACCAAACGGGTCGGGCGTTGCAAGGTCACATCAGGGGCATAAACACGTACTACCTCGCCGCGCACGCCGCGCAGTGCGGGCCATTGGGCTTGGGCACCTAGGCCACGGCAATCTAACACCCAATCGGGCTGGCCGCTGCTGCCGGGCTGAAAATGGCCGGGCGCTTGTGGACTGTTCCAGTGGTACTGCACCGGCAAGGCGTGCATGGCTTGCTCTAGGGCCGTGAGCAGTTGGCGGTTGTCCAATTGGCCCTCGCCGGGCAAATACAGCCCCTGATGAAAGCGTTGCGCCAGCGCGGGTTCTAGCTGGGCCATGCCTGCGCCATCCAAGGCTTGCATGGCGGGCAAACTGGCCACCGTGCGGCTGGTGGTTTCAAACAAGCGCCGCAGTCGGGCGGCCTCTGAGGCATCTTGGCGATGCCACACCACCAAAGTACCGTTTTGTTGAAAAAATACCGGTTGCGACAAGCCTGCCAGCAATTGCGGCCAGCGGCTCAGGGCGTATTCGCCCATGCGTACCACGCCGGGTTCGGTAATGGCCGATTCTGCCAAGGGGGCCAGCATGGCTGCAGCCACACGGGCGGCACTGCCTTGGCCGCTGGCATCTTGGGCCTCGTAGAGATGAATGGCATGACCGCGTTGCGCCAGCGTGACGGCCAATAGCCGCCCCATCAGGCCCGCACCCAAAATAGCAAAGGAGGAGGAGGGAGAGATCATTCGGTTTGTCCGTTGGTGGAAAATCCAAGGACAAAACAGACAAGCGCCTGTGCCGAAAACTCCCCACGCCAGCATGATCTGGATCGGGTGATGGAGGGTTTTTCTCAGCCTGCGCCCTGTGGTGCAGACACCCCTGTTTCGTCCTGACAAGATTACAGCACAAGCGCTGGGTTGGGGCTTTGATTTGCCGCATAAGCCACAATGGAATTTTTCTCAGGTGCTTTTATGTCCAGTGCAGCCTTGCCTACCTCCAGTGGCTTCCGCTATGTGCGTATTTTGTCGATTGCTGGCTCTGACAGTGGTGGCGGTGCCGGTATCCAAGCCGATTTGAAAACTTTTAGCGCCTTAGGCTGCTATGGCATGACGGCCATCACGGCCATTACGGCGCAAAACACCCAAGGGGTGCGTGCCATTCATGGGGTGCCGCCAGAGATGTTGCGCGCACAGATTGCTGCCGTGGTAGAAGACATTGGCGTGGATGCCATCAAAATTGGCATGTTGCACTCGCCCGAGGTGGTGCAGGTGGTGGCTGATGCCATTGACCACTGCCAACTGGCGCAAGTGGTGCTAGACCCGGTGATGGTAGCCACCAGCGGCGACCGTCTGATGGCCAGCGAAACCGTGCAGGTTTTGATAGAAAAATTGTTTCCACGGGTGCAGGTGATTACACCCAATTTAGACGAAGCCGCTTTGTTGCTGGGCCAGCCGATAGAGGGCGCGCAGGCGTTGGCATCGGCAGCCCAAGCCTTATTGGGCTTGGGCGCTCCGGCGGTGCTGCTCAAAGGCGGGCATTTAGCCGGTGATGCGGTGGTAGATGTGTTGGCCCAAGCCGATGGCCACTTGCAGCGCTGGACATCGGCGCGCATTGTTACGGCCAACAGCCACGGCACGGGCTGCACCTTGTCGGCGGCCTTGGCGGTGTATTTGGCTTTGGGCCATGCCTTGCCCGAGGCGGTAGCGCTGGCGCGCAGTTACATTTTGGGCGCTTTGGCTGCTGGGGCAGCTGTGCATACCGGGCGCGGTCATGGGCCACTCAACCATGCTTATGCCCCAGTGGTGCAGCAGGTACGCGCTTGCTAACAGCCAAAAACGTTTTTACCAGCCCCAAGCCAGCTGGCTGGCAATCCAGCCTTGTTGGCCATTGCTGCGCTCAATTTGTACCCAATCGCCTGATTTTTTGACGGTTTGCACAATCTCTTGTGCCTCTAGTTTGGCCAATACCTTGTCTTTTTGTGTCGGGCCAGCGCGCAAATTGGCCACCTTGGCCGTAATGACCATGTGTGGTTTTTTGCTGGTGCGTGGGGCATAAATCCAGCCCAAACTGGTTTCAAAGTCTTTGACTTGTAACCAGTCATTTTTGCGTTGCGTCACTTGCAGCGGGTAGCCTTCGCCCAGCTCCCAGAGTACGTCGGCTTTGGTGGAGGGCTGTTCACGTACTTTAGCGCTGTCGCCTTTAACGCTGACAAATTCTGGTGCTTGGGCTTGCACGGGCAGGGCCATCAGGCCGGTGGCGAGACCACAGGCCAACAAAGATAGCGAGAAACGGCGGGACAAAGACAACACAGCGCGAACTCCTAATAGAAAAACAATAAGGTAACAGAAAACGATAGAAAGTTACAATTATCTATGCTCAAGGTTATCCCTTAATTCTCCTTAAAGTTCCAGCTCGCGCACGGTACGGGGTTTGCTAAACAAATAGCCTTGGTAGGTATGGCAGCCGTTGCGGGCCAGGCTGTCGCACTGTTCTTGGGTTTCTACACCCTCGGCAATCACTTGCAGCCCTAGGCTATCGGCCAAGGTCACGATGGTACGCACAATGGCTACGGCGCGTGGCTCCGAGACCAAATCGCGGACAAAACTGCCATCAATTTTGAGTTGGCTTAAAGGCAAGCGGCGCAAGTAGGCCAGCGACGAGTAGCCCGTGCCAAAATCGTCTAAAGAAAAGCCCACGCCATGCTGCTTGAGTGCTGTCATTTTGGTGATGGCATCTTGCGGGTTGTCGAGCAGCAGGCTCTCCGTGAGTTCGAGCTTGAGCCGCTGGGGCGGCGCTCCGGTGCTGGCCAAGGTGTCCAGCACCTGCTGCACAAAATCGGCTTGGTGCAATTGGCGGCCACTGACATTGACCGCGAGTGTCAGGTGGGCATGGGCTGGGTCTTGCGCCCAGCGTGCCAACTGCTCGCAGGCCGCTTGCAGCACCCACTGGCCCAGCGGCAAAATGAGGCCACTTTCTTCGGCCAGCGGAATAAACTCGGCGGGCGAGACTATGCCGTGGTGTGGATGTTGCCAGCGCACCAAGGCTTCTGCGCCCAAAATATGGCCAAGATGGTTGACTTGCGGCTGGTAGAGTAAAAACAACTGCTGCTGTTGCAAACCGGTACGCAGGTCTTTTTCCAGGGCCACCCGTTTGACCACCGCATCGTGCATTTGCGGGTCAAAAAAGCGCACCGTATGACGCCCAGCTTCTTTGGCTTGGTACATGGCCAAATCGGCGTGTTTCATCAAATCTTCAGCGCTGGCTTGGGCATCGGTAAACAGCACCACGCCAATGCTGCACGAGCTTTTTATCTCGTTGTTGTCTAAGATGTACGGGTGATGGACTACATGCAAAATTTTCTTGGCAATGGCATCGGCTTGGGTGGCGGCTTCGTCAATGTACGGACTGAGTTCTTCTAACAGAATGACAAACTCATCGCCCCCTAAGCGTGCTACGGTGTCACCAGCACGCACCGTTCTGAGCAAGCGTTGGGCCACTTCTTGCAACAAAATGTCGCCTTTGTCGTGGCCTTGGGTGTCGTTAATCAGCTTAAAGTGGTCTAAATCTATAAACATCAACGCCGCTTGGCGGCCCGTGCGGCGGCTGGTGATGAGGGCTTGTTGCAAGCGGTCAAGGAGCAAGCGGCGGTTGGGCAGCTGTGTCAGGGCATCGTAATAGGCCAGATGGCGGATTTCTTCTTCGGCGGCTTTGCGCTGGGTGATGTCGGTCAGGGTGCTGACATAGTGGGTCACTTGGCCATCTTCGGTTTTGACGGCGGTAATGGTCTGCCATTCGGGCGCGACGGTACCATCTTTGCAGCGATTCCAAATTTCGCCAGACCAAGTGCCCGTGTTGAGCAAAGCTTGCTGCATTTGCAGGTAAAAAGCATCGTCGTGGCGATTGGACTTCAGTAGGGAGGGGCTTTTACCAATTACTTCTTCGGCACTGTAGCCCGTGATGCTGGTAAAAGAGTGGTTGACGCGCAAAATAATGCCCTGCGGGTCCGTAACAAAAATGCCCTCTTGGGACTCAAAAGCAATGGCGGCAATCCGCAAATCGGCTTGGGCTTTTTCCAGCTCTTGGTGGTAACGATTGAATAATTTTTTAGACCAGCGCGAAAAAATCAACGACCCCATGACACCCAAGGTAGCAACCGCCAACATGACCAAAGCCAAGCGCAGCCGGTTGTCTGCATCACCTTGTCGATGGGATTGGGTTTCGGCGCGCAGGGTCGATTGCAGCTCGTCGTTGAACATCGAGGTTACCAGCACCCAGTCCCACGGGCCATAGCTACTGACCAAGGCCGTTTTGCGCCCCAACGTGCGCTGCGTGCTGCCTGGCTCTTGGCGCGGCCAGTCGTATTCGACAAAACCCCCACCGGCTTGGGCCGTGGCCAATAATTTTTGCAGGGCCTTTTTTTCGTCTGCTGCCATTTGCTCGGGCAGCTGGCCTTCGAGGGCCGGGTTGTTGGGACTGAGAAGCGAGCGGCCATTGCGCTCTAGCAATCCAATCGAGCCACTAGAGCCAAAACGCAGGCCGCGCAGGCGCTGCATGGCTTCTTGTTTTTGTCGGTCTTCCCATTCATAGAGGTAGTCGCCGGTGCCAAGGAGCCAGTTGTAGGGGGCAAACAGGCGCACATAGACAATTTTTTCGGCCATGACTTTGGGGGCATCGGGCCGATACCAGCGGTAACGCGAAAAACCTTCGCCTCGGGGTTTGCGTGCGGCTTCTATCAGGCCGCGCATGATGTAGTGCCCGGTATCGTCGCGGTTGTCTATACCTGCACGGCCTTCGTATTGGGGGGCGGTGGGCAAGAGGATGAAGCGGCCATCCAAGTCATCAATGAAAAAATAACCCCGCCCTTCAAAGAAGCGCGCCGGGCGCAAGGCTTCACGTATCAGCTGTTGTACCTCGGCGGCAGGGCGGTGGGGCGATTCGCGCGCATAGATGGATTCGACAATCTGCATCGCGGTGTCCACTTGCTCGACCGCGCTTTGGCGCAATACGGTCTCGGTGCGCTGGCGCAAAAACTCCAAGTAATCGACCGCCGAGCGCATTTCGCTGGTGAGGCGCGCTTGCTGCTGCTGGAGGATGACTTTTTCGATGCGCTCTAAGGAGGCACGATGGTCTTGTACGCTTTGCCAAGAAAAAAACCCCGCCATTGCCAGTGTCACAACCAGCAATAGGCTCAGTGTCCCGATGAGATGCAATCGGGGCATGGTGGTTTCATTGACAGACAAAGACATGCACCCAAAATATGAACAAAAAGAAGGTGCGCTGATTCTAGGCTGCTTCTAGGGCAAGGAACCAGTGGGCTTTTGGTAGGCTGCGGATTTGTAGGCCGTCTCTAACAAGCCCAAGCGTTGTTGCAGCCGGGTGCTGCTGCTGGTGTATTCGAGCGGCAGGGTTTGGCCGCTAAGGTATTCGGCGGCAGCAAAAGCGGCCAAGGTGGCCTCGTGGAAGCCACACACCAGCAATTTACGCTTGCCGGGGTAGGTCACGATGTCGCCCACGGCGTAAATGCCGGGGCTGCTGGTGGCAAAAGTGGCGGTATTGACTTCGATTTGTTTGCGCTCTAGCGCCAAGCCCCAATCGGCCAGCGGCCCCAAGCGCGGCACCAGCCCCAGTTTGACCAGCAGCACATCGACGGGCAGCTGTTGCGTTTGCCCATTTGGGGTCAGGAGGGTTAGTGCGCGCAGTTGTTGGGTGTCTGGGTGGATGTCTAGGCCGGTGACTTGGCCAATGGCGACCTGCACTTGGCCTTGTTGGCGCAGGCTGTGCAGCTGCTCTAGCATATCGGGCGGAGCCTCAAAGGCATCGCGCCGGTGGTGCAAGGTGATGCTGCTGGGGCGCTGTGCTGCTGGCAAGCTGGCGACTTCTATCACCTGCGCCACGGCGGTCTCGCCGCCGCCATGAATCACCACCTGCCGCCCAGCCAGCATGTCCGCTGTGTTGAATGCGTAAAAAATTTGCTGGCCCACAAACGGCTCTAAGCCCGCCAGCGCCAGCGGGCGCGGCATAAAGGCCCCCACGCCAGCGGCAATGAATACGGTGCGCGCCAGCAAGCGCGTGCCTTGGGCGGTAGTGACTTCAAAACGGCCATCGGCTTGTCGGGCTAGGCTACTGACCAACTGGCCCAAGTGCCACTGCGGCGCGAAGGGGGCGCATTGCTCTACCAGCCGTTGCACCAATTCATGGCCGTTGCAAGTAGGCAGTGCTGGAATATCGTAGATGGCCTTATCACCGTAGAGTTGGGCGCATTGGCCACCCAACGCGGGCAAGGCATCAATCACATGGGCCTGCAAACCTTGCAAGCCCAATTGGAACACTTGGAACAGGCCGACCGGCCCTGCCCCAATCACGACTGCATCGGTGAGGAGGTCCTGAGCGCGGGCGGGCATGGTAGCGGCGCTTTAGCGGTGGGCTAGGGCACCGCCTTAGCGTGCCAGCTCTTTGATTTTGCCGGGCTGGCCGTTCCAGGCATCGGCATCGGGCAGGGCGGCTTTGCGCTTGGTGATGGCTTTCCAGCCGGGCGCGTTGGTTAAATCGGCATTGATTTTGATAAAGGCCAATTCAGCCGGGGGCAGGTCTTCTTCGGCAAAGATGGCGTTGGCCGGGCACTCGGGCACGCAGACGGCGCAATCGATGCACTCGTCTGGGTTGATGACCAGCATATTGGGGCCTTCAACGAAGCAGTCCACCGGGCACACGTCCACGCAATCGGTGTATTTGCACTTGATGCAGTTTTCGGAAACAACGTGGGTCATGAGATTTTTTTGTGGGAACGGTGAAAAGCCGCAATTTTAGAAGTTTTCACCGCCAAAGGGAAAAAGAAAGCCCCCCAGTGCTGGGGGGAGGCCGTAGAGAATGGCGCGAACGATTAATTCACCAGCACCGCCGCAGCCGTTTTGTGGCTGGCGGTATCCACCAAAATCAAGGAGCCTAGTACCCGTGCCTGTGCGAACGGCGCGGCGGGCAAGGCTTCTTGTAGCAGCAACTCGACATGGCCGATGGCGTTGGGTTCTAGCTGGGTCGCATCTTCCTCGGCCAAGGTATTGATGTTGAGTTTGTGTACCACGCGGCGCACCTTGGCCTTGACCCAACGGTGGCCGTGCAGTGCCAAGTAAGTGCGGCCTGCCACCAGAGGCTCGTCGTCCATCCAAGCGATGGTGGTGGAGAGTTCTTTGCGGCCCGGCCACGGGCTGACGCTGGCGGGGGTGTCAAAGTCGTCTTCGGCCACCGCAGCGGCCACCGGGGCAGCCACAATCCAGTCGCCACGCGATACATCCACTTCGCGGTCGAGGGTGATACCGGCACTCAAGCCAGCGGCCACGCTACCGGGTTGGCGTGCATGGTCAATCACTTGGGCCACCACGGCCTTTTGCCCGCTGGGGAAAATCTGCACTTCGGTGCCCACCGCCACCTTGCCCGCTGCCACCCGGCCCCAGAACACGCGCCGCCCTTGGGTAGTCACAGCCGAGTCGTGGAACTTTTCTACCCATTGCACCGGAAAGGCCAAAGGTAAATTGGTATCGGTGGGGGTGTTGGGCAGTTGCTCCAGAATTTCCAACAGTGTCGGGCCGGTGTAGCTGCACCAGCCGGGTTGGGCATCCACCACGTTCCAACCTTTCAGGGCTGAGACGGGCACGGTGGTATGTACGTCAATGCCCGCAGCAGCGCTAAAAGCATCTAAAGCGGCGCTGATGTGTTTCCAAGCCAAAGCTGGGTCGGCCACTGCATCAAGTTTATTGACGGCAAACACCAGCGAATGCACGCGCAGCAAATGCACTAACAGGCTGTGGCGGCGCGTTTGTGGCAGCAGTTCTAACTGTGGGTTTTGCCAGTCGAGTTTGGTGGCATCGACCAGCACCACGGCGGCATCGGCGCTGCTGGCGGCTGTGACCATGTTGCGCGTGTATTGTTCGTGGCCGGGGGCATCGCCAATGATGAATTTGCGCGTCTCGGTGGCAAAGTAGCGATAGGCCACATCAATCGTAATGCCTTGTTCGCGTTCCGCCGATAGACCATCGGTCAGCAGGGCCAAGTCGGTTTCGCCGCCGCGTGTCACGCCAGCCAAGTGGTCTTGCAACACGGCTTTGCTGTCCACCAGCAGACGGCCAATCAGGGTGCTTTTGCCATCATCCACACTGCCGCAGGTGATAAAGCGCAGCGCGGAAATGTGGTCATTGGTATTGTCGGGGGTTGTCATCAGAAGTATCCGTCTTTCTTGCGCTTTTCCATCGAGGCATCACTGGTTTTGTCGTCCATGCGGGTCGCACCGCGTTCGCTCACATCGGCGGCCAAGGTTTCAATGACGATTTCACCGGGGGTGGCGGCAGTGCTTTCTACCGGGCAGGTGCAGGTAATATCGCCCACGGTGCGAAAGCGCACATCGCGCAGCAGCACTTCTTCGCCGTCCTTGGGGGGGGTCAATTCGGTGACGGGCACGAGTAAGCCTCGGCGGTCAATGACTTGGCGTTGGTGGGTGTAGTAAATGCTAGGCAGGGCGATGGCTTCGCGCTCGATGTATTGCCACACATCCAATTCTGTCCAGTTGCTGATGGGGAACACGCGGAAATGCTCGCCCGGTTGCAGGCGGGTGTTGAACAGCGTCCACAACTCAGGCCGCTGGGCCTTGGGTTGCCATTGGCCGAAGCTGTCGCGGTGGCTAAAAATGCGCTCTTTGGCGCGGGCTTTTTCTTCGTCGCGGCGTGCGCCACCCATCAGGGCATCGAAGCGAAATTCTTCAATCGCTTCGAGCAGCGTGACCGATTGGTGCACGTTGCGCGATTCGCCGGGGTGGGCCAAACGCACGGTGCCACGCGCCATCGAGTCTTCCACGTTACGCACAATCAGTTCTGCGCCCAGTTCTTTGGCACGGAAATCGCGGAAATCGGTCACTTCGGGGAAGTTGTGGCCGGTGTCAATCATCAACAGCGGGTAGGGGATGCGGCCAGCGCCAAAGGCTTTCTCGGCGCATTTGAGCATTACCAGCGAGTCTTTACCACCCGAAAATAACAGCGCTGGGCGCTCAAAGGCGGCAGCCACTTCGCGCAGGATGAAGATGGTTTCTTCTTCCAGCGCATCCAAATGGCGGTTGCTGAGGTGGCTCAGCGTGGAGGTGTCGATACGGGCATTCATAAGGCTTTTCCAATCAACTCTTGACGTGCAGGCCGCATTCTTTGGCGGCTTCATCTTCCCACCACCAACGGCCAGAGCGGAAATCCTCGCCCAAGCTGATGGCACGGGTGCAGGGGGCGCAGCCGATGCTGGGATAGAACTGGTCGTGCAGCGGGTTGTAGTCCACACCATTTTCAGCGATGTAGTGCCACACGTCGCCCAGCGTCCAGTCGGCCAGCGGGTTGAACTTGGTCAAGCCTTTGCTGGCCACTTCGGCGGTGTCTATTTGCGGTACCTCGGCACGGGCGTTGGATTGCTCGCGTCGCAGGCCGGTAATCCAAGCTTGTTTACCGGCCAAGGCGCGGGCCAAGGGTTCCATTTTGCGAATCTGGCAGCAGGCTTTACGCAATTCAATGCTACGGTACATGGCATCTTGGCCGTTTTGCCGGATGAATTGAATCACCGCAGCAAATTCGGGCTTATAGACGACGATGGGCGCGCGCGAGTGCGCTTGCGTGCGCTCTAACAGCGCCAGCGTTTCGGTGTGCAGTGCGCCGGTTTCTAGCACGAACACCGGAATATCCAAGGCCAAAGCATTGATGAGGTGGGTAATCACCACATCTTCGGCCCCCAAGCTAGAGGCTTGCGTGACGGCACCGGGTGCGCCCAAAGCGGCCGCTTGGCGCAACAGGGCGCGGGTCTGCTCCAATTTGGTCGCAAAATCGGCGCTGGGGCGGGCATGGACGGTGGTGGCTTTGGCGGGCGCACCGCGTGAAAGCAAACTGCTGCTCATCAAGGCTCCAAGGCAAAAATGGGTTTGGTTTGTAGTGCATCGGCTTGGTAAAAGCCTTGGAAACGCTCAAATTGGCGCTGTGCGTCGCCAGCATCTACCCCTGCTTTCAGTACGGCCGAGCTAAAACCAGTGCGCTGCATTTGTACCAACTGGTCAATCAGCACATCACCCGTGGCGCGGATGTCGCCCGTAAAGCCCCGGCGACGCCGCAGCAAGTAGGCTTGGCTGAAGGCCCGTCCATCAGTAAAGGCGGGAAAATGCAGGTCAATGCGTGTCACGCCGTCTAGGGGCAACTCTAAGGCGTTGGCATCGTTCGCCAAAGCTACCACGCTGGTGTCGCCTTCGGTGGGGGGGGTGTGGCTGCTAGCAGCCAAAATTTGGAAGTTCATAGGGCAATCATCCTCCACGGTCGGTTTAGGCGGCTACCGGAATGCGTACTGCATTGGCAGCTTGTTTGAAAGCATCCAAGCCAATGCGGCGCACGGTATCGACAAAATGTTCGTTCGGCTGGCGCTGGTCGCGGTAGGTAGTCAATATGGCTTCCATCACATCGGGCACTTCGGCGGCTGAGAACGATGGCCCAATCACTTTACCGGCTACCGCTGCACCAGACAGGTGCGAGCCATCGGAGCCACCCAAGGTGATTTGATACCACTCTTTGCCGTCTTTATCCACACCCAAGATGCCGATATGGCCGCTGTGGTGGTGGCCGCACGAGTTAATGCAGCCGCTGATGTGCAGGTCAATCTCACCGATGTCGTCCAGCTCGTCCAAATCTTGGTAGCGCTGGGTGATGGCCTCGGCAATGGGCAAGCTGCGTGCATTGGCCAAGGCGCAGAAATCGCCACCGGGGCAGGCAATCATGTCGGTCAGCAGTTGCACGTTGGCACTGGCCAGCCCCAAGGCTTTGGCTTCTTGCCACAAAGCAAACAGTTGGCTGCCATGTACCCAAGGCAGCAGCACGTTTTGGTCGTGCGTGACGCGGGCTTCGCCGGCCGAGTATTTATCGACCAGCGCGGCCAAGGCATCCAATTGGTCGGCAGTAGCATCGCCGGGCGCTTGGCCGACACGCTTGAACGACAAGGTGACGGCGCGCAGTTGGGGGTTTTGGTGGGCGTGGACGTTGCGTGCCAACCAACGGCCAAAGGCGGGGTGTTCGGCTGCTTGGGTTTGCAGTTGCTGGCTCAGGGTTGCTGGGTCCACAGCGGGTACATCGGCCAAGACGGGCGGCACAAAGCAGGCCGCTACGCGGTCCAATTCGGCTTGTGGAATGGTGTGGGGGCCACCGTCTATTTCCACAATTTGGCGGAATTCCTCTTCCACTGCATCAAAGTAGCTTTGGCCTTCGGCCTTGACCAAAATTTTGATGCGGGCCTTGTATTTGTTGTCGCGGCGGCCTTGCTCGTTATAAACGCGCACAATCGCCTCGATGTAGTTCATGATTTGGTTCCACGGCAGGAACTCACGAATCACGCTGCTGGTGATGGGGGTGCGGCCCATGCCACCACCGACCGATACTTTAAAGCCGACTTCGCCCGCTGCATTTTTTACCAGTTGCAGGCCTACATCGTGCCAAGCGCTGGCGGCGCGGTCTTCGGTAGCGCCGGTAATGGCAATTTTGAATTTGCGCGGCAAAAAGGCAAACTCGGGGTGCAGGGTCGTCCACTGGCGGATGATTTCGGCATAGGGGCGTGGGTCGAGCACTTCATCTACGGCAATACCGGCCAGCGCATCGGTGGTGGTGTTGCGGATGCAATTGCCGCTGGTTTGGATGCCGTGCATATCGACACTGGCCAGCAAGTCCATCACATCGGCAGCTTTGGACAGTGGAATCCAGTTGAATTGCACATTGGTGCGCGTGGTGAAGTGGGCGCAGTTTTTCGGCAGAAAGGTGGTGCCCAGCTTGCCTTGGCCAGTCATGGCTTCTTGGAACACAGCAGCCTCGGGCGTATCGTAGTCGCGGGCGATGGTGGCCAGCACGCGCAATTGGCAGCTGGCAATCTCGCCATAAGGCACGGCCACGCGCAACATGGGGGCGTAGCGTTGCACGTACCAGCCGTTTTGCAAGCGCAGTGGGCGAAAATCGTCTTCGCTCAGTTTGCCTGCTTGCCAGCGCTCTAATTGGTCGCGGAATTGGTCGGCGCGCAGGCGCACGAACTGTCGGTCAAAGTCGGTATATTGGTACATAAAACAACACTCAAATCAAAACCAGTTTGGCACCCGCCCAAGCGAGCAACACAGAAAGCGCCGAGCGAATCAAGCGCTCTGGGGCGCGCGAAACCAAGCGCGAACCTACCCAGATGCCCGGCAAGGAGCCAGCCAGCAGCAGCGCCAGCAAACTCCAATCTACTGAACCCAGCGAGGCATGGCCCAAACCGGCCACCAGCGTCAGTGGCACGGCATAGGCGATATCGGCACCAATCACCCGGGGCAGCGGCAGCAGTGGATAAACCAACAACAGCACCGTCACGCCCACAGCCCCCGCGCCCACCGAAGTAAACGTCACCAGCGTGCCAATCACCGCGCCCAGCAGCACCGGCAAACTCCAATGGCGTGGCTGCGTGGCTAATTCTGGATTGGCCAGCCGTTTGGCATGGTCAGTGACTTGTTTGGCGTGCGAAAAAGCAAACACCTTGTACAGCGTGGCAGCGGCTGTGAGCAACAGGGCCACGCCCAAAGTGGTGGTCATAATGTGTTGTGCTTGGCTGCTGGCGGGGCCAAGGTAGTTCAACAGCCACAGCGAAGCGAAAGCCGCCGGGATACTACCGGCGCACAACATCCCGACCACGCGCCAAGGCACCAAGCGCTGGCGCGCCAAACTCACGGTACCGCCCATTTTGGTAAAGGCGGCAAACAGCAAATCGGTGCCAATCGCCATGTGGGGCTTGATGCCAAAGAAAAAAATCAGAATCGGGGTCATGAGCGAGCCGCCGCCCACGCCGGTCAGGCCCACAATCAGCCCAACGGCAAACCCGGCAAAAACAAAGGCGAAATCGTGCATAGCGGCGAATGTAGCGGGGCTTCATATAAAAGCAAACTATTGTTTTGTGCTTCTTATATACTTAAAAACATATATAAAACAAATACTGGCACAAGGCCCAAAAAGAAGCCCTGCGCTGGCTTGACCAATTGCAAGCACCGCATAAAATCTTTTATTCGCTTTACGTTTACGTCAATCGTCAGCAAGCCGTCAGGTTTTCTGCTTTTTGTCCTCCCCTATTGAACGAGAAATTTTGATGACCCCTGAAGAAATCCTGGCCGAATACGGCCCCCGCGAGGCGATGGAGTACGACGTGGTCGTGGTGGGCGGTGGTCCCGCTGGGCTGTCCACGGCCATCCGTCTGAAACAGTTGGCCGCAGAAAAAGGCCAAGATGTCTCGGTGGTGGTGTTAGAAAAAGGGTCTGAGCCGGGCGCGCATATCCTGTCGGGAGCCATCATGGACCCCAAAGCCCTGAACGAGCTGCTTCCCAATTGGAAAGAGTTGGGCGCACCACTCAACCAGCCCGTGACCGAAGATGCGATGATCTTCTTGGGGGAAAAATCGTCTTTCCGCACTCCAGACTTTTTGTTGCCGCAGTGCTTCCAGAACCACGGCAACTACATCGTTAGCTTGGGCAACGTCACGCGCTGGCTGGGGCAACAGGCGGAAAACTTGGGTGTAGAGATTTTCCCCGGCTTTGCCGCCGCCGAGGTGTTGTACCACGACGATGGCTCGGTCAAAGGTGTGGCCACCGGCAACATGGGTATCAGCAAAGAAGGTGAACCCACGGGCGACTTTCAACTGGGCATGGAGCTGCACGCCAAATACACCATTTTTGCCGAAGGCGCGCGCGGTCATTTGGGCAAACAGGTGATTGCCAAGTTCCAATTGGATGCTGGATGCGACCCCCAAACCTATGGCATCGGCATCAAAGAGCTGTGGGAGATTGACCCCCAACGCCACCAGCCCGGCTTTGTCATGCACACCGCTGGTTGGCCGATGGACAGCAACACTTATGGCGGCTCCTTCCTGTATCACATGGAAGACAACAAGGTCACGCTGGGCTTTATCACCGGCTTGGATTACAGCAACCCTTACCTTAGCCCGTTTGAAGAATTTCAGCGCTGGAAAACGCACCCCAATATCCGTTACTACCTAGAGGGCGATGCGGAAAAGGGTATCAAACCGGCCAAGCGCATCAGCTATGGCGCACGTGCCATCACGGCGGGTGGTTTGCTGTCCTTGCCCAAAACGGTGTTCCCCGGTGGCGCTTTGGTCGGTTGCGATGCCGGTTATTTGAATGTGAGCCGTATCAAAGGCAGCCATGCTGCCATCAAAACCGGCATGTTGGCCGCCGAAGCCGCCTATGAAGCGCTGGTTGCTGGCCGCCAACACGATGAGTTAAGCGCCTACCCACGCGCCTTTGAAAATAGCTGGCTGCACACTGAGCTGAACAAGGCACGCAACTTCAAGGCGTGGTTCAAGAAGGGCCTGACCGTAGGCACCGTGATGAACGGGCTAGAGCAATTTTTGCTCAAGGGCAACATCCCCTGGACGCTGCACCGCGACAAGCCCGACCATGCTTACCTCAAGCCAGCGTCAGAATGCGCCCCGATTGACTACCCCAAGCCCGACGGCAAACTGACCTTTGACCGGCTCTCCAGCGTGTTTATCAGCAACACCAACCACGCCGAAAACCAACCCGCCCATTTAACCTTGAAAGATGCCAGCGTGCCCGTAGGTGTCAATCTGGCAAAATTCGCTGGCCCCGAGGCGCGCTATTGCCCGGCGGGTGTCTATGAGTTTGTACCCGATGAAGCCAAGGGCGGCGCGGCGCAGCGTTTGCAAATTAACGCGCAAAATTGCGTGCATTGCAAAACCTGCGACATCAAAGACCCAACGCAAAACATCGTCTGGGTCACGCCCGAAGGCGGCGGTGGTCCCAACTACTCTGGCATGTAAACCAACGCTGGCGCTTTGCGCCGTTTAGGCCTGCGATGCAGGCCATGTCTATTTTGGAGATTTTGCCTCATGAAAAAATTGCCTTGGATGGCTTTCGGTGCTATGGCGTTGGCGGTAGCAGCAGTGGCCCCGGCCAGCGCTCAACAAAAATCGGTGGCTGTTACGGCCATTGTTGAGCATCCGGCCTTGGATGCCGTGCGCGATGGAGTGCAAGCTGCGCTCAAAGAAGCTGGTTTTGAAGCCGGTAAAAACCTAAAGTGGCAATACCAAAGTGCCCAAGGCAATACCGGCACAGCGGCGCAGATTGGGCGCAAATTTATTGGCGACCAGCCCGATGCCATCGTAGCCATTGCCACCCCCTCGGCCCAAGCCGTGGTAGCCGCCAGCAAAACCGTGCCCGTGGTGTTTTCTGCCGTAACCGACCCCGTAGCAGCCAAGTTGCTTGCCAGTTGGGAGCCTTCCAAAACCAACGTCACTGGGGTGTCGGATTTGTTGGCGCTAGACAAGCAAATGGACTTGGTCAAGCAGGTGGTGCCCGGTGCCAAGCGCGTCGGCATGGTCTATAACCCCGGCGAGGCCAACTCGGTGGTGGTGGTCAAGCAATTGCAGGCGCTGCTGCCCAAGTTGGGCATGACGCTGGTGGAGGCGGCAGCACCGCGCTCGGTCGATGTGGGCAGCGCGGCGCGTAGCTTAGTTGGCAAGGTGGATGTGATTTATACCAACACCGACAACAACGTGGTCTCGGCCTACGAGGCGCTGGTCAAAGTGGGCCAAGAAGCCAAGCTGCCGCTGGTGGCCTCGGACACCGATAGCGTCAAGCGTGGCGCGGTGGCGGCCTTGGGTATCAACTACCGCGATTTGGGCGAACAAACTGGCCGCATGGTAGCGCGCATCCTCAAGGGCGAGAAGCCCGGCGACATCAAACCCGAAACCAGTACCAAGGTAGAGCTGTACGTCAACCCCGGTGCCGCAGAGAAGCAGGGCGTGAAGCTGTCGGATGCGCTCATCAAGTCCGCAGCGCAAGTTGTAAAATAATTTAACATTTTGAAATAATGGGGTGCTGTAAGGCTTGCCCCGACTGCTGTGCAGGAGCCATGCAACGCTTGGCTCCTGCTTTGTTTTTTGCTTGCTGGCCTGTGCACCATGTCCCTTTTTTCTTTGCTTGGCGCGGTTGAAATCGGTTTGATTTTCAGCCTGGTGGCGCTGGGCGTGTTTATTTCGTTCCGCTTGCTGCGCTTTCCCGACCTGACGGTGGACGGTAGCTTTCCGCTGGGGGGCGCTGTATGTGCGGTGTTGATTGCCTCGGGCACCAATCCCTATCTGGCCACTTTGGCGGCGATGGCAGCGGGTGCGCTGGCGGGGTTAATTACCGGCTGGCTCAACGTCAAACTCAAAATTATGGACTTGCTGGCCAGCATTTTGATGATGATTGCGCTGTATTCCATCAACCTACGCATCATGGGTGGCCCCAATGTGCCCCTCATCAATGACCCGACGCTGCTCACGCTGCTGCAACCTGAAAGCCTGAGCGACTATGTGGCCCGGCCCTTGATTTTGCTGGTGGTCGTGTTGGCCGCCAAGCTGGCGCTGGATTGGTTTTTTGCCACCGAGCGCGGTTTGGCGATTCGCGCCACCGGCTCGAATGCGCGCATGGCCCGCGCCCAAGGTGTCAACACTGGGGCGATGGTGTTACTGGGCATGGCCGTATCCAATGGCTTGGTGGGATTGGCGGGTGCTTTGTTTGCCCAAACCCAAGGGGGTTCTGATATTTCGATGGGCATTGGCACCATCGTGATTGGCTTGGCCGCCGTGATTGTGGGCGAGAGCATTTTGCCCTCGCGCAAGCTGGTATTGGCCACGCTGGCGGTAGTGATTGGCGCGATTGTCTATCGCTTCTTTATCGCCTTGGCCCTCAACAGTGACTTTATTGGCCTGAAAGCGCAAGACCTGAACTTGGTTACCGCCCTGTTGGTCACCGTGGCCTTGGTGATTCCGCAGCTCAAGCGCAAGCTGGCGGCGCGCCGTTCGCACTAAAGCCCAGAGAAAATTGCTATGTTAAGCGCCCAAAACCTGCAACTCACCTTCAACCCCGGCACGCCCATTGAAACCCGCGCCCTGCGCGGTATGTCGTTGAGCATCCCCGCCGGACAATTTGTCACGGTCATTGGCTCCAACGGGGCCGGAAAATCTACCTTCTTGAACGCCATTTCGGGCGATCAATCCGTCGATAGCGGCACCATCAGCATTGACGGTAGCGATGTGACGCGCCAGCCCGTCTGGGCGCGTGCCTCGCGCGTGGCACGGGTGTTCCAAGACCCAATGGCTGGTACCTGTGAAGACCTGACGATTGAAGAAAACATGGCACTGGCGCAAGAGCGCGGCACCATTCGGGGCTTGCGTGGGGCCGTCAAGGCGCACCAGCGCGAGGTATTTCGTGCCCGTTTGGCCACCCTGGGGCTGGGGCTAGAAAACCGCCTGACCGACCGCATTGGTTTGCTCTCGGGCGGCCAGCGCCAAGCCGTGAGTTTGCTCATGGCGGCTTTGCAACCTTCGCGCATTTTGTTGTTGGATGAACACACTGCCGCGCTAGACCCGCGCACCGCTGATTTTGTGCTGCAGCTGACGGCGCGCATTGTTGCTGAAAACCAACTCACCACCATGATGGTGACGCACAGTATGCGCCAAGCGCTGGACGTAGGCCAGCGCACCGTAATGCTGCACCAAGGCCAAGTGGTGTTGGATGTAGCGGGCGAGCAGCGCCAGCGTTTGGATGTGCCCGATTTGCTACAAATGTTTGAAAAAGTGCGCGGCGAAAAACTCTCGGACGATGCCTTGCTGCTGGGTTAAGCGTTCAGGCTGCCTTGGTGGGCTTGCAGCGCCCCAACGAAAAACCGCTACAGTGCAGTTTTTGAATTTACCCCTCAATTGTCACCATGCACCTGCTGTTTTCTCCCGACCACCAATGGATTAGCGCTGCCAACGAGCAAGCCGCTACCGTTGGCATCACTCCCCACGCCCAAGAGACTTTGGGCGATGTGGTGTTTGTTGACTTGCCTGCGGTGGGCAAAGTGTTTGCCCAAGGCGAAGTGGCCAGTGTGGTCGAATCCGTCAAAGCAGCGGCTGATGTCTTTATGCCCGTAGCGGGCGAAGTGGTAGAGGTCAATGAGGCCCTGCGCGCCGACCCTGCCTTGGCCAACACCGACCCCTTGGGCGCAGGTTGGTTTTTTAAAATCGCCATCTCCGAGCCAGCGCAGTTATCCTCCTTGCTGGAGGAAGCTGCCTATGCCGCCTTGGTGCAACAGGCTTGATGGCCACTGGTTTAACCACAGTTCAGGGCCTTGCTTGCTATGAGCCGCCTTGACCGTGCTTTTTTGCTGCGTAGCACCGAACCCGAACCCTTGCCCATCCCCGCTACACCGGCAGAGGAGCTAGAGCGGCGCAATCTGGCCGAGCGCCCCAGCGGCCCGATGGCCGATTTGATTACCGAGTTGCGCGCTTACCAAGCCGAGCTGGAAGCACAAAACAAAGTGCTGCGTTACAGCGAATCGGCAGCCGAGAGCGCCTCCGAGCGCTTCGAGACCTTGTTCTCTAGCGTGCCGCTGGCACTGATGGTGTTGGATGAGCATGGCATGGTGGTACAGGCCAATTCGATGGCGCACCGCAGTTTTCAGCCGACCGAGCGCGACCGCCCCCTGACCGAGCTACAAGCCTTTGTCTGTGCCGACCACGCCCCCCAAGTGCGCCAAGCCTTTGCCCAAGCCTTGGCCGAGGGCCACAGCGAGGCCACTGAAGTGGTGTTTACGATTGGCGAGCAAGGCCAGATTACCGGCGATTTGCATATCGCCCGGATTGAAGCGCACCAACACGACGACGAACCGCCCCAATGGCAATTTTTGTGCGCCGTGATTGACCAAGGCCCCTTGCTGGCCGAGCGCCAAGCCTTGCAGCAAAGCGCGCAAGAATTACAACAACGCAACGCCCAACTCCATGCCAGCGAACGGCGGCTAGAGGCGGTGATTAACTCCTCACTCGATGCGATTATTTGCGTGGACCAACACCAGCGCATCACGGTGTTTAACCCCACAGCGGCAGCCTTGTTCCAATGCAGCGCCAGCGATGCCTTGGGCAGCCCCTTACAACGCTTTTTGCCCGATGCCCAACAAGTGTTAGCCTTTGCCCAAGTGGCCACCCAAGCCATGTTGGGTGAACGCATCGCGCACACGATTAGCGGCAAAGAACTGGCAGTAGAAGTGAGCGTCTCCTTTGAGCGCCACGCCGAAGGCGAAACCACCACCATTTTTGCCCGTGATTTAACCGGGCGCAAAAAAGCCGAGGCCCATCGCAACGAGCTAGAAGTGCAACTGCGCGAATCGCACAAAATGCAGGCCGTCGGCACGATGGCCGGTGGCATCGCCCACGACTTCAACAACATCCTCAGCGCCATTTTGGGCAATGCCGAGTTGGCCAAGGCCGATTGTGGTTCTGGCTCGCCCGCCTACGAGAGTTTGGTCGAAATCGAAAAAGCCGGACGGCGCGCGCGCGATTTGGTGCGCCAAATTCTCACCTTCAGCCGCAACGAACCCCTCCGGCGTACCAGTGTCGCCTTAGACGAAGTGTTGGCGGATACCGAGCGCCTGTTGCGCGTCACCTTGCCCCCAGCGATTGATTTGCGCCTGCACATGGACAGCGCCTTGCCCGCCGTGCTGGCCGACCCGACCCAAGTAGAACAAGCCGTACTCAACCTGTGTACCAATGCCATCCATGCCATTGGCGAGGGGCGCGGTAGCGTACAAGTAGCACTGCACACCCTGCGCCCCGAGCAACGCCAGTGCGAGCGCTTAGGGCTGGCACTGGGCGATTATGTGGTGTTGAGCGTTTCAGACAGCGGCCCCGGCATTGATGCCGCGATTTTGCAGCGCATTTTTGAGCCATTTTTTACCACCAAACCGGTGGGCCAAGGCACGGGCTTAGGGCTATCGGTGGTGCATGGCGTGATGCGAACCCACGGGGGTGCCGTGGATGTTCAGAGTGTGCGCGGCCAAGGCAGCCGCTTTACGCTGTATTTTCCGGCGCTGGCACCAGAGCTGGCCCCCCCAGCAGCAGAGCCTGTACCAGAGACCAGTCCCCCGACACCCCCTGTGCAACCCAGCCGCCAGCACCATGTCATGTATGTGGATGACGACAAAGCGCTGGTATTTTTGGTACAGCGCCTGCTCAAGCGCCGGGGTTACCTGGTCAGTGGCTTTACCGACCCGCACCAAGCCGCCGCTGCCCTGCGCGCTCACCCGCAAACCTACGATTTGCTGGTCACAGACTACAACATGCCCGGTTATTGCGGGGTTGATTTGGTACGCGAGGCACTCAGCATCCGCCCCGATTTGCCGGTAGCGCTGGCCTCGGGCTACATCACCGCCGAAATCGAACACGCGGCCCGCGCCGAAGGCGCACGCGCGCTCATCCACAAACCCAACGATGTCGAGGAGATGTGCGCCACGGTGCAAAAACTCCTGCTGGGCGAGCTGTGAGCATAGTAATCCCTTCGGCGGCCCCCACCTCTGGCCCAGAAGGCATCCCCTGCCTGTATCAAGATGCCGATTTGCTGGTGCTGGTCAAGCCCTCTGGTTTGCTGTGCGTGCCGGGGCGGGGACCAGACAAGCAAGATTGCTTGAGTGCGCGTGTGCAAACCTGCTGGCCCGAGGCTTTGGTGGTGCATCGGCTAGACCAAGCTACTTCGGGCTTGGTGCTGATGGCACGCAATCTGGCCACCCAACGCGCCTTGAGCGCCGCCTTTGCCGAGCGCCGCATCCACAAACGCTACCAAGCCATCGTACAAGGATGCTGGACACCCGCAGCAAGCGATACCAGCGCATGGCAATTGATTGATTTACCCATTGCCGCCGACTGGGAGCGCCGTCCTTTGCGCGTCATAGACCCGCTCCAAGGCAAACCCAGCCAAACCCGCTGGCGCGTACTCAGCACCGATACCCAAGCCCCAACCACCCGCGTCGAGTTAGAACCCCTGACCGGGCGCACGCACCAATTGCGCGTGCATTTGGCAGCCTGTGGCCATGCTATTTTGGGCGATGCCTTGTATGCCGATGCAGCCACGCTGGCCCGTGCGCCGCGTTTGTTGTTACATGCCACCGCCTTGCAATTGGTGCATCCCAGCACGGGGCAGGTGCTGCACTACACTTGCCCAGCCGATTTTTAGCAGGAGAAAAACACACCATGAGCGGCCATCTCACCATTTTGACGGGCGCTTCACGCGGCATGGGGCTGGCAATGGCACAACAGCTGCTGCATCCAGACCACACGTTGATTGGGCTATCGCGCCAACACCACGACGGGCTGGCACAACAAGCCTTGGCCCAAGGAGCAAAATTAGAGCAGTGGCAGCAAGATTTGGCCGACAGCTGCACCGCAGCAGCCCGCTTGCGCCAGTGGCTACAAGCCCAGCCGGTAGGCGCTTTTGCCAGCGCCACCCTGATAAACAATGCCGGAACCATCCCACCGATTGCCCCGCTCTCGGCCAGTGACCCGGCAGCGCTGGCCCAAGCCCTGCGTGTCAATTTAGAAGCACCGATGTTGTTGACGGCCGCATTTCTAGCTGCTACCGAAAGCTGGCCCGTGCCGCGCAAAGTGTTGAACATTTCTTCGGGCTTGGGACGGCGGGCAATGGCTTCGCAGTCGGCCTACTGTGCCGCCAAGGCGGGTCTGGACAACTTGAGCCGCTGCGTGGCCTTAGACGAGGCCCTGAAACCCAACGGGGCCAAAATTTGCGCTTTGGCACCGGGTGTCATAGACACCGACATGCAGCTGCAATTGCGCGGCGCGGCTCCTGATGATTTTCCGGATGCCCATAATTTTGCCGCCTTGCAAGCTGCCGGAATGCTGACCCCAGCGCACGAGGCCGCCGCCCGTGTGCTGGCTTGGTTGCAGCGCCCCGATTTTGGCAGCTTACCGGTGGCCGATGTGCGCTTAGATTAAGCCAAGCATCCCAAAGAAATCCCAAAGAAAAACCCCACTGCATGGCTAACACGCAGTGGGGTTTTATTTGGCTCCTCAACCTGGGCTCGAACCAGGGACCTACGGATTAACAGTCCGGCGCTCTACCGACTGAGCTATTGAGGAATAATCGGCATACAAAGCCTTGCAACAGCAGGGCGGGTAAATTTTGGCTCCTCAACCTGGGCTCGAACCAGGGACCTACGGATTAACAGTCCGGCGCTCTACCGACTGAGCTATTGAGGAATAATCGGCATACAAAGCCTTGCAACAGCAAGGCGGATAAATTTTGGCTCCTCAACCTGGGCTCGAACCAGGGACCTACGGATTAACAGTCCGGCGCTCTACCGACTGAGCTATTGAGGAAAGACGCATATTATATACATAAAAATAAGCCTGTCGATTACCCGCTACGTCCGCTGTACCATTGCGCCATGCAAGACCACACCTCCAAGCTATCCACCCGCCTGATTCACCACGACTACCACCCCCCTGGGGGATTTATGGCCCCAGCGCCAGCGGTACACAAAGCCTCCACGGTGATTTTTCCGAACGTAGCGGCCATGCGTAGCCGCGAGTGGAAAGACAAAAGCAGCTATACCTATGGCCTGCACGGCACACCCACCACCTTCATCCTAGAAGAGCGCCTGTGCGCCTTAGAAGGTGGCTTGCAATGCGTGCTAGTGCCCAGCGGGCTGGCGGCGATTGCCACGGTGTCTTTGGCCTTGTTGCGTAGTGGCCAGCAGGTACTCATCCCAGACAATGCCTATGGCCCCAATAGCGCGATGGCAGCGACCACGCTGGCACAGTTTGGCATCAGCCATACCCTGTACGACCCAATGAATCCAGCCGATTTGGCCGCCAAAATCACCCCAGCCACGCGCTTGGTTTGGTTAGAGGCGGCAGGCTCTATCACGATGGAGTTTCCGAACTTGCCAGCGCTGCTGCGTATCTGCCAAGCCCGAGGCATTACCACGGCCTTAGACAACACTTGGGGCGCGGGTATCGCTTTTGCGCCGTTCGATTTGCTGGGTGATGGCCAATTGGCGGTCGATGTATCGGCCCATGCTTTAACCAAATACCCCAGCGGTGGCGGCGATGTGCTAATGGGCAGCATCATCACGCGCGACCCCTCATTACACCTGAAAATTAAACTGTTGCACATGCACTTGGGGCTGGGCATTGCGGGCAATGATGCCGAGTTGCTGTTGCGCTCTTTGCCCAGCATAGCGCTACGCTACCACGCCCAAGACAGCGCCGCGCGCCATTTGGCAACTTGGCTACAACAGCAGCCCCCCGTGGTGCAAGTATTGCACCCCGCCTTGCCCGATGCGCCCGGCCATGCCCAATGGCAAGCCCTGTGCGGCAGCGCTCACGGTGGCGAGGGGGTAGCGGCGGGTTTGTTTAGTTTTATAGTCGATGAACGCTACAGCCAACAGCAAGTGGATGCCTTTTGCGATAGCCTGCGTTGCTTCAAAATTGGTTACAGCTGGGGTGGCCCCATCAGTTTGGTGATGCCTTACGAGCGCTCTGGCCTGCGTAGCTTGCCGACACCACACCTGCGCCCCGGTAAGCTGGTGCGCTTGGCGATTGGATTAGAGGCGGCCTCCGATTTGCAGCAAGATTTACAGCAAGCGCTGGAACATGCCTTGCCGCCCATTTAGCGTATCTCGCCCGTTTGCCCAATGAAAAAGCCCGCAAACTGTACGTAGTTGGCGGGCTTTGTTTTATGCGATGGCGGAAGGTCAGGGATTCGAACCCTGGAGGGCGGTAAAGCCCTGCCGGTTTTCAAGACCGGTGCAATCGACCACTCTGCCAACCTTCCGTTGGCGCGGATTGTAACTGGTTTATATGGCTTACTGGCGCACCACCAGCACCGGCACATGCACGGCGCTCAGCACACGCTGGGCCACGCTGCCGAGCATCAGCTTTTCTAAGCCACGGCGACCATGCGAACCCATCACAATCAGGTCTGCGCCGGTTTTTTCTAGCGCTTGCACCACACCTTCGTGGACGGCATGGCCTTCGCCCAACAGCAGCTCCACCGTCACCCCAGCTTCTTGCATGGTTTGGCGCACCGCCTCTAGGGCAGCATTGGCTTCGGCGGTGGCCGCACTCAGGTACTGGGACTGGCCATAGGCAAAATCAGCCCCTACGCCAGTAAACGGGTAAGGGTCAATCACATACAACGCCGTGACGGAACTACCAAAGGCTTTGGCTAACCCAACTGCTTTGGCCACCGCCAGCGTCGAGGTAGGCGAGCCATCGACGGGTACCAGAATATGCTTGAACATAGGCGAGTCTCTCCTTGCAATCTACTTTGAATGGTGAATGCACCATCGTACCCGTTCTCAATTCGCTATTTCAACAATTACCTTACTTCTTACTGACCAATGCACAAAAAAATTCTCAGCTTGCTGCTCTGGGCTGTGGCACCGCTGGCACTTGCCGATGATGGCCTGCAAAGATTAGACCAATTTTTGCGGGGCAGCCAAACCGGACGGGCGCAATTTACCCAAGTAGTGACCTCTCCCGGCAAGGACGGACAAGCCGCGCGGCAAAAAACCTCTAGTGGCCATTTTGCGTTTCAGCGCCCAGGGCGCTTTCGGTTTGTCTATGAAAAACCATTTGCCCAAACCATTGTCGCCGATGGCCAACATGTGTGGCTCTACGATGCGGATTTGAACCAAGTGACGCAACGCGCACAAGCGCAAGCCTTGGGCAGCACCCCAGCGGCTTTGCTGGCCGCCGCCCCAGACCTCAAAGCCCTGCGCGCCAATTTTTCCTTAGAGGCCAGCGCGCCGCCCGCTGGCGAAGAAAAGCTGCAATGGGTTCTGGCCCAACCCAAAAGCAAAGACGGGCCATTGCAGGCGGTACGCATTGGCTTTGACCAAGCACAATTGGCCGCACTGGAAATTGTCGATAGCTTTGGGCAGCGCTCACTGATGCGCTTTTCGCAGGTAGAAAGCAACCCCGCACTCCCGAGCAGCACCTTCCAATTTGAGCCTCCTGCTGGGGCCGATGTGTTGCGTCCTTCCAATTAGCTTTTTTACCACTGCCGCCATGTCGTTGCCTGTTGCACCTATTCCACTGGCAGAAGCCCTGCGCCCACAAACTTTAGACGAAGTCATTGGCCAGCCGCATCTGCTCGGCCCCGGTAAACCGCTGCGCTTGGCTTTTCAATCGGGCCAGCCGCATTCCATGATTTTTTGGGGGCCGCCGGGGGTAGGAAAAACCACTTTGGCCCGGCTTACGGCCACAGCATTTGCCTGCCACTTTATCGCCCTGTCGGCGGTGTTTGCTGGGGTCAAAGAGATTCGCGCTGCAATGGAGCAAGCACAGCAGCAGCGGGCGCTGGGGCAGCGCACCCTGTTGTTTGTGGATGAAATTCATCGTTTTAACAAAGGGCAACAAGATGCCCTGCTGCCCTTTGTTGAAAGCGGCCTCGTCACCTTGATTGGGGCCACCACCGAAAACCCTTCGTTTGAAGTCAATGCCGCTTTGTTGTCGCGCGTACAAGTTTATGTGCTGCAAGCCCTGACCGAGCCACAATTGCGCCAACTGCTGCAGCAAGCCCAACAAAAAGCCTTAGGCGCTTTGGCGTGGGACGATGCCGCCCAAGATGCCCTGATTGCCCATGCCGATGGCGACGCGCGCCGCCTGCTCAATCTGCTAGAGCAATGCGCTCACGCGGCCCAAGTCGCGCAAGTGCAACGCTTAGATGCCGCTTTCATCCAAAACGCCTTAACCCTGCCACAGCGGCGCTTTGACAAAGGCGGCGACCTGTTCTACGAACAAATGTCAGCCTTGCACAAATCGGTGCGCGGTTCACACCCGGATGCGGCGCTTTACTGGTTTAGTCGCTTAATAGAGGGTGGCACCGACCCGCGCTACATCGCCCGGCGCATCGTGCGTATGGCTTGGGAAGACATCGGCTTGGCCGACCCACGCGCGATACAGCTGGCCAACGATGCCGCCAGCAGCTACGAGCGCTTGGGCAGCCCCGAGGGCGAGTTGGCCTTGGCCCAAGCGGTGCTTTATTTGGCGGTAGCGGCCAAAAGCAACGCCGGTTACCACGCCTACCAGCAAGCCAAAGCCTTTGTGCAGCGCGACAGCAGCCGCCCAGTGCCTGCCCATTTACGCAATGCGCCCACCCCATTCATGAAAGAACAGGGCTATGGCCAAGCCTACCGCTATCCCCACGACGAGCCACATGCCTATGCCGCCGGAGAAAACTACCTGCCCGAAGGCATGGCTGCCCCCGCTTGGTACCAGCCCGTGCCACGCGGCTTAGAAAGCAAAATTGCGGACAAGTTGGCCCAACTCAAAGATTGGGATGCCAACGCCAGAAAGCGCCGTTAAGCCCCCTAGCAGGCAGATGCCACGGCTACACTTCAGGGATTCATGGATTTGTCATGCTTTTGTCATGATGGTGTAACGATTGTTCCTGATTCCTCGCTAGGAGATTTGATGCTATTTAGCAAGCTGCTGCCGCAAGAAGGCAATTTTTTTGAAATGTTCAACCACCATGCCGACCGCATCGTCGAGGCGGCCCACGCACTGGCGCAACTGGTGGCCAACTACAGTGACAGCGATTTACGGCAAAAATACGGCCAAGCCGTCGATAGCGCCGAAGCGGCCGCTGATGTCATCACCATCGAAGTCAATCGCTCCGTCCACCAAACCTTCATCACCCCGATTGACCGTGAGCAAATTCATGGCCTGATTAACGCGATGGACGATGTGGCCGATTTGATTCAAGATGTGGCCGAAGCGATGGAGCTGTACGACCTGCAACACATGACAGGCGAAATCACCCGCCTGACCGACTTGTCCGTCAAGTGTTGCGAGCGCGTGCGCGAAGCGGTCAAACTGCTGGGCAAAATTGCCGACCCTGCTACCGCCGAAGCCGCACTGAAAACCTGTGCCGAAATTGACCAATTAGAAAAAGACGGTGACCGCGTGCTGCGCGCGGCCATGAGCAAATTGTTCCGCGAAGAACCCGACGTGCGCGAACTCATCAAGCTCAAAGCGGTGTACGAACACCTAGAAACCATTTCCGACAAATGTGAGATTGTCGCCACCCGCATCGAGGGCATCGTCCTCGAAAATGCCTAAGCCCGGCAGGACAACACAAGATGGAAACAGCACAAGCTGCGCTCTGGGTTGTGGTCATGCTGGTGGCCTTGGCCTTGTTGTTCGATTTCATGAACGGCTTTCATGATGCGGCCAACTCGATTGCCACGGTGGTCTCTACGGGGGTTCTCAAACCAGCACATGCGGTCATTTTTGCCGCTTTTTTCAATTTTGTTGCGATTTTTATCTTTCATTTAAGCGTAGCAGCCACCGTAGGCAAAGGCATCGTGCAGCCGGGCATTGTCGATACCCATGTCGTGTTTGGTGCGCTGGTTGGGGCCATTACCTGGAACGTCATCACTTGGTACTACGGCATTCCGAGCAGCTCCTCCCATGCGCTGATTGGTGGCATTGTGGGTGCCGTGATAGCCAAAGCGGGTGCTGGTGCCTTGATTTCGGCTGGCATCCTCAAAACCGTGGCGTTTATTTTTGTTTCGCCTTTGCTGGGCTTTTTGCTCGGTTCGCTCATGATGGTGGCGGTGGCTTGGATTTTTCGGCGCACCCGCCCAAACAAGATTGATAAGTGGTTCCGGCGCTTGCAATTGTTGTCGGCAGGCGCTTATAGCTTGGGGCATGGCGGCAATGATGCCCAAAAAACCATCGGCATCATTTGGCTATTGTTAATTGCCACTGGCTACACCTCGGCCAGCGATGCCGCACCGCCTACTTGGACGATTATTTCTTGCTACATGGCGATTGGTCTGGGCACCATGTTCGGCGGCTGGCGCATTGTGAAAACAATGGGACAAAAAATCACCAAGCTCAAACCCGTGGGGGGCTTTTGCGCCGAAACTGGCGGGGCGCTGACCTTGTTTCTGGCCACAGGCTTGGGCATTCCCGTCTCCACCACCCACACCATCACGGGTGCGATTGTGGGCGTAGGCTCTACGCAACGTGCCAGTGCCGTGCGCTGGGGAGTGGCGGGCAACATCGTTTGGGCCTGGATTTTGACCATTCCGGCCAGCGCCTTTGTGGCGGCGGTTGCCTATTGGATTAGCTTGCAGCTGTTTTAAGGCTGCGCCCGTGATGCGCTTGCACCGTTATAATGTCAGGCTTTGCAGCGTGTCGCTGGCCGGGTGGTCATGTCGCGTGTCTCAAGCGCTGCGAACACCGGGCCTAGGGAGCTTGTCCTAGCCCACCACCCCAAGGATTACATCATGGTCGTCATTCGACTCTCTCGCGGCGGCGCCAAGGCCCGTCCTTTCTTCAATATCGTCGTTGCTGACAAGCGCGTGCGCCGCGATGGCCGCTTTATCGAACGTCTGGGCTTCTACAACCCCAGCGCCAAGGGCGGCGAAGAAGGTCTGCGTATTGCCCAAGACCGTCTGGCTTACTGGGTTGGCGTGGGCGCACAAACTTCGCCCACCGTTGATCGCCTGATCAAGCAAGCTGCTAAACAAGCCGCTTAATCGCTTCTAGCGACACAAGGCGGGTTTCGTCGGTAGCCACTGACGAGACCCGCCTTTTATTTTTTCTTTTCTTTACCCCTGCCATGTCCGCTGCCCTGAATTTGGAATCCGTTGCCCTGCCCGAGGATGCCGTCGAGGTCGGGCGCATTGCCGAGGCTTGGGGCATTAAAGGCTGGTTTAAAGTCATTTCGCACAATGCCGCGCCCGATGCCCTGTTTGCCGCCAAGCAGTGGTATCTGCAACCCAGCGAGCGCGGCGCGCGTACCTTCAGCGGCACCGTGGCCTTGACCATACGCCAAGTGCGCCCGCACTCCGACACCATCGTCGCTTGGGCGCAGGGCATTGACGAGCGCAACGCAGCAGAAGCGCTGCGCGGTGCGCGCATTTTTGTACCCCGCTCTGCTTTTCCAGCACCCGCCGAAGATGAATACTATTGGGTCGATTTAATCGGCCTAGCGGTGTTTAACCGCGAAGGCGTAGCCTTGGGCCAAGTGCGCGAACTCATGTCCACCGGCCCACAAACCGTGTTGGTGCTAGAGCAAGAGCAGCCCGGCGGCAAGCCGCTAGAACGCATGATTCCGTTTGTTGCGGCCTTTGTCGATAAAGTCGAATTAGAGCAGCGCCGCATTGTGGTCGATTGGCAACCCGATTACTGAGTGCCCACTGCCGCCTGCCATGCGTTTTGATGTCATTACCCTGTTTCCTGAGCTGTTTACGCCCTTTTTAAGCAGTGGCATCAACCGGCGCGCCTATGCCAGTGGTTTGGTCGATGTGCGTTGCTGGAACCCCCGCGACTATGCCGAAGGCAATTACCGCCGCGTCGATGACCGGCCTTTTGGCGGTGGCCCCGGCATGGTGATGATGGCGGCACCGTTAGAACGCTGTCTGCTCGCTGTCCGCACCGAGCGCGCCGAAGACCCCGCTGCCCAAGTGCCGCTGGTATTGTTCTCGCCCATTGGGGCCGCGCTCAACCACAGCGCCGTAGAACAGTGGTCGGCCAGCGCTGGGGCGATTTTGCTGTGTGGCCGCTACGAAGGCATAGACCAGCGTTTTATAGACCGCTACGTCAATGCCCAAATCAGTTTGGGCGATTTTGTGCTTTCGGGTGGCGAAATTGCTGCCTTGGCACTGCTCGATGCCGTAGCCCGTTTGCAACCGGGGGTACTGAGCGATGAAGGCAGCCACCAATTCGACAGTTTTAACCCGGCGCTCGATGGTTTGCTCGATTGCCCGCACTACACCCGCCCCGAACATTGGCAAGGCCAAACCGTGCCTGCGCCCTTGCTATCAGGCCACCATGCCCAGATTGAACGCTGGCGGCGTGAGCAATCTTTGCGAACCACGGCCCAACACCGCCCCGATTTAATCGACAACGCGCGCAAAGCTGGCCAATTGCACCCCGCTGATGAGGCCCTGCTAGGCGGATTGTCGGGCGCGCTATAATCTTGGGCTTTTCGATCCTCTGCTCGGCCGCCTTGCCCGTGCAAGGCACAAGGTCAATCCTGACCATGCCAATAATGGCGCGAACACGATCGATGGATGCAACCATGAACCTGATCCAAACCCTAGAAGCGGAAGAAATCGCCCGCCTCAACAAAACCATCCCCGATTTTGGCCCCGGTGACACCGTCATTGTGAGCGTAAACGTGGTAGAAGGCACACGCAAGCGCGTACAGGCCTACGAAGGTGTAGTGATTGCCAAGCGCAACCGTGGCATCAACAGTGGTTTTACCGTGCGTAAAATCTCCAGCGGCGAAGGCGTAGAGCGTACTTTCCAAACCTACAGCCCGCTCATCGCCAAGATTGAAGTCAAGCGCCGTGGTGACGTGCGCCGTGCCAAGCTGTACTACCTGCGCGAGCGCAGCGGCAAGTCGGCACGTATCAAAGAAAAGCTGCCCCAGCGCAAGGCCCCCGTGGCCGCAGCAGTGGCAGCAGCATAAAGCCTGCCCCAGCGCCGCTTTAAGCGCACCAGCCGCCACAGCCTTGCCTGTGGCGGCTTTTTTCTTTGTGTCAGGGATTGTGTTTAATGTCCTCCCACTCTCGATTGCCACGCTTTGACCCCCAACAGGTGCCTGTGGTGGGCATAGACAGCCATTTGCCTGCTATACCAGCGCCAGCGCAAACCCCCGCTGCCCTGCGCCAGCGCTTTGCCCAACCGCCACGGCATTGGCAGCCCGAGGTCGTGCGCGAACCGGCTTTTTTAGACCGTCCCCAAGCCGCCGCAGCGGTGCTGGTGCCGATTGTGTTGCGCCCCCAGCCTACGGTGTTACTGACGCAGCGCAGCCTGCACCTGTCTAGCCATTCGGGGCAGGTGGCTTTTCCGGGGGGGCGTATGGATGCCGAAGATGCCTCGGCCACGGCAGCGGCCCTGCGCGAGGCCCAAGAAGAAATTGGGCTAGACCCCCACTGGGTGGAGGTGCTGGGCAGTTTACCAACCTACTTCACCGGCTCGGCCTATGCGGTCTCGCCCGTGGTGGCCTTGGTGCAGCCAGGATGCCAATTGCAAGCCAATCCGCAGGAGGTGGCCGAGATTTTTGAAGTGCCTTTGGCGTTTTTACTCAATCCAGCCAATCACCGCCGCCATGTGTTTGACTGGCAGGGCGTGCGCCGCGAGTGGTTTTCTATGCCCTACCAAAGTGGCGACAAAAATCACTACATTTGGGGTGCCACGGCCGGAATGTTACGTAATTTTTACCGTTTCCTGCAAGCCTGAGCCACTCCCAGCGCCCCCAGCAGAAAAACTGCTGGGTATGATGCCAGTATGAGTTTTTTTGCCATCTTGTTCGCCCTGCTGCTAGAGCAGGCCCGGCCACTGGCGGCCCACAACCGTATCCATGCCGGATTGCGCGCTTGGGCGCTGTGGGTGGGGCGCAATTTTGATGCAGGCAAGCACCACCATGCTTGGGTGGCTTGGTCTATGGCCGTAGCCTTGCCAGCGCTACTGGCACTGGCGGTGCATTGGTTGTTGCTTTGGGGTTTGGGTTGGCCGTTTGCCATGCTGTGGAGCGTGGCCATCCTGTACCTGACACTGGGTTTTCGCCAGTTTAGCCACCACTTTACCCGTCTGCGCGATGCCTTAGAAGAGGATGACCAAGAACGCGCGCGCCGCTTGCTGGCCGAGTGGCAACAGGTAGATGCCTCGGATTTACCGCGCAGCGAAATGGTGCGCCATGTGATTGAGTATTCGGTACTGGCCGCGCATCGGCATGTGTTTGGGGTGTTGGCATGGTTTTCCTTGCTGGCGGCCTTAGGTTTAGGGCCAGCAGGAGCGGTGTTGTACCGCATGGCCGAGTTTGTCGCGCGCACTGCTACCCCACGCCGTGGCGCTTTGGCAGCTCCCACCAGTCTGGCCTTGCAGGTGCTTGCTTTGCGCTGCTGGATGGTGGTGGACTGGCTACCCGCGCGTCTTACGGCGCTGTGCTTTGCCGTGGTAGGCAGTTTTGAAGAAGCGATT
This sequence comes from Giesbergeria sp., assembly GCF_028686475.1. GTDB lineage: Bacteria > Pseudomonadota > Gammaproteobacteria > Burkholderiales > Burkholderiaceae_C > Simplicispira. The sequence goes on along the minus strand of NZ_JAQUCA010000010.1, from coordinate 60,480 downwards.
GACGGCTGGCGTTTCCATGCCCAACGCTTCCCCAATGACAACGATGGCGTGGTGCTGGCCGCTACCGCTGGGGCCATCAATGTGCGCTTGGGTGGCGAAGCACTCAAATTGCAGGTAGAAGCCCTGCCTGCGCCGCCGGGCATCGCAGTAGAGGCCAATATCGGCGACAGCGACCGCACCCCTGGCCGCGAACCCGAAGTCGGCCATTTACGCAGTGTGGTCGGTTTAGTCTGGCGCTCAGTGGTGGTTTGGTTGTTGCTGTTGGCGTTGCTCACGTTGGCGCGCTTGTTGGGCTAAATCGGGATAAATAGGTTAAAGCCCTACCCAGTTTGTGGAATAATCAGGCCATGCAGCAACTTCGTTCCATGCCTCTTGTCATCCGCTGGGTGCTGGCGTGTTTCGTATTGTCTTTAAGTGCCGCCGTTGCCGCTCCGTTTACTGGGCAACAGTCGATGGAACTGGTCTGTTCCATGAACGGTGGCATGAAATTGCTGCTCAAAGACAGCCAAGGCGAAGTAGAGTCCGGCTATACCGTGCTGGACTGCCCGCTGTGCCAAAGCCCCTTGGCTCCCCCGCCTCCTCTGGCTCCAGCGCCTTCTTTGCTCGATAGCTCGCTGGCGTATGCCATGCAGTCTATCCCAGCGGCCCGTATTGCTGCGTTGGTGGCTCCGCCCATGCCAGCGCGTGGCCCCCCGTCCTTCGCTTGACATTATTCCCTTGATTTCACAATTCCCACCCCTGCGGGTGGGGTTGTCATTTTTCGTTTTTTAACACCTGTTTTTTTGGCGCACTGCCTTGCTAGGCGGTGGTTTGCTGTGGCCTGCCCATTGCCTATTTTCCATAGAGGCGTGCGGGGGTTTATCAGCGCGCCCCAACCGGTGCGGTTTGGATTGGAATGTGTATGTTGAAGCGTGGTTTGGTCGGTTTTTCGGGTGGTCTGTCGGTGTTGGCACTGGCTTTGTTGAGTGGCTGCGGTGGCGGCAGTGGTGACGATAGCAGCGCCAGCACGCGCGCGGTCGCATTAGAGTTTGTCGCGGTGGCCGGCCATACGCCGGTGCAGTGCAACACGCTGGTAGCGGGTTTGGGCACGGGTGCTGCCAACGCGCACATCAAGGATTTGCGTTTTTATATCTCCAACGTGGCCCTGTTGCAGGCCGATGGCACAGAAACGCCTCTCACTTTAGCCGCCAATGACGATTGGAATTTGAGCGTCGGTTCTGACCGCGTCACCTTGATTGATTTAGAAGATGCGAGCGGTGCTTGTAACGGTGGCACGCCAGCAACCAATGCGCTGGTGCGTGGCACGGTGCCCGCCGGAAACTACGTCGGCCTGAAACTGACGATGGGCGTACCCTTTGCCCTGAACCACACCCTGTATTCGGATGTGGCCACCGCCAAACCGCCGCTGGACATTGGCGCGATGGCTTGGTCTTGGCAATCGGGGCGCAAGTTCAGTAAAATTGAATTGACCGACCCCGAAGGGGCCAACGGCCAGTGGAGCGCCAAAACCTTTGCCGTGCATTTAGGCTCTACCGGTTGCCTCGGCAATCCAGCTACCGGCGAAACCGTGCAATGCCAAGCCCCCAACCGAACACAAGTGCATTTTGCAGCTTTTAATCCCGAGCAGCAAAAAATCGCCTTGGATGTGCAAGCCTTGGTGGCAGGCAATGATGTAAGCAAAAACTTGGGCGGAGCTGCTGGTTGTATGTCGGGCGGCACCGACCCCGAATGCGCGGGTGTCTTCCGGGCCTTAGCGCTTGATTGGCAGGCCGATGGCACGGGCAACGGTTTGCCCATTGCTGGCGGCGCGGCACAAACCATTTTCCGCCCGATTGCACGATGAGCAGCGCGCAGTGCAAAACTCCTGCGCTGCGCTGGCTGGCTGGCGGCCTCCTTGCGGGGGCCGCTATGCTGGCTGGCTGTGGCGGCGATGGGGTATCGGTGAATGATACGGTACCAAGTTCGGGCGATGGTTGGCAATGGGTACTACCGGCATATTTTCCGGTGCCCAAAGTGCCCGAGACCAACCCTATGAGCCAAGCCAAGGTCGATTTGGGCCGCCATCTGTTTTACGACCGGCGTTTGTCGGGCAACGGCCAGCAATCTTGCGCCAGTTGCCACCAACAAGACAAGGCTTTTACCGATGGCCTGGGGCGCGCCATAGGCTCTACCGGCATGGTGCATCCGCGTGGTGCCCAAGGCTTGGCCAATGTGGTCTATAACGCCACCCTGACCTGGGCCAACCCCTCGCTGGTGACGCTGGAAAAACAGATGGAAGTGCCGCTGTTTGGCGATGACCCGGTAGAAATGGGTGTCAACGACCACAACCGCGCCGAGGTATTGGAGCGCTTGCGCGCTGAACCAGCGTATGCGCCCAAGTTTGCCGCCGCCTTTCCGGGTGTGGCTACGCCGTTGGATTGGGGCCAGGTGATTCAAGCGATTGCCAGCTTTCAGCGCTCGCTGCTGTCGGGCAATAGCCGTTATGACCAGTATTTGCAAGGCAAAGCACCGCTATCCGCCCCAGAAACGCGCGGGATGCAGCTGTTTTTTGGCGAAAAAGCCGAATGCTTTCATTGCCACGGCAGTTTTAACTTGAATGACCAAATCGTCCATGCCAGCAGTCGGGTGGTAGAAACTCCCTTCCACAACACCGGCCTGTACAACCTGGGCGGAACTGGGGCTTTCCCCGAACCCAACCGGGGCGTGTTTGAACTGACCGCCTTGGTGAAAGATATGGGGTTTTTCCGTGCGCCCAGCCTACGCAATGTGGAAGTGACCGCCCCGTACATGCACGACGGCAGCATTGCCACGTTGGAAGACGTGCTGGACTTCTATGCCGCTGGTGGCCGCCGCATCAGCACCGGCCCTTACGCTGGGGATGGCCGCCAAAACCCGCATAAAAGCGAACTGGTCAGCCTGATAGACCTGAACGCGCAAGACAAATCCGACCTCGTCGCCTTTCTTAAAACACTTACCGACCATGAATTTCTTAGCGATTCCCGCCATTCTGACCCGTGGCCGCGCCCCTAAAGCCGCACTGTGGGCGTGGCTGGCCAGCTGCCCTGTGTGGGTAGCAGCGCATGGCGGTATAGACCAGACTGCACCGGCAGCAGAAGACAGCGCCAGCTTACGCTTAGGCGCAGCCGCTGCCATCACTTACCTACAAGCTGATAGGGCATTGCCCTCCGCACGCATGGATGGTTTTTTATTGCAAGGCGATGCGGGCATTGACCGGCGCGGCTGGGGGCTAGAACATGGGGTGCTAGAAGCCGCTTGGCGCTGGAACCCGCAATGGCAAGCCTATGCCGCCGTCGGCAAACATGGCAGCGACCGCGCCCATACCGAAGCCTTTTGGCTGCAACTGCGCCAACCCTACGGCAACGGCACTTGGCTACTGACTGCCGGACGGCAGCGCCCTGCTATGGGAGCGGTTTTAGAAAGCGCGGGCCACTTTGACCGCTTCGCCCTGATGCCACTGGCACAACAAGCCAGCGTGAACGGCCTGTGGATAGACGATGGCGTGCAATGGGGCTGGCGTGGCACGCTGGCCCAGTGGCCGCTGGCACTGGATGTAGGCTTATGGAAAGGGGCGGTTTTTCCGGGCGCGGCCCAAGGGCCAGTAGTGCCTACACTGCATATTGGCACAGCCGTGCCGGTAGCCCAAGGCACGTTGGCACTGGATGGTTTTGCCACCCATTTGGAGCCTGAAGGACGCGGCAGCCGCACCAGCAGCCTAGGAGGCGGGCACAGCCACAGCGCTCCAGTCTGTAACCACAGCACCTTGGGCCAAGTGGCTTGTTTTGACGGACGCACCGATTTGGCCGCCACCAGCGCGCGCTGGCAAGGCCATGACGTACCGTTCATTTTGACGGCTGCCGCTTGGGGGCGGCGCGATAACGGTGGCCTCAGTTCGGCCAATGGCGATGCCCAATACCGGGGCACTTCGTATGGTGGCTGGCTAGAGGCGCGTTGGCAATTTCATCCACGTTGGGATTGGGGGCTACGCACCGAACAGCTACAAGCCCGCCATCGCCTGCATGGGCCGGGTGCTGCTTTGCTGGCTACCGAGACACGCCTGAACCGCTACCAACGCGCCCAACGCACCGCCACCACTTTGGGCTACCAGTGGCCACAAGGGCCAGAGTTGCAACTGGAACTGGGGCGTGAATCGGTGGCAGGGCAGCGACAAAGCTATGCCTTGCTGCGCGGCATTTGGCGCTTAGAAAAGCAAGTGCTGCCCTGAAGTAAACCCCATTTAGCCTTGTGGGTGCTTGTCGGCCTCGCTGGTGAAGGCATCGGCATAAAACTCATCCGCAGGCAAGTTGCGCTCTTGGGTGTAGCTGGTACGGGCCGATTCCACCACAATCGGTGCGCCGCAAGCATACACTTGGTGGCTGGACAAATCGGCAAAATCATCCAGCACGGCCTGATGGACAAAGCCCGTGCGCCCTGTCCAGCCGTCTTCGGGCAAAGCGTTCGAGACCACCGGCACATAGCGCAACTGGGGCAGGCTGACGGCCTGCTCGCGCACCCACGCATCCATATACAAATCTGCCGGGCGGCGGCCACCCCAATACAAACTCACAGGGCGTTGGCTGCCCTTGAACTGCAATTGCTGCAACAAGGCTTTGATAGGGGCAAAGCCCGTACCCGAGGCCAACAAAATAATCGGCTTGTCAGTGTCTTCGCGCAGGTAGAAGCTGCCAAACGGGCCTTCAACGCGTAAAATGTCTTTTTCTTTCAGAGCGCTAAACACATGGTCGGTAAAGCGGCCACCGGGCATATGGCGGATGTGCAGCTCGATGCTCGGGGCTTGCGCTTGCGTGTGGGGCGCATTGGCCATCGAGTAAGCACGGCGTGCGCCATCGCGCAAAATGAACTCAATATATTGCCCGGCGTGGTAGCGGAACGGGTCATTGGCGGGCAATTGCAATTGCAGTTGCATCACATCGTGCGATAGTTGGACGCGGCTGGTGACGCGCACCGGCATCCGTTTGATGGGGAAGGCACTTTCATCCGTCACTTGGCGCGATTGCAGCACCACGTCCGATTGGGCTTGGGCACGGCAAGTCAGTACCCAACCGGCAGCGGCCTCTTCGGCACTCAGGGCTTTGGCTTGGTAGTCGGCGTGCAGCACTTCGCCTTCTAGCTTTTGGCATTTACAAGAGCCGCAAGCGCCATCCTTGCAGCCGTAGGGCAGGCCCACGCCTTGGCGGATGGCGGCTTCTAAAATGGTTTCGCCAGCTTGGGCCGCAAAGCTGCGGCCACTGGGTTGCACGGTAATTTGTACCTGGGCAGGTGCATTGCTCATGGGGGTGGGTATCCTTGGAGAATCAATCAAACAACAGGTGAAACAGCCGAATTGTGCCTTGTTGGCCGCGGCATGTTGCCATCCCCTGAAATCTCATTGTGTTTTATGAAATTTTCCTCTGGAATCCAAGGCGCGCTGCCAGCACGTTTTCGGCAACCACGGTTGCTGATTGTCGGTTGTGGTGATATTGGCCTGCGCGTGCAGCGTCTGGCCGGAGCCACGGCCGTGGCGCGTGGGCGCGTGTATGCCCTCAGCTCTAGCCCCGAGCGTTTGCCACTGCTGCGTGCTACGGGCATCACGCCTTTGCTAGGCAACTTAGACCAGCCGCCCAGCCTGCGCCGCTTAGCTGGCTTGGCTACCCATGTGTTGCACTTGGCCCCGCCACCCGCCCAAGGCCACCATGACCCGCGCACGCTGGCGCTGGTGCGTACTTTGCGCCGGAGGCGTTTGCCGCGCGCCTTGGTCTATGCCTCTACCAGTGGGGTTTATGGCGATTGTGCTGGGGCTTGGGTGCCAGAAACCCGCCCCGTGGCCCCGGCCACCGCACGGGCGCAGCGGCGTGTGGCAGCAGAACGCCAGTTGCGCCACAGCTTAGGACGGGCTGGGGTGCGCGTTAGTATTTTGCGCGTGCCCGGCATTTACGCCCCCAACCGGGAGGGCGGCACACCACGGGCACGGCTGTTGCGCGGCACCGCCGTACTGCAAGCCAGTGAGGATGTGTTTACCAACCATATCCATGCCGATGATTTGGCGCGTGCCTGCCGTATGGCCTTGTGGCGCGGTGCCGCCCAGCGCATCTACCACGCTAGTGACAACACGGTGTTAAAAATGGGCGATTATTTTGATGCAGCAGCCGATCTGTACGGATTGCCACGCCCGCCGCGCTTATCGCGTGCGGCAGCCCAAGCACAGCTACCGCCCATGCTGCTCAGTTTTATGAGCGAATCGCGCCGCTTAGAAAACCAGCGTTTGCGCCAAGAGTTGCGCTTGCGCTTGCGCTATCCCAGCGTAACCCAGGGCTTGTGCAGTTCATAGCACCTGCAGTAGCCCTGCCTGAGTCGTTTTAAGGTGTGCGGTTCGGATCGCCATAAGGCTTCGCACGGTAGCGCGGTGGTGGTGGAGCCTCGTAGTTACGGTTGTCGCCGTCATTGAGCTTGGGCTTAGGCACTACCCTGAGGGGCGGCGGTGGGCGTACGGGCAGCTCCTCGGTGCGCCGATTGTCGTGTGGACGCACCTCAGTGCGCACTGAATGCCGATCGTTCCTCTCATCACGGTCACGATCACGCCGGTCTTGGTCACGCCTATCGCGTGGCGGATGTGGGGGGGGTGGATACCGCTCCACACGTGGCCGCCGGTCGTCGTGGTAGTAGCGCGGGCGGCCATCGTCATAAGGCACCGGAACATAGTGTGGTGTACGGCTATGGTCATGGTAGTACACGGGGGCATCGGTGCGGCGATCGTCGTAGTAGTAAGGATCGTCAACGACACAACCCGCCAACAAGGTAGCCGAGAGGGTCAGCAGCAGCCACGGGCCTCGCGATATTTTTAGCATAAGGGCTTTCTTCGGGGTTGGTTTTGCAACCATTTTGTCCATTTTGGTGTGTTTGTCATCTGCACAATTTGATTCTTTCACAGAAGCCCAAAGCAGGAGACAAAATAATGACCACCTCTGTTGTCCAAGACTGGAACCTTGCACCGCTGGACGGCTTGTCCCAAGTCAATGGACGTACCGATGCCACCTTGTCGCAGGCCACCATTGCCCAATTTTTGGCCGATACGGTACAGCGTTACCCCGACAAGCTGGCCGTGGTATTTCGGGAGCAGGGCGTGCGTTGGACATGGGCGCAACTGCAACAACAAGTCGATGCCTTGGCGGCTGGTTTACTGGCACTAGGCCTACAAGCGGGCGACCGGGTGGGCATTTGGGCCCCCAACCGGGTTGAATGGGTGGTGACACAGTTCGCCACGGCCCGTATTGGGCTGGTGTTGGTGAATATCAACCCGGCCTATCGGGTGTCTGAGTTGGAATATGCCCTGCAACTGGCCGGTTGTCGGGCGCTGGTCACGGCAGAGCAGCTCAAAAGCTCGCAGTACCTAGCGATGCTGCAACGCTTGGCCCCAGAGCTGGCCGATTGTGCGCCCGGTGCCCTCAAGGCCGCCCGCCTGCCGATGCTGCAAGCCATTATCCGCTTGGGCGATGCCCAAACCCCCGGTATGCTCAACTACGCCCAAGTGCTCAAGCAAGGCCGGGCTGCTTTGGACAGTGCCGCACTCGATACACTGGATGCCATCGGGGCTACCTTGTCGTGCCACGATGCCATCAACATCCAATTTACCAGTGGCACCACGGGCAACCCCAAGGGCGCGACGCTCACACACCACAATGTGGTCAACAATGCGCGTTTTGTGGCCCAAGCGATGCGCTTTACCGAGACCGACGTGCTGTGCGTGCCCGTGCCGCTTTACCACTGCTTTGGCATGGTGATGTCGGTGTTGGCCTGTGTCTCGGTGGGGGCGACAATGGTATTTCCGGGCGAATCGTTTGACCCAGCGGCCACTTTGCAAGCCGTGAGCGAGGAACGCTGCACCGCCCTGCATGGCGTACCCACCATGTTTATTGCCGAGTTAGACCACCCGAATTTTGCCCAGTTTGATTTGTCCCGCCTGCGTACTGGCATCATGGCTGGTTCCCCTTGCCCGATTGAAACCATGAAGCGTGTGGTGGCGCAAATGAATCTGTCCGAAATCACCATTGCCTACGGCATGACCGAAACCTCGCCGGTATCGTTCCAAAGCTCCACCACGGACCCACTGGAGCGGCGCGTGGCAACCGTGGGGCGTATTCAACCCATGTTAGAAGCCAAGGTGGTGAATGCCGAGGGCCAAGTCGTGCCGATGGGCGAAAAGGGCGAATTGTTGGTGCGTGGCTACTCGGTTATGCAAGGCTATTGGGGCGATGCACAGCGCACCCAAGAGGCGGTGCAAGACGGCTGGATGCACACCGGCGATTTGGCCACCATCGACGCAGAAGGCTATTGCAACATTGTGGGCCGGGCCAAGGATATGCTGATTCGTGGCGGCGAGAATGTCTATCCACGCGAGATTGAAGAATTTTTGTTCCGCCACCCACAGGTGCAATCGGTGCAGGTGTTTGGTGTGCCCGATGCCAAGTATGGCGAAGAAATTTGCGCTTGGATTGTGCCCAAGCCCGGCCAAAGCGTGTCAGAAGACGAAGTGCGTGCTTTTTGCCGTGACCAAATCGCCCATTACAAAGTGCCGCGCTATATCCGCATCGTGCAAGACATGCCCATGACTATCACTGGCAAGGTGCAAAAATTTATCATGCGCGAGCAAATGATGGCTGAACTGCAACTGCAACCGGCACCAACCGCCTAAACACGCACTTGTGCCAATCCGGCCCACCTTACCAAGTGGGCGTGGGGACATGCAGCACTTTGATTTGTGCTTGGGCGCAGTCCAGTACGATTTGCCGGGCGCAAAAACCGCCCACATCGCGCGATAGCAGGGCAATTTTTTGCTGGCTTAGCACCTTCTCTGCGGCTTGGATGTTCAACTGGCCTACCGCCAAATGCGGTGCAATGCGCGTGGGGCGTTCTGAGCGCTCTGGATTATCAGGGCGGCGCATATTGGCACCACCTGCTACATGGGCCTGAATTTTGGCGCAATCTTTGTCTTGGGCTTTGAGCAAGCGCAACATAGAACACACGGCCTGATCGACATAGCGCCCCCCCAAGGCCGCGCCGGTTTGTGGCGGCGCGTAGGGCAGCAAGCAATGCGCCAAAGCATACAGTGCCTTGTCTGGCCACAGCAGTGCAATACCAACGCAAGAACCCAGCGTCGCCTTGAGTACCATCGGGCTGTGGCCCAGCGCCAGCTGTCCGATACGCACATGCACCAAGTGTGGTGCCACCAGCGGCTCGCTGCTCATAACGAACTGCGCCGATACACCTGTGGCTGAATAAACTGAAACGGCACCTCTTGGCCGCTGAGCGATTCAGACTCGCCAATGATGAGCTGGCCGGTGTGGCGCAAGGTGGGGGCCAGCCGCTGCACAATGCGTCGGGCATCTTCGGGGCTGAAGTAAATCAGCACATTGCGTAGAAACACCAAATCAAAATGCTCTTTCCAAGGCTGTTGAGGCTGCATTAAATTGCAAGGCTGAAAACGAATGCGCTGGCTTAGCGCCTTGGGCAAGACAAAGCGCTCAGACGAGGGGCTGTGGTTGTAGCGTGCAAACAACTCGGGGTGCTTGGCGCGAAAGTGCGTGACCGTGGCCCCGCTGTACTCGCCTTGTTGGGCTTGGGCCAACACTTCGGTGCTGATGTCAGTGGCCAAAATTTCGTAATTAAAGCGCGGTTGCTGGCGCTTGAACTCTTCGCAGCACATGGCCATGCTGCAAGCCTCCTCGCCGGTAGAGGCAGCAGCGGACCACAGGCGCAAAACACTGTTTTGCCCATGCGTCTGCACATACTGCGGCAAAAATTGTTCACGAAAATAATCCCACACCTTGGGCGTGCGGAAAAAAGTGGTTTGGTGCGTCGTTACCACATCAATAAAAGGCTGGCGCTCTGCCGGAGTGCTTTCTAGCCAGTCTAGGTAGGCACGGTAACTGGGCAGCCCCAGCTGGCGCATCCGCTGGCGCATCCGCGATTGCAGCATGGTTTTTTTGCCCTCGGCCAAGGTGATGCCAGTGTATTGGTACACCAGCTTGAGCGCCCGCTGCAAGGTGGCGGCATCCATACCGAGGCCGTCGGGCATGTCCGGCACGCCCAACACCTCAGGTGTATCCGGCCCACGCGGTACATCAGGCGGGTTCAAGGGCCTCTCCCTCGGCGGTGGCGGCCACTTGGGCCAACACGCGCGCCAAATCCAACACCAGCAAATGCACCGGGCGCTCGCCGCTGTCGGGCACGCGCACCACCTCGCGCACATCGTTGCGAATGGCCGGAGCCAACGCACCGCGCAAAACTTGGGGCATGGGGAACTTGTCTTCGGGGTAAATGTGCAAAATGCTTTCGACCGAATCGACGCGCAAGCCAATCAGGGCATCGCCATAGTCAATCACCAAAATTTTGTCTTCAGCCGAAGGCAACAGCACCGCACCGCCCAACTGGTAAAAATAACGCACATCCACCACCGTGACCAACTGGCCGCGCAGGTTGAACATGCCGCTGATATGCTGGGGCGCACCCGGAATCGGAATCAAATCGGATGGACAATGCACGATTTCGCGCACCTCGCGCATCGGCAAGGCAAAGGCGGTGCCAGCTTTGAACCACAAAAACGACATGCGGCTGGCGGCTCGGTGTTGGCGCACCTGCACGCTTTCGGTCTCGACAAACAAGGCGCTGTGCTGGCCGGTGATGCGGTCTATTTCGTCCAGCGCAAACACGCCTTGGGCATTAAGTAAAAACACATGGCCGCGCGCGCCCAAATCTATACAACCGGCAAACATGGCCGCGCGTTGGCGCGACAGCACCGGCACGGCCATTACCTCATCGTCGGTGTACACGTCGATGGAGTCCACGCTGTCCACCAGCAGCCCAATGTAGCCGTGGGCGATTTTTAGCACCACCACGCGCTGCTCTGGTACCTGTTCTGGGTTCTCGGTAGCTGCCGCTGTTGGCGGCAAGCCTAGCAAACCCGCAAACTGCACCACGGGCACAATGTGTTGGCGGATATGCAGCACGCCCTCACACAGCGGGTCTTGCACCGGCGAAGCCTCTATGCCTTGGGCGCGCACGATTTCATGGATGCTGCCAATCGGAAAGGCCATTGCGATGCCCCCCGCCCGAAAGGTGATGGCTTTTCTGCGCGCCAGCCGCGCCTTGGCCGCTGCGTGGGTGGAGGCGGTGTTTTCGGGGTGCGGAATGTTCTCTAGCCGAATCAAACGCTCTAAATCCAGCACCCGCACCAGCGCATTGTTCAGTTTGAGTACCCCGGCCACCACCCGATAAACAGATTGGTCTTGGTAGGAAAACAGCGTCAACTCTTCACCGCGCGGGCGCAACACGTGGCAGGTATCGTCGCAGCTCAGGCCCAAGCGAATGCCCAAATGGTGGATAATGACCACCTTGGCCTCGGGCGCTAAGGGGCGCGGCGGCAAGCCCAGCAGGCGGTCGGTGCTTAACAAGGGGATGATGATGCCGCGCAGGTTAAAAATGCCCAAGCAAAAATCTGGGGCCAAAGGCATCGCCACCATCTGGGTAGGCCGTTTGACCACTTCTTGGACGTGGCGCACATCCAGCGCAAACTCCTCGGTGCCCAGCAAGAAAGAGGCGTAAACCGTGCGCGCCGAAGCGCCCCCCGGTAACGGGGTGGGGTCGATAGCGGTACTCACCTGAAGTCCTTTAGCGCTTTAGCGCTTCACCTTTGGCTTGGAAGGCCAAGAACGCTTGGTGCAAATTTTGCACCCCGGCGTTCAAATCGCGGCAAGCGCTGTCGATGCTTTCGGCGGCTCCGGCGGCGGTTTCGGTTTCTTCGGCAATGTGCTGCACCGAGTCGCTAATCATGGTAACGGCACTGAGCTGCTCTTCGGCGGCGCTAGAGACTTCCGCGATGGATTGGCTGGTTTGTCGCACCCCAGTCACAATTTTGCCAAAGGCATCGCCCACTTGTTTGGAGACCTCGCTGCCTTGCACAATCAGTTTGACCGAGCCGTTGATGAGTTTGGAGATTTCTTTGGTGGCTTGGGCCGAGCGCTCGGCCAGTTTGCGTACCTCGTCGGCCACAACCGAGAAGCCCAAACCATGCTCGCCAGCACGGGCCGCCTCAATCGCCGCATTGAAAGCCAGTAAATTGGTTTGGCTGGCAATTTCGCTAATCACCTTGATGATTTCGGACATATCCTCGGACGACTGGCGCAGCACTTCCATCGTTTCGATGGATTTGTTGATGGCCTGCGCGCCCGATTCGGCCTCTGCTTGCGTGCTACGGGCGACACCATCGGTATTTTTGGCGTTTTGGGCGATGGAGTGGATAGAGGCGGTCAGTTCTTCTACCGAGGCATTCATCTGCTCGGTAGTGGCACACAGGGCTTGGGCACCGGCAGCTACCGAACCCGATTTTTTCAGGATGGCGGCGGTTTGGTTGCTAAGCTGCTCGGTCAGCACGCCGATGGATTGGTCTAACTCGGCGGCGCGGCGTTTTTCTTCGGTAATGTCTTTGAGCGAACCGGCTACGCGCAAGGGGTTGCCTTGGGCATCGCGCAAAGTGGTGCCACGGGCATAAAACCAACGGTATTCACCCGATTTGGTTTTGAGGCGGTATTCCAAGTCGTAGGGGGTTTTGCCGGTTTTATCCAACAGGTGGGCAGAAAAGGCCGCAAAAGTGCGGTCTTTGTCCTCGGGGTGCAACAGCGAACCCCAGCTATCGAGTACGTTCGGAAAATCTTGCTCATTTTGATAGCCCACCAAACGGCGCAGTTGGTCTGACCACCAAAACGGGGTTTGTGGCCCAATGTTGCCATCGGCTGGGTAGCCCATGTCCCACAGCCCTTCGCTGGCGCTTTGGTTGACCAAATCAAAGCGGACGAGCGCGGTTTCTAGCTCTTGGGCCTTGCGTTTTTCTTCGCTGATGTCTTTGAGCGAACCCGCTACGCGCAGTGGGTTGCCGTCTGCATCGCGCAGCGTAGTGCCACGGGCACGAAACCAGCGGTATTCGCCCGAGCGGGTTTTGAGCTGGTATTCCAAATCGTAGGGGGTTTTGCCGGTTTTATCCAACAGGTGGGCCGAAAAGGCCGCAAAAGTACGGTCTTTGTCATTTGGATGTAACAGTGAACCCCAACTATCGAGGATATTGGGAAAATCCGTCTCGTTGTGGTAGCCCACCAACTTGCGAAACTGGTCTGACCACCAAAACGGGGTTTGCGCGCTGATGATGCCATCGGCGGGGTAACGCATATCCCACAACCCTTCGCTGGCACTTTGGTTGACCAGTTCAAACCGCACCAGGGCGGTTTCTAGTTGTTCGTGTACGCTGCTCTCTGTGGCGCTGGCCAGCGCAGTGGAAGTTTGCACTTCAGTCATGGGGGAGTCTCCTTGGATTTATGTAGTTATAAAGTCTGAAAAAAGCCCGCAGGCTGGTAGGCGAGCGGGCAGGCAGGCTACAAGGTTCGGCTTGGCCCGCCTAAAAGCGGATGCCCGCCGGGTTGCTGGGGGCAGGGGCACGGTTGGCCGGGGCCAAGTCCTCGGGTGCAGCAGGGCTTGATGGCTCTGGCGCGCGTGCAGGCTCTACGGGCTTCACAGCCGCTAAGGGGGTGGCTGCTGGCCGCCGATAGCTGGGCGGCAAAGCCGATTGCTTGGGATAACCAGCGGCGTCTAAGAACTGCGCCCATTCGCTGCTAGAAAAACCTTGCAGCTGCTGGCTGCCAATGGTGCCAAACGGCAGGGCGGCTTGGCCACTGAGGCGCTCCAGGGCCGTTATATCGGCATTGCTGCTGACGGTGCGCTCGGCAAAGGGCACACCACGCTGCACCAGCAACTGGCGCGCAGCATCACAGGGGATGCAATCGCTGCCGGTGTACAAATTAACGGGAAAGCGGCTGGCGACCTGTTGCAGCGCAAATGGCAAGCCCGCACCTGCGGTACCACTGCCGCCAGCGCCAACAGCAGCTTTGGTGGGGGTGCCAGCGCTATCGTTGCTGGGCGCACGGTCGGAGAAGGTCACTTTGCCGTCTGGCCCCACAATGCGGTACACCGGTTGGGCCAGCACCGCACCCGCAGACAAGCACAGCAACATAGAAGCCACAGGGGCCAACAAAGAACGCGACATAGGGTGCAAAATTTTCTAACGGTGGACTGAAAATGCAGTGGGGGCTTTTTTAGGCCATGCCTTGGTGGCGCAGCAGTGCATCCAAGCTGGGTTCACGCCCCCGGAAGGCTTTGAAAGACTCCATCGCTGGGCGGCTGCCACCAGCTTCTAAGATGGCCTCGCGGTAGCGGCGGCCCGTGTCGGGGTTGTGCGCTCCGTCGGGGCTGGCAGTTTCTTCAAACGCAGCGTAGGCATCGGCGCTCAGAACTTCGGCCCACTTGTAGCTGTAATAACCTGCGGCATAACCACCAGCAAAAATATGGCTGAAGGTGTGCGCGGTACGGCTAAAGGCCGGTGGCTGCAACACAGCCACTTCGGCGCGCACCAAATCCAGCAGCGGCATAAAGTCTTGGCTGGGGTCGTGTTCGGTGTGCAACAGCATGTCAAACAGCGAGAACTCTATTTGGCGCAGGGTTTGCATACCGCTTTGGAAGTTCTTGGCGGCTATCATTTTGTCGAACAGGGCGCGCGGCAGCGGCTGGCCGGTTTCGACGTGGGCGGTCATGTTTTGGAGTACGTTCCACTCCCAGCAGAAGTTTTCCATAAACTGGCTGGGCAGCTCGACGGCATCCCACTCGACCCCCGCAATGCCGGAGACATCGCGCTCGTTCACCTGCGTGAGCAAATGGTGCAGGCCGTGGCCAAACTCGTGGAACAGGGTGATGACATCATCGTGCGTGAGCAAGGCCGGTTTGCCATCCACGCCTTCGGCAAAATTGCACACCAGATGCGCCACTGGGGTTTGCAATTGGCCGGTATCGGGGCGCAACCAGCGTGTGCGTACATCGTCCATCCATGCGCCACCGCGTTTGCCACTGCGGGCGGGCATATCCAGGTAGAACTGTCCGACCAAAACTCCATTGCGCTCGATGCGGTAAAACTCGACCGCCGGATGCCAGATGGGGGCTTGGTCGGGCCGAATGCGGACTTCAAACAGGGTCTCAATGATGTGGAACAAGCCCGACAGCACCTTGGGGGCCAAGAAATATTGGCGCACCTCTTGCTCGCTGAAGGCGTAACGGGCTTCTTTCAGACGTTCGGCAATATAGGGCCAGTCCCAAGCCTGAGGGTTACTTAAACCCAGATGTTCGGCGGCGTAGGCGCGCAAATCGGCTACATCCTTTTCGGCATAGGGACGGGCGCGTTGGGCCAAGTCACGCAGGAAGGTGACGACTTCGGTGGCCGATTGCGCCATTTTGGGAACCACCGAGACTTCGCCAAAATTGGGGTAGCCCAGCAGTTGGGCTTCTTCTTGGCGCAGTGCCAAAATTTCGCGGATGAAGGCGCTGTTGTCAAACTTCAATGCCTCGGCGGGGGCTTGGTCGGAGGCACGGGTGACATAGGCACGGTAGAGCTTCTCGCGCAGGGCGCTGCTGTGGGCAAACTGCATCACTGGCAGGTAGCAGGGCATCCGCAGCGTGAGTTTGTAGCCCTCTTTGCCTTCGGCTTGGGCGGCGGCACGGGCGGCGTGTTGCACGTCTTCAGGAATGCCGTCTAACTCTGCGGCGCTGGCGTAGTAGGCGTAAGCGTCAGTAGCATCGAGGGCGTTTTCGCTGAACTTTTGTTGCAGCTCGGCTTGGCGCTCTTGGATTTGGGCAAAGCGCTGTTTGGCCGCGCCGCTCAGTTCGGCCCCCGACAAGACAAAATTACGCACGGCATTTTTGACCGCTTGGCGCTGCTCGTCGTTCAGGGTTTGCGCGTCCAAGGCTTTGTATTTGGCATACAGGCGCTCATCGGCACCTAGGCGCGTCCAAAACTCGGTCACGCGCGGCAGCACGGCGTTGTAGGCCGCCCGCAGTTCTGGCGTATCGACGACGCTGTTGAGGTGGTTGACCGCAGCCCACGCACGGCCCAATTTTTCGGTGGCGACATCCAATACTTGGGCCATCGCCTCCCATTGGGCGGGAAAATCGGGCGCAGTAATCGTTTCTAGCGCGGCGCTGGCTTGCTCCAGCAGAGTATCCATTGCCGGGGCCACATCGGCTGGGGTGATGCGGTCAAAGGCGGGCAAGTCAGAAAAATCCAGCAGGGGATTGTTGCTGCTCATGGTTCAAACTCCTGCGGCGCGCTCGGCCGCTTCCATCGTGTTGACCAACAGCATGGTGATGGTCATGGGGCCAACGCCACCGGGCACGGGGGTGATGTAGCTGGCCACTTGTTTGCAACCTTCAAAGTCCACATCGCCGCACAGTTTGCCTTCGTCGTTGCGGTTCATGCCCACGTCAATCACGACGGCACCGGGCTTGAGCATATCGGCGGTAAGGACATTGCGTTTACCCACGGCAGCCACCACGATATCGGCTTGGCGGGTGTGGTGGGCTAAATCAGCCGTGCCGCTGTGCGTGACGGTAACGGTGGCATTGGCTGCCAGCAACATCATGGCCATGGGTTTGCCCACGATGTTGGAGCGCCCAATGACGACGGCGTGTTTGCCGCGCAGGTCTTTCAGGCCGATAGATTCGAGCATTTTCATGCAGCCATAGGGGGTGCAAGCCTTAAAACCGACTTCACCTACCATCAATGCACCAGCGCTGGCGACATGGAAACCGTCCACATCTTTCAAAGGCGAAATTGCTTCAATCACCTTGTGGTCGTCAATGTGCGCGGGCAGGGGCAGTTGCACCAAGATGCCGTGGATGCTAGGGTCGTTGTTCAGCGCTTGCACGCGAGCCAACAATTCGGCCTCGGTTAGGCTGGCATCGTATTTTTCTAACACCGAATGCAAACCGGCATCGTGGCACGCCTTGACCTTGTTACGCACATACACTTGGCTGGCAGGGTTGTCGCCCACCAAAATTACCGCCAAACCAGCAGTCGTGCCACGGGCTTTGAGGGCAGCGGCGCGGCTTGCTACTTGGGCGCGCAGTTGTTGGGAGAGGGCGTTGCCGTCAATCAGTTGGGCAGTCATGGTGTAGGGGCAAAAAAGAGAAAAACGAAATCAGACTTTGGGCGCGTTTTGGCCCAGCACGGTTTTGAGCAAATCGGCCACGGTGTTGGCACCCAGCTTTTCCATGATGTTGGCGCGGTGCGCCTCCACGGTTTTGATGCTGATGCCCAAGTCGTCGGCAATTTGCTTGTTGAGGCGACCGGCCACAATGCGCTCTAGCACTTGACTTTCGCGGCTGGTGAGCTTGGACATCAGGGCTTCGCGCGTGGCGGCCTGTTGTTGGTCGGTAAAGGCTTCGCGGGCGTGGTCTAACATGCGCTCGACCAAGGCTACCAACTCATCTTCATTGAAAGGCTTTTGGATAAAGTCCAAAGCGCCCTTCTTCATGGTGTTGACGGCCATCGGTACATCGCCGTGGCCGGTGATAAACACAATCGGCAAGGGGGATTTGCGCTCTAACAACCGGTCTTGCAGCTCCAGGCCAGTCATGCCGCCCATGCGTACATCCACAATCAGGCAGGCAATTTCGCGTGCATCGTAGCGCGCCAGAAACGACTCAGCCGAATCAAAGCAACGTACCCGATAATCTTTGCCTTCGAGCAGCCATTGCAGCGAGTCGCGCACAGCCTCATCGTCATCGACTACGTAAACAGTGCCTTTTTTCGGAATCAAACTCATGCAATTATCCTTGAGGGGTGTACGTTTGCTACAGTATTTGTAGTGTCAACGGGCCATGCTACCAGTGGCCGCCAAAACGGAAACAGGCAACCCGTGAGCTTTAGAACCATTGTAGAGCTTCTGCGCTGGCCAACTGGTGTGGGGTGGGGCGGGCTGATGCGGCGGCATCAGACCCACTCGGCCAACACCGAACAATTGCGCCCTTGGTGTTTGGCCCGGTAGAGCGCCCGGTCGGCCCGTTGCAGCAGGGCATTGAACGAACCATCGCTCGGCAGCAAGGTAGCAACCCCAATACTGGTGGTGAAGGGGACGGCGCTGGTTCCATCGTTGTGCAACACTTGCGCCGCTTGCACGCTTTGGCGCAGTTGCTCGGCCAGCGCGAAGGCGGTGCTTACATCGGTGGCGGGCAGTATCACGGCAAACTCCTCGCCCCCCAAGCGGCCACCGGTGTCTTGGGGCCGCAGGGACGCGGTAATGAGCTGGGCCATGATTTGAATCACGCGGTCGCCGGTAGGGTGGCCCCAGCGGTCGTTGATGGATTTGAATTTGTCAATGTCCAGCATCAGGACTGAAAAAACATGGCCGTGGTGAAGTGCGGCCATAAAAGTCTGGTTGCCAATATCAATCAGGTGTCTGCGGTTGGCAATGCCCGTCAGGGCATCGGTGGTCGCCAGCACACGCATGGCCTCGGCTTGGCGCACCGTAGCCAAGTGCGCGCGCAAAGCCACCACACAACACAAGGCCAAGACCAAAAACCCAGCGCTAAACTGCCAAGCGCGCCGCTGCCAAGCCGCCAGCACGCGCTTTTTGTCCAAGCCCACAATCGAGACAAACGGCACCCGCTCTAAGCGGCTCATGCCAAACACCCGCTCGCGCCCGTCAATCGGAGATTCAAATACAAAGCTGTTGGCCTCGCCAACTTCGGCAAAACTAGGCCCTCCTGCGGGCAAGGAAGCGCGCAGCCCTAAGAACTGGGGCTGCAATGGGTTGCGCGCCAGCAAGATGCCATCGGTATCGACAATCGTTAGCACATCGTTTTCGTCCACCTCCAACACGGCAATCCATTGCTGGGCATACTCCAAATCAATCACCGCCATCGCCGCCCCGACAAGCTGTCCCTCGGGCGAACCCACCAAACGCGACATCAGCACCACTGCACGCTTGGACACCGATTTATCTTGCGGCATGTATTGGATACGCAGGCTTTGCCCCGGCGGCACCCGGCTTTCGGTGCAAAATTTTTGCCGACTTTGGGTGCCGCGAAAAGGGTACACCGCCACAGCCACAAAGGTGCAATTGGCATTGAGCAACACCAAATCGTTCAAACCGGGCACGGTGGCGATTTTCTCTTTCAGCAGCGCATCTAATCGGGCAGGCACGCTGGCATCGGGGTGCGGATAGACCAAATCCTGTGCCAAATTGACGCGGCCCAACACGTCGCGCAGCACATAGTCAGTGACCAAAAAGGTATCGCTGAAGGAGCGCCCCATGAGCTGGCTTTTTTGCACCGCCATTCTGGCTGCATCGGCCAAAATACGTTGGCGTTCCTGCAAGAAGTCGGCCACCGGCCACGCCGCCATCAGGGTCAGGGTCAACACCAACACGCCAGCCACATACAACGGCCTTTGCGATAGCCGTATCTGAAGAGCAGATGCCTGTGCCTGCATGATTCGATGGAGCCTATCGGTTGGGTAGGGTTTTCAGGGGGGCAGGCGCTGCTGCCTCTTGGCTGGGCTTGGCCAGTGGCAGCCAGAACGAAAACAAGCAGCCGCTGACTTCCAAACCATTGTAGATATTCTGCGCCTGCATACGGCCTTGGTGCGATTCGACAATGCTACGGCACAGGTTCAGGCCCATGCCCATGCCCTCTTGCTTGGTGGAGAAAAAAGCTTCAAACAGGCGCTCGCGCGTTTCTTCGGCCAAACCTTGGCCGGTGTCCTGCACGGCAAACTCGACCACCGCTTGGCCTTCTATGGTTTTGGGCACCACGCGCAACTCCACACTGCGCCCCGCTGGTGGGCGGTTGGCTTGGGCGATGGATTCGGCGCTGTTTTTCATCAGGTTAATCAGCACCTGCTCAATCAAAATTGCATCGGCCATCACCGGCGGCAGGCGCGCTGCCACATGGTGCGTCAGGCGCACATGGTGGCGGCGCAGTTCAATGTCGGCCAGCTCCACGGCTTCGGCCACCATTTTGGCGACATCGGCCAGCTGGCGGTTGGGTTCGCTTTTTTTCACAAACGCGCGAATGCGCTGGATGATTTGCCCGGCGCGCTGGGCTTGGTGCGCGGTTTTCTCTAACGCAGTCAGTAGTGCTTCTTCGCTCAATTGGCCGTTACGCAAACGCGAAATGCAGCCGTTGCAATAATTGTTGATGGCCGTGAGTGGTTGGTTCAGTTCGTGCGCCACGCTGGAGGCCATCTCGCCCATCGTAATCAGGCGACTGACCGATTGGGCGCGCTCGGTTTGGTGTGCGGCTTGTTCTTCGGCCAAGCGCCGGGGGGTGATGTCGGTGGCAATCACCATCTGCGCCAAACGGCCATCGACCCAACTCAAGTAGCGCGAACGCACCTCTAGCCATTTGCCCAATTCGGGTAGGTAAATCTCGGCGTTTTCAGTGTGGGCGCTGGTGACAGAATCGGTGGGCAAGCCCATCAGGCCGTCTTCGTCTTCGGCACTGCTGGTGCTGGGGGCAGGCAACACGCCCGCTTGTGCCACCAATTGCAAGTGTCCGGCGGTTTGTGCGCCAAACCATTGCCGATAAAGCTTGTTGGCAAACAGCAACTCGTGGCTGCCCAAGGGGGCCACCGAGACCGAGGCATCCAGCGCTTCCAGCACGATGGTAAAGCGCTCGTGCGAGGCCGTGAGCTGCTCGCGGATACGGTTGGGTTCGGTGATGTCGGTCATGGAGGTCATCCAGCCGGTTTGCTTGCCCACGGCATCAATCAAGGGCGAAACATACAAGCGGGCATCGAACAAAGCGCCGTTTTTGCGCTGCACCCGCACCTGAAAGCCGCCCGGCATGGTTTTGCCCGACAGCTCGTCTTGCAAATGGTGGTGCAAGCTCTCGTAATCGGCTTCGGGCCAATAGGAGTAGGGGGCTTTTTGTCCGACCAATTCGGCCTCGCTCCAGCCGGTCATTTGGCAGAACGCGGCATTCACATAGGTGATACGCCCCTGCATGTCCAAGGCACGCATCCCGGTTAAAACAGAGTTTTCCATGGCACGACGAAAGTTGGTCTCGGCCACCAGCGCCAGCTGGGTTTGCATTCGGCGCCGGGTGTGTCGCCACGTTGCCATCAGCATCCACACGGTCATGGCACTGAGCGTCACCACCAGCCAAAATAAACCACTGCCCACCACCCCTAAAGAGGTGCGATAAGCCTGCGCGCGCAAAACCAGCCTATCGCCCACTGGAGAAATCGGCACTTCGTAAGCGTTGGTATGCTGCACCTCTTTTTCAGCCCACAGCAGCGCACGCGGACGCACCGCCAACGGCGTTCCGGCCAGCACTTGGCCCTTGGCATCCAAAAACGTGATGGCATAGCGCGCCAGCACTTCGGTCGGTGTGCCATAGCGCATCAGGCCATCGACCGAATACTCGGCCAGCAACACCCCATTAAAACGCCCTTGCACGTTCAGCGGCACCTGCAATTGCAACAATGGCAGGTGCTGGTTGGCTTGGATGGTTTGCTGGGCATAGACCGGCTGTTGCTGCGCGCGCACCATCTCAAAAGTGCGCGCCGTCTCGTCGTCTTGCAGCACTTCTGCCGGGTAACGCGCCCATTCAGCGGGCAAAGAGGCCGCCCGGTGGCTGGCATGGATACGGCCAAATTCATCCACCCAGGTGATGGCTTGCAACTCGGGGTATTGATTAACCAGCGCCTCGGCACGCTGGGTAAATTCGTCTTCGGCCACGGTTTGGGTGACCAAATCGCGCGCCATGTGCATGACCTGCTCTTGGCGCTCTAGCAGGCGCAAACGCACGCGCTGTTGGGCATATTCGACATCGCGGCGCAGGGCTTCGTGTTCGCGCTCGGCCTCTTCGGTGCGTAAATACCAAAATGCTGCCACGATGGCCGCCATAAACAACAACACCGCTGCCAACGGTGCCAAGGCAGCAAAACGGTCTTGGTGATGGGGCGATAGACCAAGCCACCAATCGTTGCAACGGCGCAGCAAAGCCAAGGCGCGTTGGCGGGTGGCAGTGATAAAACTTGAAAGCATAACCCACGAGTGTAGGGCGGCTAGGCGTGGTTTTTTGGGTCTCTTCGGCAGGGCAAAATGTGCAGTTGCAGCAATTTTTCATATTGTGATATTCAAGGCCATTATTTGAAATATCATAAAAATGTGCGAAACTTGCCATGCAGCACATCCATTTAGATGCAGATGCGCGCATACTTTCTTTCCGGTTTACCGATAGGAGACAAACCATGTCAGCACCAACCGAACCCCAAGCTCCCCAGCACGGCCCCGACATTGACAGCCAAGAAACGCGCGAATGGCTCGATGCCCTGAGTGCCGTTATCGCCAAAGAGGGACCGCAGCGCGCGCACTTCTTGATTGAGCAGCTGCTCGAAGAAGCCCGGCAAAACAGCATTGACCTGCCGTTTTCAGCCAACACCGGCTACGTCAACACGATTGAGCCGAACCAAGAAGCCCACTGCCCCGGCAATATCGAGATTGAAGAACGTCTGCGCGCCTACATGCGTTGGAATGCGATGGCGATGGTGGTCAAGGCCAACCGGCACAACCCCGCTGATGGCGGCGATTTGGGCGGCCATATCGGCTCGTTTGCCTCCTTGGCTACCATGTTTGGCACCGGCTTTAACCACTTTTGGCAAGCCGAAAGCGAAAACCACGGCGGCGACTGCATTTATTTCCAAGGCCATGTCTCGCCCGGCATTTATGCCCGTGCTTACCTTGAAGGCCGCCTGACGGAAGAACAACTGCTCAACTTCCGCCAAGAAGTCGATGGCAAGGGCCTGTCCAGCTACCCGCACCCCAAGCTGATGCCCGGTTTCTGGCAATTCCCGACCGTCTCTATGGGCTTGGGGCCACTGATGGCGATTTACCAAGCCCGTTTCCTCAAGTACCTGCACGCGCGTGGCATTGCCAACACCGAAAACCGCAAAGTCTGGGTGTTCTGCGGCGATGGCGAGATGGACGAACCCGAAAGCTTGGGTGCGATTGGTTTGGCCGCCCGTGAAGGTTTGGACAACCTGATTTTCGTCATCAACTGCAACCTGCAACGCCTCGATGGCCCGGTGCGCGGCAACGGCAAAATCGTGCAAGAGTTGGAAGGCGAGTTCCGTGGTGCGGGCTGGAACGTGATTAAGCTGCTATGGGGCAGCGAGTGGGATGCCCTGCTGGCACGCGACAAAGACGGCGCATTGCGTAAACTGATGATGGACACCGTCGATGGGGACTACCAAAGCTTCAAAGCGTTTGACGGTGCCTATGTGCGTAAAAATTTCTTTGGCCGTGACCCGCGCACGCTCGAGATGGTGGCCCACATGAGCGACGACGACATCTGGAACCTGCGCCGTGGCGGCCACGACCCGCAAAAAGTATTTGCCGCTTTTGACCGCGCCGTGAAACACCAAGGCCAACCCACGGTGCTGCTGATTAAAACCGTCAAGGGCTATGGCATGGGCAAGGCGGGCGAAGCCAAGAACACCGTCCACCAAACCAAAAAGCTGACCGACGAAGACATCAAATACATCCGCGACCGCTTTAATATTCCGGTGCCCGACAGCGAACTGGCCAACATCCCGTTCTACAAACCAGCGGATGACACCCCCGAAATGCAGTACCTGCACCAGCGCCGCAAAGCCCTGGGCGGTTACCTGCCCCAGCGCCGCCAAAAAGCCGAAGAGAGCTTTACCGTGCCCGCGCTAGAGACCTTCAAAGCGGTGCTAGAGCCCACCGCCGAAGGCCGCGAAATCTCGACCACCCAAGCCTATGTGCGCTTTTTGACGCAACTGCTGCGCGACCAGGCCTTGGGGCCGCGTGTGGTGCCGATTTTGGTGGACGAGGCGCGCACCTTTGGCATGGAAGGCTTGTTCCGCCAAATTGGCATTTACAACCCCAAGGGCCAGCAATACACCCCGGTCGATCGTGACCAAGTGATGTATTACAAAGAAGACAAGGCTGGCCAAATCCTGCAAGAAGGC
Organism: Giesbergeria sp.; assembly: GCF_028686475.1. Classification (GTDB taxonomy): domain Bacteria; phylum Pseudomonadota; class Gammaproteobacteria; order Burkholderiales; family Burkholderiaceae_C; genus Simplicispira. Next base: position 36,596 of record NZ_JAQUCA010000010.1, on the reverse strand, counting down.
ATTAACGAAGCCGGTGGCATGAGCAGCTGGATTGCCGCCGCCACGTCGTACAGCACCAGCAACCGCATCATGGTGCCGTTTTATGTCTATTACTCCATGTTTGGCTTCCAGCGCATTGGCGACTTGGCTTGGGCCGCAGGCGATGTGCAGGCGCGCGGCTTCTTGCTGGGTGGCACCTCGGGCCGCACCACGCTCAACGGCGAAGGCTTGCAGCACGAAGACGGCCACAGCCAAATTTTGGCCAACACCATCCCCAACTGCGTCAGCTACGACCCGACCTTCGCACACGAAGTAGGCGTAATCTTGCACCACGGCCTCAAGCGCATGGTCGAACGCCAAGAAAACGTCTTCTACTACCTGACGCTGCTCAACGAAAACTACGCCATGCCCGGCCTGACCGCTGGCACCGAAGAGCAAATCATCAAAGGCATGTACCTGTGCAAACCGGGGGCAACTGGTGTGGTCGGCCCACGGGTGCAATTGCTCGGTTCGGGCACCATTCTGCGCGAATCGTTCGCGGCGCAAGAGTTGCTGGCGGTGGATTGGGGCGTGCAAGCCGATGTCTGGAGCTGCCCATCGTTCAACGAGTTGGCCCGCGACGGCCAAGATGCCGAGCGCTTCAACCTGTTGCACCCGCTAGAGACACCGCGTGTGCCGTTTGTGGCGCAACAGCTCAACACCAGCACCGGGCCGGTCGTCGCCTCCACCGACTACATCAAAGCCTACGCCGAGCAAATTCGTTCGTTCATTCCAGCGGGCCGCAGCTACAAAGTATTGGGCACCGATGGCTTTGGCCGCTCTGACTTCCGTAGCAAACTGCGCGAGCATTTTGAAATCAACCGCCATTACATCGTCGTAGCGGCCCTGACCGCCTTGGCCGAACAAGGCGAGCTGCCCCGCGAGCGCATCGCCCAAGCCATTGCCAAGTACGGCATCAACGCCGACAAGGTCAACCCACTGTACGCATAACCCTTACCGGAGACAAACATGGCATTGGTAGAAATCAAAGTCCCCGATATTGGGGATTTCAGTGAAGTGGCAGTGATTGAACTGCTGGTCAAACCCGGCGACAGCATTCAGGCCGAACAGTCCTTGATTACCGTGGAGTCGGATAAAGCCTCGATGGAGATTCCCTCCTCTCACGCTGGCGTGGTCAAAGAACTCAAAGTAGCTTTGGGCGACAAGGTTGCAGAAGGCAGCGTGGTGCTGGTGCTAGAAACCGCTGGCGAAGCTGCTGTACCTGCGGCGGCCCCGGTAGCCGCTGCACCGGCCCCAGTCGCTGCCCCAGCAGCGGCGGCGGCCCCTGCGCTGGCCGTAGCGGCTGGCCCAGTCGAAGTGCGCGTGCCCGACATTGGCGACTTCAAAGACGTGGCGGTGATTGAGGTGTTCGTTAAGCCGGGCGACAACATCAAGCTAGAGCAAAGCCTGATTACCGTAGAGTCAGACAAAGCCTCGATGGAGATTCCGTCCTCCCACGCTGGCGTACTCAAAGAGTTGAAGGTCAAAGTGGGCGACAAGGTCAATATTGGCGACCTGTTGGCCATTTTGGAAGGTGCAGCCGGTGCTGTGGCCCCTGTTGCTGCTGCGGCAGCAGCCCCAGCGGTGGCAGCACCAGCACCGATAGCAACGGCAACCACCACCAGCGCAGCAGCCCATAACCCCAGCGCCACCCCAGCGCTGGGCTTGCCCCATGCCTCGCCCTCGGTGCGTAAATTTGCCCGCGAGCTGGGCGTGCCACTGGCCGAAGTGAAAGGCTCTGGCCCCAAAGGTCGCATTACCCAAGCCGACATCCAAGGCTTTACCAAGTCCGTCATGGCGGGGGCCATCCAGACCTTGGCCCAAGCGGCCAAAGCCCCAGCTGCAACGGCTGGCGGTGGCGGTTCCGAGTTGGGCCTGATTCCTTGGCCCAAGGTGGATTTTGCCAAGTTTGGCCCGATTGAGCGCAAAGAACTCAGCCGCATCAAGAAAATCAGCGGTGCGAATCTGCTGCGTAATGCCATTATGATTCCGGCGGTCACCAACCATGACGATGCCGACATCACCGATTTGGAAGCCTTCCGCGTCTCGACCAACAAAGAGAACGACAAATCCGGCATCAAAGTCACCATGCTGGCCTTCCTCATCAAGGCTTGCGTGGCCGCGCTGAAGAAATTCCCCGAGTTCAACAGCAGCTTGGATGGCGATGCACTGGTCTATAAGCAGTATTACCACATCGGTTTTGCCGCTGACACGCCCAACGGCCTAATGGTGCCGGTGATTAAAGATGCCGACAAAAAAGGCATCTTCCAAATCAGCCAAGAAATGGGCGAATTGGCCAAAAAAGCGCGCGATGGCAAACTCAGTCCGGCAGAAATGACCGGGGCCACCTTCACCATCTCCAGCTTGGGCGGCATTGGTGGGCGTTACTTCACCCCCATCATCAACGCCCCCGAAGTGGCGATTTTGGGTGTCTGCAAAAGCCAGATGGAACCCGTCTGGGACGGCAAACAGTTTGTGCCACGCCTGATGCTGCCCCTGTCCTTGACGTGGGACCATCGCGTGATTGACGGGGCGGCAGCGGCGCGCTTTAACGTCTATCTGGGCCAAATTCTCAGCGACTTCCGTCGCGTGCTGCTGTAAGGAGGCCACGCTATGGCACTGATTGATATTAAAGTCCCAGACATTGGCGATTTTGCCGATGTAGCCGTGATTGAGTTGCTGGTCAAGCCCGGCGACAGCATCAAGGCAGAACAAAGCCTGATTACCGTCGAGAGCGATAAAGCCTCGATGGAAATTCCCTCCAGCCACGCGGGCGTGGTGAAAGAACTGAAAGTGGCTTTGGGCGACAAGGTCAGCGAGGGTAGCGTGGTCTTATCGCTGGAAGTCAGCGGCGAGGCTGCTGCTACGCCTGCCCCAGCGGCCACTCCCGCACCACAGGCAGCAGTGGCTCCAGTCCCGGCAGCGGTGGCCCCAGCGGCACTGGTTCCGGGCGCGGCCAGCTATACCGGCAGCGCTGATATGGATTGCGATGTGCTGGTGCTGGGGGGTGGCCCCGGTGGTTACTCTGCCGCCTTCCGTGCGGCCGACTTGGGCCTGAAGGTGGTACTGGTAGAACGCTATGCCACACTGGGCGGGGTTTGCCTCAACGTGGGTTGCATTCCCTCCAAAGCGCTGCTGCACGTCGCCGCCGTGATGGACGAAGTAGCCCACTTGGGCGATTTGGGTGTGGATTTTGGCGCACCCAGCGTCAACATCGACAAACTGCGCGGCCACAAAGAAAAGGTGATTGCCAAATTGACCGGCGGCTTGGCCGCAATGGCCAAAATGCGTAAAGTCACCATCGTGCGCGGTCTGGGCCAGTTTGTCGGTTCGCACCACTTGGAAGTAAGCGAAACCAGCGGCAGCGGCCAAGAACCCACCGGCAGTAAAAAAGTGGTGGCCTTCAAAAAGGCCATCATCGCTGCCGGTTCGCAAGCCGTGCGCCTGCCCTTCATGCCCAATGACCCGCGCGTGGTGGACTCGACCGGCGCGCTGGCCTTGGCCGGTGTGCCCAAAAAGATGCTCATCGTCGGCGGTGGCATCATTGGTTTGGAAATGGGCACGGTCTATTCCACCTTGGGCGCACGCCTCGATGTAGTTGAAATGATGGACGGCCTGATGCAAGGGGCTGACCGCGATTTGGTCAAAATCTGGCAAAAGATGAATGCCAAGCGTTTTGACAACATCCTGCTCAAAACCAAAACCGTCGGCGCAGAAGCCACACCCGAAGGCATTAAAGTGCAGTTTGAAGGCTTGGATGGCACCAAGTCCGAAGGTGTCTATGACTTGGTGCTGCAAGCCGTGGGCCGTACCCCCAACGGCAAAAAGCTGGCTGCCGATAAAGCCGGGGTGGCGGTCACCGAGCGCGGTTTTATTGATGTCGATATCCAAATGCGTACCAATGTGCCGCACATCTTTGCGATTGGTGACATCGTGGGCCAACCCATGCTGGCGCACAAAGCCGTGCATGAAGCCCATGTGGCGGCAGAAGTCATCGCCGGAGAACTGCAAGGCAACAAGGAGCTGGCCGCCAGTGCCTTCAATGCCCGCGTGATTCCGAGCGTGGCCTACACCAACCCCGAAGTGGCTTGGGTCGGCCTGACCGAAGACCAAGCCAAGGCACAAGGCATCAAGGTGAAAAAGGGCTTGTTCCCTTGGACGGCCTCAGGCCGCGCGATTGCCAATGGCCGCGACGAAGGCGTGACCAAGCTGCTGTTTGACGATTCACCCGAGGCCCACGGTCACGGCAAAATCTTGGGCGGCGGCATAGTCGGTACCCACGCGGGCGACATGATTGGCGAGATTGCCTTGGCAATTGAAATGGGCGCGGATGCCGTGGATATCGGCAAAACCATCCACCCACACCCCACGCTGGGCGAAAGCATTGGCATGGCGGCGGAAGTGGCGCACGGGTCTTGTACGGATTTGCCGCCGAGCAAAAAATAAAACCCAAAAACGACCGAGGCATTGATAGCCTCAGTCGTGGGTACCTGGTTGCATGGTTGAATCTCAGGACAAGCCCAGACAAGCTAAGGGCGAAAAAAAACGCCAGACTAGAGGGACTCTCATGGTCTGGCGTTGCCTTGAGTGGTGGAGCTGGCGGGAATTGAACCCGCGCCACACCCAGCACCCATGCGGGTTTGCGGAGGTTAGTGTGAATTTGGTGTGATTTTACGCCTGAACGGAAGATGTGTCCCACGCGGTCGCCTTGGGCTTCTGGTAATCCTCACTGATGAACTTGCCATACGTTCTGAAAACCATCTCCACATCCTCATGCCCTAGCTGTTGGGCCACGTACCACGGGTTGGCACCTGCCGTCAGTAACGTGGACGCATAGGTGTGCCGTATCTGATACGGGTTACGGTAGCCAATGCCCGCACGCGCCATCAGAGGCAGCCAAGCCGTCTTACGCAGCTGGGCATCAGTAGTCCAAGGCTTCAGCGTACGCGGGTTAAGCCAGATGCGTGCTTGGCTTGACGAGTGAATGGATTTTTGTGTGCATAAGGCCTCCAGTGCCTCAGTCGATAAATCCACGCTGCGAATGCCCGCTGCCGTCTTGGGTGCCTTGAGTACGCCCACCACTTGGTTTTGCTCAATGCGTGCGGTGGCCTTGTCCCAATCGATATGCCGCCACTCTAAGGCCTGCAATTCGCCCGGGCGCAGGCCAGTGTCAAACCAAAATTGGAACAGGGGCCGCTCGTCGGGCCTACAAGCTTGCAGCAAGGTATCGCGTTCAGCCTGGGTGAAGGGGGCAATGACATAGTCACTGGCCCGACTGGTTTGCCGGATCAGTTTGGCCAGTGCGATGCGATCAAACGGATTGACATCAATGAGGCCGTCGTTGAGCGCATCTTCAAACACCGAGCGCAGCGGGATCAGCATGTTGCGAATGGCTTTGCTGGTGCAGTCCATGTCGCTGATCCAGTCGCGCAGGGCAGATGGCGTGATTTCGCGCAGCTTGTAGCCATGCCAGTGGCGCATGCGTTCACCCTCGATGCTTTTGCAGTAGCCGCGCAAGCAGCCCAGATCTCCTGCTGCAATAGCAATGGAAACCACCAGCGACATCAAGCGCGAGGGCAACAGTTATTCCGGAACGAACGTGTCTGGTGACTTCACCATCAATGGCCAAGCGCCAAGTAACGGCGGACAGGTCAGCACCAAGAAAATGTCTGCCGCTGAAGCGATGGTGGCTCCGCCGCACAGGTCAGGTGATCAAGGGACGAGTTTTCAGCCGGTGGTACCAACGTCCACACCTCACTCTGGTAACTCGTGGAGCGCGGCCAATGCACTGCGTAATCTGGAGGTATCGGCCAGCAGCATTACCAATCAGCCGGGGCGATGGAGTTCGTTTGGTGGAAAGAATGGCCAATCGCCAGCAGCTCAGGCATACAGCGAAGCGGTGAAGGCTGATATTGCGCTGTGCACCGGCAATGACCCGATGGCCCTTGCTGCTCAACGCGAGCAGGGAGCCACCCAGCGCGAAGGTATGCAACAAGCTGGCTCCACAGCTCGGGCGCGAATGATGGAGATGGGACAGAGCAATCGCTTTGACCAGGCACAGGGGCTTGCGCGTGACAAGTTCAGCCTAGAGAAAGAGACCCAATCCTTTGCCACCCGCGCCGCAGCACAGCAAGAGCAGCTTCGCAACGACTATCTAAACGCCACCGACCCCAAGCAGCAGGCAGCCATTGCTGAACGCCTGCGCGTATTGACAGGCAAGGACAAGCCGGAGGCTTGGAAGGCCTTAGCATTGAGTGGCGGCAAAGACGAATTTGGCAATACGCAGCCAGGTGGGGCGTTGATCCTGAATCCGACCACGGGGGAGAACCGGTATGTGCAGGGTGGGCAGGGTGGGGCTACAGGGAATCGACCCAAGGTATCAACACAATCAAGTTTTGATGCGTTACCCAAAGGAGCCGAATACATTGGAGCCGATGGGCGAAAATGTATGAAATAGGGGCGGCTTTAGATGTGCGCCAGCGGCTCCAAAGAGAGCTTGAACCCCATGGCGTGGATGACCTTAAAAAGCGTCTCCGAACTAGGTGCACGCTCCCCAGAGAGGCTTTTGTAGAGGCTTTCGCGGGACAGGCCGGTATCGCGGGCAAGTTGTGTCATGCCACGCGCGCGGGCAATATCGCCCAGCGCTCCGGCCAGCTCGGCTGGATCGTTGTCTTCCAGAACTTGGCGAAGGTATTCAGCGATTTCCTCTTCGCTGTTGAGGTAGTTGGCCATGTCGAATGGCCGGGTCTTGATGTTGCTCATAGGTTGATCTCCTTGGCCATCGCTTTGGCTGCTGCAATGTCGCGCTCTTGGCTCGACTTGTCGCCGCCGCCCAGCATCACGATCAGCACGTCACCGCGCTGGATGTAGTACATGCGCCATCCGGGGCCGAAGAATTCGCGCATTTCCCAGACACCATCGCCCACAGACTTGACATCACCCAAGTTACCCAGCTTGGCCTTATTGATTCGACGGCGCAGACGGATGCAGGTTGGCATATCTCGCAGGCCATCAACCCAATCAGCAAAGGCTTCGGTTTCAAGAATGCTGTACATCGTCCAATTGTAGTCTGGTGGCTACAGATTACAAGCGCCAGTAAAGGGACACCCCTGTAGGGTTTGCCGCCCAGCCCCGCAGTGGAAACACTGGATGGATGGAAAAAGACGAATTTGGTGCAACGCTCGTTGAGCGCGATTCATTTGGTGGCACGTTGGTGGGTACTGCCTCTGCCCCATCTTCAGGTGGCACGGCCTCTGACCTAGGAAAATCCCTCAAGGCTGGCGTGCAGCGCCTGCCCGGCATGGTCACTGGCTTGGCCGACTTACCCTTTGCCTTGGCTGCAGGCGCGCGCCCGTTCACCAAAGCTGCCGATGCGCTGGGTGAGGTCACGGGCTTTCAGCCTAGCAAGTGGGCCGACGAGACAAAGTTCTCGCAGGGCTACGACGACAGCAAAAAAGCGGTGGATGCGGCATGGAAAGATGGCAGCGCCGCCGACATTGCGGGCGCTTACCTGAGTAACCCTGCCTACACCGCCAATCAGGTGGCGGAGGCGCTTCGATCGATGGTGGTGGGCGGCATGGGTTCCAAAGCACTGCTGGGTGCGGGCCGTGTGGCTGGCGTGGCGGCTGATGCGGCAACGGGCGCAGCGGCGAAGGCAGCAACGCCGGGCATTGTGGCGGGCGCTGTGGGCGAGAAGTGGGCAGCACCTGTGGCTGCTGGTGTGGGCGAAGGCGCTGTGACGGCTGGCCAGCAGATGGCAGGCTACCAAGGCGAAGACCAGCAGAAGAATGCCGTGGCGGCACTGGGCGCTGGTGTGGGTACTGGCCTTATCGGTGTAGGTGCTGGCCGCTTGGCCAACCAGGTGGGGCTGGAGACGGCAGAAACGGCGATGGCCAAGATCGGCACGGGCGCTGGGGCGGATGTGCCACTGTCGCTCAAACGCCGGGTGCTGGGCGGCATGGTGTCTGAGGCTGTGCTGCAAGAGCTGCCGCAGTCTGCGCAAGAACAGATGTGGCAGAACTTTGCCGACGGCAAGCCGGTGATGGAGGGTGTGGCGCGTGCGGGCACAGAAGGCGCGCTGGCCGGGGGCGTGATGGGGGCCGGGGCCAACCTGCGCGGCCCCGGCGCACAGCCAGCCAACAACGAGCGGCCAGCGGCTGATGCACCGCCGTCACCAGCCCCGCAGTTGGGCTATTCGCCACTGGCCGGCACGCCCACCACATTCCCCGATGGGTCAGTGGCGCTAGGCAGCGAAGCTGAGTTAGCACACCGCTACGCGCCCCAACCCGCCAAACCTTCTGAAGAGATGGGTATCGACCCCGCTGCTGGGCCGCTCTCCAAGAACGCAGCGCTGGCGGTGGACAGTGGAGCCTATATGCCGCCCGCAGGTTTGGCCCTAGCGACCGTGCCCGAACCTGACCCTATAGTGCTACAAAACCGCGACCGCACCAGTGCAGCCAGCATTGCCCAGATGCAGGAAATTGCAACCAACCCGGACTACCTGCGAGTTGGCCCATCGCGCGACATGACATCTGGCGCACCGATTGTCTTTGGCGATTTACCCCAGACAGCACTACTGGGCCGACCTGAGACCGTGGTCGATGGTAAGGGTGAGCGCATGAGTACGCAGTATGCGGTGGTGGATGCGCTCGACCTGATCGCCTCCAACAACGCCGACGGCACCACGGTGGCCGAGTACGCCACGGGCGCACCCGGTAAGCTGCGATCCGTGGCGGGCAATGGCCGCACGGCTGGGCTGCAAGCCGCTTACCAAATGGGCACAGCGCAGCGCTACCGTGAGGAGCCGCCGCCCACAACACCACCAGCCGCCACCGTTAAAGCCTATACCGCTACCGGGTGGGTAGTCGGCGTGCTCAAGCGGTGGGACGGAATCGCGTGGGAAACAGCAAGCCCCCGCACGAGAACGTCCTCCGGCTGGGTTTGAAACTGGTGCCATGAGTGAATAGGTGCATAGCCCCACAGAAACATTACCGACCGCAACGCGCCGCGAATTTATTTTGGGGCGACTCTATCGACAGGACGATTTATGCCACCTAACCAGATCCCCCATACCAGCGACGCACTACTACACAAGATGGTAGCCCGCCTAGACAACCTGCACAGCAACATCGGCGATATGAAATCGACCATGCGCGAACTCACTGCTGCCGTCACTCGACTGGCTCTCATCGAGGAGCGCCAAGCACAAGCTACACAAGCGATTGACCGTGCATTTAAGAGCATCGAGAAAGTCGAAGCAAAAACGGATGCCGTAGAAAGCCGCGTGGACTCTTTGGAGCGTGACCAGCCAATGCAACGCCAAACAAGCCAGTGGGTGATAGCTGCTGTGTATGGCGCTGCTGGGCTGGCTGTGATGTTTGTAGCTAAGAGTGTGGGGATGCTGTGACAGGCGTGCGTATGCCGTCCATGCCCGGCATCCCCACGGCGGTGACACGCAAGGGTGTTATCCCTGCGGTACTCATGGCCGCCCTTACTAGCCCGTCAGCTTACATGTTATTGGAGCGCTTGGAGGGCAATATCCATCGTGTCTATGCTGACCATCTAGCCGGTGGCCTACCCACATTTTGCGCCGGCCGTACCGACCCCAATGCTGTAGTTGGCACGAAATTGACCAGTGAACAGTGTCAAGCGATCAACAAAATCACGCTGCTGGAATACGGCTATGCCGTGCTGGGCTGCGTGAATTGGGATCACCTGACACCGCCACGGCTGGTGGGCCTGACCATGTTTGCGATCAACCTGGGCAAAGAAGGGGCTTGTGGTTCCCGTGCTGTGCGCCTTATCAATTCAGGCGAACTTGCGGCTGGTTGTGACGCTATTGCCCGTGGCCCCGATGGCCGCCCGGCATGGAGCTACGCCGAGGGCAAGTTTGTCCAAGGACTGCAGAACCGTCGCCAAGCAGAGCGCAAGCTGTGTCTACAGGAGGGCACTGTATGAATCCGATCCTACTCTACATGATGGTTACGCCGTGGTTCTGGTGGAGGGTGTGGTGATGAGTCTGTTCTGGCCATTTACGTCTCTCGCCCTCGCCCTGCTGGTTTGGCTGCAGACCATCGAATTACATAAGTCCCAAGACCAAGCTACAGCGCTGCAACACAAGCAAGAACTCGCTTGGGTACAGACAAAGAACCTGGAGGCCCGCTACCGTGATGCCATTACCCGACAAGACACCGACACCAAAACACTCCTTGCTGCTGCCCATGCTGATGCTGCTCGTGCCCGCACTGCTGCTACAGGGTTGCGCCGTGACCTCGCCAGCTTCATCGAAGCCCATCGCCATCGCGCCCAAGCTGCCGCCGCTGCCGGACAGTGCGCGCCAGACGACACCGCCAGCGTGGTGCTTGCCGACCTGTTCAGCCGGGCTGACGATGCAGCGGGAGAATTGGCAGCAGCGTTTGACGAAGCGCGTACCCGAGGACTGGGGTGTGAGTCCGGCTACGAAGCAGTAACGGGAGGCAATTAGCCAGCGTGTTGCGGCAGCGGCAGCAATGCCGTTTCGATTGCTTACAAAAGAAGGCTCCGAAACACGGTTGCAGTGTGAATCCGGTGTGATTCTGGTGTGATTCTGGTGTGAATCTCAGGACAAGCCCAGACAAGCTAAGGGCGAAAAAAAACGCCAGACTAGAGGGACTCTCATGGTCTGGCGTTGCCTTGAGTGGTGGAGCTGGCGGGAATTGAACCCGCGTCCGCAAGCCTTCTTTGGGCAGATCTACATGTTTAGCAGTCTGTTTTAAAATTTACACCCAAGGCCGCGCAGCTGCACGCTGCCAAGAATGCTAGTACCCTGAAATCTTATCCTGCACCAAGGTACCCGATGCAGAACCAGCTAATGTAAATTACCTTGCAGCCTGGAAGTCTTGCGACCCCCTTGCCCAGCCCATCAGCGTGCTGTTGCAAGGCTCACCGGATTTAAGCGGCGAGTGCGAAACGTTCGTCGTTTGCAGTTAGTTTGTTGAATGCAGATTTACGAGCGCCAATCAAGCTCGACATGCACCACACCAATTCCGAACCCACGTCGAAACCAGGGCAGCCCCTAAGCCTGTATTTTAGGCCAGATTCAGGTATTGCAACAGGGCTTGTGGAGAATTAACCACGGCATGGGCACCCCACTGTTGCACATCGGTCTGTGCGCCCAAGTAGCCATAGGTCGCAGCTACGGTAGTCATGCCAGCGGCCAAGCCCGCCACGATGTCACGCTCATCGTCACCCACATACAGACAAGCGCTGGCAGGCACGTTCAGCTGTTGCGCCGCATACAGCAAAGGGGCGGGGTGTGGTTTGGCGTGGGGCGTGGTGTCGCCACTGACCACGGTGGCAGCAGAGGCAAACAAAGGCAGGGCTTGCACCAGCGGCTCGGTAAAGCGCGCCATTTTGTTGGTCACCACCCCCCAAGGCAGTGATTGGGCCTGCAATTGGGCAATCAGCTCGGCCACACCCGCAAACACCGTGGTGCGGTACGTTAGGCGGGCGGCATAGTTCTGAAAAAATTCCTCGCGCAGGGTGGGAAAGTCTGCGTGGTCGGGCGTGATGCCAAAGGCTTCGGCCAACAAACCACGCGCACCCGCGCCCGCCATAGGCCGGTAGCGTTCTGCGGGCAGCGAGGGCAAACCCCGGTCGGTACGCATTTTGTCGGCAGCAGCCCCCAAATCCGGGGCGCTGTCCACCAGCGTACCATCTAAATCAAACAAAACCGCGCGAATAAGCTGGAACATGAATCCCTCTAGCGCTTTAGCCTACGCGGCGGGTAGCAAACAAATAATTCACGCTGGTATCTTGGCTGAGCCAGTATCTGCGCGTTAAGGGGTTGTATTGCAGCCCCCGGCTGTGCTGCACCTCTAGTTGAGCTGCACGGCAGTGGGCAGCCAACTCGCTCGGGCGGATAAATTTCGCGTACTCGTGCGTGCCTTTGGGTAACATGTTGAGTACGTATTCTGCGCCCACAATGGCAAATAAAAAAGATTTGGCGTTGCGGTTGATGGTGGAAAAAAACACCCAGCCGCCCGGTTTGACCAGTTGGGCACAGGCGCGCACGATAGAGCAGGGGTCTGGTACATGCTCCATCATTTCCATGCAAGTGACCACATCAAAAGACTCTGGTTGCTCTTGGGCCAAGGCTTCGGCACTGATTTCGCGGTACTCAACGTTGGCGGCGTTGGCTTCTAAAGCGTGCAACTGGGCCACTCGTAGCGATTTGGTGGCCAAATCAATGCCCAGCACGTCGGCCCCTTGGTGGGCCATTGCCTCGGCCAAAATGCCACCGCCACAGCCTACGTCCAACACCCGCTTAGCGCGTAGCGGCACCAGATTGTTAATCCAATCCAAACGCAAGGGATTGATTTGGTGCAGTGGACGAAACTCGCTTTCTGGATCCCACCAGCGGTGGGCCAGATCAGAAAACTTGGCCAATTCGGCCAGATCAACATTGTCGGTATGGTGCATGGCTTGATTTTCTAGCAAAGTGCGACTGCACGATGCTATCGTGCATAAAAAAAGCCCCGTCGCCGGGGCTTTTTGGTAGCAATCCGTAAAGATTACTGGGCAGCGGTACGGGTACCCACCACTTCGATTTCTACGCGACGGTTCTTGGCGCGACCATCTTTGGTCTTGTTGTCGGCCACGGGTTGTTTTTCGCCCTTGCCTTCGGTATAGACGCGGTTCTTTTCGATGCCCTTAGACACCAAGTAAGCCTTGACGGCTTCGGAGCGGCGCATCGACAGCTTTTGGTTGTAAGCATCGGAGCCGACGGAATCGGTGTGACCCACGGCAATGATGACTTCCAAGTTCAAGCCCTTGACCTTGGCAATTACATCGTCCAGCTTGGCTTTGCCAGCGGGCTTGAGAACCGCCTTGTCAAAGTCAAAGAAGGCATCAGCAGCATAGGTCACTTTGCTGGCCACAGGTGCTGCTGGTTGGGCAGCAGGGGTTGCAGCGATGGGTTCAGCCGCACGGGTAGCCACAGGAGGGGGAGCCGACACTGGAGCAGCTAAAGCACCATCGCAGTTAGCGGCAGCGGTCGCAGGTGTCCAGTTGGCATCGCGCCAGCACAGTTCATTGGTACCGTTCTTCCAGACCAGCTCGCCGGAGCCGTCTTTCCAGTTGTCGATGGTTTGTGCGCCAGCGGCGGTTGCAAGCACTGCGGAGGCAAACAACATCGCCACTTTGTTCAATTTTTTCATGGGTTCTCCTCTTGGGGAAAAAGCCGCAGCCGCGCTGCGTATCAATGACGTCGTCGGTGACCACCACCAAAAACGTTATTTTGATTGTGCCATACGCAACCGGACAGAATAGCCCCAGCGGGTCCGTGAAGGCTGTATGGGCCTGCATTTGAACGCATGTGTTGTGCAGTTGCTACAAGGCTTGGGCCTAAAATGGGTGTCCATTGCTGTCCTTGTCCCTGTCATGACCCAGTTTGCCAAAGAAACCCTGCCCATCAGCCTAGAAGAAGAGATGCGGCGCAGTTATCTCGATTACGCCATGAGCGTGATTGTGGGACGTGCCTTGCCGGACGCACGCGATGGGCTCAAGCCCGTACACCGGCGCGTGCTGTTTGCCATGCACGAACTCAACAACGATTGGAACCGCCCTTACAAAAAGTCGGCCCGTATTGTCGGGGATGTGATTGGTAAGTACCACCCGCACGGCGATAGTGCGGTCTATGACACCATCGTGCGGATGGCGCAAGATTTCTCTTTGCGCCACATGCTGGTCGATGGCCAAGGTAACTTCGGTTCGGTCGATGGTGACAGCGCAGCAGCCATGCGTTACACCGAAATCCGCCTGTCCAAAATTGCCCACGAAATGCTGGGCGATATTGATAAAGAAACGGTCGATTTTGGCCCCAACTACGACGGCAGCGAGCAAGAACCGCTGGTGCTACCAAGCAAGTTGCCCAATTTGCTGGTCAATGGCTCGTCGGGTATTGCCGTGGGCATGGCCACCAACATTCCGCCGCACAACCTCAATGAGGTGGTGGACGGCTGCCTGCACCTGCTGGCGCACCCACAAGCCTCGATAGACGAGCTGATGGAAATCATCCCCGCACCCGATTTTCCTACGGCGGGCATCATCTACGGCATCAATGGCGTGAAAGATGGCTACCGCACCGGTCGGGGCCGCATCGTCATGCGCGCCAAATGCCATTTTGAAGACATTGACCGTGGTCAGCGCCAAGCCATCGTGGTCGATGAGCTGCCCTACCAAGTCAACAAAAAAACGCTGCAAGAGCGCATGGCCGAGCTAGTCCACGAGAAAAAAATCGAGGGCATCAGCCACATCCAAGACGAATCCGACAAATCCGGGATGCGCTTGGTGATTGAGCTAAAACGTGGCGAAGTGCCCGAGGTGGTGCTCAATAACCTGTACAAGCAAACCCAGTTGCAAGACACCTTTGGCATGAACATGGTAGCGCTCATCAATGGGCAACCACGCTTGTGCAACCTCAAAGATTTAATCAGCGTATTCTTGCAACATCGGCGCGAAGTGGTGACGCGGCGCACCGTGTTTGAACTGCGTAAAGCACGCGAACGCGGCCATGTGCTAGAGGGGCTGGCGGTGGCGCTGGCCAATGTGGACGAGTTTATCGCCATCATCCGCAACGCTCCCACGCCGCCGGTGGCCAAGGCTGCCCTGATGGCGCGCACTTGGGACAGCGCCTTGGTGCGTGGCATGTTGACGCGCACGCGCACCGATGGCGCGCTAGTGCAGGCCGCAGATTACCGCCCCGAGGGCCTAGAGGCCGATTTTGGGATGCAGCCCGATGCGCTCTACCGTCTGTCCGAGACGCAAACCCAAGAAATTTTGCAGATGCGCCTGCAACGCCTGACCGGGCTGGAGCAAGACAAAATTGTGGCCGAATACAAAGAGGTCATGGCGCACATTGACGACTTGCTGCACATTTTGGCCACACCCGCGCGCGTCTCGACCATCATTGGAGATGAACTCAAAAGCATCCAAGCCGAATTTGGCCAAAGCAAATTGGGCGCGCGCCGCAGCACGATTGAACACAGCGCCCAAGACCTGTCCACCGAAGACCTGATTACGCCCACCGACATGGTGGTCACGCTCAGCCACTCGGGCTACATCAAAAGCCAGCCCCTGTCCGAATACCGGGCGCAACGGCGTGGCGGGCGTGGCAAACTGGCCACCGCCACCAAAGAAGACGACTGGATTGACCAGCTGTTCATCGCCAACACGCACGACTACATCCTGTGCTTCTCAAACCGGGGGCGCTTGTACTGGCTCAAAGTCTGGGAAGTGCCAGCTGGTTCGCGTGGCTCGCGCGGGCGGCCTATCGTCAACATGTTCCCGCTGCAAGAGGGCGAAAAAATCAACGTGGTGTTGGCCCTGACGGGCGAGATGCGCCGCTTCCCCGCCGACCACTATGTGTTTATGGCCACTGCTGCGGGTACTGTCAAGAAAACGGCATTGCAAGAATTTAGCAACCCACGCAAGAGCGGCATCATTGCTATCAAACTGGACGAAGGTGACCAACTGATTGGCGCCGCTGTGACCGATGGCCAACACGATGTGATGCTGTTCTCGGACGGTGGCAAGGCGGTGCGCTTTGATGAGGATGATGTGCGCGTCTTGGGCCGCGATACCCGTGGCGTGCGCGGCATGAACTTGGAAGACGGCCAAAGCGTGATTGCCATGCTGGTGGCCGAAGATGAAAGCCAATCGGTACTCACTGCCACCGAAAACGGCTACGGCAAGCGCACCAGCATTGCCGAGTACACGCGCCACGGACGCGGCACCAAGGGCATGATTGCCATCCAACAATCGGCACGCAATGGCAAGGTCGTCGCTGCGACACTGGTGCGCCCCGATGACGAAATCATGCTGATTACCGATACCGGCGTGCTGGTGCGTACCCGTGTGGCCGAAATCCGCGAGCTAGGCCGTGCCACCCAAGGCGTGACGCTGATTGCTTTGGATGATGCGGCCAAACTGACCGGTTTGCAGCGCATTGTAGAAAACGATGCCAACCCTGTCGGAGCCGATGAGGTAGGGGAAGACCCTGATTCTGTCACTACAACTGCCACTGTGGCTACCGATTGAAGGCTGGTTGTCAGCTTGGCAGTGAAGACTTTGGCCCTTTCGCCCCTTTTTTGGAATTTTGATGATGAAACAACGCCCTTATAACTTCTCTGCTGGCCCGGCCACCATGCCGGTTGAGGTACTAGAACAAGCCGCCGCCGAAATGCTCGATTGGCAAGGCAGCGGCATGGGTGTGATGGAAATGAGCCACCGGGGCAAAGAGTTCATTTCCATCTACGAACAGGCCGAGGAAGATTTCCGCGAGTTGATGGGCATTCCGATAGATTTTGAAATTCTGTTCATGCAGGGCGGGGGCTTGGCGCAAAACGCCATCGTGCCACTCAATCTATCGCATGGTGGCACGGTTGATTTTGTCGTGACGGGGGCTTGGAGCCAAAAATCGCACCACGAGGCCGAACGCTACGCGGCTGAAGTCAATTTGGCCGCCTCGGGCAAAGAGAGCGAGTTCACCACCATCCCCGACCCCGCCACTTGGCAACTGAGCCGAGGGGCCAGCTATTTGCACCTGTGCAGCAACGAAACCATCCACGGGGTAGAGTTTCAAGAATTGCCCAATTTGAAGGCCTTGGGCAGTGATGCAACGCTGGTGGTGGATTTTTCTTCGCATGTCGCCTCGCGCCCGGTGGACTGGTCGCGGGTGGGCTTGGCTTTTGCTGGGGCGCAAAAGAATTTGGGGCCAGCTGGCCTGACGGTGGTGGTAGTGCGCGAAGACCTGCTCGGCCAAGCGCTGGCCAGTTGCCCAAGTGCGTTCAATTACCAAATTGTGGCCGACCACCAATCCATGTACAACACCCCGCCCACTTGGAGCATTTACGTGGCCGGATTGATGTTCCAGTGGCTCAAGCGCCAACGCGAGGGGACCCTCACTGGCGTGGCCGCGATGGAGCAGCGCAACATTGCCAAGGCCCAATTGCTCTATGACGCGATTGACCAATCCCAGCTTTATGTCAACAAGGTGGCCCCGCATTGCCGCTCGCGCATGAACATTCCGTTCTTTTTGCAAGACGAAAGCCGCAATGATGCCTTCTTGGCCGGAGCCAGAGCGCGCGGCCTGTTGCAGCTCAAAGGCCATAAATCGGTCGATGGGATGCGCGCCAGCCTGTACAACGCCATGCCACTAGAGGGCGTACAAGCGCTGGTGGCCTATCTGCAAGAATTTGAACGCCAATCTGCATGACCGCCCCATCCTCCGCCACCCCCACCGTGCAGGCTTCGCCTGATTTGGCCGATTTGCGGGTAAAAATTGACAGCCTTGACCGGCAATTGCTCAGCTTGCTCAACCAGCGCGCGCTGGTGGCCGAGCAGGTGGGCGAAGTCAAAAAACGCGAAGGCACGCCATTTTTCCGCCCTGACCGCGTGGCCCAAGTGATTGACAAAATCACCACCGCCAACCCCGGCCCACTCAAAAGCGCGCATGTTGCAGCCATTTGGCGCGAAATCATGTCGGCCTGCTTGGCCTTAGAAGCGCCCCAGCGTGTCGCCGTGTTGGGGCCAGAAGGCACCTTCTGCGAACAGGCTGCCGTCGAATACTTTGGCGGCGCTGCCGACCTGATGTACTGCGCCAACTTTGACGAGGTGTTCCACGCTACGGCGGCGGGCAGCGCTCAATATGGTGTGGTGGGCGTAGAAAACTCTACCGAAGGCGTAGTCACGCGCTCTTTGGATATGTTTTTGCACACCCCCTGCCATGTGGTGGGCGAAGTCAGTTTGCTGATTCGGCACAACCTGCTGCGCCAAACCGATAGCTTAGATGGCATTGAGGCCGTGCTGGCACACCCGCAAGCCTTGGCCCAATGCCAAGCTTGGCTGTCTAAACACCTGCCGCACGCCGAGCGCCGCCCGGTATCCAGCAATGCCGAAGGCGCACGTTTGGCTGCCACCAACCCGGCTTGGGCTGCACTGTCGAGCGAACGGGCGGCACAACAGTTTGGCCTGCACATTGTGGCCCATGCCATCCAAGATGATGCCTACAACCGCACCCGGTTTGCCATCATTTGCTTGCCGCACACCCTGCAAACCCCGCCCCCCTCGGGCAAAGATTGTACGAGCCTGATTGTGTCCGTGCCCAACCAGCCGGGGGCGGTGCATGATTTGCTGGTGCCGCTCAAGCAGTATGGCGTGTCTATGACGCGCTTTGAGTCGCGTCCGGCACGCACCGGCCAATGGGAATACTATTTTTACATCGACATTGATGGCCACCCCAGCCAACCGCACGTAGCCGCTGCTTTGGCGGCTTTGCGTGGTTTGTGCGCTTTTTACAAGGTGCTGGGCACCTACCCGGTGGCCTCCTAAGGAAACGGCATGTTTGAACAATTGGGGCTCATCGGCTGCGGCCTGATGGGTGGATCGTTTGCACTGGCGCTCAAACGCGCCGGACTGGTCAAGCGGGTAGTGGGTTACAGCAAGTCACCCTCTACCACCGACCGTGCGCGCCAAATGGGCGTGATTGATGTAGAGGCCCCCTCGGCCCTGCTGGCGGTGGCGGGGGCCGATATTGTGTTGCTGGCGGTGCCGGTGTCGGCCACCGAAGCCTCGCTCAAGGCGATTCGGCATCTGGTGACGCCCAATATGCTCATCATGGATGTAGGCTCGACCAAAGCCGATGTGGTGCAAGCGGCGCGCAGTGCCTTGGGCGATAAAGTCGGCCCCTTTGTGCCCGCGCACCCCATTACCGGGCGCGAAGTGGCCGGGGTAGAGCATTCCGATGCTGATTTGTATGTCGGGCGCCAAGTGATTTTGACCCCGATTGAGCGCACCCTGACGCTGCAAATCAAGCAGGCCGAAGAAGTCTGGAAGGCGCTGGGTTGCCGCGTCACCAGTATGTCGCCCGAGTCCCACGATGAGGCTTTTGCCGCCGTCAGCCATCTGCCGCATTTACTGGCCTTTGCCTTTATCAATGGCTTGGCAGGGCAAACGCAGGCCGAAAACTTCTTCTCGTTGGCTGGTCCGGGTTTTCGTGATTTCAGTCGCATTGCCGCCAGTGACTCCAAAATTTGGCGCGATATTTTGCTGGCCAATCGCCAAGATGTGTTGGCCCAGTCTGAATTGTTTCGCCAAGCGCTCACGCAATTAGAACAATTGATTCGCACCGGCAACCGACAGGGCCTAGAAGACCTTATCACCTTGGCCAGTGCCACGCGCAGCCATTGGCGCATGGGCGCACAACGCAGCAAGGGCCACCATTAGCATGTTTGCCATTCCTTTTCTCGATCTTCCTCCCTTAGCCAGCGCTGACGGCAGCGTGCGCCTGCCCGGCTCCAAAAGCATCTCTAACCGCGTCTTGCTGTTGGCCGCCCTGAGCGAAGGCACCACGGTGGTTGAAGACCTGCTCGCCTCTGACGACACCCGTGTGATGCTCGATGCCCTGAAAGCGCTGGGCTGTGGCGTACAAGAAACTGGCAGCCAAGCGCGCATCACCGGCTTGGGTGGGCGCGTAGCCTCATCGCCCGCCCAACTCTTTTTGGGCAATGCAGGCACCGCCATGCGCCCGCTCACAGCGGCGTTGGCCTTGCTGGGTGGCGAATATGAACTCAGCGGCATCGCCCGGATGCACGAGCGCCCGATTGGTGATTTGGTCGATGCCCTGCGCCAACTGGGTTGCCAGATTGATTATTTAGGCCAAGACGGTTATCCGCCCTTGCGGATTGCCCATGCTGCTGGCGTACCGACTTTATCGTTGGCCCAACCCATTCGGGTGCGTGGCGATGTGTCTAGCCAATTTTTAACCGCGCTGCTGATGGCCTTGCCCTTGGTAGCCACCACGCAAGACGTGGTGATTGAGGTGGTGGGTGAACTCATCTCCAAACCCTATATCCACATCACGCTAGAACTGTTGGCCCGTTTTGGCATTGCGGTGCGCCATGAGCAATGGCAACGCTTTGTCATTCCGGCAGGCAGCCGCTACCAGTCACCGGGCACCATCCATGTTGAGGCCGATGCCTCCTCGGCCAGCTACTTCATTGCCGCCGGAGCCATCGCAGGCCATACAGAAGGCGTGAAAGTACTGGGCGTAGGCCTAGACTCCATCCAAGGTGATATCCGCTTTGTCGAAGCCGCCCGGCAAATGGGAGCCAACATCAGCGGCGGCCCCAATTGGTTGCAGATTGAGCGCGGCCAATGGCCCTTGCAAGCGATTGATTTGGATTGCAACCACATCCCCGATGCCGCCATGACGCTGGCCGTCATGGCCCTGTACGCCAATGGCACCTCCACGCTACGCAACATTGCCAGTTGGCGCGTCAAAGAAACCGACCGCATCGTCGCAATGGCCACTGAGCTACGCAAACTCGGTGCCACGGTAGAAGAAGGTGCCGACTTTATCCGCGTCACGCCTCCAGCGGCGACAGCCGATTGGCGCACTGCCAGCATCCACACCTACGACGACCACCGCGTAGCGATGTGCTTTTCTTTGGCCGCGTTGAACCCGGCGGGCCTGCCCATCCGCATCGAAGACCCCCAATGCGTGGCCAAAACCTTCCCGGATTATTTTGAAGCCTTGTTCTCGGTGGTACAAGCGCGCCCGACGGCCATTCCGGTCATTTGCTTGGATGGCCCGACCGCCTCCGGTAAAGGCACGGTGGCCGCTGCCGTGGCGCAACAACTGGGCTATGCCTTTTTAGATTCTGGGGCGCTCTACCGCATCACCGCCTTGGCCGCCCAACGCGCCGGTTTGGCCCTCGATGCCAGTGCCGAAGCCGAAATTGCCGCCTTGGCGCAGCAGCTCGATATTCGCTTTGAGGCCGGTCAAGTTTGGCTGGCGGGCGAAGACATCAGCGCCGCCATTCGCACCGAAGAAGCCGGTATGAACGCCTCACAGGTTTCTAGTTTGCCTGCGGTGCGCGCCGCCTTGGTGGCTTTGCAGCACAGCTTTAGACGCTTGCCGGGCTTGGTGGCCGATGGCCGCGACATGGGCACCGTCATTTTTCCGCAAGCGCCGCTCAAAGTTTTTCTGACTGCCAGCGCCGAGGCGCGCGCCGATAGGCGTTATCAGCAGTTGCTTGCCAAGGGCGATTCGGCTAATATGTCCAGCCTTGTGGCTGATTTGCAAGCGCGCGATGCGCGGGATATATCCCGCAGCGTTGCCCCCCTGCAAGCAGCACCAGATGCACTGCTACTCGACAGCACCCACTGCACCGCCCATCAGGCCGTGCAGCAGGTGTTGGTTTGGTGGCAGCAACGCCAGCCTTTTGCGTCCCACGCAGCAGGTTGATGTTCGGTTGTTTTCAACCATCCCGGTCCACACCAGCTTGCGCCGCGCCTTAGCGTCTGGGCAGTGTGGTTTTTTGTTTACTTAACCCGTGGCTTTTAGCCACATTGCAAACCACCACTGGCGGCCTTAGAAACCACGGCAATAGGGCTGTGGTCAACCTGTCAGTGGCAAGGAAATACATGTCTGAATCTTTTGCCGCCCTTTTTGAAGAATCTTTGCAGCGTACCGAAATGCGTTCCGGTGAGGTCATCCCCGCCGAAGTGTTGCGTGTAGAACACAACTTTGTTGTGGTGGATGCCGGTCTGAAGTCCGAATCCTACGTTCCGCTAGAAGAGTTCAAGAACGACAAGGGCGAAGTCGAAGTCCAAGTAGGCGATTTCGTCTCTGTGGCCATCGGCTCGATTGAAAACGGCTACGGCGACACCATCCTGTCGCGCGACACCGCTAAGCGTTTGGCCTCGTGGTTGGCGCTGGAAAAAGCCCTCGAATCCGGCGAATTTGTCACTGGCACCACCAGCGGCAAGGTCAAGGGCGGCCTGACCGTGCTGGTCAACGGCATCCGCGCTTTCCTGCCCGGCTCCCTGATCGACACCCGTCCAATCAAAGACCTGACTCCCTACGAAAACAAGACGATGGAGTTCAAGGTCATCAAGTTGGACCGCAAGCGCAACAACGTGGTGCTGAGCCGCCGCGCTGTGGTCGAAGCCTCGATGGGCGAAGAACGCGCCAAACTGATGGAAACCCTGAAAGAAGGCTCCATTGTGCAAGGCGTGGTCAAGAACATCACCGAATACGGTGCGTTTGTTGATTTGGGTGGCATCGACGGCCTGCTGCACATCACCGACATGGCATGGCGCCGTGTCCGTCACCCCTCCGAAGTGGTCACGGCTGGTCAAGAAATCACCGCCAAGATTCTCAAGTTTGACACCGAGAAGAACCGTGTCTCCTTGGGCCTCAAGCAAATGGGTGATGACCCTTGGATGGGCGTGTCGCGTCGCTACCCTCAAAGCACCCGCCTGTTCGGCAAAATCACCAACATCGCCGACTACGGCGCATTTGTTGAACTCGAACCCGGCATCGAAGGCTTGGTACACGTGTCCGAAATGGACTGGACCAACAAGAACATCGCTCCATCCAAGCTGGTCACGCTGGGCGACGAAGTCGAAGTCATGGTCTTGGAAATCGACGAAGACAAGCGCCGTATCAGCCTGGGCATGAAGCAATGCAAGGCCAATCCTTGGCAAGAGTTTTCCCAAAACACCAAGCGCGGCGACCGCGTCAAGGGCCCCATCAAGTCCATCACTGACTTTGGCGTGTTTGTCGGCTTGGCTGCCGGTATCGACGGCCTGGTGCACCTGTCTGACCTGTCTTGGAACGAAACCGGCGAAGCTGCCGTGCGTAACTACAAGAAGGGTCAAGAAGTCGATGCCATCGTGTTGGCTGTCGATGTGGACCGCGAACGCATCTCCTTGGGTATCAAGCAACTCGATGGCGACCCGTTCACCACCTTCGTCACCGTCAACGACAAGGGCCAAATCGTCACTGGCAAGGTCAAGACCGTGGATGCCCGTGGCGCTGAAATCGACCTGGGTGAAGACATCATCGGCTACCTGCGTGCCTCCGAAATCTCGCGCGACCGCGTCGAAGATGCACGCAACGTGCTGAAAGAAGGCGATGAAGTGACTGCCGTGGTGG
Organism: Giesbergeria sp.; assembly: GCF_028686475.1. GTDB lineage: Bacteria > Pseudomonadota > Gammaproteobacteria > Burkholderiales > Burkholderiaceae_C > Simplicispira. Next base: position 13,597 of record NZ_JAQUCA010000010.1, on the reverse strand, counting down.
TCAACGTCGACCGCAAGACACGCAACATCCAGTTGTCTATCAAGGCCAAGGACCAAGCCGAACAGCAAGAAGCCATGCAATCGCTGAGCCAGCAATCGGCCCGCGAAAGCGCCGGTACCACCAGCTTGGGTGCCTTGTTGCGCGCCAAGTTGGATAACTCGGACAAGTAATCGCTTTTATCGCTTTTAGCTGAAAAGCCAAGCCAAAGCCGGGTTTGTGTGCCAACACAGCCCCGGCTTTTTTCATGATAATTGGCACAAGCTAGTAAAAATCCATGAACCGATCAGATTTAGTGGCAGCACTAGAAGAATGTTTTGGACAATTGAGCCGCCGCGACACCGAGGCGGTCGTCAAAACGATTTTAGATGCGATGAGCCACAGCCTAGAGCAAGGGCGGCGCATTGAAATTCGGGGTTTTGGTAGTTTTTCTATCCATGCACGCCCACCGCGCATGGGGCGCAATCCGCGCAGTGGTGCGGCGGTGGCAATTCCTGCCAAACAGGTGCCGCATTTCAAGGCGGGCAAAGCCCTGCGCGAGGCCGTGGATGCAGGCTTACCATCCAATACAAAGCAGCAAGCTGCTAGTATGGCCATGTCGTCTTAAAATGGCCCCCTCAACAAGGGGATGTGGCCGACCATGAAATACCTCCTGTGGCTGCTCAAGGCAGCCATTTTTTTTACCCTGTTTGCTTTTGCCTTAAATAACCAACAAGATGCCACGGTGTATTTCTTTTTTGGTACGCAGTGGCGCGCCCCGATGGTACTGTTGGTTTTAAGCGCCTTTGCCTTGGGTATGGTGGCTGGTGTGCTGGGCATGGTGCCGCGCTGGTGGATGCACCGTTGCGCGGCGCAGCGACAACATGCAGCAGCACCACCACCGGCTGCCGCTGATGCCGCTGCCCCTCCTTCCGCTGCTACCGCAGCAGCCAGCACCGAGCCACCCCATGGAATTTGATTTGTCTTGGATTTTGCTGGGCCTGCCCTTGGCTTTTATGCTGGGCTGGCTGGCCTCGCGCTTTGATTTGCGCCAACTGCGTGCCGAAAGCCGCACCGCTCCCAAAGCGTATTTCAAAGGCTTAAATTACCTGCTCAATGAGCAACAAGACCAAGCCATTGATGCCTTTATCGAGGCCGTACAGCACGACCCCGACACCTCGGAGCTGCATTTTGCTTTGGGTAATTTATTTCGTCGTCGGGGTGAATACGACCGGGCGGTGCGCGTACACGAGCATTTGCTCGCGCGTGGCGATTTAGACCGCAAAGACCGCGACCGGGCGCAGTATGCCTTGGCGTTGGATTTTCTCAAGGCCGGGCTGCTAGACCGGGCAGAGGTGGCTTTACTGCGCCTAGAAGGTACCGCCTTTGAAGAACAAGGCCGATTGGCCCTGTTGGCGATTCATGAGCGCTCACGCGATTGGCCGCAAGCGACAACCATCGCGCAAAAAATGCAGCAAGCGGGGCAGGGTGATTTCAGTACCCGCCAAGCCCATTATTTGTGCGAGCAGGCGCACGCACTGATGGCACAAGCCCAATGGCCCCAAGCCACCACCTTGTTAGAGCAGGCGATGCAGCTGGCCCCCGAAGCCCCACGCCCGCGCATAGAGTTGGCCCGGTTACGCTTGCAACAGGGCCAAGCCGAGGCGGCCGTCCGCATCCTCAGCCAGTTAGCGCACGATATACCGCAAGCCCTGCCGTTGGCTGCTGCTTTGCTGGCCCAAGCGGCGCAAGCCTGCGGACAGGTGCCGTCCACATTGGCATTGTTGTTACAGCATTATGGGCAATTTCCGGCCTTGGATGTGCTGGACGGCATTGTCGTCCTGGAAAATAGCAGCAGCTCCCCCTCGGCACCGGCAGCACTGCGCTATGCCCAGCATCTGGAGAAAGAGGCTTCTTTGGTAGCAGCAGCGCACTGCTTGCGCCTCGAAGCCCACAGCCACGCCGCATGGCAGCCTTGGCTGCAACGGGCGGTGGAACGTGCCGCTCAACCCCTGATGCGCTACCGCTGTGCCGCCTGTGGTTTTGAAGCGCGCCAGCATTTTTGGCAATGCCCCGGCTGCCAAAGCTGGGACAGCTACCCAGCACGGCGCATTGAGGAGCTTTAAACCCAAGCGCTGCCGTAGACACTGTGCCTTGCGTAAACTTCGGCTTTTGAGTGGCGGCACTGTGTGGTACCGCTGCATCGATTGGTTTGCCGTTCCCCGTGCAAAAAAAGGATCTGCATGACAGTCAATATCGTCATTTTGGACGACTACCAAGATGCTGTGCGTAAACTGCACTGCGCCTCTCGCCTTGATGCTTATAACCTCAAGATTTACACCAACAACGTCAAAGGGCTGGGGCAGCTATCGGTGCGGCTCAAAGATGCCGACATCATCGTGCTGCTGCGTGATCGCACCCCCATCAGCCGCCAACTGGTAGAAAAGCTGCCGCGCCTGCGCCTGATTGCCCAAGCCGGTGGCCGGGTGGGTAGCCACATTGATGTGCTGGCCTGCACCGAGCGTGGCGTGGCAGTGGCCGAGGGCATTGGCTCCCCCGTGGCCCCGGCAGAACTGACGTGGGCGCTGCTGATGGCCGCGATGCGCCGCCTGCCCCAGTATGTGGCCAACCTCAAGCATGGGGCTTGGCAACAATCGGGCCTCAAGGCCGGTTCTATGCCGGCCAACTTTGGCCTGGGTGCAGTGTTGCGCGGCAAAACGCTGGGTATTTGGGGCTATGGCCAAGTGGGGCAGTTGGTGGCCGGGTATGGCCGCGCTTTTGGGATGCAGGTGTGTGTCTGGGGGCGTGAGGCTTCTTTGGCGCGGGCGCAACAAGATGGCTATGCGGTGGCCAGTAGCCGTGAAGCGTTCTTTGCCGAGTGCGATGTGCTGTCCTTGCACCTGCAACTAACCCCAGAGACCCAAGGCAGCATCACTTTGGATGATTTGTCCAGCATGAAACCTAGCGCCTTGCTGGTCAATACCTCGCGCGCCGAGTTGATTGCCCCCGATGCCTTGATTGCCGCCCTGAACCGAGGCCGCCCCGGCATGGCGGCAATAGATGTGTTTGAAAGCGAGCCTATTTTGCAAGGCCACGCCCTGTTGCGGCTAGAAAACTGCGTCTGCACGCCGCATATTGGCTATGTAGAGCAAGACAGTTACGAGCAGTCTTTTGGTGCCGCCTTTGACAATGTGCTGCGCTACCTGCAAGGCACGCCCACCAATATCGTCAATCCTGGGGCCTTGCAAATGCGCCGCTAAAGGTGGCACGCTTCAGAGAGGGGGCGATAGGTCTTGGCGATTCGGTGTGCGCGCATTAATCCATTCTTGCGCCACCGCTTCGCCCACGGTTTGTTGCACCAGGCCACGCACCTCGTGGCGCAAGCGCGGCAGTATCAGGGCGATTTGCTCTTGCACGATGTGGTCAATGGCCTGTTCTAAGCGCTGCTCTAGGGTGTTTTCTAGCCGTTGCAATAGGCGCTGCACCAACTGGGCTTCTTGTGCTGCCGATAAGCTAGCGTGCAAGGCCGGTGCTGGGGTGGGGGCTGGGCGGTGCAGGGGGGGCGTTGCCGGTGCAGGCGGGGCTTCTGGGGGGTCGTTGAGCTGTGCGTCAATGCTATCGGCCAAAGTAGGAATATCCAGCAGCCACGGCGGTGGCTGGCTTGCGCTGGCAGCGGGAGCAGGGGCAAGCTCTGGTGCGGCAGCTGGCGGTGCGCTGGGTGGCGGCAGTGGCACCACCTCGGTCAGGGTAGGAATAAAACGCGGCGGTGCCTTGGGGTTTCGGCTCATGCAAGTAGTATCTTCTCGGTTAGCGGGCGGACAGGGCTAAGTCGTGGCGCACGATGGTGTAGCCGCTGGTTTGGTAATTGCGCCAGCGGGTGCGGGCCTGTTGGCGGTCTTGCTCATCATCCCTGCTGACAATTTCAATCAGGCGCTCAAAGCGCTCAAAACCCAGCGGTAGGGTGCTGCCCAGATTGATGAGCAATTGCCGGTGTTGTGGGGCTTGGCGCGGGTCGGGGGCCAGCACAATCGGTGATGCCTTTAATAGCTCCGCGCTGGCATCGGCGCTGCAATGGGGAATGAAATCTGAGGGTGATAAGTTCCAGAGCATTTCATCGAGCAGCGCCAGCGTTTGCTGAGGGGCGGTCAGCACCAAGCGCTGCCCCTGACGCTGTGCCTTGCGCGCAACCCGGCAAGCGTAGTAGAGCTTGTCGGGGGCGTTAAAGTGAAAGGCGATTTGCGTGGTCATGGCAGCGCCGGGCTTTAGGCTTTGCTGGCGCTACTGGCCTTGGTGCGGGGTGCGCGGCTGGCTTTGGCCAGTGCAGCGGGTGTAGCGCTGGCGTTACTGGCGTTACTGGCGTTACTGGCGTTACTGGCGTTACTGGCGTTACTGGCGTTACTGGCGTTACTGGCGCTGCTGGTGCTTGCGTAGAGCAGGTATTGCACCAACAAGGCCACCGGGCGGCCTGTGGCCCCTTTGGCGGTGCCGCTCTTCCAAGCCGTGCCAGCAATGTCCAAATGCGCCCACGGGGTGTTGCCGACAAACTTTTGCAAGAACTTAGCCGCCGTGATAGAACCACCGGGACGACCGGCAACATTGGCCAAATCGGCAAAATTGGATTTGAGGCCCTCGGCATATTCTTCGTCCAAGGGCAAGCGCCAGCAGGGGTCTTGCGCGGCCTCGCCTGCATTTTGCAGGGCTTGGGCCAAGGCATCATCGCTGGCAAACAGGCCACTGCGGACACCCCCCAAGGCAATCACGCAAGCGCCCGTGAGCGTGGCAATGTCGATGATGGCACTGGGTTTGAAGCGCGCGGCGTAAGTCAGGGCATCGCACAAAATCAGGCGGCCTTCGGCATCGGTGTTCAAAATTTCGATGGTTTGGCCGCTCATGCTGGTGACCACATCACCCGGCTTAATCGCTTGGCCGCTGGGCAAATTTTCGCAGGCCGGAATCAAACCAACCACGTTGATTTCTGGTTGCAGCTCGGCCAAGGCACGGAAGACACCCAGCACGCTGGCTGCACCGCACATATCGAACTTCATCTCGTCCATTTCGGCACCGGGCTTGAGCGAGATGCCGCCGCTGTCAAAGGTGATGCCTTTGCCCACCAGCACGATAGGCGCTTGCGACTTGGCCGCGCCTTGGTAGCGCAACTCGATAAAGCGCAGTTCTTCGGCAGTGCCTTGGGCCACGGCTTGAAATGCCCCCATGCCCAACTTGGCGACTTCGGTCGGGCCTAGCACTTTGCAATCTACATTGGGCTGCTTGGCCAATTCTTTGGCGGCCTGGGCCAACAAGGTGGGAGTGGCATGGTTACCGGGGCGGTTGCCCCATTCACGCGCCAGCTCGACCCCCGTGGCCACCGCCACGCTGTGGTGAAAGGCATCGGCCACAGCGGCGGTGTCTGGCACCCCAATGACAACCCGTTGCAGACTGCGCGCCTCGGCTTTGGGTTTGGTAGCGGTATAGACGTAGCTGGCCTGCGCCAGGGCCGCCACGGCAGCAGCCACCGCGCTGGCCTCGGTGGGGCCAGCAAAGCACACTACCGCGCGTTTGGGCGCGCCCGCACTGAGGGCAGCCGCCAGCGCCAGCACGCCTTGGCGCGCGCCAGCAGCTTGGCCGTTGCCAATGCCTGCCAGCACCACACGGCGTGCGGCCACGGTGGGCACTTGGTAGCAGGGCAAAATCTTGCCTGCTTTGGTTTGCAAATCACCCGCCTTGATGGCCCCAGCTGCCAGCGTGGACAGCGCATCGCTGCCGGGAATGAAGCCATCGGCCACCAGTACGATGAGCAAATCGCATTTTTCGTGGGCAGCGGTAGATAGTGTCAGGGTTTTTAAGTCGAAGTTCATAATGCGCCTTTTCGTTTGAAGCAATGTTATTCGATTCATCTATCCGCAAAGAGCTGGCACGCAGCTTTGGCGCTACTTTAGTGGTGCTGGTCACGGTGGTGATGACCATGATGCTGATTCGCACCTTGGGTCAGGCCGCACGCGGCAATGTCAGTCCTTCGGATGTGATGCTGGTCATGGGCTTTACCGTACTCGGGCAGTTGCCCACGCTGCTGAGTTTGTGCCTGTTTGTCGCTATTGTCAGCACCTTGTCGCGCATGTACCGCGACAGCGAAATGGTCATTTGGTTTGCCAGTGGCCGGGGGCTGTTCAACTTTTTGGGGCCGCTGTTGCGTTTTGCTTGGCCGGTGTTGTTGGCGATTGCCTTGTTGGCTTTGCTGGTCTGGCCTTGGGCCAATCAGCAAATTCAGACCCTCAGGGTGCAGTATGAGCAGCGCAGCGACATTGACCGCATTGCACCGGGCGAGTTCCAAGAATCAGCCAATGGCCGCCGCGTCTTTTTTATTGACCGCGATAGCACCGCTGGCGATGTGGCCAGCAAAGTGTTTATAGCCACTACCGATGCCCAAGGCGAATCCATTACGTCGGCCCAAAGTGCCAAGGTGGAGGTGCGCGAGGGCGAGCGAATGGTGGTTTTGAGCCACGGCCAGCGTGTCGAGACCTTTACCCAGCAGCCGGGCAGCAAAATCAGCCAATTTATGGAGTATGGCACCCGCATCGGCACCAGCACGGCAGATAGTGCTGCTGGGGCAGAGCCACTCAAAACCCGTAGCACCGCCCAATTGTGGGCCGAGCCTACCCCGCTGCATCTAGCCGAATTGGGTTGGCGCTTGGGGCTGGTTTTCGCGGGCCTGAACTTTGTGCTACTGGCGCTGGCGCTGGCCAGCGTGAACCCACGCGCCAGCCAAAGTGGCAACCTGATGTTGGCACTGTTTACCTTTATTGTGTATTACAACCTGCTGAATTTAGGCCAAAGTTGGGTGGCGGTGGGCCGGGTCAGTTTGCCGCATTTTCTGTTACTGCTGCACGGCAGTACGCTGGCATTGGCGGGGCTGTGGTTGACGATGCGCCACTACCATTGGAGCCCGCGCCAGTGGTGGCAGCGTCGGAGCGCTGCATGAAAACTATTCGCCGTTTGATTTACCGCGAAGTGCTGGCCGCCGTGGCGTTTGTCACACTGGGCTTTTTGGCGCTGTTTTTCTTTTTCGATTTGGTCGATGAGCTGCGCTGGGTCGGTCGTAGCCCCGGTTACCAACTTCGCCATGCGTTGTTGTATATCGCTTTGGCGCTGCCCAATCATTTGTACGAGCTGCTACCGATTACGGTACTGATTGGCACCATCTTTGTGATGGCAAGGCTGGCACAAAGCTCCGAGTTCACCATCATGCGAACCAGCGGCTTGGGGCCGTGGCGCGCTTTGCGTACCTTGCTGGCCTTGGGCGGATTTTTTGTTGTACTGACCTTTGCCGTGGGGGATTATCTGGCCCCACTGGCCGACCGGGCGGCCCAGCTGGTCAAAGCAAAATACCGGGGGGTGATTAGCACCGGGGCCACTGGCGCGTGGCTGCGCGAAACCCAAGGCGAGGTTTCTTTTGTCGTCAATGTGCGGGCGCTTGGGGCAGAAGGGCAAATGTTGGATTTGCGCTTGTTTGCCTTTGACCCCCAAGGGCGCATGGTGGCGCGTACCCATGTTGCACACGCCCAATTCGTGCCAGAAGGGGGCTGGTTGTTGCAGCAAATAGACCACACCAGCTACCACTGGACCGCCCCAGAGGCACCAGCGCGCATAGAACATTTGCAATGGCCACAATGGCACTGGAAAACCCAAATCAGTGCCGATATGGTGGCGGCTGCGGTACTCAAACCCGACCGCATGGCCACGATTGACCTGTTTCAATACATCCGCCACTTAGAGGCCAACGGCCAAGCAGCGCAGCGCTACGAAATCGAGTTTTGGCGCAAGGTGTTTTACCCCTTGAGCTGCTTGGTGATGGTGGTGCTGGCGCTGCCGTTTGCTTACCTGCATTTCCGCTCGGGTGGCATTGCCAGTTATGTGTTTGGTGGCGTGATGGCGGGCATCAGCTTCTTTTTGCTCAACAACGTGTTTGGCTTTGTCGGCAGTTTGCAGCATTGGGCACCGTGGTTAGCGGCAGCGATTCCGGGCTTGCTGTATTCGCTGTTGTCCTTGGCTGCTTTTGCTTGGTTGGTGTTGCGCCGTTGAGGGTGCGGCGCACTTCTTGTGCTTGGTGTTTATGACTACTTGGACCCACGGTGTTATTTTGTTTGCCCACGGCTCGCGCGATCCGCTGTGGTGTTTACCGATAGAAGCGGTGTGCGCGCACATCGCCGCCACCCAGCCGCAGGTGTTGGCCTGTTGTGCCTATTTGGAGTGCTGTCAGCCCGATTTGGCCCACGCCGTGCAGCAACTGCACGCACAGGGCCTGCGCGCTATCACCGTGGTGCCGATGTTTTTGGGCACCGGCAAACACGCCCGCGAAGACCTGCCGCAGCTGGTAGCCGCCTTGCGCGCCGCCCACCCCAACATCGCCCTGACAGTGCAACCCGCCATCGGCGAGCAGCCACGCCTGACCGCCCTGATGGCCGAAATCGCCTGCACGCTCCCGGTGCCATAACCCTTGCGCGGTCTTTTATAGACCAATAGTCCATAATGATGCAATTCTTTATAAGAAATTTGATATGAATTTGCATCAATTCCGCTTCGTGCAAGAAGCTGCACGCCGCAACCTGAACCTGACCGAAGCTGCCAAGGCGCTGCACACCTCACAACCGGGGGTGTCTAAGGCCATTATTGAGCTGGAAGAAGAACTGGGGGTAGAGATTTTTGCCCGCCACGGCAAGCGCCTCAAGCGCATCACCGAGCCGGGCCTGCATGTGCTGCGGAGCATTGAGCTGATCATGGGCGAAGTGAGCAACCTGAAACGCATTGGCGAGCAATTCAGCGCCCAAGACAACGGCACGCTCAGCATTGCCACCACGCACACCCAAGCGCGTTATGTGCTGCCACTGCCGGTGGCACGCCTGCGCGAGGCTTATCCCAAGGTCAACGTCAGTTTGCACCAGACCACCCCCGACCAAGTGGCGCGCATGGTGATTGACGAGGTGGCCGAGATTGGCATGGCCACCGAATCATTGGCCGATTATCCCGAGCTGGTGACCTTGCCCTGCTACGAATGGCAGCATGTGCTGGTGCTGCCACCGGGCCATGCTTTGGCGCAAAAAGAACGTATCGCTATCGAAGACATTGCCCACGAGCCGCTGATTACCTACCACCCTTCCTTCACCGGGCGTGGCAAGATTGATGCTGCCTTTGCGGCGCGCCGTTTGCAACCGCGCATCGCTTTAGAGGCGATTGACTCGGACGTGATTAAAACCTACGTGCGTTTGGGCTTGGGCATAGGCATTGTGGCCGAGATGGCGATGCGCGATGACCCAGTGGGTGATTTGCTGGTGCGTCCGGTAGGACACCTGTTTGGCCAAAGTGTGGCGCGGGTGGCGTTCAAGCGCGGGGCTTATTTGCGTAATTTTGTCTATAAATTTGCCGAACTCATCAGCGACCGATTAAGCCGTGACTTGGTAGCCCGTGCCATGACGGGGCATGTGAACGATTATGAATTGTGATAAGCGGTTCAAAGGGCGTGTTGGGCATAAAATTTTTCAAAAAAAGGAGCCTATCCGCTCCGTGTTTAGGGTATCGCCACGCTGCCAGTACCTACGCCTATACTGCGTTGGGCGGCATACAAGCCTACGCGCATCATGGTGCGGTGGTTGAGTTCTATCGTCACGGCAGCACGCGGCAAAGACGATTGGATATTGGGTTTGCTATCGGCGGTTTGGTGCAGCCTGGCCGGACTGTAAGGCTTGCCGTTGCGATCGGCCAAGCTGGCAACCAAGGGGAGATTGGCCTTGTCGCTGCGGCGCAACACAATCGCAATGTCGCCGTTGTCTAGGCGCACAAAGGTGCCCGGTGGGCACAGGCCAATCGTGCGTACCAACAGATAACCCACTTCATCACGCTGGTCAATGCCGGGGCCGACCAAAGCGCGCACCGAATCGGTGGTGCTGCGCCCAGGGCGGCTGTGGCGCGGGCTGATCATGGCGGCGTAGCGGTCTATGGTGTTGAGGACGCGCGTGAGGCGGTCTAGCTCTTCCAAGGCCGCCAAAGGGGTGCGCTGGGGTAGATTGACATGGTGTTGCCCCACCACATCGAGCCAAAGGTGGTCGGTCACATACAGGCGTTCTAAAATCGCTTGGCCTTCTTCGGGGTGCTTGCGAATGGCCTCCTGCTGCGCTGCACTGGGGCGCTCGTGCTGGTTGGCCAATTCGTCTTGCAGCGCTGTCATGCCGATGTTCATGGTCAGGGCGGCGCGCACCAGGGCATTGCGCTCGCGCTGCGACAAGGCCAACTCACCGGCCATGATGTGGCACAAGGTGGCGCACACCAGCGCGTGTGAGGTGCTATAACCCACGGTGGAAGTCGAGGCCAACTGGAACATCAAGTAGAGCGCGGCATCAATATCGTGTGCCACCAAGTCTTGCAACCAACGGTCGCACTGGCGCACCTTGGCGGCAAAATTGCGTACTTGTAGCGGATGTGCCAACAGCACCGATAGGGCCGACTCTAAATCGGCCCACAGGCCCAACAAATCTTCGTATTCTTCGTCTTGGGCTGGACGGTGCTGTACGGCTCTGGAATTCATGACAGGCAGGCACTCAACGGCGCTTTTCTAGCACCATCTGGTCTGGGGTGCGGGTCATCTGAAAATAATTGAGAAAATTGTTGCCCAGCAACACATGCGGCATCGGCTGGGGGGTAATCACGGCTTCTAAGCCCGTTATTTGCACTTCACCTAGGCGCACGCTATCAAGGTGCAAGCGCCAGCCTTGGGCCACGCCGTTGGCGGTGTTCATACGCACCGGCTGGCCACTGCGGTAGTCCAAACCCAAACGCTGCGCTTGGGCCTGTCCGATGGCGATGGTAGAAGCGCCGGTATCCACCATGAACGACATAGACTGGCCGTTGATTTGCCCCTGCTGCACAAAATGCCCTCGGGTATCGGCCATCAACACCACGCGCTGGCCGCTGCCGCTGCTGCCGCGCACATTCACAGGGGCTTGGCCCAGCTGCAAGGTGCTGCGCTGGCCTTGCACCTCGACCACGGCCTCGTCTTTGCCCACCGACAGCACACGCACACCTTGGTGTGTTTCGCCCACAGCCACGGCGCGCGGTGCATTGCTGCCCACCACCAACAGCGCTTTACTGCCCAACACACCACTCAAGGCTACGGCTTGGGCCTTGGCCAAGGAGCCAGTGAACGCCAACAGGGTGGCCATCAGTAAAGGAGCGGCAAGAGCGGGCATAAAGGGCATGGCGTAGCAAGCAAAAAAATCGGTTTAATCGCGGAAGTTGTTGAACGACAAGGGCATATCGGCAATATCTTTGCGAATCAAAGCCATTGCTGCTTGTAAATCGTCGCGTTTGGTGCCCGTGACGCGCACTTTGTCGTCTTGGATGGCCGCTTGCAGCTTGAGCTTGCTTTCTTTAATCAGCTTTTGTAGCTTTTTGGCCAACTCGCTCTCGATGCCATTACGCACCTTGATGACTTGCTTGACCTTGTCGCCGCCGACTTTTTGCGGCTTGCCAATGTCTAAAAAACGCACATCGACGTTGCGCTTGGTCAGTTTGTTGCGTAGCAGGTCTTCTACCTGTTGCAATTGGAACTCGGCATCGCCAAACAGGGTGATTTCTTTGTCTTTCAGCTCGATGCCGGCAGAGGTGCCCTTAAAGTCAAAGCGGGTGCCAATTTCTTTGGCCGCGTTGTCCACGGCGTTTTTTACTTCAACAAAATCAGCTTCACAAACGGTATCAAAGGAGGGCATGGTCAGGGTCTTTCAAAAAACAGCTGCCGCACAGGGGTGCAAGGCCCGAACAGGCCAGTGCGACAATCCGGGCAATGTTAGTCGAGAAAAACGTTTCCTTACAGCCTTGCAACACCTTTGGCATCTTGGCCCGTGCCCAAACCCTGCTGCGCGTGCGTAGTGTGGATGATTTGCAGGCGCTGCGCGCCCATCCCTTGCTGGGGCGACAACCGTGGCTGGCGCTGGGCGGTGGCAGCAATATCGTCTTTACCGGCGATGTGGAGCCGGTGGTGTTAAAAATGGAAATCCGGGGCCGTCGCTTGTGGCAAGAGACGCAGCGTGCTTGGATTGTAGAAGCCGGTGCGGGCGAGTCTTGGCACGATGTGGTGGCGTGGACTGTGGCCCAAGGCTGGCCGGGCTTAGAAAACATGGCCTTGATTCCGGGCACCGTCGGGGCCGCGCCGGTGCAAAACATTGGTGCCTATGGGGTGGAGCTGCAAGACCGTTTTGAGTCATTGGAGGCTTTTGACATGCTGACCGGCCAAACCTTTACCTTGGATGCGGCGCAGTGTGCCTTTGGCTACCGCGATTCGGTGTTCAAACACCCCCCGGCCCAAGGCAGCAGCACCGACGACCTGCCGCGTGGCATGGGCTTGGCCGGGCGGGCCATCATCACGCGGGTGCGTTTGCGTCTGCCCAAACCTTGGAAGCCCGAATTGGGCTATGTAGAGCTGCAACGCCGCGCCGCTGAGGCCGAGGCTCCACCAACACCACAGCAAATTTTTGACTGGGTGTGTGAGATTCGGCGCGCCAAATTGCCCGACCCGGCCATCATCGGCAATGCGGGTAGTTTTTTCAAAAACCCGACCGTCACGCCGGAGCAATGCCAAGACATCATCGCGCGCGACCCGAAAATTGTGCATTACCCGATGCCCGACGGCAGCATCAAACTGGCCGCTGGCTGGATGATTGATGCCTGCGGCTGGAAAGGCAAGAGCGTGGGCAAGGCTGGGGTTTATGAAAAACAGGCGCTGGTGCTGGTGAATCGGGGCCAAGGTGACAACAGCGTGACCGGCGGCGAGGTCATGACGCTGGCCAAAGCGATTCAAACCAGCGTCTATGAGCGTTTTGGTATCCGCCTAGAACCCGAGCCGCTGGTGGTTTAAGAAAACTCAATCTGCATTGGGTGTGGTGTTGTCCAGCAGGTAGCGTTTGACCAAATCAAAAAAGCTGTCGTAAAAGCTATCGGCGGCAATGGTTTGGCTGCCTACCTTGACCAGCGATTCGCCGCCCGAGGTAAATGGCAAAGACACCGAGCCAACCCCCCCCACGCCTAAACTGGCCGAGTTGTTGATTTTTTTCAGGGTGTAGCTGTCTTGCACCGCCGTAACAAAGCCCAAGCTGATATTGCCAGCGCTGCCTTCGGGCACGCACACCACCCGAATCAGCATTTGCAAATGGGTGTCGCCATTGGGCTGAAAATTCTTTTTGCCTTCAATCAGCTCGGGGTTGCTGGTTTCGATGATGTAGCCTTGGCTGAGCAGGGCGCGCCGCGCGGCCTCGCAGGTTTGTGCTGGCGTGGCATCAAACAGCCGTGAATAGGTGGTGACGGAAGCGAAACTCTCTTGCGGCCCCAGCACTTTGGTGCGCGGGCCGGTGCAAGCGCTCAGCAACAGCGCACTGCACAAACTGGTCACCGCGACAGAGAAAGAAATGTTCAGCACACGCATGGGCATACTGCTCGTAAAAAGCTAATCAAAACTATTCACGATTTATCCGCACTTGGTTGACGTGCTTGCGCACCCAACTCAAGCCGATTGACGCTCAGTAGCGCCGGAGAACGTGCCAGCAGGATTTGACGTACTTCCTTGTAGGGAGTAAACCGAGTG
>NZ_JAQUCA010000040.1 GCF_028686475.1 Giesbergeria sp. | reverse complement strand
CCAGCGGCGCAAGGTTGTTATGGACACACCTAATGCCTTTGCTGCTTCTCCTATACTTATTAATCTGTTCATAATGGATAGATTAGCGTAGATTTGAGTAGATTCATTGAGTTCTGCTGCTAACCCTGACTGGTGCTGATATAGCACGGTTGATTGCCGATGCACAGCTTTCGGTATGTTATGCAGCACCAGGTGTTCAGTTACCCGTGGCGCACACGCTGGCCGCTGCCGTCTCAACTTTGGGGCCAGAGATGGTTACGGTATGCCTAGACTTTGACGAGCGCGTGATGCGTATGGGCTATGGCGATTTGGCTGCCGTGGAGTTGCTACGGCAGGTGGGTGTGGTAGTGCGCAGCGCACCGGGTATGCGTACCGCCTTGGTGATTGTGGATGGTGCAGGTTTTAGCTTCACACCCACACCGTTATATCTGGAGCCTGAACCCGCCCCCAACGCAGCGCCCAATGCCATGCGCATGTCTGCCGCACAGGTCGCAGAGGCGCTGGCGCGGCTATCACCCGCAGCCAAGGCCATTGCCATAGCACAAGCCCCAACGCTCGAAGAAAAGCGCCGCATAGAAGCATTGCCCGATGATGTAGGCTCGAAAGAGATTGCCAACACTGGCTTTAACGAGGTGGCCGCCAGCCTGAAAGATGCTCCACCGGTACGCTTTGATTTGGCGCGGCAAGTGCGGGTGTTTGAGCCTTATCTGCAATATGTAGAACTGAGCCTCACAGGGGCTTCCATTCAGCGTCATCGGCTGGCGATTCCAAAGGCTATCCAAGAGCTGGGTGGCAGTAGAGAACTAGAAGGGCGCTTACGCACCACCTTCGAATTAATCGAAAAGGGAGGTAAGTTATCTTCTAAAAAGTTAGAGGACACTCTGAATGAGATTCGTAAAAATTTTACGCCATCGCTAGGAAAAGATCATGGCAGAGTGGTACTCAAAGCCGCCAAACCACATTTGGTGAAGCGTTTGGATGAGCTTGGGCAGAAATTGAAAGAACATCAGGCAGCCGTTGCAGCAGAACTACAAGAACACCTTGATGCATCACGCCAACAGATTGTGGATTACTACCTACCTACTGTGAAAGCCAATCCACCCGACAGTCTGCGCGGCGGCTTATTAGCTGAAAACCCTTCGGATGAAGATGCAAAGGTATGGCTTGAGACGGAACTCAATCGGGTGCTGCCAACTGCCGAATCAATGATTCAGGAAATGAAGCTAGAAGCACGCTACAAAGACGTTACCTTTGAGACTTTGAATGAGGAAGGATTTTTGGAGTCCGTTAAAGCCGCGTTTCCAAGAGTGAATTGGGACAAAGCTTATAAGAATTTCAAAGCGGCGGGGGAAAGTCTAAAAAGTAGCGATAAGAAAAAAGATTAGGAACTGCCCCCAGAAAGGGCAGCATCAGTTGCTGATTTGTCCCCAAACTGCAAGGTGATGCGTCAATGCAACATCTATCTGCTGCAATGGTTGGGTGATTGCCAGGGGTAGTAATCAACACTAAAATGGCACTACCGCAGGCGGTGAGACCCTCTCCAAGTCGACGAGTGGCAGTGGTCTTAGACCTCTGGTGAAGTCAGTTCATGCGCATTGACCACCACCTGCGGTACTTTATAGGTGGCGTTTTCCACCGTCTTGGATGTTGGCCCGTCGGACGATGCCAGTGGTGATGACGGCATTGTGCCCCTTGCCTTTGCGCATGTACTTAAAATGCACAACCGCTTTGCCCACCATCACCTGATCGTTGATATCGAAAAAAGCAATGACGTTGCCATGCTTGGGGTCAAAAAACCACTTTGCAGCTTCTAGCCTGTCTGGCAAATAAGCAAGGTCTTCGATACACAAAGAAGCTCCCCGCACTTCCTTGCTGCTGCGGTAGCCATGCCGCAACAGGTAGTCGCTAATCTCAATGTCAGCGACCTCCACCCCGATTTTTGATACGTCTCTGTCATGGAGCACCCTCTGTGGTAGCAGGCCAACCCTTCTGAATTCGTGCCGAGCCAAGTGCCCGTCTGCGAGCACCTGCCTCGCCCAATCGGCGTACTCTTGCTTTTCTAATTCCGACAGACGCATGGGGCGCGATGGTGCCCTACGCCTCCACCCAGCACAGCCTTGCGTTGCAGGAAAAAAGCACAGCAGGCCAAAGAGGATGTACAAAAAAGCATGTCCGGTTTGAAGCCATTATCATTGCAACCAAGGGCAGTAAAGATGTCCACTCCACCCTCTACACTCAAGAAAACCACACACCATGACAGCACACTGGATGCGCCGCACCACCTTGGCCCTCGCCTGCGCGGCGGCTACCCTGCTAAGCGCCTGCGGCTCCAGCAGCATTGAATCGGCCCTGGCCCCCGAGCGCCTGGTGGCCTTTGGCGATGGCTATAGCAGCTTGGGCGCGCAGCGCTACACCGTCAACAACGGCAGCATCAACAACTGGACGCTGCAACTGCTAGAGTATTACCGTGGCGCAGGCCACGCCGCTGGCGGCTTGGTCAGTCTGGCCGAAGGCAATGCGCGCCTGCAACAACAACCCGATGCCGCTGGCCAAGCCAGCACGCGCACGGTAGCGCAGCAAATTGACGGCTTTTTGGCCAGCCAGCGTTTAGGGGCCAACGATGTGGCCTTGGTCAACGGTGGCGTAAGCGACATCATCGTCGATATGGCCGCCGTGCAGGCTGGCCGCCTTAGCCCAGAGCAATTTTTGCAGCAAGCACGCCAGCACGGCGAAGCCTTGGCCGCCCAAGTGCGCCGCTTGGTGGCCGGTGGGGCCAACTACGTGGCGGTGTCCAATTTGTACGATTTGGGCCTGACCCCTTGGGCCGCTGCCATCAACCAAAAAGACCTGCTCAGCCAAGCCAGCAACCAGTTCAATCGCGGCTTGTTGGTGGCCCTGAATGATTTGAGCCAAAACGTGTTGTATATCGACGTAGCCTATTACGTCAACCTGTACACCTCCAACCCCGAATCGTTCTCGTTTTACAACACCACCGAACCGGTTTGCACCTCGGTGGATGCGGGCAATGGGATTGGTATTGGCTTAGGGCAAATTAACTCTAGCCTGTGTACCGCCGCCACCCTGCGCCCCAATGCCGAAGCAGACCGCTACGTGTTTGCCGATGCGGTGTATTTAGCACCCTCGGCGCAGCGCCAGCTGGGTTTGTACGCCTACGACAAACTGCGCGCCCGTTGGTAAAGCGCTAGGCGCAGGCCCGCACCACCACCTGCGTTTGCAGCCGCTGCATATCGGGCACCTGTGCCAGCCCTGTGCCGCCCGAAAGCAGCGCGGCCGCGCCAGCGGCCACGCCCCAAGCCAGCGCAGCCGCTGGGGCTTGGTCTTGGGCCAGCGCCCACACCAAAGCGGCCAAAAAGCAATCGCCCGCGCCGGTAGTGCCTGCATCGGCAGACACCGGCAGAGCAGCAGCTTGCCAAACACCAGCAGGGGTAGCCAGCAAAGCGCCCTGCTCCCCCAAAGACAGCGCCACCATCTGGGCTTGGCCTTGGGCGATGAGTTGCTGCACCGCCTGCTGCCAAGCCGGAGCATCTGGCAAGGGCTGGCCGGTCAGTTCGCGCAACTCGCGCAAACTGGGTTTGAGCAAATAGACCCCAGCCTGCAAAGCGGCGGCCAAAGCCGGACCAGAGGTGTCTAATACCAGCCTTTGCCCTTGTTGGTGGGCTTGCTGGGCCAATTGGGCATAAAAATCATCGGGCACCCCCGGTGGCAAACTGCCACTGGCAATCAGCCAATCGGGCTGGGGTTGTAAGCCGCCCAGACCGCGCAGGCAGGCTTGCCATTCAGGGGGCTGCACTTGGGGGCCGGGCAGAACGAAACGGAATTCCTGCCCGCTGCTGCTCTCGAGTACCGAGAAATTCTCGCGCGTGGCCCCGGCAATCGCTTGCACCTGTGTTGGCACTCCTTCGGCCTTTAACAGGGCTTGTAAGCGCTGCCCGGTCAGGCCACCGGCCAAATACCAAGCCTGCACCGGGCAGCCCAGCCGGTGCAACACCCGCGCCACGTTGATGCCGCCCCCACCTGGATAAAGTTGTGCCGCTGTGCAGCGCAGTTTGTGTGTGGGCTGAACTCGCTGTGTGCTGGTGGCAATATCTAGTGCTGGATTGAGGGTGAGAGTTAAAAAGCGCTTCATGCCCTGACCTGAGAAGCAGTGACCGGGGTGGCCACCGTGTGTTGGTGCGAAATATCCAAACCAGACCACAGCTGCACCAAATCTGGAAAATGCCAGTGTTCGGGGTCTTCGCGCCCCGTGATTTTGTCTTGGCAACTGGGCAGGCTCAAGTCTATCGTCTCGGGCGGGATACGCTTTTGGGTGCGGGTGCAATAAAACACCTTCACCCAAGGGGCGGTCAGGGTACTGCGGTTTTGGTCGGTGACCACGCCCAAGCGGCCAGAACTAAGGCGCACCAAAGAGCCTGCCGGATAGATACCGATGCTTTTGACAAAGGCATGGAAAATTTGAATATCGAAATGCCCTTCGCTCCATTGGGCCATGCGGCGCAAGGATTCGGCAGGGTCCCAGCCCGCTTTGTAGGGGCGATTCGAGGTGATAGCGTCATAGACATCGCAAATCGCGGTCATGCGGGCAATCAGGTGGATTTGCTGGCCCGACAAGCCATCAGGGTAGCCGGTGCCGTCTATTTTTTCGTGGTGGTGTCGGCAAGCATCCAATACGGCTGCATTGGTTTTGCCGCCTTCGCGCAGCATCTCCCAGCCCGCGACTGGGTGGTGGCGCACCACGGCAAATTCATCATCGGTGAGTTTGCCCGGTTTGTTCAGCACGTCTAATGGGATGGCAGCCTTGCCCAAATCGTGCAACAGTCCGGCCATACCAGCCAACTGCGTCTGTGCGGCCTCCAAATGCAGTTGGCGTGCCAAAGCCACCATCAGGGCGCATACCGCTACCGAGTGCATATAAGAGTAATCATCAGCCGTTTTGAGCCGCGCCAAGCTGATGAGGGCACCGGGGTTGCGAATCACCGAGGAGGAGATGTCTTCCACCAAATCGCGCATGGTGCCGGTGTCGATGGCTTTGCCCAAGCGGGCCTCGTTGAACATCGAAGTCACGGCCAGTTTGGATTGGCGGCAAATGGCAGCAGCGGTTTCTAGCTCTTGCACCATGCTGGCGGGGTGCAAATCGCGCACCGATACCACCACTGCGGGGGACGGGGGTGCTGGCACCTCGTTCAGGTGCTGAAAGGTGTTTTCTACTTGGGCTTGGGCCTGGGCCTCGGAGGTAGAGGCCACGCCCGGAGCCACATCCAGCCCGCGTGCCACATCAATCCAAACTTCTTTGATGGTGGTGGCACGAATGCTGGCTAAATCTTGGGCATCCGTGAGGGTGAACTGGGTTCGCCAAAACGGATGCTCCATCCATGAACCGCAAAATTCATGGATGTGCATCCCCAGGGTAAGGTGTTGAACGTGGATACGTTTGAGCATGGCAGCATCATAAAACGCACTGCACTGACGCGCTCAAACACAATCTCAGCGCAAGGCTACGGCTCAAGCAGCTGGCTTGGGCGGCTGGCCCTTGCCAGCTTGGGTTTTGGCAAGGGCTTGGGTTGCAGCAGGCGTAGGCGCAGGCTCGGGGGTTTCCTTGGGCGAGGCGCTAGGTGTTGGCTGCTGAAAGAGTCGCCCCATTTCGTGGCCCAAGCCCCACAAAATATCGTAAAAATTTTGGGTGTAGCCCGTCCATTTTTCGGTCAGGGGTTGCAAGCTACGGCTTTGCAGCGCGAGCAAATCTGGCCAGTCTTTGGCCTGCAACCAATCTTGTGGCGGCTGTTGGTGTGCTTCTAAAGCATCTTTGGTGTGCTGCAAATGCAGCTCCGTCAGGGCTTGTACGCTCGATACATATTTGAGCGTCAACTCATGCAAAGCCTGAAGCTGTTTTTGCTGGTATTCAGAAAATTGTTCCGGTGTCATCATGTCGTAAATTCTTGGATAGAGTGAAGGCCATATTGCCAGCCAATGTAGGGCTTCTCTATGACAACCCAGCGAAAGAACCATGACAGCGCCCACACCAGACAGCACGCCGAACAACACGCTGCTGGCGCTGGGTTGCCATCAGCTTGTCACACAAGCGCGTTAAGGTCAGGCGCAGGGCTGCACCAGCATTTCAAACTGGATGTCGAAGCCCCTGATAAGGATTCGCATGTTCGCCAACCTGGTCAAGGCTGCACCGCGCGATGCAGCTTGTGATGCCTGTGTGCAAGAAATCCATGCCTTGCTCGATAACCATAGCTTGCTGGCCAAATTTTGCCCAGTGGCCGATTTCACCGATTGCGGCATTGCGGGCTATCGGGCCTCGGTGCGTGGCCCAGTGGGCATGTTGCGCGGCTCTTATGAGCGCTTAACGCAAGTCAGCACCCACATTGGGCGCTTGCACCATTTTGCCTGCGATGCGTTCAGTGCAGTGCTGGCCAAATTTTTAGAACACGAATGCCGGGGCTGGGTGTTTGCGCCTATCCCCAAAGGTACCATCGAAGCCTTTGGTATGCCTTTGGCCAAAGAGTTGGTACACATCGCCCAAAGCTCTGGACTGGCCCCCGAGCGCGTGGTGCTGGTGCTGCCCGATATTTGCGCCGATACCTACCCGCAAGCCGCCCAATGGCTGCACTATGTGCGCGCCCAAGGTCTGCGCGTGGCGGCGCGCACCCTGTTGTGCCAACGCGCCAAGCAGCAACTGTGGTCAGAACTAGAACTAGACTTTTGCTTGCTGGACGAAGAAACCCTCACCAGCTTAGACCTTGCGGCCCCGCAAGAGCTGCAAAGCCTCTTGCAGACTGAGTTACAACAAGGTCGCCAATTGCTGGCCGATGGCATCGGCAACAAAAACGAGTTACACGCTTTGATGCAAGCTGGAGTGCGCTATGGGGCCAGCCACTTTATTGGCCGCCCCAATGTGGTGCCCACGCGCGCCTTGTCGGCGGCAGCACACAAGGCCATCATGGCGGGCAGGCACGACAGCGCCAGCTTGGGCTTGAAACCCAGCTCGGTGTTAGAGCGCTTGCTCATCAAATCGCCCCCGGTCACGCCCAACACCTTTGCCGGGCAGGTGTTTGATAGCTTTGAAAGCAACCCCGACCTGCGCGCCGTGGCGGTGGTGCAAGAGGGCAAACCGTTGGGCCTGATTTCGCGTTACGAGATGATTGATGTGATGGCGCGCTCGTTTCGCAAAGAGATTTTTGGCCAAAAGCCCTGCCAGCGCTTTATGGACGATGAGCCGCTGATGGTGGACATCCACACCCCGCTAGAAGAAGTGACCAACTTGGTCGTGGGCGCTGACCCTCGGCATTTAATCAGCGGCTTTGTCGTGACAGAACGTGGCCATTATTTGGGTATTGGTTGGGTGCAAGACTTGCTGCGCGAGGTCACTTCGATGCAGATGGAATCGGCCCGCTACGCCAACCCCTTAACGCAACTGCCGGGCAATGTGCCCATCAACCAGCATATTGACCAGCTTTTGGGCGCACGCGCGGAGCATTGCGTGGTCTATTGCGATTTAGACAACTTCAAGCCATTCAATGATGTGTATGGCTATGCCAAGGGCGATGAGGTCATCAAACTCACGGCCCGCGTGCTGAGTGAATTTTGCGACCCAGCGCTTGATTATGTCGGCCACATTGGTGGCGATGATTTCATCCTGATTTGCCGCAGCCCGGATTGGCAGACGCGCTGCCACGCCATCTTGAAAAGCTTTGCTACCGATATTGCCTCTTTTTTCAGCAACGACGATTTAGCGCGCGGTGGCTACGTGACCGAAAACCGCAAGGGCTTGCCCGAGTTTCATCCGCTGATTTCTTTGTCTTTGGGGGCGGTAGAAGTGCGGCCCGGCATGTTCAACAACCATTTGGAAGTGGCCAAGGTGGCCGCCGAGGTGAAGAAAAAAGCCAAATCCATGCCCGGCAACAGCCTGTATATCAACCAACGGTACGGCTAAAGCCCACCCTTGGGCCAGCGGGGGGCGCTAGGCCGTTAATCTACACATCAGCTTCGGTGGACACAATGGCAACAACAACACATTTCAGAGGAATCTTGCCATGTTCACCAAAACCCTTGCTACCTTCAGTGCCACCGTATTGCTGTGCGCCAGCGCCTTGGCACAAACCGCTGGCGGCTTTACCGGCCCCAGCGAGCCAGCAACCGCCAGTACGTCGGCGCGTGTTGGTTTTAATGGCCCCGTGACCGTGGTCAGTGCAGAGCAGGCCAAAACATTCAAAGACGACACCCCCGTGACCTTGCGCGGCCAAATTGAGCGCCATTTGGGCGGAGAAGATTATGTGTTCCGCGACAACTCTGGCACCATAGAGGTAGAGATTGACCAACGCCGCTGGAACGGCCAAAGCGTGTCGCCACAAGACAAGGTAGAAATCTCTGGTGAGCTGGACAAACGCTTCACATCGAGCAAAGTCGATGTCAAGCGCGTGCAAAAACTCTAAATGCTGGGCGCCAGCGCTTGAGCAGCAAAGCATTGCCCATCACGCACACCGAACTAAGCGCCATCGCGGCCCCGGCCAGCACCGGGCTGAGGTAACCCAAAGCGGCCAACGGAATGCCGGCCACGTTGTAGGCAAAAGCCCAAAACAGGTTTTGCCGAATTTTGGCCACGGTACGCCGCGAAATGTCCAGCGCTGCTGCCACCAGCAGCGGGTCGCCACGCATCAGGGTGATGCCAGCGACTTGCATGGCCACATCGGTGCCATTGCCCATCGCCATGCCGACATCGGCTGCTGCCAGCGCTGGGGCATCATTGACACCATCGCCCACCATCGCCACCACATGGCCGCCAGCTTGCAAGGCACGCACTTGGGCGGCTTTGTCGCCGGGCAACACGTTAGCGCACACTTCACCGGCTTCGGGGTGCAGGCCCAAGCGGCGCGCCATCATTTCAGCGGCGGCTTGGTTGTCGCCAGAAATCATCACCGTGCGTAGCCCGAGTGCGCGCAGTTGCGCCAGCGCCTGCGCGGCCTCGGGTTTGGGCTGGTCGGTAAAAGCCAGCAGGGCTTGCACTTGCCAGCCTTGGGCGGTTTGTTGGGCCAAGGCCGATAGCGTAGCGCCTTCGGTTTGCAACTGTGTGGCACGGGCGGCCAAAGCGCCCAAAGCCACGCCTTGCTCTTGCAGCCAGCGCAAGCTGCCCAGCAAGTAGCGCTGGCCTTGCACTTGGCCCTCACTGCCCCGGCCCGGTACGTTACGCACCGCTTCAGGGCTTGGAAGCTCTAGCCCTTGTTGTTGTGCGGCTTGCAGCACGGCATGGGCCAGCGGGTGGCTGCTGCCGCTTTGCAAGCTGGCGGCAGTGGTCAAGACAGCGTTACGGTGAAGGCCAGGGGCGACTTCTAATGCGCTTAAGGTAGGCTTGCCTAGGGTGAGGGTACCGGTTTTATCAAAAGCCACGGTATCGACGCGGTGCGCCAGCTCCAGTGCCTGCACATCCTGAATCAAAATGCCATGCTGCGCTGCCACCCCGGTGCCCGCCATGATGGCCGCTGGTGTCGCCAGCCCCAAAGCGCAGGGGCAGGCAATCACCAGCACAGCCACAGCGCGAATCAGGGCGGTTTCTAGCCCTGCGCCCGCCCAGCACCAGCCAAGCAAAGTGGCCAGTGCTATCAGCAGCACCACGGGCACAAACACGCTCGCCACCTGGTCCACCAAACGTTGGATGGGGGCTTTGGCGGCTTGGGCATCTTCTACCAGCCGGATGATGCGTGCCAGCACGGTCTCGGCCCCCACGGCTTGCACCTGCAACACAATGCGCGCCTCGCCGTTGATGGAGCCACCGGTCAGGGCATCACCCACCGTTTTGGGCACCGGCAAAGGCTCGCCGGTGAGCATGGATTCATCCACTTGGGTATTGCCGTCTAGCAAAAGACCATCCACTGGGATGCGCTCGCCGGGGCGCACCACCAGCTTATCACCCACCATCACTTCGGCCAGTGGCACATCCACTTCGCCGCCTTTGCCCAGCCAGTGCGCTATATCGGGGCGCAGGTTGTGCAGCGCCCGGATGGCGGCAGTGGTTTGGCGCTTGGCGCGTGCCTCTAGCCATTTACCCAGCAGCACTAAGGTGATAACGACCGCAGAGGCTTCAAAGTACAAATGCGGCGTGTGGCCGGGATGGGCTGTCCACCATAACCACACTGACAACCCCCAACCGGCGCTGGTGCCCATCGACACCAACAAATCCATATTGCCGCTGCGTGCCAGCACCGCATGCCAACCGGCGCGGTAAAAGCGTGCGCCCAAAATAAACTGCACCGGCGTGGCCAGCAAAAATTGCAGCCAAGCCGGTAGCATCCAATGGGTACCCCACCCATCGCCCAGCATCGGCAGCACCAGCGGCAGCGACAGTAGCAAGCCCAGCGCCACCGGGGCAAAACCAGTCCAAGGGGAGTCTGGTTGTTCGCGTGCTTGGGTGGCGGCGGGGCTGAGTGGCTCATAGCCTGCATTGCGCACTGCGCGGCGCACTAGGGCCTCCATGCTGGCGCTGTCTTGCGTTGCCGAGGGTGTAAAACGCACCCGTGCGGACTCGGTGGCCAGATTGACGCTGGCCTCTTGCACGCCGGGCACTTTACGCAAGGCGCGCTCTACCCGGCCAGAACAGCTGGCACAGGTCATGCCGCCAATGGCCAAGTCCAACTCTTGGCTGGGGGTGGCTTCCTTGTCTGCCTCGTAGACATCTTCATGGACATCATCTGGCGCTTGCTGTCCGGTTATGCCCTGCGGGCTAACCTGACCTACGGGGGAGGGGGGGGTCAAAGCTGAAACACCTGTTGAGTCCACAGATCGTCGGGCGCATATGGCCCCTGAATGGCCTTGAACGCACCGTTGGCAGGAACCAGTCTTTGCAATGACGGTAGTACCCAATTCATATGAAAACGCTTGATTTGCTTCCCATTCATGTTCATTTCCTCAATGTCGGTCACGATACCAACAGCTCTGATCATCACTTGCGTCGCGCCCTTGCCCATCATTTTTTTGATAGCCAACCGATCCCCCACACCAATTTGATTCCTGAATCCGTGACAAAAAAAGCACCTCCCGGCCACCCCAGCCTCAGCCGATTTTTTCTGCAAATATGCACCCGCATTGAACCCTGATGCCCTCCTGCGCCGCTGTTCGCGTGCTTTTTGTCACTCCAATCGCACCACAAAGCGGGTATTTTGGCTGTCTAGGGCGCAAGCGGGCAGGCGACCCCCTCGGAGAGGCTCTCCGCTTTG
>NZ_JAQUCA010000039.1 GCF_028686475.1 Giesbergeria sp. | reverse complement strand
CCAAACAGAACGGATGATCTTTTTAAAAGAGAGGCAATCGCACGGGCAATCCTTCGCTCTATCGACGCATTGCCGCCCAACTAATCAATCCAGCGGACGCTTTCGGCACCGCTGATTTCAGCGTTAGCATTTGCCCACGGTCGTGCTTATTCCAAGAGCGTAAAAATCTGGTTTTTGTTGTCGCCAGTTTTCCAAAGTAGGTTTTGCCTTTGGTCGTTTGGCTCAATTTTTCCCGTGTCGTATTGGCGCTGGTACAGGCTAATTTTTCCGGCTATGCTGCTGGCTTCGGGTGGCTGTTGTGTGGGCTTTGGTTCTAACGCGGCAGTCAACGCGGACGGCTTGCAGCCGCCGGTTACTTTGGTTCGTTAGGCTAAAAACCCCATCTGCTCACAATCCAAAGGAGAACCTCATGTTGAAAAAATTACTATCTGCCGCCTTTATCTCACTTGCGCTTACTGCTTGTTCTAAGCAGGAAAGTTCCTCAGCCTCGGCTATTCCCCCAACCGCCTCTGCTCCTGCACCCCAGCCAGTAGCTGATAGCACTGACAAAGCAACGGTTTCAACAGCCAACGGTCCTTTCGGTCTTGCTGAAGGAATGACACTCGCACAGATTGGAGGAAAGCCTCAGAAGGTTGCCCCAGGCAAATGGAGATTAGCCTCTGTCCCCAAGCCCCATTCGGCCTTTGAAGAATACATAGTACAAATTGGGCCAACTAGCGGCCTATGCTGGATTAAAGGTATCGGCAATACCATGAAAACGAACGTGTATGGCTCAGAGGTTCGCAGCCAATTCACTGACCTGAAGGAGCGGCTTTCAGCTAACTACGGGAAATCGAAGGATATTGATCGACTACTTCAGGGAAGCATTTGGGATGAACCCCGAGATTGGATGATCGCACTTCTTAAAAAAGAGCGGGTATTATTTTCTGTCTGGGATCATGAAAGTGGCGCAACACTTAATTCAGAGTTGAAAAGCGTTGGGTTGATAGCTTCCGCACTTGGAACCGAAGAAGCAGTTATTTCAGTGGAATACTCTTTTTCTAATGAGAATAAATGTGAGGCAGAGATCAAAAAAGAAGAAGATGGTGCTCTATAGCAGATATGCCTAACATTGCATTCAACCCGGACGGCTTCCAGCCGCCGCTTATTTTAGTTCGTTAGGTCTCATGGAGCACTCTATGGAAGTAATCGACTACCTCACGGCTATTCTTGTCTTTGTCACTACCATTTACTCTTATTTGACACACAAAATGGCAAAGGCGAGCGAAGCGTCTGTTCAAGCGGTAAGAGAGCAGTCTGAGGCGATGCTCAGACCATATGTAAGTATCTCCCCATATGTCAGGCCGCACACCACTGTTCTTTATCTAAAAATTGAGAATACAGGACGGACGGCTGCTGAGAATCTTCAGCTCTCGATGGACAAAGATTTCTTCCAGTTCGGGGAGGTGAAGCAAGCGGATAACAATCTTCGTACGAAGGCGGCGTTCGTTGAATCCATACAAAGCCTTCCGCCTAATGGAAAGCTAGTATTTGCGCTGGCCCAAGGCTTTGTCATTTTCGCCTCGGGGGCTGACCAAAAAGTTGTCCCACAACAGTTTTCCATAACGGCATCTTACGGTTTCGCGGGGAAGCAGGTGTGCGAGACTCATCGGATTGACTTGCGGCCTTTCATTGGCACTGAAGGCGAGCGCGACCCGAAATAATTAGGGTCAGATTCCAATTTTTCATTTTCAATGAGATTCTGACCCCAGTTTTTCCTATGCCCAAAGAATACGACTTCAGCAAAGGAAAGCGCGTGGTGCTGTGAATGAGGCCCTGCACGCCGCCTAATCCGCAAGAGGTGTTTGCGCCTTGAGGCAAACAGCGGTTGATGTTGAGTTGCACTAAATGATGCAAATTTTGCACTATCATAAAGCAATGAATACGATCTACCGCGACGGCAAAATGAAAATTTCAGTCTATGCTGACCATGCGCCGCCGCATTTTCATGTGCGTACCCCCGACGGTGATTCAGCGGTAGATCTTGCCACCATGATGGAGCTTGCTGGCTGTGCAAACCGTAAGCTACTAGCCAAAGCCATCGCTTGGGCCTTGGCCAACCGGTCGCTCATCGAAGCCGAATGGAACCAACTTAACGGAGACTGAAAATGCGCGAAAAACTGCCCCGAATCACCAGCGTCCGAGCGCTGGATGCCATGCGTATCGCTGTCAGTTTTGAAGATGGATGGAGTGCCGAGCTGGATCTTGCCGAATTTGTGGCTGGTTTCAAAAGCCTCAAGCCTTTGACCGATGCCGCCCTGTTTGCGCGGGTGGCGGTAGAAGAATGGGGCAGCGGCCTGACTTGGGACGATGAAGGCCCGTTGTCGATTGCGGCCACCACGATTTACCGCCTGGCTTGCGAGCAATCGGGTAATCCGGCACGCATTTTCGATGCTTGGATGATGCAGCATGGACTTTCTGCCAGCAAAGCGGCCCAGGTGCTGGGCATGAGCAGGCGCAACATCATCAACTACCGCACGGCTACCCGCCCCATCCCCAAAGTGGTGCAGTTGGCTTGCAAGGCAGTGGATATGGGGGCTGGTGGCTAGATTTTCACCAGTTGGTGCTGGCAGCACATTGCTGCCCACGCTGGGCGCGCTTCTGCCAGAATCTACGCCCATGAACGCCCTCTCCGTCACCGAAATCATGCAGACCCTCGGTCTGCAAGCCAAAACCGCCTCGGCCCTGATGGCCAAGGCCCCCGCTGCTGTCAAAAACAAGGCCCTGCTGGCCCTAGCGCGTCTGTTGCGCGAGCAAACCGAGGCTTTGCAGACCGACAACGCGCGCGATTTGGCGCGCGCCCGCGCCGCTGGGCTGGCCGAGCCGATGGTGGACCGCCTCAAGCTCACGCCCCAAGTCTTAGAAACCTGCGCCCAAGGCTGCGAACAATTGGCCGCCATGCCGGATGTGATTGGCGAAATCATCGGTATGAAGCAGCAGCCCAGCGGTATCCGCGTGGGTCAAATGCGCGTGCCGATTGGCGTGTTCGGCATGATTTACGAAAGCCGCCCCAACGTCACCATCGAGGCCGCCAGCCTGAGCATCAAGAGCGGCAACGCCTGTATCTTGCGCGGCGGCTCCGAGGCGATTGACTCCAACCAAGCCTTGGCCCGTTTGGTGGTGCAGGCGCTGCAAGAAGCTGGTTTGCCCGAACACGCGGTACAGTTGGTAGCCACCACCGACCGCGAGGCCGTGGGCCAACTCATCGCCATGCCCCAGTATGTGGATGTCATCATCCCACGCGGCGGCAAGGGCTTGATTGAGCGCATCAGCCGCGATGCCAAAGTGCCAGTGATTAAGCACTTGGATGGCAATTGCCATACCTATGTTGATGACAGCGCTGACGTGGCGTTGGCCCTGCGTGTGGTCGAGAATGCCAAAACGCAAAAATACAGCCCCTGCAATGCCACCGAGAGCCTGTTGGTGGCGCGCAGCATCGCGGCGCAGTTTTTGCCGCAAATCGGCACCGTGTTTGCCGCCAAAGGGGTAGAAATGCGTTGCTGCCCCGAAGCGCTGGCCTTGTTGCAAGACGTAGCGGGCGCGAACGTGCTGCCCGCGACGGAGCAAGATTGGAGCGAAGAATACCTCGCCCCTATCATCAGCATCAAAGTGGTGTCTGGGGTGGAGGAGGCCATCGCCCACATCAACCGCTATTCCAGCCAGCACACTGAGGCGATTTTGACCACCAACCACATCCACGCCCAGCGCTTTCTGCGCGAGGTGGATTCCAGCAGCGTGATGGTGAACACCAGCACCCGCTTTGCCGATGGCTTTGAATACGGTTTGGGGGCCGAAATTGGCATCAGTACGGATAAATTCCATGCCCGTGGCCCGGTGGGCATCGAGGGCCTGACCTCGCTCAAGTACATTGTGCTGGGCGAAGGCGAAGTGCGCGGCTAAACACAGCACCCCGTGAAAATCATCATCCTAGGTGCCGGGCGCGTCGGCCAAAGTGTGGCCGACAGCTTGGTGTCCGAGCGCAACGACATCACCGTCATTGACACCAACGCCCAAAGCCTGCGCGAGCTAGAAAGCCGCTTTGACCTGCGCGGTGTCGTGGGCAGTGGCATCAACCCCAGCGTGCTGGCCGAGGCCGGGGCCAAAGACACGGATTTGCTGATTGCTTGCGCCACCCAAGATGAAACCAATCTGGTGGCCTGCAAGGTAGCGCAACTGATGTTCAATATCCCGGCGCGCATTGCGCGCGTGCGCTCTTCGGGTTTTGATCCGGGCGGGGTGCTGGCCGGGCCGGAGGGTTTTGGGGTCCACATCATCTGCCCCGAGGCTTCGCTGACGCGCTATATCGTCAAGCTGATTGAATACCCCGAAGCCATGCAGGTGCGCGAGTTTGCCGGTGGCCGTGCTTGTTTGGTCTCAACCCGCGCTATGCCGGGGGCACCGATGGTGGGCCAGAGTATCGCCCAGGTGCGCGAAAACATGCCCAATGTGGCGATGCGGCTGGTGGCGATTTACCGGCGCTTCCCCGAAGAGCCAGACCGCTTCGTGCCCTGTGCTGGCAGCACCCGCATTGAGCCGGGCGACGAGGTGTTTGTGCTGGCCGCGCGTGAGCATATTCCCTTTGTTTTAGCCGCCTTACACCGCCGCCCGAACCAGCCTGCGCGTCCGGTGCGCCGCGTCATGGTGGCTGGGGGCGGCGAGGTAGGCTTGCGCTTGGCCCAAGAGCTGGGCCGCCAGCCGGGACGCTTTCACGTCAAGCTGCTCGAAGGCCACCCCGAGCGCTGTATTGCTTTGGCCTCTACCTTGCCGCCTGATGTCTTGGTGTTGCAAGGCGATGCCACCGACGAGAGTTTGTTAGAAGCCGAAAATATCGAAGAGATTGATTTTTTCTTGGCCCTGACCGACGACGATGAAAACAACATCATGTCCAGCTTGCTGGCCAAGCGTATGGGCGCGCGCCGCGTGCTGTCTCTAATCACCCGGCGCAGCTATGCCGATTTAATGCACGGCACCGAGATTGACATCGCCCTATCTCCTGCCCAAGCCATGTTGGGTGAATTGCTGGCCCATGTGCGCCAAGGCGATGTGCAGGCCGTCCACAGCCTGCGCCGGGGCGTGGCCGAGGCGTTAGAAATCGTGGCGCGTGGCGACCGCAAAAGCTCGCGCGTGGTGGGGCGCAAAGTCAGTGACCTGTCCTTGCCCGAAAACGTCCACATTGGCCTGATTGTGCGTGGCTTGCATGGCCTAGAAGAAGCCCCGCAAGCCCCCGCTGGCCCACCGCAGGTCGTCATACCGCAAAGCCATACCGTCATCGAACCCAATGACCACGTGGTGTTTTTCCTGCCCAACAAGCGCCTCGTGCGCGATGTAGAAAAACTGTTCCGTGTCAGTGCCACCTTCTTTTGATGGCCTCCGCCACGGCCCTTTGCTATGAACGATGTTTTTCCCGTTTTGCGCGTGCTGGGCATGTTAATCATGTTGTTTGCGCTGGCAATGGGCGTACCGCTGCTGGTGTCTTGGTGGATGCAAGATGGCATCTGGCCGGTGTATCCGGTGTCGATGGCCTTCACTTTGCTGGTGGGGGGCACCTTGGTGCTGGCATTGCGCCGCTACCAACGCGAACTGCAACCGCGCCACGGCGTGATGCTGGTGACGATGGTCTGGGTGTTATTGCCCTTGTTTGCCACCTTGCCGCTGCTGTTGGCCTATGAGCAAATTGGCCGCCCCTTGAGTTTTACCCACGTTTATTTTGAAACCGTCTCGGGCCTGACCACCACTGGTGCCACGGTATTGCCCAATTTAGACACCCTGCCCGTGTCCATCAACGTCTGGCGCACCTTTATGCAGTGGCTGGGCGGCATGGGCATTTTGATTTTGGCGGTAGCCGTCTTGCCGATGCTGGGCGTTGGTGGGGCGCAACTGTTCAAAGCCGAAGCCGCTGGCCCCATCAAAGACACCAAACTCACCCCGCGCATGACCGAAACCGCCAAAGGGCTGTGGGGCGTGTATGCCCTGTTCTCGGTGGCCTGCTTTATCGCCTACTGGTTGTTGGGCATGTCGCCGGTGGACGCACTGATGCACATGTTCGCCACCGTGAGTTTGGGCGGGCTGTCTTCGCACGATGCCAGTTTTGCTTATTTTCAATCCATCGGGCTGGAGCTGGTGGCCTTGGTATTTATGCTGCTGGCCAGTTGCAATTTTGCCCTGTATTTTGTGGCCCTACGCAAAGGCCATTGGCGCGGTTTTTGGCATGACCCCGAAATGCAGGCCACCTTAGCCGCGCTGCTCGGTGGCGGTTTGCTCGTGGCCGTATTGCTTTGGGCCAAAGACATTTATGGCCCGCTAGAGGCGCTGCGCTACGGCATGTTCAACGTCGTCTCGGTGGCCACTACCACTGGTTTTTCTACGGTAGATTATCTGCAATGGCCGGTGCTGGCCCCGGTGTTGATGCTCATGCTCTCGGGTGTCGCGACCAGTGCCGGTTCTACCGGTGGCGGTATCAAAATGGTGCGAATGCTGATTTTGGTCAAGCAAGCACGGCGCGAAATGACGCGCTTGGTACACCCCCATGCCGTGCAGCCGGTGCGCTTGGGCGGATCGGTGGTCGAAAGTGGGGCCATTTTTTCTATCATGGCTTTTATGCTGGTTTATGGGGGCACCGTCATTGTGTTGAGCATGGCGTTGCTGTTGACCGATTTAGACCCCATCACCGCCGTGAGTGCCGCCATTGCCAGCGTCAACTGCGTCGGGCCGGGCATGGGCAGCATTGGGCCAGCGGGCAACTTCACCCCCCTGACCGATTTTCAGCTTTGGGTTTGCACTTTGGGCATGATGTTGGGGCGTTTAGAGATTCTCAGCTTTATGGCTTTACTGACCCCCGCTTTTTGGCGGCGGTGAGTCGGTTGCGTTGGGAGGGCAGCTGCCAACTCCCTACAATGGGGCGCAACTGTGTTTCAAGGGCACCCTATGGTTCCGCACCTCATTACCGCCCTCACTGGGCCTATCAACGAACTCGAACAGCGCGTCATTGACTCGATGCCCGCCACCGAGCGCTGGTTCCGTCTGGAGTGGATGGAGCACACGCCACCCTTTTACACCTCGGTCGATATCCGCAACGCGGGCTTCAAGCTGGCCCCGGTCGATACCAATCTATTTCCGGGGGGCTGGAACCACCTCACCCCCGAGATGCTGCCTTTGGCCGTGCAGGCCGCAATGGCAGCGATTGAGAAAATCTGCCCCGAAGCGCGCAACCTGCTCATCGTGCCCGAAAACCACAAGCGCAACAGTTCTTACCTGAGCAGCTTGGCACAATTGCAGCGCATTTTTAACATGGCAGGGCTGAATGTGCGTATGGGTTCCATCAGCCCGGAGGTCAAAACCCCGGTCGTGTTGGATTTACCCGATGGCACCTCCATCACCCTAGAGCCACTATTGCGCGAGCGTGGCCGTGTCGGCTTGAAAAATTTTGACCCCTGCACCATTTTGCTCAACAACGACCTCTCGGCAGGCGTACCCGGCATTTTGGAAGACCTGCAAACCCAGCACCTGCTGCCGCCCCTGCACGCCAGTTGGAGCGTGCGGCGCAAAAGTCGCCACTTTCGCAGCTACGAAGAAGTCAGCAAACGCTTTGGCAAACTGCTAGGCATAGACCCTTGGCTGATTAACCCCCTGTTTGGCCAATGCAGCGAGGTGGACTTTGCCAGCAACACCGGCATGGAATGCCTGCAAACCCAAGTCGATACCGTCCTGGGCAAAATCCGGCGCAAATACAAAGAATACGGCATCCACGAAAAGCCATTCGTCATCGTCAAAAACGACAACGGCACCTGCGGTTTGGGGGTCATGACGGTGCGCGATGCCAAAGAGTTGAGCGCACTCGCGCCCGCTACCTTGGCCGCCATGACCGTCAGTAAAGATGGCCAAGCGGTGCATGACATCCTGATTCAAGAAGGCGTACTCACCCAAGAGCGCGTGCAACAGGCCGTGGCCGAGCCAGTGGTTTATATGGTTGACCGCTATGTGGTGGGCGGCTTCTACCGTATCCATGCCCAACGCGGGGTCGATGAAAACCTCAATACCCCTGGTGCGGATTTTGTCCCCTTGGCCTTTCACCACAGCACGCAGCTACCCCAACCGGGTGCGCGTCCGGGTGCCAGCGCTCCCAATCGCTTCTATATGTATGGTGTCGTGGCCCGCTTGGCCATGTTGGCCGCCAGCTACGAACTCGAAGCCACCGACCCCAACGCCGAGGTGTACGACTAAAGTAGGCGCACAATTGCATTCCGCACTTTTTTGTGGGGTCTTTTTGTGCAAAACTCTCAATCTTCACTTGGCGCACTCATGCTGGGTGCCATTGGCGTTGTCTATGGCGACATCGGTACCAGCGTGCTGTATTCGGTCAAAGAGGTTTTTGGCTCCGGCCATGTTCCCTTCACCCCCGACAACGTCCACGGCATCTTGTCCATCTTCTTTTGGACGCTCACCGTCATCGTCTCTTTAAAATATGTCTCCTTGGTGCTGCGTGCCGACAACCACGGCGAAGGCGGCTTGGTGGCCATGCTGGCGCTGGCCTCGCAAACCGTCAAACACCAGCCGCGCTTGCGCCATGTGCTGCTGCTGGTAGGCATTTTTGGCACCTGCCTGTTCTATGGCGATGGAGTCATTACCCCGGCCATTACCGTGTTGGGGGCGATGGAGGGGCTAGAAGTTATCTCTCCCAGCTTCAAAAAAGCCGTGGTACCCCTTACGCTGGTGATTTTGTTGCTCTTGTTCAGCGTGCAAAAGCGCGGCAGTGCCAGCATTGGGCGCTTTTTTGGCCCCGTGATGGTGGTCTGGTTCATCGTAATTTCAGCCTTGGGCATCTACCATATTGTGGGCAATCCGGGCATTTTGTGGGCCATCAGTCCACACTATGCGCTAGGATTCATGTGGGAGCAGCCCGGCATTACCTTCATCATCTTGGGCGCCGTGGTGTTGTGCGTCACCGGCGGCGAAGCCCTCTATGCCGACATGGGCCATTTTGGCCGTCGCCCGATTCGCATGACCTGGTTCACCATTGTCATGCCCGCACTGACCCTCAATTACTTCGGCCAAGGTGCCCTGCTGCTCAAACAGCCCGAGGCCGTCAAAAACCCCTTTTTTATGATGGCCCCGGATTGGATTTTGCTGCCGCTGGTGCTGCTGGCCACAATGGCCGCTGTCATCGCCTCGCAGGCTTTAATCTCTGGTGCTTTTAGCGTCACCAAACAGGTGATTCAGTTGGGCTACCTACCGCGCCTGCGCGTGCTGCACACCAGTGTGCAAGAAGTAGGGCAAATTTACCTGCCCTTTGTCAATTGGGGCTTGTTTGTGCTGATTGTTTTGGCGGTGGGCATGTTCAAATCCTCCAGTGCTTTGGCTTCGGCCTATGGTATTGCCGTCACGACGGATATGCTCATCACCACCGTGCTAACCTTCTTTGTCGTTCGCAATGCTTGGCGTTTGCCTTTGTGGTTGTGCGTTGGTGCCACTGCCTTTTTCTTTACGGTTGATTTTGCTTTCTGGGCTTCCAATTTGCTCAAACTGTTCGATGGCGGCTGGTTCCCGCTGGTGATTGCAGGGGCCATTTTCATCGTCATGCAAACCTGGAAAGAAGGCCGGCGCCTGTTGCACCAAGCCATGCAAAGCGATGCCATCCCCCTGCCAGAATTTTTGACCGCCGTGTTTGTCAGCCCCCCAGTGCGCGTGGCTGGTACGGCAGTTTTTCTGACCGCAGACCCCAACGGCGTACCCAACGCACTGTTGCACAACCTCAAGCACAACAAAGTGCTACACGCGCAAAACCTGTTTGTCTCTGTGCGCCACCACGAAGTACCGTGGATAGCCCACGAAAAGCGGGTCGAAATGTCCGCCTTGGGCAACGATTGCTGGCAAGTGGTCATCCACTACGGCTTTATGGACAACCCCAATGTACCCTTGGCGCTAGAACAACTAGGGCCTTTGGGTTGCACCCTAGAGCCTATGAGTACCAGTTATTTTCTATCACGCGACACCGTCATCCCCACCTCTGGCGGTGGCATGGCAGCGTGGCGTGAAAAACTATTCGCCCAAATGCACCACAATGCCAGCGGTGCAGCCGACTTCCTGCACCTGCCCAGCAATGCCGTAGTCGAATTGGGTTCCAAGGTCACTATTTGAGTCTTTTTTCACCATGAAAATCCTGTTCGTTGCCGACCCCCTCGCGTCCTTTGTCACCTACAAAGACACCACCTTCGCCATGATGCGCGAAGCCCAGCGCCGTGGACACCAGATTGCAGCCTGCCAACCCCAGCACCTGCGTTGGTTGCGCGGCCAGCCGGTGCAAGCCCAAGTGCAAGACATCACCCTGACTGGCCAAACCCCCGCATGGTTCAGCGTACAAACAGAGCGCAACGCTGCCTTGGCCAGTTTTGATGCCGTCCTGATGCGTAAAGACCCGCCTTTTGACAGCGAATACTTTTACGCCACCCATCTGCTAGAGCAGGCCGAGCGCGATGGCGCGCGCGTTTTCAATCAACCGCGCGCCCTGCGCGACCACCCCGAAAAACTGGCCATCCTAGAATTCCCCCAGTTCATCGGCCCCACGCTGGTCACGCGCAACCCCGACGATGTGCGCCAATTCCACGCCGAACACCAAGACATCATCCTCAAGCCCCTCGATGGCATGGGCGGCATGGGCATCTTCCGTGTCGGGCCAGACGGCATGAACTTGGGCAGCATCATCGAAACCCTCAACCAACATGGCACCCAAACCCTGATGGTGCAAAAATTTTTGCCAGCCATT
This sequence comes from Giesbergeria sp., assembly GCF_028686475.1. Classification (GTDB taxonomy): domain Bacteria; phylum Pseudomonadota; class Gammaproteobacteria; order Burkholderiales; family Burkholderiaceae_C; genus Simplicispira. The sequence continues at coordinate 511 of NZ_JAQUCA010000039.1, read as the reverse complement.
GCCCAAGGGGATAAGCGCGTGCTGGTGATTGGGGGCAAGCCGGTACCCTATTGCTTGGCGCGTATCCCCCAAGGCAACGAAGTGCGCGGCAACTTGGCCGCCGGTGGCAAAGGCGTAGCCCAACCCCTGTCCGCACGGGACTGGGAAATAGCCAACAGCTTGGCCCCCATTCTCTACCGCCGAGGCTTGTTGCTGGCAGGCATTGACGTGATTGGCGATTGCGTCACCGAAATCAACGTCACCAGCCCCACCTGCTTCCAAGAAATCCAGCAACAAACCGGCTGCGATGTACCCGCCCTGTTCATAGATGCACTAGAGCAAGCCGTAGCAGAGGCGACGGCGTAAAACATAAAACCCTACGGTTTAAGTCAGTCTTTATCTGGCGCTACAATCACGCCCTTGCTGCCAACCAAGCCCTTCTGTCACAAGAAAAGCAACTGGCAGCAAGTGGGTTTTGGTTTGATGCAGGTTTCCAGTGTTGGCAAAGTTTTTTCAAAGACTCTTGCAAGCA
>NZ_JAQUCA010000062.1 GCF_028686475.1 Giesbergeria sp. | reverse complement strand
CTCACAGACTCATCATTCAGCCACAGGGAAGCAGCCCTGACAGGTGAGGGTGAGGGTGTGTGGAGCACGCAGGGCCACGTGGTGAAGGTTGAGCAAGCAAAAAACAGCAGGCAGGTGTTTGGTGACACATTCTTGTGTGTCATTTCACAACTTCGGGGGCATCGTTTCAGTCATCAAAGTGGGACTAACCACCATCATTGTGCAACCTGCAGTCACCGCCCACCCACCTTGCGTCCAAGCAGGGGGGGGTGAGGCCCAGTGAGTGCCAGTTGTGGACCCGCTGCCCCACCTTGGGGGCGGCGCCCAACAAGGGCCACTGGCGGCCATGCGTTTTGAGTGCCTGATCAGGCAAGACACACCAGGAACGCCTGCCGTGAGCCATTACTGACAGAGGCGCCATGGCTATGGTGAGCTAATGAGGGCGCATGTGGCACATGTGTACAGACACATTCAATGATTGGTGTGCTGAGATGCAATGCATGAGATGAAAGCTTGGGCACCTGGCACATGCAGTGTGTTGTTTTAGTTATTGCTGTACACTCTGACTTAGTACAAACATGTGTTTTAGCGTTCGTTACATGTCACATGCACGACCACACTGCCAGTGTAGGCCAGTATATATAGTATATATCGCCAGTAGCCTGGTGCTTTTCAGGAGCCCAGTGATCTGGGGCTTTGATGAAAACCAAAATAGGAGGCATGGCTTCTGTGGGCATTGCCAACTGACTGGAAACTCCGGCACCTAACTTTTTGTTTGGCATGGAGGCTGTCAATACATTCAGGTTCGGTGGTTACCTGGTCTACTTGCAGTAGGATTGGAAACTAATCAGGCTGTCAAGTCAGGTTTGATGTCACCGTGACCATTTGATTGATTTCTGCAAATCCACTTGACCAACCTCATGCTTTAGGATGCCAGGTTGCTGTGCCACGTATTCATTGAGCACATCTCGGGCTCTGGTGCTTCTGGCTTGGGTTAATCCAGTCAAAACACTAACCATGTTAATGGCTGTCATCCAAGCATCCCCCGCAAACTCTGATGCTCACGATGAAATGAGTGATGCATCCCACTAAACATGAGGTGCATGCCATGGCTGATGTGTTTGATGATTGTATGGTACACTTGATGCCAACAAACATGCCAGATAACAACAAACAGCTTGCGCTGCGTGCAGTTCTTCATGCCAGCGGCTTTGCATCCAGGAACCTTTTGAGCATGGCCAAGCTTTCTTGTGGCTTGTTTGTCGGCACCTGTGACGCATCCACAAGCCCCATTGCAAGTCAGTGACGTGCGTCAACTTGAAGAGTCTTATGTAGGATCCGGTACTATTATATAATAGCATAATATTATATAAGTTATATAATAATTATATAATATTATAGACGACAGGTTATTATATAAGCCAACGAACTTTGCTATTCTCGTCATACATCGCCGTCAAACGATTGCGATTGCAATACCGACACAGCGAAACGGCGTTTTATGACTGGGCTGGGGGTCAAGGTTTGGAAGCTGGATGATGGTAATCGGCAGCCCACATGGGAAGCAATTTAACGCTAGACCAGCTTCTCCAGAAGCTCACGGATGGGGCAGTCAAAAGATGGCAGGAAAAGTTCACAGCTGAGATCCTACAGGAGTGTGGAGGCATGTGTGTTCTGGTGTGCAGGGATTGTGAGGAGTTTTTCAGCGCAATCTACCCTGCACAGATTTTGAAAACCCACAGTGCAAACTGCAAGGGGAAGCAGAAGCAACAGCAAGGCAGTTCCAGCATGCATGCAGTACAACATGACGCCTTGGACACACCATCCCCCGAGCAAGAAGCGCAGAACTGGTAGCATCACAACATATACCACCAGTGCTGAGTAGATAAAGCAGGCCCTGCAGCACTCTGGTCATCACCCTAACAGGCTGTTTCTGCTGTTTTCTTTATGCATGGTTAGCTAATGAGGATGGGCATGGGCATGACAAGACCACTTCGTGGCAACAAGACTCCATCTCGTGAAAATGATCGCAACGATGGATTGAAGAGAAGGCTATGTTTTTGTTTTCAGCAAATTTGGACAAGCTTATATAATATTATACACCTGGTCCATATAATATTATATACCGGCTCTTAGTCTTATGAAAAAAGTAGGCAGCCATGTGGCCATCAGTGCCGGGCATCCCACACCCACCCACCATGTGCCCCGCGCCCTTGACTGTGGCGTAAGACAGCCGCCCGTAGTCGACCACAAAGCCCGCCACCTGGCCAGCTACCATCCACGGCCTCCAGGGCGCCGTCTCGTTGCCTCCTAGGAGGGTGGCGGTCCACACCTCACTGCCTGTGTGAGGCACCGCCATGTCGTGGTCCCCACTGTAGACCTGCAGATCACACGGTGCGGCAGGTGTGACAATGCTGGTGCCGAGTGGCGTGTAGACTTTCAGCACACATGGTGCGCGGCGGTGTGGTGTCAGTGTAGGTGTGCCATGCCATGATGGTGCAGCAGTGCGGCAGTGCAGGCGCACCACACTGCACAGTGCTGCGCTGCGCTGTTCGGCAAAGCCGGAGGCAGACTGGTGTTGAATGGCGTGTTGGGTGGTCATGGCTGCGACAAGTGTGACCTGGGGTGATGGCACCACTCACCAGCGCCCTCAACCCACGCTTCTGAGTCAGGTCCTTATGAATGGGAATGAGCGAGGGGATGACACGTTTGTAGAACAGGTGGTTGGAGCACACAGTCCTGAGGCAGGGGGGAGGCACATGGAGCAGGCGCCACGCACGCCTTTTTCAGAACGTGATGCTACATAGCCAGCACTAGGGGAAATCGAGAAAGGGAAATACTCTATGTACTGTAGGCATTAACGGTTTCGCTGCCGTAGATGTGAACCACAGTACATGTTGAAGCCAT
>NZ_JAQUCA010000025.1 GCF_028686475.1 Giesbergeria sp. | reverse complement strand
AGCGGCGCAAGGTTGTTATGGACACACCTAACGCCTTTGCTGCTTCTCCTATGCTTACTAAGCTCTTCATAATGGATATATTAGCATAGATTTGAGTAGATTTGTTGAGTGCTGCTGCTAACCCTTTGGCACGATGCAAAGCTGGTGGTGGATGTAAAAGCCGAAGTTTTGCGCTACTTAGAGCAACTTTATGCCAACCACGCGCCAGAATTCATTTACTTCAAAACGCTTTACCACGTTTTTGAGCGCTTTTTGTCTGACCAGCAGGCCGATGCCGCCCTGTTTGACCAAACCGAGATTGTCGATACCGACATCTGGAAAGCCCTGTTCGACTTCCAAAAAGATGGTGTCAAAGGGGCCATCCACAAAATCAACGCGCACAATGGCTGCATCTTGGCCGATAGCGTGGGCTTGGGCAAAACCTATTCGGCACTGGCCATCATTAAGTATTACGAGCTACGCAACCACCGCGTGCTGGTGCTGTGCCCAAAAAAACTGCGCGACAACTGGACGGTCTATCTGGCACAAAACAACAGCGAACTCAACCCGTTCCTGAAAGACCGGCTGGCCTATACCGTGCTATCGCACACCGATTTATCACGCGATAGCGGCAAAGTAGATGGTGTCGATTTGGCCGCCCTGAACTGGGGCAATTTTGATTTGGTGGTGATTGATGAGTCGCACAACTTTCGCAACAACACCAAAGGCAAATACGACGACGAAGGCCAGCTGATTCGCAAAAGCCGTTACGAGCGCCTGCTGGACGACATCATCCGCGCAGGTGTTAAAACCAAAGTCTTGTTGCTGTCTGCCACCCCAGTCAACAACGACCTGAAAGACCTACGCAACCAAATTTACTTTGTGACCGAAGGGCGTGATGCCGCTTTTGCGAAAGATTTTGGCATCCACAGCATCAAAGATACCCTGAACAGCGCGCAAAAAACCTTTATGGACTGGGCCAAGCGCAGCGGCGATAAAGACGCACGCGACCTGATGGAACGCCTGCCTGCCGGATTTTTCACCCTGCTAGATGAAATCACCATTGCGCGCTCGCGCAAGCACATCCAAAAGTATTACCGTGCCTCGCTGGCGCAGATTGGCCAGTTTCCGCAACGGCAAAAACCGCAATCGGTGTTCTGTGACATTGACAGCAAAGGGCGCTTTCCGTCTTACGACAAGCTCAATGCCGAAATTGGCAACTACCAACTTTCGCTCTACAAACCATCCTTGTACGTCAAAGACGAATACAAAGCACTGTACGAAAAAGGCAACGTGCGTAACTTTAGCCAAGAAAGGCGCGAAGGCTTCCTCATCGACATGATGAAGGTCAACTTTTTGAAGCGACTAGAAAGCTCAGTGTCTTCCTTTGGCATCACGATGGAGCGCACCGTAGCCAAAATTGAACGCTTAGAAGACAAGCTGCAACGTTTTTTGCAACAACAAAGCGCCGCTGCTGCCGACCTGCAAGCCGACCTGTCTTTGGGGCCAGAGGAAACCGAGGAAGACGAAGACCTGGCCCAAGCCTTGGAGGTAGGCGGCAAGCTCAAATATCGCCTAGAGCATTTGCGGGTGACTGACTGGCTAAAAGACTTGGCCAGCGACAAACGGCAATTAGCCCTGCTGGCCGATAGCGCCAATGCCGTAGATGCCAGCCGCGATGCCAAACTGGCCGAGCTGCAAAAGCTGATAGCGCATAAGGTGAGCCACCCGCACACCAACCATCTGGGCCAGCCCAACCGCAAAATCATCGTTTTTTGCGCCTTTGCCGATACCGCCAACTACCTTTACGACGCGCTCCAGCCCTGGGTACGCCAAGAACTCAAGCTGCATATCGCGCTGGTATCGGGTGGCACCCGACCCAACCGCAGCACCTTTGGACAAGCCGACTTTGCCCAAATTTTGACCAACTTTGCTCCGCGTGCCAAAAAGCGCGACAAGATGGCCTCCATGCCGCAAGATGATGAAATCGACATCCTGATTGCCACCGATTGCATCTCTGAAGGGCAAAATTTGCAAGATTGCGACTACCTGATTAACTACGACATCCACTGGAACCCGGTACGCATCATCCAGCGCTTTGGCCGGATTGACCGCATTGGCAGCCCCAATGCCAGCATCCAACTGGTCAACTTTTGGCCTACGCCCGACCTGAACAAATACATCAACCTGAAGAACCGCGTCGAAGCACGCATGGCGCTGGTGGACATTGCTGCCACGGCAGAAGACAACATTTTGCAAGCCGAAGACTTGCAAGAGCTGATTACAGAAGACCTGCGCTACCGCGACAAACAACTGATGCGCCTAAAAGATGAGGTGCTGGACTTGGAAGACTTTAACGAATCGGTAGCGCTGAACGAATTTACCCTAGACGACTTTCGCATGGAGCTGGCCGGTTACATTGAGGCCAATCGGCAACAGTTGCAAGATGCCCCTTTGGGCCTGTATGCGGTAGTGCCACCGCACCCCGATTACCAAAGCATTCAGCCCGGCGTGGTCTATTGCTTGCGCCAGCGCCAAGAAGTGGCGGGCCATGAAACCGTCAACCCCTTGCAGCCTTACTTTTTGGTCTATATCCGTGATGATGGCCAAGTGCGCTACAACTTTACCGCCCCCAAGCAGGTGCTAGAGGTGTTGCGCGCCGTCTGCCAAGGGCAAACCCAAGCCCACCAGCAGCTGTGCGATTGGTTTGATGCCGAAACCCAGCACGGGCAAGACATGCAGCGCTACAACCACTTGCTGAAAAAAGCCGTGGCCGCGATGGCGGCACAGTTTGGCCGTAAAAATGTCGCCAACCTGTTTAGCGGACGTGCTGGCAAGCTGCTCGACAGCCAAGCCACCATCCAAGGCAGCACCGATTTTGACCTTATCACCTGGCTAGTTATCAAAAATGAGCAATAACACCGCACTAAAACTGAGCATCAGCCAGCGCATCCAAGCCTTTGCCAGCCAACCTTTGCGCGATGCCGCCTTGGCCCTGTTTGCCACCTTGGGTTACCGCTCGGACAAAACCATCGCTACTGAATCGGTAGAAGACTTTTGCCAGCAGTTTGACCCGGACCACCGGCTGGCCCACCCGGCGGCATGGGTGCGTGATTGGCGCAATGCCCAATTGTTGTTTCAGTTGACGGATGAGGAGCTGGCGGGCACGGTGGCCCTGTTCAAAGACGATGCGGTGCGTACCTCTTTGCTCCAGTCTTATGTTTTTATGGCGATTGAACTGGGCAGCCAGAGTTACAGCCGCAGCAAACTGGCAGGCATTGCACGCCAGCTGAATCGCATTTTTCCTATGCCGGTGCTGGTGCTGTTCAAAATGGGAGAATATCTCTCGCTGGCTGTCATAAACCGGCGCTTGAACCAGCGTGATGACAGCAAAGACGTGCTGGGCAAAGTTACCTTAATTCAAAACATTACCCTTGCCAAGCCACACCCCGGACATTTGGATATTTTGGCTTCGTTTTCCATCGCCGAACTGACAGCAAGCAAGCGCATTGTTCAAAATTTTGACCAGCTTCATGCCGCTTGGGAAGATATTTTTAATGTAGAACTGCTCAACCAGCGGTTTTATGAAGAACTGTCTAATTGGTACTTTTGGGCGCGCCATCAGGTGCGCTTCCCGGACGATTTGGAGCCAGACGCGCACACCCGCAACGCCACCAGCGTGATACGGCTACTCACCCGGCTGATTTTTTGCTGGTTTTTGAAAGAGAAAAACCTGATTCCAGAGCATATTTTTCAGCAAGATGCTTTGGCTAAACTGCTTAAAAACTTGGCAGAAGATGAAAGCAGCTACTACCGTGCTATTTTGCAAAACTTGTTTTTTGCTACCCTCAACCAGCCGATGAATGCGGGAGATACCACGCACCGCCAATTTGCCACCGAAGGCAGCTTTCAGGATAACCGCAACCAGTATGGAGTGAAAAACCTGTACCGTTATGCGGACTTGTTTCAAAATCCAGAACAAGCGCTGGCCTTGTTTGCTGATATTCCTTTCCTTAATGGGGGCTTATTTGCTTGTTTGGATGTAGAGGACGATGCAGGCAAGGTACAGTATGCTGATGGTTTTTCGCGCAACCCTAAAAAGCAGCCACAGGTGCCCAACCGCCTGTTTTTTGCCGATAGCCACACGGTGGATTTGAGCGGTAAAGAAAATTTTGGCGACAGCAAGAAAAAAAAGGCCAAGGTGCGTGGCCTGCTGCATATTCTCAACAGCTATAAATTTACCATTGCCGAAAACACCCCGGTAGAGCAAGAAATTGCGCTCGACCCCGAGCTGTTGGGCAATGTATTTGAAAACCTGCTGGCCAGCTACAACCCCGAAACTGGCGAAAGCGCCCGCCGCCAGACGGGTTCTTTTTATACACCGCGCCCGATTGTGGATTACATGGTGAACGAGGCACTGAAAGCCTATTTGGCCGATGCCCTGTGCCAGCGCTTGCCGGGCACCGACCGGGTTCATGCCCAAACCCAGTTAGATATTTTGTTTGCCTACACCGAACAAAACCACAGATTTTCGGATACCGAAAGCGATGCCCTGATTGCTGCCATAGATGCTTGCAACATTTTAGACCCAGCCTGTGGCTCGGGGGCTTACCCTATGGGTATTTTGCACAAACTGGTATTTGTGCTGGGCAAGTTAGACCCGAACAACCAAAAATGGTGCCAGCGCCAAGTCAGTAAAGCTGAGGAAATTGAAGATACACAAGCACGCGAATCGGCCATTGCTGCCATTCAAAATGATTTTAGCAACAACGCCTTAGACTATGGCCGCAAACTGTATTTGATTGAAAACTGCATCTACGGTGCAGATATTCAACCAATTGCCATTCAAATTGCCAAACTGCGCTTTTTTATCTCGCTGATTTGCGACCAAAGAACACACCAAGATAAAAGTCGCAACTTGGGTGTTCGGCCTTTGCCAAATTTAGAAACCAAGTTTGTTGCCGCCAATAGCCTGTTGGGGCTGCATTTGCCAAAAGACCGCAATTTGTTTGCAAACTCAGAAATTGAACGCTTAGAAAAAACTTTAGAGCGTGTGCGCCACCGCTATTTTTCGGCACAAAGCAGACAAGCCAAGCGCGATTTACAAAAAAAAGACCGAGAGCTGGTGCAAAAAATTGTTCAGTTGCTCAAGGCGGACGAATTTGGCAACGAAGATGTGTACCGCCGCATTGCGTGGAACCCCTACGACCACCACAGCGTGGCTGATTTTTTTCACCCGGCTACCATGTTTGGGCCGGAGTTAGAGCAGGGGTTTGATGTGGTGATTGGCAACCCGCCCTATGTGCAAATTCAAAAGTTTAGTGCGGCACACAAGCAAGCCTGGCAGGCACAGCATTACAGCACCTATGCCGCTACCGGGGATATTTATTGCCTGTTTTATGAGCAAGGCGTGCGCCTGCTCAAGCCGGGCGGGCAGTTAAGCTATATTACCTCGAATAAATGGATGCGGGCGGGGTATGGTGAAGCCTTGCGCCGCTTTTTAACGCAAGAGGTTGAATTGGCCTCGGTGATGGATTTTGGCATGGCGCAAAATTTTGGTGCAGCCACTACTTATACCTGCATTGTTCATGCCATAAAACAAAAACCTACCCGAGCAGCACGGGCCTGTTATGTTTCGGATGATAGGGTAGCCATGCGCGACCCGGAGGGCTACTTTGCTGAGTATGCTGTAACGCGGAATGATTTTAATGTAGAACCTTGGGTTTTGTTGTCAGCAGAGCGTTACCATATCAAGCAAATGGTAGAGGCACAGGGCATACCCTTGGAGAAATGGCATATTCAAATTAATCGAGGTATTTTGACTGGGTATAACGAAGCCTTTTATATCAGCAGTGAACAACGCGCTGCCTTGATAGCCGAAGACCCACGCTGTGCAGAATTGATTGTGCCGCTGTTGCGTGGGCGTGATATTCAGCGTTACGGTACTGATTGGTCATTACTCAATGATGAAAATTGGATGATTAACACCCACAATGGGATTAAAGAAAAAGGTATTTTGCCGATTAATGTGAAGCGTAATTATCCTTCTTTGTGGCAACATTTAGAACAGCATCAGGAAAAACTCAAACCCAGATTAGACCAAGGAGATGATTGGACAAATTTACGAAATTGCGCTTATTTAGATGATTTTAAGAAGCCAAAAATTATTTATCCTAATATGACTAAATATCTGCCATTTTATTTGGATACGGCAGAACATTTTTTTATTAATGATAAGGCTTTTATCCTCACCAGTGAAGAGGAGTCGCTTTCTTACCTTACGGCGGTGCTTAATTCCACACTATTTCGCTGCTGTTTTAAGGATAATTTCCCGGAGCTAATGGGCAATAGCTACGAAGTGCGTAAAATTTTCATGGACAAAATACCCATTAAAAAGCCCCATGCAGCACAGGTACCCCTGTTTGAAGCCTTGGTATCTTTGGTGCAAGCCGCCAAAGCGCAAGCGCAGTTATGCAACGATGCCAACCTAGCACTGGCAGGCGATTTTTTAACCCAAGTGATAGACGCTTGCGTGATGGAAGTTTATTTTGCCCAGCACATGGCAGAAAGAAACCTTGGCATCAGCGCCCAAGTGCAGCTTTTATTGCCTGCGCCCACCAGTGCATGGAGCCAAGAACAATGGGCCAACGCGGCCTTGGCGTTTTATCACACGGCCAATGGCAACACGCACCCCATACGCAATAGGCTGCTGCGTATCCCCGCCGATAGTCCAGAACTGTTGGCTATTATTCAGCAGGAAGGGGCGGTATGAAATTACCAAGTGCGCTGAAAATGCTCAGACAGAATCAAAAATATCCGCCAAGTTTTGAGCGGTCATAGCGCGGTCAAACCAGGCTTCAATCTGTTCGGTGTCTGCCTGTGCCACCTGCGCCAGCATATCGGCAGACAAAGGGCCAAAGCGGTGTACCAGCAGGCGTTGCAAGATACGTGCTTCGCCCTCTTGGCGGCCTTTTTGTAAGCCTTTTTGCAAGCCTTTTTGCAAGCCTTTTTGTAAGCCTTTTTGCAGACCTTCTTCTTTATGCTGGTAGGCCCACTCTTCAAACCGCGCGGCTAATGTCATTTTAAGCTCCTTCAAATCTTGTACCTTGGGCAGTGCCAAATGGTGCTTGCTTTGGCGCAGCAGCACCGCCCGAATCCAGATGGCAAAAATCCGCATAAGCTCTGGATTGTCCGCCAACCAAGCGTGGAGCTGGTCAATCACCTCCAGCACCATCGCTTGGTCGTGCGGGTGTTGAAGGCGCATCACAGCTGCCGCTAAATTGTGCATTGGTGCCAAATCAGCCTCGGTGTAGCGGTTTTCGGCAATCAGCAAGTATTGCATGTTGGGGACAAACTGTGCCACCAGCCCTGGCACCTTGGGGATGAGATCGGCAATGTTGCTGGCGGCTGTCCAAGGTGCATCGCCGTTATACAGCACGATAGGTAGCACAGGTGGCAGTTTGCGCTGTGGCAGCACCTGCTTGGCCTTGATCAAATCTTGGTACAGTAGCCCGACATAGCTCATCATGCGTACCGCCATCCACGGGTCAACTTTGCTTTGGAACTCGATCAAAATGTAAAGATAGACCCATTCCTTCCCAACTTTGACGCGCCAAACTACATCATCAGCCCGGTGGCGTAAATCGTCGGTGACGTAGCTACCGGGCATTTTTTCTAAGGTGCTGTAATCCAAACTGTGTAGCCAGTCATCAGGGATAAAGCCCAACACCAAATCGCGCACCAACTCAGGCGAGGAGAACAGTAGTTTGTACGACGCATCGTTGTCTTGGTGCATAGGGAAATTGTATGCGGTGGTGGCCTTGGCCGCGTAGGGCGGGCAAGCAATAGCCTGAAATACCGGCACTGTAGCGCAGCACAGGGATTTTTTTCCCCACAATCGGTCGTCCTAGCGGACAATAGCGCCACTTGTCACCAAACTGTAAGTTTGGGCATCCAATTGTTGTTGAAGGATTCTCAATGTTGCTTCCATTCCGTTTGCACACTGTCGCTGCTGCTCTGGGCTTGGCCGGTACTATGCTGCTGCCTGTGGCCCATGCCCAAAATATCAAAATGGCGGTGGTCATTCCGGCCACTGGCCCCGTCACCCAATACGGGGATATGGTCAAAGAAGGGGTCACGACCGCTGTGGAAATGGTCAATGCCGCTGGCGGTATCCACGGCAAAAAAATTGAACTGGTGCCGGTAGATGATGCCTGCGAACCCAAGCAAGGCCCAGTGGCGGCCAACCGGGTGGTCAATGCCAAAATTGGCTATGTGGTCGGCCCTACCTGCTCGGGTGCAGCCATTGCCGCCGCGCCGATTTACAACAATGAAGGCGTGGTGGTGGTCACACCATCGGCCACCTCGCCCGCCCTGACCGAAGGCAAGAACTTCCAGTTCATCTTCCGTACCATTGGCCGCGATGACCAACAAGGCCCAGCGGCGGCCAAGTTTATTGCCGAGAAGGTCAAGCCCAAGAAGGTGGCGGTGTTGCACGATAAGCAATCCTACGGCCAAGGCATTGCCGCCTCGGTGCGCGATGACCTGAAAAAAGCCGGGGTGAATGTGGCTTTGTTTGAAGGCATCAACGCGGGCGACAATGATTATTCCGCCGTCATCACCAAGCTCAAGAGTGCGGGCATTGATTTCGTCTATTACGGCGGTTACCACCCCGAAATGGGCTTGCTACTGCGCCAGTCGGCTGAGCAGGGCCTCAAAACCCGCTTCATGGGGCCAGAGGGCGTAGGCAACCCCGAAGTCAACTCGATTGCTGGCCCCGCCGTAGAGGGCATGTTGCTCACGCTGCCCGCTGACTTCTCGGCCAACCCCAAGAATGCCGCCATCGTCAAAGCGTTTAAGGACAAAAAGCGTGACCCATCGGGTGCGTTCCAGCTGTCTTCTTACGCTGCTGCCCAAGTGCTGATTGAGAGCATCAAGGCCGTGGGCGACAACCCCGCCAAAGTGGCTGAGCATTTGCACAAAACCTCGTTCGAGACCCCGGTGGGCACCGTGGCTTGGGACAAAAAGGGTGATTTGAAGTCGTTTGAGTTCCAGATTTACCAATGGCACAAAGACGGCGGTAAATCCTTGGCCACCAAGTAAAGCGCCGCCTCTCCCTGTCTAGTCCCTTGCCTGAGCATGGCCCCGCAGCAGCGGCGGCCATGCTTTGGTGCGTCATTCACTTGGGGGCGGCTTGCCCCCTTTCTTTTTTTGAGGATGTCTTAGGATGTCTGAACTCTTGCCACAGCTGATACAACAGCTGTTCAACGGCTTGTCGCTGGGTGCGATTTATGCGCTGATTGCCATTGGCTACACGATGGTGTACGGCATTATCGGCATGATTAACTTCGCGCATGGTGAAATTTACATGATTGGCGCTTATGCCGGGCTGGTCACCTTGTCGGTGATTGGCACGCAAAGCGGCCTGCCGATTGCCGTAGTGATTGGCCTGATGCTGCTGGTATCGGCTTTGCTAACCGGCGTATATGGTTTTGTGGTGGAGCAAGTGGCTTACAAGCCGGTGCGCCACGGCCCGCGTTTGGTGGCGTTGATTTCGGCGATTGGTATGTCGATTTTTCTGCAAAACTGGGTGGCTTTGGGCCAAGGCGCACGCGATATGGCTGTGCCCTCACTCATTCCCGGTGCGATGCGTTTTGGCACCGAAGGTGGCTTTGAGATTTATATCCCTTACTCGCGCGTGCTAATTATTGTGGTGGCGGTGGCCTTGATGGTGGCCCTGACGCTGTATATCAAGCACTCGCGCATGGGCCGGGCCTCGCGCGCTTGTTCGCAAGATATGCACATGGCCAATTTGCTGGGCATTGATACCAACCGGGTGATTTCTTTCACTTTTATTTTGGGGGCGATGCTGGCGGCGGTGGGTGGGGTACTGATTGCGCTGGCGGTGGGCAAGCTCAATCCGTTTATTGGATTTTTGGTTGGTATCAAAGCCTTTACGGCAGCGGTGCTGGGCGGTATTGGCAGCATTCCGGGGGCTATGTTGGGCGGTTTGCTGCTGGGGGTGGCCGAAACCTTTGCCGCCGCTTATATCTCGTCCGAATACAAAGATATTGTGGCTTTTGGCTTGCTGGTGCTGATTTTGTTATTCCGCCCCACTGGCCTGCTGGGTAAACCTGAAGTGGAGAAGGTGTAATGCTGCGTTCTAACCTTCGCCATGCGCTCATGGCTACTGTATTGACGGCCTTGGTGGTGATTCCGATTTTTGGCCTGCATTTAGAGCGTACTGGAGGCCGCACGGTGGTGCAGCCGCAGTGGAATTGGGTATTTGGGGCTTGCGCTTTGGTATTTGCAGTGCAAATGCTGCGCCCTTTGCTGGGTAAACGCCTATCCCATTTGCCGTGGCCTGCTCTGCCAGCGGTGTCGGGCAGTCAACGTACCGGCCTGATGTTAGCGGCTTTGCTGATTGCCGTGAGTTGGCCATTTTTTGCTGGGCGCAATGCAGTGGATATTGCCACGCTGGCCATGATTTACGTTATGTTGGGCTTGGGCCTGAACATTGTGGTCGGTTTTGCCGGTTTGCTCGATTTGGGCTTTGTCGGCTTTTATGCCGTGGGTGCTTATACCTATGGTTTGCTGTTCCATTGGGCCGGTTGGAGCTTCTGGGAAGCCCTGCCGCTGGCGGGTGCGGCCTCGGCGCTGTTTGGCTTTTTGCTCGGTTTTCCTGTACTGCGTTTGCGTGGTGATTATCTGGCCATCGTCACGCTAGGTTTTGGCGAGATTATCCGCCTGCTGCTGGTCAACCTGACCGATTGGACGGGCGGCCCAGATGGTATTTCTGGCATTCCTAAGCCTACGGTGTTTGGCTTGGAGCTGGCACGCAACCCCAGCGTTGAAGGCGGCACCACCTTCCACCAATGGCTGGGGCTGGAGTTCAATTCGCTGCACATGGTGATTTTCTTGTACCTGATGGCACTAACGCTGGCGGTATTGACGTTGTGGATTTCTAACCGCCTGATTCGGATGCCGATTGGCCGCGCTTGGGAGGCGCTGCGTGAAGACGAAATTGCCTGCCGCTCCTTGGGCCTGAACCCGATGAAAATCAAACTGTCGGCTTTTACGCTGGGGGCGATGTTTGCCGGTTTTGGTGGGGCCTTTTTTGCGGCACGCCAAGGGATTGTTAGTCCAGAATCATTCACTTTTATTGAGTCGGCTTTGATTTTGGCGATTGTGGTGCTGGGTGGCATGGGTTCCCAATTGGGGGTGATGATTGCGGCCATCTTGATTACTGTGTTGCCTGAATTGGCGCGTGAATTTTCTGAATACCGCATGTTGATATTTGGTTTGGTCATGATTTTGATGATGGTTTGGCGGCCCCAAGGGCTGCTGCCAATGCAACGCCACCATATCGAGGTGCGAACATGAGCGCCCCTTTGTTAGAAATTAGCCAACTCTCTATGCGCTTTGGGGGCCTGTTGGCGGTGGATGGGGTTGAGTTCTCGCTGCAAAGTGGCGAGATTTTTGCCATCATCGGCCCCAATGGGGCCGGTAAAACCACGGTGTTTAACTGCATCAGTGGTTTTTACAAACCCAGTACAGGCCGCATTGCGTTAGAAGGGCGCGATATTGCTGGTTTGGGTAGCCACACGGTGGCAACGCATGGCTTGGTGCGTACTTTTCAGAATGTCCGCCTGTTCAAAAACATGACAGTGTTAGAAAATCTGCTGGTGGCGCAACATCGCCATGCACGCACTGGGTTTTTGGCGGGATTATTCAATACTGCCGCTTACCGCCGCGCTGAGCAAGAAGCCATCGCCCAAGCGGTGCAGTGGCTGGATTATATGGGCCTGCGCGAGTTTGCCAACCGCGAGGCTGGTAATTTAGCCTACGGCCACCAGCGCCGCTTAGAGATTGCCCGTTGCATGATTACGCGCCCGCGTGTTTTGATGCTGGATGAACCTGCGGCGGGTTTGAATCCACAAGAGAAAAAAGACCTGCAAGGCTTGATTCGGCAATTGCGTGACCAACACCAAGTGACGGTATTGCTGATTGAGCACGATATGAGTTTGGTGATGGGCGTTTCGGAACGCATTCTGGTGATGGAATACGGCAAACCGATTGCCTTGGGCGCGCCCGAGGCGATTCGCAACGATGCGCGGGTGATTAAAGCCTATCTGGGAGAAGAATAATGCAAACCATGTTGGAACTACGCGACATCAATACCTACTATGGAGCCATTCGGGCCGCCAGTGATGTCAGTTTGCGCGTGAACCAAGGCGAGATTGTCTCTCTGATTGGCTCCAACGGTGCGGGCAAAACCACCTTGCTGATGACAGTGTGTGGCAACCCGCGCGCCAGCAGTGGCAGCGTTTGGTTGGAGGGCGAAAATATCACCAACTTAGCGCCCCATTTGATTATGCGAAAAGGCATTGCCATTTCGCCTGAAGGACGGCGCGTGTTTGCCGACCTGACCGTGACCGAGAACCTGAAAATGGGTGGTTTCTTTCTCGATAATACCGAGATTGAAGCCGGTATCGAGCATGTGTTTGGCTTGTTTCCGCGCCTGCGCGAGCGGGCGCACCAGCGTTCGGGCACGATGTCGGGCGGTGAGCAGCAAATGCTGGCGATTGGGCGTGCATTGATGTCTAAACCACGTTTGCTGTTGCTGGATGAGCCTACCTTGGGTTTGGCACCGCTTATCATCGCACAAATTTTTGAAATTATTCAAAAAGTGCGTAGTGAAGGCGTGACGGTGTTTCTGGTGGAGCAAAATGCCAACAAAGCACTGCAAATTGCCGACCGGGGTTATGTGCTAGAAAATGGCCGCGTGGTGTTAGAAGATACCGGGGCCAATTTATTGGCCAACGGTGAGATTCGCAAAGCCTATTTAGGCGCGTAAACTGCAACCCTTTGCTCCTGTCCTATGCCCCAAACTCTGGCCGTCCCCGCGCACAGCGAACTCATCATTAAAAAAAGCCGTTTTATCGGTTGCGTGCAGCCGATGAGCGACCGCGCCAGCGCCCAAGCCCATGTCGATGCCCTCTGGAAAGCGCATCCCGGCGCGGCGCATATCTGTTGGGCTTTGCTGGCGGGTGGCCAATCGGCGGCAGTGGACGATGGCGAACCCAGCGGCACCGCTGGGCGGCCCATGTTGGATGTGTTGCGCCACCAAGACCTAGAAGGTGTTTTGGCTACGGTGGTGCGTTATTTTGGTGGGGTCAAACTGGGGGCCGGGGGCTTGGTGCGCGCCTATACCGACAGCATCGCCCAAGCCTTGCTCACAGCACAGAAGGTACAGCTGCAACGTATGCAAACCTTGCAATGCTTGGTGCCCTACGCTTTAGAGGGCTTGTTGCGGCGCGAGATTGAGTACGCTGGGGCAGAACTGTTGCAGGTCGAGCACGCCTCATTGGTCACGCTGCACCTGCGTTTGCCGCAAACCCAAGCGGCCACTTTTGTCGCCCATATCAACGAGCAAGCGCAGGGCAGGGCCGGTTGGCTGTAAGAGACTGCGGCGCAGCGCTGCAAAACCGATTGCGCCCAGCCGCTTTGGCGGCATACAGGGCATCGTCGGCCAGTTTTAATACCGCATCGGCACTCCCCTCTGGCCCAGCTACCACCGAGGCCACGCCCACGCTGAGGGTCACGCAGCCCCAAGGGGATTGGGTATGGGGAATATGCAGCGCCTGCACCCCTTGGCGCAGTGCCTCGGCCATCTGGGCGGCTGCGCTGGGTTCTGCGCTGCTGGCCAGCAGCAAGACAAACTCCTCGCCCCCATAGCGGGCCGCTATATCGCCCGCACGGCGGCTCAGGGCGTGTAGCACTTGGGCTACTTGTACCAAGCAGGCATCTCCGGCGGGGTGGCCGTAGTGGTCGTTAAAGGTTTTAAAGCAATCCACATCGGTCATGAGTACCGAAAACACCGCCCCTTGGCGGCTGGCGCGCGCCCATTCTTGTGCCAGCAGGTGGTCAAAATGGCGGCGGTTGAACAGCCCGGTCAGGCCATCGGTGATAGACAGGGTTTCCAATTGTTGATTGGCCTGTTCTAACTCCATCGCTTGCTGTGCCAGCGCTTGGTTTTGTTGTTGTAACAGAGCTTGGCTATCGAGCAAGGCGGTTTCTAGGCGTTCATAAATCATCAGCACCAAGCCCATCGACAGCAACATCAAGCCAACAATGATGATTAAGAAGGAAAGGTACTGTACCGGGTTGTCATCGAGTATGGATTTCATGGTGACGTAGCCGGTAAGCGTCGTCACGCAGCGCAAGATAAACACCAAAACCACCAACACAAACCCGGTGATTAAAATATATTGACCGCGCCCCGGTGTTTGTTGGCGCCATTGCCACAGCAGCAACGCGGCCAGCGCCGACTGCACCGAAAAGATAGCCCCACCCACCACGATGCGAGCGGTGCCGTAGGGCAACAACAGCGGAAACAGCAGCAGCACCACGGCCACTGGCCCCCACAGCCACGCCGGATGCAGCCTCCGCTGCTGAAAACGGACAATGCCCAAGGAAAACAGAGAAAACACCAGCGCTATCAGCGCATTGGCCAGCACAATCGACCAGACATCGCTGATTTGGCCGCGCAAGGAAAACAACACGTAGGCCACAGCATGGGCGACCAGCGCACCGGCCCAGATAGGCAATACTTGCGTGCTACTGCGGCGGTACGACACCACGGCCAGCGCTATGGCAAGCACCACACTGACCAAAATGATGAGCAGAAATGAGGCCGCAGCAGTCAAACCTGCTCCTTTGGGTTGTTATAGGTGAGTTACCAGATATTACCCACATTCAATAAAGTAAGTACTCCCAGCACGGCAAAAATGGCCGCTGCAATACCATGAACTAGCTTCATGGGGATGCGCTCGGCCACGGTGTTGCCCAAATACACCGCCGGAACATTGGCCAGCATCATGCCAAACGTGGTGCCCGCCACCACTAAAACAAAATCGGGGTACTTGGCCGCCAAGGCCACGGTGGCAATTTGGGTTTTGTCGCCCATCTCGGCCAAAAAGAAGGCCAGCACCGTGGTGCCAAACACGCCCAGCAGCACTTTGCTATCGGCGGCATCGTCATCGACCTCGTCTGGAACCAGCATCCACGCCGCCATCGCCAAGAAAGACACGCCAATCACCCAGCGCAATAACTCTGGCCCCAGCAGGCTGGCCACCCATTGCCCTACCGCCCCAGCTAAGGCATGGTTGGCCAAGGTGGCTACCAAAATGCCCCAAATAATGGGCCACGGTTTGCGAAATTTGGCGGCCAGCAACACGGCCAGCAACTGGGTTTTGTCGCCCATTTCGCCCAGCGCTACCACGCCGGTAGAGACAAAGAAAGATTCCATCACAACTCCAAGGGCCGCCAGCAAAACAAAGACTGCACCGCCCGGCGGCCCATCCGCAGGCGGTACAGTCAAAGGTCTTGCCAGGCTTGGAAGCTGCTTGCACCATGTCCGAGCCGGACAAGTCTGTTGACGCAAGCCCCTGCAAGGGCGCAGGGCGGCTACTCCCCAATGACGAGTAAGGGCGCAGATTGTAAGCCCCTGCACAGCGTCCGCAGGCTTTTATTCGCATCCAAAGGGGCACAGTTTGTGGCAAAAAAAGCACCCTTCCTCTTGGAAAGCGCTTTTTTTCCCAGTAGCATCGCTACAGCCAGTGGAGAAACAGATTTTCGCTGGTTCACACTGCCCGTTATCAACAAGGAAACTCAACATGGCAACTGCAAAAAAAGCCCCGGCCAAAGCCACCACCGCTGCCGCCAAGCCTGAAAAGGCTGCCAAGGTCAGCAAACCTGCTGCTGCCGAAGCTGCGCCAGCAGCAGCGCCTGCGGCCAAAAAGCGCACCCCCAACGCGGCTTTCATGAAGCCCCTGACCCCCAGCGCCGAACTGGCCGCTGTGGTGGGCAAGGCACCCCTGCCACGCACCGAAATCATCAGCAAGCTGTGGGCTTACATCAAAGAACACAAGCTGCAAGACGAAGCCAACAAGCGCAACATCAACGCCGATGCCAAGCTGGCAAAAGTGTTTGGCAAGCCCCAAGTGTCGATGTTCGAGATGGCCGGCCTGATTGGCAAGCACGTTAAATAAATGAAATAAATCCAGCGCTGGCGTTTAGCTGTAGCGCTACACCGGTTTATCCGATGCCAGGGGGTGTGATGCCCACTGGCATTTTTTATGGCGCTTTAATCCGATAGGGCTTGGAGGAGTTCGGTTTCGATGGCAATTTGGCGCGCGCTGTGCTGCAATTCGGGGCCTTCGACCAGAAAGGTGTCTTCGACCCGTTCGCCCAAGGTACTGACTTTGGCCAATTGCACGCTCAGGCCGTGGCGGGCCAACACGCGCGTTACCAAGTAGAGCAAACCAGCGCGGTCACTGGCCGAGATGGCCAACAGCCAACGCTGGGCTTTTTCGTCGGGGTGCAGCGTGACGCGCGGCGCTATCGGAAAACTCTTGGCACGCCGTGACAGGCGCTTGCGCCCTGGCTCGGGCAGGGGGCCGCTGGCTTGCAGGGCTTGGCCTAGGTCGCTTTCTACCATGTGCGTCAACTCGCGGTAGTGGCCCGGTTGCAAGGTGGCCACCACTTGGAAGGTATCGAGGGCATAGCCGTTGCGCGCCGTGTGTACGCGTGCATCCAAAATGCTAAAACCTGCCCGGTCAAAATAGCCACAAATGCGGGCGAACAGGTCGGGCTGGTCAGGGGCATAGACCAGCACTTGCAAGCCTTCACCGGCCAAAGATTGGCGCGCGCGCACCACGGGGCGCTCGTTGCCCACATAGCGCGACAGGTGGCGCGTGTGCCAAGCGATGTCGGCGGCTTCGTGGCGCATAAAGTAGCTCACATCGAGCGTATCCCAGAGTTTTTTATGCGATTCAAACGGTTGCGCCACCAGCGCCAGCAGCACCAAGGCTTCGCGTTTGCGTGCTTCAATTTCAGCGGCGGCATCGGGGGCGCGGCCACCCAAGGTACGCAAGGTGGCGCGGTAGAGGTCTTCTAGCAGTTTGCCTTTCCAGGCGTTCCAGACTTTGGGGCTGGTGCCGCGAATATCGGCCACCGTGAGCAGGTACAGCGCTGTGAGGTAGCGCTCGTTGCCCACACGCTGGGCAAAAGCCCCAATCACATCGGGGTCGCTCAGGTCTTGCTTTTGTGCTACTTGGCTCATGGTGAGGTGTTCGCGCACTACAAACTCAATCAACTGGGCATCTTCGCAGGCGATGCCATGCTGGCGGCAAAAGCGCCGCGCCACCACGGCGCCAATTTGGGAGTGGTCGCCACCCCGGCCCTTGCCGATGTCGTGGAACAGCGCTGCCACGTACAAAATCCAAGGTTTGTCCCAACCGGCGGCCAATTGCGAGCAAAACGGGTATTCGTGCGCGTGGTCCGCCATAAAGAAGCGGCGCACATTGCGTAGCACCATCAGGATGTGCTGGTCCACGGTATAGACGTGGAACAAGTCGTGCTGCATCTGGCCAACAATGCGCCGAAAAGACCACAGGTAGCGCCCCAGCACCGAGGTTTGGTTCATCAGCCGCATGGCGTGGGTGATGCCTGCTGGCTGTTGCAGGATACGCAAAAAGGCAGCCCGGTTCACGGGGTCACGCCGAAAAGCCCCATCCATCACGCTGCGCGCCCGGTACAAAGCACGCAGGGTGCGCGCCGAGAGGTGCTGCAAACCGGCCGAAGTTTGATACAGCAAAAAGGTTTCTAAGATGGCGTGCGGATCGCGCTGGTACAGGTCGTCGCTGGCAATTTCTATCATGCCCGCTTTGTCTAAAAAGCGGGCGTTGATGGGCCGGGGGGCGTGGTCAGACGGGTTGAGGCGCTCTTCAATGTTCAGCAGCAAAATTTGGCACAACTGCGTCACGGCTTTGGCGGCCCAGTAATAGCGGCGCATCAGGGCTTCGCTGGCGCGCAGGGGCAGGCCGCTGCCATCGGGGGCCTCGGAGCGGTAGCCAAACGATTCGGCCACAGCGGTTTGCAAATCAAACACGAGGCGGTCTTCACGTCGCCCGGCAATGGCGTGCAAGCGCGCGCGCACCAAAGACAGCAGGGCTTCGTTACGCAGGAGTTGGCGCAGTTCAAACACCGTGGCCAAGCCACTGCGCGCCAGTTCTTTCCAGCTTTGGCCTAGTCCAGCGGCCCGCGCTACCCACAGCACGGTTTGCAAATCGCGCAAACTGCCGGGCGATTCTTTGCAATTGGGTTCTAAGGCGTAGGGGGTGTTGTCGTATTTGTTGTGGCGCTGGCGCATCTCCAGCGTTTTGGCAATCAAGAAGGCTTTGGGGTCTAAGTGGGCGCGGTATTGCTGTTGGAACTCGCTAAACAGGGCTGCATGGCCGCACAACAGGCGCGCTTCCAACAACGAGGTTTGCACCGTCACATCTTGCGCTGCTTCAGAGGTGCATTCGGCCACCGTGCGGACGCTGGAGCCAATTTCTAGCCCCACATCCCAGCAGCTGCTGATAAAGGCTTCAATCGCGGGGCGCTGCGTGGTGGCGGTGTCGCTGTCGGGCAAGAGCAGCAAGACATCGACATCCGAATGTGGAAACAACTCGCCCCGGCCAAAACCGCCCACAGCCACCAAGGCCATGTTGTCGGGCAAAGCGGCGCGCTGCCACAGCTGCGTGAGCAAACTATCGACAATCCGCGCCAAAGCGCGCAAATGGGTATGGATGCCACGGGTAGAGGCTTGCGAGGCGGCCAGCGTGGCCAGCAGCTCGGCTTTATCGTGGCGATAGCGTTCGCGCAGGGCTTGCAGTTCAGTCATGGCGGGTATTTTGCAAGAAACAAAAAACACCCAACCATGCAAGAACTGTGCGCGGTGTGGCCTAGGTGCAGGTGGCTTTGACGAAGTCGGGCAGCGCTGGGTAGCCTTCAGACAGGGTCAGCACTTCGTAGCCGGTAGGTGTAACCAGCACGGTATGCTCCCATTGGGCCGATAAGCTACGGTCTTTGGTGATGATAGTCCAGCCATCGTTGCCCAGTTCTTTGATGTCGCGCTTGCCTGCATTGAGCATCGGCTCGATGGTAAAAATCATGCCGGGCTTGAGTTCTTCTAAAGTACCGGGGCGGCCATAGTGCAGCACTTGGGGTTCTTCGTGAAAATTTTGCCCAATGCCGTGGCCGCAAAACTCGCGCACAACGGTTAGGTAGTGGCCTTCGGCAAACTTTTGGATGGCATGGCCAATATCACCCAAGCGCGCACCGGGACGCACTTGCAAAATACCAATCCACATCGCTTCATAAGTCAGGGCGCACAGGCGTTTGGCGGCAACCGAACACTCGCCAATCAGGTACATGCGGCTGCTGTCACCATACCAGCCGTCGTCGGTAATCACGGTGACATCCACATTCACAATGTCGCCCTTTTTCAGGGGCTTGTCGTTCGGGATGCCGTGGCACACCACATGGTTGACCGAGGTACACAAAGAGGCCGGATAGGGCGGATAACCCGCTGGCTGGTAGCCAATGGTGGCCGATTTGGTGCCTTGGCGCGCCATGCACTCGGCACCGATGCGGTCAATTTCTAGGGTGGTGATGCCGGGGCGGATGTGTGGCGCGATGGTGTCCAGCACTTCAGAGGCCAGACGGCAGGCCCGGCGCATCGCGTCGATTTCTGGGCCCGTTTTAATGGTGATGCTCATAGGCCCGTGATTATCCCATTGCCCTTTGCCATTGCCCACAGCGGGGGCTTGGGCCGGGGTGGGCCGGTAAAATGGCCGCTTCTGCTGGCGCTGTCCAGCCTGCCCATCATTTACCCAACCAGGCCGCCAACGTGACCTTGCATACCACCACGCTTGCGGGCGCTAATGCCCTCAGCCCCTTCCGCGCCCAGCAACTTTTGCCCGCGCTCCAAGCCATCCACCCCAAAATTGCAACCATTGGCGCACGCTTTGTCCATCTGGTGGCTACCGATGCGGCCCCCGCGCCAGACACCCTAGAGCGCCTGACCGCCTTGCTCACCTATGGTGAGCCTTATGCTGGCCCCACCGATGGCGCGGCCCTGATGGTCACGCCGCGCTTGGGCACGGTCTCGCCTTGGGCCTCTAAAGCCACCGACATTGCCCACAATTGTGGTTTGGCCGTGCGCCGCATTGAGCGCGTGACCGAATACCACCTCACCTTGCAGTCTGGCCTGCTGAGCAAGCCCAGCCTGAATGCCGAGCAGCTCCAGCAAGTGGCCGCTTTGCTGCACGACCGCATGACCGAATCGGTGGTGATGGATTTAAGCGCCGCGCAAGCCCTGTTTACTGAGCTGCCTGCCCAACCGATGGAGCGTGTGGATGTGCTGGGCGGTGGCCGAGCAGCACTCATCGCCGCCAATAAGCAATGGGGGCTGGCGCTGGCCGAGGACGAAATCGACTACTTGGTCAACGCCTTCCAAGGCTTGCAGCGCAACCCGACCGATGTGGAGCTGATGATGTTCGCGCAGGCCAACAGCGAACACTGCCGCCACAAAATTTTTAATGCCCAATTCACCATTGATGGGCAAACCCAAGACAAAAGCCTGTTTGCGATGATTCGCAACACGCACCAACTGGCCCCACAACACACCGTGGTGGCCTATTCTGACAATGCCTCCATCATGGAAGGCAGTGTGGTCGAGCGCTTTGTGGCCCGGATGCAAGGCGATGCCAACAGCTACCAAAAAGAGCCGGCCACGCACCATGTGCTGATGAAGGTAGAAACGCACAACCACCCGACAGCGATTTCGCCCTTCCCCGGTGCCTCTACTGGCGCGGGCGGCGAAATCCGCGATGAGGGCGCTACTGGGCGTGGCTCCAAACCCAAAGCGGGTCTGACCGGCTTTACCGTGTCCAAACTTTGGGACGGCGCTTCTGACCAAGCAGGTGGCAAACCCGGCCATATCGCCAGCCCGCTGCAAATCATGGTCGAAGGCCCGCTGGGCGGCGCCGCCTTTAACAACGAGTTTGGCCGCCCCAACTTGGCTGGTTATTTCCGCGAATACGAGCAAACCGTGGCCGGTGTGCAGCGCGGCTACCACAAGCCCATCATGATTGCCGGTGGCTTGGGTGTAATTGATGCCGAGCAAACGCAAAAAATCGAATTTCCTGCTGGTTCGCTGTTGATTCAACTCGGTGGGCCGGGGATGCGGATTGGCATGGGTGGCAGTGCGGCCAGCTCGATGGCCACCGGCACGAATGCCGCTGAACTCGATTTTGACTCGGTGCAGCGCGGCAACCCGGAAATTGAGCGCCGCGCCCAAGAAGTGATTAACCACTGCTGGGCGCAGGGCGACAAGAACCCGATTTTGGCAATCCACGATGTGGGCGCGGGCGGCCTGTCCAATGCCTTCCCAGAGCTAACGAATGATGCCGGACGCGGTGCGCGTTTTGACCTGCGTGCGGTGCAATTAGAAGAGTCTGGCCTGTCGCCCAAAGAAATTTGGAGCAACGAAAGCCAAGAGCGCTATGTGCTGGCCATTGCGCCCGAATCCTTGGAGCAGTTCCGCGCCTTCTGTGAGCGTGAGCGTTGCCCGTTTGCCGTGATTGGCACAGCTACCGAGCAGCGCCAACTGGTGCTAGAAGATACCGCTGCCACGGTAGCAGAGCAAAAATTCCCGGTGGATATGCCGATGTCGGTGTTGTTGGGCAAGCCGCCCAAGATGCACCGCGATGTCCAAACCGTGCAGCGCACCTTCCAGCCGATGGAACTGACGGGGGTGAATCTGCAAAAAGCCATCATTGATGTGCTGAGTCATCCCACCGTGGCTTCCAAACGCTTCCTTATCACGATTGGTGACCGCGCTGTGGGCGGCCTGACACACCGCGACCAAATGGTGGGGCCGTGGCAGATTCCGGTGGCCGATGTCGCCGTGACGCTGGCCGATTTCAAGGGCTTTGCTGGCGAAGCGATGGCGATGGGTGAGCGCACCCCGCTGGCTGCCTTGGATGCCCCCGCTTCGGGCCGCATGGCGATTGCCGAAGCCATCACCAACCTGCTGGCTGCGCCGGTGGAGTTGTCGCGCGTCAAATTGTCGGCCAACTGGATGGCCGCTTGTGGCGAGCCGGGCGAAGATGCTGCCCTGTACGAAACAGTAAAAGCCGTGGGCATGGAGCTGTGCCCCGCCTTGGGTATCTCGATTCCGGTGGGCAAAGATTCGCTGTCCATGCGTACCCAATGGCAGCACGCTGGCGAAAGCCATAAAGTGGTGTCGCCCGTCAGCCTCATCATCACCGCCTTTGCTACCTTGCCTGATGTGCGCGGCACCCTCACGCCGCAACTGAACGCGCAAGAAGAAGACACCACGCTGCTGTTGGTCGATTTGGGCAAGGGCCAGCACCGCATGGGCGGCAGCATTTTGGGCCAAGTGCTGAACCAATCGGGCGATGTGGTGCCCGATTTGGACGATGCCCAAGACCTGATGCAATTGGTCAAGGCCATCAACACCCTGCGCGCCCAAGGCCAAATTTTGGCCTACCACGACCGCAGCGATGGCGGTTTGCTGGCTGCCGTGGCCGAAATGGCCTTTGCAGGCCATGTGGGTGTGGCTTTGAATGTGGATATGCTGGTCACAGAAGGCGACGGCATCAGCGACAGCCGCATGGACACCGGCGACTCTAAGAACTGGGCGCAGCAAGTCAGCGCCCGCCGCGAAGAACTGACGCTCAAAGCCCTGTTCAGCGAAGAATTGGGCGTGGTGTTGCAAGTACGCACCGCCGAGCGCAACGCCGTGATGCAAACCTTGCGCGAGCATGGTTTGTCCAAATTCAGCCACTTTATCGGCAAGACCCGTCCACTCAGCTCTAGCATTGATGCGGGCAAGGGCCAATTGTCCATTTGGCGCGATGCCAAAGAGGTGTTCAGTGCGCCACTGGCCGACCTGCACCAAGTTTGGGACAGCGTGAGCTGGAAAATCTGCCAACAGCGGGACAACCCCGCCTGTGCCGATGCCGAACACGCCGCCGCTGGCGACCCGCAAGACCCCGGTATGCACGTCCATCTGACGTTTGACCCAGCAGACAATGTGGCAGCGCCGTTCCTGAACCTCTCGCGCCCCAAAGTGGCCGTGTTGCGTGAGCAGGGGGTCAACTCCCACGTTGAAATGGCCTATGCTTTCACCGAAGCTGGTTTTGAGGCTGTGGATGTCCACATGACCGACCTGCAAACCGGCCGTGTGCGTTTGCAAGATGTACAAGGCGTAGTGGCCTGCGGTGGCTTTAGCTACGGCGATACCTTGGGCGCGGGCATTGGCTGGGCGCGTTCCATCACCTTTAACCCGGTGCTGGCCGAGCAGTTCCAAGGCTTCTTTGCCCGCCCCGACACCTTTGGCTTGGGCGTGTGCAATGGCTGCCAAATGTTTGCCGAACTGGCCGACATCATCCCCGGCGCACAAGATTGGCCACGTTTTACCACCAACCAAAGCGAGCGCTTTGAAGCCCGCCTCAGCATGGTGGAAGTGTTGGAGTCGCCCAGCATCTTCTTGCAGGGCATGGCCGGTAGCCGCCTGCCCATTGTGGTGTCGCACGGCGAGGGTTATGCCAATTTTGCCCATCGTGGCAACACGGCCCAAGTGCTGGCGGCGATGCGCTACGTGGATAACACCGGCGCAGCCACCGAGCGCTACCCCTTCAACCCGAATGGCAGCGCGGGCGGCCTGACGGGCGTGACCACCGCCGATGGCCGCTTTACCGCCATGATGCCGCACCCCGAGCGCGTGTTCCGCAATGTGCAAATGAGCTGGACGGACGTGGCCGCCAGTGGTGGCATCACAGCGGCCAGCCCGTGGATGCACCTGTGGCGCAATGCACGCCGTTGGCTGGGTTAAAAACCAGCGGCCTGCTCCACCGCTCTTAGCGGCGTACCTTGGCGGGTATGTCCGCTTGGGCCAGTTTACGCACTGGCTCTTTCTTTTTGGCCGTAGTGGTGCTGGTGCTGGCGCTGGGGCGCTCTTTGGCCATGACCGCCCGTTTGCCAACCACTTTGGCTTGTGTGGTGCTGGCAGGAGGTGGGGTCTTCTTCGCTACCGAAGTGTCTTGCTTTGTGCTGGTGGCAGCTGCTACGCTGGTTTTGAGCTGGACTGGCAAAAACAACACCACTTCTTGGCCGGGTTTGAAGCTGGCTTTGGCCTTCACATCGTTCCAATCGGCCACACTGGCCGGGCTAACCCGGTAGCGCTGCGCCAGCGTCAACACCGTGTCACGCTTTTTAGCGCGCACTACGGTGCGCCGGGTGACAATTTCGGGCGTGAGGGCAATATGGCCGTTGTCGGCCACATGCTCGGCCACATCTTCGCGTGTGGTGGTCGAGCGCGGCACCATCAGCGCCGAACCCGCTTTAATCAGCATACGCGGCGGGATGTTGTTGAGGGCGCGTAACTCGCTCTCGGGCATCCCGGCGCGCTGGGCAGCATCGGCCACGCTCATGGTTTGGGGCACTGTCCAGACCGTCCAGCTGGCGTATTGGCCTTGGTTGTGTGCCTCTAGGTTGCGCTCAAAAACTTTGGCGTTGTCCCAGGGTAACAAAATTTGTGGCGTACCAGCGGCCAAAATCACCGGTTTGTTGTGCGATGGGTTGAGCGCCCGAAAATCAGCCTCGCGCACCCCGGCCAGTTTGGCCACCAAAGCGACATCAATATCGCGTTTGATGTCCACGGTTTGAAAATAGGGGTGGTTTTCAATCAGCGGCAGTTCGGTTTTGAAGGCATCGGGGTTGGCGACGATGTTTTTGACGGCCTGCAATTTGGGCACATACATGCGCGTTTCGGCGGGCATGTTCAGGTCGGTGTAGCGCGTGCCCAAACCGGCTTTTTGATTTTTGGCAATCGCCCGGCCCACGCTGCCCTCGCCCCAGTTGTAGGCGGCCAAGGCCAAGTGCCAGTCGCCAAACATGCCGTGCAGCTTTTGCAGATAATCCAGTGCCGCGCGGGTGGAGGCCAACACATCGCGCCGGTCATCGCGAAACACGTTTTGCTTGAGGTCAAAATATGTGCCGGTGGCGGGCATAAATTGCCACATGCCAGCGGCTTTGGCGCTAGAGACCGCTTGCGGATTGAAAGCACTCTCAATGTAGGGCAGCAGGGCCAACTCGGTCGGCATCCCCCGGCGTTCTAATTCTTCCACAATGTGGAAAAGATATTTGCTGGAGCGCTCGGTCATGCGCTGCATGTAGTCGGGGCGGTTGGCGTACCACTGTTCGCGGTCTTGCACCAAATCATGCTCTAAATCGGGCATGGCAAAGCCGCGCCGGATGCGGTCCCACAAGTCTGCCGGGGTAAACAGGGGCGCTACTTTGCCATTGCCTGCTTTGGCCGGGGTCAGGGGTTGTAAAGATTTGTCCGCGTTCAGGGCGCTATAACTTTGGTTTTGCCAAGCAGAGCCATCGGCATCGGCAGTGGTAGCAGGGTTGCTGCCCAAGGTAGCGGCACAGCCGGAGAGCAGCAGGGCACCGGCCAAGCAGGTCAGAGACAGAATTTGCATTGTTAAAAATTATTTTTCCATTCCCGCAGCGTAGCCAGCACGGCCACGGCATCATCGGGGTTAAGACATGAGGAAGGGGCCTGCGCTTGCGCTGCCGCTGCTACGGCAGGAACGCGGCAGCGCAGAAAGGGATTAATTTGCTGCTCTAGGCCGATGTGCGAGGGCAACGTGGGTTGCTGCTGGGCGCGCAAGGCTTGGCATTGTTGCTGGTATTGGGCCAACTCTGCATTGTCAGGCTCGACTGTGCGCGCAAACTGGAGGTTGGACAGCGTATATTCGTGCGCGCAGCAAACGCGGGTATCGGTTGGCAAAGCCGCCAATGCGTCTAAGGAGGCCAGCATTTGCGCCGGTGTGCCCTCAAACAAGCGGCCACAACCGCCCGAGAACAAAGTATCGCCGCAAAACAGCAGCGGTGCTTGCTCTGGCACGTTGGCGTAGTAGGCGATGTGGCCTGCGGTGTGGCCGGGCACATCCAGCACTGCAAACGACAAGCCCAAAGCCTTGACCTGTTGGCCGCCGTGCAGTGGCAGCGTGCCTGCGGGCATGGCCTCTCGGGCCGGGCCATATACCGTGGCACCGGTGGCGGCACACAGGGCGGCGATACCCCCAACATGGTCACTGTGGTGGTGCGTGACTAGAATGGCCTGCAACTGCAAGCCTAGCCGGTCTAGTGCTTGCAGCACGGGCGCGGCATCGCCGGGGTCAATCACCAAGGCCTGGCCTGCATCGTGCAGCATCCAGATATAGTTATCGGAAAAAGCGGGCAGTGGTAGCAGATTCATGAGTACAGAAATTATAGATTTGCACCATTGGTTCGATTCTGCGCCGGGACGCTATCTGTTGCAATGGGAGCAGGGTTGTTTTGATGCTGCCGTGGCCGATATTTTTGGCTACCATGCTTTGCAGATAGGAATGCCCTTGCTCGATGGTTTGCAGGGCAGTCGGATTCCGCAGCGCTGGCGCGCAGCTGGGGCCACTTTTGTCGCTGGCCCCGGTGCCGGCCCAGCGCCCCATGTGGTGTTGCACAGTGGGGCGCTGCCGTTTGCCGATAATAGTTTAGATTTGGTGTTGCTGCCACATACCCTAGAACTCAGCCCAGACCCCCATGCCGCCCTGCGCGAGGTAGCGCGTGTGCTATTGCCCGAGGGTCGGGTGGTGATTAGCGGTATCAACCCGCTGAGTTTGTGGGGCTTGCACCAGCGTCGATGCTTGCAGCGCTGGGGCGGGCCGTGGTATTTGCCCGAAGATTGCCAATTCATTGCCCCGTGGCGTTTGCGCGATTGGTTGCAGCTGCTCAGCTTTGAGGTCGGTGCGATGCAGTTTGGCTGTTATCGCCCGGCTTTACGCACCGAGGGCTGGTTGCGCCGTTTTGCTTGCCTAGACCGGCTCGGTCCCCATGCTTGGCCCATTTTGGGCGCGGGCTATTTTGTCGTGGCCATCAAGCGCGTGCATGGTATGCGCTTGCTAGAGCCTGCATGGCGCCATCGGCCAGCACCGGCGATGCCGGGGGTATCGGCCATTAACCGCAACCGCGACTCGGCGCAGCACAGCAGCATCAACATCCCTGATAGGAAAAATACGTGAACGAGGTTGAAATTTACACCGATGGCGCTTGCAAAGGCAACCCCGGCCCCGGTGGCTGGGGGGCGCTGCTGTGTGCTGGTACGGCAGAAAAAGAACTGTGCGGCGGCGAATTAAACACCACCAACAACCGCATGGAGCTGTTGGCGGTGATAGAGGCACTATCGGCGCTCAAACGCCCCTGTGCAGTCGATTTGTACCTTGATAGCCAATATGTGCGCCAAGGCATTACCGAGTGGATTCACGGCTGGAAGGCCAAGGGCTGGAAAACTGCCAGCAAGCAACCCGTCAAAAATGTGGAACTCTGGCAGCGTCTCGATGCCCTAGTGCATGGGGGTCAGCACCGCATTGCTTGGCATTGGGTCAAAGGCCATTCCGGCCACCCCGGCAACGAGCGCGCCGACGCTTTGGCCAATCGGGGGGTAGAGCAGGTCTTGGGCCGCTAACGCAGGAGCTAAAAACAGCAGCATGGCTAGTCAAAAAGCAATCTATGGTTGGATAGCCGCCGTGGGCATCGTGGGTTCGGGGGCGGCGGCGTGGTGGTGGCAACAGCAGCCAGCAGCCCCGGCCAAGCTACCCAGCAGCACGGCACCCCATTTCACCCCCCACTCCAGCAGCAAGGCCGCTGGGGCCGCCAAGCCCATCAGTGTAGAGGTAGCACAGGTGCGCGGCATGGCTTTGCGCGATGAGGTGCAAGCCGTGGGCAGCTTGCGCTCGCGCCGCAGTGTGATGTTGCGCCCAGAAGTGAGCGGACGGGTGCTGGCCCTGAACTTTACCGACGGGGCCAAAGTGCGCCAAGGGCAATGGTTGGTGCAGTTAGACGACCAATTGCCGCAAGCGCAAATCCAGCAAGCCAAGGCCGAATTGTCCATCGCCCGTGCCAACCACCAGCGTAACCAAGAGTTGGTGGCGCAAGGCTTTATCAGCCAGCGCTCTTTGGATGAAAGTGCCGCCAATTGGCAAGTGGCGCAAGCCAAGCTGGCGCTGGCCCAAGCCACGGCGGCGCGGCTGCGTTTGGTGGCTCCGTTTGCTGGCGTGGCTGGCATTGCCAATGTGCATGTGGGCGATTACCTGAAAGATGGCACAGACATCGTGCATATCGAGGACATGGAAAGTCTGCTGGTGGATTTCCGCCTGCCCGAGCGCTACCAAAGCCAAATTAGGCGCGGCCAAACGGTGCGTATCAGCTTGGATGCCTTGCCCGGCGCAGAATATCTGGCCACGGTGCAAGCCTTAGACCCACTGATTGATGCCAATGGGCGCTCACTGGCGGTGCGTGCCAGTTTAGATAACCGCGCTGGCACCTTGCGCCCCGGCATGTTTGCCCGTATTCAGGTCGAATTGGGCCAGCGTGACAACGCCCGCATGGTGCCCGAAGCAGCCATCGTGCCCCAAGGCGATAGCGCCTTGGTGTGGAAGTTTCTCCCTACCGCTGGGAGCCAAGCCGGACAGGTGCGCCGTACCCCGGTGCATTTGGGCCTGCGCCGCGATGGTTTGGTCGAAATTACCCAAGGCTTAGAACTGGGCGATAGCGTCGTCACGGCGGGGCAGCAACGGCTGCAACAAGATGGGGCCACAGTCCGCCTGTTTGTACCGATGGCAGCAGGAGGCTAAGCCATGCAGTTGGCCGAAATCTCGATTCGCCGCCCGGTGCTGGCGACGGTGCTGTCCTTGCTGGTGTTACTGATAGGTGCGGTTAGTTTTAACCGCCTGTCGGTGCGCGAATACCCCAAAATTGATGAGCCGGTGGTCACGGTTTCGGTGTCTTACGCTGGCGCTTCGGCAGAAGTGATTGAATCCCAAGTCACCAAACCGCTAGAAGATTCCATCGCGGGCATTGATGGCGTGGATGTGATTACCTCCATCAGCCGTGCCGAGCGCAGCCAAATTTCAGTGCGTTTTCGCTTAGAAAAAGATGCCGACAATGCGGCGGCTGAAGTACGCGACCGCACCGCACGGGTGCGTAATCGTTTGCCCGACAATGTCGATGAGCCAGTGATTGCCAAAGTGGAGGCCGATGCCTTTCCGGTGATGTGGTTGGCCTTTAGCAGCGATACGCGCACGCCTTTAGAAATCAATGAGCTGCTCAACCGCATCGTCAAGCCGCGCTTACAAACCGTGACCGGTGTGGCCGATGTGCCGATTTATGGCGAACGCCGCTATGCCATGCGCGTGTGGTTAGACCCGCAGCGGCTGGCCGCTTACCGCCTCACGCCGCAAGATGTGGAAGATGCCATTCGGCGCAACAATTTGGAGCTGCCCGCCGGGCGCATCGAATCGCAGCAGCGCGAATTTAGCGTGACTTCACAAACCAGCTTGGTGCAGGCCGAGCAATTCGCCCAACTGGTGATTCGTACTGTGAATGGTTTTCCGGTGCGTTTGCGCGATGTAGCCGAGGTGGCCGAAGGTCCCGCCAGTGACCGCAGCAAAGTGCGTCTGAATGGCCGTGAGGCCATCTCGGTGGGGGTGATTCGCCAAGCGACGGCCAATCCACTGGAGTTGTCCGCCGGGGTGCGCGCCATGCTGCCCACTTTGCAAGCCGATTTGCCCACCGATGTGAAGGTGGAAGTGGCCAACGATAACTCGCTGTTCATTGACCGCTCGGTCAAAAGCGTCTATCAAACCATTGCCGAGGCAGTGTTTTTGGTGGCGCTGGTGATTTTTGTCTTCTTACGCACTTTGCGTGCCTCCATCATCCCGATTGTCACGATTCCGGTCAGTTTGGTCGGTACCTTTGCCCTGATGCAGTGGGCCGGATTCTCTATCAATACCCTGACTTTGCTGGCGCTGGTGTTGGCGATTGGCTTGGTGGTGGACGATGCCATCGTGATGTTAGAAAACATCTACCGCCACATTGAGGACGGTATGGAGCCTTTTGCAGCGGCCATCCAAGGTGCGCGTGAAATCGGCTTTGCGATTGTCGCCATGACCTTGACGCTGGTGGCGGTGTACGCTCCTTTGGCCTTTACACCGGGGCGCACCGGGCGTTTGTTTGTCGAGTTTGCGCTGGCGCTGGCGGGGGCGGTGTTGGTATCGGGTTTTGTCGCCTTGACGCTATCGCCCATGATGTGTTCTTTGTTGCTCAAGCACAACCCCAAGCCGCATTGGTTTGACCGCACGATGGAGCGTGCGCTTACGGGGTTGTCTAATGCCTATGGCCGCTTGTTGCGCTGGCTGCTCACCGCCCGTTACCACGGGGCTGGAGTGCTGGGGGCTGCCTTGTTGCAAGCGCGTTGGCTGGTGCTGCTGATGATGGCGGCCAGTGGGCTGGCGCTGTGGTGGATTTATCCGCAAATGAAGCAAGAGCTATCGCCGTTGGAAGACCGGGGCACGATTGTGGCCAACATCACCGCCCCTGATGGCGCGACACTCGATTACACCAACCGCTATGCACTGGAGCTGGAGCAAATAGGGCGCGACTACCCCGAATTTGACCGCATTTTTGCCAACATCGGCAACCCGACGGTGTCGCAGGGCAGTGTGGTCTATCGCACCGTCGATTGGGAGCAACGCAGCCGCAGCAGCTTAGATTTGGCGCGCCAATTGCAACCACGTTTGGCCAGTTTGCCGGGGGTGAACGCCTTTCCGATTACCCCGCCTTCTTTGGGGCAGGGCTTTCGCTCGCGGCCTTTGCATTATGTGATTCAAACCTCAGACAGCTATGAGAACTTGAGCGCCGTGGCCGAGCAAATGCTGGCCGCGATGGCCAAGAATCCCGGTATTTTGTCGCCTGATGTAGATTTACGCCTGAACAAGCCCGAATTGCGTATCGAGGTGAACCGCGAACGCGCCGCCGATATGGGTGTGAACGTGGACGTGGTAGCAAAAACCATCGAAACCATGTTGGGTGGGCGCACCGTGACGCGCTACCAACGCGATGCCGAACAATACGATGTGATGGTGCAAACCCAAGCCAGTGGCCGCACTACCCCCGAAGACATCGACAACATCTATGTGCGTGGCCCACAAGAAGCCATGATTCCACTCTCGGCTTTGGTCACGGTGCGCGAAACCGTTAGCCCACGCGAGTTAAACCACTTTGGCCAGCGTCGTTCGGCCACCATCACCGCCAACTTGGCCCCCGACTACGCTTTGGGCGAAGCCTTGGCCTTTATGGATGCCACGGCGGCACAAATACTGAAACCCGGTTACACCACCGATTTGAACGGCACCTCGCGCGAATTCAAAAACTCGCAAGGTGCTTTGGGCGTAGTGTTTGTGCTGGCGCTGGTGTTTATTTTTTTGGTGCTGGCCGCTCAGTTCGAGAGCTTTATTGACCCGCTGGTGATTATGTTGTCGGTGCCGCTGTCGATGGTGGGGGCGCTGTGGGCCTTGCAGTGGAGCGGCGGTTCGCTCAACGTCTATTCGCAAATTGGTTTGATCACTTTGGTGGGCTTGATTACCAAACATGGCATTTTGCTGGTCGAGTTCAGCAACCAGTTGCGCCAACAGGGGCTGGAGCTGGTGGATGCGCTGGTGCAAGCCTCGGCGCAACGTCTGCGCCCTATTTTGATGACCACGGCAGCGATGGTGTTGGGGGCCGTGCCTTTGGCCTTGGCCAGTGGTGCCGGTGCTGAAACCCGGCAGCAAATTGGCTGGGTGATTGTCGGCGGCATGGGGGTGGGCACGTTGTTGACCATTTTTGTCGTGCCCACCATGTACGCGCTCTTGGCACGCCGCCGCGTACCCGGAGCGCGTGCCTAAACTTTAGGCTTGCACGCTTTCCAGCGCTGCGTTGAGCGTGGCGCTGGGGCGCATTACAGCATCCAGCTTTTGCTCATCGGGCAGGTAGTAGCCGCCAATGTCCACTGGCTGGCCTTGCACGCTGTTGAGTTCATCGACAATTTTTTGCTCGTTCTCGGTCAGTTGCTTGGCCAAGGGGGCAAATTGAGCAGCTAAAGCAGCATCTTCGGTTTGTGCGGCCAAGGCTTGTGCCCAATACAGGGCCAAGTAGAACTGGCTGCCACGGTTGTCCAGCTGGCCGGTTTTGGGGCTGGGGTTCTTGTTGTTGTCCAACAGTTTGCCGGTGGCTGCATCCAAGGTTTTGGCCAACAGCTTGGCCTTGGCGTTGTTTTCTTTCAGGCCCAAGTCTTCCAGCGATACCGCCAGTGCCAAGAACTCGCCCAGCGAATCCCAGCGCAGGTGGTTTTCTTCCACCAGTTGCTGCACATGTTTGGGTGCGGAGCCGCCCGCGCCGGTTTCGTACATGCCACCACCGGCCATCAAAGGCACGATGGACAGCATTTTGGCCGAGGTGCCCAGTTCCATGATGGGGAACAGGTCGGTCAGGTAGTCGCGCAGAATGTTACCGGTAGCGCTGATGGTATCTTGGCCCCGAATCACGCGCTCCAGCGTGTAGCGCATGGCGCGCACTTGGCTCATGATTTGGATGTCTAGGCCAGTGGTGTCATGCTCGTGCAGGTACATTTTGACCTTGGTGATGAGCTGGGCTTCGTGCGGACGGTAAGCATCGAGCCAGAACACCACGGGCATACCCGAGTTGCGCGCGCGGTTGACGGCCAGTTTCACCCAGTCGCGGATGGCGGCATCCTTGACTTGGCACATGCGCCAGATGTCGCCTTGCTCCACGTTTTGGCTCAGCAGCACTTCGCCGGTGGCGATGTCGGTGATGTTGGCCACGCCGTCTTCGGGGATTTCAAAGGTTTTGTCGTGGCTGCCGTATTCTTCGGCTTGTTGTGCCATCAGGCCGACGTTGGGCACCGTGCCCATCGTGCGCGGGTCAAAATTGCCATGCCACTTACAGAAGTTAATCATCTCTTGGTAGATGCGCGCAAAGGTGGACTCGGGCATCACGGCCTTCACGTCCTTCAGGCGGCCATCGGCCCCCCACATTTTGCCGCCATTGCGAATCATGGCAGGCATGGAGGCATCGACAATGATGTCGTTGGGCGAGTGGAAGTTGGTGATGCCCTTGGCCGAGTCCACCATCGCCAGCTCAGGGCGACCTTCGTGGCAGGCGTGCAAATCGCGCTTGATTTCGTCTTGTTGGCTTTGTGGCAGTGTGGCAATCTTGTTGTACAAGTCCACCATGCCGTTGTTGACGTTGACACCCAGTTCTTCAAACAGCTTGGCGTGTTTTTCAAACGCTTCTTTGTAGAAAATTTTCACGCAGTGACCGAACACGATGGGGTGCGAGACCTTCATCATGGTGGCCTTGACGTGCAAGGAGAACATCACGCCGGTTTTGTGTGCGTCTTCGATTTCTTTTTCGTAGAAGGCTACCAGCGCTTTTTTGCTCATGAACATGCTGTCGATGACTTCGCGGTCTAGCAGCGAGACTTTTTCTTTCAGCACGATGGTTTTGCCGCTCTTGGTTAGCAATTCCATCTTCACGTCACGCGCGCGGTCTAAGGTCATGGACTTTTCACCGTGGTAGAAGTCTCCGGCGTGCATGTGCGAGACGTGGCTGCGCGAGGCTTGGCTCCATTCGGCCATGCTGTGCGGGTTTTTGCGCGCATACTCTTTTACTGCCTTGGGGGCGCGGCGGTCCGAGTTGCCTTCGCGCAGTACCGGGTTGACGGCGCTACCAATGCACTTGTTGTAGCGCGCGCGAATCTCTTTTTCTTTCTCATCCTTGGGTTGCTCTGGGAAGTCAGGGATGGCGTAGCCCTTGGCTTGCAGCTCTTGGATGGCTAATTTAAGCTGACCCACCGAAGCGCTGATGTTGGGCAACTTGATGATGTTGGCTTCGGGCTTGAGCGTGAGTTTGCCCAGTGCGGCCAGATTGTCTGGGGCGCGCTGCTCTTCGCTCAGGTATTCGGGAAATTGGCCCAGAATACGTGCGGCCACCGAGATGTCGCTGGTCTCTACCGCGATGCCAGCAGGCTTGGCAAAAGTGCGAACAATCGGCAAAAACGAGGCCGTGGCCAGACGGGGCGCTTCATCGGTCAGGGTGTAGATGATGGTCGGTGCTTGGGTACTCATGGGCTTATCTCCAAAAATGAGAGTCAACGAAGACGCTGGCAACTGTAACAACACGCCGAGAGGCGTACTCCGATGGTGCCTGATTTTCGTGCCCAGTCATTGGTAGAAATCCGGTTTTTGGTAATCAAATTGCACAATGTAAAATTTAACGCCATTCCACACAGAAATTTTTTTTGCTGCTGGTGTTTAGCGGGTGCGCTTGCGCTAGAACAGACGTTTCTCTCTGGTGTCTTTTCTTTTTCTTTTGGGGTAAATTAGCTTATGTCTTGGTTTTTGTCTGTTTTTTTACGTCGTTGCGGGCTGTGGGCGTGGGCGCTGTTGGGCGCTGTGTGGGCAACGGGTGCTGTGGCGCAAGAAGGCCCGCAGCTAGACCTGCCGCGCGTGGTACTGACCGCCGGTATGCACCGCATTGATGCCCAAGTGGCCCAAGCGCCCCACGAGCGCCAAATTGGCTTAATGCACCGAAAAAACATGCCCGGCCACGAGGGCATGTTGTTTATTTTTGAGCAGCCAGCGGTGCAGTGCTTTTGGATGAAAAACACCCTGTTGCCCCTCAGCGCCGCTTTTGTGGCCGACGATGGCAGCATCGTCAATGTGGTGGATATGCAGCCGCAAAGTTTGGATTCACATTGCTCAGCCAAGCCGGTGCGTTACGTGTTAGAGATGAACCAAGGCTGGTTTAAGCAGCGTGGTCTCCAAGCCGGTGCGCGTTTGGCTGGGCCAGTGTTTCGCCAGCACTGATGCGCTGGCTGGGTGGACGCTTTAGTCGGTGGCAATGGTTTGCAGTGCATGGGCGCTGTTGGCCCCCACAGGCAAGCGGCGCACATACTTGAAGGTGCCGGTGGCATGGCAGCAAATGCGGCCTTGGGCATCAAAAATAGTGGCCTCGGTAAAGGCCAGCGTGGCGGTGCGGTGCAATAGCTTGCCTTTGGCCACCAGCGGCCCGCGTGCAGCTTGCATGAAATTGGTTTTCATTTCGATGGTGACTGCGCCCATGTGGGGGGCGCTACTGCGCGCGGCAATCGCCATCGTGACATCCAACAAGGTCATGCTGGCGCCGCCGTGGGTGATGGCAAAGGAGTTCAGATGCTCGGGTTGGGCCTCGTAGTGCAGCTCTGACTCGCCATGCTCCATGCGGTGCAGGGTAAAGCCCAGCAGTTTTACAAACGGAATATCAACACCAAAACTCAACATGGCAACTCTCAAACAGGGGAAAAAACGCGACACGATAAAGCATGGACGGGTTTCACACTTGCAGCCATTCTTGGCGCACTTCGGGGCGGGCGCGCAGTTGCTCAGGCGTGCCGCTAAAGACGATGCGCCCTTGGCCCATTAGCACCACGCGGTCGGACACTTCTAGGGCAATCGACAATTTTTGCTCGATTAACAACACGGCAATACCGCGTTGGCGCAGGGTTTGCAAAAATTGCCCTACCAAGGTCACCAATTGTGGGGCCAAGCCTTCGGTGGGTTCATCAATCAGCATTAGTTCGGGTGCGCCCATCAGGGTGCGGCACAGGGTGAGCATTTGCTGCTCGCCGCCCGAGAGTACCCCGGCGCGTGTGTGCTGGCGCTGGCGCAGTTGCGGAAACAGCTGGTACATGTCTTCTACCGACCAAACCGGGGCAGAGGCTTTGTGCTGTGGTTTTTTTTGCCCCAACAACAGGTTTTGCGCTACCGTTAAGGCAGAAAAAACCTCACGCCCTTCGGGCACATAACCCAAGCCACGCTGGGCGATGTCGTGCGGGGCTAAACCGGCCAAACTGTGGCCGCGCCATTGCAGGGTGCCGCGCCAGTCCACCAGCCCCATAATCGCCTTGGCCGTGGTGGAGCGCCCCGAGCCATTGCGTCCCAGCAGGGCCACAATCTCACCGGCTTGCACGCTCAAACTAACCCCTTGCAGTATGTGGCTATGGCCATAGTAGGCGTGTAAATCTTCTATGTGCAACATGGCGTTCATTTTTGTGCTTAGGCTTCTCAGGTGGCCCCCAGATAGGCGGCTTGTACCTGCGGATTGGCGCGTATCTGCTCTGGGGTGTCGTAGGCCATGATTTTTCCTTGCACCAAGACGGCAATTTTGTCGGCCAAGCCAAACACCACTTCCATATCGTGTTCTACCGTGAGCAAGGTGCGCCCTTGGGTGGCTTGCCGAATTAAGGCGATGAAATGCGTGGTCTCGCTGCGGCTCATGCCAGCGGTGGGTTCATCTAACAAAATCACGCTGGCCCCGCTGGCCAAAGTCAGGCCCAACTCCAGCGCGCGCTGCTGGGCGTAGCTCAGTTGCATGGCGGGGGTGTGGCGCTGCGCGGTCAGTTGTAGCAGTTCTAGCAGTTCGTGGCTGCGTGCATTGACATCGCGCAAACCGGGCAGCCAATGCCAAAAGCTATAACCGTAGCCTAGGCTCCAAAGCAAGCTGCAACGCAGGTTGTCCAGCACCGAGAGCCGTGGAAACAAGCTGCTGATTTGAAAACTGCGTGACAAACCTAGCCGGTGGATGTCGTGCGCGGCTTTGCCATCAATGCGCTGGCCTTGCAGGTAAATTTGCCCACTGCTGGGTGCCAGCCGCCCGCTGATTAAGTGAAACAGGGTCGATTTGCCCGCACCGTTGGGGCCAATCAGGGCAATGCGTTCGCCGGGCGCGATGGCCAAATCAACACCCTGCACAATCTCAGTGCTGCCAAAGCGTTTATGTACCGCGCGCAACTCCAGCGCCCAGGGCATCGCTGGCGCTACTGGGTTGGGGGCTGGGTTAGGCTGCATGGGACGATGGCTCTCTTTGGGGCTAAAAAACGCGCACACTACCATTTAGCCCTGCTATTGCCGATAATGGAAAACATGTTTCAGAAAGTGCCCTTCATGTTGCAACGCCTTCCTGCTCTTTTTGCGCTGCTTTTACTTACTGGTTGTGATATTCCGGGCATTAGCCCCAGCCCTGCCGTGTTGCAAAAGGAAGCCGAGGCCAAGGCCATAGGCAGTGCTTGTCGCCATGCTTTGCGTGGCTTAGAAGATTGCTATACCCTCAACCCCAAGGCCACCAAGGCAGCCGTGTTTGCGGGCTGGAAGGATATGGATGCCTACATGCGCGAGAACAAAATCGAGGGCACGCCTTCGATGTTGGGCAAGGCCGAAAAACCAGCCAAGCCCGCCTCCACCGAGGAAATCATTGAGCCAGCAGCGCGCAGTGGCACAACCCAAGGGCGCAGCTAATCTTTCCACGCTTGCAAGCGCTTAGGCGCGTTCAAACACCGCCATGCTTTCGACGTGGGCGGTGTGCGGAAACATGTTCACCATGCCTGCCTGCACGCAGCGGTAACCGGCTTGGTGTACCAACAAGCCCGCATCGCGCGCTAAAGTAGCCGGGTTGCAACTCACATAGACAATGCGTTGCGGTGGCTGCCAACCTTCGGCGCAAGCGGGCAAGGCTGGCGCGCCTTCGGCCCCGATGCGTGCTTGTTCAATATCGGCCAACGCTTTGGATAAAGCAAAAGCGCCTTCGCGTGGTGGGTCAATCAGCCATTTTTCGGCCACGCCATCGGCCACCAGCATCTCGGGGGTCATTTCAAACAGGTTGCGTGCGACAAACTGGGTGGGGGCTAAGGGCTGACCGCGCAGGGTTTGGGTTTGGTTCAGGGCGTAGTTATCGCGTGAACGGGCGACCAAGGCTTCACTGCCTTCAATGCCCAGCACCTCGCGCGCTTGCGTGGCCAGTGGCAGGGTAAAGTTGCCCAAACCACAGAACCAATCAATCACACGCTCGTGTTTTTGCACCTCCAGCAGACGCAGCGCCCGCGAGACCAAAACCCGGTTGATGTGCGGATTGACTTGGGTGAAATCGGTCGGCTTGAACGGCATGGTGATGCCAAACTCGGGCAGGGCGTAAGATAGTTGCGGGCTGTCGGCATCCAGCAGGCGCACGGTATCCGGCCCCTTGGATTGCAGCCACCATTGCACTTGGTGTTCGGCGGCAAAGGCGCGCAGTTTGTCCACATCGGCGCTTGAAAGCGGCTCCAGATGGCGCAGCACCAAGGCCGTGACGGCATCGCCACAGGCCAGCTCGATTTGCGGGCAGGTGTCGCGCGCCTCTAACGAGGCCACCAAAGCGCGCAACGGCATCAGCATGGCACTGACATGGGTCGGCAAAATCGGGCAAACTTCCATATCGGCCACATAACGGCTTTTGCGCTCATGAAAGCCCACCAGCACCGTGCCTTTTTTAATCACATGGCGCACCGACAAGCGCGCGCGGTAGCGGTAGCCCCAAGCTGGGCCTTCTATCGGGCGCAACAGGGTTTCGGGCTTGACCTTGCCCAAATGCCACAGGTTGTCCTCTAACACGCGCTGCTTGACGGCCACTTGGGCGCTGGCATCCAGATGCTGCATTTTGCAACCACCGCAAGCGCCAGAATGCAGGCCAAAATGGGGGCAGCCAGGGCGCACACGCAACGGCGATTCTTTGTGAATGGCCGTCAGGCTGGCTTGCTCCCAGTTGTTCTTTTTGCGGTGGGTGTTGGCCGTGACCCATTCAAACGGCAAAGCACCATCAATAAAGACGACTTTGCCATCGGGCTTGCGCGCCACGCCTTGGGCATCTAAATCCATAGAATGCACCTCCAGCCAATCGGCGGGGTACGCGGGTGGGGTTGTTTCGTTCAAATCGCTCATGGCCGCCATTGTCTCAGCACCGCCTGTGCAGACCAAGGCCAGAGGGTGGAAAATCGCCCCCTATGACGAGTCTTCTTCCTCCTACTCCCGGCGCAGCAGTGGAGCCGCCTAGCCCTGCTGCCCGGCCTGCACCACGCAATCCCGCCGATTTATTTTGGTCTTTTACTTGGCTGGCCTTGCAAGGTTTTGGCGGCGTGATGGCTTTGGTGCAGCGCGAGGTGGTAGATAAAAAACGCTGGCTCAGCCGAGAAGAATTTTTAGAAGAATGGGCGGTGGCCCAAGTGATGCCCGGCCCCAACGTGGTGAATTTGTCCATCATGATTGGAGACCGCTATTTTGGCCTGCGTGGGGCTGTGGCAGCGATGGCAGGGATGTTGCTCTTGCCTCTGGTGCTGGTGTTGCTGGCCGCTTTGGCCTATGCCCATTGGGCCGCCCATCCGGCGGTAGCGGGTGCTTTGCGCGGCATGGGAGCCGTAGCGGCGGGTATGGTGGGTGGCATGGGGCTCAAACTCATGCCCGCTTTGCGTCAACACCCCTTGGGGCCGGTGCTCAGTGGCCTGATCGCCGTAGCTGCTTTTGTAGCGGTGGCGTGGTGGCGTATTCCCTTGCCGTGGGTACTGCTGGTTTTGGGCTTGTTGGCCTATGGCCTGACTTGGCGCAAGGTGGCCCCATGATTGTTTTAAGTTTGCAGGCCGCTGATTGGCTAGGGCTGCTGCTGTATTTTTTATCGCTGTCTTTACTGGCGGTGGGCGGAGCGATTTCTTTGGCCCCAGAAATGCACCGTTTTTTGGTCGATGAACAGGGCTGGCTGACCGAATTGCAATTCAATGCCAGCATTGCGATTGCACAGGCTGCGCCGGGGCCTAATTTGCTGTTTGTGGCCCTGTTGGGCTGGAACGTGGGCCTAAATGCTGCTGGCAGCAGCACGGGCAGCGCTGCTTGGGCGCTGGGTTTGCTCGGTGCTGGTTTGACGATGCTGGGCATTTTGTTGCCCAGTGCCACCTTAACGTGGCTGGCCACGCGCTGGGCGCAGCGCAACCGCCACCGGCGCGGTGTGCGCGCCTTTAAGCAAGGCATGGCCCCGCTGGTGATTGGTTTCATCATGGCCACAGCGTGGGTATTGGGCCGGGGCCAAGGCCAAATCGACACCGATGCCGGTTTATGGCTGCTGGGCTTGGTCTGTGCCTTGCTGGTGTGGCGCACCCAGCTGCATTTGCTGTGGCTGCTGGCGCTGGGGGCGGTGTTGGGGGTGCTGGGCTGGGTGTAAGGCTTTTTTAAGCCTGCCAATCAGCCACCGCGCTGGCGCAGAGCCTCGTACAAGCAAATACCGCTGGCTACCGAGACGTTCAGGCTCTCTACCGCGCCTTTCATGGGGATACTCACCAGCGCATCGCAGGTTTTGCGCGTCAGTTGGCGAATGCCATCGCCTTCGGCCCCTAACACTAAGGCGACTGGGCCTTTGAGGTCGGCTTGGTAGATGCTTTGCGGTGCGTCGCCGCTGGTGCCAATAATCCAGATGTTGCGCTCTTTTAGCTCGTTGAGCGTGCGCGCCAAATTGGTCACCATAAAGTAGGGCACGGTCTCAGCAGCGCCGCTGGCCACCTTGGCCACCGTGGCATTGATGCCCGAGGCGTGGTCTTTGGGCGCAATCACCGCATGGGCACCAGCGCCATCGGCCACACGCAAGCAAGCACCCAAATTGTGTGGGTCAGTCACGCCATCGAGTACCAATAACAGGGGAGCCGTCACGCCGCTGGCTTCCAGATTTTCTAGCAGCTCGTCCAGCGAGGTGATTTGCGCCACTGGCTCGACCCGTGCCGCCACCCCCTGATGGCCGTGGCTACCGGCCAGCTTGGCTAGGCGCAGGCTATCGGCCTCAATCAGCCGGGCACCAGCTTCACGGGCGCGGTCTAAAAATTGGCGCATCCGCGCATCGCGCCGCGTGGCCTCGTAATAAATTTCAATGATGGATTTTGGTGCCGTTTTGAGGCGCACACCCACGGCATGGAAGCCGAACAAGACTTTAGGGGAAGACATGAAAAAATAGGGCTACGAAGAGCGGTTAGATTTTAGAAGCTAGGATTAGGCTGCTGGCGACGTTGCGCCCACCACCACAGGGCCATGCCGCCAAAGATCATCGGCAAGCACAGCCATTGGCCCATACTCATGCCCAAGGGCAGCAAGCCCAAAAAGCTGTCGGGTTCACGGAAAAACTCAGCAACAAAGCGCAACAGCCCATAACCGAACAGAAAGGCTGCCGCCACCTGTCCCGGTAGGCGCTCACGCCGCGCATACAGCCACAGCAGCACAAACAGCAGCAAGCCTTCTAGCAAAAATTGGTAAATTTGCGATGGATGGCGCGGTTGCAGCGAACCACTGTGGGCAAACACCATACCCCAAGGTAAATCTGGGCTGGCAAAACGCCCCCACAGCTCCCCATTGATAAAGTTACCAATCCGGCCTGCCGCCAAGCCAGTTGGCACACAGGGGGCGACAAAATCCGCCACTTGCAACCAAGGCCGTTGGCGTGAATGGGCAAACCACAGCACCGAGGCCAATACGCCCAACATGCCGCCATGAAAACTCATGCCGCCCTGCCAAATCGCAAAAATCTCCAAGGGATGGGCAGCGTAATAACCCGGCTTGTAAAACAAGCAATACCCCAAACGCCCCCCCAGAATCACGCCGACCACGCCCAAAAATAAGATGTCTTCTACATCGCGGCGCGACCAAGCTGCCGCACCAGACAGCTGCACAAACGGCGCATGGCGCAAACGCCGATGGCCCAAAAACATGAACAGCGCAAAAGCGGCCAGATAGGTCAGGCCATACCAGT
Source organism: Giesbergeria sp. (assembly GCF_028686475.1). Taxonomy (GTDB): domain Bacteria; phylum Pseudomonadota; class Gammaproteobacteria; order Burkholderiales; family Burkholderiaceae_C; genus Simplicispira. The sequence continues at coordinate 4,836 of NZ_JAQUCA010000025.1, read as the reverse complement.
GAATCGCCAACGGCCCCAATTGCAGGGCCACCGGATTGATGTGCGGGTAAATCAACATGGGGGCGATTGTGCCCGCTGCTGGCAATGCTGGTGTTTCAGTGCAGCAATTGTTGCCATTCTTGTGTCGTGAGCAAGGGCATCCAACTGTTGTGGTCGTCTTCGTCTCTCAGGAGCAGGGTGGTAGGGCCACGTTGGCGCGCTAACTCTAAGAGTTGCTGCCCGGTGCTGGTTCCTACGACTTCATCGCGCCCGGCAAGCAAGATACTGACGGGGCCAGCATAGCGCGGCAGGTATTGGTCAGAGGCAAAAGTGTCTTTGAGCAGCCAGGATACGGGCAACATCCAATACTTGTTTGCTGCTACCTCGGTAATGCTACGAAACGGGGTAAGCAACACCAGTTTGCTCGGCGGCACGCGGGCCTGTGCGGCTACCTGCGTGGCCACCCCTGTGCCCAAAGATTTACCCAGCAAAATCACCGGCTGTGGGCTGGGGGTGCGCTCGCGCCAGTGTTCGTACAAGGCCAGCGCTTCGCGCACCATGTGGGCCTCGGTCGGTTGGCCATCGCGCCAGCCAAAACCCGGATATTCTGCCAATACCAAGCGATAACCCAAGGCATGAAAGTGCCGGTAGTAGGGCAGGTACTTCCAAGCGTGGCCAGAATTGCCGTGGTAAAAAATGACGGTGCCTCGGCTGGCAGACGGAGGCGGCTCCGTCACGATGGCATGGTGTTCGGTATCGACACCGGAGCCGACCGGCAAATCAGACATAGCGGCCAATAAATCGGGCACGCTGTGCTGTTCGGGGCGGTACAGCAACTGGCCTTGCTGTGCGTACATATAAGCACAGACCAGCAAATAAGCGGCCAAAAGCAGGGACAACCCTGCAATTAGCCGATTTTTGATGTGTTGGGTAGGTTTGCTGGGAAATGCGGGCAAGGCGGCTGGGGTGTTTAAACCGAAGCGGCCACGATGTCGCGTGCTGCGCTTTCCAGGGCTTGTGCCTTGGCGGCATCACCCATCGCTACGCCTTCGGCGCGCACAATACGTACATCGGTCACGCCAAAAAAGCCCAATACGGTTTGCAGGTAGCTTTCTTGGTGTTCCATGGCTTGGCCGGCTTCGCTGGTGGAGTAAATGCCGCCACGGGTAGAGGCAATAATCACGATTTTACCTTTGGCCAAGCCTTCGGGGCCAGTGGCGGTGTAACGGAAGGTACGGCCCGGTTGGGCGATACGGTCCACCCAAGCCTTGAGCTGACTAGGAATGCTGAAGTTATAAAACGGAGCGCCAATCACCACCACATCGGCGGCCAAAAATTGGCTCACCAAGCGCTCAGAGACGGCGTTTTCGCGCTGTTGCACTTCGGTCAACCCCTCGGTTTGGCCGGTGCGTGGGGCCATCGCATCCATCGTGAAGTGGCCGGGGGCATCGGCTACCAAGTCTAAATAGCTGACTTGGGTGTCGGCGTGTTTGGCTTTCCAAGCCTCGACAATTTGTGCGGTCAGTTGGCGCGATACGGAAGCGGCGCCGGTGATGGCGGAATCAATGTGCAGCAGTTGCATGGTGTGTCTTTCGGTAGATAAGCCACCGGTGGCGGCGATGGATTGATTATGCGCGCATTACCATAGTGCGATAAGTGGGCAAAATCAGTCTAGTTTGTCCTATTTTTAGAACAATGAAGCCATCCATGCAAGATTTAAATGACATGCTGTATTTTGCCGAGGTCGTCGAACGCGGCGGCTTTGCTGCGGCGGGACGTGCTTTGGGCCTGCCCAAATCGCGCTTGTCGCGCCGGGTGGCGGCTTTAGAGGCCCAATTGGGCGTGCGCTTGTTACAACGCACCACGCGCCAGCTGTCCGTGACCGAAGTAGGGGCCGCTTATCTGCAACATTGCCAAGCGGTACGCGAGGCAGCACAGGCCGCACAAGATGTGATTCACCAAGTGCAAACCGCGCCGCGTGGCACCTTGCGGATTAGTTGCCCGGTCACGTTGGCGCAAACGGTGCTGGGCGAGTTGATGCCCGAATTTATGGCGCGCTATCCGCTGGTGCGGGTAGAAATGCAAATCACCAACCGCGCGGTGCATGTGGTGGAAGAGGGCGTGGATGTGGCCTTGCGTGTGCGCTCTTCCTTAGAAGACAGTGGCAGCTTGGTCGTCAAGCGCCTAGACCAAGCCCGGCAGGTGTTGGTCGCCAGCCCTGCCCTGTTGCAACGCCAAGGCAACCCGCAAACTTTGGCCGATTTATTGCGTATGGACAGCATCGCCATGTCGGCCCCCGAAGGGCGCGCCACGTGGCACCTGAGTGGCCCGAATGGGGCCGAGCAGGTACTGCACCACCAGCCGCGCTATGTGGCTGATGATTTGTTAACGCTCAAATTTGCAGCGGTGGCAGGCACCGGCATTTGTTGGTTGCCCGATTATTTATGCCATGAAGAATTGCGCGATGGGCGTTTGCTGCAAGTATTGCCCGAATGGGCACCCAAGCCCGGCATTGTCCATGCGGTGTTTGCCTCGCGCCGGGGACTGGCCCCGGCGGTGCGTAGTTTTTTAGATTACTTGGCCGACAGCCTGCCGGGGCATTTGCTGGCCCCGTGCGATTTTTAGCGCAGGCGCAAAGCGGCGCTGCTGCTGCGGCCAAAGTGGCCCTCGTTGACCCGAAAGGCAGCTACCAAATCGGCCAATTGCTGCGCTTGGGCCTCTAGGTTGGCAGCAGCTTCGGAGCTTTCCTCGACCAAAGCGCCGTTTTGTTGTGTCATTTGGTCTAATTGGCCCACCGCCAAATTGACTTGCGAAATGCCTTCGCTTTGCTCTACCGCCGCCGCGCTAATCTCGGCAATCATGCCGTTGACGCGCTGCACGCCCTGCACAATTTCGTTCATGGCCGCACCGGCATCGGCCACCAACTGCTTGCCCGAATCTACTTTGTCCACACTGGCCTGAATCAGCTGTTTGATTTCTTTGGCCGCTGCCGCACTGCGTCCGGCCAAGCTACGCACTTCGGTCGCCACCACGGCAAAGCCACGCCCTTGCTCCCCGGCGCGCGCGGCTTCTACCGCTGCATTCAGCGCCAAAATGTTGGTTTGGAAGGCAATGCCATCAATCACGCCAATGATGTCGCCAATTTTTTGGCTGCTGTGGTGGATTTCTTGCATGGTATCTACCACCTGCCCCATGACTACGCCGCCTTTGCTGGCAGCATTGGCCGCTGTGCTGGCCAAACTGTTGGCTTGCTGGGCCGAATCGGCGCTTTGGCGCACGGTGGCGGTGAGCTGCTCCATGCTGTGGGCGGTGGTCTCTAGGCTAGAGGCGGTTTGTTCGGTGCGGGTGCCCAAGTTTTGGTTGCCGCTGGCAATGTCGGCACTGGTGGCGCGCAATTGTTGGATGTTGTTACGCACGGCGGCCACCAAGGTATGAAAGCGCTGCTGCATATCCCGCACTGCCGCCATCACGCTGCTGCTATCGCCGGGGCGTACCGGCACGGATACCGTCAGGTCGCCGTTTTGCATCGCCTGTACCACGGCGCGCACCTCGCTGGGTTCGGCCCCCAGTTCCCGGTTGATGCTGCGTGAGAGCGTGGTGGTAACGCCCACGCTAATTAACACCGCCAAGAGCGTGATACCCAGCATCACGCCGGTAAACTGCGCTGCCTCATGGTTGGCAAAGTTGTTGTTTTGCAAAATGCGCTGTTCTTCAAAATCAATCAGTTGATTGATGGCCGCTAACCATTGGCCGTATTGGGGTTTGGCCTCATCCCAGAGCAGGGCTTCGGCACCCATGCGGTCACCGGCTTGCACCAGCGCTATCACCTTGCCCGAGGTAGCCAAGGTGCGCGCTTCAATCTCTTGAATGGCTTTCAATAATGGGGCCACCTCTGGCGGCACATTATCGCCTTGGCGCAACACGGCTTCGAGCTGCTGGCCTGCATTGGCGTAAAAAGTACCCAGTTGCTGCATCGCTTGTAATTCTTTTTGCTGTGCTGCTGGGTCTGGGGCTAAAACGATATCGCGCAGGGCGATAGCACGGTCGTGCGCCGAGCCACGAAAGTTAATGGCCGCGCGTTGAATGATGGCATTTTGGCTGGCGTTGGCTGTCAGGGCGCTGTCAATGCCGCGCGCAATGTAAACGCTGTAAATAGACATGCCTAACAAGGCCATGATGACCAGACCGAAGCCCGCCATCAGGCGCTGGCTGATTTTCCATGTTTGCATAGGTAGCTCGTTTTTGAAAAAAATTTGTAGCAAGAAGTGTCGCTGATTTATCCAATGCTTGCTATGCTGTGGTTGTTGTTCGCTGTTTAACAAGTAGCCAATAGGCAAAAAAGGGAGGACGTGTCATGGGGAAATTTTTTTTCAATTCTCGTCTAGCGCAGGGCATAGGCTTACCCCCCAAAACATGGATAGGGCTTATTTTGGCGGCATCGGCGTTATCGGCGGCTGCCCAAACCGCCCTGAACGTCCGCTTGGCCGGGCATGGTGACGGGGTAGTCACTTCTGCGCCCGCCGGGATTGACTGTGGCAGCAGCTGCTCGGCCAGTTTGGCCCCAGCTACGGTCGTCACATTGACGGCCACGCCAGCGGCAGACAGTGGCTTTGTTGGCTGGAGCGGTGCCTGTGCGGGCAGCAACCACACTTGTGCCGTTACCTTGGACCAGGCCAAGTCGGTGGTGGCGGTGTTTGGTATCCGACAAGTCCAAGGTGTGGGCGCAGTCAGGGGTTAGCAGCAGCACTCAACAAATCTACTCAAATCTATGCTAATATATCCATTATGAAGAGCTTAGTAAGCATAGGAGAAGCAGCAAAGGCGTTAGGTGTGTCCATAACAACCTTGCGCCGCTGG
>NZ_JAQUCA010000061.1 GCF_028686475.1 Giesbergeria sp. | reverse complement strand
AGGAGCCCGATTGGGATAGTTTGATGCGGAGAGTATTTCCTCTTGATTGACTAAGATGACAATGGAGACTGAACACATCCCGGTCCGAGTGCCCGAGCTCCACATCAGGTATGCTCAGACACGCGCGGGTCCTGAGAACCTGCCCCGCCTCCACTTCCTCGCCGCCATTGTGGGCTCCCGGGGGAGTGGCAAAACGACGGCCCTGGTCCGTATGCTCAAGGCCTACTTCCGCGCCCACTCATTTGACAAGATGGTGCTCTTCTGCCCAACCCTCCGCGCTGATCCAAAGTACAAGGCTCTCATACAGTCAGCCAAGAAGCATGCAGTGCGCGTGGACACTCATGAGACCTTTGATGAGGGCCTGTTTCAGGGGGTGGTTCAGAGCATTGAGGAGGACATCGAGGAGGAGAAGGCGGAAAGGGAGTACGCCGAGGTGTACGCCAGGTGCGTCCTCAAGAGGGGGGAGTGCAGCACGGAGGACCTGATGCTGTTAGAGAAGCATGACTATGAGGAGCCCACCAAGCCCCCCAAGTGGTCGCGCGGGACACCCACCACTCTGCTCATTTTTGACGACCTGGTGGGCAACCGTGACTTGTATAGGTCCGATGCCAAAGGGGCAGTGGCATCATTTGCTATTCGACATCGTCATCATCTCACCTCAATGGTGTTTCTCACGCAAACCTTTCACAACGGCGTCCCCCGTCAGCTCCGCTCCAACCTGAGTCTGCTCATCTTGTTTGCCAACAAGAATGACTCTATTCGAAAGCAAATAGCAGCGGAGTTCAGCTCCTTTGTGCCCCAGCAGCGTTTTCTGGACATGTGGGAGACGGCCACAACTACCGCTGCCCATCACTTTCTGATGTGTGACTTCGATGCCGCCGACCCCAGACTGCGGTTCCGCAAGAATTTCGACCAGATTTTTGTGTGAGCATAGAGATATACAAACAAGAATGACAGCACATTCAGTGCCACGGCCTTCGGCCGGGTCGTCAGCCACAGCGCACCAGAAAGCCGCTTGGGTGGAGGCGCTGAAGCGGGATTTCCCACGACTTGCCGGCCAGGAGGAACTGCTCAAGATGATGACAGATGTGTATGCTGAAAACCCTGGCTTCTTGCAGAACCTTGTGCGCAAGCTGGAGAACGAAGAGCGGAAGGGGAAGCACGGCAAGCCACCTGGCCCTGACCCCCGGTTTGAGGCAGGTGAACTCAAGGGTGCTGTCAAAGTTATTTCCCCAACAGAAGTAGAGAATGCAGAAGCAGCAACAGAACATGAACATGAGCATGAACAAGAACGCGCAGCTGGTGCCCAAGAGGGCGATAGGGGGGCTGGTGAAGAGTCAGACACTGTATCTGCACTCGGGGCTCAGTAATGGGCATTCACTCCAGGCTAATGTGAACGGCCTGATTCGATGCAAAACCGATGAAATCATGAGGGTTTCACTGGCATCCCTTAACGCTTTCAACTCTTTCATGCAAATCAATGATAACAACAACATCATCTACAAATACGGTGGTGCCCATGAAGTTCCGCACGTAGGCTTCCGCTACACCCCGCCTAGTGACATTGCTACAAAGGCAACTCCATACATCCTCCCCAAAGGCAACTACCAGATGACTGAGCTGGCCAAGCTGGTCGGGGATGTGGCTGGACTCAGTGTTTCGTACGGGGTCAACACAAACAAAATGACCATCACCAGTGGCGGCCCAGTTGCTCTGTATTTCCACGGCACTCTTGCTGTCATTATGGGGTTCAGTAGCAACTACCAACCAGCAGCCTCGACACACTACAGCGATGATGCGTGCATGCCACACGCTCAAAATGATATCATTTGTAACCTGGATGGAGTCAGCCCCCACGAGGGCAGCCCGCCCATCGACAACATGAACCTCTCTGATGCTTGTGATGTGGGCCAGGTCATAGCCATCATCCCAGTTGGAGCTGTGTTCCAAAGATCGATTTGGTACAATTCAAGTGCAGAGTTCAACAGTTTTTTCATTGCTGAAAAGAGTGTCAACACGCTGAACATTCGACTGACTGACATAGTGGGCCGCCCCCTCACATGGATGAACAACAGCACCACAGTCTCCTTGCTGTTCGAAACTTTCCAGATTGAATAAATTTTACGTGCGTCACAGTATAACACACAATAACAGTCGCGCACTATTCACTCAGTGAATCAGCAACGACAACAGCAGCAGCAGCAGCAGCAGCAGCAGCAGCAGCATGAGCTTCTGGCAACGCACTTTAACAGGGGTGGGCAAGGCTCTGGCCACTGGCGGCACCGTCGTTCGACGTGCAGCCGACATCACAGGCACAGTGGCCAGGCGGGCTGGGAGCATAGCAGGGGTCATATCACCAATTGCACACGCGCTGGAGAAGCTCCCAGTCGTTGGAGGTGTGGCGGCAGCAGTGGGCAAGGTGGCTGATGCCACCGTGAAGTATGCACCAAAGGTGTCTGACATTTCAGGCAAAGTGAGCCTCATTAGCGGGGCAGCAGCCCAGGTGGGCAAGTCATTACAAGGTAAAAAGAGTGGGAATAATGGCTAGCCTCTTTTCTGAGGGCCTGGTAAAACAATAGACAGATGGACACAACTGTCATCATCTCAGTCACGGTGGGAGTAGTGGTACTGTCGGTGGGAATCATCGTGATGTGCACCAGGTTCACATCCCTATCTGCACTGTCCAGAAGCAGCAGCTGGGCCAGCTGGGCCAGCAGCACCAGGTCTGTGGCGGGCATGCCAGCAGGTACCTTGGATGTTGACATCCCCTAGACCTGAGCCTCATCAACCTCATCATCAACGAACTAAAAAGTTGAGAGGGTGCGAGGTGGTGCCTTAGCAGCCAGCATCAGCTGGTCCACACGCCAGGACAGCCCACACCCGACAGGTGAGAACCAAACACCTGTCAACTCGATGCATGCATTGAACAGGTC
>NZ_JAQUCA010000038.1 GCF_028686475.1 Giesbergeria sp. | reverse complement strand
AAGAACTTCTTCCAGTCCGAACGAACTACCACGTGTTCTTGCGGATACACGAATGAGGTAAGAAAAAAGGTAGATAGCAATATGATGAAGAATCGGATTATCATTAAGTTTCCTTTGATGCCCAACGAAACAAGGTAACCGGCGGCTGAAAGCCGTCCGCGTTGACTGCCGCGTTAGAACCCAAGCCCACACAACAGCCACCCGAAGTCGGCAGCATAACCGGAAAAATGAACTTGCACCAGTGCCAAGAAGAACCCAAAAGTACCCGATAATAAACCAAAGACAAAATTTACTTTGAAAACACTGAAAAAATAAAAACCGAATTTTGATGCACTAGAAATAAGCGCTACCGTGAACAAACGCTAACGTAGAGATAACCGATGCTATGTAGCTTCATCGCGTAGTATCCAGCGATCGAAAAAAGCCAGGTTAAACCTAGTTATAAATATTATTTCGAGCCAACGAACCAACCAACTACCGTAAGCACAGCGGACACTACCGCAATAAGCAAACTCAATTCGACTCCGTGCTTTCGGATAAAGCCCTCTTCGTCCGTAATGCGAATTACAGATGATGGCAATAGCTTATTTTTTCCAATATATGGAATGGCTATGGCAAGCATAATAGCTATCCACCCAGCATAGAAAAATTTATCAATCACTTCACCTTTCGGAAGAAAAAAACCAGCAATTGTTGGCCCATTAGCGAGCAATAGTAAAATCCACCCTATCGGAGCTGCTACAAACCAGTGATACCAAAGTTTGTGCGTTTGAAAGAATGAGAAAGTAGTCTCGATAGCCCCTGCGCACCACGCTTCGTTGTCAGCCGATGCACTAACCCCCGCCTGTGAATTAAGTAATGAACTTGACTTTATTGAGATGCATCTTTTACTGGCCTGAGAAAACCATAAAGAAAATCTTGTGATATTTCCTTTTAGTTGAGGATACTGCTTTAGCTCTTCAATGGTGTCAAATTCTAACTCCTCAGATGGCAAGCTAATTTTTATGGTTGAGTAGACAGTTTGATTTTCATCGAATAAAGCGATCAGTCGTTTCCAAAGAATTTCTAACTCATCAACGTTAATTGAAAAAGCCGGAAGCCGTTTTTCGCGTTTAACTTCTCTTTTCATGTTGTTCCCAGGCAATAAGTGAGAAACGTATAACTGGGATTAGACGACGACTTCACGCTGGCCAGCAGTCGGATAAAATTGCACCATCCCACCTCCCTCTATAGGAAAAATCCAAGACCCTACCGTTTAGGCAAACCTAAATTTTTGCGGATGCCCATCCCCACCTACACGCCCAACACCCAACACCAAGCCCGCCTCAACTGCTGTGGCGCATAGGCATTCTTTTACATGCCCAGCATTACAGCACATGTCTAAGTTAAACTAGCTGCAAATGAGCCTCGTAACCTCGTAGCAACCCAACATCACCATAACAGGTGCACAATTTTGTTACGGTGGGCGGGTGTTGGTCTTGAAGATGTTGGGTTATATCCGTAACCCAACCTACGCTCTGCGCCTACGCCCTGCAGGCTAACCCAATCTACCGCCCTCACGCTACCAGCGCAAACCGCTCATCCAGCACTGCGCGCAACGTGCACAGGGTCACAGGGGCGGATTCAGGATCGATGGCGGCACGTAGGGCTTCGTTCATCATGGTTTGATAACCACGCCCCGACGCCTCAGCTTTGACACGAAAAGCCTCAATCACCACACCGCGCTTTCCTTTGCTGAAATCGTATTCTTTAGGCATCGTAGTTCCGTGCCTCATCCGGGCTAGCTTGGCGGGTGGAGTTCAACGTACTGCCAGCGCCAGCTTGCCCAGTTGCAAGGCCAGCCGCTGCAAAGCCTGCCAAGGTTGTTGCGGCCAATCGGCCACCGGCAGCCCTTTAACGATGCCATCGACCTTGTGTGCCGACTGCAACAGCCGCGCCAGTGCAGCATCGCTGGCACGCGGCAGCAGGCGTTCAAACAGGCGCTCTTTGGCACCCCAGATGCGGTTTTCGCGCAGTGCGGTGGGCAAGGGCTTGCCCGCTTGGGTGGCATCTTTGACGCGCTTGAGCGCCCGAATATCCTCGGCCAGCGCCCAATGCACCAGCACGGCGGCCTCGCCCTCGGCCTCTAGGCCATCCAACATGCGCTGCACGCGCAGCAATTGGCCCGACAGTACCGCCTCGGACAGCTTAAACACATCGTAGCGGGCGACATTCAGCACCGCCGCCTCTACCTGTTGCCAGTGCAGTTCTCCGGGGGGATACAGCAGGGCCAGTTTTTGGATTTCTTGGTGCGCGGCCAGCAAATTGCCCTCCACCCGGTCGGCAAAGAAGGACAAGGTGCGCTGGCCTTCCTCGCCCGCCACCACCTGCTGGCCTTGGGCAGCCAAGCGCTGGGCAATCCATTGCGGCAGGGCAGCGCGCTCTACCGGGTCAATTTGCACCGTGACGCCGTGGCTATCGAGCGCGCCAAACCAAGCACCGGTTTTGGTGGCTTTGTCTAGGCGCGGCAACAAAACCAGCGTCAGGGTGCTATCGTTGCCCGTAGCCGCCTCGGCCAATTGTTGCAGCGCTACGCTGCCTTCTTTGCCCGGTTTGCCCGAGGGGATACGCACTTCGATGATTTGCTTGTCAGCAAACAAACTCAAGGAGCCACCGGCGGCCAGCACGGCGCTCCAATCAAAGTGCGCGCCAGCCACGGTAAAACTACTGCGCTCGGTATACCCTTGCACCCGTGCCGCTGCACGAATGGCATCGGCGGCTTCTTGCTGTAGCAGAGGCTCATCGCCATGCAAGGTGTAGAGCGAGCGCAAGCCTTTGTGCAGCTGGGCGGCCAGTTGGTTCGGGGCGACGTGCATAGTGCCTTGGCGTGCTAGGGCAGGCGCACTGCGGCCAAACGGCGCAGCAGCTGTTGCACCAAATCAGTCTGCATGTTGCGGTACAGCAGCGCTTCTTCAGCCTCTTTGGCCAAAGCGATGGTTTCGCTGTAGCTGATGTCGCGCGTTTGCAGCAACTCGGTGGGTTCTAGCAGTTCCTCGCCTTTTTGGTCACGCAGGCGGAATTTAATCCGCAAGCGCAATTGCAATTCGCGCACTTGGCCCGAGGCGTTCAGGCCCACCACCGTGCGCTCGTTTTGCTCTTGCAGCAGCTCAAATACCACTTGCGCTTGGGGTAGCTGTGCTGGTTCGCGCCAAACTTGCAAGGCGGTGCTAGAACCGGCCAGCGTGCGTTGCAGCTCGCGCGCCAGCGGCGAGGCCACAGGGGCTTCGATATACATCGTCTGAAAAGCAAACTGTGGCACGCCGCGCAGCCGAAAGCCACAGGCCGCCAGCGCCAGCGTGCTGGGCAATGCCGCCAGCCAAGCCCGACGGCGCAAACCTGCCATCGCAGGAGCTGGGAGGGCCGCCATGCTTTAGACCACCAGGTTGACCAAGCGGCCCGGCACCACAATCACCTTTTTGGCTGCCGCGCCATTGGCTTGCTTGAGGAAGGCTTCGTGTGCCAGTGCAGCCGCTTCAATCTGTGCTTTATCGGCTTGGGCCGGGACAAAGAGGGAGCCGCGCAGCTTGCCGTTGATTTGCAACATCAGCTCAATTTCGTCTTGTACCAGTGCTTGGGCATCGACTTGCGGCCAAGGGGCATCGAGCAAATCACCCAAATGGTTGGCATAGCCCAATTCAGTCCACAGCGCATGGGTGATGTGGGGGGTAGCTGGGTACAGGCAGCGCAGCAAAATACCAAAACCCTCAATCAGGGCCACATGGGCACCGGGGCAATCCAGCGCCTTGAAGTCTTCCAAGGCGTTGAGCATTTTCATGGTGCCCGAGACCACGGTGTTGTACTGCATACGCTGGTAGTCGTAATCTACCTGTTTGAGCACGCTGTGCATTTCTAGGCGCAGGGCTTTGGCTTCTTTGCCAAAAGCCACCTCGTTCAGGCTGGCAGCACCGGCTACGCAGGCATTGGCAGCGTCTTTGTCCAGGGTGGACAGCTTGAGGGCAAAGTTCCATACCCGGCGCAAGAAGCGGTAACTGCCCTCGACAGCGGCATCGTTCCACTCCAGCGTCGCCTCGGGTGGCGCGGTGAACATGGTGTACAAGCGGGCGGTGTCGGCGCCGTATTTTTCAATCAGCTCTTGCGGGTCAATGCCGTTGTTTTTGGACTTGGACATGGTGCCCACGCCTTCGTAGTCAATCGGCGTGCCCACGGGCAAGGTCACGCCAGCACTGTCCACGGCATTCTTCAGCTTGGCCCCGATGACTTTGCCCGCGTCGTCCAAGATATGCTCTACATCGTGTGGCCAGAAATACTCTTTGGCCCCCTTGTCGGTGCGGCGGCTGTAGATGTGGTTCAGCACCATGCCTTGGGTGAGTAGCTTGGTAAACGGCTCATCCACTTTGACCAGACCCAAATCACGCATCACCTTCGTCCAGAAACGGGCGTACAGCAGGTGCAAGATGGCGTGTTCAATGCCGCCGATGTACTGGTCCATCGGCATCCAGTAGTTGGCTCCTTCGGCCACCATCGCCTCGGCATTTTTGGGGTCGCAATAGCGCATGAAATACCAGGAGCTATCGACAAAGGTGTCCATCGTATCGGTTTCGCGCCGGGCTGCTTGGCCGCACACCGGGCAGGTCACACCAGCATGGAAGCCTTCGTGCTTGTGCAACGGGTTGCCCGAGCCGTCCGGGATGCAGTCTTGCGGCAGCACCACCGGCAGGTCTTTTTCGGGCACGGGCACTGCGCCATGTTCTGGGCAGTGGATGATGGGGATGGGGGTGCCCCAGTAACGTTGGCGCGAGATGCCCCAATCGCGCAAGCGCCAAGTGGTTTTTTTCTCACCCAGGCCCAATTTTTCTAGCGCATGGGCCACGGCATCCACGGCCTCTGGGTAGCTCAAGCCGCTGAAGTTGTCCGAGTTGATGGTGACACCGCGTTGTTTGTCGGCGTACCAGTCTTGCCAGCGTTCAAAGTCAAAATCGGCTTCACCATCGACCTGCACCACTTGCAAAATTTCCAGCCCGTATTTCAGGGCAAAGGCAAAATCGCGCTCGTCGTGTGCTGGAACCCCCATTACGGCACCGTCGCCATAGCCCATCAGCACGTAGTTGCCCACCCAGACCGGCACTGGCTCTTGTGTCAGCGGGTGCGTGACGAACAGGCCGGTGGCCATGCCTTTTTTCTCTTGCGTGGCCAATTCGGCCTCGGTGGTGCCACCGTGTTTGCATTCTTCGATAAAGGCGGCCAGAGCAGGGTTGTTTTGTGCTGCATGGACGGCCAGCGGATGTTCTGGGGCCACAGCGCAGAAAGTCACGCCCATGATGGTGTCGGCGCGCGTGGTGAAGACGTACATTTTGCCGTCGCCAATCAGCGCACCATCGTTGCCCCGGATGTCGTGCGGGAAGGCAAAGCGCACGCCGGTGGATTTGCCAATCCAGTTTTCCTGCATCAGCTTGACGCGCTCGGGCCAGCCGGGCAGCTTGTCGCCCGTGACGGAGTCCAGCAGCTCGGGGGCGTAATCGGTAATTTTGAGGTAGTAGCCCGGAATTTCGCGTTTTTCTACCAGCGCGCCGGTGCGCCAGCCCCGGCCATCAATCACTTGCTCGTTGGCCAGCACGGTTTGGTCCACGGGGTCCCAGTTGACGACTTGGGTTTTGCGGTAGGCAATGCCTTTTTCCAGCATTTTCAGGAACAGCCATTGGTTCCATTTGTAATAGTCGGGGTCGCAGGTAGCCACTTCGCGGCTCCAGTCGATGGCCAAGCCCATCGCCTGCATCTGCTTTTTCATGTAGGCGATGTTGTCGTAGGTCCATTGCGCGGGCGGCACGCCGTTTTTCAGGGCGGCATTTTCAGCGGGCAGGCCAAAGGCATCCCAACCCATCGGCATCAACACGTTGTAGCCGCTCATACGCAATTGGCGCGTGAGCATGTCGTTGATGGTGTAGTTGCGTACATGGCCCATGTGCAGTTTGCCGCTGGGGTAGGGCAGCATGGAGCAGGCGTAGAACTTCTTTTTGTTCTGGTCTTCCGTGACGCGGTAGGCATCATGGGCAATCCAATGGGCCTGTGCGGCGCTTTCGATTTCGGTGTGTTGGTATTTGTCTTGCATGGGGGTATCGGTAAAAATGGGGTCAGATAATCATGGCACAAAGAGAAGCCCCGAGGCAAAAATACGACGATGGGCTGATATCCAGCCTGCACATGCACGAGAGCCAACTCAATGGCCGGGTACGGGTAAGCACCCTGCGCCAGCTCAGCTATATCAGCGCCAAAGCACTCAATCCACTGTACGCCATGCGCTGGAACATTGAGGTCGATTTTAGGGTGATCAAGGCGACGCTAGGGATGGATGTGCTGCGCCGCAAATTGAGAATTGCTGGCTGCCTATCGAATAAGTAGCCAGACCGCCCAACTGCTGGTAGGCTGTGGTTTTTTGTTCTTTCTATGCCCGCACCAGCCGCTCCTGCCCCCTGCCCTGCGGCCCCTGCGCCCGCTGCCCTCAGTGCGCCACAAAAGGCCCTGCGTAAACTAGGCTTGGTGCGCCCGATAGATTTGGCCTTGCATTTGCCACTGCGCTACGAAGATGAGACGCGCATCATCCCACTACGCAACACGCGCGAGGGCCAAACGGTGCAAATTGAGGCCACCGTGACCGCCTGCGAGGTAGTCTTGCAACCGCGCCGCCAATTGCGCGTGCTGGTCGAAGACGACAGCGACAGCTGTGAATTGCGCTTTTTTAGCTTTTACCCCTCACAGCAAAAAACCATGAGCGTCGGGGCGCGCTTGCGTATTCGCGGCGAAATCAAAGGCGGGTATTGGGGCCGCCAAATGCTGCACCCGGTTTTCCGTTTGGCCGAAGGTGAACTGCCCACCGCTTTAACGCCAGTCTATCCAGCATCGGCAGGTTTACCGCAGCCGTATTTGCGCCGCGCCATTGTCACGGCACTGGGGCGGGTGGATTTGTCCGAAACCCTGCCACCAGGCGCACCGCCACCGCCCTTGCAATGGCACAGTGGCAGCCAACAGCTCTGGACTTTGCGCGAAGCGCTGATGTTTTTGCACCATCCCGCGCCCGATGTCGCCTTGGCCACGCTAGAAGACCACAGCCACCCAGCGTGGCAGCGCCTCAAGGCCGAAGAACTGCTGGCGCAACAACTCTCGCAAGCGCAATCGCGCCACGAGCGCGGACAATTGCGCGCCCCAGTGCTGGATGGAGGTGCTGGAGCGTCGGAGGTGCTGGATGGCACGCCACTGTTTAAGCAATTAGAGCAAGTGCTGCCCTTTACCCTGACCAACGCCCAAATGCGCGTGGTTGCAGAAATCGCCCAAGACTTGATTGGCCCCAAGCCCATGCACCGACTGCTGCAAGGCGATGTAGGCTCGGGCAAAACCGTGGTGGCAGCACTGGCCGCCACCATCGCCATAGATTCGGGTTGGCAATGCGCGCTGATGGCCCCAACCGAAATTTTGGCCCAACAGCACTTTACCAAGTTGATCGGCTGGTTAGAGCCGCTGCTGGCGGCGCGCGGGCTATCGGTGGCTTGGCTGGTGGGCGGACAAAAGAAAAAAGAACGCGCTGCCATGCTAGAGCGTATCGAAAACGGCCAAGCCGCGTTGGTGGTTGGCACCCATGCCGTGATTCAAGAACAGGTGCGCTTCAAAAATCTGGCACTGGCGCTGATTGACGAGCAACACCGCTTTGGTGTCGCCCAACGCTTGGCCCTGCGGCAAAAGCTGGCCGCACAAGGCATGGAACCCCATTTGCTGATGATGACGGCCACGCCCATTCCGCGCACCTTGGCCATGAGCTACTACGCGGATTTGGATGTCTCGGTGATTGACGAGCTGCCACCGGGGCGCACCCCCATCGTCACCAAAACCATCAGCGACAGCCGCCGCGATGAACTCATCGCGCGCTTAAAACTGCAAATTGACGCTGGCCGCCAAGCCTATTGGGTTTGCCCACTGATTGAGGAAAGCGAGGCGCTCGACCTGTCCAACGCCACCGCCACCCATGCCGATTTGTGCGCGGCCTTGCCGGGGGTACAGATTGGCCTGCTGCACTCGCGACTGCCCAGCACCGAAAAAAAAGCCGTGATGGCCGCTTTCAGCGCCGGAGAGCTGGGCGTGCTGGTCAGCACCACGGTGATTGAAGTGGGCGTGGATGTGCCCAATGCCAGCTTGATGGTGATTGAACATGCGGAGCGCTTTGGCCTGAGCCAACTGCACCAATTGCGTGGCCGCGTCGGACGCGGAGCCGTGGCTTCGGCTTGCGTGCTGCTTTACTCCACCGGCGACAATGGCCGTTTGGGTGAAGTAGCGCGCGAACGTTTGCAAGCAATGGTCGAAACCAACGATGGCTTTAAAATTGCCCGGCGTGATTTAGAAATTCGGGGGCCGGGTGAGTTTTTAGGCGCGCGCCAATCGGGCGATGCCATGCTGCGCTTTGCCGATTTGAACACCGATGGCCTGCTGCTCGATTGGGCCAAAGCACTGGCCCCGCCGATGCTGGCGCAACACCCCGAACTGGCCCAGCGCCACATGGCGCGCTGGTTGGGTGGCAAGGCCGAGTTTTTGAAGGCTTAAATGGTGGGATGATGGTAGGTTTTGTTGCTTTGCCCTCCCTACGATGAACACCCCCACCCTCCCCCCGATTGCCGCCCGCGCCCAACTGCTGGCCGAGGCCGGTTATTTTGCCCCCGACAGCGACGAGGCTGTGCCCTCGCCCTGCATTGCCGTGTGTCGCATGAACGCTGACCAAAGCCACTGCGAAGGCTGTTTTCGCAGCATCCCCGAAATTCGTGCTTGGGCGGGTGCCGATAGCAGCGCGCGCTTGGCAATTTGGCATCATCTGGCGCAGCGCGCAGGCTTTGCTTTTCCTTCTTCTCCCGCTGCCGCTGCCGCGCAGAAAACCTAAGCCATGAAGCACATCACTTTTTACCTCGATTTCGTCTCGCCCTATGCTTGGTTGGCTTTTGAAAAATTGCCGCACATGCTAGAGGGCTTGAGTTACAGCATCGAATACCGCCCGGTGCTGTTGGGCGCATTGTTGCAAGCCCAAGGCAACCCCGGCCCAGCGGGTATTCCAGCTAAACGCGATTGGACCTATCGCCACGTCACTTGGATGGGCCAACGCTTGGGCATTCCACTGCAAATGCCAGCGCGCCACCCTTTTCAGCCCTTGCCTTTGTTGCGCTTGGCCTTGGCTTACAGCATGGATGGCAGCATTAACCGTTTTACGGCGGGCGCATTTTTGCGCCATGTATGGCAAGGCGGCCAGGATGCCTTAGACCCGGCGCGCCTAGAAGCCTTGGGCGCGCTGCTGTCTGAGCAGCAGCAGGGCAGCAGTGGCCTAGACCCCAAAGATTTACTCTGGGCCAACACCGAAGCCGCCGCCGACCGGGGCGTGTTCGGCGTGCCTGCCTTTGAGGTGGATGGCAAAATTTTTTGGGGCTTTGAAAGCCTGCCCATGCTACGCGCCTATTTAGATGGCGATGCTTGGTTTGATACCCATTGGCAAGCAGCAGGCCAAGTGCCCAGCGGCTTGCCGCCAGCCAGCCCCAAATCGGCGTAAACGAGGTTTTAACTTGGCTGCAAAAAGTTGCCTAACATGGCATGACCATGCTCGGTCAAGATGCTCTCGGGGTGAAACTGCACGCCCTCGATGGCCAAAGTTTTGTGGCGCACGCCCATGATTTCGCCATCTTCGGTCCAAGCAGTAATCTCTAGGCAATCGGGGCAACTGGCGCGTTCAATCGCCAGCGAGTGGTAGCGGTTGACGGTAAATTGCGCGGGCAAACCGGCAAACACGCCCTGCTGTGTGGTGGTGATGGTGCTGGTTTTGCCGTGCATTTGCTGTTGTGCGCGCACAATGTTGCCGCCAAAGGCCGCCCCAATCGCCTGATGGCCCAAGCAAACCCCCAAAATCGGCAGTTTGCCAGCAAAATGCTGGATGGCCGCCACCGAGATGCCAGCCTCGGCGGGCGAGCATGGCCCCGGCGAAATCACCAGCCGGTCCAATTGCCCAGCATCTAGCCGGGCTTGAATCTCCGCCACGGTAATCTCGTCGTTGCGAAACACGGCTACCTCAGCTCCCAGCTCGCCAAAATACTGCACGATGTTGTAGGTAAAGCTGTCGTAGTTATCGACCATCAAGAGTTTCATAAAAATATTTAAAAATCAGGGTGCATGAACATCCACTTGCATCACACCTTGGGTGCCCCCGACCAGCGCCCGCTGCACCAAGGTATCAATCGGCTCATGGCGGTAGCACACCGCGCGCAATAGCATGGGCAGGTTCACCCCGGTGAGTAACCGGCTTTGCGGGCATTGCTGCACCAAACGTTGGGCGATATTGCTGGGGGTGGCACCAAAAATGTCGGTCAGTACCAAAGTGGGGATGTGGCCCAAAGGTTGCAACAGCTGCACCGCTTGGGCCAAGGTGTCTTCTGGCGCGGCGTGGGCTGGCACATCGAGTGCCAACACGCTATCGCCACAATCGGCCATGACGTGCAGCGCACATTCGCGCAGGGCATGGGCCAGGGGGGCATGGGCAAGCAAAAGGATGCGCGTACTACTCATCATATAGCGGTGGGGGCGGTGCAGTCAGGTGTGTGCATTATGGCGGGCTGGCCGTGCAGTGGCCGCCGGTTTGTAGGGATTTGGCCTTTTGCCGCCTGCTCTGGCGCACAATCGACCACCAATTTTTAGCACATGGATAGCTGGTATGCACATCAAAAAAACCGTTGGGGCCTTGCTGCTGGCTGCCTTGGTCGGCATAGGCGCTTGGGTGGCGTGGGACACGGGGCGCACGCCCGCGCCAGAATCGAGTTTTTTGCTATTGGATGGCTCGCGCCACAGCAGCGCAGAGATGCGCGGTAAAGTGACGCTGGTTAATTTTTGGGCCACCAGCTGCACCACCTGCGTGGCCGAGATGCCAGAGCTGGTAGCCACCTACCAAAAATACCAAGCCCAAGGCTTTGACACCTTGGCCGTGGCCATGAGTTATGACCCGCCGCAGTATGTGCTCAACTTTGCCCAATCGCGCCAGTTGCCCTTCAAGGTAGCGCTGGACAACACCGGGGCGGTGGCCAAGGCGTGGGGCGATGTGCGCCTGACACCCACCACCTATTTGGTGAACAAGCGCGGCGAAATCGTTAAAAGCTATGTCGGTGCCCCCGATTTTGCCGATTTGCACCGCCTGATTGAAAAACTGTTGGCAGAGACCTAAAGCCTCCCGCATGGCCTCCGCGATGAGCAGCCTCGTAGGTCGGGTTAGCGCAGCGTAACCCGACAAGTGATTCCACCCCCCCCAACCCATGCGTTATCGACGTGCATTTATCCCCGGTGCTACGCTGTTTTTTACCGTAGTGACACATCAGCGCCGTCCGGTTCTGGCTTCAGCAGAGGCCATTGATGTTTTGCGCGCAGCTTTTCGCACCGTGCGCCAAGCGCGTCCCTTTTACATTGATGCGATGGTTGTTTTGCCCGATCACTTGCACTGTATCTGGACACTGCCACCGGAGGATGCTGACTTTGCTACCCGCTGGCGTTTGATAAAAACTTGGTTTACCAAGCACAGTCCGACGGCACTGCGTGCCCCACTAGACGCTGCGCGCGCTGCCAAACAAGGACAAGCCCTCTGGCAGCACCGCTATTGGGAGCATGTAGTGCGTGACGCACAAGACTATGTACGCCACGTCGATTACATCCATTTCAATCCAGTGAAGCATGGGTGGGCCGCATCGCCAGCGGCTTGGCCTTATTCCAGTTTTCAGCACCACGTTACTGCAGGCACGTACCCGCCCGATTGGGGCCAAGCCGCGCCGGATTCGAAAGGAATGGGCCGTGAGTGATCTCAACCACCCCGTAGGTCGGGTTAGTCCAAAGGGCGTGACTCGACAACCATGTTTTCAAGATAGCAAAAATCAATCAAATTGAATTTTTGATAGATAAAATCATAAGATTAAAACGCCCTTAACTCTACCTTAAAAGGTTAATTCCTCGCGGGGCACTGTTTTCGATTGCACCGCAGATCAACCTTATTTTTTGGAGCATGACATGAAACATCAATACTGGGCAGTGGGCGCAATGTGGGGTGGTGGTAAAGACGGTGACGCTTACGACGAATTTATCCGTTTTAAGTGCTGGTATTCTGGCTATTCACATCAGGAACAACCAGCGCAAGTCGAACGTATCAATCACCTGAATCCGTGAATTCATGTCAAAAATCTCCAGCTCCCCTATTGAAATCAATAGTTTAGGCTCCAAATACTGTTCACCCAGCAGGTGAATCCCCATGCCCAATTTCATTCTCAAACAGTTGCCCTAC
>NZ_JAQUCA010000009.1 GCF_028686475.1 Giesbergeria sp. | reverse complement strand
CCAGCGGCGCAAGGTTGTTATGGACACACCTAACGCCTTTGCTGCTTCTCCTATGCTTACTAAGCTCTTCATAATGGATATATTAGCATAGATTTGAGTAGATTTGTTGAGTGCTGCTGCTAACCCCGGCAATATCCGCGCTATGGAATGGGCATGGATTGACTTGGACAATGCCATGCTTACCATACCGCCCGCCGATATGAAGCGCACCAAGCGGGAAAAGCTCAACGGCAAGGCGCATTACATCCCGCTGGCGAAACAAGCCATTGCCATCTTGCAGGCGCTACGCCCCCTTACTGGCAGTGGGCGCTATGTCTTTCCGGGTGCCCGTTCTACCTTGCGCCCAATGTCCGACAACACGATTAACGCTGCACTCAAGCGCCTCGACTTTGGTGAAGACCATGTAAGCCACGGCTTCCGCGCAATGGCTAGAACGATGATGGCCGAGCGCCTAGCTGGCATCCCTGACACTTTGGTTGAAGCCCAACTAGGCCACGGCAAAAGCGGCCCACTTGGCAGCGCCTACGACCGCGCCGAATACATGGAGCAGCGCCGCGCCATGATGCAAACATGGGCAGACTACCTAGACCAACTGCGTGTTGGCGCAAAAATCATCCAACTGCACAGCAAGGCGGCATAAAGCCAGCCCGTGAAAATCGGCAAAGGCCCCCAGCAGGTACCCCCAAAACCCCACTGCACCCGGCTGGCGCTGCCTTTCGCTGGCGCATAATGTGTAAACAATTGATTTACACAATCATGATTCTGACATTCCGCCACAAGGGGCTGGAAGCCTTCTTCAGGACGGGTAGTGCCGCTGGCATCCAGCCCATGCACGCCAAACGCCTACGCGAACTGTTGACCGCCTTAAACGTAGCCCAAAGCCCGCAAGACTTGGCGCGGCCATCGTGGCGTTTGCATGGCCTGAGTGGGGACAGGGCTGGTTTTCATGCTGTCACTGTGCAGGCCAATTGGCGATTGGTGTTTCGCTTCGTACCCAACGGCATAGAGCTACTGGATTACCTTGATTACCATTGAAAGGCACATCATGGACATGCACAACCCCGCACACCCCGGCGAACTACTGACCGGCTGGCTTGAGGACTTAAATATCACAGTGACGGCCTTTGCCGCTCACATTGGTATTAGCCGCATCATGTTGTCGCGCCTGCTGCACGGGCATTCAGGCATCACGGCAGACATGGACTTGCGCCTGTCCGAAGCCTTGGGCACCTCGCCCGGCTACTGGCTGGCGCTGCAAGCCCAGCGCGACTTATGGATGGCCCGCGAGAACGCAAAGAAGCGCCAAACCATCCAACGCATGGCCGCGCTAGAGTTGGCACACGCCTGACCAGTTGCGCTACCAACGAGGCCACCTTCAGGCCAGCCCCTGAAAATCTACAAGGTGCCAGAGAAGCTACTGACAAAACCGACGAAACCCCCAATTTGTAACGCATAATGCACAAAAACCATGTTTGAAGTGCAAAGCTACCTAGACCCAGAGGGCAAAGACCCTTACGCCCAATGGCTGGCAAGCGATTGATATTGCTGGTGGCCGGTGGCGACAAGCGCACCCAACAAGCCGACATTGCCCAAGCACTGGCGAACTGGCGCGACTGGCAACACCGAAGGAAACCGACATGAACACCACCCACCCACCTGCAAGCCGCCCACACGATGCTGCTGTGGTTGAGCTACTCAAGGCCGACCCTGATTTTGCAACCGAGTATTTGGCCGCTGCTTTGGATGAGGCCAACCAGCCCGGCGGACAGGTGGCACTGTTGGCCGCCTTGCGCCATGTGGCCGAAGCCCAAGGCATGGCCGCCGTGGCCGAGCGCGCCGGTATGCCGCGTGAAACCCTGTACCGCGCACTTGGCCCCAAGGGCAACCCCACTATCAAGACACTGCTGGCGGTGCTGGGTGCTGCTGGCTTGCACTTGGCACTAACCCGACAAGACCGCGCCCACGCCTGACCCATGCCACAATAGACTCAACGCCCCAAGCCACGGACTCATTACCCGCGAGTCCGGTAGCAATAAGGTCTTTTCTCTGCTCTTGGAACCCCCCTTTTGAGCCTTACTTTTGATGCCATCATCCTAGGGGCCGGTGCTGCCGGTCTGTTTTGTGCCGCCCAAGCCGGTCAGCGCGGCCTGAAGGTGCTATTGATTGACCACGCCGAGCGCGTGGCCGAGAAAATCCGCATCTCGGGCGGCGGGCGCTGCAACTTTACCAACCGCGATTTGGATGTGCGCGCGCCGCACAAGCATTTTGTCGGCCAGAATCCGCAATTTTGCCGTTCGGCGCTATCACGTTACACGCCACAAGACTTTATCGCGCTGCTGCAAAAACACAGCATCCCGTTCCACGAAAAGCACAAGGGCCAGCTGTTTTGCGACCGCTCCGCCGAAGACATCATCCAGATGCTACTGGCCGAATGCGCCGCTGAGCAGGTGCAACGCTGGCAGCCCTGTAAGGTACAAAAAATCGGTTTTGTTGCTACGGAATCTGGCGGCAGTTACCAACTGGAAACCAGCCAAGGTGCAGTGCAAGCCCCCAGCTTGGTGGTGGCGACGGGCGGATTGTCCATCCCCAAAATTGGGGCTACGGATGTGGGCTACCGGCTGGCGCAACAATTCAATATCGCCTTGGTCGAGCGCCGCCCCGGCTTGGTGCCGCTCACCTTTGATGGCGCAGACTGGGCACCCTACGCCCAACTGGCCGGGCTGGCCTTGCCCGTGAACATCAGCAGCGGCAGCAAAAAAGCCCACATGGCGTTTGAGGAGGACTTGCTGTTTACCCACCGGGGCTTGTCTGGCCCGGCGGTGTTGCAAATTTCCAGCTATTGGCAAGAAGGGATGCCGCTGTCGCTCAATTTAGCGCCCACGGTGGATTTGCCCACGGCCTTGGCACAGGCCAAACTGCGCTCGCGCAAGCTGATTGCCAATGAACTGGCTACGCTGGTGCCTAGCCGCTTGGCCGATGCCTGGGCCAGCCAAGAGGCCGATTGGCAGCGCCCCATCGCCGAAGCCTCCGACAAAGCCTTAACCCGGCTGGCTGAGCGCCTGAGCCGCTGGCAACTCACACCCACCGGCACCGAAGGCTACAAAAAGGCCGAAGTCACGCTGGGCGGCATCGACACCAAAGCCTTATCGCAGCAAACGATGGAGGCCAAAGCCCAGCCGGGGTTGTATTTTGTCGGCGAGGTGGTGGACATTAGCGGCTGGTTGGGCGGCTACAACTTTCAATGGGCTTGGGCCAGCGCTTTTGCCTGCGCGCAAGGCTTGGCCGAACGGGCGCAAGCCTTGCCAAAGCGCACCTGAGGGCCAGCCTCAAGCCACCCGGCAGATTTTGAGCATATTGGTGCCGCCCGGTGCCCCCATAGGCTCGCCGCAGGTAATGGCATAAACGTCACCGCTTTGCACAATGCCACGCTCTTTCAGGCTACGCTCGGCCTGCACCAAAGCGGTGTCGCGGTCGGCACTGGTGTCCATTAGCAGTGGGGTAACGTTGCGAAACAGCGCCATGCGCCGCTGCGTGGCCACCTTGGGCGTGAGCGCATAAATCGGAATGTGAATGCGATAACGGCTCATCCACAAGGCGGTAGAGCCGCTGTCGGTCATGGCCACAATGGCTTTGGCACCCAAATGGTGCGCCGTGAACAAGGCTCCCATGGCAATCGATTGGTCAATGCCAGAGAAGGTGCGCCGCGAAAAATCCGCATCCAATTGCACGTCTTCTGCCGCTTCGGCGGCGGTACAGATGGTGGCCATCTCTTGCACCGTTTGCAGCGGAAAGCGTCCGGCGGCGGTCTCGGCACTGAGCATCACGGCATCGGTGCCATCCAATACCGCATTGGCCACATCACTGACCTCGGCCCGGGTGGGCACGGGGTTGGTAATCATGCTCTCCATCATCTGCGTGGCGGTAATCACCACCTTGTCCAAATCGCGCGCCATGCGAATCATTTTCTTTTGCAGCGCGGGTACCACGGCATTGCCCACCTCGACCGCCAAATCGCCGCGCGCCACCATGATGCCATCGCTGGCACGCAAAATTTCTTCTAAGCGGGGGATGGCCTCGGCGCGTTCGATTTTGGCAATCAAATGGGGGCGGTGGTTGAAACCAGCAGCGGCCACATGGCACAGCTGGCGCGCCATTTCCATATCCGTGGCGTTTTTCGGGAAGCTCACCGCCACATAATCGGCTTGAAAGGACATAGCGGTTTTGATGTCGTCCATGTCTTTGGCGGTCAGGGCCGGTGCCGTCAGGCCGCCGCCTTTTTTGTTGATGCCCTTGTTATTGGACAGCTCGCCACCCAGCTGCACGGTGGTATGCACCTGCTCGCCGCGCACGGCATCGACGCTCAACACAATCAGGCCATCGTTGAGCAGCAGCAAATCACCGGGTTTGACATCGCGCGGCAGCTCTTTGTAGTCCAGCCCGACGCCGTTGATGTCGCCCAACTCGGTGCGCGAGGCATCCAGCACAAAACTGGCCCCCGGCACCAGTTCAACTTTACCCTCGGCAAACTTGCCAACGCGGATTTTGGGGCCTTGCAAATCAGCCATGATGGCTACTTCACGCCCAGCACGGCGGGCCGCTTCGCGCACGGCGGCGGCGCGGTCAATATGGTCTTGGGCCTTGCCGTGGCTGAAATTGAGGCGAACAACGTTCACCCCGGCAATAATCATGGCCTCTAGCAGGGCAATATCGCTGGAGGCGGGGCCAAGGGTGGCTACGATTTTGGTGGCACGGCGCAACATAGTAAAAACTCTCTATCCACGGGATAAAAAAAGGCCGTCTGGGGACGGCCTGCTAAAAAATAGGGCCAAACTCTGAAAAGCAGAGGATGGCAGCATGGCTGCTTAGCGCGGCACTTGCAGCAGGCGCTGCACGTCGCGGTCGTTGGGCAGGGCGTAGTCGTGGCCCCGGATGATGCGGCTGTCTTCGGTACGCACCAGCTTTAAGCTCACGTAGGTAAAGTTGGCCGCTGCCGAGTAGGTGCCCACCAGCACCAGCGAAGCATCGTGGCTACGGGCAATGTCTTTAATCTCGCGCGAGAGTAGCAACTCGCCGGTGCCTTCGCGCACAAACACATCGCCGCGCAGTTTGATTTCTTTGACGTTAAAGCCCAGCGTGGCCATGTGCGAGGCGTATTGCTCCGATAAGGTGCGCCCCAGCGGGGTCGAGCGGCTCAAATCGTTGACGTTGACCACGGTGGCCACCAACACCGGCCCTTGGCCAATGCTGCTGAGGTCAAAACCGGCGGTCAGTTTGGCGACGGCCTCGCGGTTGCTGTCTAAAAACTGGCTGGCCGCTGCTTCTTGGTAGGTAGGCCCAGCGCGCACCGGCACCGTGCCATTCATACAGCCAGTGAGCAGCACCGAAGCACCAGCCAGCGCCACAACGGAAGAAAGGCGAGAGAGCTTCATTGGGCCACCACCTTCATGTTGATATTGCGGTAAGACGGACGCATGAACAGCGGCGTATCTGCGTTTTCGAGGTAATAGACATCGGTTTTGCGTACCAAGAATTGGCCGCCACGGGTGACGGTGGTGGTCAAAACCATTTCGGTATGCGTGGGGCCACCCGAGTTGATGCTGGCGGCATAGTCGGCCGCAGAGGTCAGGCCCAAACCGGCCAACAATTGGGCATCAATATGCTCGTGGCGCAGGCCGTAGGCGGCCATCAGGCCACCGGCCAACATGGTGAACTGGCCCGGAATAAAGTGGGGCCGGTCACTGTTGTGGCGCACCACTTGGGTGTGGTAGCTCACATCCAAGGCATTGCCGGGGGCTTGCATCACGGCAGCGCCGCTTTGCACCAGCTCGGTGATTAAAAAGTCGCGGAAAGCCAAATCAAAGGTGCTGGCATTGGGCGGTGCCGAGACATACAGCGGCGTGGCCGGGGGCATCCCCAAGCGCTCTAAAGAGCCCAAGGTTTGCGCCACCACATCGCGCGAGAGTAAATCCCAATGCCCGGCAGAGCGCACCTTGGGTTGTACCGTGAGTTCAAAATTCTCTGCCAAAGGAATGGGCGCTTTGGCCGCACACCCCACTAAAGCAGCCACGGCCCCTGCCACCAAGGCAGCACCGAACGTTCTTGCAAATGCCATTATTCTCTCCTGCGGATAGGCGGTAACGGAGCTGAGAACACCCGGCACCTCCCTGATAAAAAAACGATTTTGGGCGTGAAGCTGGGTAAAAACAAGAAGAATGTTGTTTTTAACCCTGCCTTTTGAACCATTTAGCCCTGTGCAGCACGCTGCTGCAAAATATCAAACGCGGGCAACAGCTTGCCTTCTAGCACTTCTAAAAAAGCACCGCCGCCGGTGGAGATGTAGCCCACCTGCTGCTCGATGCCGTATTTGGCAATCGCGGCCAAGGTGTCGCCACCACCGGCAATGCTGAAGGCAGCAGATTCGGCAATCGCTTGGGCGATGGTTTTGGTGCCGTTTTCAAAGGCAGCAAATTCAAACACGCCCACCGGGCCGTTCCAAACGATGGTGCCCGCCGCTTTAAGCTGTGCAGCCAACTTGGCGGCGGTTTCGGGGCCAATGTCCAAAATCAGGTCGTCTTCGGCCACGTCGGTCGCGGCTTTGACGGTGGCGGGGGCATCGGCGGCAAAGGTTTTGGCCACCACCACATCGGTGGGCACGGGCACCTCGGCCCCACGGGCTTTCATGGCGGCCATTACGGTGCGGGCTTGCTCGACCAAATCAGGCTCGGCCAGGCTTTTGCCAATCGGCAAACCAGCGGCCAGCATAAAGGTGTTGGCAATGCCGCCACCGACAATCAGTTGGTCCACCTTGTCGGCCAAGCTTTGCAAAATAGTGAGTTTGGTACTGACTTTGCTGCCCGCCACAATGGCGGCCAGTGGGCGTTGGGGTTGTGCCAAGGCTTTGGTCAGGGCATCAATTTCTGCCGATAGCAGCGGGCCAGCGCAGGCAATCGGGGCAAACTGGGCGATACCGTAGGTGGTGCCTTCGGCGCGGTGCGCGGTGCCAAAAGCATCATTCACAAAGATGTCGCATAGCGCGGCCATTTTGCGTGCCAGTTCTTCTTTGTTCTTCTTTTCACCCACATTCAGGCGGCAGTTTTCTAGCAGCACCACTTGGCCGGGCTGTACCTGCACGCCATCGACCCAATCGGACACCAGCGGCACTGCGCGCCCCAGCAGTTCGGACAAGCGCGCGGCCACCGGGGCGAGTGAATCTTCGGGCTTGAAGGCCCCTTCGGTGGGGCGGCCCAAGTGGCTAGTGACCATCACCGCCGCGCCCGCATCGAGGGCTTGTTGGATGCAGGGCACCGAGGCGCGGATACGGGTGTCTTCGGTGATGCGGCCGGTGTCGTCTTGTGGCACGTTCAAATCGGCACGGATAAACACACGTTGGCCACGGACTTTGCCTTGGGCGCACAGATCGGAAAAGCGAAGGATGTTCATAGCGAAGCGGTAAGCGAGAAGAATCGGTTGTTAGCGGGGCACATTGTAGGCGTGGCCCTGCCGATTCTGGCGTTACCAACCCCGCAGAATATGCAACGGTAAGTACACGGCCATGCCGACGCTGATGGTGCCCAAAATACCGCGCCGCCAAAAAAAATAGCCACTGGCACACAGCACTGCTGGCAGGCGAGCATCTTGCCAAGTGCCAATGATGTGGCCGTGGCTCATGAGGATTTCTGGGGCAATCACCGCCGTCAGGGCCGCCAAGGGGGCGTATTTCAGGCCACGGCGCAACCAATGCGGCAGCGGCATTTCTTGCTGCGGAATCATAAAAAACGAGCGTGACAGCATGGTAATCAGCGCCAGCCCAGCAATCGCCACGGCCCAATCGAACCACGTCCAGTCCATCAGGGGGCCTCTGGTGCAGCTGGTGCAGCGCGCTGCATGGCTTCGGCCAGCAAGCCAGCGGCCACGGCAGCAGCAATCGCCACCAAGATATTGAGCTTGAGCGGCAAAGCAAATGCGGCCACTGCCGCTGTGGCCGCAACCCCCGTGGCCAGCCACGTGGCGCGGTCATTGAGCATCGACAACAACACCCCGAGCAGCGCCAGCACCCCGGCAAAGCCCAAGCCCCACGACAGCGGCACTTCATTGGCCAACAAAATACCCGCCACCGAGGGCACTTGCCACGCCAGCCAGTTGGTGGTGGCCGAACCCCAAAAGTAGGGCAGCTGCTCGGGTTGCGGTTTTTGTTCTGGGTAGCGCTTCATGAAGGCGACAAAAATGACATCGCCGCTAAAGTAGCCAATTTTTAAGCGCTGCGCCAAGGGCAAATGGACAAAATAACTGCGCCACAAGTTACTAAAAATAACAAATCGTAAATTCACGCAGGCTGCTGTCAGCCAAATCACCCACAAAGGTGCCCCCACGGCCAGCAGCGGCAACACCGCCAATTGGGCGCTTCCGGCATAGACCAAAAACGACACCGCCAGCGCCAGCGGCACCGACAGCCCCCCTTTGACCATCGCCACCCCAGTGACCAAACCCCAAGCCCCCATGCCGACCCCAGCACTGAGCAAATCGCGCACGCCTTGGCGGTAGGCCGGATGGCGCAGCGTTTCAAGCAGTGCCATGAGCGGTTTCTGCCCCCAACACCATGCCCGGCTGCAAGGCAAAGCCGCGCAAAAAATCGGCCACGGGCAGGCGTTTGCCACCGGCACGTTGCAACACCGTCAGGCGCAAAGTGCCCTCGCCACAGGCCACCAACACCCCTTGCGCGTCGATGTGCAAAATTTGCCCCGGTGCGGCCCCAGCGGGCGCGGGGGTATCGGCCAGCGTACAGCCCCACAGCTTGATGGTTTCGCCCTGCACCACGCTGCTGGCACCGGGGAAGGGGTCGAAGGCGCGGATGCGTTGGTCAATCTGGCGCGCGGGCAGTTGCCAGTCGATGCTGCTTTCGGCTTTCTCGATTTTGTGCGCGTAGCTGATGCCTGCTGCGGGTTGTGGCGTGCGCGCCAAACTACCTGCGGCGGCCTGTTGCAGCACCTGCAACAGCAAACGCCCGCCCAGCGTAGCCAGTTGGTCGTGCAAACTGGCGGTAGTGGCGGTGGCGGTAATGGGCAGGCGCTCTAGCAACAGCATATCGCCAGTATCTAAGCCTGCATCCATTTGCATGATGGTGACACCGGTTTCTGCATCACCGGCCTCAATCGCACGGTGAATCGGGGCGGCACCGCGCCAGCGCGGCAGTAAGCTGGCGTGGATGTTGAGGCAGCCCAGACGTGGCAAATCCAACGTCCACTGCGGCAAAATCAGGCCATAGGCAGCTACCACCATCACATCGGCTTGGGCGGCCTCTAGCGCAGCGCGGGCAGCGGCGGCTTCGTCTGGAAACTTGCCATCTAGGCGCAGGCTGTGCGGCTGGGCCACGGCAATACCATGTACCAACGCGCATTGCTTGACCGGCGAGGCTTGCAACTTCATGCCGCGTCCAGCGGGGCGGTCGGGTTGCGTCAGTACCAAGGGCACACTGTGGCCCGCTTGCAGCAATTGCTCTAGCGCCACGCGCGCAAACTCGGGCGTACCAGCAAACACGACCCTCATGCGCGTTCCTCGCGTTGGCGTTTCAACATTTTCGATTTGATACGGTTGCGCTTGAGCGGTGAGAGATACTCGACAAATACTTTGCCGCGCAGATGGTCTAACTCGTGTTGGATACACACCGCCAGCAGGCCCTCGGCCTCTAATACCCGTGACACGCCATTGGCATCGAGGGCTTGCACATGCACCGCCACCGAACGCGGCACACCGTCGTAAATGCCGGGCACCGACAAGCAACCCTCATCGCCTACGGCGGTTTCGGGGCTGGCCCAAACAATTTCGGGGTTAATCAGCACTTGGGGCTGGTTATGCTCTTCGGAGGTATCTATCACCACCACGCGCTCATGCACGTTGATTTGTGTTGCCGCCAAACCAATGCCACGGGCATCGTACATGGTGTCGAGCATGTCGGCCACCAGTTGGCGGATGCGCTCATCGACCACCGCCACGGGCTTGGCCACGGTGTGCAGTTGGGGGTCTGGGAAGCAAAGAATCGGGAGAATAGCCATAGTGTCAGAAGAAATGAGTGCCCTATTTTCGCTACTTTCGATAAAGCACAATGTCGCATCCAGCAATAATCGTTGTCCAATGCAGGGCTTGGACAGACAATGCCATTCCATTTTCCGTGTCGGAGCCTATCGCCAATGCCTCACCAAAAACAAGATGTTGCCTCTTTTACCAACCCCCAGCGTACCGGTTTGGCACGGCCTTGGCGCATGGCTTGGGTGCTGGGCATGGCCCTGGCTGGGCTATCGGCACAGGCGCAGCCCCTGCCCCTGCCCCTGCCAGAGATGGGTCAAGCCCCCGGCACTCATCCACCCAGCGCTAATCCACCCAGCGCTACCAGCCATGCCGTAACCGCGCGCGGCGTAGCCGTGGCCGATTTGGCCCCCAACGCCCCAGCCAGCTATGTGGTGCAACGTGGCGACACCCTTTGGGCGATTGCGGGGCTGTATTTGAAAAAACCCTGGAACTGGCCCCTGCTGTGGGGCATGAACCGCGAAGAAATCGCCAACCCGCACCTGATTTTTCCGGGGCAAACGCTGCACTTGGAAGTGGATGGCAATTTTGCCCGCTTACGCACCGGCGCCGGTAGCGCCCGCAACCGGGGCGAGCTTGAGACCGTGCGTATCTCGCCACGCACGCGCAGCGAAGGTTTGGCGGATTCGGCCCTGCCCACCTTGCAGCCACACCTGATTGAGCCATTCTTGGTCGAACCCTTGGTGGTGGACGAAGACGAGCTACTGCACGCAGCGCGCATTGTGGCCACCACCGAAGACCGGGTTTTAATGAGTACCGGCGACCGCGTCTATGCACGCGGCGATGCCGCCCTGCCACTACGCACCGACAACACTGAATCCCGCCAATACCGGGTGTTTCGCAATGCCAAGCCGCTCAAGCACCCTTTAAGCGGCGAAGTGCTAGGCTACGAAGCGCACTATCTGGGCCAAGCCGAGTTGTTGCGTAGCGAAGGCAACGAAAGCAGCCTCAATGCCAAGGGGCAAGCGGTCGAAGAATACATCCCCGCCACCCTGGGCATTACCTCCATCCGCGAAGAAATCCGCGCCGGGGACCGCTTGTTGCCCATGCCCGAGCGTGGCTTTGTCAGTTACACCCCGCACGCCCCCGAGCAAGAGGTGGATGCGCGCGTGGTGTCCATCTACAACAGCTCGGCGCTGGTCAATGCGGCACAAAACCAAGTCGTTACCCTCAGTGCCGGTGAACACGACGGCCTACGCACTGGCCACATCCTCAAGCTGCTCACCCAAGGCGCACGCATCCAAGACAAAACCGACCCCACTCGCCCCACCATCAAACTGCCCAGCGAGAGCAACGGCATGGCAATGGTGTTTCGCACTTTCGAGCGCGTCTCTTACGCGCTGATTTTGAACGTGCAAACCACGGTGCGCGTGGGCGACCGTTTGGTCAATCCGCAGTAAACGCCCCCGCCGCGCGATGCAGCCCACGTTAGAGCAAGCAGAACTGGCCGCTTGGTTGCGCCTAAGCCTCACGCCGGGCGTGGGCCACATCACGGCACGCAAACTATTGCAGCGCTTTGGCGCACCAGCGGCTATTTTTGCCCAATCGCCGTCAACGCTGCAAACCTGCGTCACGGCGTTGCAAAGCCAAGCCTTGCAAACCGTACCGCCCGCACTGGGGCCACAGTTGGAGCGCACTTGGCAATGGCTGCAAGCCTCTACGCCCACGCAATGCCAACTGGTGCTGCCGTGGGGGCACCCACTGTACCCGGCAGCGCTGCTCGATAGCGATGACCCACCGCCGCTGCTTTACCTGATGGGGCCGGGGCACTTGCTGCCACCCCAAGCCCCAGCACTCACGGCACGCCATTGCGTAGCCATCGTGGGTAGCCGCAACCCCACCGCCCAAGGCGAAGAAAACGCTTTGGCCTTTGCCCGCACTTTGCGCGCCAGTGGCCTGTGCATTGTGTCGGGCTTGGCCTTGGGCATTGATGCCGCCGCCCACGAAGGCGCGTTGCAAGCCGCACGCAGCGACGATGGCATTGCGGCCACCATTGCCGTGGTCGGCACCGGGCTAGACCGGGTCTATCCAGCGCGCCACCGCGATTTAGCGCACCGCATTGCCGCCCAAGGCTGGTTGCTGAGTGAATATCCCTTGGGCACGGCCCCACTGGCAACCAACTTTCCCCGGCGCAATCGCCTGATTGCCGGGCTATGCCAAGGCTTGTTGGTGGTCGAGGCCACGCCCGGCTCCGGCTCTTTGATTACCGCCCAGCTGGCCGCAGACCAAGGGCGCGAGGTGTTTGCCATTCCTGGCTCTATCCACGCACCGCAATCGCGCGGCTGCCATGCCCTGATACGCCAAGGGGCCAAGCTGGTCGAATCGGCGCAAGATGTCTTAGAAGACCTGCACCTGCCCCCAGCTGCACCCGAACCAGCCACCACATCCACCATATCCAGCGCAGAAACCAACGCCCCAGCACCGCCCGAATCGGCCCTGTTGCGCGCTTTGGGCTTTGACCCGGTGGGGCTAGATGCCTTGGTGGCCCGCACCGGGTTCGATACAGCCAGCTTGCTGGTGCAGTTGTTAGAGCTGGAGCTAGAGGGCCACGTGGCGCGTTTGCCCGGCGGTTTGTTTCAGCGCATGGCCGTGGCCTGAGGCGGGCTGCTGGGCAGGCTCCAACGCGCCAAACAACGCCACAGCATCAGGGCAAAAGCCAAGGTACACAAGGTCAGGGCAGCTGCACTGCTCATCCAAAACGTGGCGGGCGTGGCTTGCGCCGACCAAGGCCCCAAACCGTGGTAGCTCAGGGTGTAGCCACCCCCCAAACCCGCACCCCAGAGCAACAGGCTGTACACCACCAAGGGGGCCACCGTCACGCCGTAGCAGCGCAACACGAACAAACAAAAGCATTGCAAGCCATCGACCAAATGGTAAACCGCCACCCACCACAATAAGCCCGAGCCTAGTGCCACCACGGCAGGCTGCTCAGAATACAAGCGGGCAATGGGTTCTCTGAACCCCCACAGCAGCGCGGCCAGCAGTGCCGCCAGCAGGGCCACCACCCCAAAGCCCAACAAGGCCGCTTGGCGCGCATGGGCCTCGTTGCCCGCGCCACGCCAAAAACTCACGCGCGCACTGGCCGCAATCGCCAATGACAAGGGCACCATATACAGCACCGCTGCCAAATTAGAGGCGATTTGATGCGCCCCCGACGCAGTGGTACCTTGGCGTGCAATAAACAGCGCCATCAAGGTAAACGAAGTCACTTCTACCAACACCGTCAGTCCGGCAGGCACGCCCAAACGCAAAAATTGCGCCAATTGCCGCCAGTCGGGGCGCTCT
Source organism: Giesbergeria sp. (assembly GCF_028686475.1). Taxonomy (GTDB): domain Bacteria; phylum Pseudomonadota; class Gammaproteobacteria; order Burkholderiales; family Burkholderiaceae_C; genus Simplicispira. The sequence continues at coordinate 120,995 of NZ_JAQUCA010000009.1, read as the reverse complement.
AAGGGCTGCCACAGTTGTAAAGCTTGGTAAATATCTTGCGTGCGCGACAGCCAAATCCCCAAGCCCAACATGCTGACATACACCGCCAAAGTGGCCCAAGCACAACCGACCGCGCCCAAGGCGGGCACGCCCCAGCCCCCAAAGGTCCACCACACCGACAGCCACACCTTGAGCGGCAGCGCCAGCACCTGTATCCACGTAATCAGCCGAGGATGGCCCATCGCTTGGTTCAAAATGCTAAACAGCCGAAACAAAAAAGTAGCGGGCAAAGCCAAAGCCAGCACGCGCAAATAATCGCTGATGAGGGGGTGCAAATGCGCCGGTACTTCAGCCGCTACCAATATCGGGCCGGGGTGTTGCAACAGCAGCGCCCCCAACGCCGAAGCCGACAACCCCAAATACAAAGATTGCCGAAACGATGCCCCCATGCGCTGGGGCCGATTGGCCCCGCGCAGTTCAGCCCACACGGGCAACAAAGCCTGCAACACCCCCACCAGCCCCACCGATACCGTGATAAAAATAGCCGAGGCCACCGACAACGCCGCCAAAGAAGCCTCGGCATGGCGGCCCGCCACAATGGTGTCGGTAATGCCAAACGCCATCACCGCCAGTTGGCCAACCAACACCGTGCCCGCATGGCGCAAAATGGTAGCCAAATCAAACCAAGGCGAAGCAGGGGCGACAGCGGCAGCAGCGGTGGCAGACGACATAGACATGAGGGCGGTGCAGCGTGCTTAGCTAACCAAGCTGGCGACAGCGGCCAGCAGTGGGGCCGGGGAGGATACGGCGGTAGGCAGTTGAACTCCTTGCGAGCGCATTCCCCACCCTAGCCGCTAGGCAGGGTGTGGGTCAAGCGAGCGGCACTTGCAAAGTGCCTTTTTTTTTGGATAAGGAATAAAATCATCTGATGCAAATTGGCAACCGTTTTCGTTGTTACCCCACTCCGGCACAAGAAAAAGTGCTGTTGCAATGGATAGGTTGCCAGCGCTTTATCTACAACGCCAAGGTGCAAGAAGACCGCTATTTTCGCACCTTTGCCCGCAAGTCACTCGACCATACCGGGCAGTTTGCCCCCATCGACCAACAATATAGCCAGTTCAAGCACCCAGAACTGACCCCGTGGCTCTCGGAGGTGCCTAGCCAGCTGTTACGCAATGGTGCCGCCAAATGGATGCAGGCTTACAGCCGCTTCTTTGCCGGTTTAGGTGGCCGCCCCACTATCCAAGCCAAGTATGGTAAATAATCGGTATGGCTTACGCGCGAATTGTTTTCCTTTGAGCCTATCAAAGATGAGACCGGAAAAGTCACGCACCACCTGCTGCATCTTGGCACCAAAAAGCATCCCCTGGGCTGCTTGGCTTTTACAGCGCACCGTGATTACGCGCTGCCAGCTTCCATCCACCTGAGCATCCATGCCGGACACAGGCATGTGTCCTTTAACTATGACGATGGCATTGCTGAGCCTAGCGTTGAGGAAATCACCCAATGGCTACGCAGCTTCAGCACTGCTGAACTAAGCAGCGTCACACTGGGTTTGGACAGAGGTGTCCAGATTCCACTGGCGGCCAGCAATGGACAGCAGTTTGATTTCCGGGCAATAGAAAAAAAGCGTTTAGTCCAGCAAGAAAAACACAAAAAGCGCTGGCAACGCCGCCAAGCGCGAAGAATGCAAGGTTCAAGGCGTTGGAAAAAAGCTCAACGGCGCGTAGCCCAATGCCAACAATACGCTACTGACCTGCGCCGCGATTTTTGCCACCAAACCAGCCATGCCTTGGTAGCAGACCCTGCTTACAAGCTGTATGTATTGGAGGCACTGAAAGTCAAGAACATGACTACCAGTGCCAAGGGTGATGCCGAGAAACCGGGCAAAAATGTCCAGCAAAAAGCCGGGCTGAACCGCGCCATCTTGGCTTCAGGTTGGGGCCAAATCAAGGTTTACACGCACTACAAAGCCTTGCGTGCAGGCAAACTGTGCATCGAAGTGCCCGCACACTATTCTTCGCAGGAGTGCAGCCACTGCGGTTTCACTCACCCAGACAACCGGCGCTCTCAAGCCGCGTTTGTTTGCCAAAGCTGCCATTGCACCGACAACGCCGATACCAATGCCGCCAAAGTGCTGGTTAAACGCGGAGTAGCCCTGATGCTGGGCGAGGATGTAGCCAAGAAGAAAGTCAAGCGAGGAAGGGTTAAAAAACAAAAGGTAGGGGCGGAATGCTCCAAACCGGCTGGGGCAACCCAGCCTACGCTCGTAGAGACATGGGTAAACCGTCCAGATGGCAACATCTTGGCGTTCCAGTCGATGAAGCGAGAAACCCCAGCTACAACGCTTTGCGTTTAGCTGTGGGAGATTTCATCACCGCGTTCACGGCGCGGTCGCGCGCGCTCCAGGTATCGTTGGCCAAAAAAGCCAACGTTAGGCCAAACAGCACGCTAATCACGTTGATAAACGGCGGCACCACCCCGCCCAGACTGGCCAGCCAAGGGTCCAAGCGCGGGTGCTGCAAACTGCGCTGCACCAGCAGTACTGCCGCGCCCGTACCAACCACGGCCAAAAAAGCGTAGCCGTAGTGGTCGTACATCACCCAATGGAACTGCCAACCGGTGGCCATAGATGCGTCCAGCTCAGGTACCACCCACGTAAGGATTGCTGCGACGCTCGCGGCCAAAAGTGCTTTCGGGGCCGTGGCCCGGAATAAACACCGTGGCATCGCCCATTGGCCACAGGCGCTGGGTGATGCTGTCAATCAGTTGCTCGTGGTTGCCTTGCGGAAAATCCGTGCGCCCAATGCTGCCCGCAAACAACACATCGCCGACAAAGGCACGCTCAATTTGTGGCGCATGGAACACGACATGGCCCGGCGTGTGGCCGGGGCAGTGGCGCACCTGCACCGTCTCTTGGCCCACCGTTACCGTGTCGCCATCGGACAACCAGCGCGTGGGCGTAAAGTGCTGCGCGGGTGGAAACCCAAAGCGCTGGCTTTGCATCGGCAGGCCGTCAATCCAAAATTGGTCGCCGGGGTGGGGGCCAATAATCGGCAAGTGCAAGCGTTCGGCCAATGCGCCCGTGCCGCCAGCGTGGTCAATATGGGCGTGGGTGAGCCACAGCTGGGTCAACTTCAGGCCCAAGCGCTGCACTTGGGCCAACAGACGCTCGATATCGCCACCGGGGTCAATGATGGCGGCTTCGTGGGTGGCATCGCACCAGACAATCGAGCAATTTTGCTCAAACGGTGTGACAGGAACAGTAAGGTATTGAAGCATTGATAAAAACGCCAAATTTTGGCACGGGGTACCAGCAAAACAACAAAGAAAGCGCAAGCTTGCCACACTTCTGATGGCCGCGCTTTGGCTGTGCATGGGACAATAACGCCATGCATGTATTGTTTGAAGATTCCGGCAAATTCCTGGCCGGTCGTATCCTCTCAGAAGCCGAGGCCTCGGCACAGGTAGAACTGGAGTCTGGCAAGCGGGTCAAGGTGAAAACCGCCCACATGCTGCTCAAATTTGACAAACCCAGCCCGCCAGAATTGCTGATGCAGGCGCAAGCCATCGCCAGCGAGATAGAACTGGATTTGGCCTGGGAGTTTGCCCCCGAAGATGAGTTTAGCTTTGCCGATTTGGCCAAAGATTACTTTTCTGAGCAAGCCACGCTGGCGCAGCAAGCCGGTGCTTTGTTCTGTATGCACGACTCGCCGCACTACTTCCGCCGCGCAGGCAAAGGGCGCTTCAAAAAAGCCTCGGCAGAAGTGTTGCAACAAGCCTTGGCCGCCCTAGAGAAGAAAAAAGCCCTCCAACAACAGGTAGCAGATTGGGCGCAGGCCTTGGGCCAAGGCCAATGCCCGCCCCCGATTCGGGAGCAGTTGTACAAAATTTTGTTCAAGCCCGACAAAAACGCGCCCGAATACAAAGCCGTGGTCGAGGCCAGCCGCGCCACCCACACAGCCCCCTTGGCCTTGTTGCAACAAGCCGGGGCGATTGATTCGGCCTACCAATTCCATTGGCAGCGCTTTTTGTTCGACAATTTTCCCAAAGGCACTGGCTTTCCCAGCTTGGAAGCACCCCAGCCACCGGCAGATTTGCCACTGGCCCCGGTGCAAGCCTACTCCATTGACGACTCGCACACCACCGAGATTGACGACGCGCTATCGCTGCAAGGCTTGGGCACCGGCACCGTGGTGCTGGGCATCCACATTGCTGCCCCCGGTTTGGCGATGGTACCCGGCACGCCATTAGACCAATTAGGGCGCAACCGGCTCTCTACCGTCTATATGCCGGGCTACAAAATCACCATGCTGCCCGATGCCGTGGTGCAAATTTATACCTTGGACGAAGGCCGTGCCAATCCAGCCGTCTCGCTCTACGTCACCATCAACGAAGCCACGCTAGAAATCACCGGCACCGAAACCAAATTAGAGCGCGTGCCCGTGGCCGCCAACTTGCGCCACGACCAGCTAGACCACATCGTGACCGAAAGCTGGCTGCAAGATGCGTCCGTCCAAGTGCCCGACACCCCCGAGGTAGTCTCCGCGCTGCGGCCCCAACTGGCCTTTTTGTACCGGCTGGCACAGCACCTGAAAGCCCAACGCGAAGTAGTGCGCGGCAAGCCCGAAAACTTTAACCGCCCCGATTACAACTTCCGTCTGCAAGGCAAACAAGGGGCCGAACCCAACGGCAGCGAAACGGTAGAAATCAGCGTGCGCCAACGCGGCGCACCGCTCGATTTAATCGTCGCCGAAGCCGCCATCGTGGCCAACAGCACTTGGGGCAGTTGGTTGGCCGAGCTGGGCGTGCCCGGCATTTACCGCAGTCAAGCCAGCATGGCCCCCGGCGTGAAAGTGCGTATGGGCACCAAAGCCCTGCCCCACGCCGGTATTGGAGTCAAAAGCTACGCTTGGGCCACCTCGCCGCTGCGCCGCTATGTTGATTTGGTCAACCAATGGCAAATTATTGCCTGCGTGCGCCACGGCAACACCGCTGCTTTGGCCGCGCCGTTCAAGCCCAAAGATGCCGAATTGTTCTCCATCATCAGCAGCTTTGAGGCTACTTACAGCGCTTACAACGGCTACCAATCGAGCATGGAGCGCTTCTGGACACTCAAATACTTGCAACAAAATGCAATCACCGAGTTAGAGGCCACGGTCCTCAAAGAGATGCCCGGCGGCGATTGCCTGGTGCGCGCCGACACCCTGCCACTGGTGTTTGCCGTGCTGGGGGCGCAAAACCTGCCACGCGGTGCGCGTTTGCGTGTCAAGCTGGGGGCAGTCGATGAAATGGCCTTGGATGTGCATGGCACGCTGCTAGAGCGCCTAGACAACACCAGCGATGCCGAGGCCACCGAATCCGAGGATGAAGAAGACCTTGGTGCTGGTGCTGGCCCCATCGCCATTGCCGTGGATTTGACCGACACCGATACAGAAAACAACACGCCCAGCGCCCCCAGCGTCGGATAATCTGGCCCCGTGAAACCAGCCACCACTACCTTCTTTTCTTCGCTCGACACGCTGCAATGGACTTTGGCGTTCTCTATCGCCATTCATGCAGCGCTGTTGACGGTGCGTTTTGTCCATCCCGAAGCCTTTCATAAGGTTTTTCAAGACACACCGCTGGAGGTGATTTTGGTCAATGCGCGCTCCGATGAGCGCCCCGACCAAGCCCAAGCCATCGCCCAACATGCACTCGCTGGTGGTGGCGAAGCCGCCCAAGGCCGCGCCACCAGCCCGCTGCCCTATTCGGCCTTAACCAAAGTGGGCGACGATTACGAAGAATCGCAACGCCAACTGGATGCCCTGCAAATGCAGCAAATGCGCTTGCTGGCACATTTGCGCCAACAATTGGCCAGTTTGCCGCCTGCCAATCCCAACGTTCAAACCGCCAACAAAGCCATCCAAGAGCAAGAAGAAAAGCGCCGCCAATTGCTGCGCTTGCTGGCCGAAATTGAAAAACGCATCAACGACGAAAACGCCCGGCCCAAAAAGCGCTACATCAGCCCGGCCACGCGCGATGAGGTCTATGCGATTTACTACGACACCATGCGCCGCAAGGTCGAAGACAAAGGCACCACCAATTTTCCTGAACAAAACGGCCACAAAATCTACGGCGAGTTGACCATGATTGTCACCGTCAACCACGATGGCCAAGTGCTAGAAACCGAAGTGGTGCAAAGCTCCGGCAACCGCTTGCTAGACCGCCGCGCCGAAGCCATTGCCCGCGCTGCCGGGCCATTTGAGGCATTTAACGCGGCCATGCGCCGCCAAGCCGACCAAATCGCCGTGGTATCGCGTTTCAAATTTACCCGCGACCAAACTTTAGAGACCGCCGTGCAATGAGCGATAGCACTGATTTTTATGGTGTCATGGGCAACCCGGTAGCGCACAGCCGCTCACCGTGGATACATGCCCGTTTTGCCCAACTCACCGGCGAGAAGCTACGCTACGAACGCCACTGGGTGGCCCTCGATGGTTTTGCCCAAGCCGTGCATGATTTTGCCGCTACCGGTGGACGCGGCTGCAATGTGACCGTGCCGTTCAAACTAGAAGCCGCCGCCTTGGCCAGCCACCGCAGCGAGCGTGTCTTGTTAGCTGGTGCCGCCAATACCCTCAGTTTTAACGCTGGGGCCATTGTGGCCGACAACACCGACGGCTTGGGCTTGGTGGCTGACATCACGCGCAACGCTGGTTTTGAGTTAGCTGGACGCGATATTTTGTTGCTGGGTGCTGGCGGTGCTGGCGCGGGCGCACTCGGGCCTTTGCTGGCCTGCCGTCCACGGCAGGTGGTGGTGGCCAATCGCACCTTGGCCAAAGCCCAAGCTTTGGTCGCTACCCATGCACCACTGGCCGCGCAACACGGTTGCCAACTGCTGGCCACTACGCCAGAGGCGATTCACAGCGATTTTGATTTGCTGATTAACGCCAGCACCAGCAGCTTGGCCGGTGCCGCCGTGCCCGTAGCCGCCAGCGTGTTGCGCCCCGGTGCTTTGGCCTACGACATGATGTATGGTGCCGCCGCGCAAGGCTTTTTAGACTGGGCCAGCGCCCACGGTGCCCAAGGCCGCGATGGCTTGGGCATGTTGGTCGAGCAAGCCGCCGAAGCTTTTGCCATTTGGCGCGGTGTGCGCCCACCCAGCGCCCCCGTGCTGGCCGAGTTGCGCGCCCTACTGGCAGCACCGGCCTAAACCCACCACGGCACCGATGCGTATTTTGGGCATAGACCCCGGCTTGCAAACCACCGGCTTTGGCTTAATTGATGTGCAAGGCCAACAATCGAGCTATGTCGCCAGCGGCACCATCCGCACCACGGGCCTGGCCTTGGGCGATTTACCGGGGCGGCTCAAAGTGCTGTTCGATGGCATTGGCGAAGTGATAGCGCGCTACCAACCCGATGCTGCCGCCGTAGAAATTGTGTTTGTGAATGTCAACCCACAATCCACACTGCTGCTAGGCCAAGCGCGTGGAGCTTGCCTCACCGCCTTGGTGGCGCGCGATTTACCCGTGGCCGAATACACCGCCTTGCAAATGAAAAAAGCCATCGTCGGGCATGGCCGCGCCGCCAAATCGCAAGTGCAAGCAATGGTGCAACGCCTGTTGCAATTGCCCGGCCTGCCCGGCCCCGATGCCGCCGATGCGCTGGGCATTGCCATCACCCACGCCCACGCCGGTGGCGCGATGGCCAAATTAGAAGCCGCCAGCCCCTTGCAACGGCGGCAACATGCGCTGTTTAAGGCCGGGCGCAGTTACTAAAAAGCAAGGTATTTGCTAAAATCAACCATTCAGCGAAAGAACCGTCGTAGCCACAGCTATGAAAGGCTTTCATTCTTGCAGCCAAATGTGGTGAAGATGACTAAGCCTTTTATTTCTTTGTGTCCCGAAATCACTCGGGCCGATGCGTTCCATCTCATGGACTGGTTGGAAGACGAGTCCGTGACCCGCTACCTGAGCGATTCGCGCCATGTCTCGCGCTTTATTGAACAAGTGGTTGGACGGGTGCAATTGCCCACCCTGACCCATCTGTTCAACCAAAGTGGCCGCTTCTTCATGGCCTACGACCGCGAGGACATCCCGGTGGGGTTTGTGCGTTTGGTCAAAAACGGCAGCGACTGCGAAATGGTGCTGGTGATTGGCAACCGCGACAACTGGGGCCGCAAGCTGGGGGCCAATACCATCCGTGCCGGTATGAAGCACGCATTTTTTGAAATGCGCTCCGACAAGCTCATCGCCAAAATTCACACCGAGAACGCCCGCTCCTTAAAAGCCTTCGAGCATTGCGGTTTCTTGTTAGAACGCGAAACGCCTGGCCTCAAATCCTTCAGCATGAGCGCGCAGCGCTACCTCCAGCTGCTGCGCGACAACCCTGCGGACCATGTGACCCACATCCACATCACCGAAATTGACAAAGCGCGGCTCAGAAATTTGCTCGCCTTCGAAGATGCCTCGGAGGTGTTTGAGTTGGAGCATGAGATTGAGCGCGCCATCGTGGTGCATCCACGCCAAGTGGCCGAAGATGTCGTAACAATGAACTCGCGGGCTTTGGTACAGCTAGACGACGAAGCCGTAGAAGTGGCGCTGGTGTACCCAGAAGATGCCGACGATACGGCGGGTAAGCTGTCAGTTTACTCAGGCATTGGTACGGCCATTCTGGGCTACAAAGAGGGCGATGCCTTCGACTGGCGCATGGCCAACCGCACCCGCCATGTCCGCATTGAAAAAGTGCTTTACCAACCCGAGGCGGCAGGCGATTTTCACTTGTAGCATTTGTAGATGGGCGACGCGCAGCCCATCGGGTGCTGGCGTTTTGTCTTGGATAGCCCCAAAACGCCAGCAATCGGCTTAAACGTTGAACAAGAAGTTCAGCACGTCGCCATCTTTGACCACGTACTCTTTGCCTTCGGCGCGCATCTTGCCCGCGTCTTTGGCACCTTGCTCGCCTTTGTACTGGATAAAGTCGTCAAAAGCGATGGTTTGGGCGCGGATAAAGCCACGCTCAAAATCACCGTGAATCACGCCAGCGGCTTGCGGGGCAGTGTCGCCAATGCGAATCGTCCAAGCGCGCACTTCTTTCACGCCAGCGGTAAAGTAAGTTTGCAGACCCAGCAGCTTAAAGCCAGCACGAATCAAGCGATTGAGGCCGGGTTCGGTCTGGCCCATTTCGGCCAAGAACATATCGCGGTCTTCGTCGCTCATTTCGGCCATTTCGGCTTCCATTTTGGCGCAAATAGCCACTACCGGCGCATTTTGGCTGGCGGCATACGCTTGCAGACGCTCTAGGTAGGGATTGTTCTCAAAACCATCTTCAGCCACGTTGCCCACAAACATGGCGGGCTTGGCGGTAATCAGGCAAAAGGATTTGAGCAGGGGCTGGTCTTCTTTGCTCACTTCGACTGTGCGTGCGGGCTGGCCTTGGTCTAGCGCGGCCTGAATGCGCGTGAGCAGGGCCACCAGTTTGGCGGCTTCTTTGTCGTTGCCCGATTTGGCCGCCTTGCTGTAACGGTTGAGGGCTTTTTCTACCGTACTCAGGTCGGCCAAACACAACTCGGTTTGGATGACTTCAATGTCGGCGATCGGGTCCACCCGGTTGGCGACGTGAATCACGTTGTCGTCGTCAAAGCAGCGCACCACATTGACGATGGCATCGGTCTCGCGGATATGGGCCAAAAATTGGTTGCCCAAGCCTTCGCCCTTAGAGGCCCCGGCCACCAAGCCTGCAATATCGACAAACTCCACAATCGCGGGCACGATGCGCTCCGGATTGATAATTTTGGCCAAGTCTTGCAAACGTGGGTCGGGCACTTCAACCACGCCGGTATTAGGCTCGATGGTGCAGAAGGGGTAGTTTTCGGCAGCAATGCCCGCTTTGGTCAGGGCGTTAAACAGGGTGGACTTGCCCACGTTAGGCAGGCCAACGATGCCACATTTGAGGCTCATGAAAATTCCTTATAAATCAGCAAACTGGCTGCGTGCTTGCACCCGCTGCCCAGATGCCAGATTGTAGAGAAGAACCCGTTTGGGTTATTACCCCAATGACAAGCGGCGGTTTTTCGGTTACACCCTAGGACGTGGCGTGCTGTGCGTGCGCCATGTTTTTTCACTGCATAGGAGTTTCCGATGAGCATGATGAAAGCTGCCGTTTTTGTGGCCCCTGGTCGTATCGAGTTGGCCGACAAACCCATCCCCGATGTTGGCCCCAACGATGCCTTAATCCGCATCACCACCACCACCATCTGCGGCACCGATGTCCACATCCTCAAAGGCGAATACCCAGTAGCCAAGGGCCTGACGGTGGGCCATGAGCCGGTGGGCGTGATTGAAAAACTCGGTAGTGCCGTCACTGGCTACACCGAAGGCCAGCGCGTGATTGCCGGGGCTATCTGCCCCAATTTCAACTCGTATGCAGCGCAAGATGGCGCCGCATCGCAAGATGGCAGCTACCTGATTCCCGGCGGCCTGTGCGGCTGCCACGGCTACAAAGCCACGGCGGGTTGGCGTTTTGGCAACCTGATTGACGGCACCCAAGCCGAGTATGTGCTGGTGCCCGATGCCCAAGCCAACTTGGCCCCGATTCCCGATGGCCTGACCGATGAGCAGGTGCTGATGTGCCCCGACATCATGTCCACTGGCTTTAAGGGCGCAGAAAACGCCAACATCAAAATTGGCGATACGGTCGTGGTATTTGCCCAAGGTCCCATTGGTTTGTGCGCTACCGCTGGTGCGCGCCTGCTGGGGGCCACCACCATCATTGCCGTCGATGGCAACGACCACCGTTTGAGCATCGCGCAAAAAATGGGTGCCGACATTACGCTCAATTTCCGCAATGTGGATGTGGTCAGCGAGGTGATGCGACTGACCGGCGGCAAGGGGGCCGATAGCTCCATTGAGGCACTGGGCACGCAAGCCACCTTTGGCCAAGCAATGAAGGTACTGCGCCCCGGTGGCACTTTGTCGAGCTTGGGGGTTTATTCCGAAGACTTGACGATTCCGCTGGCACAGTTTGCCGCAGGCTTGGGCGACCACACCATCCGCACCGCCTTGTGTCCCGGCGGTAAAGAGCGTATGCGCCGCCTGATGAACGTGATTGCCTCCAACCGTTTGGATTTGGGCGTGCTGGTCACACACCAGCGCAAACTCGATGACATTGTCGAGGCTTACGACTTGTTCGCCCACCAGCGCGATGGCGTGCTAAAAATTGCCATCAAGCCCTAAGCTGACCCCTAGGCGAAAGCCCCAGGGCCAGTAGCCAGCAGGTGCGCGGCTTAAAAACCGCGCATCGTGGCCCACTCGTCAAACGGTGCGCGGCCTGCTACCAAGGTGTTAATGGGCGCGTCGGGGTCTGCATAGCCCAAAGCGATGCCGCAAGCGATGGTGTAGGGCTGGGGCAGGCCCAAGGGTTGGCGCAGTACCTCGGTGTATTTGCGCCAAAAACCTTGGGCGCAGGTGGCCAAGCCTTGCTCGGTGGCTTGCAGCATCAACGATTGCATGTAGATGCCCACGTCCATCCATTGCGGCTCGCCCATGCGCTCGTCAATGCAAATAAAAATACCCACCGGCGCACCAAAAAATTGGGCATTTTTGGCCAATTGCTGCAAGCGTCCGGCTTTGTCTTCGCGTGGGATGTTCAGGGTGCGGTACAAGGCTTCGCCATTGGCAAAACGGCGGCTGCGGTAAGGCTCCCACAAATTGGGCGGGTAGGCCATGCTGTTGGCGTACTCTTCCGGGTTCGATTCATTGGCGGCTTGCAGCACTTGGGCCAGGGGTTCGCCGGTCAGGGCTACCACGCGCCAAGGTTGTAGGTTACCCCCCGATGCGGCACAGGCGGCGCGCTCTACTATCTCACGCACCACGGTGCTGCTGGGGGCTTGGGGCAAAAAGGCACGCACTGAGCGGCGCTGTTGCAAGGCTTGGAATACGTCCATCGGTTTGCTCTCCTCAAATAAAAAACAGTGTCGTAGGCTTATTTGCCCACCAAGGCATTGAGCTTGTCGGCCTCAAAATGTTCTTGGCGTGCCGCATCGACGGGCACGCAATCGGGGCTTTGGCTGCTGGCTGGGGTGGCGGCTAATTTTTCTATCGCTTGCCAGAGCAGAGCAATTTGGTGTTCTTGTGTGCTGGCGCTGTCTATCAGGCCGCGCAGGGCTTGCGCGAGTGGGTCATCGCTTTGCGTGACACCATAGGCCGAAAAACCCATTTTGGAGGCTGCTTCTTCGCGCCGCACGTCGGCTTGGGCCTCAATAATGCGCGCCGGGTTGCCCACGGCGGTGGCCCCAGCGGGCACCGGTTTGGTGACGACGGCATTGCTGCCAATTTTGGCCCCATCGCCCACAGTAAAGCCGCCCAATACTTTGGCCCCAGCACCTACCACCACATTCGCCCCCAAGGTCGGGTGGCGCTTAGCCCCTTTGTACAAAGACGTACCACCCAGCGTAACCCCGTGGTAAATGGTGCAACCGGGACCGATTTCGGCGGTTTCGCCAATCACCACGCCCATGCCGTGGTCAATAAAGACGCAGGGGGCAATTTGTGCGCCGGGGTGGATTTCAATGCCAGTGAGCCAGCGCGCGGTGTGCGAAATAAAACGCCCCAACCACTTCAGGCCGTGCGTCCAGCACCAGTGCGCGCGTCGGTGCAGCACCAGCGCGTGCAGGCCGGGGTAGCAGGTAAGCACCTCCCAGCGGCTACGCGCAGCGGGGTCGCGCTCTAGGATGCACTGGATGTCGGAGCGCAGGCGGGTAAACATGGGCAAATCAGGGCAACAGTGCAGATAGAGGAGCTAAAAACAGCAAGCAAGTTTAGTCTTTTGCCCGTGCTGCTTCGAGCATGGCTTTGGCAACACCACGCAGGATGTGGATTTCTTCGGTTTGCAATTGCACCCGGTTGAACAATTGGTTCAGGCGCGGCATCAGCTTTTTCGGCGAGGCCGGATCTAAAAAGCCAACGGCCACCAGCGCTTGCTCCCAGTGGGCCAACATGCCGGCCACCTGCGCGGCATCGGCACGCGGCGGTACGGCAGCGCTAGGGGCTGGCGTGGCATCAGCGGTTGTAAAACCACCCAAGGCTTGGCGCCACTCGTAGGCAATCACTTGGATGGCCGAAGCCAGATTAAGTGAGCCAAACTGCGGGTTGGTCGGAATCTGCAAAGCCACGTCACAGCGATAGACGTCTTCATTGGCCATGCCAAAGCGCTCGCAGCCAAACAAAAAACCGATGCCGGTTTCGCGGCTGGCCAAGGGCGGCAACTGGGGTTGCAGCAGCTGCTCAAAATGCTGGCGTGGAAAGCGGCTGGGCGGGCCAAAATCACGCGGGGTCATGGCGGTGGCGCACAGGTGGCTGAGGCCGTCCAGGGCTTCATCCAGCGTCTCGACGATGCGGGCGTTTTTCAGCACATCCAAAGCGCCGCTGGCACGCTGGATGGTTTCTTCGCGGCGCAATACATTGGGCCAACGCGGGGCCACCAGCACCAAGTCATCAAAGCCCATCGTTTTCAGGGCGCGGGCAGCGGCACCGACATTGCCAGCGTGGCTGGTTTGAATCAGGATGAATCGGGTTTTCATGGATTGACGTGGGTGGAGATGCACAGAATGCAGGCAGCAGGGCTAAAATCGGGGGTCTTATTGTCGCAGCGCGCATCGCCGGGCTGTGTTCTTCTTGTTCTTGGCCTGTGCGTTGCCGTTTTTAACCCAGCGCACCCACTCCTACAATTTATGTCGTCCAATCTGCACCCCATGCTCAACGTGGCCATCAAGGCTGCCCGCGCCGCCGGCGCTCTCATCAACCGCGCGGCCCTAGACGTGGAGGCGGTGCGTATTTCGCAAAAGCAGATTAACGACTTCGTGACCGAAGTGGACCACGCCAGCGAGCAAGCGATCATTGAAACCCTGCTCACCGCCTACCCCGGCCACGGCATTCTGGCCGAAGAATCGGGCAGCGAATACGGGGCCAAAGATTCGGAATTTGTCTGGATTATTGACCCACTGGACGGCACCACCAACTTTATCCACGGCTTCCCGGTCTATGCCGTGAGCATTGCACTCTCAGTGCGCGGCAAAATTGAGCAGGCAGTGGTCTATGACCCCTCGCGCAACGATTTATTCACGGCCACCAAGGGCCGGGGTGCTTACATCAACGACCGGCGCATCCGCGTGAGCAAGCGCACCCAGCTCAAAGACAGCCTGATTTCTACCGGCTTCCCGTTCCGCCCCGGTGACAATTTCCAAAACTACCTACGCATGATGGCCGACGTGATGCCGCGCACCGCTGGCCTGCGCCGCCCCGGTGCCGCCGCCTTGGATTTGGCCTATATCGCCGCTGGTTATTGCGATGGCTTTTTTGAAACCGGCCTGAGCATTTGGGACATTGCCGCAGGCTCTTTGCTGGTGACTGAGGCCGGTGGCTTGGTGGGCAACTTTACGGGCGAGGCCGACTTTTTAGAGCAAGGCGAATGCTTGGCGGGCAACCCACGCATTTATGGCCAGTTGGTCAGTATTTTGGGCAAATACAGCCAATTTGCCAGCGCTGGCGAAAAGGCCGGCCTGCGCCAAGCCGATGCTGCCGACAGTGCAGACACGCCAGCGCCCGCCAGCGACAGCCCCGACGCACCGTTTTAAGCGCTGGTGTCGTTGGGATTAGGCGCGCCCGTCTTCGTCGGCATCGGCCAGCCAGCAGCGCGCTTTGGGACTTTGCGCTACCGGTTTGGGCTGCCCAATTTGGGCGACTGGTCTGCGGTCGCCATCGGGGTAATTGCGCGCGATGCGCCGAAAATCATCGGCGATGTCGATGAACGCATCTATCACCTTCGGGTCAAACTGGGTGCCCCGGCCGCGTAGTAGCATGGTGCAGGCTTGCTCGTGGGTAAAGGGCTGGGGGCGGTAAATGCGTGGATGCACTAAGGCATCATAGACATCGGCCAGCGCCATCAGGCGGCCCGGCAGCGGAATTTCTTCGCCCACCAAACCCTCGGGGTAGCCGCTGCCATCCCAATGCTCGTGGTGGCTATAAGCCATGTCTTTGGCAATCCGCAAAAAGGGCACGCGCATTCCGAGGCGGCGCTCGGCCCCCTCGATGGCTTTGCGCCCCAAAATAGGATGGCGCTGCATGGTGGCGTACTCTTCGGGCGTGAGTTTGCCCGGCTTGAGCAAGATAGCATCCGAGATACCAATTTTGCCAATATCGTGCAGCGGTGCCGATTTGTAAATCAGCTCAATCATGCGCTCGTTGAGCTGGGCTTCAAACCGTGGCTGCAAGCGCAGGCGCTCGGCCAAGGCTTTGACATACAACTGGGTGCGCCGGATGTGGTTGCCGGTTTCGTCGTCGCGCGTTTCGGCCAAAGAGGTCATGGCCATGATGGTGACATCTTGAATCGCCTGCACCTCTAGGGTACGCAGTGCCACTTCGCGCTCTAGGTAGGCGCTTTTGTCGCGCAAAAAGTCTGCCGTGGCTTTCAGTGCCAAATGGGTTTGCACCCGTGCCAGCAAAATGGGCGGACTGACGGGCTTGGTAATGTAGTCCACCGCGCCCAAGGCCAAGCCTTGGCGCTCGTCTTCGGTGTCGGTGCGTGCGGTTAAAAAAATGACCGGTATATCTTTGGTGCTGTCTTGCGCTTTGAGCTGGCGGCAAACTTCGTAGCCGTCCATGTCGGGCATCATGATGTCGAGCAACACCAAATCGGGCTGGGGTTGAGTTTGGGCGATTTTGAGGGCGCGCTCGCCATTGGCTGCCACTTTAACGCTGTAACGCTCTTTGAGCAATTCGGCCATCAGGGCCAGATTGTCGGGCGTGTCGTCCACCACCAGCACCACGGGCAGGGGCCGCTCGGACCATTGCGGCGGCGGCAAAGGGGGGGTGGCAGAGGCTGCGTCCATGCTTTCTCCTGGGGGGTGGGCGGCGGGTGTGGTCACAATGGTGGCATTGATGGTGGCTGGGCAATGCCCGGTGTAACAGGGGCTTGCGCTGCTTGTTCGGGGCTTTGCACTGGCGGGGGGTGTTGCTCCAGCAGGGTTTGCGCCTTGGCAAAATCGAATTGGCGCACCGCGCTTTGCAAAGCGGGCCAAGCCTTGCCCAAGCCAGCGGCTAAAGCTTGGGCATGGTGTTCTAGGCAGGCTATGGCGGCAGGGTCATCTTGATTCAGCAGGGTGTAAAGCTGTTGCCAAGCCGTGGCAATGCCATCGGCGGAACAGGCATTGTCTGGCATGTGCGGCGGCGTAGGGGCTACAGATTGTGACTGCCAACGTTGTAGCGGCTCTAGCAGCGCTTGCAGTTGCTGGCACAGCGTATCGAGTAAGCCCGATAGCGCGCTGGCACCGGTGCTGCGGGTGGCGTTGCTGGTGGCGTGCTGGCTCAGTTTGTCGGGTTGTGGCTCTAAGGCATTATCCAAGGCGTTGTCCAAGGCTTGCTCTAGGGCAGCGGCACTGGCACTCAGGGCGCTGGCCCCCAAGGTGGCGGCCAAGCCGCGTAAGCTATGGGCCAGATGTCGGGCGCTGTGGTAGTCATTTTGGGCCAAGCTGGCGCGCAGAGTGCTGGCGCTATCGGCATGGTGGCTGGCAAAGCGTTGCAACAAATCGACGTACAAAGCCTGCTTGCCCGAGGCATGGTGCAAACCCAAAGCCATATCCAGCCCGGCGATGGCTGGCGGCAAGGCACTGGGCGATGGTGGTGCAGGGGCGCGCAGTGCTGCTGCCAGGGCTGTGCCGCTGGGCGGGCAGTGGCGTGGGGCAATCCAGTGCTGCAAGACCTGCCACAGGCGTTCTGGCTCCATCGGCTTGGCCAGATGTTCGTTCATGCCCGCTTGCAGACAGCGCTGGCGGTCGGCCTCTAGGGCATTGGCCGTCATGGCGATGATGGGCAGGGTGGCAAAGCGTGGGTCTGCGCGCAGGCAGCGCGTGGCGTGCAAGCCGTCCATGACGGGCATTTGCATGTCCATCAGCACCAAATCGTAATACGGGTGTTGGCTTTGTAGCAGGTTGACGGCAATTTGGCCATCAGCAGCGACATCCACTTGTATGCCGGTTTCTTCTAGCAAGGCGCGCGCTACTTCTTGGTTGAGCAGGTTGTCTTCTACCAGCAGCACACGGGCACCATGCAAGGCGGGCGGTGTCAGGGTGGTGTCGGGCGCTGGCTGGGCGGGGAGCGTTTGGCCCTGGGTGCAGGCCAGCACCTCGACAATGGTGTCGAGCAGCATGGAGGCATTGACCGGCTTGAGCAGCACTTGGACAATGCCGCAGCTGCTGGCCGAGCGCAACACGTCTTCCCGGCCAAAGGCCGTGACCATCGCGATGCGCGGCGGCTGGGCCAAGTCCAGCTCGCCCATGCGCCGGGCCAGCTCTAGACCATCCATGCCGGGCATTTGCCAATCTAACAACACCAGCGCAAAGGCTTGCGCTTGCGTGCTGGCTTGCCACAGCGCGGCCAGCGCTTCGGGGCCAGAATGGGTTTGCTGCACCACAAATCCCATCGATTGCAACATTTCGGCCAGCACCGCCGCAGCGGAGGGGTTGTCATCGACCACCAAGACCCGGCTACCGCGCAACTTGGATGGGGGTTGCAACACTTTTTCTGGGCCACTGCGCTGCACCGGCACGGTAAACCAAAAGCTAGAACCCACACCACGCTGGCTTTGCACGCCCACCTCGCCGCCCATCAGTTCGGCCAAACTTTTGCAGATGGCCAGCCCCAAGCCGGTGCCCCCATACTTGCGCGTGGTGGAGCTATCGGCCTGCTGAAAACTTTGGAATAGCTGGGGCAATTGTTCGGCCTCTAGCCCAATGCCGGTGTCGCGCACCTCAAAGCGCAACAACAGGCCGGATGCGTTTTCTTGCTGCACGCGCACGGCAATGCCAATCTCGCCCTGCTCGGTAAATTTAACGGCATTGTTGGCATAGTTGATGAGGATTTGGCCGATACGCAAGGCATCACCCACCAAATGGGTGGGCACGTTGGGGGCCACATCGTAAATCAGCTCTAAGCCTTGGGCGGCTGCTTTTTCGCCGATGACATCCACCACTCCAGCTAACACTTGGTCCAGCACAAAGGGGCGCGGGTCAATGCGTAGTTTGCCTGCCTCGATGCGCGAAAAATCCAAAATATCGTTCAGGATGCCCATCAGGTGGCGGCTGGCTTGCTCTATTTTGCTGATGTAATCGTGCTGGCGCTGGTTAAGGCCGGTTTGCAGCGCCAAATGGGCCATGCCAATGATGGCGTTCATGGGGGTGCGAATTTCGTGGCTCATGTTGGCCAAAAAATGGGCCTTTTGCGCCGCCGATTGCTCGGCGCGCTCTTTGGCTTGCTGCAAGGCTTGCGCGGCGCGTTGGCGTTCGCTCACGTCTTCTAGTATCCACAGCGAGGCATCCGGGCAGTCTTCTAGTTCTACCCGACGGCCTGATAAGCGGGCTTCAAAATGGCTGCCATCGTGGCGGTACAGTCGCCAATCTATTTGCACTGGCTGCCCACTGAGCAGCGTCGCCCCTACGCGGGCCGAAAATGCTGCTTGCTGCTCTAAGCTACCAAAAAACACCTCGGCACGCTGGCCCACCTGCACCGGCCCGAGTAAGGCTTGCAATGCCGGGTTAAATTTACGCACCACACCATGCCCCACCAACAGCACGGGCGGTGCGTGGTCAAAAATGGCGGTTTGCTCTTGCAGCAACTCGCGCAGGCGCGCCTCTTGCTGGCGTTTGGCTTGCTGCTCGTCTAGTCGATAAGTTACATCTTGTTGCAAACCAATCAGGGCGATACATTGGCCTTGGGCATTCAACACCGGCGAAATGGTGACATCGTCATAGTAGGGGCTGCCATCGCGGCGGCAGTTGATAAATTGCCCCTGCCAGATGTGGCCCGCCATCACGGTGTTCCACATGTCGTGGTAGGTTTGTGCCGGCGTGCGGCCACTGGCCAACATGGTGGGCTTGCGCCCGCGTACCTCGGCCAAGCAGTAGCCGGTGTTGCGCTCAAACTGCGGGTTGACCCACTCGATGATGCCGCTGGCATCGGTCACCACCACGGCCAGCGGGTTGTGTTCGAGGGCGGTACTCAACACCCGTACCCGTTCTAAGGTAGCGGCCATCTGGGCGCGGCTGCGTAGCAAGGCCAGCGCCAGCAGACCGGGCAAAATGAGCAACAACGCTATCAGCAAGCCATAGTGCAGGCTGTCGGTGGGTGACATCAAGGCACTGATGTCGTCCAGCATCACCAACTGCCAGCGGCCTTGCGGGTCGCCCCAATCCAAGGGATGCTGTTGCACCGCATAGGGTTGGCCGTCCAGCACCACCTCGGTGGCACTGGGCGAAAACGGCAAGGCCGAGGCTACGCCATTGTCAAAATACGGGCCAAACTGGCCCAAGGCGGCCAGCTCATCAATGCGCTGCTGTGTCAGTGGGGGTGCCACGGCATACACCCACTCGGGCCGCGTCGCGGCAAAGGCCACTCCTTGGGGCGTGAGCAACAGCATGGGCGTGGCGGCACGGGCCAGCAAGGCATCTAAAGGGGCAAAAGGCAACTGCACCACCAAGGTAGCTGCCTTGCCTGCCGATGCCGCACCAAGGCAGCCAGCAGGCCAAGCGGCCAACAGATAGAGTTGGCGTTCGTGGCTGCTGGCATGGACGATAGCGCGCACTTGCACTGGGAGGTCGGCCCCAGCGGCCACCAGCAGCTGCTGGCGCAAACGCGCATAGGCGCTGCCGGACAGGCCATCGCTGCCGGCCCCCTGTTGGGCTTGGACTTGGCCTTGGGCATCGAGCAAATAGACAGCCTCGGCGGACAAGGCCCGGCGTAGTTTGCCCAGCCAAGGCAGCAGGGTAGTCTGGGCAGGGGTGCTGGCCGTGGCTGGCTTTTGGGTGCAGTGTTCTTGCAAGGATTTAAGCTGCTGGCGCAACAACTGTTGCGCGGCCTGCCCGTCCAGGGCTTGAGCCATCAGGGCCAGCACCTGTGCTTGGGTGGCTTGGCGCTCGTGCAGGCGCTGGCCACGCAAGCCATACACCGCCAACACCGCCCCTAACACGGCCAGCAACAGCACCACCACGGCACCACGCCAGCCATGTAAAGCATGTTGTGGCATCGGATGCTGGAGCATAGGGCGCTGGCCAGTCGCTAAAAATCAGGGCTGGGCGTGCATCAAGGATTGCAAAGCCTGCGCCGAACCCGGACGACCAAACAAATAGCCTTGGAATTGCTCGCAGCCGTGCAGGCGCAAAAATCCCATTTGTCCGGTGGTTTCTACCCCCTCGGCCACGGCCACCAAATCGAGGCTTTGCGCCAAAGCCAAGATGGTACGCACGATGGCGGCATCGTTGGGGTCGGTCAGAACATCACGCACAAAGCTTTGGTCAATTTTGACTTGGTCTAGCGGCAGGCGCTTGAGGTAGCTCAGGCTAGAGTAGCCCGTGCCAAAATCATCTAAAGCAAAGCCCACGCCTTGGCGCTTGAGCTGCTCCATGCGCGCGATGGTGGCATCTAAATCGCCCAACAGCATACTTTCGGTCAGTTCAATTTTGAGGCGCTGCGGATTGGCACCGGTTTGCTTCAGTGTCTCTAGCACCTCAGAGACAAAACTGGGCTGGCGAAACTGGCGCGCACTGACGTTGACGGCTACGCTCAGGTGGGCGGTTTGTCGGTCTGCGGCCCACGCTACCAATTGGGTACAGGCCAGCTGCAAAATGTGCCGCCCCAAGGGCAAAATCAGGCCGGTTTGCTCGGCCAGCGGGATAAAGTCGGCCGGGCTAATCATGCCGCGCTCGGGATGCTTCCAGCGCGCCAGCGCTTCGGCCCCCAAAACTTGCCCCCGGTGGTTGACCACGGGTTGGTACAGGGCGAACAATTCGCCGCGCTCTAGCCCCAAGCGCAAATCAGCCTCTAGGCTAGAGCGCTCCAGTAGCGCTGCCTGCATCGCTGGGTCAAAAAAGCGCTGGGTGTTGCGCCCAGCGGCTTTGGCTTGGTACATGGCCAAATCAGCGCGTTTGAGCAGCTCATCGACGCTGTGGCGCTCATCGCCAAACAGCGTCACGCCAATGCTGGGGGTACTGTAATGCAGCGCACCTGCCAAGGTGTAGGGGGTATTGAGGGCGCGTAGCAGTTTTTCGGCCACGGTTTCGGCTTGCGCGTTGGCAATGGTCAAATCTGCCGACAAGCCATCGAGCATGATGACAAACTCATCACCACCAAAGCGGGCCACGGTGTCGGCATCGCGCACCACGGCCACCAAGCGCTGTGCCACTTGCGTGAGGAGCAAATCGCCTACATCATGGCCTTGGGTGTCGTTGAGGTCTTTGAAGTTGTCTAAATCAATGAACAATAAAGCACCGCGTTGCTGTTTGCGTAGGCACACCGCGATGCTGTGTTCTAAGCGGTTGAGCAACAAACGCCGATTGGGCAAACCGGTCAGAGCATCGTAAAAGGCCAGGCGCTCGATTTCTTCTTCGGCCTGTTTGCGCTCGGTCAGGTCGAGGGTGTAGCCGTGTAGCAGCACGCTGCCATCGGGTTCTTTTTGCAGCACGGCATTGCTCATGTGCCAGCGCACGCTGCCATCTGCGGCATGGACGCGGTACTCGCACTGCCAAGGCTGCAAATCATGCACTGCGCGGGCCATCATCAGGCGCATTCTTTGCAAATCGCTGGCATCCACTTTGGATTCTAGGTGGGCCAAGTCTTGCATGGCCGCTTGGGGCGAGACCCCCAACAGGTCTTGCACCGCATCGCTGATGTAGGGCACGCAGGCCGTGCCATCCGGGCGAATACGGTACTGGTAGATAAAGCCGGGAATTCGGCTGGCAATGCGCTGGATAAAGTCCAATTGCTCGCGCAGTTGGGCCGCTACTTGGTGGCTGTCGGTCACATCCAGCACCACGCCCAACTCCATCACGCTGCCATCGGGGCTGTGGTGCAAGCACATGCGGATACGCAAGCGGCGTACTTGGCCATCCGGGCGCTGCCAGCGGTATTCCAAATCTTGGCCATCCATGCGCCGCAGGGCTTTTTCAAAGGCGACCTCATCATCGGCCAAAATGCCGCTGCGCCCCTGCGCGCAACTGACCCAGTCTTGCTCGGCAAAGCCGGCCAAATGGCACAGGCCGGGTGACCAATAAGCACCGCCCCGGTTATCGCCGCGCATACGCCACCAATAACCAGCACGGGCCAAATCTTCCATCGCTTGAAAAACTTGCGCTTGCTCGCGCAGTTGGCGCTGGGCGCGCTCTAGCTCTTGGCGGGTTTGCTCCAGCGTGGCACGCAAGGCGGCCACCTCGGCAACGCTGTCGGGTAGAGGCGCGGCCAGTGGCCAGGCCGGCAGGGCTGGCGCGTCACCTTCAGGGGGGGCAGAAAATACGGCTCTGGCGTTCAAAAAATTCACGGCGGCGCTGTGATGAAGGAAAAAACGAACATAGTACGCTGCAATGGCCAAACAAAGGTAACAGAGATTTGCTTACTCGACCGTTACACTTTTGGCCAAATTGCGCGGCTTGTCCACATCGGTGCCGCGCGCACAGGCGGTGTGGTAGGCCAGCAGTTGCAGCGCCACCACGTGCAAAATCGGCGACAAAGCACCGTAATGCTCCGGCATCCGAATAACGTGCAGGCCTTCGCTGCTGTCAATCTGGGTGTCGGCATCGGCCAGCACATAGAGTACCCCGCCGCGTGCGCGCACTTCCTGCATATTGCTTTTGAGCTTTTCTAGCAGCGTATCGTTAGGTGCTACTGTAACCACCGGCATGGCACTGGTCACCAGCGCCAGCGGGCCGTGTTTTAGCTCTCCGGCTGGGTAAGCTTCGGCGTGGATGTAGCTGATTTCTTTCAGCTTGAGCGCGCCCTCCAGTGCAATCGGGTAGTGCAAGCCTCGGCCTAAGAACAAGGCGTTTTCCATGCGGGCAAAATCTTCGGCCCAACCGATAATTTGTGGCTCCAAAGCCAGCACGGCCTGCAAGGCCACGGGCAGATGGCGCATGGCTTGCAAATGTGCGGCCTCTTGCGCGGCACCCAAACGGCCTTGGGTTTGGGCCAACACCAAAGTAAGCAAAAACAGCCCGGCCAGTTGCGTAGTAAAGGCTTTGGTGCTGGCGACACCAATTTCTACCCCGGCGCGGGTGATGTAGGCCAAAGCGCACTCGCGCACCATCGCGCTGGTGGCCACATTGCAGATGGTTAAAGTGTGCGCGTGACCCAGGCTTTGGGCATGGCGCAGTGCGGCCAAGGTGTCGGCGGTTTCGCCAGACTGGCTGATAGTGACGACCAGTTGGCGCGGATTGGGCACCGAGTCGCGGTAGCGGTATTCGCTGGCCACTTCTACTTGGGTGGGGATGCGGGCGATGGATTCGAGCCAGTATTTGGCCGTGCAGCCGCTGTAATAGCTGGTGCCACAGGCCAAAATCAGCACCGAATCAATCTGACTGAACACCTGCGCCGCATCCGTACCAAACAATTCTGGCACGATGGCATTGATACCGTCCAGCGTGTCAGCAATGGCACGGGGTTGCTCAAAAATTTCTTTTTGCATGTAGTGGCGATACGGCCCCAACTCAGCGGCACCGCTGTGGGCGTGGACGGTACGCACCGGACGCTGCGCTGGCGTGAGTGGCTGGCCCGCGCCGCTGCTGATGCGGTAAGCGCCCAACTGCACATCGACCACATCGCCCTCTTGCAAATAAACAATTTGGTCGGTCACGCCCGCCAAAGCCATCGCATCGCTGGCGACAAAATGCTCTTGCCCGTCTTGCCCCACACCCAGCACCAAGGGCGAACCCGCGCGCGCGGCCACCATGCGCTGTGGCTCCTGTTGGTGCAGCACGGCAATGGCAAAAGCGCCTTGCAATTGCACCACAGCCGCTTGCACGGCGGCCAACAAATCACCGGCATACAGGCTGTCAATCAGGTGAGCGATGACTTCGGTATCGGTTTGGCTGGCAAAAACATAGCCTTGCGCCTGCAAGGCAGCGCGCAGGGCCTCGTGGTTTTCGATGATGCCGTTGTGTACCAAGGCCACCCGGCCCACGGCATCGGGCTGGCCGCTGGCATCCACCCCTGGGCCATAACTGAAATGCGGGTGGGCATTGCTTTGCACTGGCGCGCCATGCGTGGCCCAACGGGTGTGGGCAATGCCGGTACTGCCTTGCACCGGCACCTGTTGCACTTGTTCTAACAATTCGGCCACCCGTGCCGTGCTACGCGCACGCTGCAAACCACTGCTTGCATGTACCGCGACACCACAAGAATCGTAACCCCGGTATTCCAGCCGTTGCAAACCCTGCACCAATACAGGAACGATATTGCGCGAGGAAACTGCACCAACAATGCCACACATAAGAAAAATTCCGCTAAAAAGGTGCTTCGATTGTGCGTTAAATTGCAAGGTTTCCAGACCTTTATCAGGAGAGTAACCGATGAGTGCCTTCACCCTCAGCAGCCCCGACATCCCCAGCGGCGGCAGCGTACCCCCCGAGTTTGAGTTTGACGGCTTTGGCTGCTCCGGCCAAAACCAATCGCCCGTGTTGCAATGGAGCGGCGCTCCGGTGGG
This sequence comes from Giesbergeria sp., assembly GCF_028686475.1. Taxonomy (GTDB): domain Bacteria; phylum Pseudomonadota; class Gammaproteobacteria; order Burkholderiales; family Burkholderiaceae_C; genus Simplicispira. The sequence goes on along the minus strand of NZ_JAQUCA010000009.1, from coordinate 96,521 downwards.
CGCGCAAAGTTTTGCCCTGACGGTGTATGACCCCGATGCCCCGACAGGCTCGGGCTGGTGGCATTGGTTGGTGGTGGATTTGCCTGCTGGCACCACCACGCTGGCCGCCCATGCCGGTGCCCAAGGCGGTGCCCACTTGCCCGCGCCAGCGCGGCAGATTCGCAACGATTACGGCGCTTACGCTTGGGGTGGCGTGTGCCCACCAGCGGGCGATAAGCCGCACCGCTATATCTTCAGCCTCCATGCCCTGAACGTGCCGCGTTTGGAGATTCCCGATGATGCCTCTGCCGCCTTGGCGGGCTTCATGATAAACGCCCACACCTTAGAAAAAGCCAGCTTTACCGCCACCTATGGCCGCCCAGCCTGAACCTTAGGCCGGTTGGGGTATGGCAGCGGCTACCATGCACGGCTTCACGCTGTGCTTTGAACCTCTGCTGCCTATGCCCGCTTTTTCCTTTGAAGCCCTCGATGCCCAGGGCCAAACCCGCAACGGTGTCCTAGAGGCCGATACCGCCAAAGCGGCGCGCAGCCAGTTGCGCGCCCAAGCCTTGGTGCCCTTGCGGGTGGCGCCGGTGGAGGTGGGCAGCGGCAGTGGGGGCACACTGTCGTGGAGCCAACGCTTGCTCACCCGGCCGGTGTTCGATGCCACGGGTTTGGCCGTCTGGACGCGCCAATTGGCCGGTTTGGTGGTCTCGGGCTTGCCCCTAGAGCGCGCCCTGACCGCCTTGGCCGATGAGGCCGAAGACGAGCGCTTACACCATCTGCTGGCCAATTTACGCGCCGAAGTCAATGCTGGTTCTGGCTTTGCCCGCGCCCTGCAACAACACCCGCGCGAGTTTTCTGACATCTATTGCGCCGTGATTGGTGCGGGTGAGGCCAGCGGCAGTTTAGGGCTGGTGTTAGAGCGCTTGGCCGATGATTTGGAAGAGCGCCAAGCCCTGCGCGCCAAACTGATGGGGGCGGCACTCTATCCAGCGATAGTCAGTTTACTGGCGCTGGTGATTGTGCTGTTTTTGGTCACCTATGTGGTGCCACAAGTGGCCAGCGTGTTTACCGGCAGCAAACGGGCCTTGCCCTTCCTGACGGTGGCGATGTTGGCCCTGAGCAGCGCCGTGCGCCAATACGGCTGGGTGGCCCTGCTGCTGCTGTTGTGCGGGGGCATAGGCTGGCGCTGGTTGCTCAAGGGCGAGGCTTTTCGGCAAAAAGTAGATGCCGCTTGGCTGCAATTGCCTTTGCTCGGGCGCTTGGCACGCAGCTACAACGCCGCCCGCTTTGCCAGCACCTTGGCCATGCTGGCCGGGGCGGGTGTACCTATCCTGAAAGCCTTGCAAGCCGCTGCCGAAACCCTGCACAACCGGGCCATGCGCGCCGATGCCCTAGAGGCTTTGGTGCAAGTGCGCGAGGGCGCACCGCTGGCCTCGGCCTTGGCACAGAAAAAGCGTTTTCCGGGCTTGCTGGCCATGTTTGCCCGGCTGGGCGAACAAACCGGCCAATTGCCGCTGATGCTGCAACGTGCCGCACAGCAACTGTCTGCCGAGGTGCAACGGCGCTCCATGCAGCTGGCCACCATTTTGGAGCCTTTGCTGATTGTGACAATGGGGCTGGTGGTGATGCTGATTGTGTTGGCGGTGTTATTGCCTATCATTCAAATGAATCAGTTTATTAAATGACCCCAGAAGCCAAAGCCCGTCAGTACATTGACCAAAAGCTCGAACAAGCTGGTTGGACGCTGCAAGACATGCGCCAGCTCAACCTATCCGCAGCGCATGGTGTGGCGGTGCGCGAGTTCCCCACCGATACCGGCCCAGCAGACTATGTGCTGTTTGTCCAGCGCCAAGCCGTGGGTGTGATTGAAGCCAAAAAAGACGAGGCAGGCGTGCATCTCACGGTCACAGAGGGCCAAACCCAACGCTATGCCGCCGCCAATTTGAAATGGCGCAAAGACAGCACGCCCCTGCGCTTTTTATTCGAGGCCACCGGCCAAATCATTCGCTTTACCGACAACGCCGACCCAGCCCCGCGCTCGCGCGAGATTTTCCATTTCTTCAAGCCAGAAACCTTGGCCCAATGGCAACAGCAGCCCGACACACTACGCCGCAGCTTGGGCGCAGCGATGCCACCACTGCCCACACAAAATTTACGCGATTGCCAAGTCAGTGCCATCACGGGGTTAGAAAAATCTCTGGCTTGCAACCGGCCCCGTGCTTTGGTGCATATGGCCACCGGAGCCGGTAAGACCTTTACCGCCATCACAGCGGTCTATCGCTTGCTCAAATTTGGTGGAGCCAAACGCATTTTGTTTTTGGTGGATACGCGCAACCTTGGCAAGCAAGCGCACCAAGAATTTATGGCTTACACGCCACCAGACGATGCACGCAAATTTACCGAGCTGTACAACGTGCAGCGACTGGCCTCTAGCCACATCGACCCCCATGCACAGGTGTGCATCAGCACCATCCAGCGCATGTATTCCATTTTGTCGGGCGAACCCATCGATGAATCAGCCGAAGACATCTCACTCAACGAAGTGCAGCAAACGCCTAAACAAACCAAGCAAGTCAGTTACAACCCCAGCACCCCGGTAGAAACCTTCGATTTCATCATCATTGACGAGTGCCACCGCAGCATCTACAACCTGTGGAAACAGGTGCTGGATTATTTTGATGCCTTTCTGATTGGCCTGACCGCCACGCCCGACAAACGCACCTATGGCTTTTTCAATGAAAACATTGTGGCCGAATACACCTACCAACAATCGGTGGCCGATGGTGTCAATGTGGGTTACGACGTTTATGAAATTGAAACCGAACTCAGCCAAAAAGGCAGTGTGGTGCGGCAAGGTTGGTGGATAGACCACCGCGACCGCGCCACGCGCAAAAAACGCTGGGCCGAGGCCGAAGAAAGCACCGCATACACCGGCAAAGACCTAGACCGTTCCGTGGTCAACCCCAGCCAAATCCGTAACGTCATCCAAGCCATGAAGACAGCGGTAGAAGAGGTGATTTTTCCGCAGCGCAAAGAAACCCCCAAAACGCTAATTTTTGCCAAAACCGACAGCCACGCCGACGACATCATCCAAACCGTGCGCGAAGTCTATGGCCAAGGCAACGCCTTCTGCCGCAAAGTAACCTATAACGAAAAAGATGCCGAAGGCGTGTTAGCCAGCTTCCGCAACGATTACCACCCGCGTATTGCCGTCACCGTGGACATGATTGCCACCGGCACGGATGTAAAACCACTAGAAGTATTGCTGTTTATGCGCGATGTACGCAGCAAGGGCTACTACGAGCAAATGAAAGGTCGGGGTGTACGCAGTTTGAACGCAGCGGGCCTGCAACGGGTGAGCAATAGCGCCGATAGTGCCAAAACCCGCTTTGTGTTGATAGATGCCGTAGGGGTAGAAAAATCGCTCAAAACCGAAAGCCGCCCACTAGAAAAAAAGCCCAGCACCTCGCTCAAAGACTTGTTGCAAGGCATCGCCATTGGTAGCCGTGACGATGACACCCTACTGAGCTTGGCCAATCGGCTGGTGCGTTTGGCCAAACAATTGGACGACAAAGCCCAAACCCGCATTGAGCAGGCATCGGGCGGCATGGCAGTGGCTGCTTTGGGCAAAGCCCTGATAGAAGCCTTAGACCCTGATGCCGTGGTGCAAACCGCGCTCCAATTGGCCCAAGCACAAGGCATCACACGCACCGAAGACACTTTGTTGCCCGCCGAGCTGGAGGCCGCCCGCGCCCAGCGCGTAGCCGCTGCCTGCGCCCCGTTTGACAACCCCGCACTGCGCGAAGCCTTAGAAAATGCCCGGCGTGAACACGAGCAAATCATCGACCATATCAATTTAGACCAAGTCACCTTTGCTGGCTTTTCGCAACAAGCCGAAACGCAGGCCAAGGCAGTGGTGCAAACCTTTGCCGACTACCTAGCGCAGCACAAGGATGAGATAGCGGCACTGCAATTTTTTTACCAGCAGCCCTACCAGCGCCGGGCGCTGACCTTCGACATGATTGAGGCACTGCACGAACACCTGAGCCAACCGCCGCTGATGTTGACCACAGAAAGGCTGTGGAGCGCCTATGCCCGTGTGCAAACCAGCCAAGTAAAAGGCGCAGACCGCAAACGCCAGTTGACCGATGTGGTCAGCTTGGTGCGCTTTGCTTTGGGCTTAGATGCAGAGCTAAAACCCTTTGCCGACGAAGTGGACAAGCGCTTTCAGGCTTGGATTTTTCGGCACAACGCCCAGCGCAGCACCGCCTTTACACCAGAACAAACCGCATGGCTGCGCCTGATGAAAGACCACATTGCCAGCAGTTGCAGCATCCAGCGCGATGATTTTGATTATGCAGAATTGGCCGACCAAGGCGGACTGCAAAAAGTGTGGCAATTGTTTGGCAAAGAATTGGATGGATTAATGGATGAAATGAATTGGGAGTTGGTGGCATGAGTAAATTTCATTTAATCCCGAATTCTTGGAATTGGGTCAACCTTGGAAACATTTCAGAAGTCATTACTGGCAACACTCCGCCAACATCAGATGTTAAAAATTATGGAGGGGGAATCCCATTTTTTAAACCACCGCAATTAAATGATACACCAGTTAGCCATGCCCCTGAAACTTTATCAGAATATGGTATAAAAAAAGCAAGGATTCTTCCCCCAAAATCAGTGCTTGTTTCTTGCATTGGCATACTAGGAAAGACTGCAATCACAACCAATTTAAGTGCTACAAATCAGCAGATTAATGCTGTTGTTTTTGATAAGTTTATCAACCCAGAGTATGGATTCTATTTTCTACAAACGCTTGGATCTTGGCTTAAAGCTAATTCATCAGCTACAACTGTAGCCATCATTAATAAAAGTAAATTTGAAACAGCGCCATTTCCACTGCCTCCTTTTTATGAACAAACCCGCATTGTCGCCAAACTGGAAGAACTGCTCTCCGATTTAGATGCTGGGGTGGCAGAACTCAAAGCCGCACAAAAAAAGCTGGCCCAATACCGCCAATCCCTGCTCAAAGCTGCTGTATCCGGCACACTCACCGCCGATTGGCGCTCCCAGCATCCCGCCACCGAAACTGGCGCACAACTGCTAGAACGCATCTTGCAACAACGCCGCGCCCGCTGGGAAGCCAAGCAACTGGCCAAATTCCAAGAACAAGGCAAAACCCCACCCAAAGACTGGGAAAAAAAATACCCCGAGCCAGTGCAACCCGATACCGCTGGTTTACCAGCATTGCCGCCGGGGTGGGTGTGGGCGAGTGGTGAACAGCTATGCGAGTTCATCACTAAAGGAACGACTCCACCAAAAGAATCGGCTTCTAGTGTGCAGAAGACAATTCCATTTCTGCGTGTGACCAATCTAACAGACCGTGGTGAACTTGATTTAGCAGATAAAGTATTTATATCTGCGGAGATACATCGGGGTTTCTTGGCTCGCTCAGTTGTCTATCCAAATGATGTGCTGATGAATATCGTTGGCCCCCCACTTGGGCAGGTCGCTGTCGTGCCATCAAAATTTTCTGAATGGAATATCAATCAGGCTATTGCCATATTTCGTGCAGTTGATGGGGTATTTCCTTGGTTTATCTGCCATTATTTACTATCGCCTCTGGCACAACAATGGCTGAAGGCTCGATCCAAAACAACAGCGGGGCAGACCAATTTGACGTTAGAAGTTTGTCGCAGTTTGCCGTTTCCGTTGCCCCCTCAAAATGAGCAGGAAGCGTTACTGCTTCATATTGATATGGCACTGAGTTCAATAGTAAATCAGCAGAAATCGATTGCACTCGCCCTCCAACAATCCACCGCCCAACGCCAAAATATCCTACGCGCCGCCTTTTCCGGCCAGTTAGTGCCCCAAGACCCCAACGATGAACCAGCCAGCGTGCTGCTAGAACGCATCCGCGCCGAACGGGCCGCGCAAACTGCCGTCAAAAAACCGCGTGGCCGCAAAGCCCAAACTGCCAAAGAGGCTTGCGATGAAAATTGAATCTATCCGCCTGCAAAACTTCAAGGCTTTCCGCAATGTCCATTTGAAAGACATTCCGCCTTTTTTGGTGGTGGTGGGGGCCAATGGCTCGGGCAAGTCCACACTGTTCGATGTGTTTGGTTTTTTGCACGACTGCCTGCGCGGCAATGTGCGCCAAGCCTTGGACAAGCGGGGCCGTTTTGCCGAGGTACTCAGCCGGGGCTGTGATCCGCAAAAAGACTCCATCTTGATCGAGCTGCAATACCGCATGGAAATTGCTGGGGCAAAGCGCTTAGTCACCTACTCGCTGGAGATTGGCGAGCGCCAAGGCCAGCCCGTGGTGCTGAAAGAATTGCTGCGCTACAAACGTGGCCGCCACGGTAGCCCGTACCATTTTCTGAGCTTTGCCAATGGTGAGGGCTATGCCATCACCAACGAGGAAGACTTCAAAAAACCGGACGAAGAGCTAGACCGTGAGACGCAAAAAGTCTCTCCTGACACCTTGGCTATCAAAGGGCTGGGGCAGTTTGAGCGCTTCAAAGCTGCCAACGCCTTCCGCAGCCTGATTGAAAATTGGCATGTGTCCGACTTTCATATCAGCGCCGCACGCGGGCGTAAAGATGCCTCGGGTGAAACTGAGCATCTCTCTCAAACCGGCGAAAACCTCCCGCTGGTAGCCCGCTACCTGCATGAACAACACCCGGCACTATTCGCCAACATCCTCGCCAGCATGGCACGGCGCGTGCCGGGTATCAGTGCCGTAGAACCCAAGCTGATGGACGATGGCTACCTGACGCTAAAGTTTCAAGACGGCTCGTTCAAAACCCCATTTTTAGATCGCTACGTGTCGGATGGCACCATCAAAATGTTTGCCTATTTGGTGTTATTACACGACCCCAAGCCACACCCACTGTTGTGCGTAGAAGAGCCAGAAAACCAGTTGTATCCGCATTTGATGGCCGAACTGGCCGAGGAGTTTCGTAGCTATGCCCGCCGTGGTGGGCAGGTGTTTGTTTCTACCCACTCGCCGGATTTTTTGAATGCGTTGGAGTTAGATGAAGTGTGTTGGCTAGTGAAGCAGCAGGGTTACACACGCATTCAACGGGCCAAAGACGACCGACAAATTGCGGCCTATATGGCCGAGGGCGACCAATTGGGCTACCTGTGGAAGCAAGGTTTCTTTGATGGAGTGAATCCGTAATGCGAGAGCTGGTTTTTCTGCTGGAGGAACGCTCCGCCAAGGCCATGCTGGAGTCTTTGTTGCCCCGGCTGCTGCAATCAGGCACAGGCTACCGCTTGGTTCATTTTGAAGGCAAGCAAGACCTTGAAAAGCAGCTAGTGACCAAAATCAGGGCTTACCAGAACCAGCAGGCCCGGTTTATTGTGTTGCGCGACCAAGACAGCCACCCCGACTGCATCCAACTCAAACGTCGTTTGCTGGATTTATGTGCCCAGACTACCAAAGCCGAACGCTGCTTGGTACGTTTAGCCTGTACCGAGTTAGAAACTTTTTACTTGGCCGACTTACAAGCGGTGGAAACAGCCCTCTCCGTCACCGGACTGGCACGCCAGCAGCAGTCTAAAAAATTTCGCAAACCAGATGATTTGGGCAATCCAAGCCATGAATTGAGAGCCTTGACCCGAGGCCGGTACGAAAAAGTTGCCGGATCGCGGGCCATCGGTCAGCATTTGGATTTGGACAATGAGCGCTCCCCTAGTTTTCACAATTTGGTGGCTGCCATCCGCCGTTTAGAAATCGAACTCATTAAGGATGAAGCATGAACACCTCCTCCCTCGTCCAGAAAGTCTGGAACTTTTGCCACACCCTGCGCGATGATGGCGTCGGGTACGGCGACTATTTAGAGCAGCTCACCTACCTGCTGTTTCTCAAGCTGGCGCACGAATACGCCCAAGAGCCTTACAAGCGCGACACCCGCATCCCCCCTAGCTACGATTGGCCCCATCTACGCAGCAAAACGGGCGAACCACTAGAGGCGCAATACTTGGCCACCTTGCACCGACTAGGGCAAGAACAGGGTATGTTGGGGGCTATCTTTTTCAAAGCCCAGAACAAAATCCAAGACCCGGCCAAGTTGGCGCGGCTGGTACAGCTCATTGACGAACAAAACTGGATCAGTTTGGGGGCAGACACCAAAGGCGATTTGTACGAAGGGCTGCTACAAAAGAACGCCGAAGACACCAAGAGCGGCGCAGGCCAATACTTCACCCCACGCGCACTGATTGAGGCCATCGTGGCCTGTGTGCGGCCCGAACCCATGAAAACCATTGCCGACCCGGCCTGCGGTACCGGGGGCTTCTTTTTAGGGGCCTACCATTGGTTGAACCATTCCGGCAGCAAGCTGGACAAGCGCCAAAAAGCATTTTTGCGTGACCGGACTTTTTATGGCAATGAAATTGTGGCCAATACGCGCCGTCTGTGCCTGATGAATCTGTTTTTGCACAACATTGGCGAGTTAGACGGTGAGCCTTCTGTCGAGCGTGCCGACGCGCTGATTTCGGAACCAAAAATCCAAGTGGACTATGTGCTGGCCAACCCACCGTTTGGCAAAAAGAGCAGCATGACCATCACCAACGAAGAAGGGGAAGAAGACCGCGACGCACTGACCTATGAGCGCCAAGATTTTTGGGAAACCACCTCGAACAAGCAGCTCAATTTTTTACAGCATATCGTCAGTCTGCTCAAGGTAGACGGTAAAGCAGCCGTGGTGTTGCCAGATAACGTGCTGTTTGAAGGCGGTGCCGGGGAAAAGATTCGGCACAAGCTGCTAGAGAACTGCGACGTTCACACCATCTTGCGCTTGCCCACAGGCATCTTTTATGCCCAAGGCGTCAAAGCCAACGTGGTGTTTTTTGACAACGCGCCCAAAGACGGACGGATACATACCCAAGGGGTCTGGTTTTACGATTTGCGTACCAATAAGCACTTTACGCTCAAAACGCGCCCCCTCAAGCCAGAAGACCTACAAGACTTCATTACCTGTTACCACCCAGAAAACCGCCACCAGCGCCAAGAAACCGAACGCTTCAAATACTACCGTTACGAAGACCTGATTGCCCGTGACAAGGCCAGTTTGGATATTTTCTGGCTCAAAGACGATAGCCTCGATAACTTGGACGATTTGCCTCCGCCCGATGTGCTGCAACAAGAAATCATTGACCATCTTGAAGCCGCTTTGGCCTCGTTCCGTGACGTTGCAGCCGCCTTGCCTAAATTCCAATGAGCGCATCCTTACAAAATAAGTTGGTGGTGGCCATTTCCTCACGCGCCCTGTTCGATTTTGAGGAAGAAAACACCGTTTTCGACCGCGACAACGATGCCGCCTACCGCGCCTTGCAACACCAGCGTTTAGAGGTACCTGCCTCTCCCGGTGTCGCCTTTTCTTTGGTGCGTAAATTGTTGGCCTTTAATACGCCCGAGCAGGCACGGGTCGAGGTGGTATTGCTGTCGCGCAATGACCCAGTCAGTGGCCTGCGCGTGTTCCGCTCTTGCCAAGCGCACGGCTTGCCCAGCATCCAACGGGGTGTTTTTACCCAAGGGCGCGAGCCATTTGGCTATTTGCGCCCTTTGGGCGCGCATTTATTCTTATCGGCCAACGAGGCCGATGTACGCCAAGCGCTGCATTTGGGCTACCCCGCCGCCCGCGTCTTGACCGAATCAGCCCAAGCGGGCAACGCCCATCCGCAAGAAGTACGAATTGCCTTTGATGGTGATGCCGTCTTGTTCTCGGATGAAGCCGAACGGGTATTCCAAGCGCAGGGCTTAGATGCCTTTCAGCGCCACGAAAGCGATAAAGCCGCCCAACCCCTGCCCGAAGGCCCATTCAAGCCCCTGTTGGCTGCTTTGCACCGGCTGCAACAGGCCAGCGGCAGCAGCGGGATGCGTATCCGCACCGCCCTGGTGACGGCACGCAGCGCTCCAGCGCATGAGCGCGCCATCCGTACCCTGATGGATTGGAACATTGCCGTGGACGAGGCCATGTTCTTGGGCGGCCTGCCCAAGGGCGAATTCTTGCGTGAGTTTGAACCCGATTTTTTCTTTGACGACCAAACCGGCCATGTGGCTTCGGCGGCGCGCCATGTACCCGCAGGCCATGTCAGTAGCGGCATTGCCAATGGCTAAAAAAGCTAAAAGCCCAAAAACCAAGCGCTACAAACCGCCGGTGCGTTTTACTTTGGGGTCAGAGTAGGTCAAATCAGCATCGTTTTTGGCTTGCAAGGCCATGCGCTCTTGCAGCGTCATTTTGTTGACTTCTTGCGCCAACTCAATGGCGGTGCCACTGGCACGCCACATCGACTGGATAAAGTCCAGCAATTGCTTATAGACTGGCTCGGGTCGGGGGTCTGGGGGTAGCTCTTCTACCAGCTTTTTTTCTTCGGGGGTCGTCCAGTCGCGGTTGGGGCCGTCCATATCCGAGGGCTTTTCTGGCGTTTTGACAATCGCCCCTTCGCCCAAACGGTCCATAGACTCGACTGGATTGGCTGCATTGATAGGACGCACTGGCACCGGCCCAGAGGCACCGGTGGTCGATAAATCTGCACTGAGCGTGCGCCACGAAGGAGAGCGGTCAACGGGAGGGATTTGCATAAGGATGCCCCGCAATTGTAGTCATGAACAAGCGACGGCCAGCAGCCACGCTTCTCAAGCAGACTTTGCTACCGTCTCGCCCCTTTATTACGGCAAATCAGTGCAAAAGTGAAGTGTTTTTTGCCAATTTTAAGAAAAACTGGAGCCGCAGCCACAGGTGGTGGTGGCGTTGGGGTTCTTAATCACAAACTGCGCGCCTTGCAAATCTTCTTTGTAGTCAATCTCGGCACCGACCAAATACTGGTAGCTCATGGCATCAATCAGCAGCGACACGCCATTTTTGGTCATGGTGGTATCGTCTTCGTTGGTGATTTCGTCGAAGGTAAAGCCATACTGAAACCCCGAGCAGCCACCACCCTGCACAAACACGCGCAATTTCAAATCAGGGTTGCCCTCTTCGGCGATTAAATCGGCCACCTTGGCAGCAGCGCTGTCGGTAAACAGGATGGGCGCGGGCATCTCTTCGGTTTGGGGGGCTTGGGCAACAGCAGTCATGGGAAAAATCTCCGAAATTTTGGGAACTTGCCCGAATACTACTCAAAAACAGTCGGTCATTCAGGCGGTCAGCACTTGTCGTTGGTGGGGGTAGGGGCATTGCTTGCCTGGCCAGCAAACAACAAAGCCGCCCTAGGCGAACCCTGGGCGGCTTGGATAGCAGGCAAAAAAGCGGATTAACGCTTGGAGAACTGCTTGGCGCGGCGTGCAGAACGCAGACCGACCTTTTTACGTTCGACTTCACGCGCATCGCGGGTGACGAAGCCAGCTTGGCTCAGTACCGGCTTGAGGGTGGCATCGTAGTCAATCAGGGCGCGGGTGATGCCGTGGCGGGCAGCACCGGCTTGGCCGGATTCACCACCACCATGCACGTTAATCATCACGTCGAAGGTTTCGACATGGTTGGTCAGTGCCAGCGGTTGCTTGGCAATCATGATGGAGGTTTCGCGACCAAAGTAGGACTGGATATCCTTGCCGTTGATCGTGATTTTGCCAGTGCCTTTTTTCAGGAAGACACGGGCCACGCTGGATTTGCGACGGCCAGTGCCGTTGTTCCATTCACCAATCATCTCGGCTCCTTAGATTTCCAGCACTTTGGGCTGTTGGGCGCTGTGCGGATGCTCGGCACCGCCATACACCTTCAGCTTTTTAATCATGGCGTAGCCCAGTGGGCCTTTGGGCAACATACCCTTGACAGCCTTTTCCAGTGCGCGGCCAGGGAACTTGGCTTGCAGGTCACGGAAGTTGGTGGCTGTGATGCCGCCGGGATAACCGGAGTGGCGGTAATAGACCTTGTCCAGGCTCTTGGTACCAGTGACCTTGAGCTTGGCAGCGTTGATGATGACGATGAAATCGCCGGTATCAATGTGCGGGGTGTAAATGGCTTTGTGTTTGCCGCGCAGACGGAGTGCCACTTCGCTGGCGACACGTCCGAGCACCTTATCGGTGGCGTCAATCACAAACCACTCGTGCTGCACGTCAGCGGGCTTGGCGCTGAAAGTTTTCATGCTGTAATTCTTTCGAGGGTTTGACCAGCCTGAACAGGGGCTGGTGTCCTGGGGACTCTTTTCTACGGTCGGTGTTTCTCTGAAGGAAACCTCTTAGGTAGGGTGAGCAGTGAACTGCTTTTCGTCGCGGAGTCGCGCAAGCGCTGCGAAGCCCGCGATTATATAACGCCTACCCATTTTGGTGGGTGCATTTTTTAGTTGCTGGACGAGCGCACTTCTAGTGGCTCCATCTGCCTGCGAAACTCAACACACACCGGCAAGTTAGCCAAAGCAGGCTGGCGGCATTCACTGCGTAAGCACATGCTGCGCGTCAGCGCGCTGCTGTCGGCACAGACGCTGGGGGCTGGTTTGGCCGGACTGGGGGGGCGCACGGCCACTGCGGGCGCGGGTGGCGCTGGCACTACCGGCGCAGGGGCTGGGGCGGCTGTCTCTGTGGGGCTGGGTTTGCGGCTGGGTGCTGGTTTGGGCGGTGCGGTTTGTGACAGCGCGCGCGGGTCGGTTTTTTGGACAAAGGCCGGGGTAGGCCCGGTGGGTTCCGGGGGGGGAGGTGCTGGTTCGGGTTGAGGTTCGGGTGGGGGGGCTACCGCCTCTTGCACCGGTGCTGCCACACTGGCGGTGGGGGGAGGCGCTACAAGCGCTAAAGGCGCTTTTTCGGTCATGATGATTTCTTCCACCGGGACCACGGCCTTAGCTGGGCTACGCCCTAGGTAGAACATGGCGCTGGCGGCACCAACGGCCAACGCCGCCGCAACACCCGCCCAAAGCAGCCAAGGCTGCTGGGGCGCTGCGGACGCAGTGCTGGGCGTTGCTGTTGGATGCCCTCCTGGATGCCGCGAGGGACGTTCTGGCCAACTCGATTCCAACCCTATGGATTCGGGCGAATCATTGGCAATTTGGGTTTCTGACCCATGTTGCAGCAGCAGGGTATCTGGTGCATCGTCCATCAGGATGGTATCGCCCGCATCAGCCATGCGCTGGCTAGAGGAGCTAACACTGGGCGCTGGGGCAGCCACTGGCCCCGCCGTGACGGTTTTGGCGGCAGACAAATCTACCGTGTGCGTCATGCTGGGGCTGGGCTGGTCGGTGGGTTCTACCCAAATCGCCCCCAGTGCAGCCCGAAAATCAAAGTTATCGACACCGCTTGGGGCGCTGCCCATGTCCAGCAGCTGCAAAAAGGCATCAATGTTTTGCGGCCTCTCTTGTGGCCGCAGGGCCAGCGCTTGGCTGATGGCATGGACAAAAGCGGGCGAATAATCTTGGCCAAATTGTTGCCCCACCGTGCGCGCCACACGGGCAAAAGGCACCATGCGGTCGCGGATGGCACGCAGGGTAGAAGGCTCGGGCATATCGTTGCACAAACAACCATAAACCACCGCCGCCAGCGAGTACAAATCGCTCCAGGGGCCTTGGGGCAAGTCGGGGTCACCGCTGGCGTATTGCTCAATCGGGGCGTAATTAACTTTGAGTACGGCAGTGTGTTTGCGTTCGCGGTCGTTAATGGCATGGCGGGCTGCGCCCAAATCCAGCAGCACCGGTGGGCCAGCATCTTGCAGAAAAATGTTGTCGGGTGAGATGTCGCGGTGCAAAGTGCAGCCATCGTGCAAGGTACGCAAAGCCCCCAACACCGCCCACAGCACTTGGCGCAGCCACGCTTCAGGCGGTGGGGTACGCATTTGCAACCGCGCTTGCTTAAACGTCATGCCCTTGTAGAGCGGCATCACCATGTAAGCGGTGTGGTTGGCCTCCCAGAAGCGAAACACCTTGACCAAGGAGGGGTGGTCAAACTGCGCCAACATGCGCGCTTCGCCCACAAAAGAGCGCAACCCCGCTTCAAAGGCCGACACATCATTGAGGGCGCGCACAGCCACCGATAACTCGGGGGCGCGCCCGGCCAAGGCGGCAGGCATATATTCTTTGATGGCCACGGTGCGGTGCAGCGAATGGTCAAAGGCTTGATAGACCATACCAAAGCCACCCACCCCCAGCAAGGCCACAATTTCAAATTCGCCCAAGCGTGTCCCCGGAAGCAAGGCATCCGCATGGTAGATGGCCGAGACAGGATTGCTAGGGACAGATTCGGACATAATGGGTGGCCATCAGGGGGAAAAAAGAAGCATAAAAAACGCTGGCTTTAGGCTTCGGCGTAGTGGTGCGCGATACGGATAAATTGTGCGTGTTCTTGCAAAAACACATCCACGATGGTCGGGTCAAAATGCTGGCCTCGGCCTTTGCAAATGATGTCAGTGGCCTGCTCAATCGTCATGGCGGGCTTATACACCCGGCGCGTGGTCAGGGCATCAAAGACATCGGCCAGCGCCATGATGCGTGCGGGCAAGGGAATATCCGCCCCCTGCTTGCCATCGGGGTAGCCTTTGCCATCCCAGCGCTCATGGTGCGATTGGGCAATTTGCCGTGCCACATCCAAGAAGGCCAAGGGTTGCGAATCATTGCGGTAGCTAGACTGGTCTGCGGCTTGCACTTTTTGCATGGCCTGTTCAATCGCTTCGCTGCCCAAGCGCGAGTGGGTACGCATGATGGCAAATTCTTCTTCGGTCAGGCTACCGGGCTTGAGCAAAATGCGGTCTGGAATTCCCACCTTGCCAATATCGTGCAAGGGGGCCGCTTTGGCGATGCGAACTTGTTGCCCTGGCGATAATTGTTCGGCATAGCCCGGACGCTGGCTCAGGGCGCGCGCCAACACTTCGACATAGCCTTGGGTGCGGTAAATGTGGTTGCCGGTGTCGGTGTCGCGCATTTCGGCCAGCATGGCCAAGGCCGAGAGGCTGGCGTTTTGCACGATTTCGTTGTCGTGCATACGCCGGGCAATTTCGGCTTCTAAAAACTTGTTTTGGTCCGCCAGCAGGTGCTGGGCGCGGCGGTTTTCGAGGTGGGTGCGTACCCGTGCCAACACCACCAGCGGGCGTATCGGTTTGACGATGTAATCCACCGCCCCCAGCTCCAGGCCACGCTCTTCGTCTTCGGCGCTATCGCGCGCCGTCACAAAAATCACGGGGATGTTTTTGGTGCTGGCATTGGCATGGAGACGCGACAACACCCCATACCCATCCAAGTCGGGCATCATCACGTCCAACAAAATCAGGTCGGGGCGCGGCTCAGAGGCTGCGGCACGCAAGGCCCGCTCGCCACAATCGGCCACCTTGACCCGGTAATGGGGTTCTAGCAAATCAGCCAGAATGCTCAGGTTTTCGGGCTGGTCATCAACCAGCAGGACGGTCTCATGGGCTTGGTGCATGGTGTTGGCGTAGCAGATGGATGGCTTGGGCGTAGTCAAAGCGTTCGATGGCAGCGGCCAAGGGTTCTAACACGGTAGCTGGCCACTGGTTTTCCAGTAGTATGGGCTGTAAGTGCCGAAACAGGCGGCGCGCCTCCAAATCATCATTACTCAGTAGATTGTGCAGTGATTGCAACTCGGATGCCAGCTGTGCCGATGGGACAGGTAGCGTAGTCAGCCCACCGGCTGTGGCTGTCGTCGCGCTGGGCGCAGCATTTGGTACGCTTGGTGCCATCGCGGTGCTTGGCACTGCAACGAGTAGTGCTGTCCGCAAAGCCGCCACCAGTGCCACCAGCTCTGTCGCCAGTGCTTGCACGGCCACTTGGGCTTGGGCGGCATCGCCGCGCTCGGCGGCCATCTCTAGCGCCAGCGCCTGCGCGCGCACCCCTTGGGCACCAATATTGCCTGCTGCTCCTTTCAGGGCATGGGCCAGCTGGCGCAGCTGGGCAAAATCGCCCAGCGCTAACAAAGCTTGCAAGCGCTGGGCATCGTTGGCATGGCCGTCGGCAAACAACGCCAAAATGCGCCGGTAGGTGGGCAATTTGCCACAGACGATTTTGAGGCCCGCCGCCATATCAAGCTGGGTAATCGCACTGAGGCGCGCGTGCAGTCCGGTATCGGCACTTGGCGCAGCCACCGACGCGCTGGCAGCAGCACCACGGCCAGCGTTACTGCCAGCAGTGCGCGATAGCCAGTGTTGCAAAGTGGCAAACAGCTTGTCGGGGTCCACGGGTTTGCTGAGGTGGTCGTCCATGCCAGCGGCCACGCAGGCTTCGCGGTCTTCGGCAAAGGCGTTGGCTGTCATGGCCAAAATGGGTACCTTGGCCCGGTCGGGCAGTTGGCGAATGGCCGCCGTGGCGGCCAGCCCGTCCATGTGCGGCATTTGCACATCCATCAAAATCAAGTCGTAGGCATGGGTGCGCGCCAATTCCACCGCCATGCGCCCATCGTCGGCCACATCCACACGCAGCCCAACACTGCGTAGCAGCTCCA
The DNA here is from genome assembly GCF_028686475.1 of Giesbergeria sp. GTDB lineage: Bacteria > Pseudomonadota > Gammaproteobacteria > Burkholderiales > Burkholderiaceae_C > Simplicispira. The sequence continues at coordinate 80,161 of NZ_JAQUCA010000009.1, read as the reverse complement.
ATGCCACTTCTTGGTTGACGAGGTTATCTTCCGCCAATAGCACGTAGTAGCCTTGCAAATTGGGCTGGTGCAAACTGGGGCTGGTGCTGGCAACGCTGGCTTTTTGTAGCGTATCCTCGCCGGTGACCAAGCCAACGATGGTATCGAGCAGGCTAGACGATGTGACGGGCTTGGGTAGCGCTGCTGCAATGCCCGCCTCTTTGAACACGGTAATTGGGCATTCGCGCCCATAGGCGGTCACCAAGATAACGCCCGGACGCGGCTGGATGTAACGCGCCTGAATCTCTTTGGCCAAAGCAATGCCATCCATACCGGGCATTTTCCAATCGAGTAGCACCAAATCAAACGGTCGGCCATTGTGCGCTGCCTGCGCCATGATTTCGAGGGCTTGCTCGCCCGATGAAGCCAAGGTGGTGCGGCAGTGCAAGCTGTGCAGCATATCGGCCAGGGTTTCGCGGGCTTCTTCTAAATCGTCCACCACCAGCACTTCTAACTCGCGCTCTAGGGTGCGCGGCGCTTGGCTGCTCATGGCGCTGGCATCGCCCAATTGCAAGGACAGCTCTAGCCAAAACGTGCTGCCCATGCCCAAGCTGCTTTCTAAACCCACCTTGCCCCCCATCAACAGCGCCAGCCGGTGGCTGATGGCCAAGCCCAAGCCAGTGCCGCCAAACTTGCGCGTGATGGAAGGGTCGGCCTGCTCGAAGGGTTGAAACAAACGCCCTTGCTGCTCCGGGCTAAGGCCAATGCCGGTGTCGCTGATTTCAAAGCGCACCACCACGGCATCGGCTTGCTGCTGCACCAAGCGCGCGCGCAGGGCAATCGCCCCAGATTCGGTAAATTTGACCGCATTGGTGGCAAAATTGAGCAGCACTTGCGACAAACGCATCCGGTCGCCACGCAATACCTTGGGCAAAGCCGGGTCAATGCGGCTAATCACCTCAATGCCTTTGGCCTCGGCTTTGTCGCAAATTAAACCATGCAGGCTATGAAACACCCCTTCTAACGGAAAATCAGCCACTTCTAACGTAAGTTTGCCTGCTTCTATTTTAGAAAAATCTAAAATATCGTTGATAATACTCAACAGGTGCTGGGCGGCATCGGTCACTTTATCTAAGCGCTCAAATTGCTGCGGTAGTACGGCATCACGGCGCATTAAGTGCGTCAAACCCAAAATAGCATTCATCGGGGTGCGAATCTCGTGGCTCATATTGGCCAAAAATGCGCTTTTGGCTGCATTGGCTTGGTCGGCTTCAATTTTGGCCTGTTGCAGCTCTTCCATCATGCGCTCTTGGGCGGTAATATCTTGTACCGTGCCAGCAATGCGCTCTACCTGTCCATTGTCGTCTTGAATAGACTCGCCACGCACTTGGATAAAAATGGTACGCTCTTCATTGATGATTCGCAATTTTATAATAAATGGAACACCGTGCTGGCGGCAATTTTCTAAGGCTTCTAAGAAAATAGCACGGTCTTGTGAATGCACAGTTTCTAATACTTGCCCCAAAGTTTGCTGGCCTGATTCGGCAATACCAAAACTGCGAAATACTATCCCACTCCAATCCCAGCGGCCATCGTCCATTCTCCAACACCAGCGCCCTAAATTGGCAATGGTTTGCGCCTCTTGCAAGTTGGCTTCACGTTGTTTAATTTCGCGAAATAATAAATTGACGGGGTCACGCAAACCAGTAACCACCACCGCACGGTAAATCAGCGCAAAAGCCGCAATTTTGCAAATATGGCCCAGCTGGTTAAAGGTATCGCTCATGCTGTCCGCCACATAGAGCGTAAAACACAGCTCGGTGGCAATCATCAGCGCAAGTGACCATTGCAGACAATGATAGACTTGGCTTTCAAACAGATAGCGACGCTGGTGCAATAAATATACACTACCTAACAACAGGGCGCAGATAATATATTCACTGACGACCTTAAACGGTGTCAAACCCTTGCCAGGCTCAAAACACACCGGAAAAATTTTCCAATACAAAATGGAAGCCACCAGCCCGGTGGTGACGATGCCAAAAATACCCAGCGTCAGTGGAATATGAACCTGTCTGCGTGTACCCAAAAAACTAAACCCCACCAACATGCTGATAGCTTCCATGTAGCGGGCAGCAATCCATAACTGTGGCGCGTAATAGTCGTAATCGGTAAAAATTGGCATACCTTTGTAAGCCAAGGTATGAAAAAAATCCATCACCCCAACAAACAAATAAGCCAAGCCAATAAATAAAATATATTGGTTGCGAATCGAAGCAGCGCAATTGATTGCAATAATAAACAGGGTTACTGCAATAAAGATACTAAAAAATTCTGCGACGCTATGAAAAAGTAAATAGCTATAATAACTGGTCAAATAAACGCCAGACACCAGCAGCAAAAAAAATGCCACACTGCCTGCTGAAGAATTAAAGTGGGCAGGAAAGAAGGCTAAAAAGCGTTCTTTATAACTAGGCGCTGTGTGGGTGGCAGAAAATGTCATAGTATCTCTGAGTGCGTGTTCAAATCGCCAGCGGATCCACATCCACCAGCCAGCGCACCAGTCCTTTGTGTTCGGGTTGGCGGCGTAGAGCGTGCAGTAATGCTTGCCAAGCAGCCAAAAAATGCTGCAATGCTGGGCGGTTATCGCTTTCTAACAGCATTTGGGCGCGCTCTACATTGGCCACGCGCTGAATGGCCAAAGGTACCGCTGGGTAGAGTGTCACATGCTGACCCAAACCGGGCAAGCCTTGGGCATGGGCTGCCGCGCTGGCGGCGGTCAAAAAGCCTTGGGCGACCTCTTGCGTGCGCGCATCGGCCCGTATGAGCGCCTGAAAGGCAAATGGGGGCATGGCGGCATCGCGGCGCTCTTGCAATTGCTGCTCGGCAAAGGCAACGTAATCGTGCTGGCGCAAAGCAGCCACGACGGCGTGTTCGGGGTAGAAGGTTTGCAACCACAGTTCACTGCGGCTGCCTTGGCGCTCAAGGTATTGGGCATCGCGCCCAGCGCGGCCACCGGCTTGCATCAACAGCGAAAACAAGCGCTCAGGTGCCCGAAAATCACTCGAAAACAACGCTCCATCGGGTTGCACTGCCGCCACCAAAGTAATGCGCCTGAAGTCATGGCCTTTGGCAATCATTTGCGTGCCCACCAGCACGTCCACCTCACCAGCATGCACCTGTGCCAGTTGCGCTTCTAAGGCCCCTTGGGCGCGCGTGCTGTCGGCATCGATGCGCGCCACGCGCACCGGGCCACCATCGGGGCGGCGTACATCCGCCAGCAAGGTGGTCAGTTGCTCCTCTAGCTGTTCGGTGCCTTTGCCTATGGGGGTGATGTCGGGGCTGCCACAGCTGGGGCAAGCGCGCGGCACGCGCACGCTAAAGCCGCAATGGTGGCAGCGCAAGCTGCGGTCGGTTTTGTGAAAAACTTGGTGCGCGCTGCAATGCGGGCAGTCGCTTTTCCAAGTGCAATCGGCGCAATGCAGCACCGGGGCATAGCCGCGCCGGTTGAGCAAAATCAGGCACTGCTCGCCGCGTTCTAAGCGTTCTTGCAGCGCGGCCAGCAAGGGTGCAGAAAAAACCGTGCGTTTGGGCTGCTGCTGCATATTCACCACGCGCAGCTTGGGCAAAGCCCCCGCGCCGATGCGGCCGGGCATGTGCAGGCGCAGGTAGCGCCCGCCGGGGTCGTCGGCGCTGGGCGGACGGCTGGCGTACCAGCTCTCTAACGAGGGTGTAGCACTGCCCAAAATGACTTTGGCATTTTGTTCACGCCCACGCCAAATAGCCAAATCGCGCGCCGAGTAACGCGCTCCCTCTTGTTGCTTGTAACTGGGGTCGTGTTCTTCATCAACGACGATGAGGCACAATTGCGGCATGGAGGCAAACACCGCCATGCGTGTGCCCAAGACAATGCGCGCGCTGCCGCTGTGCGCGGCCAACCAGCTTTTCAGGCGTTGTGGGTTGCTCATGCCGCTGTGCAGCGAGACCACATTTTCCACGCCAAAGCGTTGCACAAAGCGTGCTTGCAATTGTGGGGTCAGGTTGATTTCGGGCACCATCACCAAGGCTTGGGCCGTGGCATCGGCGGCCAGCATGGCTTGCACGCAGCGCAAATAGACCTCGGTTTTGCCGCTGCCGGTGCTACCAAACAGCAAAAATGGCCCCGGCTGGCTGGCAATTTGCGCTCGGGCGCTTTCTTGCTCGGCGCTCAAATCCACTAGCGGCACGGGGTTTGCGTTTTTCGGGCTGGCGGCGTTTGGGCGGCGCAAACGCCGTGCCAGTTGTTCGGGTTGTAAATCGCGCAACTGCGGTGGCAGGGCCATCAGGGCGATTTCACCCAGCGTGCGCTGGTAGTAACGCGCCGCAAAGCCTACCAAGCGCCGCCAGTGCGCATCCAGCGGCGCAATCCCGTTGAGCGCGGCGCTAATGGGGCGCAGTTCTATGCCCTCAGGCGGGGCCGCCAGTGCTTCCCAAACCACGCCCAGCACCTCACGCCGCCCCAAGGGCACGCGCACCAGCGTTCCCGCTGCCAGCGGCTGCGCGTTGCGGTAGGTGAGCAGGTCGCCCATCCCGCTGTGGGCGGGCGTTTGCACCGCCACAGCGATAGCGTGATTCGGTGCATCGGCGCTGCTGCTCATGATGGAGGAAAAATCAGCTTTGGCGCATGGCGCGAGATTGGCGATGCACCGCTTCCACCAGCGCCGCTACATGCTCGGGTGGGGTGAACTGGCTGATGCCGTGGCCCAAGTTAAAAATATGCGTCGGGCCGCTGGTGTTGCGGTCGGTGTGGGGGGTACCAAAGCTGGCCAATACTTTGGCGACTTGGGCCTCAATTTGCGCGGGTGGAGCAAACAGCACATTCGGGTCGATATTTCCTTGCAAGGCTTTGCCGGGGCCACCGACATCACCGCCGACGATGGCGCGCGCTTGGCCGAGGTTGGCTGTCCAGTCTAAGCCCAACACTTCGCAATCCAGCGGCTTCATCTCGGGCAACCAAATACCGCCGCCTTTGGTAAAAACAATGCGTGGCACATCAGTGCCATCAACGCCAGTGCGTTTGAGCTGCGCCAGCACGCGCGCGGTGTAGGCCAAACTAAATTCTTGGAAAGCACCATCGGCCAGCACACCGCCCCAGCTGTCAAACACCATCACGGCTTGCGCTCCGGCATCGATTTGCGCGTTCAGGTACTGGGCCACAGCGTCGGCATTGATAGCCAAAATGCGGTGCATCAAGTCCGGGCGCGAGTACATCAGGGTTTTGACCAGCCGGTAGTCGTCCGAGCCTTTGCCCTCGACCATGTAGCAAGCCAGCGTCCACGGGCTGCCCGAAAAACCAATCAGCGGCACCCGGCCTTGCAAGGCTTTGCGGATGCTGGTAACGGCATCGAACACATAGCGCAGTTTGTCCATGTCCGGCACGGCCAGTTGGGCCACATCGGCCTCGGTGCGTACCGTTTTGGCAAAGCGTGGGCCTTCGCCCTCGGCAAAGCTCAGGCCCAAGCCCATCGCATCGGGCACGGTGAGGATGTCAGAGAACAAGATGGCCGCATCCAACGGAAACCGCTCCAACGGCTGCAAGGTCACTTCGGTGGCGTAATCCACATTCATGGCCAATCCCATAAAACTGCCCGCTTTGGCGCGGGTGGCTTTGTACTCGGGCAGGTAGCGTCCGGCTTGGCGCATCAGCCACAGTGGGGTGTAATCGGTCGCCTGACGGCGGCAAGCACGCAAAAAGGTGTCGTTGATGAGGGGGGCGAAGGCAGATGGATTCATGCTCGCCATTGTCGCAGGCTGTAGGCCAGTGGCACTACCATCTACCACCCGACAACGGAGTTCTTGCCACATGCTCAAACCACTGCTACGCGCTACCTTACGAGGTGTTTTTCGACTGCTGTACCGGGTACAGGTCAAAGGCGATTTAGGCCATTTGCACCAAGAAAAAACCCTGATTGTGGCGAACCACCAGTCGCTGTTGGACGGGGTGCTGCTGGCACTGTTCTTGCCAGTAGAGGCCACCTTTGTGGTGAATACAGGCATTGCCAACAAACCGTTCTTCCGTTCCGTATTGCGTTTGGCACGCCATCTAACGGTAGACCCGACCAACCCGCTGGCCATGAAAACCGTGGTGGCACGGGTGAATGAAGGCGAGCCGGTGGTGATTTTTCCCGAGGGACGCATCTCAGTCACCGGTTCGTTGATGAAAACCTACCCCGGCACCGGCTTTGTGGCGGCACGCAGCCAAGCCAGCGTGGTGCCGGTCAGCATTGAAGGGGCGTTGCATACCCCTTTCAGCTATGTGAAAGGGCTGTTTCCAACCCGTTGGTTTCCCAAAATTACCCTCACTATTCACCCACCGCATACCATTGCCCGCGCCGAAGGCCCAGCGCGCGAAGCGCGGCGCAAAGCCGGTGAAGACCTGCACCGCGTGATGCAGCACATGACGCTAGAGTCGCGCGAACGCACCACGCTGTTTTCTGCCCTGTTGCAGGCCCGTGCGCGTTTTGGTGGCGCTTATATGCTGGTGGAAGATGTGCGCCTGCAAGAGGAGTCTTACAACACCTTGCTCAAAATGGCCTTGGGTGCAGCGCGTCTGCTGCTGCCGCACACCCACCCCGGCGAGGCCGTGGGCGTGTTGCTGCCCAACAGCACCGGCACGCTGGCGGCTATTTTGGGCCTGACTGCCTTTGACCGTGTGCCCGCGCTGCTCAATTACAGCGCCGGGGTGGGCGGGGTGCAAGCCGCTTGCCATGCCGCGCAGGTCAAAACCATCGTCAGTAGTCGCCTGTTTATTGCCAAGGGTGGGCTAGAAAAATTGATCGCCGGACTAGAGCCACATTACCAAATTTTGTACGTGGAAGACCTGAAGCAACGCATGGGCCTGTCGGACAAACTGTGGATTGCCGCCCGCATGGTGGCCCCACAGCGCTTGATTGCCCCCGGCAACCCCGATGCGGCGGCGGTGATTTTGTTTACCTCAGGCTCTGAGGGCAAACCCAAGGGCGTGGTGCATAGCCACAACTCGCTCTTGGCGAATATCGCCCAAGTGCGGGCCAGTGCCGACTTCAAACCCAGCGACAAGTTCTTTTTGGCGCTACCGCTGTTTCACTCGTTTGGCCTGACCTGTGGCGCTTTGCTGCCGGTGTTGGCAGGCTGCAAACTGTTTCTCTACCCCAGTCCGCTGCATTACCGCATCATCCCCGAGTTGGTGTATGACCGCGATGCCACGGTGCTGTTTGGCACCAGCACCTTCTTAGGGGCTTATGGCAAGCTGGCGCACCCCTTTGACTTTGCCCGGCTGCGCTATGTGGTGGCTGGCGCAGAAAAGCTCTCGGATGCCGTGCGCGATTTATGGTTTGATAAATTTGGCGTACGCATTTTGGTCGGCTATGGCACCACCGAATGTGCGCCGGTGCTGGCCGTTAATACCCCGATGGCTGCGCGTAGTGGCACGGTAGGCAAGTTGCTGCCGGGCATCCAATACCATTTAGAACCTGTGCCCGGCATTGCCCAAGGCGGCGCACTGTATGTGCAAGGCCCGAACGTGATGAAAGGCTATCTGCGCTACGAGAACCCCGGCCTGCTCGAAGTGCCGCAAGCCTTAGGCCGCCCTGGTTGGTACGAGACCGGCGATATTGTCTCGATAGACAACGATGGCTTTGTCCGCATCGAAGGCCGTATCAAACGCTTTGCCAAGGTAGCGGGCGAAATGGTGTCTTTGGATGTGGCCGAGCAGGTGGCGGTGAAAGCCTCGCCACTGCACCAACATGCGGTGTTGGCGCAAGCCGACCCAGCCAAAGGAGAAAACCTGCTGCTGCTCACCACCGATGGCACCTTGAACCGGACGCAACTGGTAGCCGCCGCCCAAGCCTTGGGTGCGCCCGAGTTGGCCGTGGCACGCAACATCCGCGTGGTAGAGCGGATTCCGGTGTTAGGCTCGGGCAAAACCGACTATGTGAGTTTGCAGGCGCAGTTGGCAACCTGAAACCCTCGCCCTATCCATCGCCTTAGCGTTGCCGCTGCAACAATACTTGGCTGATAGCTTGGTCTTTTTCTTGCCAAACGCCATCCAGCCAAGTTTGCAACTGGCCGCGCTGCTTGCCACCGCCTTTGAGCAACTCGGGTGGAATGGGGCGCAATTGCACCTGCACCACCACATCGCCCAAGCGGCCACACATGGCATCGACAAAGCTGGGCACTTTGTCGGGATAGACAATCGTCACGTCTATCAGACCATCGAGCAAATCACCCAGCGTACCCAAAGCCATCGTCACTGCACCGGCTTTGGGGGCCAACAAATGCTGGTAAGGCGATGCCTGCTCCGCCTGTTTGGCAGGTGTTAAACGGGTACCTTCGGCAAAACTGGTGACCGTGGTGGGCACCTGCCGAAATTTTTCGCAGGCTGCTTTGGCATCACGCAGGTCTTTGCGTGCTGTGCCGCCGCCACTGCCCCGGCGCATAAATGGGAAATCCAAGGCCCACCAAGCCAAATTCAAAATCGGCACATACAGCAGCTCACGCTTCAAGAAAAACTTGAGCATCGGCACGCGCCGGTTCAGTACCCGTTGCAACACCAAAATATCCATCCAACTTTGGTGGTTGCACACCAACAGATACCAACCCTCTGGGCGCAAACCGGGTGCCAACTCCACCTGCCAGCGGCTGCGGTTGACGCTGCCCAACCAGACTTGGTTCAAGTCAATCCAAAGCGATGGAATGCGGTTGAGGATACGGTCTGTCCAGCGGCGCACCGGGGCCAATGGCAGCAGCAGTTTGAGCAGCGCCAGCGGTAGCATCAAAGTGCAAAAAAGCACGCTGTTGCACAGCAAAATCAAGGCTGAAAAACAAAACTTCAGGGCAGCAAACATAAGTGCAGCAAGCCGAGCCGCCTTACAGGCGCTTGAACGCCTCACGCGCGGCAGCGATGGTTTCCTCAATGTCTTGCGCCGTATGGGCGGCACTGACAAAACCGGCCTCGTACAGCGCTGGGGCGATGTACACGCCACGCTCTAGCAAGCCGTGGAACAGCTGGTTAAAACGTGCGCCATCGCTACGCATCACTTGGCCGTAGTTGCTGGGCAACTCGGGCAGCAAGAAGAAACCAAACATCCCGCCTTCGCAGTCGGCGCTAAAGGGCACGCCTTCGGCGGCAGCAGCAGCGTTCAATCCGTCCACCAGCGTGCGCGTGCGTGCTGAGAGTGCTTCAAAAAAGCCCGGCACACTAATTTGGCGCAAGGTGGCCAACCCGCAAGCGGTAGCCACCGGGTTGCCCGACAGCGTGCCCGCTTGGTACACCGCGCCCAAGGGGGCCATTTGCTCCATCACCACGCGTTTGCCACCAAAGGCGGCCAGCGGCATACCGCCACCAATCACCTTGCCCATGACGGTAATGTCAGGCTCAAAACCGGGAATATCACGCGCATACACGCTTTGCGCGCCGCCCAGTGCCACCCGAAAGCCGTTCATCACCTCGTCAAACACCAGCAGCGCCCCATATTGCGTACACAACTCGCGGCAACGGCGCATAAATGGCACACTGGCACGGACAAAGTTCATGTTGCCCGCAATCGGTTCTATCATCACGCAGGCCAAATCAGCACCGTGCAAAGCAAAGGCTTCTTCCAACTGGGTGATGTTGTTGTATTCCAACACCACCGTGTGCTGCACCACTTCGGGCGGCACCCCAGCACTGGTGGCACTGCCAAAAGTAGCCAGCCCTGAACCCGCTTTGACCAGCAAGGCATCCGCGTGGCCGTGGTAGCAGCCTTCAAATTTGATGATTTTGCTGCGCCCAGTGGCCCCACGCGCTAAGCGGATAGCGCTCATACCCGCCTCAGTGCCGGAACTTACCAAGCGCACCATTTCTAGCGATGGCATCAGCGCAATAATGGCCTCGGCCAGTTCAATTTCGCGCTCGGTGGGCGCGCCAAAAGAGAAACCCTCCAGCGCTGCTTTTTGCACCGCCTCTAGCACCGCCGGGTGGCCGTGGCCCAAAATCATCGGCCCCCAAGAACCGATGTAATCGATAAAGCGTTGGCCGTTGGCATCCCACATATAAGCGCCTTGGGCGCGTTCGATGAAACGGGGCGTACCGCCCACCGCCTTAAAGGCGCGCACGGGCGAGTTCACACCCCCCGGAATCACGGCCTTGGCACGTTCAAACAGGGGCAGGTTGCGGTCAGTGTTGTGTGTCATGGGAGGGAAAAACAAAACCAGCGACAGAGTGGGAATCGGTGCCGTCGTCGCTCTCGGCATCGGGGGGCGTTGCGGCCTCGTCTGTGACCACCCAAAACAGCCGGTCGGGCACTACATGGCCCATACCGGGGCAAAAGCCGTTTTCTAGGCATTGGTCTAAAAAACCCAGGGCTTCGCCACAGGCTTGGCCTAAATCGCTGCCCGTGGCCAGCAAACCGGCCAGCGCCGCCGAGAGGGTATCGCCCGCACCGATAAAAGTGCCGTCGAACAGCTCAAACGCACCCCGGCCCAGCACCGCATCGGGCGAGGCCAGCACGTTTTCTAGCATTTGATTCGGCTGGGCTATGCCCGTGACCAGCGTAAAGGGCGTACCCATGCGGGCCGCAGCAGCGGCAATATCGCGCGCGCTGGGGCTGTGTTCGCCCTCCCAATCGGGCAGCAACCAACGCCACAGCGTATTGTGGTGGCCCACCAACACCGAAGTTTGCGGCAACAACAACTCGCGCAGGGCATCCAAATAGCTATCGGTGTAGCTTTCTTGCCACCAAGACAAGTCGGGCAGGTAACACACCAAAGGCAGCTCGGCATAGTCAGCGGCCAAGGCAGCGATGGTGCCGATATTCTCGGGGCTGCCGACAAAGCCTACTTTAATCAGCCGAACCGGCACATCTTCTAGCACCGCGCGCGCTTGTTCTAGCACCGCCTCATCGTCTAAGCTGAAATGGTCAAAAATGGTGCGCGTATCGCGGGCATAAGCCCCGGTAAGCACGGCGCAAGGATGGCAGCCCACAGCCGTGAGGGTACTGATGTCCGCCGTTAAGCCGCCCGCACCGCTGGGGTCGTTGGCGTTGAACACCATCACGCAGACGGGCACTTGTGCCAAGGTAGAGGAATCGCTGGCGGGGGGAGTAGAGGCTGTCATGAACCCAACTCACAAAGGGTGACAAACGATGGCACGGAAACTGCAATCCGAAGGGATTGGACTAGCTACAATGATTGCATTCTACGTGAAGGCCCTTTAAGCTGTGCCCGCCCCCAAGACTGGCATTGCGGTATGGCCCTATTGCCACGGTGTTGCAACTTGGCTTATTTTTTCCGTCGGGAGCGGTGACAATTGACTACAACTGGTACAACTTTCAAGGTGCTCGTGGTGGATGACAGCAATACCATTCGGCGCAGTGCAGAGATTTTTCTCAAACAAGGGGGCCACGAGGTCTTATTGGCCGATGATGGCTTTGATGCTTTGGCCAAGGTCAACGACTACCAGCCCCAGCTGATTTTCTGCGACATCCTGATGCCCAAGCTCGATGGCTACCAGACCGTGGCCATCATCAAACGCAATGCCCGCTTTGCCAATACGCCGGTGGTCATGCTGTCATCCAAAGATGGCGTGTTTGACAAGGCGCGTGGCCGCATGGTGGGCTGCCAAGAGTACCTTACCAAACCTTTCACCAAAGACCAGCTGTTGCAAGCGGTGCAGCAGTTCGGTCATTCTCATCAAGGAGCGAACTAATGCCCATCCAAAAAGTGCTGGTTGTCGATGATTCCAAGACCGAACTGATGTTTTTGTCTGATTTGCTGCACAAAAAGGGCTTGCAAGTGCGTACAGCAGAAAACGCCGAAGAAGCCTTTCGCCGCTTGGCCGAAGACAAGCCCGACCTGATTTTGATGGATGTGGTCATGCCCGGCCAAAACGGCTTTCAGCTCACCCGTGCCATCTCGCGCGATCCGCAATACTCCGACATCCCCATCATCATGTGTACCAGCAAAAACCAAGAAACCGACCGGGTTTGGGGAATGCGCCAAGGTGCGCGTGGTTACATCACCAAGCCGGTCGATGCTGCCGAGCTGCAAGCCAAAATTGACGCCCTGAACTGACACACAGGCGTCGCTTATGGCCAACAGAGAAGCCCTGCGCGCTCTTCAAACCCGACTTGCCAACCGCTTACAGGCCGCCAAAAACGAAGAAATCTCGGTTTCTTCCTGGCTGGCAGTAGAGTCTGGTGGTCAGTTTTATTTGCTGCCTTTGGGCCAAGCTGGTGAAATTTTTCACTGGACGGTGCCCCAGCCCGTACCCTACACCCGCCCTTGGTTTTTAGGCGTGGCCAATTTGCGCGGCAACTTGTTTAGCATGGTGGATTTGGCCTCCTTTTTAGGCGGCCAGCCGCTACGCAGCGAGCAAGCCTTGGCCGCCTCCAGCCTCTTGGTGTTCAATGCCGCCCTAGAGGTGAATGCGGCCTTGCTGGTGGACCGTTTGCTGGGCTTGCGCGGGCTGGATGCGTTTGTCAGTGCCGAGGCACCCGCAGACGATGCTGCCCCCTTTCTGGGTAGCACCTACCTCGATGCCCAAGGCACGCGCTGGCAAGAGTTGAACCTGCAACAATTATCACAATACCCCGGATTTTTGAGCATCAGCGCTTGAGTCTCTCTCTTTGAAGGTTTGCCCCCATGTCAGTTGTCTCCAAACTTGGCAGCATGTTCAGTCGCCAGCCTGCAAAATCTGATGCGGCCCTGGAGCAAGATTCGCTGGCCGGTGCTTCGCTCGATAGCAATCTGCGCGAAGTCTTTCCCGGCGAAGCCCTCAACAGTGTTCAAGTCGATCAGGATGGTGCCTTTGGCACCGATGCAGCCAATGCGGCCCAAAGTGGCGATTTGATTGAGCTACCGCTGTTGGGCAAGGCCGTAGCGGCCAGCCACCAGCGCCGTTTGCTGATTTTGCTGGCAATTGGTGTGGTGGTGGTAGCTTTGATTGCCGGTTGGGTGTTGCGCCAAGCCGACCGCGCGGCCCAGCAATTGGCGGCCACCGGGCAAGCGCTGATGCAGTCGCAACGGCTGGCCAAATCGGTATCACAGGCCCTAGTGGGCAGTGCCCAAGCCTTTCCCGATGTGCAAGAAAGCGCTGGCGTACTGGCACGCAACGTGCGCGCGCTCAATGATGGCGATGGTGAGTTGGGGGTATATGCTTTGGGCGAGCCTTTCAAGCCCGAATTGCAAGCCATTGCACCGCTGATGGAGCGCGCTGACCACAATGCCACCACCGTGATGGGCCAGCAAAAAATTCTGACCCAAGTGGGCGATGCGTTGCGTACCGTCAACCGCCAATCGTCCGACTTGCTGGAAATTGCCGAAACCATTGTGTCGCTGAAAATTCAGCAAAACTCTTCGGCCACCGAAATTTTCAACGCCGGACAACTGGTGATGTTGACCCAGCGGATTGGTAAATCGGCCAACGAGTTCCAAACCACCGAGGGGGTTAGCCCCGAGGCGGTGTTTTTGCTGGGCAAAGACTTGAACTCGTTCAAAGAAATTTCACAGGGATTGCTCGATGGCAGCAACGAGTTGCGCCTGCCACCCACACGCGATGCACAAACACGCGAACATCTGCAATCGCTGATTAACTTGTACGAGCAAACCCGCGTGCAAGCCAGCGCCATTTTGGGCAACTTGCAAGGCTTGGTCTCGGCGCGCGAAGCGCAAACCGCGATTGTGGGCGATAGCGAACCGCTGCGTCGCCAATTAGAAGCCTTGCAAAGCAAGTTGTCGGCGCAAACCGGCATGGGCGTGGGCCAGTTTGCCGCCCTGTTGCTGGCAGCCTCGTTCGTGCTGCTGTGCGGTATCGGTATTTCGCGTGTGCAGCTACTCGACAGCCGCAACCGCCAATTGGCAGCTGAATTGCAAAACAAAAACGCACAGCGCCAAGAGCAAGAAGCCAAACGCATCAACGATGCCAACCAAGCAGCTATTTTGCGCCTAATGAACGAACTGCAATCGGTGGCCGAGGGCGATTTGACCCAAGAAGCCACCGTGACCGAAGACATTACCGGCGCGATTGCCGACTCGGTGAACTACACGGTCGAAGAGCTGCGCGTACTGGTAGGCAGCGTACAAAACACCGCCACCCGCGTGGCCCAAACCACCGCCCAAGTGGACAGCACGTCGACCGAACTGTTGGCGGCCTCGACCGAACAGCTACGCGAAATTCGCGAAACCGGCCGCTCGGTACTGGAGATGGCCTCGCGCATTAACGAAGTGTCGGGCCAAGCGCAAGAATCCGCCACGGTGGCGCGCCAATCGCTGCAAGCCGCAGATTCTGGTCTGCAAGCGGTACAAAACGCCATCGGTGGTATGAATGCCATCCGAGACCAAATTCAAGAAACCTCCAAGCGGATTAAGCGGCTGGGTGAATCGTCACAAGAGATTGGTGAAATCACCGAGCTGATTTCTGACATTACCGAACAAACCAACGTGCTGGCTTTGAACGCCGCGATTCAGGCAGCGTCTGCGGGTGAAGCCGGACGCGGCTTCTCGGTGGTGGCGGAAGAAGTGCAGCGTCTGGCTGAACGCTCCGCCGATGCGACGCGCCAAATTTCGGCACTGGTGAAAGCCATTCAGACCGATACCCAAGACGCGGTGGCCGCTATGGAGCGCTCCACCCAGGGTGTGGTCGAAGGGGCGCGCTTGTCCGATAGCGCTGGTACGGCCCTGTCCGAAATTGACCACGTTTCGCGCCGCTTGGCCGATTTGATTGAGCAAATTTCTTCTGCCACCTCCAGCGAAGCCACACTGGCCAACGATGTGGCCGAAAACATCCAGCATATTTTTGCTGTGACCGAGCAAACCGGTGAAGGCACCCGCACCACAGCCCAGCAGGTGCGCGAGTTGTCGCACATGGCCGAAGAATTGCGTCAGTCGGTCGCTCGGTTCAAGATTGCCTAAGCAACTGTGCTACCAAGCCAGCCATTGAACCTCCTGAATAACCCTAGGGCTCTGTGTAGCCGGGAATAAATGCATGTCGATTGAGGCGAACCAAGCACCGGCTACCGAGGTCAGCCAGGGCGAACAAGACCTGGGGCCTTTGGCCTGGGTGTTAGAAGAATTACGTAAATCGCTCGATGGGGCTGTCAAGTCCTTGCGCCGTTTTGTCCACGATGCCCAAACCGCGCAAACCTCGGATTTGGCCGCTTTGGATGCCAGCTCGTTACGCATGGCGCGCCAGCAACTGCACCAAGCCAGCGGTGCCCTCGAAATGATTGGCATGGAGCCGCCCGCACTGCTGCTGCGTGCGATGGAAGCGGCTGTCCTGCGCTACGTGCAACGCCCCGAGTTATGCACCGAAGAAGCTGCCGCCAGCCTAGAGCGTGCCAGCTTTGCCCTGAGCGAATACCTCGACACGATATTGGCCGGTAAAAATGTCTCGGCAGTGGCTTTGTTTCCGCAATACCGCGATGTGCAAACCCTGGCCGGTGCCGAGCGCTCCCACCCCGCAGACCTGTGGCCGGTAGAGCGGCGCCTGCGTGAACCAGCCACTGCGGTCGAAGTAGCACCCATCACCTACGGCCCCGAAGCACGGGCGCGCCTAGACCAAGCGGTACTCAAAATCGTTAAAACCGGCAGCCCCGAGGCGGCACGCGATTTGGGCAAGCTGTGCTTGGAGTTGGCCGCTGGAGTCACCGACAAACCGGTACGCACCTTCTGGAAAATCGGCGCGGCCTTTTTTGAAGCCTTCGCCCACAGCCTGTTTGCCCCCGATGTGTATGCCAAGCGCGCCGCCTCGCGCGTGCTAATGCAATACGCCACCTTGGCCAAGGGCGATACCACCCTGACCGACCGGCTGGTGCAAGACCTGTTGTTTTTCTGCGCGCAAGCCAAGCCATCACCAGCCAGCCAAACCCCGGCCCTAGAGGCGGTGCGTCAAACTTTTGCCTTGCAACGCTTTACGCCGGTAGATTACGAAACCCGGCGCTTTGGTCGCTTTGACCCCGCCGTCCTGGCCCAAGCGCGCAAGCGTATTGCCACCGCCACCGAAACCTGGTCTTCTTTGGCGGGCGGTGATCGCAACAAGCTCAAACCAGCGGCCGACCAATTCAGCTTGGTCTGTGACTCGCTACGCAAGCTCCATCCCAGCAGCGAGGCTCTGGCCCAAGCCCTGAGCAAGGTGGTAGAAGGCACTTTGCGCTCGGGCGAGCCGCCACCGCCTGCACTGGCAATGGAGGTAGCAACCTCGGTGCTGTACCTGCAAGCGGCCTTTGAAGAGCTAGACAGCGCCGAAGAACACATGTCGCAGCGCGCCAAACGTTTGGCCGAGCGGCTAGACCAAGTACGCATGGGCGCTGAACCCGACCCACTAGAACATTGGATGGAAGACCTGTACCGGCGCGTCAGTGACCACCAAACGATGGGCAGCGTCGTCGATGAGCTGCGTATTGCCTTGGGCGAAGCTGAGCGGGCGATGGACCAGTTCTTCCGCAAGCCCGACGACACCAGCCCCTTGAAAGGCGTGCCCAACCAATTGGCGCAAATGCGCGGCGTGTTGTCGGTCTTGGGATTAGACCAAGCTTCGCTGGCCGTAGTGCGGATGCGCGACACCATCGAACGCTTGCTGCTCAAAGAGGTGCAAACGCCGCAAGAGCGCAGCCAAAGTTTTGAAAAACTGGGTAACAGTTTGGGGGCCTTGGGCTTCTTGATTGACATGCTCAGCTACCAGCGCACTTTGGCGCGCAAGCTGTTTGTCTATGACGAAGCGCTGGGCGAGTTGCGCTCGCTCATGGGCCGCGCCCGCACCCGTGCCGACGACGAGGAAGAAGAAGCCACAGAAAAAATCGAAGCGCGCGCCGCCCAAGCCTTGCCCGAGGTGGCCCCCAAAGCCCCAGTGGCCGCTGCTGCCCCTCCGGCGGCAGTGGTGCCACCGCCTTCTGCCCCCAGTGCTGCACCTGTGGTTGCTGCTGCGCCGCCGTCGCCAGTGGCCACACCCGCCCCCAGCCCAGCGCCAGCAGCAGCACCAACACCGGCAGTCGCTACGCCAGCCACGCCAGCGGCCCCAGCTCCAGCGCTGCCCACCACGGTGGTACGCCCGACACTGGATTTGGACGACGAACTGCTGGACATTTTCTTGGAAGAAGCCAAAGAAGTGGTCGGCAATGGCTTGGCCGCTGTGGCCACCTTGGAAGAAAATCCGGGGGATTTGAGCGAACAAACCACCCTGCGCCGGGCATTTCATACGCTCAAGGGCAGCTCACGCATGGTGGGGCTGAACGATTTTGGCGAAGCTGCCTGGTCGATGGAGCAGCTGCTCAATGCGTGGCTGGCCGAGCAAAAACCTGCACAGCCACCACTGTTGCAATTGTCTGGTGATGCCTTGCGCGCCTTTGACCGTTGGGCCGATGACATCGCTAAAGGCCAGTTTGACGGCTGGCAAGTAGCGCCATTTCAAGTATCTGCCGATGCCCTGCGCTTAGAGCATAAAGTAGTGCCGCTCAATTTGTCTGCTGCGGCCACTGCCAGCGCTATACCCGCAGCGGCTGCACCGACACCGGCTGTGGCGGTGCCACCCCCCGCTGTGGAGCCTACCCTGCAAGCGCCAGCATGGCCCGATTTGTCCCTCACCATGCCCCAAGCTGCGGCTGGTGCTGGTGCCGCACCTTTGGAATGGGCCAATACCGAGCCAGCAGGTTTATCGCTTGCCCCCGCTCCAGCGCCCAGCTTGCCCGAAATGGTGGCAGAAGAAATCGACTTCTCGCAATTTAGCGTCACTCTCGACAGTGCCACACCGACAGCCGCCCAAATAGAAGCTGAAGCGCAAGCCAAAGCTGCCGCCGAGGCTGAAGCTCGCGCCAAGGCAGAAGCTGAAGCACAAGCACGCGCTGAAGCCGAGGCACGTGCCAAGGAAGAAGCCGAAGCGCAAGCACGCGCCGAAGCCGAGGCCCTCGCTAAGGCAGAAGCCGAAGCACAAGCCCGTGCCGAAGCCGAGGCACAAGCCAAGGCAGAAGCTGAAGCGCAAGCCCGCGCCGAAGCCGAGGCACGTGCCAAGGCAGAAGCCGAAGCACAAGCCCGCGCTGAAGCCGAGGCCCTCGCTAAGGCAGAAGCTGAAGCGCAAGCCCGTGCCGAAGCCGAAGCACGCGCCAAAGCAGCAGCCGAAGCGCAAGCCCGCGCTGAAGCCGAGGCCCTCGCTAAGGCAGAAGCCGAAGCACAGGCCCGTGCCGAAGCCGAGGCACGCGCCAAGGCAGAAGCTGAAGCGCAAGCCCGCGCTGAAGCCGAAGCCCTCGCTAAGGCAGAAGCCGAAGCACAGGCCCGTGCCGAAGCCGAGGCACGCGCCAAGGCAGAAGCTGAAGCGCAAGCCCGCGCCGAAGCCGAGGCACGTGCCAAGGAAGAAGCCGAAGCGCAAGCACGTGCCGAAGCCGAGGCACGCGCCAAGGAAGAAGCTGAAGCGCAAGCCCGCGCTGAAGCCGAGGCACGTGCCAAGGAAGAAGCCGAAGCGCAAGCACGCGCTGAAGCCGAGGCACGTGCCAAGGAAGAAGCCGAAGCGCAAGCACGTGCCGAAGCCGAGGCACGCGCCAAGGAAGAAGCCGAAGCGCAAGCCCGCGCTGAAGCCGAGGCCCTCGCCAAAGCAGCAGCTGAAGAACAAGCACGTGCCGAAGCCGAAGCCCTCGCCAAGGCAGAAGCCGAAGCACAAGCACGCGCCGAAGCCGAGGCCCTCGCCAAGGCAGAAGCCGAAGCACAAGCCCGTGCCGAAGCCGAGGCCATCGCCAAAGCAGAAGCTGAAGCTGAAGCGCAAGCCCGCGCTGAAGCCGAAGCCATCGCCAAAGCAGAAGCAGAAGCGCAAGCCCGCGCTGAAGCCGAGGCCCTCGCCCAAGCAGCAGCCGAAGAACAAGCACGCGCCGAAGCCGAGGCCATCGCCAAAGCAGAAGCTGAAGCGCAAGCCCGCGCTGAAGCCGAAGCCATCGCCAAAGCAGAAGCCGAAGAACAAGCCCGCATTGAAGAAGAAGAGCAGGTCCAACGCATTGGCAGTTTGCGTATTGGCACCGCCTTGTACAACGTCTATGTCAGTGAAGCCCAAGAATGGGTGCGCCGCCTCAACCGCAGCCTACAAGACTGGGCGCAGGCGCTGCAAGAACCCGTCTCGGACACCGCCGTAGCGTTGGCCCACTCCTTGGCGGGCAGCTCGGCCACGGTGGGCTTCATGGCCTTGTCCGAAACAGCACGCCTGCTAGAACACACGCTGCTGCATGTGCAACCGCAACACCACGGCGAGCCTGAACAGGCCCAAGTGTTCTTGGCCGCTGCCCAAGATATTGACTATTTGTTGCAGCAGTTTGCCGAAGGCGTATTGGTCACAGCCAACGTGCAGGTACAAGAAGACCTGCGCCACATCCTGCAAACTGAGGTCATCACCACCCTGTCACCACCGCTAGAGGACACGCTGGCCGCCTTGGCCGAACTAGAAGAACAAGAAGAAGCCCGCGCCGCCCAGGCCCAAGCCCAAGCAGCAGCCGAAGCAGCGCAACACCATGCCCACAGCTTGGCTCCAGCCGCGCCAGCACCTTTTGCTACGCCTGCACCTGCACCCGCCTCTGACGAGGAAGGCAGCTTCGAGCTGTCACTGGAAGAAGAACTGGCGGCAATGGAAGCCGAAGCCGTAGCCGCCAGCACGGCAGCCATCACCCCGATGGCAGAGCCGACCTGGTCAGCGCCAGAGGCTATCGAACCACCAGCACCAGCACCAGCGCCGGTAACACAAGCACCGCCAGCGTCGCCGCCCGCCGCCCAAGCAGCACCCGACAACGACCAGCAAGTCGATGCCGCCATTGCCAATGCGATGGCTTTGGACACCGAACACGACGACGATATCGACGTGCTGGACATGATTGACCCCGACCTGTTCCCCATCTTTGAGGAAGAAGCACAGGAACTGTTGCCACGTTTGGGAGCCTCCTTGCGCCAGTGGTCGGCGCGTCCGGCCAACTTGGCCGCCCGCAGTGAACTGCTGCGCGCTTTGCACACCCTCAAGGGCAGCGCGCGCTTGGCTGGTGCCATGCGCTTGGGCGAGATGGCACACCGCCTCGAATCAGCGATTGAAGAGCTGGATGTCGATACCGTCACCAGCGAGCAAATAGACCCGATGCTGGCCCGGCTTGACAGCTTGCAGGCCAATTTTGATGTGCTGCGCGTCATCAGCGCCCAAGGCCCGGCCGAGCCGGTGGTGGTGGAAGCACCCAAGTCCAGCAACGCCACGGCCTCGGCACCGGTCGGTGCCACCGATGGCAGTCCGTCCACCAGTGCAGACGGCGCTTCGTCGTCTTCGGCCCAGCATCCGCTACTGGCGGCCATCCCAGCACGCTTGCAGACGATTAAAGCAGCGGCACCATCGCGCGCGGCATCGCAACAATCGGTGCGCGTGCGCGCGCAGTTGCTGGACCGCTTGGTCAACCAAGCCGGTGAGGTGATGATTAGCCGCTCACGGCTAGAGTCGCATGTGGGCCAAATCAAAACCTCCTTGGCCGATTTGTCGGTCAACTTGGACAAGCTGCGCCAGCAACTGCGTGACATTGAGTTGCAATCTGAGTCGCAAATGCAATCGCGCTTGGCACAAACCAAGGAAATGGCCGCTGGCTTTGACCCGTTAGAGTTTGACCGCTTTACCCGCGTGCAAGAACTCACGCGCATGATGGCCGAATCCGTCAACGACGTGGCCACGGTGCAGCGCAACCTGCAACGCTCGATGGTCGGTGCCGAAGACGAGCTGATTGCCCAAGGCCGCCAAGCACGCGAGTTGCAGCGCGATTTATTGCGTACCCGCATGTTGGAGTTTGAAGGCATCTCGGAGCGCCTGTATGCCGTGGTGCGCTTGGCCTCCAAAGAGATGGGCAAACAAATCAAGCTCGACATCACCGGCGGCTCGATTGAAATGGACCGTGGCGTACTCGACCGCATGACCCCGGCCTTTGAGCACTTGCTGCGTAACTGTGTCGCCCACGGCATTGAGTCGCCCGAGCAACGCCAAGCCGCCGGTAAACCAACCATCGGTACCATTGCCGTGCATCTGCGCCACGAAGGCAACGACGTGTCGGTAGAGTTCCGCGATGATGGTGCGGGTTTGAATTTGCCACGTATTTTGGCCAAAGCGCAAGAGCAAGGCTTGGTGGCTCCCGGTGCCCAAATCACCGATGCCGAAGCCGCTAACCTCATCTTTATGCCCGGCTTTACCACAGCGGCCAGCCTGTCTGGCATTGCCGGACGTGGCATCGGCATGGACGTGGTGCGCTCCGAAATCAAAGCGCTGGGTGGCCGGATTGAAACCAGTACCGAAGCGGGCAAGGGTACCTCTTTCCGCATGGTGCTGCCCCTGACCACGGCCGTGACGCAGGTGGTGATGCTGCGCGCTGGCAACCTGTCGTTTGGTGTACCGGCCAACTTGGTCGAAGTGGTGCGCCGCACACCGATTGCCGATTTAGAACAAGCCTACCAAAGCGGCCAATTTGACGTAGCAGGCGAGAAGGTGCCCTTCTTCTGGGCCGGTGGCTTGTTGCAAGCCACCTTGCACAGCGAAGAACACCAAGGCAAAAACCGTCCAGTGGTGGTGTTCCGCAGTGCCTCACAACGGGTCGCCTTGCACGTCGATGAAGTGCTGGGCAACCAAGAAGTGGTGGTGAAGAACCTCGGGCCACAGTTGGCACGTTTGCCAGGGTTGGCCGGCATGTCGGTGCTGGCCTCGGGGGCGGTGGTACTGATTTACAACCCAGTGGCCTTGGTCACGGTGTATGGCGAGCGGGTGCGCGCTGCCTTGCAGGCCGTATCGCCAGCCGTGCAGGCGGGGGTGGCTACGGCTACCGCCAGCGCCAAGCCCGCCGCCATGACTGCTGCGCCCCAAGTGCCCTTGGTGTTGGTGGTGGACGACTCCATCACCGTGCGCCGCGTGACGCAGCGCCTGTTGCAGCGCGAAGGTTACCGCGTCTCGCTGGCCGCCGATGGCTTACAAGCGCTGGAGCGTTTGCAGGAAGAACGCCCCACCGTGGTGCTGTCCGACATCGAAATGCCGCGCATGGATGGCTTCGATTTGGCGCGCAATATCCGCATGGATGAAAAGCTGCAAGGTCTGCCTATCATCATGATTACCTCGCGTATCGCGCAAAAGCACCAAGAACACGCGATGGAGTTGGGCGTGAACCACTATCTGGGCAAGCCCTATTCGGACGAAGAGCTGATGAGCTTGGTCAAGCACTACGCCCAATTGGCCGCCGCGCAGGCCGAGGCGGTCGAGCAGGCGACTTAAACGCCTGCCATCCGCCGCGCGCCACCGCACACACACGCCGCCAGCCGCTAGGGCTTGGCGGCGTTGTTTTTTTAGGTGCCCCAGCTGTCTTTCAGGCCGACGGCGCGGTTGAACACCGGCTTGCCGGGCGCGTGGTCAAGTCGGTCAGCGACAAAATAACCGTGGCGTTCAAACTGGAACTTGGCATCGGGCTGGGCATGGGCCAGTGATGGCTCAATGATGGCCGTGACCACCTTCAGGCTGTTGGGGTTGAGGGCTTGCAAAAAGTCCTTGCCACCGGCATCGGGTTGGGCATCGACAAACAGGCGGTCGTACATGCGTACTTCGGCCTGTACGCCATCGCTCACGCCCACCCAGGTAATCGCCGCTTTCACTTTAACGCTGTCGGCACCGGGGGTGCCGCTCTTGGTGTCGGGCACTACGGTGGCCAGTACCTCGGTAATGTGGCCGTTTTCATCCTTGGTGCAGCCGGTGCATTCAATCACATAGCCGCCCTTGAGGCGTACCTTGTTGCCGGGGAACAGGCGCTTGTAACCCTTGGGCGGCACTTCGGCAAAGTCTTCGCGCTCAATCCAAACTTCTTTGCCGATGCTGAAGTGGCGCGTGGGGGACGCGGTGCCCTCGGGTGGATGGGGCAATGCGGGCAGGGTGCAAGGCTCTAGGTGGCCTGCGCCCATCACCTCGTCCCAGTTGCTCAACACCAGCTTGACCGGGTCTAGCACCACCATACCCCGGTGGGCTGTGGCTTCTAGGGTTTCACGCAGGCAGCCTTCTAGCGTGCTGTAATCAATCCAGCTATCGCTCTTGGTGACACCAATGCGCTCGGCAAACAGTTGCAGGCTTTCGGGGGTGTAACCCCGGCGACGCAGGCCGACGATGGTGGGCATACGCGGGTCGTCCCAACCGTTCACTTTGCCCTCATTCACCAATTGGGCCAGTTTGCGTTTGCTGGTCACGACGTAGGTCAGGTTCAGGCGGGCAAATTCGTATTGGTGCGGTGGTGGGCTGGCCAACAGACCGCCTTCTATCAGGCGCTGCAACAGCCAGTCGTAAAACGGGCGTTGGTCTTCAAACTCCAGCGTGCAGATGCTGTGGGTGATTTGCTCCAGCGCATCTTCAATCGGGTGGGCAAAGGTGTACATCGGGTAGATGCACCATTGGTCGCCGGTATGGTGGTGGGTAGCGTGCTTGATACGGTAGATGGCCGGGTCACGCAGGTTGATGTTGGGGCTGGCCATGTCGATTTTGGCGCGCAACACGGCAGCACCATCGGGCAAGACTCCATCGCGCATTTGGCGAAAGCGGGCCAAATTTTCTGCTGGGGTGCGGTTGCGGAATGGGCTATCCATGCCGGGCTTGCCAAAATCACCCCGGTTGGCGCGCATTTCTTCGGCGCTTTGTTCATCCACATAGGCATGGCCAGCTTCAATCAGGGCTTCAGCGGCACGGTACATGAAACCAAAATAATCACTGGCTTGGTAGGGCTGGTCGTTGCCGGGCTGGCTCCAGTCAAAGCCTAGCCAACGCACCGTGTCCATGATGCTGTTGACGTATTCTTGGTCTTCTTTTTCTGGGTTGGTATCGTCAAAGCGCAAATGGCAGACACCACCGTAATCACGCGCCAGGCCAAAATTGAGGCAAATCGACTTGGCATGGCCTACATGCAGGTAGCCATTGGGTTCGGGCGGAAAGCGCGTGCGGATTTTGGCCGGGTCTGGTGCGCCAGCGGCGTGGTGTGCGGCATCGCCGGGGCTGCCAGCCCAACGGCGGCTGGCGTAGGTGCCATTGGCCAAATCGCTCTCGATGATTTGGCGCAAAAAGTTGCTCGGCTTTTGGCTTTCGGGGGCCGCAGTGGCGGCAGGGGCAGGTGTGGGGATACTCATAACGGGCATTTTAGGCCGGAGGATGGGCGCTGCGCGTCTAGGTTTCTCAGGCTCCATATACGTCCAGAAACAAGTTAAACCGCATTCTTTACCTGAATGTGCCATCCTATGGCTGGGCTGAAGCGTTATAGCCTCATGAGGCCATCCGCGCTGCGGGTGTGTCGTGTGCTTTTTAGGAGTTTTTGGTATGGCAAAAAATCAACGTTCGGTGCGTTCTATGCTGGCAAGTGCGGGTCTGGCACTGGTGGCATTACTGGGGGCAGGCGTGGCCCAAGCCCGTGATGTGAACTGGTCCGTCGGCATCAGTTCGCCGGGCGTGGTCGTGGGCATGGACAATAGCCGTGGGGTGCGCGTGATGCCGCCACCGGTTTATTTGGCCCCACCACCGCCGCCACCGCGTCCGGTGTATTACCCGGCACCACCGCAGCCAGTGTATTACGCGCCGCCGCGTCCGGTGTACTATGCGCCAGCGCCGGTGTATGTCAGCCCACCACCAGCCTATATGGTGCGTGACCGCGATAACCGACGAGACCACGGCTATGACCGCTATGACCGCTATGACCGCCATGACCGAGGCCACCACCACCATCGGCATCCAGAGCGTCGCTAAAACTGGCCTGCTGGCGCGGATAATCGCGCCATGAAAACCGTTTTTGTCCTTAATGGCCCCAATCTCAACCTGCTGGGCACGCGCGAGCCTAGCGTGTATGGTGCCCAAACGCTGGCCGATGTAGAGCAACTTTGTGCCGCTGCCTGCGCCCGCCACGGCTTTGCCCTGCGTTTTCACCAAAGCAACCACGAAGGCGCGCTGCTCGATTGGATTCACGAGGCGGGCCGTCTGCACGCTGGCGGAAAGCTGGCCGGTGTGGTGCTGAATGCCGGGGCCTATACCCACACCAGCATTGCCCTGCCCGATGCTATCAAGGGCACGGGCGTGACGCTGATTGAGCTGCACATCAGCAACGTCCATGCGCGTGAGAGCTTTCGCCACCATTCTTACCTGTCCGCCGTGGCCAAAGCGGTGATGTGCGGTTTTGGCGTGCAAGGTTACGGTTTAGCCATTGACGCGCTGGCCCTGCAAGCCGGGAACTAAAACATGCTGAATTTGCCACTCACTTTTGCACAACGCGCTGCTGCACCGGGCACGCCACGGCCTTGGTTGCTGGTGCTGCTGCACGATGTGGCCAGCAACGAACACGATTTTCTCAAACAGGTCACAGCGTTTCCTGAGCGTTTTTATGTGCTAAGTCTGCGCGCACCACACCGCATGGGGCCAGGGTCACATGCTTGGTTTGATTTTGCCATTCCGCCCGGCGGCAGCCCAGTGATTAATTTGGAACAAGAAGCGCAAAGCAGCGCCTTGATTGTGCAAAGCATTGTGGCCGCAGCGCTGTCTTTGGGCATTGCCCCCGAGCATGTGGTGCTGGCCGGTTTTGGCCAAGGGGGCATCATGGCGCTCTCGCTGTTGTTGATGCGTCCAGAGCTGATGCGCGCTGCGGTGGTTTGGCATGGGCGCTTGTTGCCCGAAATATTGCCCAAAATGCTAGATTTTCAGGCCGAGCGCACGGCCTTTCAAGGTCGCCAGTTGTGGGTCAGCCACGGCACACACGATGCGATGGTGCCCGCAGTACATGCCCAATCCATTCGTCGCCAGTTAGAACACACGCCCATCCATACCACCTTTCGGGAGTTTCCCGTGGGCCACGAATTGCGCGTGGGCGAGGTAGCAGCCACGGTAGCATGGGCAGAAGCACTGGCCACGCGGCAGCCTTCTTTTTAAGGCTGCGCGCCCGCTGCTGGGCCAAAAAACGCATCGAGCAAGGGCAGCAGCGTCGGAAACTCTGCCCCGCAACGCTGGCGCTGCACAAAATAGGCTTCACATACCACGGCAAAAAATTCTGCCGGGTCGGTGGCTCCATAAGCATCTAACCACGGCCAGTGGTGGCCAAAACGCTCAGCCAGACTGACCTGTTCCTGAAAATGGGCATAGGCTGGCTCCCAAGCGGCCCACCAGCATTCATGGGCCGCACGGGCGCTGTGTGTGCCCATGAAGCCAGCAGGCAAGGGTGGGCAACCATCGACGGGGCCGTTACGCATATCGAGTTTATGCACAAACTCGTGGATAACCACATTGCTACCGGCGCGGCTGTGGCGCACATCGGGCCAACTGAGCATGATGGGGCCGCCGGACATGGCCTCGCCCGCCAGCACTTGGCGGTAGTGGTGTACCACACCTGCTGCATCCACCGCCTGACGGCGTGCGCGCGCAGGCGCTGGATGCAGCACGATACCGACAAAATCGTCGTACCAGCCTAGCGCATCTTCGGGCTGGCCCCAATGCAGCAACGGCAGGCAGGCTTGGGCGGCAATTTCTACCGCCATCTGGTCAGTCACTGCTAAGCCATGCACGCCTTGGAATTCTTTGTCGCGCAAAAACAGTGCGGCCAGCACGCGCAGTTTGGCCTGTTCGGCCAAGTCCAAGTGGGCCAAAAAAGGGTAGCGGTGCAGGGTAGGCAGCCACAGGGCATCGGTGATGGTGGGCAGTGGGGCGATAAGGCCGCGCAAACGCTGCCAACCGCGTTGCCAAAATGGCCTACCCATAGCGCATTAGGCCAGCGCGATGCGCTGCAAACCGTGGCCATCCAAACGCAGTACCTCGGCGCGCGGTGGCTGGGCCAGCAGGTCCCAATCGCTCAAGACGGTGCGCGATAAATGCGGGGCCAAAGTATGTTCTGCCGGGCGGTGGGTGTGGCCGTGAATGAGGCTGCTGGCCCCTGCGGCTTGTAGCCAAGCAATGGCGCTAGGCGCATCCACATCGGGATAGAAGGTGGCCGGTTGTTTGCGCGCTTCGCTGGCTTGGCGCATTTGGCGTGCGTGCGTGCGGCGCTGGGCTAAAGGCTGGGCTAAAAAAGCGTCTCGCCATGCCGCACTGCGCGCTACCAGCCGAAAACGCTGGTAATCCACATCGTCCACACACAGGGCATCGCCGTGGCTGAGCAGGTAACGCTGCTGCCGCCATTGCAGCACGCAGGGGTCGGACAACAGATGCAGACCACAATGCTGGGCGGCACGCTGGCCGAACAAAAAGTCGCGGTTACCGGGCAGAAAGAAAAGCGCACGCTGCTGGGCCACGGCGTGCAATACGCTGGCGCATTCGGCCTCGAAACTACCGACCTCGGCCAAGGCATCGTCGCCCACCCAGACCTCAAATAAATCACCCAACATAAACACCGCATCGGCAGGGGTGCTGTGCAAATAGCGCTGCCATGTGGCTACGGTGGCTGCATCGCCCAGATGCAGGTGCAAGTCTGAAATGAAATCCACCGTGCGCCAGTGCGATGGAGCAGCAAACTCCTCGAACCGGGGCACGGTGGCAAGCACGGCGATACAGGGCGGTAGGCTTACAGGGCGACAGCCTTTTCAATCACGACGTCTTCTTTGGGCACATCGGCATGGAAGCCGCTGTTGCCGGTTTTGACCGCCTTGATTTTGTCTACCACTTCAGTGCCCGAGACCACCTCACCAAACACCGCATAGCCCCAACCTTGGGCGCTGGGGGCCGTGTGGTTTAAGAAGCCGTTGTTGGCCACGTTGATAAAGAACTGGGCAGTGGCCGAATGGGGGTCATTGGTGCGCGCCATTGCGACGGTGTAGGTGGCGTTTTTCAGGCCGTTGTTGGCTTCGTTCTCAATCGGGGCATCGCACTCTTTTTGTTTCATGCCCGGCTCAAAGCCGCCGCCTTGAATCATGAAGCCCGGAATCACGCGATGGAAAATGGTGTTGTCGTAGTGGCCCTTGTTGACATAGGCCAAAAAGTTGGCTGTGGATTTGGGGGCCTTCTCGGCATCCAGCTCCAGGGTGATAACGCCGTAGTTGGCAATGTGCAGTTCGACTTGAGGGTTGCTCATAACAAAAAACCTTGGTGAAGAAAATTAAGGTAACAGCGTAGCTGAAGTAATGGTGACGGGGGTGCTGGGCACGTTTTGGTGAAAGCCCTTGTTGCCAGTGGGCACGGCTTTGATTTTGTCCACCACAGCGGTGCCGTCAATCACCTTGCCAAACACGGCGTAGCCATCGTGGCCGGGCTGGCGCGCGTTGAGCATGTCGTTGTCTTTGACGTTGATAAAAAACTGCGCCGTGGCCGAGTGCGGGTTGCCGGTGCGCGCCATTGCGATGGTGTAGGTTTGGTTTTTCAGGCCGTTGCCCGATTCCAATGAAATGGGGGCCTTGGTGGGTTTTTGCTGCATGTCGGCAGTAAAGCCACCCCCTTGAATCATGAAACCATCTATCACCCGATGAAAGATGGTGCCATCGTAGTGCTTATCTTTAACGTAGCTGAGGAAATTTTCTACCGATTTGGGCGCTTTGGCCGGGTCTAGCTGCACCACGATGTCGCCCATCGAGGTACTGAGCTTGACTTTGGGCGCTGCCTCTTGGGCGGCTACGGGTTGCAAGCTGGCCAAGCACAGGGCCAAGCTGGTGCTGGCCAGCGCCAGCAGGGATTTTCTTTTGGACAGCATCAACCAATCACTCCTTCATAGAATATTTGCCACTGTTCGCCTTGGCGCTTCCAGTATTGGCGCCGCGTGGTGCCGCTGCGCTCGCCCTTGGTGACTTCGCCAAAGGTGACGACCATCGTTTCGTTGCTATCGCGCCAGTGCAGATACGATTTATCTTTCAGCTCTATGCCTTTGCTGCGCTGCGCGTCGGTGCTGATAGCCAGTTTACTGAGCCATTGCTGGCGCGGTTGCTGCGCGGCGTTTTTAAATTCTGGGGCATAAAAACGCTGCAAGCCATCGACATTGCCTTGCAGTTTAGCGTCGCTCCAGGCTTGCAAGATGGTGTCAAACTGTTGACGGGCCGTGGCCACGCTGTCGGGGGCCACCCATTGCAGTTCTGGGGCAATAATCACGGGCGTGGCGCGCTCTACATTGCGTAACAGGCGTTCTAAATCGGGGTTAGACAGCACCACGCAACCGTCTGAGGCTTGGGGGGCGCGCGCAAATTGATCGGGCGGTGTGCCATGCAGCCAAATGCCACTGCCGGTTTTACCCCGGCTTTGGTCGAGCGGATTGGGGTAGTTGATTGGCAAAGCGCCAGCACCGTAAAACTCGGGCAGGTTGCGCGGGTCTAGGCGGCTGGTGATGAAGTAAACGCCAATCGGGGTGCGCTGGTCGCCCTCGACGTATTTATCAATACCCAACTTGCCCACCGAGGCGTAATAGTCGGCCACCAAGCGCAGGCCATCGCGGGTGTTCTCAAACAGGTACAGGCGCGAACGCGAGGCATCGATGGCCACCGCATGGCGCTGGCGCGGTGCCAAGGTTAAAAATTGCGCTGGGATGGTGTTGGCTGGTGGCCGAGCGTGCAAGGCTTGCAAACGGCGGCGAGATTCTTCGCGCAATACATGGAGATTGGTGTTGTCGCTGACGCTGGTCAAGTTGTCGGGCAGGTGGGCACCGGGCACGGCCCCCGTGGGCTGCATGGGGCGGGCGCGGGCAGCCAGCAAATCGCCCAACACCAATTGGGCTAACTGGAAGTTGGGGTAATCGCGCACCAGCGCTTCGGCATCGGCCAAGGCTTGGCGGTGCTGGCCTTGGCCAATGGTTTGGTACACCGCTAACAAGCGGGTTTCGGCTTGACCATCGACCAGCGGGGCGCGCTCGGTCTTGCGGTTGGTTTTGGCGGTTGGGCTGTTTTTGCCCGTTTGCGCGCCGACAAGGGGAGCCTGCACTGCCAATAAAGCGCCTAAAACCAGCGCCAGCAGGGGGGCACGGGCTACATGCCGAGAATTTAAATCCATGTGCATTGATGGTATTACTTGCATATCCTTAAAACACTGGGTAGCGCTGCCCTGGGCTGCCGACAGGATGCGGCGCAAGGCTCATTGGCCCACCGTTTCGCGCACAATGACCCAGCGTCCTTGCACTTTACGCAGTTCTAGTGTTTTGCGGCTGCTGGTTTGTAGCGCACCAGCGCTGTAATCTTGGCGAAAACGCGCCGTAGCGCTATCGCCTTGCGGGCTTACTTTGAGGTCTTGCACCTTCACGCTGATGCTGGTCTTGCCCGTGATGCGTGCGCGCCGGTCAGCCTCCCACTGTTTACGGCTTTGTTTGCCCGAGGGAACGGCATCTTTGGCATAGGCGGCAAAGTAAGTATTCAGGTCTTTATTGCCCCAAGCGCTGGCCCATGTTTGTACGGCAGTGGTCACGGCGGCTACGGCAGCGGCATCCACAGGCGCGGCTGTTGGAGCAGGTGCAGGAGCAGGCACCGGAGCAGCAGCAACGGCAGGTGCAGCCACTGGGCTGGCCACAGGCGGCGGTGGCGGTGGTGCAGAAGCCGGGCTAGGGGCAGGCGCAGGCGCAGGCTTGGCCGCAATGGCTGGGGCCGCTGCCACTACGATGGGGGCAGGCACCGCCCCCAGCTGGGGCAGCCCTTGGATGAGTTCTAGCTTAGGCTGCACACTGGCGGTTTGGGTGGCATCCATTTGCAGGGCTTTGTTGTAGGCGCTGCTGGCCAAGCGGGCATAGACATCGCCCAAATTTTCGTGGGCAGTGGCGTAGCTGGGGTTGGTGCGAATGGCCATTTCTAGCGCTGCGCGTGCTTTGTCAAACTGGTTTTGCCCGGCATACAACACCGCCAAATTGTTGTAAGGCTCGGGCAGTTCGGGGTAATCTTGGGTCAGTTTGGTAAAAACGGCAATCGCTTGCTCGCGCTTGCCTTCTTGCGTTAAGGCGATGCCACGCAGAAAGCGCAATTGGGGGTCGCGCGGCTTGGCACGCAATAGTTGGTCGGTTTGGGCCAATGCTTCTGCGGATTTGCCGACGCTCAATAGCTTCTGGATATTGGCATATTCATTGGCATAGGCCACGCTGGCACCCAGCAGTGCAGTTAAAGTTAACAGGCGCAGAGCATGGGAGAAGGTGCGGCGAACGTGCATCATGAAGAGGGAAAAATGGAAGGGCCGAAACAGACCCGCTGGCGCTTATACTGGCGCGGATTGTAGCGGAGGGGGTATTGCGCTGCTGTCTATTCCCTCTGTGCGTGCGGCTATTGCTTGCCGGTCGGCCGTCGGCCTCTTCTTTTCCTATATCTCCCCCACTACCCCATGAGTCTGCGTATCTACAACACGCTATCGCGTGCCTTGGAAGCATTTTCGCCGCTGGAGCCGGGCCATGTACGCATGTACGTCTGCGGCATGACGGTGTATGACCTGTGCCACCTGGGCCATGCGCGCTCTATGGTGGCGTTTGACGTGGTGCAACGCTGGCTCAAAGCCAGTGGCTACCGCGTCAGTTATGTACGCAACATTACCGATATTGACGACAAAATCATCCAGCGCGCGGTACAAAATGGCGAATCCATCCGCAGCCTGACCGACCGCATGATTGCCGCGCTGCACCAAGATGCCGATGCTTTGGGCATCGAGCGCCCGAGCCACGAGCCACGCGCCACCGACTACGTGCCGCAGATGCTGTCCTTGATTGGCCAACTGCAAGACAAGGGCTTGGCCTACCAAGCTGGCAATGGCGATATGAACTATGCAGTACGCAAGTTTGTGGGCTATGGCAAGCTGTCGGGCAAATCTTTGGACGAGTTGAATGCGGGTGAGCGCGTGGCGGTGCAAGACGGCAAACACGACCCGCTGGATTTTGTCCTCTGGAAATCCGCCAAGCCGACCGAGCCAGCAGACGTGCAATGGGACAGCCCTTTCGGCACAGGCCGCCCCGGCTGGCATATTGAATGCTCGGCGATGGGTTGCGCGCTGCTAGGCCCTACTTTTGACATCCACGGTGGCGGCGCTGATTTGCAGTTTCCGCACCACGAGAACGAAATCGCCCAAAGCGAAGGCGCACACGGTCAGCCGCTGGCGCAGTTTTGGATGCACAACGGCTTTATCAACATCGACAACGAGAAAATGTCCAAGAGTCTGGGCAATTTTTTCACCATCCGCGATGTGCTACAAAAGTTTGATGCCGAGACGGTGCGCTTCTTTGTCGTGCGTAGCCACTACCGCAGCCCACTCAATTACAGCGATGTGCATCTGAACGATGCGCGCGCCGCGCTCAAGCGCCTCTATACCGCCTTGCACGAAGTAGCGCCCGCCCAAGTCAGCATCGACTGGACTGACCCGTATGCAGCCCGCTTCCAAGCCGCAATGAATGAGGATTTTGGCACCCCCGAAGCCGTAGCGGTGCTATTTGATTTGGCCAGCGAGGCCCACCGCAGCAAATCGCCCCAAGTGGCCGGGCTGCTCAAAGCGCTGGGGGGCATTTTGGGCCTGTTGCAAACGCCAGCACAAGACTTCTTGCAAGCTGGTAGCACTTTGGCTGCCAGCGCCATCGAAGCCCAAATTGCCGCCCGTGCCGCCGCCAAAGCCGCCAAAAACTGGGCCGAGGCCGACCGTATCCGCAAACAACTACTAGAACAAGGCATTGTGCTGAAAGACAGCCCCAACGGTACCACTTGGGAAGCGGTGTCATGACTTTTTTGGCCATCGACATCGGCAATACCCGCCTCAAATGGGCGCTGTACGAAACCCCTAGCCCCGGAGCGGCACTGCTGGCGCAAGGGGCCGAATTTTTAGACCATGTGGACCGGCTGGCCGAAGGCGCTTGGGCGCAGTTGCCCCTTCCTACGCACATGCTGGGCTGCGTGGTGGCGGGCGATGCCATCAAACGCCGGGTAGAAGAGCAGATGGAGCTGTGGGATGTATCGGCCCAATGGGTGGTGGCCTCGGCCCAAGAGGCGGGCCTTGTCAATGGCTACGACCACCCAGCACGCCTAGGCTGTGACCGCTGGATTGCCATGATTGGCGCGCGCCAACGTTTGCTGGCCCACGGCCCCGCCCGCCCGCTGGTGGTGGTGATGGTGGGCACCGCCGTCACGGTAGAGGCAATTGATGCGGAGGGCCATTTTTTGGGCGGTTTTATCTTGCCCGGCCACGGCATCATGTTGCGCGCCTTAGAGTCGGGCACGGCTGGGCTGCATGTACCCACGGGCGAAGTCTGCATGTTCCCAACCAACACCAGCGATGCTTTAACCAGCGGCGGTACCTTTGCCATTGCCGGGGCGGTAGAGCGCATGGTGCAGCATGTCATTCAACATTGCGGTGCCGAACCCGCCTGCATGATGACCGGTGGCGCAGGCTGGAAGATGGCCCCCAGCATGGGGCGCAGCTTCGAGCTGGTAGATAACCTGATTTTTGATGGCTTGCTAGAAATTGCCGCGCGCCGCTTTGGTGCTTAACGCGGTTTAACGCGGTTTAACGCGGGATTGTGGCCTGCCAATCGTCGCAATCATCGGTGGCCAATTCGGTTTGGGCCATTTCGGCGGCCAAGTATTGCGCTGCATCCAGTGGGTTGCTGCTGGCGGCTTGCTCATACAGGGCGGTGGCATCGGCCATGCGGCTATCCCCCTCTAGCATCAGCAAGGCATTGGCATATTCGGTGCGTGCCAAGGGCGATTCTGGATGCAGTTGCAATGCCTCTTGGAACAGACGCAAAGCCACGTCTTTTTTGGCCCCATAGGTCATGCCACCAATCAAGGGGCCTACTTTGTCAATCACTTCGGCATGGAAGGCCCCCAAGGCAATACGTGCATCGGCATGGCCGGGGGCCAAAGCAATTGCCCGCTCTAAGGAGTGTTTGACCTTGTTGCCTATGCCTTGGGCCAAGGCTTTGGCCACGCTAATGCCTTGGCTGTAATGCTGCAACGCCAAGCCGTGGCAATACCAAGCATTGGGGTTGTGGACTTCGGCCTGCAATTGGTCTTGGGCACGTTCGGCTGCCTCTAAAAACAATTCTTGCCGGGTGCGTTCGCGTTTTTCTAGGTAACGGGCATAGACCACCGTGGCCAAATTGGCCACCGTAAAACCGGCAGGGCCAGCGGCCAAACCAAGCTCGCGGGCTTGCTGAAACTGTCCGTTGTGAAACGCCGCCCAAGCAGCCAGCAGCTGCCCATCATGGGGCACAGGCTCCGTATCGCCTTGGTGCAGCAGCGGCCACTGTACGGCCAAGCTGTCTGGCTCGTATTGGTAGCGCTGCGGATAGGGAAAGAGAATCCATCTCGCCATAGACAGTTCTCCTGTGCCGGTGGGCACGGTAATGGGGGTATGGACAGGGGTACGAGCGGTCACAAAGGCTGCAATAGCAGATAGAAGAGGCTTACTCTACCCGCCTGACAAGAAAATTGCACGCTGCAATGCAACATCGGGCCATTGGCAAGTTTTAGCCGCAAGCTTGACCTTGCACAAACACCTTAAGCTGGCCGGGGGCAAAAGCCTGCCAATTTTCGTTGCTGGTCAGGGGGGCGGTGACGATGACCGCCACGCGGTCGGTGGGGGCGGTTTGGGTAGAAAAATCAACGCGCATGTCCTCGTCGGCCAATTGGGCTTCGGCAAACGGGTGTTGGCGCTCGATGTAGTAGAGATTGGTCGAGGCGTGTGCCCACAGCGCTTGGCCGTTAGAGAGCAAAAAGTTGAAGGTGCCATGCGGTGCGATGCGGGCAGCCAACTCGCGCAGGGTGAGGGTCAGTTCGGGCACGCTGGGCACATCGGCATGGGATTTGGCCAACTCTTGCATGATCCAGCAAAAGGCATGTTCGCTGTCGGTGGCCCCCACGGGCTGAAAATGGCTGTGCAGGCGCGGACGAAAGTCTTTCAAATCACCATTGTGGGCAAATACCCAATAGCGCCCCCAGAGTTGGCGTACAAACGGATGGCAGTTTTCTAGGCTGACCACGCCTTGGGTGGCTTTGCGGATATGGGCAATTACGTTGCGGCTGTGGATGGGGTAGCGCCGAATCAAATCGGCAATGGGTGAATCTACCGCCCGCTGGTGATCGACAAAATGGCGCACGCCTTTGTCTTCAAAAAAGGCAATGCCCCAACCGTCGCAGTGGTCGCCGGTGCGCCCGGCGCGTTGGGCAAAGCCGCTAAAGCTGAAGGTGATATCGGTGGGGGTGTTGCTGTTCATTCCAAGCAATTGGCACATGGCAGGGCTTTCGCGAATCGGGTAAAAAATATCAGGGAGCTGGCGGGGCCACCGGCACCGCTGGCGTAGCGGGTGGCAGGCCCAACTGCCAAGCGGCCACCAAAGCCAGCAGACACAAGGCCCCCAGCAGCAAAAAGGCTTCGCCAAAGGCGGCCAGACGTTCGGCATTGGGGCCAGCAGCGTGCAGCGAGGCACCGTGCGCGGCCAAGCGCCATTCCAGCACCATGCCACACAAGCCCACCCCCGCTGCACCCCCCAAGGTACGCAAAAAGCTGATGGCGCTAGAGCCTTGCGAAATTAAACTTTTTTCTAGTGGGCGCATGGCCCCCAAATTGAGCGAGGGCAACACAAAGCCCAGCCCGATACGTCCAATCACGGTAAACACCACCAACACCCACAAAGACATTTCTTGGCGCACCCAGACCATCAAGATAAACGACAGCGCCATCAGTGCCAGCCCAATCATCACCAAGCGGTGCGTGGGTTGGCGGTCGGCCATGCGCCCCACCAGGGGAATGGTAGTGGCCAACACCACCCCAGCTGGTAGCATGATGGTGCCCACATGGGAGGCGGATAAATCCAGCCCCACCTGCATAAACACCGGCAGCAAATAGGTCGAGCCAAACAAGGCGGTACCGTAAATAAAGGCCACCACGCTGCCCATTGCAAACGGACGATAGGCAAAGATGCGTAAATCCATCAACGGCTTGCGCCCTTGGGTGGTTTGCCGCAGTTGCCACCAGACAAACACCAGCAGCGCCAGCAAGGCGGCCCCCAACAGGGCCGCCGCTTGCAGCCCCGGCCCACTGTGCAACATCACCAGCCCATTGAGCAGGCACAGCGTACCCACCGCCCCCAGCAGCAGGCCGCGCCAATCTA
The DNA here is from genome assembly GCF_028686475.1 of Giesbergeria sp. GTDB lineage: Bacteria > Pseudomonadota > Gammaproteobacteria > Burkholderiales > Burkholderiaceae_C > Simplicispira. The sequence goes on along the minus strand of NZ_JAQUCA010000009.1, from coordinate 44,189 downwards.
AGGCTGCCGCATGGCGGCCCGCCGTGACGCCACCGGGTGCCGTGACGGGCACAAAGCGGTACGCCAGCCACAACGAGGCCAAGCACAAGGGCACCACCATGAAAAAGATGGAGCGCCAGCCCCACCAGTCCACCAGCAAGCCGCCCACACTCGGCCCCAGTGCTGGGGCCAGCACCACACCCATGCCAAAAATGCCACTGGCGCGCCCTTGCTCGTGCGGCAAAAAGGCGTGCAAAATGATGACAGCTGGAATCGGTTGCACCACGCCCGCTGCCAGCCCTTCGGCCACGCGCGCCAGCAAGACCACGTCAAACTGGTTGGTGCTGCCCCCCACCACGCCCCCCAGCAACAGCAGCAACACTGCGCCAACATAGGTGCGCCGGTAGCCATAGCGATTGAGCAACCACGGCGTGGTCAGCATGGCAACAGCAGTCGCCATCATGAAGCCCGAAGATACCCACTGCGCCCGCTCTTGCCCTAAGGAAAAGTGTTGGCTCATGCCGGGCACGGCCACATTCACCACGGTGGAGGACATGATGGAGGCCATCGTGCCCACCATCACCGATAACAGCAGCAGCCAGCGGTAACGTTCGCCATAGCGGGCTTCGAGGGCCGCCACCGATTGGGCTTGGCTCATGGGTGCGAAGCTGGATTAATCCCTTGGGCGCAAGCCGGACAGATACAGCGTTGGCCGCGTTCTTGCTCGGGCATCAGGGCCAAGGCCAGCAGGCTCATGGGGGTGGTCATACACCAACAGCTCTCGGCGGATTTACCTAAAGCGATAGCACATTGGTTGGGCTGGCCGCACAGTGGGCACGAGGCCGTCCAAGACAAGCGTTGCAGGGTTTCATTGGAGTTCATAATTTTTTGGCCACCTCAAGGAAAGACACCGGCCTCAACAGCCGAGACAAGCGCTGGCTTAGGCTGCGCGGCGCTGCCGTGTGCCAAGTCAGGGCCGTGTGTGGCCCGCACAGCGTTAGCCGTGCTGCACCACCGGTTTGGATATGGTCTAGCCATTGTGCCAGCGGCCCGGCATCCAGTGCTTGCCATGCCTTGGCCCACGTTTGCCAGTCGCCGTTTTGGGCCGGTGTTTGCAGGGTCTGAATGCACTGCACTGAGGCCGCATCCACCGGCGCGGCTTGGGGCAAGCAGCCCGCGCCATGCAGCCAAAAGGCATTCACGGGGGCTAAGCCTTGGGCTTGGCGGGCATCGTTAAAGGGGTGGGTGTAGAGCAGCATTTGCAGCTCGCTGTGCAGGCGCTGCCAAACTTGCATTGCGCGGCGCTGGCTGGCGCTGATGTGTGGATTTTGTGCTTGGTGCTGCATCCACTGGCGCACGTCTTGGCCTTGTACGCGCTCTAACGAGGGCATGGGCAAATCGGCCAGCAGTGGCCCCTGCATCAGCCAGCGCGTGGGGGTGTCGGCTTGCACCTGCAAGCCCTCTTCGGCCAACCAAGGTCCGACAATTTCTAGCAGCGTTTGGGCATCTTGCTGCGTCAGTTGCAGTTGCGCTGGGTCATGCACGGTAATGTGGTCGGTGCCTACTTGCCAATAGCAGGGCACCAGCAAAGCCCAAGCGCTGCCGCTGCCGCTGTTGGGAGTATTGAGCAGCCCCTGCTGTTGCGCGTGCCAAGCGCCCCAAGGGATATGGCCGTTGCAATCGGGCAGGCCCCATGCCTGCGCCCAAGCGCGTTCATGCGGTAAAGAGAGTGGAATCTGGGCCGGGTCTGGCTCGGCCAGTGCTTGCGCTGCGGGGGACAAACGGGCCAACAGGCGCTGCAAATGGGGCAGGCGCAAGCCTTGCAGGCTGGCTTGGCAGGCCGGGTCTGGCGTGGCGGCGTAGGCCACAATCAGGTCAAGAGGATGGGGCATGGGCGTATTTTCTGGCATAGCGCCTAACGCCCAAAAAAATCGGGGCACTCGGCCCCGATGTTTGGCAAACTGGCGCGCTTATGCGACAGCTTCTAGCGCGGCTGCGTCTTCCAGCTCATCATCGCTTTGGCCCAACAGGCCAGCGGCTTCGCGTGCGGCAACGCGCCCTTCGTCGGTTGGAATCACCCAGACCTCGATGCTGCTGCCCGGCGCATGGATAGCGCAGATAGCATCGCGCGTGGCTTGGGCGTTGCGGCTTTCGTCAATTTGCACGCCCAGCCAGCCCAAACGCTGGCAAACTTGGGCGCGCAAGACGGTGTCGTGTTCGCCAATGCCACCGCTAAAGGCCAGCACGTCCAAACCGCCGATGCTGGCAATCAGGGCACCCGCTTCGCGCACGACGCGGTAGGTAAACTGGTCAATGGCGCGCTGTGCGGCATCGCTGCCATCGGCGCGCAGACGGCGCATGTCGGCCGAGATGCCCGACACGCCCAGCAAACCGCTTTGCTTGTACAGCAGTTTTTGGATGCGGTCGTGGTCCCAGCCTTGCTCCATCAGATACAGCAGCACACCGGCATCAATCGTGCCGCTGCGCGTGCCCATCATCAGGCCATCCAAGGCAGAAAAGCCCATCGTGGTGGCAGCACTGCGGCCATTGACGGCAGCGCACAAGCTGGCACCATTGCCCAAGTGGGCCATCAGCACCCGCCCCTTGGCGCGCGGCGATTGCTCCAGCAGGGTGTCCATGATGTAGTGGTAAGACAAACCATGAAAACCATAGCGGCGCACGCCTTGCTCGGTCAGGGATTGCGGCAGCGCAAACGCGCTGGCCACTTCGGGCAGGCTGGTGTGGAAGGCGGTGTCAAAGCAGGCCACTTGCGGCAGACTGGGAAAAGCCTGCTGAAACGAGCGAATACCAGCGACATTGTGCGGCTGGTGCAACGGGGCCATCGAGTTGAGGCTTTCCAGTTGCGCCAGCACCGTAGCATCTACCAAGACGCTGTGCTTGAAGGCTTGGCCGCCATGCACCACGCGGTGCGCCACCGCATGGATGGTGGGCGCACCTTCTAACTCGGCCAGCAAAGCACGCAGGCGGGCCAGCGCGCGTTGGAAGGAGGACTCGCCCGCAGGGGTGTTAATCACCTCTTGGTGGCGCTGCCCGGCAAAGCTCCAATCCATGCTGGGGGTGCCGCCGGGTTCTAGGCCCTCGATGCACCCATTGAGTACACTAGGCTGCACCTTGCCGCCATGCTGGAGCGGGTGCAGAGAGAACTTCAGCGAAGACGAACCGGCATTGACAGCAAGAATAGCCATAGTGCCCCCTTAGACCGCAGTGGTAGAAGCCGCCACTTTGGCAGCGCGGGCCGCGTGGGCCGCCAACACCGCCAGCAGGGCCGAAGCCACGCGGCTCATGGGGCCGTCGGCGCGGCTGGTCAGGGCAATCGGCACGCGCGCACCCAGCACCAAACCGGAACCAGAGGCACCGGCCAGGTATTCCAACTGCTTGGCCAGCATGTTGCCGCTTTCTAAATCGGGCACCGCCAAAATGTCGGCATCGCCAGCTACTACGGACTTGATGTGCTTGATGTCGGCAGCATGGCGCGAGATGGCGTTGTCAAAAGCCAAGGGGCCGTCGAGTACGCCACCCTTGATTTGACCCCGGTCGGCCATTTTGCACAGCGCGGCGGCATCCAAGGTGGAGGGCATATTCGGGCTGACGGTTTCCACGGCGGCCAAAATCGCCACCTTGGGGTTGGCTACACCCATCACATGGGCAAAGTTGATGGCGTTTTGGATGATGTCCACCTTCTCGGCCAGCGTGGGCTGGATGTTGAGGGCGGCATCGGTAATCAGCAACGGTTTGGGGTACAGCGGCACGTCAAAGCGGAATACATGCGACATGCGGCGGCCAGTACGCAAGCTGGGTTGCAACAGCACGGCGTGCAGCAGTTCATCGGTATGCAAGCTGCCCTTCATCAGCACTTCGACTTGGCCCTTGGCGGCCATGCTGGCGGCCAGTTCAGCGGCAGCGTGGCTATGCTCGACCGAGATGATTTCTGCCCCCGTGAGGTCAATCTCAAACTCGGCAGCGATTTGGCGGATACGCACTTCGGGGCCAATCAGCACCGGCACAATCAGCTTGTGGCGGGCAGCGTCCATTGCACCGCTGAGCGAACCTTCATCGCAAGGATGCACCACGGCGCAGCGCACGGCCTCCAAGCCCTCGGCGCGCGCCAGCAGGTCATTGAAGCGCGCTTCGGGGTCAAACAGTTGGATTTGGGGAGCGTTGATTTTTTCGACGCGCACCTTGGTAGTGGGGGGCATCAAATTGGCATCGCCCTTGAGCACGGTTTCACCCTTTTGGTTGGTGACCAAGCAGCTCATCTTGACGCGCTTTTTCTCTTCGTCTTTTTCCGACACCGTAGCGCTGACGGTGAGGGTGTCACCAATACGCACCGGCTTGGTGAACTTGAGTTCTTGACCCAAGTAAATGGTGCCGGGGCCGGGGAACTTGGTGCCAAACAGGGCCGAAATCAGCGCTGCACCCAACATGCCGTGGGCAATCACGCCGTGGAACATGGTGGCATCGGCGTATTCGGGGTTCAGGTGGGCCGGGTTGATGTCGCCAGAGACGGCGGCAAAGGCTTCGATGTCGGCCTGTGTGACGGTACGCAACAAGCGGGCGCTTTGACCCACGCTCATTTCGTCAAAAGTGACGTTTTCCATCCATTCAGCGGTGGGGGTTGGCATGTTCATGGTACAAAAATCCTTGAAATTAAAAAACAGTCAATGGGCAGGCAAGGCGCGCGGCTTAGGCCATTGCGTGGCAGCCGCCATCGACATAAATGGTTTGGCCCGTCATGCCCGAAGCAGCATCGGAGCATAGGAAGGCGCACAGATTGGCAATTTCTTCCAAGGTGACCAAGCGCTTGAGCGGCGATTTTTGCGCGGCGTTGGCCATCAGGTCGTCAAAGCTGGCAATGCCCGAGGAGGCACGGGTCAGGATGGGGCCGGGCGATACCGCATGCACGCGAATCGCTTGCGGGCCGAGTTCCATCGCCATGTAGCGGGTTAAAGACTCTAGCGCCGCCTTGACGGGGCCCATCAGGCCGTAATGGGGCACAGCCTCATCGGCGCCCAAGTAGGTCATGCTGAGCATGGAGCCACCATTACGCATGTGTGGTGATGCCAACTTGGCCAGACGGGCAAACGAATGGCAAGAGACATTCATGGCGCGCGCAAAACCTTCGCTGGAGCTGTCAATCACGTCGCCGTGCAGGTCTTCCAGCGGTGCCCAGGCAATCGAGTGGATGACAAAATCCAGATGGCCCAAGCGTTCTACGGCGCGCTCTACGGTGGCCTCCAACTCGCCGGGCACTTCGACGTTGCAGTTGAGCAGCTCCACGCCCAAAGGCTCTGTCAGGGGTTCGACAAAGCGGCGCGCCTTTTCGTTCAGGCAGGAAACTACCAAATCGGCACCCAGTTGGTGCATCACTTGGGTGCAGCCCCAGGCGATGCTGCTGTTGTTGGCCACGCCGAGGATGAGACCTTTTTTACCTGCCAAACCGAAAGAGGATGTGTTGAGCGTCATGGACAAAAAACTCCAAAGAAAAGCCAGGCGCAGCGGCGCTGCGTCTGCTGGCAAAGCACAAGGTGTGCCAGAAAATGGGCTAAAGCCCCTTAAATACACGCCGCAAGTCAACCCCGGCAGCACCGGGCTTGAAGCCCTCGCGTTCGAGTTTGTCTTGGGCGCTGACCAAAATATGGCGCGTGGTATCGGCACCCAGCTGCTCTACGTAGCGGGTGGTCACGCCGTAGCGCAGTACCAGCAAGGCACGCAGTTCTTGGCGCAAATGGGATTTGCGCCGCTCGGGGGTCATTTCGGGGCGGGCAGCGCCGGGCTTGCGCCGCTCGACCAAAACGGGACGCTCGTCGTTTTGCGTTAGCACATCGTTGAGTTCGCTCTCGTTTTGCAGATTGATACCCAGCGTGGTGGCCAGTCGGGCAATGCGTGCATTGATAGACTCGACCGAATCGCTCATGCGTTGCAAATAGCCCGTCAGGTGCGCGTCAGAGGGTGCAATCTCCTCAATCGACATAGCGCACCATGACATACTCGCCGGGGGCATCGCAGAGTACGTTGGCAGGGTCTATGGCTGGGGGGGCTACCGGTTTGCCCGAACGCTCTTTCAGCCAAGCATCCATCGCTTCCCACCACGAGCCTTGGCGTGTGGGGGCATTGGCCAACCATTCATCGGGGTCCACCCAACCTTGGTTGTCTTCGATGCTGTTGATTTGGTAGCTACGCCGTGGACGGCCAGGCTCGGACACAATACCGGCGTTGTGGCCACCAGCGGCCAAAATAAAGGTGACGTGGGTGTCGGTTTGCAGATGGATTTTATAGACCGAGCGCCAAGGCGAGACGTGGTCGCGCGTGGTACCTACCACCAGCATCGGGGCATGAATATCCATCAGCGCAATGCCTTGGCCATCGACACGGTACTTGCCAGTGGCCAAAGCGTTGTTCAAGAACAACGAAGACAGGTACTCGGAGTGCATCCGTGCGGGCAGGCGTGTCAGGTCAGCGTTCCAGCTCATCAAGTCAAAATCGGCTTCTTCTTGGCCCAGCAAATAGCGCCGGGTGTTACGCATAAACACCAGCTCGCGCATGTTCAAGAACTGGAAGGAGCCAGCCATCACGCTACCGGGCAGGTAGCCCTTTTCGTCCATTTGATGGCGCAGGGTTTTGAGCTGTTCATCGTCAATGAAGACCCCCATCTCGCCCGGCTCGGTAAAGTCGGTTTGGGCGGCCAGCAGCGTCACGGTGGCCAGCTCGGGCAGGCGCTCCATGGATTTGTCTTCGGCACGGCGGCGGGCATTGCCTTGGTTTTTCACCATGCGGGTGTGGCGGCCCATTGCGGCAGACACAATCGCCAAGAAGGTGCCGCCCAAGCAATAACCCAAGGCATGAACACGCGGCGCACCGGTGCGCTCTTTGACGGCTGCCAAGGCATCCATCACGCCCAAATGCAAATAATCTTGCATACCCAACTCGCGGTCGGAGGCATCGGGGTTGCGCCACGAAATGATGAACACCGTGTAGCCTTGGCCCACCAAATAGCGCACCATCGAGTTGGACGGCGACAAATCCAAGATGTAATACTTCATGATGCACGAAGGCACGATGAGCAGTGGCTCTGGATAAACTTTGTCGGTGGTCGGGCTGTACTGAATCAGCTCAATCAGGCGGTTGCGATAAACCACCTTGCCGGGGGTGATGGCTACGTCTTTGCCCACTTCAAAGGTCAACGGCTCTAGGGTTTCTGGCTCGCTACGCGCCATTTCGGCCTTACGCAGGTCTGCGGCAAAATGTTCGTAACCTTGCAGCAGGCTTTGGCCTTGGGTTTCTTGCGCCTTGTTGAGGGCCTCGGGGTTGGTCAGTAGCCAGTTGGAGGGGGTAAAGGTGTCGGTGATTTGGCGGGTAAAAAATTCCACCATGTGGTTGTGGTGGCGCGACACGCCCTCGACCTGCGTGGCTTCGCGCCACCAAGTGCTGTTGGCCTTGTAGCCCTCTTTGAGCATACTAAAAGGCCATTGGTGCCAGCTGGGGTCGGTAAAGCGGTTGTCGTTGTCCACCAGCGGTTGGCCGTGTTCGTTCTCGGGCGGAGAAACAGCGGTGGCCACGGCCTGCTGGCTCAGGGCCAAGGCGCGTTGTGCCAGCACCATTTGTCGCCCCGGCGAGGCGGCCAAGTGCATCGCCCAATCGGCAGCGGCCAGTGCCAGCGCAATCGGTGACAAGCCCATTGTGCTGCGTGTTAAAAAACCATGAAACGTTTCATCTAGCGCTTTGGTGGCTTCACGCTGACGTTCAAATGGCACCGAGGAGGCAGTAGTAGCTTTATCCATTGCAAAACCTTCAGGCTCAATACATTACAAAAAAGGCAGTATGCCAAAGTCCGTTTATGACTGACACACCAATCAGCCCATGAAAGGCCTTCTGCTTCTTGGGATGCCCGCAAGCAAGATTAGTTTCTTGGTGCCCGTACTGGATGCTTGGCACATGGTATGCCACGTTTGGCGACAAATCTGTGACAAAAAAATGCGGTTTCTATGACAAAACCAAGGCGCACAACAGCAGCCTACGGCTGGGCCGCAGGCCAGCTATCTGGCAAAATTTGGTGGCAGTGGCTTTAGGCCGGTGGGCAGGCGGTGATGCGGCACGCTTTGCCACTGCGGCCACGCGGCACCGCTTGGCCCAATTGTGCCTGCACTTGGATGGCCTCCACGCCTTGGGCGGTGGCAAAGGCCACCAAAGCGGCACAGCCTCTGGCCAAGGCAGCGCGGCCTACGTCGCCCTCTAGGGGCAGGTGCAGCACCAAGGTGCAATCGTCCAATTGGTGCAAATAAAAATCAAACACCCCGGCTTCATCTTCTAGCACAGTGGACAAGGCCATCGGCAGCAGCGTAACCAGCTGGCCATTGGCACCGGCCATCACCAAAGGCTCGTCGTGGCGGCCTTGTACGCTAATCACCGGCAGCGGCGAGCCGCAGGCGCAGCGTTCGGGGTGCAGGGTCAGGTGGTCGCTGAGGTTGTAGCGCACCAGAGGTTGCACCCGGTTAGCCAAGTTGGTGAGCAAGACGCTGTGTGAAGGCTGGCCCGGCGGCACCGGGCGCAAATGCTCATCCACAGGCTCTAAGATGACCCAATCGGTGTTGGCGTGCATCTGGCCGTGGGCGCATTCCCAGCCTATGGCCAAAAACTCGGAGGAGCCATAGCTGTTGCGTACCAAACTGCCCAAGCGTTTTTGGATGTGGGTACGCACGGCTGGGCCTAGGGATTCGCCACCCGTCCAGATTTCGCGCGGGCGGGCGCGGAAGGTGCCCGCTTGGGCCTCGTCGGCCAGCAAAGCAGCCACGGTGGGGTAGGTGACGACCACGGTAGGAGAAAACGCATTCAGCTGCGCCACCAGCGTTGGGGTGGGCACTTGGATAGAAAAGCTCCGCATGGTGTTGGCCAGCACCGGGTTGATGGCGCGCAGGCGCTGCACCGAGGCGTAACTGGCAAAGTGCCCGCCGGTGGCCCCAACAAAGGCGATGCGTTCGGTCAGGCCCAAAGGGTCTAACCAGCGCGCTAAGGGGCGGGTGGCACAGCGGCGCAAAGCCTCTAGCGCATCATAGACGGCCATAGTGGCCACATCTTGCACAAAAATGCCCGGCTGGCCGCTGGTGCCGGAGCTTTCCCAGACCATATAGCGCCCTAGCCAAGGCTCGGCAATGTGGGCTGGGTCAGCCGTGAATTGCTGCACAGCGTCTAGCTTAATCTGCGGGTCGGTCACCCAGTCGTCAAAATGGGCCATGAGCTGGCTGCGCGTGACCACGGGCAATTGCTCTAGCGGCGTTTGGGCTGTGGTGCCAGCGGGCCAGAGTGAGCGGTACAGACGCGATCCGCGCAAGGTGGACTCTAGCAACTGGGCCAAACGGGCCTGCTGGCGCTGGGCAATGCCTTGTGGCGTGCCCCGATTGACGGCCATGACATCCATGGACAGCGAAGACAGAAGCAGCGGATCGAACACAGTACGCATCGGGTAACTTGCGGGAGGCCCTGGCACACTATGCCAAGGGTGGATAGCGCGTCGTGCCGGGGCACAACCCTTTCCCGCATCCTTTTTTGCTGGGCTATCTTGGATGCTTAAACAACAGAACCGATTAAAGATTATGCAGGTAGCTGCCCTGCCAACGGGCCGCTCCAGAACGCACCAGTTCATCGGCCAAGTTGCGGTGCCAATACTGTAACGGTTGCTCGGAAAAATAGGTACGGTGTAGCTGGCTAAAGTAAGGGGTACTCTCTAGCCAGTGTTGCAGCGCGGGCTGTGCAATCTGCTGCCACTCTAGCAATTTGTATTTGAGCAGCACCTTGGCCGCGTGCTGTGCGTGTTGTGTGGGGTTTTGCGCCCAACGCTCTAGGCGGCGACGGGCGTTGTCTAGCGCTGGCTGCACTGCTTGAAACACCGGGCCATGCCCCGGTATAACGGTGCGTGGGGCCAAAGCGGCAATCAGGTCTAAAGTGGCAGCGACTTCGGCAAAGGCAGCATCGCCATCCAACTCTGGAAACACCACGCCCAAGCCGTTTTGCCACAGCGCATCACCCGAAATCAAAATGCCTTGCGCTGGCTCAAACAACAGGATGGCATGGTGGTCGTGGCCGGGTGCGGCGTGGATTTGCCAAGGCCGTTGGCCTAGCCAGACTTGGCTACCCGGTTGCAGCAGGGTTTGGTAAGTAAAGCGGGGGCAATCTTGGCCGGTGGGCGTGTAGCTCAGGGCGTGGGCATCCCAGGCAGCTACGGCAGCGGCCAAACCCGGCGGGATGGCGGTTTCTACGTGCGGCCAATGTTGCTGCAACGTGGCGTTGCCGCCGCAGTGGTCGCTGTGCAGGTGGGTGTTGAGAATGCGCTCTAACTGGTGCCCATTGAGTGCCTGCGTTAGCAAAGCCAGTGTTTGCGCCGCGTGGCTGCCATAGCCGGTATCGACCACGGCGGCACCAGCGGGGCCGCCGGTAAAAACCACGCTATTGGCCGACAACCAACCGCGCTCTAGTACCGTTATATCGGGCGGAAGGAGGGGGGCGGCGGCGTGGCTGATGGCAGACTCCGTGCGTTAAAAAAGTATTTTCAGAACGGCATTTTGGGCATTCCGCCCATGCCACCCATGCCCTTCATGCCGCCGAGCTTTTTCATCATTTTCATCAGGCCGCCGCCTTTCATTTTTTTCATCATGGTTTGCATTTGCTCAAACTCTTTGAGCAGGCGGTTGACCTCTTGCACCTGCACCCCGGCACCGTTGGCGATGCGTTTTTTGCGTGTGGCTTTAATCAGTTCGGGCTTGCGCCGCTCTAACTGCGTCATGCTTTGGATGATACCTTCTTTGCGCTTGATTTCTTTTTCGGCCTTTTCCATGTCCACCGCGCCCGCTTGGGCGGTGAGTTGCGCCGGGAGCTTGTCCATCAGGCTGGACAGGCCGCCCATTTGCTTCATTTGCTGGAGCTGGCCTAAAAAGTCGTTCAGGTCAAAGCCATCGCCACTTTTGACCTTGGCGGCCAGCTTTTGCGCCGCTTCCATATCCACGCCAGCAGCTACCTGCTCGACCAAGGCCACAATGTCGCCCATGCCCAGCACGCGCCCGGCGTGGCGTTCGGCATCAAACACTTCTAGGCCGTCAATTTTTTCACTGACCCCGGCAAATTTAATCGGTGCGCCGGTAATTTGGCGTACCGACAGCGCTGCACCGCCGCGCGAATCACCATCCAACTTGGTCAACACAATGCCCGTCAGGGGCAGCGCTTCTTTGAAGGCTTTGGCGGTGTTGATGGCATCTTGGCCCTGCATGGCATCGACCACAAACAGGGTTTCGACCGGATTGAGCGCCGCGTGCAGTTGCTGGATTTCTAGCATCAGCGCTTCGTCAATCGCCAAACGGCCTGCGGTATCTACCAGCAGCACGTCAAAGTAGTGCTTTTTGGCGTAATCCAGCGCTGCATGGGCAATATCAAGCGGCTTTTGGTCCGGCGTACTAGGAAACCACTCGGCCCCAGCTTGCTTGGTGACGGTTTTGAGCTGCTCAATCGCGGCTGGGCGGTACACGTCGCCCGAAACGGTGAGTACCTTTTTCTTGCGCTTTTCAATCAAGTGCTTGGCCAGCTTGGCGGTGGTAGTGGTTTTACCCGCCCCTTGCAAACCGGCCATCAAAATCACCGCCGGAGGTTGTGCGGCCAAGTTGATGTCAGAGACGCCCTCGCCCATCGTGGCGGCCAACTCGCGGTTGACGATGCCCACCAACGCCTGCCCCGGCTTGAGGCTGCCCAGCACTTCTTGGCCCAGGGCTTTTTCTTTCACGCGGGCGATAAAGTCACGCACCACGGGCAAGGCCACGTCGGCCTCCAGCAAGGCCATGCGTACTTCGCGCAGCATGTCTTGCACGTTGGATTCGGTGATGCGGGCCTGGCCACGCATCTCCTTGACGAGGCGCGAGAGTTTATCGGTAAGTGCGGAGGCCATAGAGCGGTATTCTGGAATGAGGAAAGAAGCGCCTAGCGCCAAGATGGCAGCAAGCGGCGGTGCCAAGGCGGTGGGCAGCGGGCAAAGGTAAACTGTGCAGCATCATGATTTTACCCAGTGCATCCCCGGCCCTGTGGCTGCTCGGATTGGTGGCTGCTGCCGCCTATGCGGTTCCGGCAGCCGTGCCCGCGCGTTGGCAAGCGCCAGCAGCGCGTCCGGCCTTGGCTTTGGCATGGTGCAGCCATGCAGCGGTGCTGGCTTGGGCCATGCTGGGCGCAGTACCGCGCTTTGGCTTTGGCCCAGCGCTGTCCACCACCGGCTGGCTGGTACTGACGGTGTATGCGATTGAGCGCCAATGGTTTCCGCAATTGCAGGCGCGTTGGGCGCTGGCCTTACTCGGGACGCTGGCGGTCTTGCTGGCGCTGCTGTTTCCGGGTCAGCCGCTGCCCGTCACGGCATCGGCGTGGTTGCCGCTGCATTTGGTGTTGGGCATTGCTTGCTATGGCCTACTGGCGGCAGCAGTCATCCATGCGGCGTTGATGGTGCGCGTCGAGCGCCAAATGCGCCGGGGCCTAGAGGCCCACAGCGGTATGCCGCTGCTCACCTTGGAGCGCCTAACGTTTCGCTTTGTGGCGGCGGGGTTTGTGCTGCTCACGGCCACGCTGCTGGCTGGGGTGCTGTTTACCGAGGCCCTCTATGGCCGTGCTTGGCGCTGGGACCACAAGGCGGTGTTTTCGGTGTTGTCGTGGGCGACGCTGGCGGCTTTGTTGCTGGGGCGCTGGCGTTTTGGCTGGCGTGGCCGCAGTGCGGTGCGGATGCTTTATGTCGGCACCCTGCTGCTGCTGTTGGCCTACGCGGGTTCGCGCTTTGTGCTGGAAGTGGTGCTGGGGCGCGGCACATAAAGCACCCGTAGCCTGAAGCGATGCCCCACCTCCATTCTCATTTCCATTTCCATTTCCATTTCCATTCTTAGTGCCAAATGCCGCTGTCTAGTTTGGGCACCGAGACCCGCCCACCGTTTTCTCCGGCGGCCGAAGACCGGCCTTTTTTGCGTTTATGGCATGGGTTTTTAACCGGGCGGGTGATGGTGGCCTTGGCGCTGCTGTTGCTGCAAGCGATTGGCCAAGTCTTGAGCCAGCAGGCCGATACTTGGATGCTGGGCGTACCGTTGGCGTATTTGGTAGCGACGCTGCTGGTGCGCGTCTGGGGCCGCCACGCGCCACCGGCGCCGCACGCGGGGCCGCAATGGTTGCCCTCCATCGGGGTAGATTTGCTGGCCGTGGGCTTATTGCAATGGTTGCACACGGGCGGCATGAACTTTACCGCCTTGTTGGGGCTGCCCATCCTGATGGCGGCAGTGCTGGGCACCTTGATGCTGGCTTGGGGCACCACGGCAGCGGCCACCTTGCTGCTGCTGGGCTGGGCGTGGTGGCTGGGCGGGGAAGGCAATGGCGACCCCGCACCACGCTATTTGCAAGCAGCATTGACGGGCACCGGCTACTTTATCGTGGCATTTTTGGTGCATCAGCTCTCTACCCGCTTGGTGCGCGAGAGCCAAGTGGCGCAGCACAACCGGCGCGCCGCGCAAATGCAGCGCCAAGTCAGTACCTTGGTGATAGAAAACCTCAGCGATGGCGTGCTGGTGCTGGATGAGACCCATACCGTCCGCATGGCCAACCCAGCTGCTTTGCGCTTGCTGGGCCATACGCCAACGCTGTTGCCGCCGTTTTCTTTGCTAGAGCAAGCCGCTTGGCAGCCGCTGGGCCAGCTGGCACAGCACACTTTTGACCAAGGTTTGGCCCAAACCGCCGATGCCACCCTGCTGTGGCCCGGTCAAAGTCCGGTCGGGCTGCATGTACGCTGCTGGCTCACGCCGCTGCCCGCTGCCAACGCTGATGGCGATGAAGAACGCCTGTGCGTGATGTTCTTGCACGACTTGCGCGAGCTAGAAGCCCGCTTGCGTACCGAAAAGCTGGCCGCTATGGGGCGCATGTCGGCGGCGGTGGCGCACGAAATCCGCAACCCACTGGCCGCCATCATGCAAGCCAATGCCTTGCTGGATGAAGAACTGCACGACCCGCTGCAAAAACGCCTCACGCAGATGGTGCAACAAAACGCCGAGCGCCTAGTGCGTATTGCCGAAGACGTGCTAGACATCGCGCGCGTGCAAAGCCAAATCGGCTATACCCCAGCGGCCACGCTGGCGTTGGATGAGGCCGTGGCGCAAATTTGGCACGACTGGCAAAACCACGACCCGGCGCGGCGTATGGGCATCGTTACACTGCAAACCGACCATGCACCGGTAGAGTTTGATGCCGAACACCTGCGCCGCGTGCTGGTCAATTTGTTAGACAACGCTTTGCGCTACATGAGCGCCGCCCCCGATGCGCTGCAACTGCTCACGCGCAGCCACGGTGGCGGACAACTGAGCGTGCAAGTCTGGAGCGATGGCGCGCGGCTAGACCAATCGGTAGAGCGCCACCTGTTCGAGCCTTTTTTCTCTTCCGAAAGCCGCTCCAGTGGGTTGGGTTTGTATATCTGCCGCGAACTGTGCGAGCGCCACGGTGCTTCTATCAGCTACCAGCGTTTGCAGCGCCCCACCGAGCGCGGCCCCACCGAGGGCAATGCCTTTACCGTCCATTTTCGCAAGCCTGCGCGCCAAGAGCGCACCGCTACCGTTTTCTAAGCGGCCATCGAGACATCAACGCAAAAAGCCCAAGCTAAACACTTGGGGCTGCAATTTTTCGGTCAAGGCTTGGTAGGCCAACTCGAACGGGCTGAAGTTGACGGGCGCAGTGTCGCCGCTGGCATTGCGTGCCTTGAGCGCATTGCGAATTTGGTACCAGCCGACATCGGGGCGATGGAGCTTGTAGGCATCGCGCACGGTGCGTGCATCGGTGTAAGAAAAATAAGCCCGCCACAAACTGCGCCCTGCGTCCAACACGGCTTGCGCCTCTGCCGACAGGGTTTTGTCTGCCAAATACTGCACCATAAAATCGGATTCAAAACGGTCTGGGGCATCCACCTCCGCCTCGGTGAAGGGGATAAAGTGATTGACCAATGACCAAGTTTTGCCGTTCCATTCCAAGCCGTCGGCTCCTGCCGTGAGGTTGCTGCCATTAAAAAGCATCCAAATCAGGCAATCTGTTTTGAACTCGTCGGTGAGCGGCTCGGTGGGTTGTAAAAACTGGTCACGGTCATTGAGCCAAGTGGGCCTAATGAGGCGGCGTACCGCAAAAACGATGGCAGATTGCCAAAGGTTTTCAGGGGTAATGAAATAGCCGCCAGCGTGGCCGATAGAGTGAACAGACGAAAAAATGGCGGTCATCGTTCCGGCATTCTGAAAATCATTGCCATTGCAGAAAAAATGGCCAATTGCCCCATCTGACCATGTTGTATTTCTGATGTGTTCGGTCTTTTTCGTCGGCGTAATAGCATTAATCAATGGAATAACGTCCGTTTGGTTTTTCTTCAGGCGTTGCATCCAGCCACTCAGCATCTGTGCGTTAGGGACGTTAAAAAATACCTTCTCCCCCATAGCCTTTGCATTTTTATCAAGCACCTCAACGGCAATCTCTGTGAGCGGTGTGGTTTTTTTTGCAATCGAATCAATTTTCCAAATCAAAAAGCCAATAGGAAAATTGCCACTGAGACCATCAAACGCCTTGCTATGCACGACAAAGCCCCCTCGGTACTGTGCATGCCACGCTTGGCGAAATTTTTCGAAGTTGGGAGCATTTACATACTTCAACTTACTGAATATCGCCAAAGTGGCGGTTGGTATTTCGCGTGCGATGCGTACCAAAAATTGCACAAACAATTCCCGTGCGGCGTAACCATAATCGGCATTATTCATCAATGCGCCGATGTTGGTTTTGGCAATCGCACTTTTGCCTTCGTTGCCCTGCGAATTAGCAGCTTCCCCATACGGCGGATTAATCAACACCAAAATCTTTTTACCTACTGCAATCGCATCGCGCAGTCCCTGCGGTACTTTATTGCTCAAACGGTAATCAATCTTGCCATCCTCGGTAATATCGTCGTTCAAATAATCGTACTGAAAGCGCTGCGCCCCCACACAGGTTTTGGTGGCGCGCATCACGTCAATATCCGCTTGGTCTAGCGTGGACATATAAATGTTGCGCGGATTGCTGTGCTTGACCTCTAAATTACCCACGCCACAGCACATATCCCAGACAATATATTCACGCTGCCAATTTTTGCCCAGCGTTTCGGTCAACTTATCATAGGCTTTATCCACCACATGCAGCGGCGTGTAATACGCGCCCTTAAAACTGCGTTCATCCACCGGAATCAGGCTATCGCGGCGCTCTAGCAGATAATCGCGGTATTCTGATTTGGGTGGCTTATGATAAATGGCCCAAAATTGCCGATAGCCCTCTTTGTTGCCCAATTCCAACATGCGCCCCGCCAAGCTAAACACCGGCGCACCATTTTTGTGCAATAATTCCGCCGGTAAATTGGCATGGGTGGACACAGTGCCATCGTGCATAATATCGGCAAAAAACAACAGGGCATAATCTTCTTCTTTCACCCCGGCAATTTCGCGCCCAATCATCGCTACCCATTTATCAAACACCTGCTTGAGGTTGTCTGGCGTAATTTGCGTGCGAATCAAATCACCCGATTGAATCGCCGTTTTGACGGTGGCTAAAAATTCTTCTTCGTGCGTCGCTATTTTGAACGATACAAAATGCGTGCCAATGTGCGCCGATATTTCATCCAAGGCTTCTTGGGTATATTTGCTGGCAGATTTTCCCCATTTGACGGTTTTCTTCGCCAAAAATGGTAACACATCGGCGCTTCTCATCAGCGCGGCTTTTTCAGTGTCAATCACTGCCAAAAATGGCGGCACGGTGTCGCCTGCATTCAATGCCACTTGCACATAATGCAGCAGTTGCGTAAACATCGCGTAGCTAGAATTGCGCCCTGTGTCTTTGGCCTCAAACCATATTTCTTTGGTTTGAATATCAATCAATCCTTTGGTAAAGCCTTTAAGGCCAATGGCTTTAATATAAACGTCTTTAACGTCTTCTTCGCTCTTAGCGGCTTGCAGTTGAGAATATAGCGACATCGTTTTTTGAAATTGATGGGTTTAATAATACACTTATCACATTGACGACACTGCATTGGCCTGCTATAACCATTGGGCAGCCGTGACTGCATTTTGCACCAAAGCGGTATTTTGGCACTTTGGCCACTGGACAGAGCGCCTGGTCAGCGGGCGGCATTTGCCAAAGTAGCTGTAGAGTAGCGGCTAGAATGGTTCGATGCAAATAGGCCACCGTTCAAACCTATTGGTAAAAATCAGCTTACACTTGTAAATAAATAGGCCACCATGAACGCTCCTGCCGCCTCGATTTTGGTTGTTGACGATGAACCCGATTTGCGTACCCTGTACGAGTTGACCTTGCTGCGCGCGGGCTACCGGGTCGAGACAGCTGCCAGCGTCCAAGAAGCCCGCCAGCAATTGCAGGCCCTGCGCTTTGATGTGGTGATTACCGACATGCGCCTGCCCGACGGCTTTGGCATGGAATTGCTACAAGACTTGCGCGAGCAGCAACGGCGCGAGCGCTGCGTGGTCATGACGGCCTACGGCTCGGCAGAAAATGCCGTCGAAGCGCTGCGCTGTGGCGCGTTTGATTACCTGACCAAGCCGGTGGACCTCAAGCAGTTTCGCTCGGTGGTGGCCTCGGCGGTGCAGGGCACGGGCGGGGTGCCGCCGCCACGCAGTAGCCCGCACCCCAACCACCTCGCTGCCGCCGCCATCGCCACCGAAGACAACAACGCCGCCCTAGAGCGGCTGGTGGGCGAGTCCGAAGCCATGTGGAATGTCAAACAGCGCGTGCTCAAGGTGGCACGCAGTATGGCCCCAGTGCTGGTGCGCGGCGAATCGGGCACCGGCAAAGAATTGGTGGCCCAAGCCCTGCACGCCAGCAGCCAGCGCGCTGGCGGGCCGCTGGTGGCCGTCAACTGCGGTGCCATCCCCGAGAACCTGTTAGAGGCCGAATTTTTTGGCGCACGCAAAGGCTCTTATACCGGCGCGATGCAAGACCGGCCCGGATATTTTCAGGCGGCGCAGGGCGGCACCTTGTTTCTGGACGAAATTGGTGATTTGCCCCTGCCGATGCAGTCCAAACTGTTGCGCGCTATCCAAGAACGCAGTGTGCGCCCTTTGGGCAGCACGCAAGAAGAAACCGTGGACGTGCGTATCGTCAGTGCCACGCACCGCGATTTGGCCGCCGATGTGCAAGCCGGGCGCTTTCGGCAAGATTTGTACTACCGGCTGAATGTGATTGAAATCGTCATTCCGCCCCTGCGCGAGCGCCGCCAAGACCTGCCCGCCCTGTGCCAAACCTTGTTAGCCCGCATTGCCCAAGAATCTGGGGCGGCTGTGCCCAGCTTAACCCCGCAAGCCTTGGCCGCGCTGGCACGCCATCCCCTGACCGGTAATGTGCGCGAACTAGAAAACCTACTGCACCGCGCCGTGGCCCTGAGCGATGGCGAACACTTGCAAGTAGAAGAAGCACTAGAAATGGCCCCCAGCGCCAGCAGCGCGCCAACACAAGCGCCCATAGGCTTGCCCACCAGCGCCATTCCCTTGGACGGTAGCCACTTGCCCAACGATTTGCAAGCCTGGTTAGACCAGCAAGAGCGCGACATTCTGGTGCGCGCCCTGCACGAGGCCCATTTCAACCGCACCGCCGCTGCCGCCCGGCTGGGCATCAGCTTGCGCCAAATTCGCTACCGCATTGCCCGCCTGAACATCACCGCCCCACACGAGGCAGACTCGGCTGAATCGCTGTCTTGCGCTGACCATGCCGAACCTTGAACATCCCGTATGGCAAGGCGGCTGGTATCGCACTGCGGTACGCCGCGATTCACCCAACTTTGGCCCGCGCCCTGCTGGGACGGTGTTGGATTTAATCGTGCTGCACTCCATCAGCTTGCCGCCGGGCGAGTATGGCGGCGATGGCGTGCCCGCCTTGTTCACCAACACCTTGGATTGGGACGCGCACCCCTACTACCAAAGTATTCGCGGCTTGCAGGTATCGGCGCATTTTTTTATCCAGCGTGATGGCACACTGTGGCAATTTGTCGATGTAGAGCAACGCGCTTGGCACGCGGGGGCATCATGCTACCGGGGGCGCGCGCAGTGCAATGACGACTCTATCGGCATCGAACTAGAGGGTTTAGAGGGTGATACCTTTACCCCGGCACAATACGCCACCTTGGTGCAACTGTGCCAAGACTTGGCACAGCGTTATCCCATTGCCCACATTGCTGGCCATGAGCATATTGCGCCCGGACGCAAACAAGACCCCGGCCCCGGCTTTGCTTGGGTACAGTTGCAGCAGCAATTGTGCTGGAATACAGGTTGTTTTCCGGCACAGATAAGCCGCTAAAACCGGTGGCCTCTGGCCCGGTTGGCGGCAAGGGCGACAGTGGTCGGATACACTACCGCTAGTGCAAAAAGATTGGCCCATACGCTATAGGTAGTGGGTCAAGCGCTATTGCATCCTGTTTTTGTTTCTCTTGTTTTGAGCATCGGGCGCCCATTTTTTCGGCGCCCGATGCCTTTTATACCGCTCCAGCCAAGGATGCCATGCCCACCGCTACCTCGACTTCTTCTGTTGCTACTTTCTTTGCTGACGTGGACTTTTCTCGCTACCAAATTCAGCGGCGCACCGGCGATGTGGTGCCTTTTGTGCCCGCCAAAATCGCCATTGCCGTCACCAAGGCATTTTTAACCGTCTCGGGCAGCCAAGGAGATGCTTCGGCCAGTTTGCGCGAGTTAATCGCCAGCCTGACAGAAAAAGTAGTTTATGCCCTGCTGCGTTCGCGCCCCGAAGGCGGCACGTTCCATATTGACGATGTGCGCGACCAAGTCGAGCTGCAATTGTTGCGCTCCGACCACCAAGAAGTGGCGCGCGCCTTTGTGCTGTACCGTGAGCGCCGCGCCCAAGAGCGCGCCGCCGCCCAAGCCGAGGCCGACACCCAAGCCCCAGTGGCCCCCTTACAGGTGCTACAACAAGATGGTGCCTTGGTGGCCTTGGACATGCAGGGCCTACAACGCCTGATGGCCGATGCTTGCACTGGCCTGCCGCCCGAGGTGCAGCCCGAGCCTATCGTACAAGAAACCTTGCGTAACCTCTACGACGGCGTGCCGCTAGAGGAAGTTTATAAAGCCGCCATTTTGGCCGCCCGCACCCTGATTGAGCAGCACCCCGATTACACCTATGCCACCGCCCGGCTGTTGCTGCACACCATGACGCGCGAAGTGCTGGGCCGCGAGGTGGCCTTGGCCGATATGGCCAACGCCTATGCCGATTACTTCCCCAGTTTTATCCAAAAGGGCGTGGCAGAACAATTGCTTAACCCCGAGCTGTTGCAATTTGACCTGCCGCGTTTGGCGGCAGCCTTGCAACCAACGCGCGATTTGCAATTTGATTACTTGGGCCTGCAAACCCTGTACGACCGCTACTTTTTGCATGTACGCAAGCAACGCATTGAGTTGCCACAAGCCTTCTTTATGCGCGTGGCGATGGGGCTGGCCTTGCAAGAAAGCGACCGCGAAGCGCGCGCGATTGAGTTCTACGAGGTGCTGTCGCGCTTTGACTTTATGAGCAGCACGCCCACGCTGTTCAACAGCGGCACGTTGCGCTCGCAGTTGTCCAGCTGCTACTTAACCACCGTGCCCGACGATTTGGGCGGCATCTACGAATCCATCAAAGAAAACGCCCTGTTGAGCAAGTTTGCCGGTGGCTTGGGCAACGACTGGACGCGCGTGCGCGCACTGGGCAGCCATATCCAAGGCACGAATGGCGAATCGCAAGGCGTGGTGCCGTTTTTGAAGGTGGTCAACGATACCGCCGTAGCGGTAAACCAGTGCTTTGCCCCCGATACCTTGGTCTATACGGCCACCGGGCCGCGCCCACTGCGCGACATCCATGCCGGTGATTTGGTGCTGGGCCACAGCGGCCAGTATCGCGCAGTAACGCAGCGCATGGTCTATAACCAGACTGACCCTATGGTGGCGATTGAGGTCAAACACGCTATCGAGCCACTGGAAGTGACCGACGCGCATCCCTTCTGGGCGATTCAAGGCGTACCTTTGGGGCAGGCCAATGCACGCACCGAGGCTTGGCTGGACAAGGGCAAAATAACCGCGCGTTGGGTCGATTCTGGCCAGTTGCAGACGGGCGATTACATCGGCTTTGCTATTCCCACCGAAGTCGTTCCGGTGCAGGGCCTAGACGAAGACGATGCCCGGCTCTATGGCATTTTGCTCGGGGATGGGCATCTGTCTAAAGAGGGGCAACAGTGGGGTGTTTCCGGCAACCCGCAGCGCGACACGCATTTGGCCTTTGTGCGTCATTATCTGGAGGCGCGTGGCTTCCATTACTGGGAAACAGCCCGTGGCAGCACCTATGTCCAAATCCACTGGGCGGCAGGTCAAGGCGCATTGCGCGATGGCACCACCGGGCGCATGGTGGGTGCCGGAGCGCCCACCTTGCCCTTTACCCATGATGATTTGTACGACGCGCAACACCAAAAGCGCATTGCCCCCCGCCTAAGCCATTTGCCCACCACGCAAACGCTGGCGCTGTTGCAAGGCTTGCTAGAAACCGACGGCTGTGTTGCGCGTGGCAAAGAGTTGACTTTCACCTCGGCTTCCGAGCCGCTGGCCCACGGGGTGCGTTACCAATTGCTGCGCTTGGGTGTGCCGGTGTCTGGCCAAAAGCGTACCCGCCAGCACCACCATACCGGCCAGCGTTCCGATGGTTCGCAAGCCGTATTTGACGGTAGCAGCACCAGTATTGATTTACGTATTCCGGCCATCCCAGCCTTGGCAGAACGTGTAGGCTGCCAAGCCGTGGGCAAACGCAATTGGCTGGTGCGCGATGGCGTGTTGTTCTCGCGCGTGCGGGCCGTGCGTCCCATCACGCCCAAGCCGCTGGTGGTGGATTTGAAAGTAGATGTCGATGCGTCTTACCAAACCGTAGCCGGTTTGGCGCACAACGGCGGCAAACGCAAAGGGGCCGTCTGTACCTATCTGGAAACTTGGCACCTCGACATCGAAGAGTTCTTGGAGCTGCGTAAAAACACCGGCGATGACCGCCGCCGCACGCACGACATGAACACCGCCAACTGGATTCCAGACCTGTTCATGAAGCGTGTCATGGAAAAAGGCCGCTGGACGCTGTTCTCGCCCTCGGATGTGCCCGATTTGCACGAGCTGTTTGGCGCTGAGTTTGAACGCGCTTATGTGGCTTACGAAGCCCAAGCCGACCGGGGCGAAATCCCCCACCACCGCGTACTGCCAGCCACCGACCTGTGGCGCAAGATGCTGACCATGCTGTTCGAGACCGGCCACCCGTGGATTACTTTCAAGGATGCCTGCAATGTGCGCTCGCCACAGCAGCATGTGGGGGTTATCCACTCCTCTAATCTCTGTACAGAGGTGACCCTGAACACCAGCGACACCGAAACCGCCGTTTGTAACCTTGGTTCGGTCAATTTGGCGCAGCATCTGAAAGATGGCCCGCACGGCAAAGAGCTGGACCACGACAAGCTCCAGCGCACCATTCGCACGGCCATGCGAATGCTGGACAACGTGATTGACATCAACTACTACGCCGTGCCCAAAGCGCGCGAGTCCAATTTGCGCCATCGGCCAGTGGGTTTGGGGCTGATGGGCTTCCAAGACGCACTGTATGCCTTGCGCCTGCCCTATGCCTCCATGCCAGCGGTGGAGTTTGCCGACCGCTCAATGGAAGCCATTTGCTATTACGCTTACTGGGCCTCGACCGAGTTGGCCGCCGAGCGTGGGCGCTACTCCAGCTACGACGGTTCTTTGTGGAGCCGGGGCATCTTGCCCAAAGATTCGATTGATTTGCTGGCCCAAGCCCGTGGTGCTTATGTCGAAGTAGAGCGCTCGCAAACTTTAGATTGGGATGCGCTGCGCGCCAAAATTGCCCGCGATGGGATGCGTAACTCCAACTGCGTCGCCATTGCCCCCACCGCCACCATCTCCAACATTGTGGGTGTGGATGCCTCGATTGAACCCTCGTTTGGCAATTTGTC
The DNA here is from genome assembly GCF_028686475.1 of Giesbergeria sp. Classification (GTDB taxonomy): domain Bacteria; phylum Pseudomonadota; class Gammaproteobacteria; order Burkholderiales; family Burkholderiaceae_C; genus Simplicispira. The sequence goes on along the minus strand of NZ_JAQUCA010000009.1, from coordinate 21,157 downwards.
CGTCAAATCGAACCTATCGGGCGAATTCACCATCATCAACCATTACTTGGTACGTGACCTGCAACGCTTAGGGCTGTGGGATGAGGCGATGCTGATTGACCTCAAGTATTTCAAAGGCTCCTTGCACGCGATTGACCGGGTGCCTGCCGACATCAAAGCCCTGTATGCCACCGCCTTTGAGATTGACCCCACTTGGCTGGTAGAGGCCGCCTCGCGTCGCCAAAAATGGATTGACCAAGCGCAAAGCCTCAACATCTACATGGCGGGTGCTTCGGGCAAAAAGCTCGACGAAACCTACAAGCTGGCTTGGCTGCGTGGCCTCAAAACCACCTACTACCTGCGCACGCAAAGCGCCACCCACGCCGAAATGAGTACCGTACAGCGCCAGCACCTCAACGCCGTGGCCTCGGCCCCAGCGGCAGCTACTGCGCTAGAAGCACCAGAAGCACCCGCTACCGATGTGCGCTTTTGCGCCATTGACGACCCCGGTTGCGAAGCCTGCCAATAAATTTGGTCATAAAAGCGTAAAAACCCCCACCGTACAGCGCTTGGATGCTTTCCATTTGCAAGCGCTGCTCTCATAATTCGAGCATTGGAAAATCTATGTTGACTTGGGACGAAGACGTCACGCCCACACTGCAAAAACCACACGACAACGGTCTGCCTAAAAACCGCTGGGGTGCGTTGTCGCCCACAGAGTTTTCACCGCTGAATTTTCAGGCCATGCCCGCGCCCACCGTGCGCGTGGCTGCCCCTTCGGCACCAGCAGCGCCAGCAGTCATGCCAGCGGCCCCGGTGCTGGCCAACACCGGCAGCCAGCGCCGCGTGAATGCGGCTGACAAGCGCATCATCAACGGCCAAACCGATGTCAACCAGCTGGTGCCGTTCAAATACAAATGGGCTTGGGAAAAGTACCTCGCCACCTGCGCCAACCACTGGATGCCGCAAGAAGTCAACATGACGCGCGACATCGCCCTCTGGAAAAGCCCCAACGGCCTGACCGAGGATGAGCGCCGCATCGTCAAGCGCAATCTGGGCTTTTTTGTCACCGCCGACAGCCTAGCGGCCAACAACATCGTGCTGGGCACCTATCGCCACATCACCGCGCCCGAGTGCCGCCAGTTTTTGCTGCGCCAAGCGTTTGAAGAAGCCATCCACACCCACGCCTACCAATACATTGTCGAATCATTGGGGCTGGACGAGGGCGAAATCTTCAACGCCTACAACGAAGTGCCGTCCATCCGCAACAAAGACCAGTTCCTGATTCCGTTCATCGAGGCCATCATGGACCCGGCCTTCAAAACCGGCACTGCCGAGACCGACCAAACGCTGCTCAAGAGCCTGATTGTGTTTGCCTGCCTGATGGAAGGGCTGTTCTTCTACGTCGGTTTTACGCAAATTTTGGCGCTGGGGCGGCAAAATAAAATGACCGGCGCGGCTGAACAATACCAATACATTTTGCGCGATGAGTCGATGCACTGCAATTTTGGCATTGACCTGATTAACCAGCTCAAGCTAGAAAACCCGCACCTCTGGACTGCCAGTTTCCAAGAAGAAATCAAAGCACTGTTTTTGCACGCTGTCGATTTGGAATATGCCTATGCCGAAGACACCATGCCGCGTGGCGTGCTGGGCATGAATGCGTCCATGTTCAAAGGCTATTTGCGCTATATCGCCAACCGTCGCGCCACCCAAATCGGCCTAGAAGCGTTGTTTCCGCACGAAGAAAACCCCTTCCCTTGGATGAGCGAGATGATCGATCTGAAAAAGGAACGCAACTTCTTTGAAACCCGCGTGATTGAATACCAGTCGGGCGGTGCCCTGTCTTGGGATTGAATCCCCTACACACCACGGCACCCCCATGACTTTCCTTTTCTCGTTCTGCTGCTGTGCTACCCCCAAGGGTTGGCAGGTGGCAGCGCGTTTGCTTACCGTACCAAGGAGAACATGATGGCAACTGCCAAGAAACCTGCGGCCCCCAAGGCCGAAACCCCGCAAAAAACGGCCCCGGCCAAAAAAGCAGCTGTCAAAAAAACGGTGGCGGCTGAAACAGTCGCCCCTGCGGTAGCTGCCCCTGCGCCTGCACCCACTGAGGTCAAAAAAGCCGCTCCAGCCAGCAAAACGGCGGCCAAAAAAGCGGCTCCGGCCAAAAAAGCCGTTGTCGCCGAAGCCGTAGCAGAGCTTGCTGCTGCACCGGCACCGGCTAAGAAAGCAGTGGCCAAAAAGGCTGCCGCCCCCAAAGCCGCCGCAGCAGCTCCAGTTGCCACAGAGCCAGCTCCTGCACCGGCACCACCGGCCAAAAAAGCAGCGGCCAAAAAGGCTGCCGCCCCCAAAGCCGCAGTGGCCGAGCCTCCCGTAGCAGTGGCCGCCCCAGCACCCGCACCCGCCAAGAAGGCCAGCGCTGCCAAAAAAGCACCCGCTGCCAAGAAAACGACGGCTCCGGCACCTGCCCCAGTCGCTGCTCCAGCACCCGCCAAAGCGCCAGCGGCCAAAAAAGCCAGCAAAACTACTACCGCCCCAGTGGTAAAAACCACCCTCAACGAAAAGGCCGCTTGGCCCTTCCCAGAAGGCACCAAGCCCTGAGTTTTGCAATGCGGCTCTAGCTTCAAACCCGGTGCAATACACACCGGGTTTTTTCGTTTTTGCGGCAAAAAAAAAGCCCCCTGAATTGCTTCAGGGGGCTGGTCTTGGCGGAAACGGAAGTTTTTGAGCTACCGGGGCAACCCGGTTTTTTTATATCCAAACGCCGGAAACTACCCGGCGCTGGCTAAAACGCTTACTCTGTGCTTACTTCAAGCTGCTAGATGTAGGCCGGGTGACACGATACAGCGCACGCTTAACGACAGAAACCGAAACATCGTAACGAGTAGCTAAACCCTTCTGCGTGTAGAAACCGGACTGATAAAGAACCACCAGCTCACGCTCCTGGTCAAGCGTCAATGCGCGAGGACGGCCAGGCAAGTTGCCACGCTCACGAGCTGCATTCTGTCCAGCGATAGACCGTTCACGAATCATGCCCCGTTCAAATTCTGCGAACGCGCCCAGCATCTGCATCATCATGCGGCCCGCAGGTGTAGCTGTGTCGATTGATTCAGTAATGCTGCGAAAACTTGCGCCAACAGATTCGATGCGGTCAATGATTTTGAGCAAGTCAATCAAGCTACGAGCGAAGCGGTCGAGCTTATAGACCAACACGCAATCACCGCGCTTGAGCTGTGAGAGCAGGCGATTGAGTTCGCGCCGTGCCCCGACAGACGAGGTTTTTTCTTGCACGATGGTAGAGGCACCAGCACGCTGGAGAGCGTCAATTTGGAGATGGGTGTCTTGGTGGGCTGTAGAGACCCGCGCATAGCCGTAAACGGTCATTTTCTGCTTTCAAGCAGAGCAGCGGGCAAGCCGTAGCAGGAGCCATGCCCGATAAAAGGACCAGCCCCGCGCCCGTGGCGGGCAACAGTTTCGTTGGTAAGATTTGGGCGTTTTTTGCTTCGCAAAACCGGGCTCTGGCCTAAAGGTTGAGCCTTTTAATTGCTGGTAGATGAGTGCCGCTAATGTCTATGTCCGCGCATTGGGCCAGTAGTGTCTATGTCCGCGCACTCAGGCGCTAATGTCTATGTCCGCGCATTGTGTCAATCATCTACCAGCAATTAAAAGTCTCAATGTTTCACACTAACGATCCCTAACGCGGGGACACGCGCCCAGTAAAAATGGGAGTTGATTCAAAGGCCCAGCTAACCCCCCGGCCCCCTCTACACGAGGGGGAGGGACAGCCAGTAAACAGGCGCGGAAGAGCGGCAGCGATATGCGAACGCATCAGCACGCGACGAGCTGCATTGATACGCGAACGCAGCACGCGACGAGCAGCAGCGATACACGACACGCAGCGCACGCGAACAGGCATTAGCTAGTAAGTGACCGCAGGTAACCATCAGGGGCTACGCCCCCGATACCCCCCAGCGCGTACACGAGCAGCGCGCGACCAGGCACAACACGCAGCGCGCGAGGCACAACGCAGCGCAAAAAACGGTTTTCCAACCACAGAAAACAACTAAAAACAATAAGGGTTTGTACCTATTGACAAAAATATATATTGAAAAATCTTTACTTTTTGATTGACTTTTCAAAAGTCAATAGTTTTTATTAAATTTTTTAATTATTTTTTTAGGGGGTTTTATGTATGACGGTGGGGGTTTAGCAGGTTGGGCGGTGGCAGTGTTCCAGCGCTACCCGTGGGCAGTGTCGGGTGGACTGGTGACCCTGCTGGCAGCACTGGGGGCGGTGCTGCATCGGCTTTGGGGTTTATGGAGCCGCCGACGTTCAAGGGGGCCATCGTTGCGGTTGCGGTCTGCACAGGAGCAGGCGCGGTTTGAGCCGGTGCGGACGGTGTACCAGCCGAAGGTGTTCCGGGGGCAGCGGCAGCCGCCTGCACCTTGACGGTATAGGGGTCAAATGGAGGGTTATCAAGCCAAGCGCGGCACTGATCAGAACTCAGCCCGGCATCAGTGCCCTGCTGGGTAACGCACTTGCAGCGGCCCTTAAAGCACACCGCGCCAGTGACCAAGGGCATATTGACGACTTGACGGAGGTGGTCGTATGCGGGAGCGGTTTCAGGCTTATCAGGGACACGAGGAATAAAGGCCGTTCTGTCATCGAGCACGCCCGGAGGCATGGCCGGAGCAGGTTGCGTGCCCGTGTAGGGGTCAAAACCAGCTGCAGGGCCAGAGGAGGCCGCAGCAGGGCCAGAAGCAGTAACAGGAAGAGAAGCTGTAGAGGATGGATTGATTTTGGCCTGTATGGAGCCATAAACACGCCAGCCAAGAAAGCCAAGAACGAGCAGGGCAGCGAGAAACACGAACAGCACCGGCGGGAGGGAACGTTCAGGCTTGACGTGCAGAGAGGCGCTTTTGTATTTGCTGAAAACGTGTTTTGGCAGCCGATAGCGTTTTTTGACTGGGGCAGTTTTCCAGCCGGTGCGACAGTTATCGGCGGTTTCCGGCCACTCATACCACCAGCGCCCGAAGACGCCAATATCACGGAGATGGACATGCCGCCCGACAAGCGCCCGGACATTGGCATGCACAAGGTTTGGGCCTTGGGTGATGATGTAGAAATCCAGCCCACGATGGCGGTGAGTTTCCAACTTTTGGATGCTCTCATGGGCTTTCTGCGTAGGGCCAGAAGGCCGCCAAACAGTTTGCACCTCATCAATCACGACGACAGCACCGTCGGGAACGGTGTCGGGCCAGTTGGAGGGGTCATCCAAGACAATATGGGGGATTTTCAAATCAGGGATGCCGTGGGCATAGATAGCCCGGTCTTTGCCCAAGTCTTCTAGCATCGACACCAGCGCGGCAGTTTTGCCCGCACCTGGTGCGCCGGTGATTAGCGTAATCATTATGCAGCAGTGGTATTAAGTGCAAAGCGCTTCATCATAATCCACGATAAACCAGATATTACACCCCCAGAAAGGATAGACATAGCATCGAAAAAACCAGCCATAGCAAGAAGCTGGAGGGTTTCAGAAGTAAGCCCAGAAAGAGCGAGTTTTGAAGAACTTAAAGCACCATCAATAGCGGATTCAGCTCCTACATAAGTAACAGTACCAATGCCAATAGAGGCAAATAAACGAGATACAAGCGGCCAAGAAATTTTGGCAAGCCATTCAGCAATTGAATCCATTAACTTTTCCTCCCAATTCCAACAAAACTTAGAGTGGCAGAAAGCCAAGCAAGCGCGATTATTATGGGCCTGACACCGTTAGCAAAATCACATAAAGGCTGAAAGGAAAGTTCATAAGAACGACCAGCAGAAGCTATATTAATAGTCCGAGGGGCAGGGCAAGAACCATTAGACGGCCCCCAGCCCTCATCCTTGTTAATCAATAGATTTTTATCGGTATTTTTAAGGGGTTCAGCAGGGCCAAGAGTGCCAAGCTTTTGACAAGCGACAATCTCAGGATGCTTTTCACAAAGTGACTGCTGTTCTTCTGGCTTGGGGTTATCGCCAGCGCCGGGGTCAGGCTGGCTGTTGGGGTCAGCGTTGGGGTCAGGCTGGGGGTTTAGCTCATCAGGAGTGAGAGGGTCTTTTGTAGGCGTGGGGCGATTGACAGGCTGCACATCGACGCGCCAAGGCTCATCAGCGGTAGGGCTTGGGACAATACGGACACCGGGGATGATGTAGGGCTGATTTTGCGGACTAGGGGCCGCGTTGGGGTCGTAGTTGGGATTGGGTACCGGGTCGCCTTGGGGGACAAAATAGGGCTGTGGCTGGGGATTGGTGCCCGGACTGGGGTTAATAACTGGCTGCTCAACAGGTAGGGGTGTGCCCGGTGGCAATTCATTGGGGACTGAATCGGGCATTATTGAGGGGGTGCCGGGTCGGAAAACTTCAGGAGCGAGTTTTCTTTCATATTCTTCTTTTGTAAGAGGCCTAGATTGTTCTTCGTTAGAATTTTTGGTTCTGTTAAGAGTTGTTAGCGTACCGGCAGAAAGACGGCATTGACCCGTAAGTTCTGAAGTTTGAACGAATACAGAACCGGGCCACCAAGAAGCGCAAGGGGGAGAAGAATGAATATGTTGACCTGACCAAGGGTCAGACCAAAGACTATAACCGGAAGAAATATCTCCTTTAGTCATCCATTGCTGGGAAGCCTCATCCCATATAACTTTAGCAGCAGAAAGCCAAGAAACAACGCCGAGAGCAAAACGAAGTTGAGGATTAAGAAAGAGAGCAGCAGCAGCAAACCGAGGAGCATTAGCAGCGAGCTTCATTGAAGCCGGAACTTTAATAGTTTGACCACCAACATTAAGCGAAGGATTAACGCGCACAGTTTGATTAACCCATGCCTCATTAGCGGCTTTTGCGTAACCCCAACGCGCAGGGGATGCCGTGGGCATAGGCGCAAAGCCCGGAGGAGGGGCCAGTTGGGCATAGCCCGCATGGGCAGAAGCCCCAGCAAGGGCCAACAGGCCCGCGAATACTATGCGCGAAAGGCGAGCCATGCAGCCCCCAATATAGCGGCAGCGACCGCATAAAACTCAGGTGTTGCCATAGTCTGACCGGGTTTCAGATTCGCCCCAGATGGAGCGAGCAAGCACAGAAAGGCCCCATGCAGCCAGCCAAACCAACACGATGGCCCAAGACAAGGAAAGGGCATCAGAAGCCGTTAAAAGGCCGCAGGGTTGAGGCTGGAGGGTTACGGTAGAGACCAGAGGAGCGCCCCCGGCCAGAGGGGTCAGCGTGTAGGTGATGGCGGTATCCGTGACGGACTGGACACCGACAACACGAGCGGTACCACCATCGACGATAACCGCCCCGACTTGAGACGATGCCAGCGCCGACAGAGCGCCAGCCTGGGAGCTGTAGCAAGCGGCACCGGCTTGGAACATTGCAGGCCCTTAGATAGCGCGGCGAATGAACTTGAAGGCGGCAATGGCGATAATCACCACCAGCACCAAACCGCCCATAGAGACGGCATCTTCTTTTGCGGAATCGAGAGCATCAGTAACACCAGCTGGCAAAGCAGCATGGGCTTGGCCAGCCAGCATCAGGGCACCTGCACCAGTGGCAGCAGCGGCATTGCGGACAGAAGGAACAAAACGGCTTTTCACAAAGTTGGTCATGATTGAAATCCTAAAAATGGTTGAAAAATGATGCAGGGATTGCACCCGGAGGCCCTCGGCGTTTCGCAACGTTGGAGGGCTACCGGCTGAAATCAAACAGCAAGATACGCAAGCGCAGAGGTGAAACCGTACCCGGCAAAAATGCTAATAAAAAGCAGAGTAAGGTTTTTCATGGTTTATGCAGCAGGTAAAGACTTGCTAGGGGTTTTAAGAGTGGGGAGGGCATCTTTATCCACGAGGCAAAGGCCAGCTTTACCGTTCATAAACCATTGTTTAATCTCTACCACAATTTCCTGACCTTTGAATTTTTGCCAATGTTCAATATTCGCAATGTTCGCCTTCAGCTTCAAAATGTCACCATCACCCTTAGAGTCAGTGTCCATAATGCCGACCAAAAGGTCAGTTTGTGATTTTCCATCACGAGTAGATGTTTTTGGGGTAAGAATCAAAAGATTGCCGATAGCGTATTTCATAAAAGACCTCAAGCAGCAAGAGAAATGAACGAAGGGGAGGGCATACGGTAAAAATCAGGAGGGGCCACAGGGCCAAGGGTGATAATTTTGGTGGGTTGAGCGAGCCGGACAACGTTAGACTTGATAGCAATGTCCACGCCGTAGGGCAGCAAGGCGACACGGTGGCGGTAAAAAGTAGGGCGAGAAAGATGTTTAGCGACATCATCCCCGGCTTGCCACATGCGGTAAGTGGCTAAAAACTGTTTAGGCAACTCAGAAAGCTGGTCAGCTTCGCAGGTGGCACGGGTAAAAACTTCCTGTCTTTTCTGAAAATCGGCGTGAATTACGTTCATATTAAAGCCCCCAAGGTAGTTAAGGCCAGCATCAATTAAATAAGTGGATTTATATGTGGTTTCAAAGCGGACGAGGCCAATGTCCGAACACCATTGTGCTAATTCGATTATATAGGGGTCGTGAGGTTTAGAAAACTGGGTAGTTTGCTTTTTAAATTTATTAGGGTTGCCGATATGTTTGAAAAGTTCAGGGCCTTTTAAATAGGCTTTGGAATAAACCCGCCGAGAGCCACGGCCAAAGTCCACGGTTTCGCCTTCGCCATGAGTGCCCGTTTTCAAGCGTGATGCCTGCTGGCTGGCAAGGTGGCGCATGAAGGCATAAGCGTTATCACGCGAGCCAGCAGCGAAGTTCTGGGTGATGTCTATGCGGGTGATGCGGGCACCCGTCCAAGTAGGCCGCCAGTCCCCAGTTTTGCTATCGCCGACACGCTGGTCAACGGAGCGCACGCCGGGGGTGAAAGAGGGAAGGCCCAGAGTGTGCAAAAAGGCGTTGATACGGTCTATGCACTGCGCCAGAGTAAAGCCAAAGACGTTATCAGGCCGCCCGAACTTAGAAACGTTACCTTCGAACCAAACGGTTTCACCATCACAGCGGACAAACAGGGCGGTTTCGTGGCTACCCTCCACACGAAGCTTTTTCAGGGTCGTGGACTCATGCACGCCGTGGGCATCGTAGCGAACAAAAGCGCCATCGTTGACCAGCGGCAGGCCTTGGCCGTGGCCGTGGTGTTGGTAGAGGCTCAACCAATCGCAAAAAGTGCCCTGTTCTTGCTGCAAAAATGATAGCGCATCGTTTTCACAATGCGATAAAAAATGATGATTTGTCTCACCGGTGAGACTAAAGTGACGTGTTACATACACGTCACTTTCTGGGAGCCGGGGAAAAGTTGCCGAAACCAAAGACATCAGAACCCCCCCCGAGGAAGGCCCGAACGGTCAAGCGCCAGAAATTCCAGCGCAGTCGGGCAAGTGTCAGCAGGGGCAGAATCACAGGGCGCGGCAGGATGCAAGAGGAGCAAGCCGCAATAGGGGCAAGCCTCCCACAGGCAAGCATCATCGGGAGCGAAGTCCAGGGGGAAGGAGAGGTCATCAGCCATGATGCAAACCACGAACAGGACGAAACACAAAAGCCACAGAAGGGCTATCAAAGGCAACACGGTAGCCGTGGGCACGCAAGACAGCTAGATAGCCCTGAAACGCCTTGAGTGACCAGAAAGGCATAAGACCATCGCCATCACGACGATGAAGCATCCCAGAAGGCAGATAGGCAACGAAAGAAGGGGGGCCATATTTGCGAACAACCGCAGAATGGGTAACGAGAACTGGCAAGGGAGGGGGAGCAAGAACGCCAGTGTTAGCAAAAAGCAAAAATGCGTGCCAGCACTGGCGAGGAGTAGCAGAGTCAGAATCAGGCAGACCGAACAAGTCAGCAGCGCAGTCAATCCAGAAACGGCAGGTGTCTTCTGTCTGGCTATCGAACCAGTTAACGATAGGGTCGTCAGAAAAAAGAAAATCCCCCTGCGCCGGTAGGCCCGGAGCGTCCAGACTTAGGGCGCTACTGGTTACAGCAGGGGAATTCTCAGGAAAGAGTGTAGTGGTATTCGGGTGCATGGACGCTCCTAGGTGTAAAGTTGAAGTTACAAACTTCCATAACAAAATGTTAGGAAGCCGAAACATAACATAATGTTAGGAAAAAGCCATGCAAATATCCGAGTTAATCAATCAAGCATGTAAAAAAGTAGGAAGCAGCACGAAGCTAGCAGAGGTGCTAGAAGTGCCGCAGCCAGCAATATCAATGTGGAAAAACGGCAGCAGGCCATGCCCACCAGAAGACCAAGCACGCATAGCCGAGCTGGCAGGGTTTGACCCACTAGCAGCCCTTGTGGGAGCAGTGTTGGAGCGGCACGCAGGCACGGCCAAGGGGGAGGCGCTTTCTCGCGTACTGGGAAAGTGGGCACCAAAGCAAAAAGCCCCTAGCGATGGGCTAGGGGCTGATGCAAATTGGCGGAAACGGAGGGATTCGAACCCTCGATGAGGCTCTACACCCCATACTCCCTTAGCAGGGGAGCACCTTCGGCCACTCGGTCACGTTTCCAATCCTCTCATTATACCCTGATTTTCAGGGTATGCGCCAGAATTACTCGGCGGCTTTGTCCAGACCGAAGGCGGTGTGCAGGGCGCGCACGGCCAGCTCCAGGTACTTCTCGTCAATCACCACCGAAGTTTTGATTTCGGAAGTAGAAATCATCTGGATGTTGATGTTTTCTTGGCTCAGCACGCGGAACATGGTGCTGGCGATGCCTACATGGCTACGCATACCGATACCGACGATGCTGACCTTGCAAATGTGCGGGTCACCCACTACTTCTTGGGCACCCAGCTCGGGCACTACCTTGGTACGCAACAAATCGAGTGCGCGCTGGTAGTCGCCTTGGTTGACGGTAAAGCTGAAGTCGGCCTTGCCGTCTTTGCTGATGTTTTGGATGATGACATCGACTTCGATGTTGGCATCTGCCACCGGGCCGAGGATGCGGTGGGCAATACCGGGGGTGTCGGGCACACCCAGCACCGAGATCTTGGCTTCGCCACGGTTGAACGCGATGCCGGACACAACGGCTTTTTCCATTTTTTCGTCTTCCTCAAAAGTGATGAGCGTGCCCGATTGGGCTTCTTCGGCCAGGTCAATATCCCAAGGCGTGAAGCTGGACAGCACGCGCATGGGCACTTTGTACTTGCCAGCAAACTCGACCGAGCGAATCTGCAACACCTTGCTGCCCAAGCTGGCCATTTCCAGCATTTCTTCAAAGCTGACGGTGTGCAGGCGGCGCGCAGCGGGTACCACGCGCGGATCGGTGGTATAGACACCATCCACATCGGTGTAAATCAGGCATTCGTTGGCCTTCATGGCGGCGGCAATGGCCACCGCCGAAGTATCCGAACCACCACGGCCTAAAGTGGTGATGTGGCCAGCATCGTCGATGCCCTGAAAGCCCGTAATGACCACCACTTTGCCAGCATCCAAATCAGCGCGCACACGCTGGTCGTCAATCGACTCGATGCGGGCTTTGGTGTAGCTGCTGTCGGTGCGTACCGGCACTTGCCAGCCGGTGTAGCTGATGGCTTCCATGCCCTCGGCTTGCAGGGCAATGGCCAGCAAGGCGGACGAGGCTTGCTCGCCGGTGGCGGCCAGCATGTCGAGTTCGCGGTGGTACGCTGCGCTGGCTGGGGTGGGGGCCAATTCGCCCGCCAGACCGAGCAGGCGATTGGTCTCGCCGCTCATGGCGCTGGGTACAACCACCATCTGGTGGCCTGCGCGCGCCCATTTGGCCACGCGTTTAGCAACGTTGCGGATGCGCTCGGGCGAACCCATCGACGTGCCGCCATATTTATGAACGATCAATGCCATTGGAGATGTGTGGTGACGAAACCCAGAGGGCGCGGCGCAGGTTGAACAATGTTTTGGGACGCCGCCGTGTTTCGTGCAAAAGTGGGCCAAAACTGGTCAATTGTACCAATGCAGCACCGCTCCAGCACGAATCACAAAACCGCGCCCCACTTTCAGGTGGATACGGTGGCCGCGTGTCGTGCAAGCCTGTATTTGTTGCTGCAATTGGGCCAGTTGGCTGCTGGCGGGTGTGGTTTGGTGGGCTAGGAGCAGCCAGTGGCGCAAGACATTGGCTTGGCGTGCCACGCTCAGGGTTTGTAGCGCGCGAATCTCGGGTGGATTGCCGACTTGGGCCAGGTCTTGCACGGCCAGCTCCAGCAATAATTCTTTGGCTTGTGCCGCATGGGATGCGCTGCGCGCAAAGGTAGCCCGAAAGGCCGGAAACACCGCCTCCAGTGCAGGCAGGAGTTGGGCGCGAATACGGTTGCGCGTGTAGCGTTCATCGGTGTTGGTCGGGTCTTCTACCCAAGTTTGCTGCTGGGCTTGCAGCCAACGGCGAATCTCGGCACCGGGCACTTGCAACAAAGGCCGGTACCACATCAAGCCGCCACGTTGCCACTGTGCAGGCATAGCGGCCAGCCCGGCCACACCGGCTCCGCGTGACAGCGCCAGCAACAGGGTTTCGGCTTGGTCGTCGGCGTGTTGTGCCAGCGCGATAGCAGCGGGCACAACAGCATGGGCGGCCGCAGCGGTTTGCAGGGCTTGGTAACGCGCCGTGCGCGCCGCGTCTTCGGGGCTTTGGCCACGGGCATGGCGGGCATCGACCCGCTGCACCGTCAGGGGCACTTGCAGCTGTCCACACAGGGCGATGCAATGCTGCTCGAAACTATCGGCAGCAGCTTGCAAACCGTGGTGAACATGAATAGCAGAGACCTGCCCCGGCCAGCGCCGCGCACAGGCCAGCAGCAGCGCAGTGGAATCTGCGCCACCACTCAAGGCGATGGCCAGCGGCAGCGTTGGCACAAAGGCTGCCATCGCCGCTTCCACAGCGTGGGTCATGGCTGCTCGAGGGCGCGGGTGTTAGCGGCTATTGGCCTTGGTATCGGTAAAACGGCCATAGCTTTGCAAGCGGGCATAGCGGCGCTCGATTAGCTCGTCTGTCTTCAAATCGGCCAGTTGGCGGAAGGCATCCCCCAACGCCCGCTTGAGCAGGGCGGCCATGTGCTTGGTATCGCGGTGGGCACCGCCCACCGGCTCGTTGACGATTTTGTCCACCAGCCCCAGCGCTTTCAGGCGGTGTGCGGTAATGCCCAGCGCTTCGGCGGCATCTTGCGCTTTGTCCGATGTTTTCCAGAGGATGGAAGCACAACCTTCGGGGCTGATAACCGAGTAAATCGAATACTGCAACATCAGCAATTGGTCGCACACGCTCAGGGCCAGCGCCCCGCCGGAACCACCTTCGCCAATGATGGTGGTGATGATGGGCACTTCCAATTGGGCCATCTCGTAGATGTTGCGCCCAATAGCTTCGGATTGGCTACGCTCTTCGGCATCTATGCCCGGAAAAGCACCGGGCGTATCAACAAAGGTGAACACCGGCAGTTTGAATTGCTCGGCGGTTTTCATCAGGCGCAGGGCTTTGCGGTAGCCTTCGGGGCGGGTCATGCCAAAGTTACGCAAGGCGCGCTCTTTGGTGTCACGGCCTTTTTGTTGGCCCAGCACCATGCAGGCGTGGCCGTTAAAGCGCGCCAAGCCACCGACGATGGATTTATCGTCGGCAAAATGGCGGTCACCGTGTAGCTCGACAAAATCGGTGAACAAATCGCGCACATAGTCTAGCGTGTAGGGGCGCTCGGGGTGGCGGGCAATTTTGGTGACTTGCCAAGGCGACAACTCGCTGTAAATGTCCTTGGTAAGTTGTAGGCTTTTTTTGCTAAGTTGGTCGATTTCGTCGGAAATATCGACGGCGCTTTCGTTTTGCACGTAGCGCAGTTCTTCAATTTTGCCTTCGAGTTCGGCAATCGGTTGTTCGAAATCGAGGAAGGTTTTTTTGGCCAAAATGGGTTCTCCTTGTGCGTTCTCGGTGCCGGGTATGGCACGAGCAACGGCGTTCAGGGCGTTAGCGGCTGGGTTTGCAGCGAGCGCCAAATATACCAAGTAGCCACACTGCACCAAGGTTGCCAGGCTTGTGCTACCTCGCGTGCCTCGTGGCGGCTGACCGGGTCGCCAGAAAAATAATTGTGGCTAATGCCTTTGATAAGCCCGGCATCATCCAAGGGCAAGACGTTGGGACGTAGCAGATGGAACATCAAAAACATCTCGGCCGTCCAGCGCCCCACGCCGCGCAATTGCATCAGTTGCTGGATGATGGCTTCATCCTCTAGGGCGGCCCAGCTTTGCGGGCGCAGTTTGCCGGTGGCAAATTGTTGCGCTAGGGCCAGCAGGTAGTCCACCTTGCGCGGCGACAAGCCAGCGACGCGCATCTCTTCTGCGCGCAGTTGCAGCAAATCGGCGGGCAAGATGGTGCGTGGTGGAGCCTCTTCGGTGGCTGGTGCGGCCAAATCCAAGGCCAATTGGGCCACGGTGTTTGCTGGCACCGACACAGCAGCTACCGGCTCCGGCAACAGCGCCAGCAAGCGCTGCCACAGGGTTTGGGCCGCTGCCACGGTAATTTGCTGCCCGACGATGCTGCGCGCCAAGGTGGTGAAGGCATCGCGGCTGGGGCGCACTACATGCTCGCCCAACTGCGGAATCAGGCGGCGCAAGACGCGGTCTTTTTGCCCCAGCTGCGCGCACGCCTGCGCCCAATAGGGTGGCAGGTCGGGGTGGCTGGTGCGGCGGCTGGTTTTTTTGGCTGGTTTCATCAGGTTGTGCGTGAAACCTTAGTGTTCCTGCGGCGCATTATCCCGAGTTTTCTGGCCCCACTTTTTTTACTGCGCCCAGAGTGCCCGTTTAGCGCTACAGTGCAAGCTCCAGGTTTAAGCACTAGAGGAGCATACTGATGGGCGTTTTTAGTTTTATCAAAGAAGCGGGCGAAAAGCTGTTTGGCGGCAAAGAGGCTGTTGCAGCGACTCCCACAGCGGCAAGCACCCCGGCCAGCGATGGCCCGACGCAAGCAGAGCGCAATGCCAAGGCCGCGCAGGCCATTGCCACCTATATTGGCGCACAAAACTTGGGGCTGAGCGCGGTAGAGGTTGACTATGACGGTCTGCAAGGCTTGGTCACGGTGCAAGGCCAAGCCCCCAGCCAAGCGGCCAAAGAAAAGGTGACGCTGTGCTGTGGCAATGTGGCCAACGTGCAGGCAGTGGACAACCAAATGACGGTAGCAGCCCCAGAACCCGAGGCCCAATACCACGATGTGGTGCGCGGCGATACCCTGTCGGCGATTGCCAAAAAGTTTTATGGCGATGCCAACAAGTACCCGAAAATTTTTGAAGCCAACCAGCCCATGCTCAGCCACCCGGACAAAATTTATCCGGGACAAAAACTGCGTATCCCACCGCTGTAAGCCAGCAAAGCCAGCCGTTTTAACCTTGGCGCCAAGGCAGTCCACGCGCGCGCCAGCCGCCGCGCTGGCCTCGGTGGCCTTGCGCGTCTAAGTCGCCCTCAAAGCCCTCTAGGATGTTGTAAGCCTCTAGGCCCAGCTCCGTAGCGCGCTGCGCGGCAGCCATCGAGCGCACACCACTGCGGCAGAGTAGCACTACTTTTTGCCCCTCTGGCGCGGCGGCGCGCAGTTGCTCATCAAAATCAGCATTCATGGCCATGCCGGGCCATTGCTTCCACACCACAGGGCGTGCGCCGGGCACTTCGCCCACCCAAGCGCGTTCGGCATCGCTGCGTACATCGACCAGCACCGCCTGGCCTTGTTGCACCCATTGCCACGCCACCGATGGCGTTACATCACCGGCGTAGCCTTGGGCAGGAGAAAAATCAGTGGTAGACATAAGGCCATCTTTCCTTGAAAAAAAGCAAAAACTCAAAACAACTCAAAACAACACAGGACAGCTTAGGGCAAAGCACGCGCATCCATCTCGCGGTGGCGGCGCAGGGTGGCCCAATCGGGCTGAAAATGCGCGGCCAAGCGCTCGACCAAATACACCGAGCGATGTTGCCCACCGGTGCAGCCAATCGCTACCGTCACGTAGCTGCGGTGGTTGCTGGCCAGCAGCTTGAGCCAATGCTCTAAAAACTGGGCGATATGGGTTTGCATTTGTTCCACCGGGGCTTGTTGCTGCAAATACTCGGCCACAGGGGCATCGAGTCCGGTTAAATCTTTCAGGCCCGGCTCATAGTGCGGGTTGGGCAGCATACGCACATCAAACACAAAATCGGCATCGACCGGTATGCCGCGCTTAAAGGCAAACGATTGGAATACCAGCGTCAGTTGCTGGGGCAGGGCCGACATCAAGCCCTTGATATAGCCCTGCAATTGGGCGGCACGGATAGCGCTGGTATCAATCACGTGCGAATGCTCGCGCAGTTCAGCCAGCAATTCGCGCTCTAGCTCAATCGCTTGGGTGAGGACCCGGCGGCCATCCAGCCCTAACCCTTCGTCGTGCGATAAGGGGTGGCGGCGGCGGGTTTCAGAAAAGCGCCGCACCAGGGTATCGGTGGTGGCATCTAAAAAGATGGAATGCACCACCACGCCCTGCGTGCGTTGCTGCTGCAATGCTTGCGGCACTTGGGCCAAAGAGCCACCACTGCGCGCATCCATCGCAATAGCAACCCGGTTGCCGTGGTGTTGGTGTTCTAGCGCTAAAAAGGCCGACAATAACTCGGGCGGTAAATTATCGACACAGTAGTAGCCAGCATCTTCTAAGGCGCGCAGGGCCACGGATTTTCCTGAACCCGACATCCCCGTAATGAGAGCGATTTCTAGGCTCATAGCGTGGTCTCCAATAGGGTAGAGGTGGCAGGGGCAGTGGTGGCTAAATCCAGCATTTCTTGGGCGTGCGCCAAACTGGTGTTAGACAGCTGCTGGCCGCCCAACATGCGGGCAATTTCGCGCACCCGCTGCGTAGCAGCTACCGGCTGCACGCTGCTGCTGGTGCCTTGGCCATCGCTGTGCTTGACCACCAGCAAATGCTGGTGCGCTTGGGCGGCCACTTGCGGCAGGTGCGTCACGGCCAGCACCTGCCGGTCTTGGCCCAGTTGGCGCATCAGCCGCCCCACGGCTTCGGCCACTGCGCCACCGACACCCGCATCCACTTCGTCAAAAATGAGGGTGGGCGCTTCGCCCAAGGCACTGGTGGTAACGGCAATGGCCAGCGAGATACGCGACAACTCGCCGCCCGAGGCAATTTTGCCCAAAGGCCGGGCCGTGGCTCCGGGGTGCCCGGCCAGCAAAAAAACCACATCATCCACCCCATGCGCGCCCGCTGGGGCGCTGGGACTGAGGGCCACTTCAAAATGACCGCCCGACATGCCCAACAACTGCATGGCTTGGGTAATGGCCTGCGCTAACTGGGGCGCGGCCTTGGCGCGCTGGCGTGACAATTGGCGTGCTGCCGTATCAAAGGCGGTGGCCGTTTGGGCCACGGCGGCCTCTAATCCAGCAATATCGGCGCAGGCCTCTAAGCGTTGCAGCTCTTGCTTCCAAGCCGCCAACAAACTGGGCAACTCCGCTGGTGGACGCTTGTAGCGGCGCGCCAAGGTCAGCCACAACGCCACGCGCTCATCCAGTGCCGCCAGCCCATCGGGGTCTAAATCGACGTGGCGCAGGTAGGCTTGCAAAGAACGCGCGGCTTCTTCGGCTTGGGCCAAGCTAGAGGCCAACAATTCGTGCAAATTGCGAAATTCTGGCTCTAGGTGCGACTGCTCTTGCAGCAATTCACCGGCGCGCGATAAACCCGATAGTGCGCCGTGGTCTTCGCCATCGAGCCACTCTGCGGCAGCATGGGCGGTATCTAACAGGGCTTGGGCGTGGCTCAGGCGCGTATGTTGGGCGTTGAGTTCTTCCCACTCGTCGGCAGCGGGGGCCAGCTTGTCGAGTTCGGCAATTTGCCACAGCAGGCGCTCGCGGTCGCGTTCTAGGTGTTCTTGCGCGCTTTGGGCTTGCTCTAGGGCTTTGCGCGCTGCGCGCCAGCGTTGCCAGCACTCGGCCACCGCTTGGCCCGACAGGCCAGCATAGGCATCGAGCAGGCCGCGCACCGCCTCGGGGCGGGTCAGGCTTTGCCAAGCGTGCTGGCCGTGAATGTCTAACAGGTACTCGCCCACCGCGCGCAGCTGGGCCGCTGTGGCGGGTGTGCCATTGAGCCAAGCGCGGCTTTTGCCTTGGACATCTAGCGTGCGGCGCAGCAAAATTTGCGCTTCTACGGCAAAGCCGTTTTCTTCTAGCCAAGCCTGTAAAGTGGGCGGGGTATCAAACTCGGCGCAGACTTCGGTGCGGCTGGCCCCTTCGCGCACCAAACCCACATCGGCACGCGCACCCAAAGCCAGTTGCAAGGCATCAATCAGGATAGATTTGCCCGCGCCGGTCTCGCCCGTCAGGGCGGTAAAGCCTGCCGCTAATTCCAGATCCAACTGCTGCACAATCACAAAATCGCGCAGCATGATGCTCCTGAGCGCCATGTTTAAGAACCCCCTTCGTTCCAATGCAATTTTTTACGCAGCGTGTCAAAGTAACTCCAGCCGCGTGGGTGCAAAAAGCGCACGCAATACTCGGCACGGCGCAGCAAAATACGGTCGCCTTGGCGCAAACCAGCCAGCGATTGCATATCAAAATTAGCGCTGGCATCGCGGCCATTGACAATCTCGATGGCAATCTCGGTAATGTCGGCCAGCACAATCGGGCGGTTCGATAGCGTGTGCGGTGCAATCGGCACCAACACCCAGCCGGGCAAAGACGGATGCAACATCGGGCCACCCGCCGACAAAGAATAGGCAGTAGAACCGGTGGGCGAGGCCACAATCAGCCCATCCGCACGCTGATTGGCCACAAAATGCCCATCGACTTCCACGCGCAACTCCACCATGCCTGAAGTAGCCGCCCGGTTCACCACCACATCGTTCATGGCCAAGGTGTCAAACAGGCATTCGCCATCGCGCAGCACCCGGCCATGAATCAGCGGGCGGTGGTCTTCTTCAAATTGGCCATGCAGCATCGGGGCCAAGGTGGTCTGGTAGTTGTCCAGCGGAATATCGGTGATGAAGCCCAGCCGCCCTTGGTTGATGCCAATCAGCGGCGTGCCATAACGGGCCACTTGGCGCGCAATGCTCAACATGGTGCCATCGCCGCCCACCACCAAGCCCAAATCACACTGCTTGCCGATGTCATCGACCTCCAAGGCAGCGTAGCCGGGCAGCTCTAGGTGGGCTGCTGTTTGCGCTTCTAACGATACGGTACAACCCTGGCTACGCAAAAACAGGGCGATGCCCTCTAAGGTTTTGCGCGCATGTTCGGCCATGCCGCCAGCGCTGGGGCTTTGGTATTTGCCGACCAAGGCAATATGTTCAAAACGGGACTTCATGGGCAGAATTACACCACCTTTGCGCGTTAGGCCGCTAATGCAGGCCATAGCCAGCGGTGTAGCCTGTTCAGTGGTGGTGGCTCAGGGCGTTAGACACCAAGCGCGAAGTAATATCCACAATTTGAATCATGCGCTCGTAGGGCATTCGGGTGGGGCCAATCACGCCCAAGGTGCCCACCACCTGCCCATCCACTTCATAAGGCGCACTGACCACCGACAGCTCTTCAAACGGCACGACTTGGCTTTCGCCACCAATGTAGATACGCACCCCTTCGGCTTGCTGCGATACATCTAACAGGCGCAGAATTTGTGTTTTTTGCTCAAACAGGTCAAAAGCGCGGCGCAGGTTGCCCATGTTTTGCGAAAAATCACTCACGGACAGCAAATTGCGCTCGCCAGAAATCACCACTTCTTCTTGTGCCTGCTCAAAGGCTTCGGAACTGACTTGCACTGCCGCCTGCATCAGGGTGGCAATCTCGCCGCGCAGTTGGTCCACCTCTTGGCCTAGGCGCTCGCGCACCTGCTCCATCGCCATGCCGGCATAGTGGCTGTTGAGAAAGTTGGCTACCTCCACCAACTGGCTTTGGGTGAAATCGGTTTCGGACAAAATTACCCGGTTCTGCACATCACCTTCGGGCGAAACAATGATGAGCAAAAAGCGCCGCTCGGATAGGCGCAGAAACTCAATATGCCGAAACACCGAGGTGCGCCGAGGAGCCATCACCACGCCCACAAACTGTGACAAGTTGGACAACAGTTGCGCGGCATTGGCAATCACCCGCTGTGGCTGCTCTGGGGCCAATTGTGGGGTCAAAATTTGCCCCCGGTCTGCCGTGAGCATGGTATCGACAAACAGCCGGTAGCCTTTGGCAGTGGGAATGCGCCCGGCCGAGGTGTGCGGGCTGGCAATCAGGCCCAACGCTTCTAAATCCGCCATCACATTGCGAATGGTGGCGGGCGACAAATCCAGCCCCGAGGCACGCGACAAAGTGCGGGAGCCTATGGGCTGCCCGTCTTCGATATAGCGCTCTACCAGCGCCTTGAGCAACAACTTGGCACGATCATCCAGCATTGGGTGATTCTATGTCGCATTTTTTGGGCCGGGGTGGCTTGGTGGTATGAATCAACAAAGTGGCCTTGTCCATATCGCCTGCCAACAGCGCAGGCAAGGCTTTGAGCGCATGGGCGATGCTGTCCTCTATCAGGTTGCGCTGCTCTGGGGCGGGTTTTTTCAGTACCCAATGCACCACTTCGGCCTTGACACCGGGATGCCCGATACCGATACGCAAGCGCCAATAATCCGGGCTGCCCAATTGGGCATGGATGTCGCGCAGGCCATTGTGGCCGCCGTGGCTGCCGCCGCGCTTGAGTTTGACTTGGCCGGGGGAAAAATCCAGCTCATCGTGGGCCACCAAAATTTCTTCAGGCGCAATTTTGAAAAAGCGCGCCAAGGCCGCCACCGATTTACCCGACAAGTTCATGAAGGTTTGCGGCTCTAGCAACCAGACCGGCTGGCCGTGGAGATTAGCGCGCGCGGCCAAGCCCCAATAGCTGCGTTCGGGTTGCAAAGACACCTTCAGTTCGCGCGCTAAGGCATCTATCCACCAAAAACCGGCATTGTGGCGCGTGGCTTCGTATTCTGGGCCGGGGTTGCCTAGGCCAACAAACAGTTTAATCATTGAGTTCCATCCCAAATAACCCCCATATTTTTGAAAATTCCGTCATCATCCATATAGCCAAAATAGATTTTTAGGTAGTGGTAAAATTACCAATGATTAATTATTTTAAGAAATTTAATGATTGAAGAAAAAATTGTTTATCTCTGTCGTTCATGCAAAAGTGACAATCTTGTAAAAAATGGTCACTCCATGAGTGGAAA
>NZ_JAQUCA010000024.1 GCF_028686475.1 Giesbergeria sp. | reverse complement strand
GGTAAACACGTCAAGCCCTATGCTTTGGATAAGGCTATGGGTGCGCTCAAAATTTGGACTTGGCAAGAACATGATGGTACCGATGGAACCTTGGGAGCCGTGCCATGCGTTTAACCTCTGAATACCATATTCCTACCACTACCCGCTGGATTGCCGGGGGGTTGGCCAGTGTGGTGACTTTAGTGTGTGCTGGTATGGCTGCTATGTCGGCAATGGAGCGTTCTATCAGCCTTGCCGGGGCTGTCATGTTCGTAGCGCTGGCATTGGTCATGGTGGTTGGTAGCCATTTGCTACCCGCATTGGCCCGTGGTAGCCGCATTGGCCAAGGTGTATTTGCCGTCTGCGTACTGGTGACGCTTTACAACCATGCCTATTTCTTTGATAGCGAAAAACGCCACATGGGCCAGCAGCGGCAGGCTGAAGTACCGCCTTCGCCCGAAGTGCTGCGCTATGAGCAAGAGCTAAGCTTGATTGCTGCCCGTGGTCTGCCATTGGTGTCTGCTGACCTGGCAAACGCACAGGTAACAGTTGCAAAGGCGACAGCAGCATTGGAGCGTTGCCAAGCCAAGGAAGGCGCACGTTGCACCTCTGCTGCAGCTGCGCTGGATATTGCCCAAGCTAAGGTCGGTGCGTTGCAAGATGAACGCGCCCAAGCCTTACGTGCTGAAGACTTGCGTTCCAGTCTGTCCACAGCAGTAGCAGCCCATAGCGCCAAAGTAGCCAAAGCCGGTGTCAATGCCGTGGATGCCTCGATTGCACGCTTGCTCGGCATTGACGCCGATACCGTGGCCACCATCACTTCGGTCATGCAGTCCATCGCATTGGAAGTGATGGGTGCTTTGCTCTGGGCCGTAGCTCTGCCCAAAGTTGTCAAAAAACCCAAGGCACAAGAGGTGCGTATCAAGCACTTGGTACCTTATCGCCCACAGGCCCAGCGCACTGTGCAGCAGATTGGTTGGGTGCAGAAAGTGCTGGCTCATAGCCAAGCACGCTCTCGCGACTCGCCAACGCTGGCATAAAGCCCTTCTGCCCAACAAAAAGCCGCCTTTTTTGCCAAGGCGGCGCTGCTGCATGGGCCGCAAAGAAAACAGGTTTGCATAGAAGAATCTCCATTTTTAGAAAACGATGCCCCAAGTTTGGTAAGAAAACCAAAAATTGGGCACTAGGTTTCTTTGGTTGGAACGCCGTAGCAATCCGCTAGGAAATTTAGCGCCGCCTGCCGCAAAACGTTCCATTTTTTGGAAAATTTTATTTGGCCCAAGGGAGTTATACAGCTCGCAAGTGCGGCGCTATCATCAACAGCACTTGATGCCGCTTTTGCGGAAATGTCATAGAGGCCTTCGCGGCT
This sequence comes from Giesbergeria sp., assembly GCF_028686475.1. GTDB lineage: Bacteria > Pseudomonadota > Gammaproteobacteria > Burkholderiales > Burkholderiaceae_C > Simplicispira. Next base: position 45,460 of record NZ_JAQUCA010000024.1, on the reverse strand, counting down.
AGATTAGAACTGGGCGCAGCTTTTTTGTTGGGCCACATGCAAACAAGCCCGTCCCTGCTGGCAGGCTGGCGCTTTTTCTTGGGCGCACGAAACCTCCAACCACCACCACTGTCTTTCCAAGTTTGGCCAGCGTAGCAATGCCTTGGTTTTTTTCCTCTGCGGCCACTGAGGGTTTTTTAGTCCCAGTCGATTCTCAACAGACAAACACAGAGTGTCAAAAAAACGACCCACAACTCAAATGGAATCAATAGCTTAACTAAGTTGATTTTCCACAGAGAGGGACACAGATTGAAAAAGAGAGGGGTTTTTATTGTTGATTTGCTGAAATTTTGAGCAATTTCTAGAGTGCTGATGGAGCATATAAAAAGGCCAAAACGAAAGGAAATATCTGCTGGTGTGGCGGCCAGTGCGCGTGGGTTTTGGTGAATTACCACCTTTGGCCCAGCGTAGGTAGATGGTTAAAGACGGGGTTTGCGCTCCGTGGTGGCCCAAGGGCTGCCGAATTAGCGCACGCTGCTCGCGTAGAGCGCCGTTCCGATGCGACTGAGCCTTTGGCGGCGGTATCGGGGGCCACGTTACCGTAAGGGCGTGGGTACGCAAGTCTGGCACGGCTTGCGTACTGCTTTCTTCTTCTTTAAGTACCGTGTCGGGGTGCAAATCCCCAAAGCCTTATCCGGCAAAGGGCAAAAAAAAGCCACCCGCTGGGGGGTGGCTGCTGCATGGAAATACCGGCCAAATTTGGCCGGTCGGTAGTGCAGTTCAAGACAAGGCTTGCTCCCGTCCAGCCTTGCTGCTGTAACAATGCGCTCGGGGCAATGCTGCTCAAACTCGGGCGGCGCAATCCATTCCCCACGCGCTGGTATTGGTGTGCAGCGGCGTTGGCATTCCAGACATTGCGGGTCTAGGCGTGGGCCGCCAGCTAGGTAAATTCCGGCGCAGTGGGCAATGGGTTTTGTGGTGGTTGTTGGCATGTGTTTGGGCGTAAAAAAGCCCGCTTGGGGCGGGCTGGTGGGGGTGTTTTTTAGGTTTGGCTAAGCAGCTTTTGCGTGTAGGATGTTCGTTTAGACGGCGCTGGCATGGTGTTGGCTTGTCGTCTAATCAGCGTTATGCATGAAAAAGGAATTTGCAATGATTAAAGCGCTACCCACGCCAATACAAAACATGCTCAGTACTGGCCTTATATTTATGTACACAGCGAATGTTCAGGGAACCATGGCTGACTTGATCATTGCGAAAAAATATCCTGATCTTAAGAGAAAGTTTGTGGCAACACCAAAAATAGTTCCAAAAGACTATCTGAAAAAAAGATGCAAGTATTGGGAAAAGCAGTTTGGCTCTGTAAAAAATGAGTTTGTAGAGATATTTTCAGAGGAGTTGAGCCCTGAAGAAGTTGGTAGAATTACAAAAATACATCATCTAAGAAACATGATAGCGCATGCTCATGTGTCGCATGGACGTGACTATATGATGTATCGCCCGCACGGAGGAGAAAAGCTAGAACAAAAGCTCATTGAAGATTTGGGTATCCAGCTATCAGATGAAGCTGCTGAGCCTATGCTATTGAAAATCGAGCTTTGGAAAGAAGATGAGTTTCAGGCCGTGAGCAACTTAATATCCAGCATTACAGAAGATACGTTTGTTCGGCTTGCCAATAATTTAGGTGTTCCTATTGGACAAATTAGCTAAATGCATAACAAATCATTGCAGCGGACAAGCCGCTGAATGCGGCGTTAGATGACAAGTCAGGCCCAAGCAATGCTTGCCCAACAGCATCTATTGTTGCGCTCAAATCGTCGTGTAGATAATCAGGCATTCGCTTTTCTTGCGAAAGCCCCCAAGATTCAATTGCTGACAGCAGGCGCACTAGGCGCAGTAATTCTTGTTTGGTCATAGCGTTGTTTGTTGGTTTATGGATTGTTCTAACCCACCGTTGCACGGGACTGTTGCCAGCCCGTGAACTTGGGCGTTAGCCATCGTAGCAACCGCATGGCACATCTTCTGAGCGATGGAAAAGTCCCATCTGCGCCTTGTCTGCGCGGATTAAGTCTGCCCACCTCCAGCTACGCCCAAGTCCAGCTATCACCGTCAGTTCGGCGTTCGACTCAATCGCCAGCGCCCGGTCGATCAGGGGCTGCGGTAGGCTCAAAATTTCATGCACTTTGCTGTTCGGGCAGAAAAAACATGCGCTCTTACCAGGTGTTGGCAGGCCAGCCGCCCGGATAGTGTCAAGGCACTCATCGCGACCCATGTCCCATTCAATGAGCGGATATCGTTTAGCGTAAGGGTCAGCGCTGGCAGCGCCCCGGGCAGCGCGGTGCGGCTCGTCTGCGTCAAAGCCAATACACACAGTCACGTCGTCGCCGAGCGACTGCGACTTGAGCCATTTTGCAAACGGACGGCGCTTGTACTTGTCGCTGCACGATTTGTAGCCAAAAACCACTGAGGGCAGGCGCTTGTTTGTCAAGCACTCCACTTCAAGCGTCCGGTGCATCCCGTCGTTCTGCACACTCACAATCGCCGGGTAGCCACGCGCCACCAGCCACTCGCTGAACATTTTGGTGTAGGAGTAGGTTTCAGGGCGCTCGCCGCCAGTATCAGCAAACAAAATTACCGCGCATGATTCGCCGCGCCGCATCATTTCAATAAGCATAGCGGTGCTATTTACTCCGCCGCCGTAGCTCACAATTTGCATTGTATTTCTTTCATATTTTTTAGGTCTAACCGTTTCATTGCACGGGACGCTTTCGCGCCCGTGAATTCAGGCGTTAGATTTCAAATGCATGCTCAGTATCGAGCCATCGTTTCCCCGCATCAGTAATCTCAACACGGCAGTTGTTGTGAATGTAGGCCAGCTCCACCATCTGACCCTCGAATTCTGGGTTCTCGGCGGGCATTTCGACCACCATTCCAGCAAACTCCCCTTCGTAGCCACGAACCACAGTTCCGCTTGGCGCTTCTCTTAAAAAGCAGCAAAGCCATACTGCACTTACACCGTCTCGTTCTAACGCATCAGCCATTTCAATGCTCCTTGTGTATGTGTTCTAACCCGGCAATGCACGCGGACTGCTACGCAGCCGGTGATTGATGGGCGTTAGCGGTATTTCGCCGGTTCGCGGCCCTCGTTGAATGCAATCACATCTTCAAGCCGCTGCATCGACTCTTTGCTCAAATAGATGCAGTAACCGTCACGGTAGCCAATCCGCGCTTGCAGCTCCTTTAGGTGGCGCACTGGGTCGTAGTCCACGTACATCCTGCCAGTAGCAATGGCCTCGTTTTTTGCGCTCTCGCTCATCTCTTATCCTTGGATTGCTCTAACGTTCCGTTGCACGGGACTGTTGCCAGCCCGTGAACTTGGGCGGTACGCTCAAATCTCCACCACCACATCCCCCGGCTGGCGTTTCCCTCGGCGCACTTCCAAAATCCGCTTAGCAGTCATGCGATGGCAGCGAATCACGCTGCGCTCGTTAAGCCGCCCTAGTGCCTCCGCATAATCAATCAGCACCATGCGTACACAGTGCAGACTGCCTGGTGGTGGCACCTGCTGCTGTGGTGCCAACACCAGCCCGGCCATTGCTGCGATGGCCTCTTTCAGCAAGCCGCTGCCATCGAGCACATCGACCAGTTGCCCTTGGCAGTCCATCCACGGCCCGCACTCCACTAGGGTTTCCATCAGATTCACGGCATCTGAGCACACGCGCCAAGCATCTGCCGGGGGCGATGGCTGCGTCTCCAGTGCGGCCAGCGCTTCCCACATCTGTGTGAGTTGGTGAATGCGGTGCGCTTCTGGTACCGGCGTAGTGGCGCTGGCCTGCATTTCATCAATCAGGGTGTAGGGCATGGCCGAGGCAGCACGGTGGCGGCGCTGGTGGTGCCCCTTGCGCTTAACAACTTTAGCCATGAGAGGCCCTTTCTTTCACTTTGCTGAAATGGTGCCGGTGGCCGGGCAGGTTGCGCCACGGCAGGTGTTGGTCTTTAGCGACAGCTGCTGCCTGCACTGTGTGTCCAGTGGGCAGGGCATCGCCTTGCTTGTCGGGGAATCCAGCCAGCCAAGCGGTGCCGTTCCAAAAATCGAATGGGCAAGGGTGCTGGTAGCGTCCATGAATGAGCGGGTATTGGCGCTCGTACCAACCGATGTGAGCTGGTGGCGCGCTGGCTCTAGTCCATTTGGTACTCATGCTGCATCTCCTTGCTTTTGTGGGCGCTGTGGTTGGCTCTTGGATGGTTCCGGTGCATCCACTTCATCCCGGTCATCAGGCGGTGGGCCGGGGTAGAAAAACTCGGGCAGATCGGCATGGCGCAATGCACGTTTGGCCTGGCTTTGGCGGCTGTGTGCGGTCTTCATAAGTCCACTGCCTCTCTTGGCATCACGTCGCACATCCAAGCGTCGCCCACGCGCTGCACATGGAAGTTGGACTGTGGTGTGTAGCCGCTGCCGATATGCCAAAGCTCCCCGCCAGCAGTAGCGACAAAACGTTGCAGATCGGGCGTGCTCGCATCTAGCGCTACGTTGGAATGCGGTGGCTGTAGCAGTAGATGCGCCCGGCTGGTTAGCAGGAAGTGCCAGTAGGTGCAGCCACGGTACTGTCGCCACCAGTGCATGATTTCTGCCGGGGTGCGTGGCACTTGCAGGTCGATGCCCAACTGCTGGCTTTGCAGGTGCAGCAAAAACGCATCGCTGTCGCAGCGGCACAGTGCTAGTTTTTCTTGCGGCTGCTCGTGCGTCTCTGGGGTAATGAAGGTGTTGAGGGGCACACGCCAGCGCATACAGGCTTGAGCTGCGATGCACATGCGAACTGAGACTGGGCGGTAGCGGTAGCTATGGGACAGCGTGGCCATGACCTTGGCCCGGCTGTCGGCATCGGGGCCACACAGTCCGATGAGGCGGTTGGATGGTGCGGTGGGTAGTAGTGTCGTCAGGGGATCCATGTGGCTCCTTTGGGGCGAAAAAAAGCCCGCACTGGGCGGGCTGTGGTTAAAAGTCCCCGTCTATTTCCGAGGTGCCACCCAGCTTTTAAGCGCGTACTGGGATGCGCTATTCTTGGGTCTTCCATAACACCAAGAGTTTAAAAATGCCATTACAGATCATTCCTGGGCAGGCACAGGTGCCACCAAGACCACCACCGCCACGCCCACCACCTACCGGGAGGTAAACCATGCCGCAGACCAGCCGTGACGACACCCTTTTTAACTTGCGTTATGCCGTGCGCGTGCTGGAGCGCCAATGCACTTTGTGGCGGCGCACAGGTGCTGCTCTCAAATTTGTGTCAGTAATAAGCGGTACCGGGGCTGTGTCGGCGGTGATGGCTGCACAACAAAGTTGGGCCATCAGTGCAGGCATTGTGTTTGCCGCTTTGCAGGCTTTGGATGTGGTGCTAGACCCATCTTCTAAGGTATCGATTGCATCGAGTTTGCGCCGGGAATATGCCCGGTTGCTGGCGCGCCAAAGTCAATATGACGATGCCGCGCTGCACAATGTCTATCAAACCATCGTGGCAGAAGATGATGTGTTGGTCGCTAAAAACATGCGCCATGCGGCCTACAACGATGTAATCAACGAGCAAGGTCGAGACCCTGATGGCAAGGGCCAACTGCCCGCTGGAGTGCTGGGCTGGCTCAGTGATTAAAGCGAGAGAGCCTGTTTACTCAGGCAATGGCCTGAAGTAGCCTTTAATGCAGGCTTGTGGGTTACGCACCGCAATTTGGATGTGGCTTTTCTTGTCAAACCCCGCGCCGGGGTACAGCTCGCCACCTTCCCAGAATGCACCGCGTACCGAGTCGTAAGGGGACTCGTTGACTTTTGACCGTAGTGTGTGCAGGGTGTCTATCACCGCAGCATCTAAAAATCGTGCGCCACGATCTTTCCCTTGATTTTCTGGAAAGACGGGGTGCTTCTTGTTTGGGATGTATGTGGCATGAAAGAAGTCGTAGGCTTCTTTCAACTCATCCAGACCGGCACGCTCCAGTAGGTCTAGGCACAAGCCCAAATCAATTACAGCACCAATCACAAACGGTTTTTTAATGCGCCCTTTGCTCAAGTGAGGCTTCTTGCTGGCCTCAGTAGCAAATTCCATCGCACGCTGTGGGTCGTTTTCCCAGAAGTAAACACCACCGCCTAGCCAGTCGTAATCATTTGTGCTCGGTGCTAGGTGCGTCTGTTTTCCACGCAACACAGCCTCGCCCACCGCTTGATCGCAGCCGTGGAATCCAAGCACCAGACCAGAGCGCCGCTGGTACAGGTCGGTCGCCCATGAAGAATTTTCAACCACCATAGCGTTCAGACAGCTTGCCGTCGGCAGTCAGGATGCCTGCGTCTTGGTAGAACTCATTGGCCAACTTAGGGTTGGCAATTAGCCTTTGTTTAAGCTCCTCCACCGCCTTTTTCCCTGCTGGCGAAGCGAGTGAGTAGGAGGGTGCTACGTAGTAGTTGATTTGCTGTTTCTGGCGCGATTTCGGGGTCTTTTTGCGCTCGACTGTTGCGTGCATGATGTGTGCTCCTGTGCTAGGTATCAGTTCAGGTTACCAGAACTCAGACATTGCCGTATTAACGTTTTCTACCGCCGCCACCGCTGCTGCGCCCATAATTGCCACTGCTACGCATGTATGGCTGAACGTAGGTGCCGTTGCTGCGGTAGTGACCTTTCACGTAGGTGTGGCCCCCACCTGTACTACCTCCAATATAGGTATTGGATGCTGTAGGCCCAATGTCGTAACTGCTACGGTGAGAGCTGCCTCTGGTATAGCTACCCCCACTGCTGTAGTTTTGGCCCGAGTTCGTACCAAGGTTGCTGGCAGCGTAACCGCTGAATCCATTTGTTTCTGTAGCAGTGTTCGTGTTGTTGTTGCAAGAAGAAAAGTCTGATAACCCAATCATCATCGTGCTGCCTGCCCCATATTTTTGAGGCACAGTTTCGCTGATGCGCTTGCTTAGGTCTACCGGAGGATCGGCTGCTTGGTCGATAATTTTGCCTGTACTGTCGCGTACCGTGTAGCAAGTGACATCCTGCGCTTGGGCCGGTAGGGCGGTGATTGCAGCTATGGCCAGTAGCGTTGATAGAGCAAGACGGTTTGGACGGATTTTCATGATTTTTCCTGCTCCCCGCATTCTTGGGTGTAGGCCGTCCGCACGCTGGCATCTGCCATATCAACAACCGCCATCGCTAACTCGGTAGAAATTTTCGAGAAAAGCCAAAAGATACCAAACACGGCAGCGCCGATAAAAGTGCCCAGCAGTACAGCTTTGCCCGAGAAGAAACTCGACATGAGCGCCCCAATGGCGATGATGACGCACATGATGATGCAGAAAATCGTTACCACCTTATGCACTGCATTTACCCACCAGCGCGTGGTGGGGTATAGGCTTTCTTGGCGTAGCTGCTCTACAAATTGCTCTCTGCTGGTATGGCTTGCCTTTACAGTGGCAGCCCGCTTACTAGTGGCCAACAGCCCAGCCGGTAGTTCTGGTATGGGGGCTGGTGCAGGTGCCGCCTTGGGGCGTAAACCAGCATTGGCATGGGCAGCTTCCACTTTGGCATAAATGGCTCCGCAGTGTGTACAAGCATCCAATGGGTTTCCGGTGGTATGGCCAACTTTCCCGCATTTGAGGCAGGTCTTTTCCATGAGCGATCTCCGTTGCTGATTAGACAGCGTCCGGTTCTATCACATTCGCCATCTGCACTTAGGTGAGTACCCTCTGGATTGGATGGGGCACCATTCCGACAACGAAGGAGTTCAAAAGCAGCGCGGCCAAGACGCTGGGCCAGACGGCGCTCGCCTGAGTGCAGAAAAATGCTTCTGCGCGCTACCAGCCCGGTAGCGGCAGAAGAGAACTATTAACCCTGCTCGTGCGCTGGCTTAGTTTCGGCAGCAGCTTGCGAACTTGCTTTCTGCACAGCACTTTTCTCCGCGTAACGGACAAGCTCACTTTTGCAGCCGTTGTAGGCTTTCGCTACGCCGACACCTACGTCCCAGCTCCCGTTGGTTCGGTCTAGTGGAACCCGAAGTGCCGCAATCAGCGGCAGTAAAAATTTGAACATCTAACTCTCCATACCGCCTCAGTGGCGTGGTTTTTGTTGCCCGCCGTTCCGGGGCGGGTGGCCGGTGTGGTTGGGGGGCGATGCCTCCCAAAATTTGGTCGAAAAAAAGCCCGCTGGTGTAGCGGGCTGTGTTAGAAGTGAGAGTGGGTGAAACGCTTCACTCTTTAGTTTTCAGATTTTTATAAATATGACGTTAAAGGAAATTACGTGCGTACACTAAAAATAAAATACCTAGAAGACAATAGGAATATTAGCGAGAAAATAATGCATGGCTTTGTTCCGCACGATGAATTAAAATGTTCGGCACTTACTCAGTGTGGTATGTTCATGAATTCTCTATTATATGAGAATATTTTGGATGCTATCGATTTGGAAACAGGAGAAATGATTTCTGTCCGTGAGTTATGTGGCGCACCACCTTTGCCAAAACCAATTAAAACCATATTGCAGCGTCAAGATAGGCCAAAAGGAAAGCGCCGCAGTGGTCAGCAGAAGGTGAGTAAAAGTACACGACAAGAAGATAGTAATTTATTTTATCATAAATATAGAAATGACCTGATTTTTAATCATTTCCGCAACAAATTAATTGATTTGTTTGATGGGCGTTGTTATGCCTGCGACCATCCTTATGGTCTGCAAATGGATCATCACGTACCTTTCGCTAAAGGTGGACGCAAAGAACCAGGAAATATCGTGATGCTTTGTTATAAATGCAATGCGAAAAAATTGGATTATTTGCCTGAGGAATTTTATTCGTCATCCGAACTTATCTACCTGCAGTCGTTATTAAATAAAGAACATGAAATATTGAGTTTCGATTTTGATGAAGAAAGATGGGGGAATGATCGAATCGCCTATTTGCAAGATATAGGAATAAGTCCAATCTTGCTAGATGAGGTAAAAACAAACGATTATCATGAATGGAATATTTTAGTAAAGCCGGAACGAAATATTTCCATAACCATAAGCGTTGATACAAGTCAATTGCTCCATCGAAATCTCTAGCTTATCTGTTTAACTTAGAGCCCTTTCGGCGAGCGAGTCAAATCAAGAGAAAGCATTGGCCCTTCTACGCAAGACGCTGGGCCTACCCCACAGTTTTAGTGGAGGCCCTGCGCTGGGAAAGACTGCCACCAAAACGCCCTATCTCTAGGGCTTGGTCTGCCGCTACCAGCCCGGTAGCGGCAGAAGAGGGCTAATTGTTAAAGAGCGAGATGGAACCACGGGCGTGCAACGCCCTCCCCAGCGCTCCAGCGCTGCCGGTTGACCATCTGGCCGGTGCAATTAGTTTACCGGAAGGTAAGCTAAAAATTTACCTATTGGTAAGTTATTTGCACAAAAAAAACCGCCAAGTGGCGGCTTTAACGGACGTGGGGAACCGCCGCAGCGATGGCAGCCTCCACACCATCAGCAAGCGCTTTACTGCGCCGCCTCTGTTTTTTGGCCCATGCTCTCGCGAACGCAGTCGAGTAGATTTCGCAGGCAGGCTTCGGCATGGGTGCGCTGGCTTTCGGTCAGCTTGGCCCACTCCAGGCGGCTAATGCCTACGAATGGCCAAGCATTCCCGCCGGAGAGCGATTGAGCTCCGTAAGCGGGTGATTCTCCCCGCACACATGGCCGACTATCGCTCATGCCATCGACTACCAACATGTAGCTGCTGCTGATATTTGCCGTCTGCGACATCTCGAGCGTTGTACCGATTGGCAAATCCAGCCACCCGCAAGGCAGCTCAAAAGCTTCCTCTACTTTTGCCCGAAATTCTTCGCCCATTTGCCTGTTACCAGACGACAGTCTGGACAGATAGCTGGCCTCACAGCCGATGCGCTCGGCAGCCTTTCTCTTTGCCCCACGATCCCCGTGGTAGGTCATGGCAATCAATTCGTCCAGCCGTTGGCGGCGGTGTTCCTTGATGTCTTTCATATTTCCTCCGAGAGGTGTAAAGAACGGATTGTTTCTATTTATTACCTTTGGGTAAATGCCCAAAAGGTAATCTTTGTGTTTATGATGCTTACCATCTGGTAAACTTTTCGGATGCACATCCTGACTGCTTACCTGAACTCCCTCGACACGCGAGAGCAACAAGACTTCGCTCGGCGGTGCAACACGTCGGTTGGATATCTGAGAAAAGCGGTGTGCAACGGGCAGCGACTGGGAGAAATCCTTTGTTTGCACATCGATACCCACTCTAGTGGGAAGGTGAGCTGCGAGTCCCTGCGGCCAGACATTGACTGGAGCTTGCTCCTGAACTGGGCCAAGCGACGGCTGGAAAAGCAGGTTTGATTTTTGATTGAAGTGAGGTGTTTTCATGCGACCAAGTATCTCGATCACCACCCCTGAGAGCTATATAGCCGGAGTGGATCAAACAGATGGTGATGGCGGCTGGCCCAGTGTGGACGAGACTGTCCACCGCATGGTTCATGAGTTCCCCGGTGGGTTAGCAGCTATCGCTGAAGCAATGGGGATATCCAAAGGGGTGCTGGCCCACAAAGTGAACCCAAATAACAGCCAGTACCACCTCACGATGTGGGAGTGCATCAAGCTGCAAAAAATCACCCGCGATGTGTCTTTGCTGCAAGCCATTGCTGCCGAACTGGGCTATGTCGCCATCCCCTGCGCTCGCCGCCCGGATGTGCTGACCCCCTATGAAGCACTTACCAATCTGGCTGCTGAGTTCTCCAACCTGATGAAAGCGCTGGCAGACCCCATTCACCGGGCAACGGCTGACGGCTCTGGCCCACTCGAATCAGTGAGCATCAGCGAAGAGAACCGGGTGAATTTCATGGCCGCTGGGCTGATTGAAGCCATCGGTGATGCCCAAGCCTCGATGCGCGCCCTGCGCCGCGAAACGCCAAAGGCTGGGGGGAAGTGATGATTCCGCCAACCTACCAACCAGCATCGGTGCGCTGTGCTACCAGTCGCTGTCCCAAGACTGGCGATATCGCGATTGGACTTGGCTTGCCCGATGGAACGGTGGCGCGTTACCGCCTAGCGACAAGCGACGCGGTGTTTCTCCAGCAGAGTCTGGCGCTTTATCTGGGCAGGCCGTATGCCTGCCAGCCTTCCAATGCTTCCGATAGCCTTAGCCATGTTGGCTCTCCGCACGATGGCCAGAACGTGAGTCCATTGGAAAGATCGTGCGCTGCGCCTGCTGGGGATGCCGTGTTGCCCGAGTCAAACAGACAAACTACGCCGGATATTCTGGCTGCACTGGTGGCGCGGTGGATGGAATTGGCCGGTTCACACATCACGTTTCCGATAGATTTGGCAGACGTGGTTGCAATGAGTGACACCAGCAAGGCTGGCTTGTTGGCTGGCGCACTGGAATTGCGCAGCCTGTTAAGTAAGCTGCCGCAAGGCCGGAAAGCCTTGGGCAATCTCGGCTTTGAGCCAGTCCTTGAGCACATCGAAGGTGAATGACATGCCAGGCCCTAGCACCTTGGTCTTGGCCATGCTCCAAGTTGATTCACTACGTACTGCATCAGCAAATTCACATCCAGCCCATGTAAGTCGAAACACCACAGCAAACCTAGCAGGAGCCTTGCTATTTGGTGGTGACAAGCTGGCGTGGACAAGCCCAGCTTCTGCCATCCATTGCGCGTGCATTGCAAAGGTGTGGTCATCAATTCCGTCAAGACTTTGCAGCGCTTGGCTATGGTTTAACTCTGCTGTTGCTAGTGCGATCTGTCGAATGACATCCATGTCACGGTGCATGGCCTGGCCCTTTCGTTCGGTGGTTGTGGCAACTCCCATTCTAGGAAGGTGTCCAGCACCGCCAGCCCAGAACAGGGGCCAAGCTGTTGCAGCTGCGGAGGTGTGTCATGTCGCCTAAGTCTCGCAAGGCCATGTCCAAGCGCCGCAGAAAAATCAAATTTCAGTCTCTTACGGCGTTTGCTGTCACCCGCAACGCCAGCGGTGAGCCTGAAGCCCTGACCGTTTTTTCTGGTCGCCGTGCGCTTACCCGTGCTCTCACCCCGCAAATAGCCTCAATGCTGGTGGCTGCACTTAGCCCTGAAGGCCAATGACCATGCCAAACCAAACTGCGCCTGTAGCCACTGCCACGGATATCCAAGCGGATGACCACGAAACACCAAAGGCTGGTGGGCAAGAGTTGATGGCCACGTTGCGCTTAGTGCCAGTTCGTGCCCTTGTCATTGACGAGATTAGCGCCTTTCCCCGCGTTCCAAATTTGGCCGATCCAAAGCTGGGGCAATTACTGCCCCTACAAGAGGTTGACTACCAAGATGCGATAGACCAACTTGCTACCGAGCACGAGCAGCGCCGTCGGGCCTTGTCAAACCAAACTGCGCCTGTAGCCACTGCCGGGGATATCCAGGCTGCCGGTGCTTCGACCCTTGTACTGGTCGTTGATGCAGCCGAATGCTTGGCGGACATTGAGCTACTTACCCAAGCGGCTAATAGTTCGCTGCAAGTCCGTCATCACCTTTTCAACTTGTGCCAGTGCGGTCTTGAGTTGTCTAGCCTCAACTTGGAAGTTGTTCCCACAGCTAACGCATCTGATTGTGGGATTCGTTTTCAGCTTCCCCACGCTTTCCGACAGCTTGCGCTTGCACTGAGGGCAGGGGAATTCGATGCGCTGTGAATCCAGCAAATTTTTCATGGGCACCCCTCTCGTTGGGCGGTTTGAAGTGAGAAGCACATTGTTCAACGTCTGCGGATGCCCGCCCTTTTGAGCCAATAACCATGTCAAACCAAACTACGCCTGTAGCCACTGCCACGGATATCACCACGGCTGAGGCTGTTGTGTCGGTCGCCGATGAAAGCGCCGTCATTACTTCAATGGATATCAGCAGCGATAGCTTGCGCGCTGTGGGCCTGCGTGCTCTAGCGGGCCAAGCGCGTGAGATTTACGACATCGTGCGCGCCGCGCAACTCAGTGGGCTGCCAGATATGACACGGGCAGAAATTCGTGAATCGTACCGGCGCGTTTATCACAAAGATATGGACTCGGGCACGGTGTCGGCACGGGTATCGGCGCTAAAAGATGCCGGGCGCTTACTCCAGCGCATACAGCCGCGCCAATGCCGCATTACCGGGAAAACCAAGACAGCGGTTTACATCCCCGAGAAACAAGCCAGTCTGTTGGACTGATGGGTGGTTTGGCGTTGCCTGCGGCCAGCAAAAACGGCAGGCACAAAAGGGATGCGCCGGTCAGTGGTCAAGACTGAACCGGCGCGGTAGATGTGGCTAAAAGCCCTAAATGAGCGCAGATTATGAAACAGAAACTCAACACTGGCAAGCACATGGAATTCCAGATATCGCGAGGGTCAAACCGTGCCGTGGCGGCTGCAGGGGAAGCAGTCTTGGGTTTGCCTAGCGGGCAAAGTACCCCAATGGAAGATCATGAGGCTTCATCTTTTTACGACGAAATTCCTCCCCTTTTCTTTGTCTTGGCAGACGCATTCTGCACACACCTGAAAAGCGAAGATGCAGCGGGGATAGATGTCATTCTTGAGCAGTCCCAAATTTTTGGACTGTGTTTTGCGTCCGGAATTAGCCAGCGCAATTGGTTCGCAATGCGAGAGGCATCGAACTACATCCTTGTTTCGCTTGGGCTTGAACCAGACCCGTTGGAAGAGTCGCTCAAGATGCCGCTGCCTCAGAGGAAAAATCAAGAACAAAAACAAGAAAAACCGGGTCATGTTTATATCTTGACCAACCCATCTTTTCCAGAATTGGTGAAGATTGGCTATACATGCATGACGGTAGCCGCACGAGTACGGCAGCTCTCTAGCAGCACATCGACACCGACACCTTTCGTGATAACGGCCTCATTTACAACCGATACACCGGTCACGCATGAGGCACGTATTCATGCCCTTCTTGCCGCCTACAGGATGCCTGGGCGCGAATTCTTTTCTGTTCCAGAGTCCAACGCCATCGCTACCTGTAAGGCGGTGATTGGGGGTGTAGCATGAGCATCAAGGTAATGACCCTCGTGTGGGACAAGTTCCCCGCATCTGGCAGCGAGCTATTAACGATGTTGGCCTTGGCTGACTGGTGTGGCGATGATGGTGGCAGCCTTTACCCTTCTATGGCGGCAGTTGCGGGCAAGATTCGTGCAAGCGAAAAGCAGGCACGGCGCATCATCCAAGGGCTGGTTAAAGACGGCTACTTGACCGTTGTTGGCAATGAGCATGGCGGTGCGCCAGGAACAACAAAGCAGTTCCGCATGAACACGCAAAAGCTGGCAAGCCTGCCAGATTTACCCAAAAAACCAACCAAGACGGCTCCCACCTATGTCACCCCTCCCGTGGGTGTCACCCCTCCCACCGGCGTCCCTGACCCCTCCCACCCATGTCCCTTGACGCCTCCCACCGGTGGGAGCCTAACCGTTATTGATACGTTAATAGATACGTCAAGAGAGAGAGAGCGTGCGCCCGCGCCCGCAACACTTCCCCCAGCGCTGCCTACCCCGATTGCTACGCCCAAGGAACCGAAGCCCAAATCCAAATCAGCCACCACCACCTATCCCACGGACTTTGCCCCGGATACCACTGCACAGGCACTAGCGCAAAACTTGGGGCTGAACTTGGACGAAGAACACCCCCGCTTTGCTGACCACCACGCATCCAAAGGCACACGCATGGCTGATTGGCAAGCAGCGTTCCGCAACTGGCTACGCAATAGCGCTAAGTACGCCCAAAGTGAAAAAGCCCCGTCCAAGACAGCATCGGCGGCATCCAGCCGTCAAAACGGTGCGGGCAATACCTTGGCACAGCATTTGGCCGATTGCCGTTCTAAGAGCGTTAAAGCCATTCCAGAAAATCATCCGGTTCGCACCTACATGAACACAGTGGGGTTGGACGAGGTCATGCAGCAAATGGCCTGGATACGTTTTTCTGATGAACACACCACTGGCCGCAGCAAGGATGTGCTCTGTGCTGATTGGCCTGGTCGATTTGCCGATTCGGTGCGTGGTCGCTGGTACAAGCTGTGGTTCATCAATGACGCTGGCGTGCAACTGACCACTGAGGGACAGCAGACACTGCGTTGGTATGACGCACAGCAGCAAGAGCGAGATGGGGGTGCAGCAGCATGAACGAAGCGCAAACCATCATTCACCAGGCTGAATCTGAGGTCATCGGCTCGGTCATTACCTTTGGTCCTGCTGCCTATGATGCTGCTGCACAGTACATCTCCAGCGATAGCTTTTCTGACCCACTGCACCAACAACTATGGTCGGTTGCTGAGCGTTTGATTCTCAAAGGTGAGGACGTTGGGCTGGTGCCGCTGAT
Source organism: Giesbergeria sp. (assembly GCF_028686475.1). Classification (GTDB taxonomy): domain Bacteria; phylum Pseudomonadota; class Gammaproteobacteria; order Burkholderiales; family Burkholderiaceae_C; genus Simplicispira. The sequence goes on along the minus strand of NZ_JAQUCA010000024.1, from coordinate 30,171 downwards.
GCACATCTTGCAGGGGCAGGACATCGATTGGGGGCATGTCAACGCTATGGCCGATGGCGTATTGAGTGCTCGCAGTGCTGGTAGCCGGGCACAAATTGTGGCTGCTGCAGCCAGTGAGCGCGCTATACGCAAAGCGGCTGCACAGGTCAAAAGCATTGCTGAAGACGAGGATGAGGGCACGGTGTCGCAGCGGGTGGCTCGGTCTGTCGAACTACTGGAAGCGGTGGCCGATGTGCGCCTGCGCCAAGACCCACGGCCTGTGGCGGATTTTGCTGCCGATTTTCTGGATCGCCTGAGTGCTTTGGCTGAAGGCAAAACGGAGTCGGGCCGGGCCACTGGCATTCCAAGACTCGACAAGATGCTCTCTGGTGGCCTGCGTGATGGGCAGCTGGTGATTGTGGCGGCACGGCCATCGGTAGGCAAAAGTTCGTTCGCACAGCAACTGGCTATGACACATGCCAGTAGCGGCTATGGCTCTGGCTTTTTCGGCATGGAAATGACCTCTGCCGAGTTGACAAACCGCACGGTGGCGAACTTGGGGCGTGTGTCACTGAGCAACATCAAAACTGGCAATCTCAGCACTGAGCAATGGCAGCGTGTTGTAGAGGGGGTCGAAAACCTACGCAGCTTGCCTTTGTACCTGTACGACCAACCCGCTATGACACTGGCCGAAGTGGGCGCCAAAGCCCGGCTGCTGGTGCGGCGCTATGGGGTGAAAACGCTGGTTGTCGATTACTTGCAGCTGATGAAAGGCGGCAATGATCGCAACGACCGGCGTGTCCAGCTGGAAGAAATTACGCGGGGACTGAAACAGTTGGCCAAGCAATTGGGCATTACTGTCGTGCTGCTATCACAGCTCAATCGGCAGATAGAGCAGCGCACCAACCCGCGCCCCATTCTTTCCGACTTGAAGGAGTGCGGGGCGATTGAAGAAGATGCCGACATCGTTCTGGCCCTGTGGACACACGTCAAAAGTGACATTGGTTTGGACATCAAGGGCTTGGCTGTACTGAAAAACCGCGATGGCGAAACAGGGGAGGTGGCCTTGCATTTCAATGGCCCACACCAGCACTGGACTGAATCGACGGAATCTCTCCAGGCCCTTGGGAAAACAACTACAGGCAAGCGTTACTCGGAGGATTTTTAATGATCACTGGACTGGGCCTTTCCCTCAACATGCGTAACATGGGTGCGGTGGCAGAGCAGCTGGCGAAACTGTCTAAGGGCCAGATCAATCAAGCTCTGGCTAAGGCTACCAACGACACTGCATTTCAGGCACGACGGGCGATGCAAGCCAAATTTGGCAGTGCCTTTGATCGCGTCACGCCTTTCATTCAGCGTGCGCCCAAAGTATTTCCAGCTGCACCAGACCGGCTTACAGCAAGCATTGCGCCTACCTTGAGCAATGACAACCGGCCTACCAAAGGTGGCAAGGTGGGTGTTGATCCACAGCATGTACTGCAAGCACAGGAGTTTGGTGGTCGCCGGGCTGACAAGCGCAGTGAGGTGTTGCTGCGGCGTGCAGGCATCTTGCCGACAGGTTACCAAACGGCTATTCCTGAGCGTCCCTACCCCGGTAGCGACGATGGCCGTGGCAATCTTCGTGGCCCGTTCCTAACGCAGTTGCTCTCGTACCTTCAAACCTTTGGAGAGCAGGGCTTCAAAGCAAACATGACGGAAAGGCGCAAGAAGAACCTAGAACGTGGCACAGCCAAGCAAGCCGGTCGGCGCTACTTCGTAGCCTATGGCAAGTTGCGTGGTGGTTCGGCATCGCACCTTGCTCCGGGCATCTGGGCCGCATCGGGCACGCATGGCAGCAATGTGCAGCCCGTGCTGCTTTTTGTCAAAACACCGACCTACCAGCCCCGTATCAGCATGGATCAAATCATCCGCGATGCCAATTTGCAGGACTACTACGACAAGCGTGTGCGCTATCGGGTTCGGCAAGCGGTGGAGCGGCTGGGGTTTTGACCGTGATGGTGCTCGGGTCCTTACCAGAGAGGTGCGGTGCGGGTAATTCGAGCCGCAGTGTCGGACTGTTGCAGAAGTTTCCTAAGGGGGTTGTATTGTGATAATTAATCTTCAAGACAAAGCTACACAAGAGGTTGTTGCTACAGTTGTAGGAGTATCCCAGCAGGCTATTAGCGCCATGATGAAAGAAGGCAAGTTGCCATCTTTAGGCTCTACTGGTGAGTTGATATTGGCCTATTGCCAACGTTTGCGTGAACAGGCCGCAGGTCGGGCCGGGGGGGAACTGGGTGGTCTGAATTTAGTGCAAGAGCGGGCCGCATTGGCACGGGAGCAGCGCATTGCACAGGCTCTCAAAAACTCGGTATCCAAGGGAGAGTATGCCCCGGTAGGCCTGTTAGCCGATGTGTTGGGCCGGGCTGCGAGTGCCGTGGTGGATCGCATGGAGCAGGTCGATGGGCAACTGCGAAAAGCTTGTCCAGATTTGTCGGAAGAGGCCCGCACCACTGTGCTGACCGTTTTAGCAGGTGCCCGTAATGAGTGGATCCGCGCCACAGCCAAGCTGGTGAGCGAAGACATCGATGCCATGCTGCAGGAGCAGGACGAAAGCGAAGAGGGGCTGGCGGGATGAATGCCCCACTGGCCAAGGAAGCCTTGCTCGCCATCCAGCAAGCCGTAACTTTGGGCCTAGAGAGCCTGCGGGCAGAAAAGCCGCAAACCTTGAGTGAGTGGGCGGCAGAGCATTTCCTGTTGGCCGGTGAATCCAGCCATCAAAAGGGCGGATGGGTGGCATGGCCGTTTCAGATCGGCATTATGGATTTCATGAGTGACGACCGCATCGAGGAGCTGGCGGTCAAGAAATCCAAGCGGGTAGGGTACACCAAAATGGTCACTGCCTTTGTTTGCTACAACATCGCCCACCGGAGGCGTAAACAGGCCCTCTGGCAGCCGACAGACGATGACCGCGATAGCTATGTCAAAAGCGAGATCGAACCCCTGTTAGATTCAGAAACTGGAGTTCCAGCCGTTCGAAAGGCCCGTAAATTAGGTGGCCGTGTCGAAGAGACCATCAAGTACAAGCCTTTTCGTGACAGCGTTTTGCACTTACTAGGGGGCAAGGCTGCACGCGCTTATCGGCGGATTACCGTAGCAGCAGCGATCTTGGATGAATGGTCTGCATTTGACCAAACCATCGAGAAAAGTGGCGACCCCGGCGGCTTGGCCAAGGGGCGCTTAGAGGGGGCATCCTTTCCTAAATTTGTGGGCGGTAGCACCCCACGCATCAAGGGCTTGTGCCATGTCGAACGTGCCTGCAATGATGCGGATGCCTATCTGGAGTACCACATCGAATGCCCTCGGTGCGGTATAGAGCACCCTCTCAAATGGGGAGGCAAGGAGGTGCTGCATGGTTTCAAATGGGAGCATGGCAAGCCAGAAACGGTGCGCCATGTGTGCCCCCACTGCCACCAGTCCATGACCCAAGCGGACTATCTGCCAGGCGGCGTGCCGCTGACAGGGGTCTGGGTGTGCCGCAAAACAGGGATGCGCTATGGAGCAGATCGCGTTTGGCGTGACGTACATGGTGTTCCGTGTCGCCCACCTCGTACCGTGGGGGTGCATATCTGGACGGCGTACAGCCCACAGCGCACTTGGGAAAACATCGTAGATGAGTTCTTGAAGGCCTATCACACCTTGCAAGCGGGTGATGCGGGGCCGATGACCACTTTCACCAATGAAACGCTGGGAGAAACGTGGGAGCTGGCCGGTGAGCGCAGCGATGAACATGCGTTGCAGGCCCGTGCCGAGCCGTATCCGTTGCGCATCGTGCCCGTAGGGGGCTTGATTTTGACGGCCAGCGTGGACGTGCAGCGTGATCGCTGGGAGATCTCTGTCTGGGCATGGGCGCGTGGGTTGGAGAGCTGGGTAGTCGATCACCACATCATCTATGGCAACCCCGCCAATGAGGCCGATTGGGAGCCGGTGGCTGAATACCTGCAGCGGCGCTATCCCCAAGCTTGGCATGGCGGTAGTCTGGGCTTATCGGCAATCAATATCGACAGTGCTGACCAAACACAGTCGGTGTACCACTGGGTGCGTGAGAACCAGCACCGGATACCCGGCTTGCGTGCTATTCGTGGGGACACCAATGACAACCGGCCTGTAGTTGGCCCAAGCAGTTTGCAGGAACTCAACCATCGGGGGCGCAAGATTGCCCGAGGCATCAAGCTGTGGCTGGTGGGCGTGGATGCAGCCAAAGACTTGTTGCTAGGCCAGCTGGCAATTGAGGCTCCCGGCCCCGGTTACGTACACACCAGTCATGAATTACCGCGTGAGTGGTACGAGCAGCTCACTGCAGAACAGCGCATTCTGACCAAGGCCAATGGCAAAGAAGTTTACAAGTGGGTCAAGCGGCGACCTCGCAATGAGGTACTCGATTGCCGCAACTACGCCCTGCATGCAGCCTTGTTGTTAGGGCTGCATCGCTGGACAGATGACCGCTGGCAGCAACTGGAGCAGGCCGTCCAGCCGCCACAAGACCTTTTCAGCACTCCTGCTGTAGCTGTACCAGCCCCATTGATGGCATTACAGCCCGCTGAGCCCCAGCGTTCAGATGACAGCCACAGCCCAGAGGACATTTTTTCACCTATCAGCCTGTATTGAGTGTGAAGCGATGAAGAAGGAAACCGTAGAACTGATTGATGTGTTGGGTGCAGAACTACGCGCCGCAGGGCTGTGCTTTGGCGTGGATCGGGCCGATGACATGGCGCAGAGTGTGCTGCGCCGGGTGGTGAAGCGGCTTGGAGGACAGCGCGTTTATGTCCGCACTACGGTGCGCAGCCGGGCGGAGATAGAGCGGGCTGTGGTGCGAGACTTTAATGGTGCCAATCTGGCTGAAGTAGCCAGAAAGCATGGTGTATCCGTGAGGACAGCGTACCGAATGTTAGCTGTAGGGCAGCCCGTTCGCGGTGGGCAGTGTTGCCCGACATAGGCCGAAACTCAACCACGATCCCACCCCATGTTGGCAGATGACTTCCAATTACTTTGACTTGACACACAAGTCGTAGATTGCCTGTGGGCTAACTACTGCTCTTGGGTTGTTGTTTAGTTGCGTGAACGCAGCTTGAATGCACTCAACAATAGTGTCTGGATCGGCATCTGGGCAGTCTTGGCGAATGAGGCGAAAACCTTCCTGCCTGGTCTTCATCGCTTCTGACCGCGTATCCGCTGCAAGAAATGTCAGCGGGTCAGGGTCAACCGCCTCCACCCAAAAACCACCGGGTGGTCTCTTGTAAACCGTACGATCGGTGCCATTTCTGATGGGGACACTCAAGAATACAGTGCCATCTGGATCTGGATTACTTATTTCCGAATGAACTACCAAACCGCTTGGGGTCATTCGACGGGCTGCATCAATAGCCTTGTTGAAATCGGCACTTTTGATGTCCTGATAAATTTCGTCAAGTTCTTTTTGACTGTGGAGCATGGTTTTAACCTTTGTAAAGAGTTTGGCACCACCCCGCCAAGACTATGGCGAGACATGGGCCAACCAATAGGTGGGGTCTTTGACGGACTACATCAAGTGGGGAATATCAAATTTTTGCAAATGATGGACTGGTGGCAGAGACTGCCCTAAGTCGATGCCCGCTAGGTTCGGCTACGGCAGACTGACCGGGTCAGGCTAGATGCGACCCCGTTTGTTTGGTGTGATGTGCTAATGGCCTTACAATCATTAAAGATTGCAAGGCCATTATTACTATCAGGCACTGACCTAGTTGCTAGGGAGAAGGGCTTTTATACCATTGGGTATATTTGCACTTGCCCAGATTTGACTAGCACTGTTAAGGATGACAACTGGCTTTGGCCCTAACTCCATAGGGCCAGAGTTGTCAAAAATAATGGCTGTATCGACAAATGTCAACGCGGTTTTGATGTTGTCCATGCAAGCATGGTAACGCCGTAGCAATTTTTCTTCTGGCACAGAATGGCCTCCATTTTTCACGCGCTGACGAACGCGAGCAATAGAAGCTGCAACGCTGGGTATCCATACTGCAAGCAATACGACACGATAACCAGATAGTGCTGCATTCCGAAGAAAATTTATTTTTTCACCAACTTCGTCAGAGAACACTGTCTCGGTTGCAAAAGAGTCGTGTTCCTCGACGTAGTGTTTACGCATCACATCAGCAATTTTTTGCGCCAAAATCGTTGGTTGAGGTGCATTTTCGATTATTTTTTTAATCTCATCTGCATTGATGAATGCTACTGACTGTCCTAGCTCTTTCAGATATTCAAAAAGAGTAGACTTACCAGAGCCATTCGGCCCTACTAAAAAGTAGAGTACAGGGCGTTGGTCAAGCGGGTTCTGGCACTTTTTGAGTGCTTCCAACACGTTTAACGATTTCGATTGATTTTTTTTCTGGCTTTTTGCCATGTTTAGGTTCCTTATCGGATTGAGGTTGAAAAGGATCAGGAACAAAATCACCGTTATCTAACAACCGACCCTCAACTACAGAGCCATCTGGTTGTGTACAGAATGCCTTTGTAGGGTCATTGGGGTCGAAGTGGATACGCGATGGATTTTGCTCTTTGATCCGGGCTAACGCTGTGCTTTTTGATAAATCGCTGAGCACAGCAGCGAGTCCTACCAGCAATTGGTTTGCAGGATACAAGCCTTTTTTCAGTTCATTGACCGAGCTTGCTGGTAAGAATGCTTCGACGGCTTGAGCAATGCGAAGGGCGTGCTCAATCTGCTTTGCAGCAGACCTGCCAGATAATTCGGATGCTGCACTCAATTGGGCAGCTAATGTGCGAGGCAAAGAAACTGCGGTATGACCTTTTTCTTTGCTTTCGACTTTTATATTGACGTTAGACATAAGTAACATCCTCTAATTGTTAGAGATTAAACAGGCGGGTCTGTAAGACTCTATAAATTAGTAAGAGACTTTGGGCTAACGAATTTTTGTGTCTTGGTGTTGATATTGATGTTACTCATTTTGGTTCCGATTGATGTTGATAATGATATTTGCTTGATTTTTGACACTTTTAGTGTGATTGGTGTCCAACCACTGCGCCTTGACGAGTCAAAGCGCAGGTGCAGTATAGCACCCAGCACTGTGTTTTGCTGTGTTTTGCTGTGTTTTGTGATGAAAGCCACAGGGATCGAGGCACGCTAGGTTCGGCTACGCTGGTAGCAAAACTGTGCTAAATTCTATGAGTCAGCCAACGCAATAGGCTGATCGGGTGTGGTAGCCCGAATGGAGCGGTGGTGAGCCGCGACACTTGCGACAGTGAGCGCGGCTTTTTTACGCCCGAGCCCTACACATCCGCACGCCCATACTTGAAGGCGTGCCGACAGTTTGGTGGCCCGGACGAGGGAGCCGCAAGGCTCGCCGGTGCTCCATCGGTCTACCAAACTCGTTCGGGCTGTCTCCCATTTGGTAGTGGGAAAGCAGCGATGCAAACCGTAACTGGAGCACGCGCCAAGGCCATCGCCATTGTGGAAGTCTGCGTGCCAACAAGCCAGCTATCGGCATCGTGCAAAGCTACATGCGCGGCGAGCATGTCAATTTGCGCCCGCTGGAGCTGGCTTGCGAAGCCTTGCGTATCAACATCAAAGCCCTGCGCGCCCAACGCCGTCCAGTTGCCACTGCCGCCACTTAACATCCCAAGGGGTCGCTGTAGAAAACGGAATTTAAAGCACGCTAAGGTGCTGGCTGGCTTCTCGCAAATCCTCGTTTTCGAGAGGAGAACCAGCCCTCGGGCACGGTACGCAAAAACAATGCCCTACCCTTCTCGAAACTCGTTCTTGAAATCTGTTCTTGATTGGGTACGATGCCCACCAGTTTCGAGAAAAAGGGTTGCTCTATGCTGATTGGTTATGCGCGTGTCTCAACGCAAGACCAGAGCCTTGAACTACAGCGTCAAGCGCTGAGTCAAGCGGGTTGCCAGAAGGTCTTGGAAGACCACGTCAGTGGGGCGCAGACTGAGCGGCCAGGCTTAGCAAAGGCACGAGAAATGCTGCGCGAGGGCGACACACTGGTGGTTTGGAAGTTAGACCGACTGTGTCGCAAAGGGGGGGCGAAAACCGAAGATGACAGAGAGCAAAATCAAGTCGGCAAGAAAGCTACTGGCCAGCGGCATCGCAGCCAAGGAGGTGGCTCACAACCTCGGTGTCTCGGTTCCGACACTGTACCGCTGGCTGCCCGCCTCTAGCTTGGCACAGGCTTAGCGTGCTTTAAATTCCGTTTTCTACAGCGCCCCCCCCAAGCGCAACACCAGAAACACAGCGAAAAAGTTTTGACAATCTCTCCCCAATTTGTCACAAAAACGCACCGACCATCGGTGCATGGGAACGTACAGCCACTACAGCACTGACCAACTCACCAGCCTGCGCAGCCGCCTCTCTGCTACGCTGGAATCGCGCCTAACCGGCCCCGCATCGGCGGCCAGCAATGGCCGCTCAGTGCAGTTCCACCAGAACAGCACCACCGATCTGGAGCGCCAGATCGCCGCCGTCAATGCGGAGCTGGATCGCCGCAATGGCCGGTTCACCCATCGCCCCATCTACTTGGTGTAAGCATGGGGCACAAGAACCACCTCACCCGCCGTCAACGTGCTGCCGCTTCGCTGCACTCTGGCCCAGCCATGACAGCGCACCAAGCAGCCTCGCACACCGACTTGGCGCTGGCCGATTGGAACCCGTTTGCTGGTAGTGCCGATGCTGATTTGCTGCCCGAACTAGGCACTCTAGCCAGCCGCTCCCGTGATCTGGCCCGCAACAACGGACTGATGGCTGGTGGCATCCAGACCCTGCGTGACAACATCATTGGCGCTGTGCTGCGTCTATCGGCCAAGCCTGATTACCGGCTGCTGGGTTGGAGCCTAGAGCAAGCCCGTGAGTGGAGTAACAACACCGAGGCCCACTTTCGCAGTTGGGCCGAAACCACTGAATGTGATGCCGCCAGTAGCCTGAATCTGCTGGGCCTGACCTCACTGAGCCTGAGTAGCTCTTTGGTCAACGGCGAAGCTTTGGCATTGCCACTGTGGTTGCCAAAGCCCGGTCGGCGGTGGAATACCCGTCTGAGCCTGATTGAATCCGACCGGCTCAGCACCCCGCCCCACCTGACAGGCATGGCCGGGATGCGCGATGGCATTGAGCAAGAACAGTATGGCGAGCCACTGGCCTACCACATCCAAGCGGCCCACCCCGGTGAGGCTATCTACCTGAATGGTAGTGAGGCCATGAACCTGATGCGCTGGGAGCGTGTGCCAGCGTTTACTCCGTGGGGCGGCCGCCGGGTACTGCACCTGCACGACAAAGAGCGCACCGGCCAAAGCCGTGGCAAGCCTGTCGTTACAGCGGTGATGCGTGAGTTCCACATGGCGGGCAAATACGCGCAAAACGAGCTGGAAGCGAGCTTGGCCAACTCCTTGGTAGCGGCCTTTTTGGAATCCAGCCTCGATCAGGAATCGGCGGGAGCCTTGTTTGGCGACGACCCACGCGCTGCATGGAACAAGTCAGTCAAGGAAATGCAGCACATCCGCAAACTTAAAGGTGCGGCGGTGATTCCTTTGCCAGCAGGCGCACGCCTGAACAGCTTCACACCAGGTCGGCCCAATGCAGCCTTTGAAGCCTTCATGATGGCCACGCTGCGCCACATTGCCGCAGGCATGAACTTGCCCTATGAGCTGCTGCTCAAGGACTTCAGCCAAAGCAATTACTCCAGCGCCCGTGCCGCCTTGCTCGAAGCATGGCGCTACTTTCATGGCCGTCGTCGCTGGCTGATGGATTACTGGCTGCGCCCTATCTATGAGCTGTGGTTGGAAGAGGCCGTCAATGCAGGGGTGGTTGATGCCCCCGGCTTCTATGAAAACCGCTACGCCTACACGCGCTGCCGCTTCATCTTTGGTGGCCGGGGCTGGGTCGATCCAGTCAAGGAAGCCACAGCCTCCAAGATTCGCCGTGAGTCGATGGTCAGCACGCTGGAACAGGAATGCGCCGAGCAGGGCTTGGACGTTGAAGAGGTGCTCGACCAACAAGCTATCGAGAAGCAAATGATGCTCGACCGGGGCTTAGACCCGAACGCAGATACCCCAGTGACACGGGCAGCAGCCTCTGCACCACCAGAGAGCGACAACAAAAACGACAAGAAAAACGATCCGCCAGAGCAAGAGGAGGCCGTGCCATGAGCCACCTGTCTTACCCCCATGTGGCAGCGCGGTTGTTCAACACACCGCTGCTGCTGCATCCGCAAAAGCTCGATGCCATCATCGCTGGCATTGGCCCCCGGCTACTGGGCGGCAACCAGCAAATTGTGCTACCCGAAGCTGTGGTGCAAGAGGGCATACAAGCCCTAGCGCCCGAACTGTTTAGCACCCAACGCGGCGTGCGCAGCGACCGTGGCTATCGTGTGGTTGACGGCGTGGCCGTGGTCTCTGCGATGGGTGCATTGGTACATCGCACCCGCATGGAAGCCGACAGCACCATGCTGATTGGCTACAACGACTTGGCTGCAGACGTTGAGCATGCAATGGACAGCAGCGATGTCCATGCGGTGCTTCAGGTGTACGACTCTCCGGGTGGTGAGGTGGCCGGTGCCTTTGAGCACGCCCAGCGCGTGTTCGATATGCGGGGGCGTAAACCCATGATCGCCATTGCCGATGGCATGGCTGCCAGCGCAGCCTATCTCGCAGCCAGTGCTGCCGACGAGGTAGTGCTGACCAACACCAGCTATGTCGGATCGATTGGTGTGGTCATGCGCCATGTGGATTTTTCCCGCGCTCTGGCCAACGACGGTATCCATGTCACCAGCATCTTTGCCGGTGCCCACAAGGTCGATGGCAACCCCTATGAGCCCCTGCCCGCCTCGGTACGTGCAGCGCTCCAGGCTGACATCAATGGCCTGTACACGATGTTTGTGCAGGCCGTCTCCCGTCATCTCGGTATGGCCGAAGCCGCTGTGCGCGCCACACAAGCGCAGACCTACATGGGCGAAGCCGCTATTACCGCCGGGCTGGCCCGGCGCATCAGCACCACCGATGCACTGATTGCCGAACTGGCGGCGCAGCGCACCCGTATCCACCCCAGTACCCACCACCCTTCTTCCTCCAAGGCCAACGCCATGCAAACTCCTGGTACCACACCGGCAGGGCAGCCCACCGCCCCTGTCGCCTCCACTACACCCACAGCACCGGCTGCTGTCAGCTTTAGCCAGACTGACTTGGACAAGGCCCGCGCCGAAGCCGCCACGGCAGAACGCACCCGCGTCAGTGCCATTCTGGCCCACCCGGCTGCTGCTACGCATCCCGCTCTGGCACAGCAGTGCATTGCTACCGGCCTGAGTGCTGAGCAAGCAGCAGGCATCTTGGGGGCTGTGCCCCAAGCAGCCGCTCCTGCTGCGTCCAAAGCCGACAGCCAATTTGCACAACACATGCAGGCGCTGGGCAATCCGCAGGTGTCGGGTGTAGAGCCACCGGCCCACTCCGCTGAAAACAATCCCGGCCTGATCCAGAACTCTTGGGCCAGCGCTTTCGGTACTTCCCAGAAAAAGCATTGATCCAAGGCCAGCCCCATGACGACCTACCTCCAACCGCCGAGCAATGGCCGCTATATCAGCAGTGAAGCCAATGGCACCCGCTCACGCGAAGTTATCACCCTCAAAACCGGCCACCACTGGTCTGGCACCGTGCTGGGCCAACTCACCGGAACGGACGAATACGTGCAGCTCAACCCAGCAGCCAACCCTGCCGACGGTAGTGAAAAAGCAGCCGCAGTGCTGTATGCCGAAGTCGATGCCAGCACCGCCCCCCAGCCTGCAGTGATTACCGCCCGCGATACCGAAGTGGTCACCCACGCCTTGTTCTGGCCCGACGGCATCACCCCTGAACAGAAAACCACCGCCCTGATCCAACTGTCCACCTTGGGCATTGTTGGCCGCTGAGAACGCCCAAGGAGTACTACATGGCAGACATTTCGATTTTTAACCACGCGGCGTTTGGGATGCGTGAAATCTCGACCGCAATTCAAAACGCCCCCTATGTGCCTCGCACGTTGGGAGCACTCAACATTTTTACCCCGAAGCGGGTGCGGACACCAACCGTTTCTGTGGAAGGCAAAGGCGGGGTGCTGTCGCTTATCCCCACCAGCGAACGCGGGGCCCCCATCGACGAGGCCAAAGGGGAATCGCGTGACTTGCGCGATTTCCGCACCTTGCGTATTGCCCGTGGCCGCACCTTGTTGGCCACTGAGATTGAAGGTATTCGTGCCTTTGGTCAAGTCAGTGAACTGATGGCAGTGCAGCAGGAAGTGGCCGAAATCATGGATGGCAAAACTGGGTTGCGCTCTGCGGTAGAGCTGACGCACGAGAACATGCGTCTGGGGGCTGTGCAGGGCATCGTGACGGATGCGGATGGGAAAGTGCTGTTCAACTGGTTTGACAAATTTGGCATCAACCAGCCCGACGAAATCGATTTCGATCTGGCCAGTGCGACTGCTGAAGAAGGTGCCATCCGCAAAAAGTGCAATCAAGTCATCCGCACTATGGTCAAGGCCAGCGCTGGGGCATGGATCAATGGCCAAACCTATGCCATGGGACTGTGCGGTGACAACTTCTTCGATGATCTGACCCAGAACAAAGAAACCCGCGCCACCTACCTTAACCAACAAGCAGCGAGCGATTTGCGCAATGACGTTGGCCAAGCCTTCGGCACTTTTACCTACGGCAACATCGTCTTTATGAACTATCGGGGCACTGACGATGGCAGCACAGTGGCTGTGCCCTCCGACAAATGTAAGTTCTTCCCCGTGGGTGCGCCCGATGCGTTTGTGGCGGGTTTTTCGCCCGCTGAGTTTTTGCCCTTCGTGAATACCCCCGGCCAAGATGTCTACGCGATGGTCATTCCGGACAAGGCCCGCCAAGCTTGGGTGCGGCCCGAGGTGTACAGCTACCCACTGTTCATGTGTACCCGTCCTGGCATGTTGCTGCGGGCTAAACGGGCTTGATGCCATGAACACACTCAATCCCTTTGCTGGCGTGGAGGCCCTCATCAACCAATCGGTGGGTGCATGTCTGGCCAACGCGGTCGCCATCTACAACGGTGGGCCAGCTTTTGGTGTGCTGCTAGACCGGGGATATACCGACCAGTTTAGCGGCGTGGTCGATAGCACGCGCTACACCGTATCTCTCGATTTAGCTTATGCGCCAGACTTGGCCGAGGGTGCTGTGTTGGTGATTTCGGGCATCGACTACTGTGTCGGTGGTGCCGTGGCTCCAGATACCAGCGGCTGGGCCACTGTGCCCGTCTATCCGGTGGTGTGACTATGTTGGCTCTCTCTGCCCCCCTGTGCGCCCGCCTTGCAGCCCTGCCAGTGCTGTCAGGCTGGGATGTACGCACCGACATCGACCACAGCAACCGCCAGCCCGTGCCAGCAGTGGATGTGCGCTGCGAGGAGGCCCGCGTGACCAGCGCCCGCCAGTCGGGCTTGCTGCTCTCGCCTATGTGGCGCATCACGCTGGCTGTCAAGCGTTCCGATGCTGCCGTGACCACGCTCGATGCCGCGCTGTCTAGCGTGATTGAGAGCCTGCACAACTGGATGCCCGGCACACACGGTGGCCGTAGCTGGGAGCCGCTGCAACTGGTGCAGGTGGTGCATCAGCCATTTCAAGATGTCGCTGTAGTTGGCTACGAGCTGATGTTTAGCACCGGCGCGAAGTACGTCGGACAACCCTGACCCCTATTTTTTGGAGATTGCCATGCCTATCACCCACGTTCAAAACGTTTACATGATTCCACGCGGGCGCGTCTATTTTGACCCGTTCAATGCCAGTGGCGAAAAGACCGGCGAGATTGCGCTTGGCAACTGCCCCGGCTTCTCGTTTTCCACCGACACTGAAAAAGCAGAACACTTTTCCAGCGAATCGGGCTTGGCGCAAAAAGACGCATCTTTCGTCGTCAAAATCACGCGCACTGGCAAACTGCCCTGCGACAACATCAGCACCGACAACTTGGCCCTGTTTGTAGCAGGCACCAAAGGCACACAAAGCCAAGCCAGTGCCACCGTGACCGCAGAAGCGCATACCGTGCGAAAAGGCCGCTTGTACCAACTGGGCAGCACCAGTGGTAACCCCGCTGGCGTGCGCGACATCAGCGCCGTGGCTGTGAAAAGCGCCGACGGTCTGACCACCCACGCAGCTGGCACCGACTACAACATCGACTTGGCCTTGGGCCGTTTGCAGATTCTGGAAAGCGGCACGATTGCCAACGATAGCGTTATCAAGGTCGACTACACCACCCCGGCCAAGACGTGGGAGCAAGTCAAATCCGGTACTGCAGCCGAAGTGCCCGGCGCACTGCGCGTGGTGGCTGACGTAGCCAGCGGTGTCAACCGTGATTGGTACTTTCCCAGCACCGTGCTGATGCCATCGGGTGATTTGCCCATCATCCAAGAAGGCACCGAGTTTGTGGTGATGGAGTTTGAGCTAGACATCCTCAAACCCGCCAACGCCGAAGCCATGTACATCGACGGTCGCCCACAGGCCATCTAACCCCACCTTTTGCCGCCTAGCACTGCCAAACCCCGGCAGTGCAGGCCGCTGCATTGCCCCAAGCACCTACCAACGCACCACGCATGGCACTCAAGCCCATTGAAATTCTCATTAAAGCTGCCGTTGACGGCATGGATGAAATCAAGCGACTGATTGCAGGGCTTGATGAAACCAGCGAAGAAGCCAAACAGCTCAAGCAACATGCCGAGCAACTGAGCGCCGCTTTTGATAGTGTTGGTAAACAGCAGGCGCTGATTGACAGTTTCGTCAAGCTCAAGCAGTCCAGCAGCCAAGCGGCAGATGCGTTAGAAGAAGCTCAACGCAACGCCCAAGAATTAGGCAAAGCCTTGGCGCAAACAGCGGCGCCCACCAAGACACAGATTGCAGAATTTGAGCGTGCGCGTAAAGCCGTTGGCGATGCCAAGCAAGCCTACCAAGAAATTAACCGCCAGCTAGACCAAACGCGCACCGCAATGGCCTCGGCTGGCTTGTCTACCAAAGACCTTGCAGCACAGCAGGTTCAGCTCAATAAAGCAGCGCAACAAACGCAAGCGGGCCTAGAAACACTAACGACTGCTGCACGCGAAGCTGCCAGCAAAGCCCAAGCCTTAGAGGCCAGCACCAAGGCCCAAGCCACAGCCAGCACCACAGCAGCCAAAGCGACTGATGCCCACACCACAAGCATCAAGCAAATGGATGCCAGCGCCGGGAGCTTAGCTTCTGAGCTAGGCAGCTTGCAAAACACCATCGCCACAGTGTTTGGCGTGCAAATTGGCACCGGCCTACTGTCTGACCTGGCCAAAACCGCCGATGCGTATAACAACCTGTCGGCACGCATCAAAATCACCACCGGCGAGGGCGCGGCCTTTGAAGCTGCTATGGCTGGGGTGCAGCGCGTAGCCATCGCTACCCGTAGCAGCTTGGAAGAAACCGCAGGGCTATACAACCGTTTGGCTGAGGCGGGCAAGACCCTCAAGCTCACGCAAGACCAAGTGCTGGGCCTGACCCAGACTATCAACCAAGCCATCCAAATATCCGGCGGTAGTGCTGAATCTTCGCAAGCCGCCATTCAGCAACTGAACCAAGCCCTGCAATCGGGCGTGTTGCGCGGCGAAGAATTCAACAGCGTGATGGAGCAATCACCCCGGCTGGCTAAAGCACTGGCGGACGGGCTAGGCGTGGGCGTAGGCAAGCTACGCGAAATGGCCGAAGCAGGCCGCCTGACCACCGACGTGGTGATTGCCGCCCTACGCGGTCAATCCGAAGCAGTAGAGAAAGAATTCGCCAAACTACCAGCCACCGTAGGCGGTGCGCTGCAAAACTTGTCCACCGCTTGGACGGTGTATATCGGCGAGACCGACAAAGCCACCGGGGCCAGCAAGGCCGCTGCTGATGCCATCAATGCGCTGTCGAGCAACCTCAAGGATGTGGCCGGGTTTTTATTGGATGCCGGTCAGGCAGCTGGTGCCCTGTTTGCGCTAAAGATGGCGCAGAGCTTTTTGGGCATTGGGCAGGCAGCAAAATCCAGCGGCTCAGACATTGCCACCAACACACTAGCCACCAACAACAATACTAAAGCGGCCACCGACAATGCGTTAGCAACAAAAAACAATGCAGCCGCACAAAAAGAGCACGCAGATGCTGCACGGCAAGACGCAGCAGCCACCGACACTGACACAGCCGCCACCCAGCGGAACACCAAAGCAACTAATGACAACGCCCTTGGCACACGCGCCACTGGCAGCATCATGCAAAGCTACAGCGGAGCCATCAAAGAGGCTACTGATGCCAAAGAAAAGGCCACCCAAGGCGCTGGGCTGCTTTCAAAAGCGATGGGCACTTTGGGCGATGCCGCCAAAGGAGCTGTTGGCTTTTTAGGTGGCATCCCCGGCATTGCCGTGATGGTGCTATCGAATGCCAAAGACATCGGCACCGCTATTGGTGAGACCGCTGGCAAGTTTGCCTTGTGGGCCACCGGCCAAAAAAGCCTAGAGCAATCCACCAAAGAGCTAACTGCCGCACAGGAAAAAGAAGCCGCAGCCGCCAAAGCCGTAGCCGAAGCGCGTGAAAAACAAGCTGCCGCCGACAAGGCCGCCGCTGATGCCAAGTTTGGCTTGAATGACCGTGCCAAAGAACTCATTGCCCAGTTTGACGACCTGATTAAAAAGGGCGATAGCGCCTCCGATGCCATAAGCAAAATTGGCAAAGATTTTGACCTATCCACCCAGCCCGGCATCCAAGCCGCTGCTGGGGTGCTGGATAAGCTGGCAGCCGATGGAAAAATCACCGCACAGCAGTTTCAAGATGCTTGGGCACAAGCCTTAGACGGCCAAGACTTGGCCAAATTTGAGACCAACTTCCGGGCCATGCTGCTCAATTTAGAGGTGGCAGCAGATAAAGCCGGAAAAGAAGTAGAGGCCGCCATTGCCCGAGGAGCATCAGACGATGTGGTAAACGCCCTGCGCCTGAAAGCCGAGCAGGCCGCCCAAGCCGTGCAAGAGGCAGGCAAGCGCATGGCCACCGTGTTTGACGTTACCTTGAATGAGGCCATACGACGCACCGGCTTGGATATGGATTTACTAGCCCAAGGCATGGGCAAAGCCAGTATCAGTGCCATTAACGATGCCGACAAGCTAATCAACAGCCTAGAGCAACTCAAGGCCAAAGGCATAGACACTGGGCGCGTACTCACAGCCAGCTTATCCAAAGCCATCGACACCGCAGACGGCCAAAAAGCGCTGGATTTAGTCAAGCAGAAAATTGAGGAAGTGCGCTCCACGCTGGGCAACAAAATAGCCGACGGCTTGCTGGACCAAGCCAAAACCAAAGCAGACGAACTCAAGGGCGCTTTAGAGGGCGCATTGCCCGGCATCCAAAGCGTAGCCGAGGCCATGAAGCAACTGGGCATTACCACTGACGCGGCCCTCAAGCAAAGCGCAGACGGTGCCAAGCAAGCCTATGACGCAGTGCGTACCAGCGGCACCGCCAGTGCGCGCGAAGTGGGCGAAGCCTTCAAAGCGGCCGCCGATAAAGCCATTGCGGCCAATAACGGGATTATCCCAAGCTGGGTGCAGGCCGAGGCATCGTTGCGTGGGTACAAGATTGCGACTGATGCCGCCGGTAAATCCACGCTAGAGCTTGCCAGCGCAATGGGCACAGCCAAAGGTGCGGCGATGGATTTCTCGATGTCTTTGGAGGAAATCGCCAAGAAATACAGTGACGCTGGGGCTGCCGCGCTGGCTGCCAAAGGGCAGTTTTTGGCAGCGGCGCACGCGCAGAAAAATGCAGACACGGCCAATTCCAGCATTACCAAAAAACAAGATACTGACAAAGACGGCTTTAAGCTGGGCAGCAATGGGCAGCGACAAACCCAGTTCATGCCCTATGAAAACTACATTATTGAGGGCGCGCAAAGCCAAGGGCTAACTGACCAGCAAGCCAACGAATTACTGCAAAAGTTTTGGCAAAACGGCCAACCAACCGGCTGGGGTGCTGGCGGCCAAGATTGGTTTTCCGCGGTAAACGAGGCGATTTCCAAGCAAGCCACGGACAACTTCAAACGGCGCGCCGACGCTGAGAACGCACTCAAGCAACTCGTGGCTAATGGGCGCACCATATCAGATAGAGAAGCAAAATCATTTGAAGATTTGGGTCTTACCGTGCCTGACTCCATCAGGTCCAAGCCACCAGCACCCGCACCGCAAGCCCCACGCGCCCCTACCCCAGCCCCGCGCGCCCCCACTCCTGCGCCCACTCCCGCACCGCAAGCCCCGGCGCCACAGCAGGGCGGCGGGCGCATGGCCATCACCGCCGCGCCCACCTACGTGAGCAATATCAATTTGCCGGGCGTAGGCAGCGCCAGAGCCATGTTTGATAACCCTGGCGACCAAGCGAGCATGGAGTCCATGTTGCGTGCGCTAACCAGTGCAGCAGGAGTCGCCCAATGACTACCCCCAAAAAGTTCCACACCTTGGGCACGGTGCAACTGCCGCGCGGCATGGTCTGGATTGATGAACACGACTGGTCACCGGCCGAGAAAGCCACCGCTTACAGCACCACCGGCGCGCTGCTGGTCGATGTGGCAGTGCGTCAGGCAGGCCGCCCTATCACCCTGCAAGGCGAACCCCATGCGGGCTGGATGCGGCGCAGCGTGCTCGATGCCCTGTGGGCGCTGGCCGCTGATCCAGTGGCCCAGCACACGCTAGAGCTGGCCGATGGCCGCACTTTCACTGTGATCTTTACCCAAGACCCGATCAGCGCCAAGCCCATCGCCCGCCCTGAACTGCCGCCCACCCATTACCCCTATTTCGCCACGCTGCGACTTTTGGAGATTTAACCCATGCCCATCCAATCAGGCGATGTAAAACTACTCAAATCAGCCGTAATGGCTGACGTGCCCGAGGGCGGCGGTGCGCCTACCGGGCTAGTAATACCTGACGGCCTGAGTAACGCCATCCTGCCAGACATATCCGAACTCGATAGAGCCGTGGGCAGGGTCAATCTGCGTAAAGCCTTTGTATCGGTGCAGACCGATGATGCGGATACCTACTTTGGCGGCAATTTGATTGTGGCCGAGCCGCCCCAAGACCCGCGTGTTTCTATCACTCTGTTTAGCAACCGCCTGACCTTTGACACGCGCCAGCAAGCCGCCAGCCGCGTCGAGGCTTACCTTAACAAAGGCAGCGAATGGAGCGGCTACTTGTTTGAAAACCACATTGCTGGTCAGCGCGTGCTGCAACTGTTTCAACGCCCAGAGGCCAAGGCCCCCAACATTGGCGAAACCATCGTGCTGCTGTACCAAGAGGGCACCGTGGCAGAGAAAGAACAATATGTGCGCGCCACACGGGTATCTTCTGAAATCCGCAAGTTCTATGATGAGTCAAAGGTTATGGACTACGACGCTGCCGTGGTCACGGTAGAGTTGTCCGATAGTCTGCGCCATGACTTTAAGGGTTCGCCGCCATCGCGTACTTTTCTACGTAACAAGACCGATTCGAGTGTGGTGCGCGAGACCGTGGTGGCTGATGCCGGTACTTATGTGGGCGTGGTGCCACTGACAAAAGCCGCAGCGCTGGGTGATTTTGTCGTGTCTGGCAAAAACATGTTTACCCAGCTGGTGCCCAGCGCACAGACCGAAACCCCGGTGATTGATATGGATGCCGCCGGGCAAGTGACCACACTAATCACCTCGGACAATGGGCCGGTAACCTACACCACCGGGCAGGTGTTTAGCTACACCACCACGCTATCGGTGGGCAATGCCATTTACCCCGGCAGTCTTAACATTGCTGCCAGTGGCGTAACCCTGACCGATAGCGGCAGCCAGCTCTATGACGGCTCCACCGTGGTGGCCACGATTGACTACGCGCGCGGCATCATCCAGTTTGTGCTGGGCGCACCCACCTACAACGGCAGCAAAACCATCAATTTCACGCCAGCGGCTGCGCCGCTATCGGTGCAAGATACGGCATCGTTGGCCGTAACGCCAGAGACGCGCTCTTATAACTGGACACTGACCATCGTGCCACCGCCAGCACCGGGCAGCCTGTTGGTATCGTACCGCGCCAATGGCCGCTGGTATGACCTGCGCGATGGCGGTGCTGGTGTTCTGAATGGCCGCGAAACTGCCTATGGCGTGGGCACCATCAACTACGCCAGCGGCACCTGTACAGTGACCTGTGGGGCCATGCCCGATGCCGGTAGCGCCATTATGTTTGCTTGGGGCAACAGGGCTACCTATGTCGATAGGGCCAAAACCTTTGCGCTACCCAAGGTGCAAATACCTATGGCATTGCAGCGCACCGACATACAAACGCTGGCCAATACCACGATTGCATGGAACGATGGCACGGCGCGATTAGCTACCGTCAATTCCGTCGGGAGAATCACCGGAGATGCAAAAGGCACTATGTCGGGCAATCGGATTGACCTGATACCGGACACCCTGCCTGCACCCGGCCAGCAATTTACGGTGCAATACCTCTACGGTCAGCCGACTGAGGCCGATATTCCAGACCTTGGCACGGTAGGAGCTGGCGGCGAGATTGTGTTAGATGTAGGGGCGACGGATTTATCGCCCGGGACGGTGTCGTTCTCGCTCACAGTGACGCGTGCAGTCGTGGGCGCAGTGGCAGTGACCGGTGCCACCAGCAACGGCTACGGCGGGCTTACGGTGGGGCCGCTGATAGAGCCACAGCCCGATATGGGGCTGCCTTACAACACCGACACAGCCCAAGCTGCTTTTAGCGTGCGCGATGATGGCTTTGGCATCCTGACAATCCCAGACGGCACTGTCATGGGGCTGATTGACTATGACACCGGCATTGCATCCATCAATCTGGGCCTGCTGAATGTGGGGTACTATCATCAAGCCTACGCACCCACCACCACTACCGTACCAGCGACAACACCGGACGGTGCGGATACCACTACCACCACATGGCGCTATGTGGGCACCAAGCTACTCACCGGACCCGCCGAGGTATTGGACTATGCCACGGTCAGACATTACTCACTTGGCGCAGGAAATGTGGATACCGAGACTTTTACGCTGGGCCAGTTTGAGATGGATTTTGGCCGAGGCTACACCAATACCGCGCGCCCCATTGTGCCCGGCTCCATTGCCTTCACGCTGGGCGATAAGCGTTATTTTGACAGCGGCGGCGCACTCTATACCGACTTGAATGTGACCACGGGCTACGCACCCCAAGCGGGCACCATCAATTACAGCACTGGTCGCGCCACTATCCACACTTGGGAGGCCGGGGTAAGCAACGCACTGGCTTTGCAGTCTTTGTTGGTAAACCAAGCGCGCAGGCCGGTTAATCAGCTGTCGTTTCGCATTCCGGTATCGCCGGTGCGCGTGGGGTCGGTGCAGGTGTTGGCTACCACTACCACCGGCACATTGATTAACGTCACTGCGGACCTGGATGGCATTTTTAACACCGCCGATGTGACTGGCAAAGTGGATTATGAGACTGGCGTGGTGCGCTTGATGTTTCGGCCTCGCCAGTTTATAGACCATTATGGCAAACTGATTAGCGATGATGTTTATGCCTTCGCCGACACCGTGCGTTACAACGCCGTCAGTTACAGCTACCTACCGCTAGATGCCAGCCTGCTCGGTATTGACCCGGTGCGCCTGCCGCAAGATGGCCGCGTGCCTATCTTCAGGCCGGGTGGCTTGGCTGTAGTGGGCCACACTGGCGAGATTTCTGCCACCGTATCCAACGGCCAAACCATCAATTGCGCGCGTGTACGCCTGTCGCGCGTGCGCGTGGTAGGCAGCGATGGCGTAGTGATTAACACCGGCTACACGGCTGATTTAGAAGCTGGCACCGTCACATTTACCGATGTGACCGGCTACGCGCAACCCGTCAAGATTCAGCACCGCATTGAGGACATGGCCGTGGTGCGCGATGCCCAAATCAATGGCGACATTACCTTTACGCGCCCTCTCACGCATGATTACCCGCTAGGCAGCTACGTGAGTAGCGCACTGGTGGCCGGTGACCTTTTCGCGCGCGTGCAATCCGTGTTTGACCAAAAATCTTGGGACGGCAAATATACCGACGCACCGGTGGGCGACCCAGCTACCGGCACGTTCAATAATGCCCAATTCCCGGTCGCAGTGACCAATCGCGGCGCACTGACCGAGCGCTGGGTGGTGCGCTTTACCAACACCACAGCTTTTGAGGTGATAGGCGAAAACGTCGGCGTGATTGCCACGGGTAATGTGGCTACCGATTGTGCGCCGATTAACCCGGCTACCGGCGTGCCGTATTTCACCATCCCCGCTTTAGGCTGGGGCTTGGGCTGGGCGGCTGGCAACATCATGCGGATTAACACCATTGGGGCGATGTTCCCCGTGTGGATTGTCCGCACTGTGCAGCAAGGCCCTGAGACCGTGACCGATGACAACTTCACGCTGCTGATTCGTGGCGATGTGAACACCGAGCCTGTTACCCCCTAAACCCAGAGAGACCCCATGACAAGCGTAAAACATTTTCACAGCGCGATGAATGGCGCTCCGGTATTGAACGGCGTGGCTGGCAGCATAATTGCGGTGCTAGAAGCCTGCCTAGTGACTGGCTTGGGCTTGCAGTCGGTGGCCACGTTGGTGGTATCCGGTGGCGTTGCCACGGCCAACTTTGCCAGTGGCCACAGCTTTGAGCCGGACACCATAGCCCTGATTGACGGCGCGGCCCCGGCGGGCCTCAATGGCGAAAAGCGCATCATCAGCACTACCACCAACAGCGTGACATTTGCCGCGCCCGGCATCAGTGACCAAACGGCCACCGGCACGATTACCGCCAAACTGGCACCAGCGGGCTGGGAAAAAGCTTTTAGCGGAACCAATTTGGCGGCCTTCCGTTCGCTGGCTGTGGAAAGCACGCGCATGTTTTTGCGGGTAGATGACACCGGCACTACGAACGCACGAGTCGTTGGTTACGAGTCTATGTCGGACATCAACACAGGCACCGGGCCATTTCCGACTACTACGCAAATCAGCGGAGGGGGCTGGTGGCCCAAGGCCAATGCGGCCAACGCCACGGCACGGGCTTGGACTGTGATTGCGGATAGCAAGGGCGGGATACTGCATGTACATACCGCTACAACCAATCCCGGCATTAGCGGCGTTGTTTAGGAGTTTGGCGACTTTGTCAGTCTGAAAAGCGGCGATGCTTATGCTTGCCGCTTGCAGTGCAGCAACGCGGACATCGCAAATACGACTAACCTGCAATCAACCGCATCCACTCACTGCGGCACTGCTGGCGGAGACGCTGGCCCTTATCTGCCGCGCAGCTTTACAACATTGGGGGGCGCAGTGGCAGCAACGCACAGTGCAACTGGGCTTTTTAGCACGTCGCGCATGTCCGGCGCCTCCACCCCCAGCGTCTTAACACCAAGTTACCCCAATGGCCCAGACAACGGGCTAATCCTTGCACGCAAAACTCTCATTGAGCCGGGCATATGCTTGCGCGGATATAGCCGTGGCCTGTACGTCACGCCGCAAAACTGCCACGCTCAATTTAACTGGCGCGACAAAATCGACGGACAAGGTGAGCTGGCAGGTCGTAAGTTGCTAGCAATCAAATGCGGCGGCCCCGCAAGCACAACCAGCGAAGGCGTGGCTTTTGTTGACATTACCGGGCCTTGGTAATCATGGCGGCGCAAAACACTTGGCGCTTGACTTTTAGCGAGAGCAATGGCGGGACATACATCCAACTCACAGAAGTGGCGTTTTTAGACAGCGGCGGCAACGACTTGTCAGTTGGCGGAGTTGCGCTTGCATCCAGCTTTTACGGCGGCGGCTACGAGGCGGCAAAAGCATTTGACAAATCTAACGGCACAGACTGGTGTAGTGCTGCCGCCGTGACCCCGCCACACTGGCTGCAATACACCCACGCAACTCCGGTAGAAGCGGCGCAGGTGCGGATTACTTGCTCGGCAAGTAGCGCGTGGCTGCCACCAAACATCAGCACAATCAGCTTGCGCGCTGGTGCGAGCCAAGAAGACCGCTACGACTTGTCCGTTGCGTCCGGCAGCTTCAGCCCGAGCGCCGTGGTTGTGCTCAACGCTACCCCGTATGTGCCACCTAAAGGGTCTTTGCATCCGAGCGCGATTGTGCTATCCGGCGGTGCATCTTCCCCGGCTGGCCCAGTGCTATCGCCCACCGCTGTGCAGATAGACCGGCAAGACGGCGGCCTGTATCGCATCGTGGGCGACACGAAAAAGCGTGGAACTTTAGCCCCCCTACGCCGCCGCGTGCAGCTCTACAACCAGCGCGACAACCGTCTAATCCGCGAGACGTGGAGCGACGCCGCCACCGGCGACTACGTTTTTGACAACATCAAAGGCGGCCCCGGCGTGCTGTATTTCGTCTGCGCGTTTGACCACACCAACACCGACAAAGCCGTGATTGCCGACCAGCTCGTGCCGGAGCCAATGCCATGACCATCCAAATCACCGCTGCCCTTAAAAATGCACGCCTGCAAGCCACGCTGGCCTACATCGACACCGGCCCTGATGCACCACTGGTGCAACTCTACGACGGCACACGCCCCGCCAATGCCGACACCGCGCCAGCTGTGGGCAACCGCCTATTAGTGGCCATCCCACTGACCCAGCCCGCAGGTGCGGTACTGGATGGCGTGCTAACCCTTACCCCCGAAGCCCCCGGCCTCATTATCCTGACGGGCACCCCCACATGGGCGCGACTGGTCAACGGCGCTGGCGACGCGGTACTAGATGCCGACACAGGCGTAGGCGCTGGCGCATGGGAAGTGCAACTGGCGCAAACCGAGCTATTTGCCGGCGGCGATGCAAAAATCACCAGCTTTGCACTGACCTAAGCAGCGCGCATGGCAAACCCCGTCGAGCTACGCTTTGGTCAGCCACAGGACTACAGCGCCGCCCTGCGCTTCGGCGAAGAAGACGACGACGGCACCATCAGCGCCGTAGAGCTGGCCATAGCGGGCACCCTGCCCGAGCTTGGCGCGGCAATGCAGGTGCGCGCATCGGTGCCAGCAGCCATAGCGGGCACACTGCCCCAGTTGGGATTGCAAGCGCGCGTCGTGGCTGGCGTAGAGCTGGCAGCGCTAGGCACCTTGCCCGAGTTGGGCTTACAGCTACGCATAGCCCCCATTGCCGAGTTAGCCATAGCAGGCACCTTGCCCCAGCTGCACATGGCAATGCAGGTGAGTGCATCGGTGCCCGTGGCCATCGCCATTGCTTTGCCAGAGCTGGGCCTTGGCAGCGCCATTGGCTACGACAGTAACACAGCGCGCCCCACCGTAGGCCGGGCGCACGCACAGTGGCAGCACGGGGTAACGGCCCTTGCTGGTGCAGCACTGCCCCAGCAAATAGCGCGCAACGGCCACGCAGCGATGCAAGCGCCTTGGCAACAAGCAAGCATCAGCCCGCATGGCGTTGCCCACCGGCTGCCCGGCGCACTGCAATCTGCACCGCTGCCCACGCAAGCCAAGCACCAAGACGGCACTGGCCTGCACGCTGGCCAGCAATTGCGCCACCAAGACAGCGCACGCCAGCGCCTACACACCAGCGCACGCACGCAAGAGGCCCACCGCACCCGCCACGCCACAGACTTTAGGCACCAAGACGGCGACCACAGCAAGCGCGCCAGCCGTGTAGCCCGCTGGCAAGAGGCCACCAGCTTGCAGCGCCCACAAGGCAGCCACCAGCAAAACGCACGCCCCGCCCCTCGGCAATGGCTGGCGCGCCACCAAGATGCCAGCGTGCCGCCCATTGGTATCACCCTGCGCCCCACCACCACTCCCAAACCGCCCTTTGTGCCTGACCCGCGCCTGCGCTTTGGCGATGCCATCATCATCACCCCTAAGAGGGCTTACATCGTGCTTAACGCCATCACCCTCACGCGCCTAGACAACGGCGCGCCGCTACACGCCTTCGGGTTTACAGCCTCGCTCAATGATGGAAGCTGGACGTGGCAGTGGAGCGCTACGCTCCACGAAAGCGCCGAGCCGCACTTAGGCCGCCAAGCCAACGGCGACCCGCCTGAGCTACTGGCCAGCATTAACGGCCAGCCACTGCGCCTGACGCTGGAGCGCCAACGCTTGAACCAAGAGTTCTTGCCGCAACGGCGCTGGCAGGTGTCAGGCCGTGGGCGTGCCTCTATTTTGGCAAGCCCTTGGGCACCAACGCTATCGCATGGCGGCCAAACCGAACAACGCACCGCACAGCAACTGGCGCAAGAAGTCCTCACGATTAACGGCGTGGGTATAGGCTGGACAGTAGATTGGCAGCTGCCCGATTGGACAGTGCCCGCCGGACTGTGGGCTGTGCAAGGCAGTTATATCGACGCACTGACCGACATTGCTGGGGCTGTGGGTGCATACATACAGCCGCATCCTACTGATGCCACGCTGCACATCATGCCCAAGTATCCGCTGGCACCGTGGGAGTGGGGCAGCCTTACACCAGACTACGAAATCCCCCTAGATGCCGTGCAAACGCTGGGCACAGAATTTATCGACAAACCTGCCTATAACGGCATCTACGTCGGCGGCGTGCAAGCGGGAGTCTTTGGCCCTGTAATCCGTGCGGGCACTGTGGGCGACCTACAGGCACCGCAAGTCACCCACCCGCTGATTACCGATGCCACCGCCCAACGCCTGCGCGGCCTAGCCGAACTGGCCGATACCGGCAAGCAACGGCGCGTATCGCTATCCATGCAAGTGTTACCAGAAACCGGCCTGATAGTGCCCGGCCAGCTGCTGCAAATCGGCAGTGGCAGCAACGCCATGCGCGGCCTGGTGCGCGGCACGTCGATTCAGTGGAGCGCTCCCAACCTACGCCAAAACCTAGAGCTAGAGGTACACACATGAGCAACATCTACCGCGAGTTTTTAGCGCTACTGCCTAAACGCGCACGCTACGTGGGCACTGTGATAGCCAGCACTCCTACTGGGGCCACGGTGCAACTCCCCAGCGGTGGCGTGCTGCATGTGTTGGGCGAAGCCACCGTGGGCCAGCGTGTGTTTGTGCGTGATGGTGCGATTGAAGGACCAGCTCCAACGCTGGTTTATGTGGAGGCAGAGGTTTAAAGAGAGGAGAAGGAAATGCAGGACGATTTTGGAAACCAACTGCCTGTGGCAGCCATTGCCAAACGCTTAGTCGAGGGCGATGAACGCATGGAAAAGATCGAAAACTCGGTAGCGGCCACGCGTGAAGACCAACACGACATGCGCGAGCAAATGGCAGAAATGCTGGAGTTTTTCCAGGCGATGAAGGGTGCGTTCAAAGTACTCAACTTGATCGGCGCATTGGCTCGGCCAGTGGCAGGGATTGTAGGATTGGGTGTGGCATTGACAGGGGCATGGACTGCCGTGCGTGGCGGTGGTGGGCGATGAACAACTCATTACGTAATCGCCTATTGGCCCTCGTTGCCACAGCCGCTGCTGCTGGTGTCTCAGTAGGGGCAGTTGATATTGCTACCGTAGTGGGCGACCACTTTGAAGGCACAGGCCCCACGGTGCAAAAGAACGGCCAAATCTACTACCGGCCCTACAAAGACCCGGTGGGCATTTGGACAGTTTGCCGTGGTGTGACGGGCAAAGGTGTTGCCCCCGGCAAGCTCTACACGCATAACGAATGCAGCAGCATGGAGCGCGAGCGCTTGCTGGTGGCCGAAGAAGCGGCACAGCGCAACGTGGGCACCTATGCTGCACTGAACCCGTGGGCCAAAGCGGCGCTGATTGATTTTTTCTACAACGCCGGTGAGAAACCCGCAACAGTGCAATCGACGCTAGTGCGAAAGTTCCGTGCTGGTGACATCGATGGCGGCTGTAACGAGCTGGTGAAGTGGGTCAATGGCCGGGTGGATGGGCAACTCGTGAAGCTGCCGGGGCTTGTGAACCGGCGCGAAGCCACACAAGAGCTGTGCTTGTACTGGGGTCGTCCGGGCTACCCCGGCTATACCAAAGGGGGCAAAGCATGAACCCACTGATGCTGATGTTGTGCGCCAATCCGTGGTTTTGGTGGGGGCTGGCATGGGGAATTTGACCACCATCGCGCTGACAGCAGCGGTTTTGAGTTCGGTGGCAAACGTGGGGCAAGCGTGGGCCTATCTGAACTTGCGTGACGAGCTG
This sequence comes from Giesbergeria sp., assembly GCF_028686475.1. GTDB lineage: Bacteria > Pseudomonadota > Gammaproteobacteria > Burkholderiales > Burkholderiaceae_C > Simplicispira. The sequence continues at coordinate 2,028 of NZ_JAQUCA010000024.1, read as the reverse complement.
GCGTTGGCCAAGGCCGCAACCAGCACCCGCGAACAAGAGCGCGACACAGCACGACAAGCTGCCAGTGCGTGCAGCGATGCTGTGGATGACCTGCGCACACTGGCTGACCAGCGCACCAAAGATGCCGCTACAGCGCGGGCTACCGCTGCCGCACAAGCCCGTGCAGCAGCACAGCGAGCCGATGCCATCTTGACCGCCCCTGCTGCCGTGCCGGGTAACGATTGCACCAGTGCCCAAGTGCGGGTAGAGAGCTGGCTGCAAGGGAGGGGACAGCAATGAGGGTGCTATCTCTACCGCTACTGCTGGCCCTACTGGCCGGGTGTGCAGCACAGCCGGTAGTGCAGTTGCAGCAGGTCAAAGTCCCTGTGCCAGTAGCGTGCCAAGAGCCGATACCTGAGCGCCCGGCCATGCCCACCGAAGTATTACAGCCCCCAGTGACGCTGGATGCCTTTGCCCAAGCAGCAATGGCAGAGATTGAGCGGCGCGAAGGCTATGAGCAGCAGTTGCTGTCGGGGCTGCGCGCTTGCACAGCACCAGTGCGCTGATGTCTAGTTCCATGTGGAACTACGTTATATTTCATATGTAATATGTAAGAAAACATACAGCAAAAACAAATAGGTCACGGTAACGTTCCTTTATCAGGGGCAAATTTTGAGCTAGCGCGAGGAGGGCGCGAACAGCTGTAGCACAACCCGTGAAGGCTTGATGCACGATTTTTACAAGTCGCGCAGCAATACCATCCGCATCGATACTCTCTTTAGTTTATTTATTAGTTAGTTTGTTTATTAGTTGTGCTATGATGTGTTTCACACACTTTCTAGGAGACGAACGATGCGGCCTGCTGCTTTTTCTGATGAGGAAATCATTACCGCTGGACAGGCCTTGCTGGCTACTGGGCGGGCGATTACAGGCTTTGCGCTGCGCCAAAAACTCGGTGGTGGTAATCCGAACCGGCTCAAACAGGTATGGGATGAAAGCTTGGCCCAAGCTGCACCTACCGCCCCAGTGTCTGAGCTACCCATCGAAGTGGCCGAAGCCGTGGCCCATGTCAGCGCCAACCTCGTGGCGCGTATACAGCAGCTGGCCATTGAGCTGAACGACAAGGCGGTAAAGGCAGCTGATCGGCGGGTCGCAGAGGTGGTTCGCACAGCCGGGGAGCAACGGCAACAGGCCGAACGAGAACTGGCTGATGCTGCTCAGGCCGTCGATGAGCTAGAAGCCACCGTAGACGCACAGCAGCAACAAGCCCAAGAGCAAGCCCGGCATTTGGCCAAGGCCCAAGAACAGGTGCAGGCCCAAGCAGTGGAGTTGGCGCAATTGCGTGAGCGCCTTGCAGCAAGCGATGATGCAGCCCGCAAATCGGATCTGACCCAAGAGCAAGCCCATGCCGAAATAGCTGCGCTACGTGCTGCGATGGAACAGATGCAGCATGAGGTGGCGCAGGCACGTGAGGCCACAGCGAAAGTTTCTGGGCAACTGGAAGCCACACAAGCACAGAATGCTCAATTGCTAAACGCAATTCGTGCCACTGAAGCAAATCGCTGAAGATACCTGTTTGGCTCACATGGAAATTTGCACCCGCTTACTGTTTTACGGCCGTTTGCCGGTGGGCGCAGTGCTAAAATGTACGTCTGTCTGCGTTGGTGCTGAATAAGCGCCAGACAGCAAAAAGCCCGGTGACCGTAGGAAAGTTAACCGGGCTGATTGCTAGTGCAGATGTGAAGACCCCCCACTGAAGAAGGCTCTGCACTTATTAGCGCGGATTTTAACCGGATTCAGTGGCCCTTGGCACACTTTCCTGAATCCGCATCATGGCCTTCTGTCTCTCAGAGCACGCTTGGACTGCCAGCGACCTCGACTCCTCGACCAAGATGGTCTTTATTTCCCTTTGCCGCCGCGCAAAAATCAACACCCTGCAATGCTGGCCCAGCATCAGCACCATTGCTGCTGATTGCAGTTTGAGTGAGCGCACCGTCCGGGATTGCATTAAAAAATTGGCCGATAAGTCCAAGCCCTATATTACTTACC
>NZ_JAQUCA010000060.1 GCF_028686475.1 Giesbergeria sp. | reverse complement strand
CAGGTCGGATTTGAGGGCTGCTTCGCGAGCCTCGTCCACACTGCGCAGATAGCGTGGCGCGGCAATGGATAAGAGTGTGGCAATGATGGCCATCACAACCAGAAGCTCAATCAGGGTGAACCCCCAGAAGTTGAATTTACCAGTTGCGGTAGGGTACGCCATTGCTTCCGTTGCCAGGGTTGAGTGAATAGACATCAAAAACATCGTCACCCGGTTGGGGATCATTGGGTGGCGATGCATAGCTGCGCAGGCCCCACATGTCGTTGTCGGGGGTTTCTGGCGGTGCAAAGGGGTCAAGCGGAATGCGGCGCAAAAAGTAGATTTTGCGGGCATCTGGGGTTTTGGCATCAGCCACGCCATCGGTTAAAGCTGTCAAATCGGGCGGGTAACCTGTGGAGTCAACTTTGCGCACAATGCGGCCTTCGTCAGAGGCTTTGCGATAGGCATCAATGGCAAGGCGGATTTCACGCAAGGCGTGACGCAATTCACGTTCTTTCAGCCGGTGCTCCCCGTACCTCACAAAAGGAATCGCCGCACTGGCCAGAATGCCGACAATGGCTACCACTACGACCATTTCGATCAAGGTGAAACCCGTGCTTTTGCGAAGATTCAACGGTATGTTTTTCACAGTTTTTACTGGCTGAATGGTGGCTTTAAGTTTTCGTATGATTGTAGGGGTCTCAGTATTTACAGAACAGGAGCCAAATGTTATCGAACTACGGTCTTGGAAGGGTGTTGTGTTTTATCAGTTTGACTTTGGGTGCCAATTTGTCATTGGCACAAGACATTAAGCGCATAGCATCGCAGCAAGCAAGTCAGGCATCGGCACCCCGTGTGGTGTTGCCAGCAGGTATTACCGAAGAAATGCTGGCCCCCCCTCCCGTACCAAGCTTCATGCTAAAGCCCACAGAAAAACCTTTGAGCGTGGATGATATGGTCCAGCAAGCCCGAGAGGCAGAGAAAAAGGCAGGCATTAAACCAACACAAAAACCAGCAAACTAACCTGCCAAGGCTCACCCCACGCTGTCTGCCAGTTCAAAGATGGGTAAATACATCAGCATAACAATGCCACCAATAAGTACGCCAATCACGACCATCATCAGTGGCTCCATCAACCGAGTGGCTCGGTCTACCGAGCGATCAAGCTCAGCATCCATAAAGTCAGCAGCACGCTCCAACATGTCGCCCATCTGACCTGAGCGCTCACCCACAGCTAGAAGGCGGTTGCTGACTGATGTGGTGAAGCCCTCTCGCTGCAAGGCGATAGAGATGGGAATGCCTTCGCTGACCAATGCAGTTGCTTTTTTAAGACCTTCTCGCGAACGCATAGGGGCCATCGTCAGTATCATTTGCAAAGATCGCACGGCGGGAATACCACCGCGCAAAAGCATTCCCAGAGACCTGTAGAGCCGCACCAACTCAAATTGGTGAATGCGCACACCCAGCCAAGGCAATTGCCAGGCAACACCAACCAGCCAGCTTCTTGTTGCGGGGTTAACCACAAACAAGCCTAAAGCGCTTAATGTGCCAAGTGCCAGAAGCATCGCAGTCATGGGATTTTCGGCAATCGTTAAACCCAAACGAATGACCAATCCTGACAGATAAGGCATGTCTTGCAATCGGTCAATAAACACGACACTGAAACGTGGCACCACGTATCCCAGCAAAAATGCCACCACAAGCCCACCTAAGGAAAGCAACAATGCAGGGTAAATCAAGGCACCTATCAAGCGATTGCGCAGGGCTTGAAATTGTGTCTCGTAGGTTACAAAACGTTTGAGGGCCTGGATGACACCGCCAGTTTGTTCGCTTGCCTCTATGGCCGCCTGAAACAATGGTGGAAAAATCTCAGGCCGATTGGCAAGCGCTTGGGAAAACGACAACCCTGATTGCAGGCTTGATTGCAACTGCATCAATACGCTGTGTTGACTACTTTCTTGCTCTTTTTCAGTGAGGGTATCAACCGCTTCAACCAGATGTAGGCCCGCCTCCAGCAGTGACAAAAGCTGCTGGCAAAATACCAGCAACGGAAAACGTGCTGCCCCGGTTGATGTCATTTTTTGACATCAGCAGCATCGCCTTCGCCACCTGGTGCGCCGTCTTTACCAAGCGAGATGATGTCGAAATCGCCATTTTCACCAGGCGTGCGATAGACGTAGGGATTGCCCCACGGGTCTAGAGGCGGCATTTTTTTTAAATAAGGGCCTTGCCAACGTGGCTCAGTTGCCGGGCGAACAAACAAAGCATTGAGTCCTTGTTCATTGCTAGGGAATTTGCCCACATCAAGGCGATATTGCTCAACTGCTTTCTCAAACCCGTCGATCTGTGCCAGCGCGGCTTTCACCTCGGATTTGCCAATCTGTGCAAAATAGCGAGGACCAACGTAACCGACCAACAAACCAATGATCACCATTACCACCAAAAGCTCAAGCAGAGTAAAACCTCTCTCAGCTTTATATTTGGTAACAGCAAAACGGCCTTGAGGATACCCCTCGAGAAAAGGGTGGAAATGTGCTCGGTAGTTCAATATCATGGTTTATTGACCCAGAAACCAACACCAGGTGCAAGTGTGCCGATGCCAAAATCCAAATAGCCTTTGGTTGCGGTGTATGTACCTAAAGCATTGGTATTGTCGAGGGATGGTGCGTAAAAGTACCATGAAGCTTTACTGCTGTCCCAAGCCCAAACAGTAGTTAATACAGGTGCAGCAACCACACCCGTACTTGGCGGCGTAGCACTGAGTGCGTTGTTAAAAGCGCGAGGTGTCTTGTTGTCACCAATTGAAATCAAACTCCAGCCAGAACTCAGAGACGTTGCAAAAGTAGAGGTCGTGACAGCAGTACCAATGGGGAGAGATGCCGTGAAACTTGTCCCTGCATTGACCCAAACCCCATCGCCGCCGCTAACGGTTGTCAATACGTCATATCCCTTACCGGCGGCATAGGTTGCCAACGCTGCACTTGTCATGCTGGGTGCATAAAATGCCCATTTACTTGAAGACGGGATCCATTTCCAGACT
>NZ_JAQUCA010000008.1 GCF_028686475.1 Giesbergeria sp. | reverse complement strand
CGAACAGGACAGTGAAACGACTTTGCGCCGATGATAGTGCGGGTTCCCGTGTGAAAGTAGGTCATCGTCAGGCTCATTACACCAAGCGCACCCCTCTAACTTTTATCGGTTAGAGGGGTTTTGCTTTGTGGAATCAACAATTTTATTGATACCCAGCTGCGTGAAGCGGTTGGGTAATATAAATTGCATAGCCCAAGCTCCAAGCACAGCTCAGGGCGGAAAAACTTTATTTAACTGCACCACAGTTCTGGTCCGTGGGTGGCATCTAGCCACAAGGCCCATAAAGCAACACCACAGAGTAACATTCCGGCCAGCCGAGTGCCACGTTGGCCGTGTAGCTGTAATCGTTGGCGCAGCCGTTGCCATAACCACGGCCCGGCCAATAACCACAGGCCGCTGCCCAGCGCAAACAATATCATGGTGATGGCACCAGAGAAGGCGCTACCGCTGAGCGAGGCCACCAATAGCGCTGAATACAGCAGTCCGCAGGGCATGAGCGCCCACAAAAAGCCGGTGATAAAAACGCCGCCGGGTTTTTCTACCACGGGGCGTACCTTTTGCCAAAGGCCACGACCGGCGTTTTCTACCCAAGCTGGTTGGCGCGCCAGCAGTACCATCATCAAGCCCCAAGCCAGCACACCGACATGCAGCATAGTCCATGCCGGGCGCAGGGCGCTGGTTTGCACGGTGAGCCAAGCTAAACTTTGCATGGCGACAGCAGCCAAAGCCCCGATGCTGGCATAACCGAGCAGGCGGCCCAGATGGTAAGCTGAAAGCCGTTGTAATTGACGTGTGCTGCCATACCAGTGCAGAGCTTGCTCGTGAGGCTGTTGCGCTGTTTTTCCAGCCCCCACTACTGCCCCACAGGGGGCTGCACACATCGCCAAACAATGGGGGCCACCCACCAGCCCCATGAGCAAGGCCGTCCAGGCCACAGAAAAAAGCATCATGCCTTAGATGATGCGCGAAAATCGGGTGCGGTTGCGGTCGGCTTGTAAATACCGATCAAAAGTCATGGCAATGCCACGCACAAAGTACCAGCCCATGTCGGTTACTTGTACGCCATCGGCGTGGAATGTAACCAAGCCCTGTCCGGCCATTTCTTGTAATTGCGCTAACTCGGTGGCGAAGTATTGGCGGAAATCAATCAGCCAAGCGCTTTCTAAGGGTTCAAACAGCAATTCACCTTGGCACATCAGCGCCATGATGACGGCACGGCGCACCAAATCGTCGCGCGTGAGGGCCAAGCCGCGCACAATCGGCAAGCGATTTTGGTTGAGGTGGTCGTAATACTCGTCTAAAGTTTTGGCATTTTGGCTGTAAGTGGCTCCAACACGTCCAATCGCTGAGACCCCCAGCGCAATCAAATCGCAGTCGGGTTGGGTGCTATAGCCTTGAAAATTGCGGTGCAGTCTGCCTTGGCGCTTGGCCACGGCCAAAGCATCATCGGGCAAGGCGAAATGGTCCATGCCCACATAGACATAGCCCGCTTGGCTGAAGGAGTCTAGCGCCCGCGCCAACATGCCTACTTTGGCCGAGGCCATCGGCAAATCAGCCCAGACAATGCGCCGCTGTGGTTTGAAGCGCTCGGGCAGGTGGGCATAGGCGTACAGGGCGATGCGGTCGGGGCGCAGCTGGGCCACTTGGGCCAAGGTGCGCTCAAATGAGGCCGGGGTTTGGCGTGGCAGGCCGTAAATCAGGTCGATATTGATGGAGGCAAAGCCTAAGGCGCGCGCGGCCTCTACCAGGGCAAAGACTTGCTCGGCGGGCTGGATGCGGTGCACTGCCTTTTGTACTTCGGGGTCAAAATCTTGTACGCCAAAACTGAGGCGATTAAAGCCCAATTCGGCCAGCACGGCCAACCGCCCTGCATCGACGGTGCGTGGGTCAATTTCAATCGAGTATTCGCCATCAGCTGCCAACGTAAAGTGCTTACGCAGCATGGTCATGAGTTCGCGCAAACCATCATCGGATAAAAAGGTGGGTGAGCCACCGCCCAAGTGCAATTGGCTGACCACTTGGCCTTGGCCGCAGTGGGCGGTGTGCAGTTCTACTTCGCGGCTGAGGTAGCGCAAATAAACATCGGCCCGGTCGTGGTGGCGGGTGATGATTTTGTTGCAGGCGCAGTAGTAGCACAGCGATTCGCAGAACGGAATATGCACATACAGCGATAGCGGCAGGGCCTTGGCCGAAGTGCCTACACTGCGTTGTTGCAGTGCCAGTATATAGTCGCGCTCTCCAAAAGCCTCGACAAAGCGGTCTGCCGTGGGGTAGGAGGTGTAACGCGGTCCGGGCACATCAAACCGGGTTAACAATTCGGGGGAAACAAGGCTCATGAAAAATTCCTCAGGTGCCAAGCCACTGTGCCGTAAACGGCGCTGGTGGGCGTTGACCTCTGTCAAGGGCAGGCAGTAAAAGGGCGCTGCACTGGTGGGGCGTAGTGGATGGGCGATAATTTGACCATATACCCCTGCTATCCGTCACAGTGGGGGGCTTTATTTGCTACCGTCGCCCCCGAGTCATCATGAATCCACATACCATCAAAGTCGCCTGCTCCAACTGCAATCTGCGCGAGCTTTGTATGCCGGTAGGTTTGACCGACGAGCAAATCCAGCGCATTGACGAGGTAGTGGCCACGCGGCGCAAAATTAAGCGCGGGGGTACTTTATTTTGCAATGGTGAGGCGTTTACTTCTTTGTATGCGATTCGCACTGGGTTTTTTAAGACTTGTGTGGTGACCGAAGATGGACGCGACCAAGTGACGGGTTTTCAGATGGCGGGTGAAGTGATTGGCTTGGATGGCATCGTGCATGACCGGCACACTTGTGATGCCGTGGCCTTAGAAGATGCCGAGGTGTGCGTGATGCCGTTTGACCGCATCGAGGAGCTTTCGCGCGAAGTGACAGCTTTGCAAAGCCATGTCCATAAAATCATGAGCCGCGAGATTGTGCGCGAGCATGGTGTGATGTTGTTGCTTGGCAGTATGCGCGCTGAAGAGCGTTTGGCGGCTTTTTTGCTCAATTTGGTGCAGCGCTTGCACGCGCGCGGGTTTTCGCAGTCTGAACTGGTGTTACGCATGACGCGCGAAGAAATCGGCAGCTATTTGGGCCTGAAATTAGAGACGGTGAGCCGCACTTTTTCTAAATTTGCCGAAGATGGTATTGTTGAGGTGCGCCAGCGCCATGTGCGTATCATCAGCACCGATGCCCTCAAGCGTATTGTGAACAACCAACCCGCCTGCCACTGAGGCGGTGCTGTTATTGCACCCGCGCCCGAATTTCGGGCAGCGCTTTTTGCAAATAATAGACCATCGACCATACGGTGAGGACGGCAGAAATCCAAATCAGCCAAGTGCCCCAAACACCGGTATCGACCAGCCCGAACAACTGTCCGTCGTAGAGTAAAAACGGAATGGCCACCATTTGCACGGTGGTTTTGAGTTTGCCCAGCATGTGCACGGCTACGCTTTTGCTGGCTCCAATTTGGGCCATCCATTCGCGCAGCGCAGAGATGGCGATTTCGCGCCCAATAATGATGAGGGCGACAAAGACATCCGCGCGTTGCAAATGTACCAGCACCAGCAAAGAAGCACAGACCAAAAATTTGTCGGCTACTGGGTCTAAAAAAGCGCCAAACGAGGAGGTTTGATTGAGTTTGCGTGCCAAGTAGCCATCGAGCCAATCGGTAGCGGCAAACACGACGAACATCACCGTGGCCAGTAAATTGCGTGTGGCTCCATCGAGGGGCGCATAAAACACCCCGACAATCAAGGGTATCGCGACAATGCGCGTCCAAGTCATGAGGGTGGGAATAGTCCAAAACATGGGCGCGATTGTGGCACGCCGACAAGGCAGCTGCCGAAACTAGCGCAGGGCTTGGTAAATGGCTTCGGCCAAGGTGGCGGAAATGCCTTCTACCGTGGCTAAATCTTGCACACTGGCGGCGGCCACACCGCGCACGCCGCCAAAGCGTTGCAGCAGTCGGGCGCGCTTGGTAGGGCCAATGCCGGCAATATCTTCTAAGCGACTGCCACCAGTCCGCACTTTGGCCCGTGCCGCACGCATCCCGGTAATGGCAAAGCGATGGGCTTCGTCGCGAATTTGCGCCACCAGCAGCAGTGCGGCCGAATCGGCGGGCAAGCGGAGTTTGGGGCGGCCATCGGCAAACACCAGCTCTTCTAGTCCGACTTTGCGCCCCGCGCCTTTTTCTACCCCGACGATGCGCGACAGTGCCAGCCCCAGTTCTTCAAACACAGCGCGGGCTATGCTGACTTGGCCTTGCCCGCCATCGACCAACACCACATCGGGCAAACGCGCTTGGCCTTCGGCCTCGGCTTGGAGCAGCTTGCTGTAACGGCGTGTCAGCACTTGGCGCATGGCAGCGTAGTCATCGCCGCCGGTGATGCCGTCAATTTTGTAGCGCCGGTATTGGCTGGGCTGCATTTGGTGGCCCTGAAACACCACGCACGAGGCTTGGGTGGCTTCGCCTGCGGTGTGGGAGATGTCAAAGCATTCGATGCGTAATGGGGCTAAATCTTCTAAAGTCAAATCCAGCACTTGGGCCAAGGCGTGGGTGCGCGCTTGTTGTGAGCCTTCTTCGGCCAACAAACGGGCCAGTTGCAATTGGGCGTTTTGCTGTGCCATCTCTAGCCAAGTACGGCGCAAGGCACGCGGCTGGTGTACCACATGGATGCGCTGGCCGCTTTGTTCGGACAACAATTGCAACAAGGGTGCAGCGATAGGCAGCGGCAGCACCAGCACGGGCGGCACCGGTATGCCCAAATAATGCTGCGCCATAAAAGCGTGCAGTATTTGGGAATTGGGGGAATTGAGGGAATCTAAGCCCGCATCTAGGCTTGCATCTTCTGTCAGTGGTTCTTCTGGCAGGGCCAACGCGCTGGCATCTTGTACCTGCACCGGAAAATAAGCCCTATCGCCCAAATGTCGGCCCCCGCGCACCATCGCCAAATTAACGCAGGCGCGTCCGCCTTGTACGCACACTGCCAAAATATCGACATCGCGGTCGTCGGTGGTGGAAATGGCTTGCTGCTGCAATACCTGCGATAAAGCGGCAATTTGGTTGCGTAATTCTGCGGCCAGCTCAAACTCCAACTGCTCAGCGTGTGCCATCATGCGCTGCTGCAACTGTGCCAAGACGGTATCGGCTTCGCCGCGCAACAGGGCTTGGGCATCGGCTACGTCTTGGGCGTAATTTTCTGGGGAGATTTTGCCTACGCAAGGGCCACTGCAACGCCTGATTTGAAACAGTAAGCAAGGCCGGGAGCGGTTCTTGAAAACGCTGTCTTCGCAAGTGCGTAGCCGAAATACCTTTTGCAGCAACTCAATCGTTTGCTTAACGGCCCATGCGCTGGGGTAGGGGCCAAAATAGCGGTGCTTGTGGTTGACGGCACCCCGGTAGTAGGCCAGTCGGGCAAATTGTTGCCACGGCGCTGGGCCTTGGCCATCTTTACCGGCTACGCCGGTCAATTGCAAATAGGGGTAGCTTTTGTCGTCGCGGAACAAAATGTTGTAGCGCGGCTGCAAAGTTTTGATGAGGTTGTTTTCGAGCAACAGCGCCTCGGCCTCGGAGCGCACCACGGTGGTTTCTAGCCGGGCAATTTGGCCGACCATGTGGCCGATGCGTGTGCCAGCCAGGGTTTTTTGAAAATAACTGCTCACCCGGCGCTTGAGGTGCAGGGCTTTGCCCACATAGAGCAATTGGCCTTGGGCATCAAAATAACGATAGACGCCGGGCAAAGCGGGCAGGGCGGCTACTTGGGCCAACAGTTCGGGGGAATGTGGCACAAACGTCCTTTCAGGCCGCAACCACCCAGTTGTCTAACTGCAAACCGGGCACTTTGGCAAATTCACGCGTGTTGTTAGTGACCAACAGCGCTTGCTGGCTTAGGGCGTGCGCGGCAATCATGGTATCTAAAGCGCCAATCGGCGTGCCCCGGCGTTCCAAATCAGCACGTATTCCAGCGTAGGCCCAAATGGCGGCCTCATCAAAGGGCAAAATGGTCAAGGGGGCTAAAAACATCTCTAAGGCTTGGCGGTTGCGCGCCGAACCACTTTTGGCCACACCATAGGCCAATTCTGCGGCTACCACGCTGCACAATCCAATCTCGCCCAGGCGGTATTGTCGAAAGCGTGCCAATACTGCTGGCGGTTTGGCATTGATGATGTAGATGCAGATGTTGGTATCGAGCAAAATCATGGCGCAATGGCTATCGCTTCGCGCAGCTGCTCATCCGGTTGCTGGCGCGTTAAGACAAAATTGGACTCAAAGGCGGCCAGCCCAGCTTCTAGCGTTTGCCACGGGTCATGCAGCGGCAATAACAAAACACCGTTGCCAAAGTGCTTTACCACCACTTCGGTGCCGTTAAAGCGGTATTCTTTGGGCAAGCGTACCGCCTGACTGCGGCCAGACTGAAAAAGGCGAGCGGTGTCCATAGCAGGCTCCTTTTATGGTAAGCACCAATGATAGCTATCAACAAGACGGGTGTCCAATGCGGCCCCTAAAACCAATGCAATGGGATATTTTTTGTCAGGTTATTGATAATTTTGGCGATATAGGGGTGTGCTGGCGCTTGGCGCGTGATTTGGCTGGGCGCGGCCATGTGGTGCGTTTGTGGACGGACGATGCCAGCGCCTTGGCGTGGATGGCCCCGCAAGGCTGCTTTGGCGTACAAGTGCGTGCTTGGGGCAGTGCCTTGCAGCCCGAAGATGCTCCCAGCGCGCTACTCATAGAAGCCTTTGGCTGTGAACCCCCGGCAGATTTTCTGGCCGCCACCGTGGCCCAAGTGCAACAGTTGGGCCAGCAACCGCCGGTGTGGATTAATTTGGAATACCTGTCCGCCGAGGGCTATGTCGAGCGCTGCCACCGTTTGCCTTCGTTGGTGTTGCAAGGCCCAGCCCAAGGTTGGACGAAGTGGTTTTTTTACCCCGGTTTTACCCCGGCCACTGGCGGCCTGTTGCGTGAGCCGGATTTGTTGGCCCGCCAAGCAGCCTTTAACCGCCTCGCTTGGCGGCAAGCGCATACCCCAGCGCAGGGCCTAGCGCCTGACGCGCTTTGGATAAGCCTGTTCTGTTACGAACCCGCTGGCCTGCCCGCGCTGCTGGCGCAGTGCCAACAAGCGCAAAACACAACGCACCTGCTGGTAACGCCCGGGCGCGCCCGCGCCGCCGTGCAAGCCGCCTTGTCTGGCGCGGCCTTGCCTGCAACGCGCCAGCAGCTCTGCATGAGTCCATTGCCCCCGGTGCCGCAGCCCGCTTTTGATGAGCTGCTGTGGGCCTGTGACCTCAATTTGGTACGTGGTGAGGATTCTTTGGTGCGCGCCCTGTGGGCCGGGCAGCCTTTGGTGTGGCATATTTACCCACAGCGCGATAACGCGCACCATGCCAAGTTGCACGCCTTTTTAGACTGGCTGCAAGCGCCGCCGTCCTTGCGCCAGTTTCATGCGGTGTGGAACGGCCTGATAGATGCCCCTTTGCCCGAATTAACCCCCACCACACTGCAAACTTGGGCCGATTGCGTGCAGGCAGCACGGCTGCGCTTGTTACAACAGCAGGATTTGTTGACTCAGTTACTGGGATTTTGTGCGTCGCAACGTTAAAATACTGGGTTTCGCGCAATCGAGCTGGCTACGTGGTTGTACCTGGCCCGCGCGTCTTGGCCGCCAAACTTATTCTGCGCGGCCCCAACCCTGCAAATCTTTTATGAAAATCGCTCAAGAAATCCGCGCTGGCAACGTCATCATGCACGGTAAAGACCCTATGGTGGTCTTGAAGACCGAATACGCCCGTGGTGGCCGTGGTGCTGCTACCGTGCGTATGAAGCTCAAAAGCCTGATTGGCAACTTCGGCACCGAAAACGTCTATAAAGCCGACGACAAAATCGACAATGTGATTTTGGACAAAAAAGAGTGTACCTACTCTTATTTTGCCGACCCGATGTATGTTTGCATGGACACCGACTTCAACCAATACGAAGTAGAAGCCGAAAACATGGGCGACACCCTCAACTACCTCGAAGATGGTATGGAGCTGGAAGTGGTGTTCTACGACGGCAAGGCTATCTCGGTAGAGCTGCCCACCAGCGTGGTGCGCGAAATCACTTGGACCGAGCCAGCTGTGAAGGGCGACACTTCGGGCAAGGTACTCAAGCCTGCCAAAATTGCCACCGGCTTTGAAGTGCCTGTACCCTTGTTTGTCAGCCAAGGCGACAAAATCGAAATTGACACCCGCACCGGCGAATACCGCAAGCGCGTCTAAACCCGCATTACGGGCATTCGCCCTGCTGCGCTGCTGCCCGCTGGCGGCGGTGCAGCACCCCGGCCAGCCCCAGCCCCGCAGCAGCGGTCAAGGCAGCGGCCCACCAGTGTTGCCAAGCATCTACGCGCAAGGCCCAGCCCCACAAAGCCAGTTCTGGCCCCAAGGTGGCCTGTTGCTGTCGGTGATAAGCCAGTTCTACCAGCACGGCGCTGCCTACCAGCACCAAACCCAAGGCCATGCCTTGTAGCACGCGCCAGCGCCATTCGGCGCGCCATTGGCCCGAACGCCCATACCGCCACAGCGCCAGTCCGAGCGCAGCCAAGCCGCCGGGGGCCAGCATCACCATGCCAATAAACACCAGCCCCAAGTAAAGCAGCCAAGCTGCCGACAGCTCAGACCACCAAACCAGCGTCAGTACCATCAGCACAGCCCCCAAAATAGGCCCAGCAAAAAAAGCCGCTCCGCCCAAAAAGGTAAACAGCAAATAATGGCCTGAACGCGCCAGGCTAAAACTATCAGCGGCAGTGACCATCTCTACCTGAATGGCGGCCAAAGCCCCGCCGATACCGGCAAAAAAACCAGCTATGCTAAAAGCGATGTGGCGCACGCGCTGTGGGTTGTAGCCAATAAAGGCGGCGCGTTCGGGGTTATCGCGCACGGCATTGAGGATGCGCCCCAAAGGGGTTTGCGTTAGGCACCACATGGCCAAGGTACACAGCAGCGCATAGACGGCTATCAGGTAGTAAACCTCTCGCGCCGGGCCAAAAGTAAAGCCCAGCCACGGCGTGCCATAGACGCGGTTGCTGCTGATGCCGCTCTCGCCGCCAAACCATGCCGGAAACATCAGCGCCACGGCGGCCACCAGCTCGGCCAGCCCCAAGGTAATCATAGAAAACACCGTGGCCGATTTGCGCGTGGCCGCAAAACCCAGCAGCAGCGCACAGGCTAATCCGGCCAGCCCCCCCAACACCGGCACCAGTACCAGCGGCACAGCAAAGTCGCCCTGTGCAGTGCGGTTCATGACATGCACCGCCATAAACGCCCCCAGCCCGGTATAAACCGCATGGCCAAAGCTCAACATACCGCCTTGACCCAGCAAAATGTTGTAGCTCAGGCAAATAATGATGAGGTAGCCCATTTGCGACAACATGCTCAACGCCAAACTGCTGCCAAACAGTTGGGGCAAGCACAGCAGCAAGCACAGCAGCAGCGCACCCGCACCCCAAAGTGCATAGCGTTGGTTCCATACGATTGAAGACAAGCCCATTGCGCTTAATCTTGGCGTTGGCCTAGCAGCCCCTGTGGACGCAGCAGCAGCACCAACACCAGCAACACATAGGGCAAGATGGGGGCCAATTGCGCCACCGTGAGGCGCTCTAAGGCTCCGTTGGCCAGCGTGGGCCACCAGCGCGCCAGCGGTGTATCCATCGACACGGCCAGGGTTTGCAGTAGGCCAATCAACAGCGAGGCCCAAAACGCCCCTAGCAAAGAGCCTATGCCACCCACCACCACCACGACAAAAATAATCGAGCCTACCGCTGCCGCCATGCCCGGCTCGGTGATGTAGGTATTGCCACCAATCACCCCGGCCAAAGCCGCCAGCGCACAACCGCCACCAAACACCAGCATGAACACGCGCGGCACGTTGTGTCCCAGCGCTTGCACCATATCCGGGTGTTCTAAGGCGGCTTGAATCAGCAGCCCGATGCGCGTGCGTGTCAGCAGCCACCCCACTGCTGCCAGCATCAGCAGGGCCACTACCATGATAAAAGCGCGTGATTTGGGAAACTGCACCCCATACAGGCTAAACAGTGGCCCCTGCAACCATTCTGGCAAGGCATAAGGCACCGTAGAGCGCCCCCAGAGCAGTTGCACCAGTTCTAACACCAAATACGATAACCCCCACGTGACCAACAACTCTGGCACATGGCCAAAGCGATGCACGCGGCGCAGGCAATAGCGCTCAAACAGCGCTCCCAGCGCCCCCACCAGCAGCGGTGCCAGCAGCAAAGCCAGCCCAAAGCCCCAATGCGCCGAGATGCTGTAACCCAAGTAAGCGCCCAGCATGTAAAAACTGGCGTGGGCAAAATTGAGTACCCCCATCAGGCTAAAAATCAGCGTCAGGCCCGCACTGAGCATAAACAGCAGCAGGCCATAGCTGAGGCCATTGAGCAGGGATACCAACAGCAGCTCCCAACCTGACCAGCCTATGGAGTCCATTGCAGGCAACAAAAATGGCGGACGGTATGCGGACGCTTTGTGTGCGGTGCCATCAGGAGCTGGGCGTTTTGGGCTGGTAGGGCACCACTTTTTGCCCCGGCGACAGCACATGCACCCCAGTGGCCACCACCTGCATACCCGCTGCCAGCCCAGAGGCCACCACGGCGGCATTGCCATCGGCGGTGGCAATTTGCACACTTTGCAAGCGCACCGTGCTGGTAGCTGGTTCATAGAGCCAAACGGCACTGCCCTTGCCCTGTTGGAGTAAGGCAGTGGTGGGTACCGTGATGGCCAAACTACCGGCACGGCTAAGGGATTGCAGCAGCACATACGCCGTGGCCCCCAGTGGCGGCACAGCGACACCTGGCGGCACTTCTAAAGCCACTTTAACGCTGTAAGTGCGGGTGATGGGGTCTGCGCTGGCGGCGACTTCGCGCACCCGCCCCGGCAAGGGGGCGGCAGCTTGCGCCCACAGGCGCACCTGCACGGCTTGTCCGGGGTGTAGCAGGGTTATTTTGTCTTCGGGTGCGGCAAACACCACATCGCGTGGGCCGTGGTGGGCAATACGCACGATGGGCGTGCCAGCGGCGACGACTTGGCCCGGCTCGGCCTCAATGCCGGTAATCACACCCGCTACATCGGCCAGCAAACGGGTGTAGCCGGTTTGGTTGCCTTGTACCGAGGCTTGGGCTTGGGCTTGGGCCAAGGTGGCTTGGGCGGCTTGCAGGGTGGCCTCGCGGCGCTGCAATTCGGCAGCGCTGATAAAGTTTTGCGCTTGCAAGCGTGCATAGCGTTGGTAATCGGCAGCGGCCAGTGCTTGCTGGGTTTGGGCCGCCGTTACTTGGGCCTGTGCTGCTTGGGCAGCCAGTTGGTAATCTTGCGCGTCTAGTTGGGCCAGCAACTGGCCGGACTGCACCTGTTGGCCCAATTCTGCTGGGCGCTGCACTATTTTGCCTGCCACCCGAAAGCCCAAGCGCGACTCGGTGCGCGCGCGTACCTCGCCCGCATATTCTTGCTCGGCTTGCAAGGCGCTGGCCCCTACCGTCAGCAGCTTGACGGCACGCACTGGCTCGGGTGCTGGGGCAGGCTTAGAGCAGGCCGCCAAGCACAGCGTAGCAGCACAAAGCCAAACAAGCCCCCGGCGGGACGGTGGTGCAATCGAGGAGGGCATGAAAAAACGGAGGTTGCGAGGTGTTCAATTGTAAATCCTAGGGTCGTGCCTTCAGCCAGCACCAGAACCTTGGGCGCAAGCGACAATCTATGCCGTGACCCAAGCCCAAACTATTACCCATTACGAAAACTTCCCGGTGGCCTCGCTGCTGTGCCCACCTGCATTGCGCCCACCGATTGCCGCCATTTATGCCTTTGCGCGCACCGCAGACGACATCGCCGACGAGGGCGATGCCAGCGCCGCAGAGCGGCTGGCCGATTTAACGGCCTACCGCATCGAGCTGCACCACATTGCTGCGGGCGCTGCACCTGGCCCACGCTGGCCGCAGGTGTTTGCGCCGCTGGCAGCCATCTTGCAAAGCCACCGCCTGCCGGTAGCGCTGCTAGATGATTTGCTCAGTGCTTTTATGCAGGATGTGCAAAAAACCGAGGCTGGCGCTGGCTATGCCGACCGGACTGAATTGTTGGAGTACTGCCGCCGCTCGGCCAACCCGGTGGGTCGTTTGCTGTTGCACCTGTATGGCGTGCAAGATGCAGCTGCCTTGCGCCAAAGCGATGCTATTTGCAGTGCCTTGCAGTTGATTAATTTTTGGCAAGATTTGAGCGTGGATATTCCACGCCAGCGCTTTTACCTGCCCCAAGCCGATTGCACGCGCCACCGCGTGCCACCAGCCGACCTATTGGCCCAACGGCTCACCCCAGCCAGTGCCGCCTTGGTCTTGGACTGCGCCCAATGGGCGCGCACCGAGATGTTGCGCGGCGCACCGCTGGTACACCGGCTACCGGGGCGCATTGGCTGGGAATTGCGCCTCGTGGTGCAAGGCGGTTTGCGTATTTTGGACAAAGTGCAGGCCCTGCGCGGGGCCAGCTTGCAGCAGCGCCCCCGCATTCGGCCTTGGGATGGCCCGCTGATGCTGGCGCGGGCGCTGAAAATGTAAGCCCCCAGCAGCGGAGGAGGCAGTTTTTAGCCCAGTGCCAAAATCACTGGCTTGCCATCGCGGCCGGTAAAAATCAAATTGCCGCCCTCGTCCAGATAAAAAGCCCCGCTGCCAAAGTCTTGACGCAAACGCGCTACCAGCTTGCACAGGCTGATTTCTACCGTGCCTTGGGTGCCCACAGCCACCTCTAAGCGCGCCAAGCGGGCTTTTTCTAGCTCTTTTTCTAGCGTTTCGCGCTCTTTGAGCGATTTGCCCCAGGCTTGCACCGCCTGTTGCCATGAGGAGCGGGCGCGCTCTAGTAGCCCTTTAGGGTCTGCGGTTTTGAGCTGCTTGACCAGTTGCTCTAAACGGGTTTCTTGCTCTTTTTCTTCTTCGATGCGCTTGAGCAAGGCGGCATATTCGGCATCTAGCGCCGGATTGACCCCCAGCGTGATTTTGGTGGTTCCGCCCTTGTCCGAGCCTAAAGTGACCACCCGAATCGCCATCATGGCTGTGGCGTGGCCGCCCACCAAACGCCCGGTTTTGCGTGAACCGGTGCCGATAGTGATTTGGTTGATAGCGTGTAGTTCACATTCGAGTGCCATGTCTTTCAGGGCAATCACGGTGCCAGCGCGAATCTCTACCCCTTCGGCAAAGCGCGCCATGACCGAACCTTGGGCCTCAATTTTGGAGCGCCCAATAATGCCGCCCGCAATGCGAATATCGCCGCCCGCGTGCAAATTGCCCGAGTCCACCATGCCATCGACGATGATGTCGCCGCTGGCATGTACCGTCATGCCTTGCACTACTTCGCCAGTCACATGCACGCTGCCATCAAAGTGGATATTGCCGGTGGCCATGTTGATTTCTTTGTAGCGCAGCACCGGCTCTACATTCACTCCGGCATCGACGCGCACTGGCAAACCGCCCACGGCGGCCACCAACACGCAAGCATCTTCGGCAGAGACTTCGGCCCCTTTGAGGCCGGTGGCAAACGGCTTGTCTTTGCCCGGTTTGGCTTTGACTACCACGCCTTTGACGGTTTGGCCATCGGTGCCCGCAGTGGCTGGCGTGCGCCGCATCAAAGGTGCGCCCGGTTGTACGGCCACGATTTCGCCGCGCTCGCGGTAGTCAATCAGGCCGTTTTCGTCGAGTTTGGGTTCGCGGTTGACGGTGTGTGGAATCAGGTCTTCAAACAGGGCATCGGCACCATGCAAAACATCACGACCACGGGCGATGATGACATTGCTACAACTGCCGCGTTGGCAGGCATCTTGGATGGCGGTTTGGTCAATGCCAAAGGTAACACCGGCCTTGCTCAGGGCGCGCAAAGCATCTTCGGGGTTGGCCGCCTTGCCACCAATCGGCGCAATGATGTTGAGCGTGGCATTCATGCCATCGGAGGACACAAACACTTGGTACTCGGCATCCAAACGGCGTGCTACCTCGATGCCAAAAGGCTCCTTTTGCACATTGCACATCTCAGCGGCACTGTGCAGGGCGTTTTGGTTGATGGAGCAATCGCCATAGCCTTCTTGCTCTAGCAAGTGCTGCAAGGTATCGCCATCAATCGGCTCGCGCCCCGGCGTGGGCAGCGCCACCAGCAAAATTTGGTTATCTGCTTCCTCAAAAGAAAGCCCTTGAATTTGAACAACAGACATGGATTTCCCCACTGAATCAGCACATGGCCCAAAATGAGCAGCTAAGATGAATAATCTGCACGACCGCAGCCCGCTCGCACCCCGTCCCAGACGGCAGCGGCGCTAGAGCTGCTTCATGATTTTTGCCAACTTGGCAAGACATTAGCGCCCCAATAAAGCCACAGAGGCTCGTGGGGCTACCGGCGATGGCATTGGCCTGGCACTGTGGCTGCTGCTGCCCGACTCCAGGGTAAACGAAGCCGCCAGCGTGGCCAATTGGTGCGCCTGCTCTTGCAAAGCACTAGAAGCAGCCGAAGTTTGCTCGACCAAAGCAGCATTTTGCTGGGTTACGCCATCGAGTTGCGCTACCGCTTGGTTAATTTGCGCCAAACCTGACGACTGTTGCACACTGGCCGAGGCGATTTCGCCCACGATGTCGGATACGCGCTGGATGCCCGCGACGATTTCTTGCATGGTGGCCCCGGCTTGCGACACTTGGCTGCTGCCCACGCCCACCTTGTCCACCGAATCGGTAATCAGAGCGCGCACCTCTTTGGCGGCTTGGGCGCTGCGTCCGGCCAAATTACGTACTTCGGCGGCCACCACAGCAAAGCCCCGGCCTTGCTCGCCCGCGCGGGCGGCTTCTACGGCGGCATTGAGCGCCAAAATATTGGTCTGAAAAGCGATGCCATCAATCACGCCAATGATGTCCACAATTTTGCGCGATGAGGAATTGATGGCCTCCATCGTATCGACCACCTGCGCTACCACGGTGCCGCCACGTTGCGCGATGCCTGTGGCCGCAGAGGCCAATTGATTGGCTTGGCTGGCATTGTCGGCATTGTGTTGCACCGTGCCCGAAAGCTGCTCGGTGGCCGAGGCGGTTTGTTGCAAGGAGCTGGCTTGCGATTCGGTGCGCTCGGATAAATCGTGCGTGCCCGTGGCCACCTCGGAGGCCGAACCGGCAATGGCATTGGCCCCTTGGCGCACTTGGCTGATGATGTGGTGTAGGTTGCTACGCATGGTCTCCATTTGGCCCAGCAGGGTGCCAATTTCATCATGGCCCGCATGGGGCACGGGGCGCGATAAATTGTTGCCTGCAATTTCGTGGGCGGTATCAATCGCCATGCTAAAGCCTGAACGCATACGCCCTAGCAGGGTCAGGGCCAAAAATGTTGCCGGAATGCCCCCCAGCGCAGTGGTCAGGCCAAACACCCATAAAGCCCGCTCATAGTGTTCTTGTGCCTCTTGGTAGGCTTGCTTGCCTTTGTTGACTTGGTAATCGCGGAAGGCCCCCATTGACTGCACTACGGCCTCGCCCTCGGTGCGGCTGGCCGCTAAAAAACGCTCTAATACTTCGGCGCTGTAGTTGCCACTGCGAATAGCGCTGGTTGTTTCATCCAATTTGGTACGCCACGCCGCACGAATCGGTTTGGTGCTGTCGTACAGTTTGCGCTCTTCGGGGTCGGTAATGTTCTCTTCCATCGCCTTGTTGGTGGCATTGGCCTTGACGCGTGTGTCGGCAATGGCATCCAAGTGGATGTTGGTAGGATGGTCATGCACCGCTGCCAAGGGGTTATCGGGCGCATGTTGGAACGCCAACAACACCTGCAAGCGGTTTTGCACCGTGGCATTCATCGACTCTTCGGCCAGCAGGGCGCGCTGCATGGCTTGGTCATGAATCAGGCGCAGGCTATCGCGCGCCGACATCAAACCCAGCAAGCTGACACCAACTACTGCCGAAAATGAAATCCAGTAAGCAAACAAAATGAGAATAAAGCGCTGGGTGATACGCAGGTTATTGAACATGGAGCGACAAAAAAGAGGAAACGGTACAAGGCGGCACAAACAAGCTCAGCGGACAGCGATGATAGCGCCCGATAGCGCCTATCCCAGCTAACGCGCATCATGGGACAATCCCCACCCATGAATCCGGAACAGTACGTCCAACAAAAAGCTGCCGCTTCGGGCAGCAGTTTCTATTACGCTTTTCTGTTCCTGCCCCCAGCACGGCGGGCAGCCATTACCGCGTTTTATGCCTTTTGTCGCGAAGTCGATGATGTGGTCGATGAGGTCTCTGACCCCGCTGTGGCGCGCAACAAGCTGGTGTGGTGGCAAGCCGAGGTGCAGCGCGCCTTTCAAGGCCAGCCCAGCCACCCCGTGATGCAGGCCCTGATGCCCCACGCGGCCAGTTATCAGATGGAGCAGCGCCATTTGCAAGCCGTGATTGAGGGCTGCCTGATGGATTTAGACCAAACCCGTTATTTAGACTATGCGGGCTTGCAGCGCTATTGCCATTTGGTAGCGGGTATTGTGGGCGAAGTGGCGGCACAAATTTTTGGCCAAACCGACCCAGCTACCACGCAATATGCCCATCGTTTGGGCCAAGCGTTGCAATTGACCAACATTTTGCGCGATGTGGGCGAGGATGCCCTGCGCGGGCGCATTTATCTGCCAGTCAATGATATGCAGCAATTTGATGTCAAAGCGCACGAAATCATCAAGCGCGAATATTCTGAACGCTTTACCGCACTGATGCGCTTCCAGGCCGAACGGGCGCATCGCCTCTATGACGAAGCCTTGGCCCTGTTGCCCGCCGCAGACCGGCGCGCGCAAAAGCCCGGCCTGATGATGGCCAGCATCTACCGCACTCTGCTGCGCGAAATTGAAGACGAAAACTTTCAGGTGCTGCACCAGCGCATCAGCCTGACACCACTGCGTAAATTTTGGCTGGCTTGGAAAGTCCAAGCCTTGGGGCGGATGTGAAAAAAATTGCCATTATTGGGGGCGGTTGGGCGGGCATGGCGGCTGCGGTGGCCGTGGTGCAGGCCGGACATCGGGCCACGGTGCTGGAGGCGGCGCGCGTCATTGGTGGCCGGGCGCGGGCTATTGTGGCCCACGGCGGCAGCGATGCAGCGCCGTTGGTGCTAGACAACGGCCAGCATATTCTGATTGGTGCCTATACCGAATCGCTGCGCCTGATGCGCCATGTGGGCGTGGACATGGATGTCGCGCTGCTGCGCCTGCCACTGGCCTTGCGTTTTGCCGATGGCAGCGGGCTGCAATGGCCGCGCCTGCCCCCGCCTTGGGATGCCTTGGTGGCCATTGCCCGTGCCACCGGCTGGACACGCTCAGAGCGGCTGGCGCTGCTGCGCGCGGCGCTCAAGTGGCAGCTCAAGCGCTTTCGTTGTGATGCACAGGACACGGTGGCCGATTTGTGCGCCAGCTTGCCGCAACGCCTTATCGACGAGTTTATTGACCCGCTGTGTGTAGCGGCACTCAATACCCCGGCAGCGCAGGCCAGCGGCCAAGTGTTTTTGCGCGTGCTGCAAGACAGTTTATTTAGCGGGCCGGGTGGCTCCAATCTGTTGTTGCCGCGCGTTAATTTGGGCGAAGTCTTCCCAGAGGCGGCGGCGCGTTGGTTGCGTGGCCAAGGCTCCATCGTGCGTACCGGTGTGCGCGCGCGCACCCTCAATGCCATGCCGCAGAGTGGACGCTGGCTTATCAACGGCACGCCGTTTGATGCCGTGGTGCTGGCCTGCTCCAATACCGAAGCGGCCCGTTTGGTGTCGCATTGCGTCCAGACCGCGCCGCGTCCGATGGTGATACCGCTGTGTGATTGGGCCGCCAGCGCGCAGGCGCTGCAATTTCAGGCCATTGCCACCGTGTATGCCCAGTTGCCGCTGCCAGAAGAGCGTCCCTCTGGGGCGGTGTTGTCTGCCCCTATGCTGGCTTTGCGTAGCCATTTGCATGGGCCAGCACAGTTTGTTTTTGACCGAGGGCAATTGGGCGGCCCGGCGGGCTTATTGGCCTTTGTGGCCAGTGCCAGCCAAGGCGACCGCAGCAGCCTAGAAGCACAAGTATTGGCGCAAGCCGAGCGCGAGTTGGGTTTGGCCGGGCTGCTGCCCGTGCAAACCGTGATTGAAAAACGCGCCACCTTTGCCTGTACTCCAGGTTTGCAGCGGCCAGCACGCCAAATTGCCAATGGCCTGTGGGCTTGTGGCGACTACATCGCTGGCCCCTACCCCGCCACCCTAGAAGGGGCGGTACGCAGTGGCACCGCCGCAGGTTTGGGGGTGCTAGACCCGCCTAGCGCCTGAACGTAAGCGCTGTGCCTGCTCAGCGCTCTAGTATGGATTGCAACACGATTTTGGCCACAAAGCCCAGAATGCCCAGCCCCAAGCCAATAAACATAATCATGGTGCCAAACTTGCCCGCCTTAGACTGCCATGCCAATTGCCCAATGATGAACAACATCAGCAAAATGAACGCCCCTACGCCGTAGGTCAGGAAAAAATCGGCGATTTGCTCTTCGCTCAAGCCAAAAATCATCAATTTGCGCGTGAAGCCTTGGCCAGACACCAAGGAGGTAGAGCTTAGAGTGCATGGCACCCTTTGCTTTGGTGGCGTACCTAGCACGTCCATTTTTGCCACCTATTGCATGACACACCGGATTTTTTAGCACCCAAGCCGATAGCCATGCTGCCGGGGGCCAAGCATAAAAAAGCCCGCAAACTAACAAGGTGTAGTTGGCGGGCTTGATTCTATTTAATGGCATGGCGGGAACCCAATTCACCAATGAAAACAGTCAAAAAACCCGAATTTATTCCCCGATTTATTCCCCGGTTTTGGTTTTGTTCCCCGTGTTTGGGATTCCAATTGCCCCATGTTTAGGCGCTATGATTTTGATAGCTTGCTTTTTTTGAGTGCGTGGCATGGATGCAACATGGTTGTCGGTTATGGGGTTGGCAGTTTAGCAGTACCACGGGCACGGCCATCTAAGTGGCCTGCCTTTGCCAACTGGCGCGCCAGTGCAGATAGCCGGGCGTGGTGGCTCTGGCGTGGCAGGCAATGGCAATGCCTGCAAGCAATGGCACGCCTCAAGTAGAGGATGGCAACCCGTCGAATACCGGGTAGCTGTGCAGCAAGGGCACACCAGCACCCGTAAGCGATACCGCCATACCCACAGCACGGGCACCCTGTCCGCCTTGGGTAATAGGGCATACGCCTATCAGGCCCAAGCGGTTAAAGGCTTGTGGGGTTAGCACCAGCGCCGGGCGGTGGCCTTGCTGCTCCCGGCCTAAAGTGGGGTCAAAGGTCAGGGCCACGATGTCGCCACGCTCAAAAGCCCTCACAGTGCTACCTCCCGGCCTGTGGCTGGCATGGTGTCCCAGTCGGTATCTATCACCAGCGGTGCCTCCCCTTGCATGGCCAGCACTTGCTCTAGGGTGTAGCTACGGCGGGCCACTGGTGCAACAACAAGGCGGCCATGCTCGGCATCTAGGTTGACCGTGTCGCCAGCGTGCAAGCCCAAGGCACGCGCCAGCTTTTGCGGGATGGTCAGGGCGATAGAACCGCCCACAGTGCGAAGGGTAGAAGTGTGAATGGTGTTGCTCCAAAGGTTGTACACAGTTTAACTTTTTGGGGCTAGGGTGTTGGTTTTGGGCAGGGATGCACCAGAAAAGGCCACGGCCAAACAGGCTAGGCGTACTCCAATCGCACCACAGCACGGCATCCAATGGCTTGGGCATAGCGTTGCACGCTACGCAACGATGGTGGGCGCTGGCCACTCTCTAGCCGGGCTACTGCACTTTGGGTAGTGCCCATGCGCTGGGCCACGTCCGCTTGGCTTAGGCCAGCACGGGCGCGGGCGGCTATCAGTTCACGGGCCATGCCAAACTCATCCCCCATAGCGTCGTATGCCTTACGGGTTTCGGGGCTGGCCAGCATTTGGCTTTTGAGTTGCTGCAATGTTTTCATCGTATAGCCATTTTGCTATACATGGAACGCCACGCGCAACCATCCCCACGTCGGTTAGGGGCTGGGCGGCATGGGGGGGGAAAAGCACCAGAAAAGGCACGGTTTGGGCTGGCTTGCCTTTGCTGGCGCTGGGGGTCTTGCGGCTTAGGCGGCCTTTACCAACAGTGGCACCACTTGGGCCGGTTGCTTAATGCCAGCCGCTTCCGGTATGAACTGGCGCAAAAAAACCCGCTCTAGGCGGGCTAGTGCTGGGTTTCTGTGGTGGTGCTGGCTATCGGCGCTTACTC
The DNA here is from genome assembly GCF_028686475.1 of Giesbergeria sp. Taxonomy (GTDB): domain Bacteria; phylum Pseudomonadota; class Gammaproteobacteria; order Burkholderiales; family Burkholderiaceae_C; genus Simplicispira. The sequence goes on along the minus strand of NZ_JAQUCA010000008.1, from coordinate 116,687 downwards.
ATGGCGTTGTCAACTGCCTGTTGCAGTTGTTCGCCGGTAGGGCATAGCGGGCCACGGGTTCGCCCACCAGCCTTGCACGCCGGGCACTGCCAATAGTGGGCTTGGAACTCACGGTCTAGGGCGCACCACGGCTGGGCCGCGTGGAACTTGGGCAAGGGCTTTGCCGGGTCTGGGGCCACAGTAAGCGGTGCCAGTAGCTCTACCAATTCAGGCTTGCAGTTGCGGATATGTTGCGCCAATTTGGCAATGCCAGCTTGGTTGCCACGGGCGCGAAGTTCGCCATCGGATAAGGCCAGCACCACGCCCAAGGCTTGGGCCTGCGCCAGCACTTCGGTAGCGCTTGGGGCCGGGGTGCTTTTACTCTTATGGCCCAGAGGGTAGGTAATGGCGGCCATCAAAACGCCACCTCGATAACATCATCATCGCCAGCTTGGGTAGCGGGGGATATTGTGTTGTTTGAAGTCCGCCATGTCCGCCAATGTCCGCATGAATGGGGTTTTTGCCTAAATTTTCAGCAAAATTGGGGGTTTTGGGGTTGTTAGCAGGACTTGCAGGACATTCAGGACTTTGAACTCCTTGCGAGCGCATTCCCCACCCTAGCCGCTAGGCAGGGTGTGGGTCAAGCGAGCGGCACTTGCAAAGTGCCTTTTTTGTTGGATAAAGAATAGAATCATCTGATGCAAATTGGCAACTGTTTTCGTTGTTACCCCACTCCAGCACAAGAAAAAGTGCTGTTGCAATGGATAGGTTGCCAGCGTTTTATCTACAACGCCAAGGTGCAAGAAGACCGCTATTTTCGCACCTTTGCCCGCAAGTCCCTCCAACACACCGGACAGTTTGCCGCCATAGACCAACAATACAGCCAGTTCAAGCACCCAGAACTGACCCCGTGGCTATCTGAGGTGCCTAGCCAGCTGTTACGCAATGGTGCCGCCAAATGGATGCAGGCTTACAGCCGTTTCTTTGCCGGTTTGGCTGGCCGCCCCACTATCCAAGCCAAGTATGGTAAATAATCGGTATGGCTTACGCGCGAATTGTTTTCCTTTGAGCCTATCAAAGATGAGACCGGAAAAGTCACGCACCACCTGCTGCATCTTGGCACCAAAAAGCATCCCCTGGGCTGCTTGGCTTTTACAGCGCACCGTGATTACGCGCTGCCAGCTTCCATCCACCTGAGCATCCATGCCGGACACAGGCATGTGTCCTTTAACTATGACGACGGCATCGCCGAACCTAGCGTTGAGGAAATCACCCAATGGCTACGCAGCTTCAGCACTTCTGAACTGAGTAGCGTCACGCTAGGCTTGGACAGAGGTGTCCAGATTCCACTGGCGGCCAGCAATGGACAGCAGTTTGATTTTCGGGCAATAGAAAAAAAGCGTTTAGTCCAGCAAGAAAAGCGCAAAAAGCGCTGGCAACGCCGCCAAGCGCGTCGGGTTAAAGGTTCAGGACGCTGGAAAAAAGCCAAGCAGCGTGTAGCCCAATGCCAGCAATACGCTACTGACCTGCGCCGCGATTTTTGCCACCAAACCAGCCATGCCTTGGTAGCAGACCCAGCCTACAAGCTGTATGTATTGGAGGCGCTCAAAGTCAAAAACATGGCTACCAGTGCCAAAGGCGATACCGAGAAGCCGGGTAAAAACGTCCAGCAAAAAGCCGGACTGAACCGTGCCATCCTGGCTTCAGGCTGGGGGCAAATCAAGGCTTACACACAATACAAAGCCCTGCGCGCAGGCAAACTGTGCATCGAAGTGCCCGCACACTATTCTTCGCAGGAGTGCAGCCACTGCGGTTTCACTCACCCAGACAACCGGCGCTCTCAAGCCGCGTTTGTTTGCCAAAGCTGCCATTGCACCGACAACGCCGACACCAACGCCGCCAAGGTGCTGGTCAAACGCGGGGTAGCTCTCATTTTGGGCGAGGGTGTAGCAAAGAAGAAAGTCAAGCGGGCAAGGGTCAGAAAACAAAAGGTAGGGGCGGAATGCTCCAAACCGGCTGGGGCAACCTAGCTTACGCTCGTAGAGACATGGGTAAACCGTCCAGATGGCAACATCTTGGCGTACCGGTCGATGAAGCGAGAAACCCCAGCTACAACGCTTTGCGTTTAGCTGTGGGAGATTTCATGTGAACAATATCCCCCGTTGTCGCAACTTCCCACAGCCCATTTAACCGTGCCGCCTACCTTGCCCAAAGACTTGACCTCTAGGCCCATGTGAATGAGTTTTCGTTCAGGTGGGCAAGTGGCGTTTTTGCAATCAACGTCGGTCAGTGGCATGGACAGCTCCAAAGGGGGTATCGGGGTGGTGTTCCCCGGTACCGGGGTACGGGGTGAATCTGTTCCCCGAATTTTTCCCCGGTTGCGTGGTGGCTGTCTATGGGGCTAGGTGGTCTTCTTTGGCCGATACCATGCCCACTTGCCCAATGAAAAAGCCAGTCAACTGGCTGTAGTTGGCTGGCTTTGGTCTATCTGATGGCGGAGAGGGCGGGATTCGAACCCGCGGTGGGGATTAGCCCACACACGCTTTCCAGGCGTGCGACTTAAACCGCTCATCCACCTCTCCGCGTAGCCTATTATTATAGGCGATAAATTGAGCTTCATCTGCGTAGCAGGGCAGAAATAATTATCCGCTGGCCACCACGGTGCGGTTGCGCCCTTGGTGTTTGGCTTGGTAGGCCGCTGCATCGGCACGGGCAATCAGCTGCTCTAGCGTTTCGTTGGTTTTGAGGGTGGCCAGACCTAAGGATAAAGTCAATGAACCCACTTCTGCATCGCGGTAGTTTTGGAGGCGATGGCGTAGACGTTCGGCCAACTCAAAGGCAGGTGCGGCAGCGCATTGGCTCAGCACAATGATAAATTCCTCCCCGCCCCAGCGAATGACCGGGTCGCGACTGCGTACTCCGTGCAGCAAGTGCGTGGCCACGTTGTGCAAAGCCCGGTCGCCAGCGGGGTGACCAAAACGGTCATTGATTTGCTTGAAGTGGTCAATGTCACATACGAGCAAGCTCAGGGGTTCCTGCTGGGCTTGGGCGTAAAGATAGGCTTCGTTGAGCAGCTTTTCGCCGTGTCGGCGGTTGTAAAGACCGGTAAGTTTGTCGTGGGTGGCGGCATAAACCAGCGCTTGCTCTTTATTGACCCGTGTGGTGATGTCTTTGCTCACGCTGATGTAGTGCGTAATACAGCCTTTTTCGTCGCTGATGGGAGAAATGCTTTGCTCGGCATGAAAAATAGAGCCATCGCGCCGCTTGTTGACAAAGGTAGCCCGAAAATCTTCCCCCTTGGCCAAGGTTTGGTACAAGTTCGCATAAAAGCGGTCGTCATGCTGCCCCGAGGACAGCACCGCAGGCGTTTGTCCGTACACATCATCGAGGGTGTAGCCCGTGAGGTACTCATGTCGCAGGGGGTGGTTCGTCGGGCGATGGTCTGAGGCAGAGGACAGGGGGGTTAGAGCAGGTTTAAGATTTGCGCTCAACCTGCACCATCTTCATGGCCGAGGCAATCAGGGTTGAGACTTCGCTCATGTTGCTGGGCACAATCAGGGTGGTGGTGGCATCTTGGGCCAGTTTGCCATAGGCTTCTACCGCTTTTTCGGCCACTTTCAGCTGCACTGCTTGCTCGCCGCCGGGCTGGCGGATGGCGGTGGCCACGCGTTCAATGGCTTGCGCCGAGGCCGAGGCCAGCGTCATGATGGCAGTGGCTTCGCCTTGGGCCTTGTTGATGGCAGCTTGTTTTTCGCCTTCGGAGCGGGCAATAAAGGCTTCGCGCTCGCCGGTGGCGATGTTAATTTGCTCTTGGCGCCGCCCCTCGGAGGCGGCAATCAGGGCGCGCTTTTCACGTTCCGCCGTGATTTGCGCCTGCATGGCGTGCAAAATTTCTTTCGGGGGTGTCAAATCTTTGATTTCGTAGCGCAGCACCTTCACACCCCAGTTGAGGGCCGCCTCGTCAATCGCTTGCACAATTTGGGCGTTGATGATGTCGCGCTCTTCAAAGGTTTTGTCCAATTCGAGCTTGCCAATCACGCTACGCAGGCTGGTTTGTGCCAACTGCGTCACGGCCATGATGTAGTTGCTGGAGCCATAGCTGGCACGCATCGGGTCGGTTACCTGAAAATACAAAATGCCATCCACTTGCAGCTGGGTGTTGTCGCGGGTGATACACACTTGGCTGGGCACATCCAGTGGGATTTCTTTCAGGCTGTGTTTGTAGGCCACCTTATCGACAAACGGCACCAAAAAGTTCAAGCCAGGGCTGAGCGTGCCCGCATACTTGCCCAGGCGCTCTTTGACCCAAGCGTTTTGCTGGGGCACCACTTTGATGGAGCGCGCAATAAAAATCACGGCAATAACAACAAGGATGAGGGCGATTTCCATGATGGGCCTTTCGGGGTTGGGAGAAAAAAATGCCAATGCTGCTCACATGGGGTCAACCAGCAGGCGGCTGCCCACCAGTTCGGCCACGCGGTGTGCGCCGGTGCGTGGGGTGGTGCCGGGGCGGTGGATGGCTGTCCATTGTGCGCCCCGGTAGCGCACAAAAGCGGTGCCATCGGGGTTCCAGCCCTCAATATGCACTACTTCGCCAATATCGAGGTTGACGCTGCGGTCTGCGCGCGGCGATAAATCGCCGGGGCGGCGCCGCCGGTACCAGTGGCACAGCACCACGGCCCCCCCGCCCACCAACGCCGCCAGTACCATTTGCGCCACCTGCCCCAAACCGGCATGGGCGGCCAGCGCGCCAGCCGCTGCACCCAATGCCAACATCAGCAAATAAAAAGTGCCGGTGAGTAATTCGGCCACCACAATGGCCCCCGCCAGCAGCCACCAGAGGGTGGAATGGTCCATTGTCACAACAACCTCGCTTTCGGATGAGTCTGCACCACAGCAGATACTGGGACATTAGCACGGCGCGTCATAGCGCGGACAAAGTTATTCCGTACACTTCGCGCCTGTTTGCTTTTTTGGGGCGCTGTGCCCTTACCCCTTAGCCCCTACATTCAGAGGTAGCCCATGAAATTCCGTTTTCCTATCATCATCATCGACGAAGACTATCGTTCGGAGAATACTTCGGGTTTGGGCATCCGGGCGCTGGCCCAAGCCATCGAGTCCGAAGGTTTTGAAGTGCTGGGCGTGACCAGCTATGGCGATTTGAGCCAGTTTGCCCAACAGCAAAGCCGGGCCAGTGCTTTTATTTTGTCGATTGACGATGAAGAGTTCACGCTGGGTTCGGGCTTAGACCCCATTGTCTTGAGCTTGCGTAGCTTTATTGAAGAAGTCCGGCGCAAAAATGCCGATGTGCCGATTTACGTGCATGGCGAAACCAAAACCAGCCGCCACCTGCCCAACGACATCCTGCGCGAGTTGCACGGCTTTATCCACATGTTTGAGGATACGCCCGAGTTTGTCGCCAAGCACATCATCCGCGAGGCCAAAAGCTACCTAGAGGGCGTGCAACCGCCGTTTTTTAAGGCGCTGCTCGATTACGCCGAAGACGGTTCTTATTCTTGGCACTGCCCCGGCCACTCGGGTGGCGTGGCGTTTTTGAAAAGCCCAGTGGGCCAGATGTACCACCAGTTTTATGGCGAAAACATGTTGCGCGCTGACGTGTGCAACGCGGTGGAAGAGTTGGGCCAGTTGCTCGACCACAATGGCGCGATTGGCGAATCGGAGCGCAATGCCGCGCGTATTTTCAATGCCGACCATTGCTTTTTTGTCACCAACGGTACATCTACCAGCAACAAGATTGTTTGGCACCACACCGTAGCCCCCGGCGATGTGGTGGTGGTGGACCGCAATTGCCATAAGTCGGTGCTGCACAGCATCATCATGACGGGTGCGATTCCGGTGTTCCTCAAGCCCACGCGCAACCACTTTGGCATTATTGGCCCGATTCCGCAAAGCGAGTTTGAACCCGAGGCCATTCAAGAAAAAATCCGCGCCAACCCGCTGCTGCAAGGGGTAGATGCGAAAACCGTCAAGCCGCGCGTCCTCACGCTGACGCAATCCACCTACGATGGTGTGCTTTACAACACCGAGACCATCAAAAAGATGCTTGATGGTTATGTGGACAACCTGCATTTTGACGAGGCTTGGCTGCCGCACGCTGCCTTTCACCCGTTTTATGGCACTTACCATGCAATGGGCAAAAAACGCGACCGGCCCCAGCATTCGGTAGTCTATGCCACGCAATCCATCCATAAGCTGCTGGCGGGTATCAGCCAAGCCAGCCATGTGTTGGTGCAAGATTCGCAATCCACCCCGCTGGACCGGCATTTGTTCAACGAAGCCTATCTGATGCACACCAGCACCAGCCCACAATACAGCATCATTGCCAGCTGTGATGTGGCCGCCGCCATGATGGAGCCGCCCGGCGGCACCGCTTTGGTAGAAGAGAGTATTTTAGAAGCGCTGGATTTCCGCCGCGCCATGCGCCAAATTGAAGACGAGTTTGGCAAAGACGACTGGTGGTTCAAAGTCTGGGGGCCAGAAAAGCTGGTCGAAGAAGGCATTGGCCGCGCCGAAAACTGGATTATTCGCAGCGATGTCAAGGGCAAGGGCAAAAAGAACGATAGCAAATGGCACGGCTTTGGCCCGCTGGCCGATGGCTTCAACATGCTGGACCCCATCAAGTCCACCATCGTGACACCCGGCCTCAATTTAGATGGCGAGTTTGATAAAACCGGCATTCCGGCCAGTATCGTGACCAAGTATTTGGCCGAGCATGGCGTGGTGGTCGAAAAAACCGGCCTGTATTCGTTCTTCATTATGTTCACCATCGGCATCACCAAGGGCCGCTGGAACACCATGCTGACGGCCTTGCAACAGTTCAAGGACGATTACGAAAAGAACCAACCGATGTGGCGCATCCTGCCGGAGTTCTGCCAGCAGCACAAAGTCTATGAACGCATGGGCTTGCGCGATTTGTGCCAGCATGTGCATGAGATGTACGCCAAGTACGACATTGCTCGCTTGACCACCGAGATGTATTTGTCCGACTTGCAGCCAGCTATGAAACCCTCGGATGCTTATGCCCACATTGCCCACCGCACCACCGAGCGCGTGGCGATTGATGAGCTGGAAGGGCGCATTACCGTCGGTTTGGTGACACCCTACCCACCGGGCATTCCGCTGTTGATTCCGGGCGAAGTGTTCAACAAGAAAATTGTCGATTACCTCAAGTTTGCGCGCGAGTTTGCCAAAATTTGCCCCGGCTTTGAAACCGACATCCACGGCTTGGTGGAGGTGGAAGGTGCCGATGGCGTGGTGCGCTACTACGCCGATTGCGTGGCCAAGCAGCAGGCATAAAAAGGCTTCATCGCCAGCACCAAGGATGAACCAAGGTGCTGGCGGGGCGGTTGGCGCTGGTTATTATTCAGCCTCTTCAAACACCAAGGTAGGCCGGGTCATGACCCGTGCTACATCGGCCAAGCTGCCAATCAGTTGGTGGCTAAAGTAGCTGTGTGGGCTGTCCGGCTCTAGGGCGGCAGAGACCAAATTGGTCAAGGGCTGGCTCAGGGAGATGTAATAGCTGCCCGAGGGCACATCCAAAGCACTGCGCTGCAACGTGACTGCATTTTTGTCTGGGCGTGCTGCATCGGTAGCGGCGCTAAAGGTTTCGGCCACGACACCGCCTGGCTCGGCCACACGCAGCACCTGTACGCCCATCAGGCGCAGACGCTCTACCACTTCAGTGGCGGCAGGGGCCAGCCAATAACCACAGGGGCGTGTGCGCGTTTGTACGCTACGCGCTTGCAAGGTGGATTGCCACAGCACGCGCTGGCTACGCACGCTGGCGCTGCTGGGGTCCAGCAGTTGGATGTCGCGCTGTTCTGGCACCGGGGCGGTGTCTAGGATGAGCTTATCGCGGCAGGCTTGGGCCATGCTGTCGCGCACCACAAACGAGCGCACCTGTTCTAGCTTAGCGGCTTGGTCTGCCGTGGTACGCAAAGCGCTGCTGATAGCAGTGATTTGGGCATGAACCCGGCGCTGTACATGGGTGTAACCCAAGCCAACGCCGCGCGTAACCACCACCCCACTGACGGCATGTTTCAGGCCGTTGGCATTGCGGCTGTTGTTTGGCGTGGTTGCGCCCATTAGCAATTGGGCCTCTTGTGCCTGCGTTGGTGTCTGCGCCGATGGTGTGTGGTACCAGTCGGTGCGTAGTGCTTGGGCCTGCAAGGCACTGACTTGGGCGGGGTAGTACCACTCTTGCGCTGCTTTGCTCAAAAACTCTGGCGTGCCGCTGGCATTGGCATATTGCAGCAGCACATCGTTGTAAGCCAAAGCGTTGAACTGCGTCAGGTAGCCACCAGCGGGGTTGTATTCGTGGGCATCTAGTACCAAGGTGGGCCGAAAATCGCGCACCAAGGCCGCCAAGGCGCGCGCCTCGGGGGTTTGTAGCAGCAGGTGGTCGTGGTTCAAATCCAGGCCGTTGGCCGTCAGGCGGCTACCGGCTTCGGCCCCATCGGGGTTGGCACGCGGCACCAACACTACATTGATTTTGTCGAGTAAAGGGGCCAGTTGGCCGTGGGCGAGTTCTTGCGCCAGCACCAACAGGGCTTCGCTGCTGGCTGGCTCGTCGCCATGTTGTTGCGCCAAAAGCAGCACTGTGGGCCGCTTGCTGGTGTTGAGGCTGTTGGGGTCTGTGCCGCCAGCGCGGGTCAGCACCAGCGCATGGATGGGCAAGCCGCGCTGCGAAGCGCCTGCATGGAGCAAAGCGGCGCGCGTAGCACCGGGCAAGGTAGCACTGCTTAAATCTTGCAACCACTGGGTCAGCTCGGCATTGCTGGTAAAACTTTGGCGTTGTGGGGCTAAACCCGGCGTGAGGTAACGCTGGCTGGGTTCGGGAAAATGCAGTGCCAGTGCCGCTGATTCTGGGGCGCTGGCGCTGGTTGCTGGAAAAATCCCCGGTGGATAGGCCACGAGTGGCACTGCTGCCTTGCCCTCGGGCGGGGGCGGCACTTTGGCCGTAGAAGGTTTGAACGGATTGGGCCACGGTGGCAGCGGGGTGGTGGCACACCCCGCCAGCAAAGAGGCCAGCAACAGAGTTTGCGCGCGCAGGAAGGTCATTGTTTGTACAAAGTGGAGCGAACCAAGGGCGTGGTGATATTACTACTGCTGGATGACACGTTGTGCCAACCCAGCAGCACGCCCTTGGTGGGTTCCTTGGCTTTTTTAGCGGTTGAAGGAGCCACCGCGCGAACCGCCGCCGGTACCGCCGCCGCTGCGTGGGCCACCACGCGAGCCACCGCCGCCAGCATAACCGCCACCGCCGCCGCCATTGCGGAAACCACCGCCCCGGCGCCCGCGCTCTAACATGCTATCGACACTGGTACGCATCGGGTCAGGCTGGCCCGAGGGGCCAGAACCCCGGCTAGAGGGCATACTGTGGCCACCGTGGGTGCCCAAATGGGCGTTCTCGCGCGGGGGTTGGGCATCGCTGTTAAAGCGGTTGCCAGTTGGACGGCCCCCACGGGCCGGTGCGGGGCCACGCCCGCCCGCATTGGGCTGGTGCCCTGCCGCTGGCCCATTGCGCGTTGCGTTGCCACGCCCACCACCACCACCGGCATGGCCACCACGGGGGGCACCACCGCCAGCGCCATTGCCGCCGCCAGCGCGTTCTCCTTGGGGGGACTTGCTGGCGCGCATACGTTCCATCATCTCGCCGCGTGCGGCTTTGGCTGCCGCCTGCATGATGTCACGGCTGGGCGGTTTGCCTGCGCCGCCCCAAATGGTTTGGCGGCCCATCGCGATAGGCTCGGCTTTTTCGCCCTCTTCGGGGCCAAAGCCGTCAATCATTTGCACCGGAATGGTTTGCTTGGTGAAGCGCTCAATGTCCATCATGAAGCCTTCTTCGTCCATACAGACCAAGCTGACCGCCTCGCCGTTGTTGCCAGCGCGGCCCGTGCGGCCAATGCGGTGTACGTAGTCTTCGGCCACGTTGGGGATTTCGTAGTTGACGACGTGCGGCAGCTCGTCAATATCAATGCCACGGGCGGCAATGTCGGTGGCCACCAAGGCGCGGATAGCGCCGCTTTTGAAGCCCTCCAGCGCTTGGGTGCGCGCGCTTTGGCTCTTGTTGCCATGCAGGGCCATCGCTTGCACGCCGTTTTTGGTCAAAAATTCGGCCACGTTGTTGGCGCCAAACTTGGTGCGCGTAAACACCAGCACTTGGCTCCAGTTGTGTTGCTGGATGATGTGCAACAGCACTTGCTTTTTCTTGCCCCGACCTACCGGGTGAATTACTTGGGCAATGCGCTGCACGGTGGTGTTGCGCGGCGTGACTTGGATGCTTTGCGGGTTTTTGAGCAGCGTGCCGGCCAGTTCGCGGATTTCATCGCTGAAGGTGGCCGAAAACAGCAGGCTTTGCTTTTCTTTGGGCACGAGGGCCAAAATTTTCTTCACGTCGTAGATGAAGCCCATGTCCAACATGCGGTCGGCTTCGTCTAGTACCAGCACTTCTACGGTGGATAAATCCAAAAAACCCTGTTGTTGTAAATCCAACAAGCGCCCCGGTGTGGCCACCAGCACATCGACACCGCGTTTGATGCGGTCAATTTGCGGGTTCATGCCCACGCCGCCAAACACCACGGTGGAGTTCAAATCGAGGTACTTGCCATACTCGCGCACCGATTCTTCGACTTGCGCGGCCAGCTCGCGCGTGGGGGTAAGTACCAAGGCGCGCAACCCTTTGTTACCGAACTTGCTTTTAGGGGCGCTGGAAAGAGAAAGGCGATGTAACAGTGGTAACGTGAAAGCGGCTGTTTTGCCGGTGCCGGTTTGGGCACCAGCCAACAAGTCATGCCCCGCCAGCACGGCAGGAATAGCCTGTGCCTGAATGGGCGTGGGGGTATCGTAGCCTTGCTCGTGTACGGCCTTCAGAATGGCCGGGGCCAGGTTCAAATCGTCAAATGTCATGGATGTCAGACGCGCCCATCCGGGCGCTGGGTATTGACCTGTCGTGGCAGCGCATTAGCTGCCGAGCCAGTGTTAGGCCAATGAGGTTCAAGGGTGGGAGCCGGCAATGGCTTGCGTCGTCCCCAGCAAAGTGCTGATATTGCCCACAACTGGAGTGGGCAACGGTGCCTATTGTCGCATGGGCCGATAATCGGGTTTTCTTTTTTTAGACTGCACAAGTATCCCGATGGCCCAATACGTCTATTCCATGAACCGTGTCAGCAAAATTGTGCCGCCCAAACGGCAAATTTTGAAAGACATCTCGCTGTCCTTCTTCCCCGGTGCCAAAATTGGTGTGCTGGGCCTGAACGGCTCGGGCAAGTCCACCCTGCTCAAAATCATGGCGGGCGTGGACAAAGAAATCGAAGGCGAAGCCCTGCCGATGGCGGGCCTCAAAATTGGCTATCTGCCGCAAGAGCCACAACTCAACCCCGAACACACGGTGCGCGAGAGCGTCGAAGAGGCGATGGGCGAAGTCTTTGCCGCCAAAGCCAAGCTCGAAGAAGTCTATGCCGCCTATGGCGAAGAAGATGCTGATTTTGATGCCTTGGCCGCCGAACAAGCGCGCCTAGAGGCCATCATCGCCACCGCTGGCACCGATTCTGAACACCAATTAGAAATCGCCGCCGATGCGCTGCGCTTGCCACCGTGGGATGCCAAAGTGGGCGTACTCTCGGGCGGTGAAAAACGCCGCATCGCCCTGTGCCGCCTGCTGCTGTCCAAGCCCGATATGCTGCTGCTCGATGAGCCTACCAACCACTTGGATGCCGAATCAGTGGATTGGTTGGAGCAATTTTTGCAACGCTTCTCGGGCACCGTGGTGGCCATTACCCACGACCGCTACTTTTTGGACAACGCTGCCGAGTGGATTTTGGAACTCGACCGGGGCCACGGTATCCCCTACAAGGGCAACTACTCTGACTGGCTGCTGCAAAAGCAAAACCGCCTAGAGGCCGAAAACAAGGGCGAAGAAGCCCGCGCCAAGGCGCTGAAAAAGGAACTCGATTGGGTACGCCAAAATGCCAAGGGTCGCCAAGCCAAGAGCAAGGCGCGTATTGCCCGCTTCGAGGAATTGAGTGATTACGAATACCAACGCCGCAACGAAACCCAAGAAATTTTCATTCCGGTGGCCGAGCGCTTGGGCAATCAGGTGTTTGAGTTCCACAATGTCAGCAAATCCTTTGGCGACCGCCTGCTGATTGATAACCTCAGCTTCAACGTGCCTGCTGGCGCTATCGTTGGCATCATCGGCCCCAACGGCGCGGGTAAATCCACCCTGTTCAAGCTGCTGGCCGGTAAAGAGCAGCCCGATAGCGGTGAAGTGGTGGTGGGTTCCACCGTCAAAATGGCCTTTGTGGACCAACACCGCGATGCGCTGTCCGACGATAAAACCGTTTGGGAAGATGTCTCTGGCGGTCTGGACATGATCAACATTGGCAAGTTCCAAATGGCCAGCCGGGCTTACTGTGGCCGCTTTAACTTCAACGGTGGCGACCAACAAAAGAAAGTCGGGATGCTCTCGGGCGGTGAACGTGGCCGTCTGCACTTGGCCAAAACGCTCATCCAAGGCGGCAATGTACTGCTGCTGGACGAGCCATCCAACGACTTGGACATCGAAACCCTGCGCGCCTTAGAGGATGCGTTGCTCGAATACGCGGGTACCGTGTTGGTGATTAGCCACGACCGCTGGTTCCTAGACCGTATCGCCACGCACATTTTGGCCGCCGAAGGCGATAGCCAGTGGGTGTTTTTTGATGGCAACTACCAAGAGTACGAAGCCGACAAGAAGAAGCGTTTGGGCGAAGAGGCCGCACGTCCGCACCGGATGCGTTTCAAAGCCCTCAAGTAACGCCGTTTCTATTCCTTCAACCTTGGCGGCCAGCCTCCTGCACCATGACTGCCCAGTCTATTTTGCAAACCTGCGTCACCCAAGCGGCCCAACAAGGCCCAAGCTTGCTGGCGCAATGGCTGGCTGCGGCCTGCCAAAGCCTAGCCGCACAGGCACAAGACGCGAACACAGCTGAAACGGCTGAAACGACAGCCCCAGCGCTGGCCAACCCAGCCGCCAGCCGTGTTTTAGCGCTGTTGCAACAACATGGCCCGGCCTTGTGCCAAGCCTATGGCCCGGCCCTGTTGCAACAGTTTTTAGCGCCGCCCGCCACCGCCCATGCCAGCAGTTTCCAAAGTGAAGAGCTGGCGCTGGTCGATGCCACAGAACACGATGCCCAAGTAGCGTTGTTGCGCGCGCAAGAGCAACTTGGCCACGCCACCGATAGCGCGCTGTCCGAACTCAATACCTTGGTCAGTGCGGCCCAAGGTTTGCACCATGTGCAAGCCGACACCAACCCCCTGCGCCCCGCCAACTACCTGCGCGCTTTGCAACAGGTGCTGGCCCCTATCGCCCCCACGCCCGTCTTGCAACAGCTGTGTATGCAGCACCTGCTGCCCGTCTTGGGGCCAAGTTTGTTGCTCAGCTACCAACAAGCCGTGGCCTATTTGCGCCAGCAAGGCGTAAGACCGGCCAACTACGGCTTGGCAGCCAGCCATTTTTCTCCCGTACCGCCAGCACCGCCGCCAGCACAGCCAGCACAGCCGCCGACGAACCCCAGCCCCAGCCCGAGTTTTTATGCCCAAGAGGCCGCCCAGGCCGAAGAAGAAGTCCTGACCGCCAGCATCTTGCACCAGCTGCTACAAAGTGGGGCCTTGCCTTATGCCAGCGCCTATGCAAGCATGTACGGCGGCATGGTGGCAGACCCAGCGGCACAAGCGACTGACATCGTGGCGCAGATGATGGACAACATCGCCCAAGATACACGCTTGCTGACACCGATTCGGCAAGCCTTGCTCAATATGGAGCCAGCCATTGGCCAGTTGGCCATCCACGACACGCAATTTTTTAACGACCCCGACCACCCCGCCCGCCGCCTGTTAGACGATATTACCGAGCGCGGTTTGGCCTTCAGCAGTGAAGCCAGCCCTGGCTTTCATGCCTTTATGCACCTGCTCAACCAAGTGGTGCAACGCTTGTCGCAGCAAGAGCAGCCCCAAGCGGCCAGTTTTAGCCAAATTTTGCAAGCCCTGCACAAAGCTTGGCAAGCACAAACCGAGCGCGCCAAGCCCGCCGCTACCGCTACTGCTGCCACTGCGGATAGGCCAGCGCCAACGCCTGCCCCAGCCCCCCTGCCCACAGCCCGCACGGTGGACCCCCAACAGCGCTACCAAGCACTGTGCAACGACATCGCCCAAAATATCCGCCGCTTGCCCGACAGCAGCCAAGTGCCTGCCCCCATCATGGACTTTGCCACCAGCGTTTGGGCGCAGGTCATTGCACGGGTGCAACTAGAACAAAGCGCACACAGCACCGAGACCGACCCCCACGGCTACTTGGCACTGGTGCCGCTGCTCTTTTGGAGCGTGCGCCCCCAACTGCCCGCCGAAGAGCGACAACAAATCGCCCCAGAAATCCCCAAACTATTACAAAATCTTACACGGGGATTGCAACATATTGCATACCCCACCTCCGACATCCAACAATTACTGCGGCTGCTCAAAAGCATCCATCAAAATACCCTGAGCATTCAAGCTCCTCCGCCACCGCCACCGCCATTACCAGCAGCCAGCGGCCCAGATATTGATTTGAACTTCCATTCAACGGCAGAAGTGGCCGAAGCAGTGGATATTGAAATCGAAATGGAATCGCGCTATGACAATCTGGCCAGCCCGGTTACTGCGACACCTGCACCGGCACCTACTGCCCAAAGCGCCCCTTTGAAAACAGGCACAGCAGACACAGCCGCGCCTGCTCCCTCTCCCACTAGCAGCAATAGCAGCAATAGCAACAATAGCAGCCCAGAAATCCCCCTAGGCACTTGGGTAGAACTGCGCCGCCCACAACAAACCGTCCGCACCCAACTGACGTGGGCCAATCCCCACGGCAGCTTGTTTTTATTTACCGCCGCCGATGGCAGTACCCAATCCATGACCCGGCGCGTGCGCGACCGCCTACTGGCCACCGGCGAATTACGCCTGCTGCGCTAATGCCAGCAATGGCAATAGCTATCACCGTGCTTTGCACCATGCAAAATAGCACTTGCATTTACAGCTTGCTTGCCTACAATTGACCTTGCTGCACTGCAACAAGGCGTTTCGGTGCGCCCTGTGCAAACAATTTTTGCATTTTGGGCCTTTTGGCCCCCATAATTTTGGAGACCCTCATGTCACTCACCAACGAACAACTGGTAGCTGCCCACAAAGCCAACCTCGAAACCCTGTTTGGCCTGACCAGCAAAGCCTTCGAAGGCGTAGAAAAAATCGTCGAACTCAACGTCACCGCCTCGCGCGCTGCCTTGAACGAAGCCGCCAACCATTCGCAAGCCCTGCTCAGCGTCAAAGATGCCCAAGAGCTGTTGGCCCTGCAAGCAGGTTTGTTCCAGCCCTTGGCCGAAAGAGCTGCCGCTTACAGCCGCCACCTCTACGATATTGCCTCGGGCACTGGTGCCGAGTTTGGCAAAGCCTTTGAAGCCAAGACCGCAGAAGCCCAACTCAACTTGGTTAGCCTGATGGACAACGCTGCCAAAAACGCTCCCGCTGGCTCCGAGCCTGCCGTGGCCGTCATGAAAAACGCTGTTTCTGCCGCGACCAACGCCCTCGAATCGGTGCAAAAAGCCGTCAAGCAAGCCTCCGAGGCCGCCGAAGCCAACTTTAACGCTGTCACCGCATCCGCCTTGGATGCCGCCAAGTCTTCGGCCGCTCCACGCAAGCGCTAAGCAGCGCTGCAAAACTTTCCGCTAGGCTTCTTGGTCAAGAAGTCCAGCGCCCTGTTTGTCTCCTTGGGTCCCCTAGAGCGTTGGTTCAGGGATTCCTTTAGCCCGGCACCTTAGCCGGGTTTTTTTTGTTGCCTCGTTATTGCGAATAGTTCGCGTTTTCGATATGATGCGGCATCCTCCCTCTCATCGACAAGCACCATGCGATTTATTCTTTCTGCCGTGGCCACGGCTGCCTCTGCCTTGCTGGTCAGTGGCATGGCCCAAGCTACCGAGCAGGTCGTTAATCTGTATTCGGCGCGCCATTACAGCACCGACGAAGCGCTGTACAGTGGTTTTACCAAAGCCACCGGCATTAAAATTAACCGGGTTGATGCCGACGATGCCGGTATTTTGGCCCGCTTGAAAGCTGAAGGCAGTGCTTCGCCCGCCGATGTGATTTTGCTGGTCGATGCCGCACGCCTCTATAAAGGCGAGGTTGATGGTCTGTTCAAGCCGATTCAATCCAAAACTTTAGAAGAGCGCATTCCGGCCACCCTGCGCGGCCAGCCCAGTGCAGAGGGTACAGCATGGTTTGGCCTGTCCACGCGGGCGCGCTTGATTGTTTATAACAAAGTCAAGGTGCAAAAAAGCGATGTGGATACCTATGAAGACTTGGCTGACCCCAAAAACAAAGGAAAAATCTGCATTCGTTCAGGTTCGCATCCTTACAACCTGAGCCTGTTTGGTGCAGTGGTAGAGCATCTGGGCGAGCAAGCCACCGAAACCTGGCTCAAGGGCGTAGTCGCTAATTTGGCGCGTTCACCCAAAGGCGGCGATACCGACCAAATCAAGGCCGTGGCCGCTGGCGAATGCGATATTGCCGTCACCAACAGCTACTATTTGGCCCGTTTGATGCGTTCTAGCAAGCCCGAAGACGTGACCATCGCCAACAAGGTGGGCGCAGTGTTCCCTAACCAGCAGTCTTGGGGTACGCATCTGAATATTGCGGGCGGTGCGGTAGCGCGCTACAGTAAAAACCAAGCCAATGCCGTTAAATTTTTAGAATATCTCAGCACCCCAGAGGCGCAAAATTATTTTGCCAACGGCAACAACGAGTGGCCTGCTGTCAAAAATTTACAGGTAGAAAACCCAGCACTCAAGGCCATGACCGGCGGCGCACCCTTCAAGAGCGAGACCATCCCTATCAGCGCGGTGGGGGCCAATCTGCCCAAGGTGCAGCAAATGCTCGACCGAGTGCGCTTCCCCTGAAGCTGTGCGCGGTAGCGTTGATTACAAGCCCGGCCCGTCCGGGCTTTTTTTGCGCCTGTCGCCTAGGTGCTGCAACAGCAGCAAGGCATAATTGACGTTTACGTCAACGTTAAACCAAGGAGACAAACTATGGAAATCGAAAACAACGTTTTTATCGTCACGGGCGGTGCCTCGGGGCTGGGTGAAGGCACGGCGCGCATGTTGGCCGAGCAAGGCGGCAAAGTGGTGCTTGCCGATGTGCAAACCGACAAAGGCCAAGCCTTGGCGCAAGAAATTGGGGCCACTTTTGTGCAGTGTGATGTGAGCCAAGAAACCGATGCCCAAGCCGTGGTGGCGCAAGCGGTGGCACTGGGGCGTTTGTCGGGCTTGGTCAATTGTGCGGGCGTGGCCCCAGCAGAAAAAATGGTGGGCAAACAAGGCGCACACAGCTTGGCCGGGTTTAACAGAACCATCCAAATCAACCTGATTGGCACCTTTAACATGCTGCGCTTGGCTGCCGAAGCCATGTGCCAGAATGAACCAACGGCCAGCACCGGCGAGCGCGGTGTGTTGATTTCTACCGCCAGCATTGCCGCTTACGATGGGCAAATGGGCCAAGCGGCTTACAGTGCCTCCAAGGGTGGCATTGTCGGCATGACCCTGCCGATTGCCCGTGATTTGGCACGCAATGGCATTCGCAACATGACGATTGCCCCCGGCATTTTTGGCACCCCGATGATTTTTGGTATGCCCCAAACGGTGCAAGACAGCTTGGCCGCCGGTGTACCGTTTCCTAGCCGTTTGGGTACACCGCAAGATTACGCCAAATTGGTGCGCCACATTTTGGACAATGACATGCTCAATGGCGAGGTGATTCGCTTGGATGGTGCTATCCGTATGCCACCACGTTAAAAACCAAAAAGCCCTGCCAGCGAACTGACAGGGCTTGGTATTTTGGCGGAGTGGACGGGGCTCGAACCCGCGACCCCCGGCGTGACAGGCCGGTATTCTAACCAACTGAACTACCACTCCTGGTAGATAGCTTTTACTTGTAACCGCGTTACAAGCCAAGCGCTATAACTTGGCGACCCTACGGGGATTCGAACCCCGGTACTCACCGTGAAAGGGTGATGTCCTAGGCCTCTAGACGATAGGGTCAAAACCTAGAAAACTTTGGTGGAGATAAGCAGGATCGAACTGCTGACCTCTTGCATGCCATGCAAGCGCTCTCCCAGCTGAGCTATACCCCCAAAAATACTGGCGGAGTGGACGGGGCTCGAACCCGCGACCCCCGGCGTGACAGGCCGGTATTCTAACCAACTGAACTACCACTCCTGGCAGGAAGCTTTGCAGCTACTTTCGTAGCATCAAGCGCTTCAAACTTGGCGACCCTACGGGGATTCGAACCCCGGTACTCACCGTGAAAGGGTGATGTCCTAGGCCTCTAGACGATAGGGTCAAAACCTTGGAACTAATCCGGCAGAAAAACTTGGTGGAGATAAGCAGGATCGAACTGCTGACCTCTTGCATGCCATGCAAGCGCTCTCCCAGCTGAGCTATACCCCCACAACCTGCAACAAACACTTTTTAATTTGTTTGCTGCGTTTAACTGAGACTTGAATTATAGAACGATTTTTGAACGATTTTGCAATCTTGCCAAAACTTTTTCTTTTCCTAGCAATTCCAGCACCGCATCGACCGAAGGGGTGTGGGCAGTGCCCACCGTCAACACACGCACCGGCATGGCCAGTTGCGGCATTTTAAGCCCTTGCGCGGTCAAAACTTGCTTGAAAGTGGCTGCAATGGCAGTTTTTTCCCAAATGCAGGTCTCGAAAGCAGCTGCCAAGGCATCCAAAGCGGGGCCAATGGCGGCGGTGACGTGCTTTTCTAGCTCTTCGGCACTGGGGCTGACGCTATCGGCATAGAACACATAGGCCCAATCGGCCAAGGCCACGGTGGTGTCGCAGCGGTCTTTGAACAGGGCGCAAAGGCGCGGCAGGCGGCCATCGGCCAAGTCGGCAGTAGCGATACCGCGCTTTTCTAGTTGTGGCGCTACCAAGGCGGCCAAGGCCTCATCGCTCATGGCTTTGAGGTGCTGGGCATTGACCCAACGCAGCTTGGCTTCGTCAAACTGGGCGGCACTGCGGCCCAAATGGTCTAAGTCGAACCACTCTAGGAACTGTTGGCGGCTAAAAATTTCGTCGTCGCCGTGGCTCCAACCCAAGCGGGCCAGATAGTTAATCATGGCCTCGGGCAGGTAGCCTTCATCACGGTATTGCGTCACGGGCTTGGCCCCGTTGCGCTTGCTCATCTTCTCGCCCTGCTCGTTCAGCACGGTGGGCAGGTGGGCATAAACGGGTGGCTCTTTGCCCAAGGCTTGGAAGATGTTGATTTGGCGTGGCGTGTTGTTGACGTGGTCATCGCCGCGAATCACGTGGGTAATGGCCATGTCGATGTCATCGACCACCACGCAGAAGTTGTAGGTGGGGGTGCCATCAGGGCGGGCAATCACCAAATCGTCCAATTCGTCGTTGCGGATTTCAATGCGGCCTTTGACCTTGTCGTCCCAAGCTACGATGCCTTCTTGCGGGTTTTTGAAGCGCAATACCGGTTGCACGCCTTCGGGCACGGGGGGCAATACCTTGCCCGGCTCGGGTCGCCAAGTGCCGTTGTAACGCGGCTTTTCTTTGGCCGCCATTTGGCGCTCGCGCAGGGCATCGAGTTCGGCCACGCTGGTGTAGCAGGGATACACATGGCCCGTGGCTTGCAGTTGGGCCAGCACTTCTTTGTAGCGCGCCATGCGCTGCATTTGGTAGAACGGGCCTTCGTCGGGGTTCATGCCGAGCCAGTCCATGCCTTCTAAGATGACATCGACAGCGGCTTGGGTAGAGCGCTCTAAATCCGTGTCTTCAATCCGCAGGATGAAATCACCACCCGTAGCACGGGCAAAAGCCCAAGGGTAGAGGGCCGAGCGGATATTGCCCAGATGGATAAAGCCGGTGGGCGAGGGCGCAAAGCGGGTACGTACCCGACGGGCGGGGGTAGATAGATTTTGTTCAGTCATTACAGGGTGTCCAAGCCGCGCGCGAGGTCGGCTTTCAAGTCGTCAATATGTTCTAAACCCACCGCCACGCGGATTAGACCTTGGCCCAAACCGGCGGCTTGGCGTTGGGCTTCGGTCAGGCGGCCATGCGAGGTGCTGGCCGGGTGGGTGATGGTGGTTTTGGTGTCGCCTAAATTGGCAGTGATGCTGCACACTCGGGTGCTGTCAATGACATGGAAGGCACGGGCGCGGCCTTCTTCGGGGCTGGTAGCGCGTACATCGAACGACAACACGGCCCCGCCCAAACCCGATTGCTGGCGCATGGCTAACTCGTGCTGCGGGTGCGAGGCCAAACCGGGGTAATAAACCCGCGCCACTTGGGGCTGCTGTTCTAGCCACTGCGCCAGCGCCAGCGCATTGGCGCTTTGTGCCTTGACGCGCAAGGACAGGGTTTCCATGCCCTTTAGCACCACCCACGCATTGAAGGGCGACAAGTTCATGCCCGCACTGCGAATCAAGGGGGCGAGTTTGTCATCAATCAAGGCGCGTGGGCCACAAACCGCACCGGCCATGACGCGGCCTTGGCCGTCCAAGAATTTGGTGCCGGAGTGAATCACCAAATCCGCCCCCAGCTTGGCCGGTTGTTGCAAGGCTGGTGAGGCAAAGCAGTTATCTACCGCCAACAGCACCCCGGCGGCATGGGCGATATCGGCCAAGGCACGAATGTCGCACAAATCCGTCAGGGGGTTGGTCGGGGTTTCGGCAAACATCAGCCGGGTTTCAGGCCGCAGGGCGGCTTGCCACGCAGCGGCATCGGTTTGGGCGACAAAACTCGATTGCACGCCAAACCGGGCCAGCTCTTTGCTAATCAGGTTGATGGTGGAGCCGAACATGGATTGCGAGCAAATCACATGGTCGCCGGTTTTGAGCAGCGCCATGCACATCAGCAAGATGGCCGACATGCCGCTGGCGGTGCCAATCGCGCTTTCGGTGCCCTCTAAGGCGGCCAGACGGCGCTCGAAGCTGCTGACGGTGGGATTCGAGGTGCGCGAGTAGGTGTAGCCGTCTTCTTCACCCGCAAAGCGGCGCGCTGCGGTGGCCGCATCGGGCTGCACAAAACTGCTGGTCAGGTACAGGGCTTCGGAATGCTCGCCGTAGGCGCTGCGCGGCATGGCTTGGCGCACCGCCAAGGTGTCAGGATGGAGGGTGGCTAGTAATTCTGGGGTCATGGGCGGGGCCTTGAAACAAAAAATGCAGCGGCCAACTTAGCCATGCCGGGCATTGGGCAGGGCCAGGCGCGAGGTGTCTTCTTCATCTTCTTGGGCGTTGGGGCGCTCGTCGTTCATGCGCTCAATATCGGCCAAGGTGATGTCGCCGGTGACATACACGCCATCAAAGCAGGAAGCGTCAAAGCCATCCAAATCGGGGCGCAGGTTGCCTACGGCCTGTTTCATGGCATCGACATCTTGGTAGATGAGTGCATCACAGCCAATCAGGTCGCGTATTTGTTCAATCGTGCGGTCGTGGGCCACCAGTTCGCTGCTGGTGGGCATGTCAATGCCATAAACATTGGGATAGCGCACGGGCGGCGCAGCGCTGGCCATATAGACCTTGTTGGCCCCCGCCTCACGCGCCATTTGGACGATTTCGCGGCTGGTGGTACCGCGCACGATGGAGTCATCCACCAGCAGCACATTGCGGCCTTTGAACTCGCTGCCAATGACGTTGAGCTTTTGGCGCACCGATTTTTTACGCACGCCTTGCCCCGGCATGATGAAGGTGCGACCGACATAGCGGTTTTTGACGAAGCCTTCGCGGTAAGGCAGGCCGAGCAGCTGGGCCAACTGCATGGCGCTGGGGCGGCTGGATTCTGGAATCGGAATCACTACATCAATTTGGCTAGGCGGTACGGCAGACACTACGCGCTTGGCCAGGGTTTCGCCCAAATTGAGGCGGGCCTGATAGACCGAGATGCCATCCAGCACCGAATCAGGGCGCGCCAGATAAACAAATTCAAAAATGCAGGGGTGCAGGCGCGGGTTTTGCGCGCATTGCTGGCTGCTGATGTTGCCTTCTAAGTCGATGAATACCGCTTCGCCGGGGGCAATATCGCGGTCCAGCACATGGCTGGAGCCTTCGAGAACCACGGATTCGCTGGCCACCATGATGGTGCCGTCGGTGTTGCGCCCTAAGCACAGCGGGCGAATGCCATAGGGGTCACGGAAAGCCAGCAGACCATGTCCGGCAATCAGGGCAATCACGGCATAGGAGCCACGGATGCGCCGGTGTACGGCGGCCACGGCAGCGAACACGTCTTGCACGTCCAGTGCTTTGCCGCGCGTGGCTTTGTCGATTTCATCGGCCAGCACATTGAGCAAGACTTCGGAGTCGCTCTCGGTATTGATGTGGCGGTGGTCGGTGGTGAACAGCTCCGAGCGCAGGGCTTGGGCGTTGGTTAAATTGCCATTGTGTACCAGTACCAAGCCGAACGGTGCATTGACATAGAAGGGCTGGGCTTCCTCCTCGCTGAAGGCATTGCCTGCGGTGGGATAGCGCACTTGGCCCAAACCGCAGTTGCCCGGCAAGGCGCGCATATTGCGCGTGCGAAACACATCTTTGACCATGCCCTTGGCCTTGTGCATAAAGAACTTGCGCTCTTGCTGTGTCACGATACCGGCGGCATCTTGGCCCCGGTGCTGCAATAGCAGCAAGGAGTCATAAATCAGTTGATTGACTGGGGCGTTGCTGATAACGCCGACGATTCCACACATAGTTGACTTTCTTTTACCAAGATAGGTTTTGCAGCAGTTCTAGTGGCAAAACAGGTGCCACAGCCTGTAAGGCCAACGATAGCCAAGGCGCGCTGAACGAATCTCGCCACCAAGGCTGTTGTTGTAACGGTAACCATTGCAGCACCAGCGTAGCCACTAGCAGTAGCAGTGCCGCCCGTACTGCACCAAACAAGCCCCCTAGCACCCGGTCTACGGGGCGCAAACCCACCACCTGCACCAGTTGACGGCCCAAGGTGGCCACCCAGCCACACAAAAAAGCCGCTGCAATGAACACCACGGCAAAACTGGCGGCATGGCGGCTGCCCCCTTGTAGAGGCCCCAATGGCAAATGCAAGGCCGCATCGGCGGCAAAGAGGCGTGCCAGCAATACTGCTGCACCCCAAGCCAGCAAGGACAGCACTTCAAACACCAAGCCACGCCAAGCGCCGAGCAACATCGAGCCCAGCAGCAGCGTAAGGACACAGCCATCCAAGACAGTCATGGTATGGGGGCAGGGGGTAACTTAGGAGCCAGTAATGACCGCCGGTAATCCCAGCCCCCGGGCGCGCTCGGCCGCTTTGTCTGCATCGGTGCGGCCATTGAAGGGGCCAACCCGCACCCGCGTGCGCTTGCCGTCTTTGGTGTCAATGACTTGGGTGTAGGCTTTCAGGCCAGCGCTTTCGAGTTTTTGCCGCACTTCGGAGGCTTTGCCACTATCAGCAAAAGCGCCAATTTGAATGACAAAGCGTTTATTTTCGTTGCCAGCAGGCGCTGGTGCCGCCGCTGCGGGTGCAACGCTGCGGCCTTCGAGCAAGGCGCGCGCACGCGCTGCCTCATCGACACGAACTGGTTTGGGTTCGGGCTTAGGCTCGGGTTTTGGTTCTGGCTTGGGCGGTTTAGGTTCGGGCTTAGGCTCAGGTTTGGGTTCGGGTTTGGGTGGCTTAGGCTCGGGTTTTGGCTCGGGCTTGGGCGGTTTGGGTTCGGGCTTAGGCTCAGGTTTAGATTCGGGTTTGATGGCCAATTTGGCCGGTGCAGACAAGCCGGGCAGCCCCGGTAAGGCCGGTACCATCGAATTAGGTGCCAGTATTTGCTCGCCCTCGCCCAAACTGGCGGCGGTGTTGGCGGCTACGCTGCTGCTTTCGCTGCCATCGGCGGGCACGACCAGTGGGGCCACTTTGTTGCGGTCGGGCATCTCTATCGGAATATCGACGGGAATGGGCCGAGGCTGGGTATCAAACAGCATCGGAAAACCAATCACCCCCAACAATACCAGTACCGCAGCGCCAATCAGGCGGTGTCGGGCGCGTCGGCGCATGACCTCGATGCTCTCGGCCCGAGGCGCGCGCGAGGGCCGCATGGCGGTGTCATTGGGAGCAGAGGCGGAGGAGGTGGGCCACCGAAACTTGAAAAATGCCATGTATAAGCAACCACGGGGTGGACGTTAAGTGTCCAGATGTTTGGCTTGCAAACGGGGCGTGCCATTTTGCAAAACAGCACCAACCGTATAGAAGGAGCCAAAGACGACGATTCTATCAGCCGGGTCTGCCACTGCGACAGCCGCTTCTAATGCAGCTTGCGGGTTGGCATGGGTGCTGGTGGGTACTTCGCGGCGGCCACCCGCGACAATTTGCAGCGCATTCCATTTTTGCTGCAAGTTGGCGGCAGCATCAGCGCGCGGCGTGGGTAAATCAGTGAAATACCAGCGGTCAATCAGTGGCCCGACTTTGGCCAGCATCGGGGCTAAGTCTTTGTCGGCCATCGCACCAAATACTGCATGGGTGGTGGGAAAGTAGCCCATCGCATCCAAATTGGCGGTGAGCGCAGCCACGGAGTGCGGGTTGTGCGCCACGTCCAACACCAGCGTAGGTTGGCCCGGCACAATCTGAAAACGCCCCGGCAAACCCACCATCGACAAGCCCGTGCGTACGGCTTGCGCGGTGATAGGCAGGCGTTGGCGCAGGGCTTCTAAGGCCGCCAAGGCCCCCGAAGCGTTCATCAATTGGTTGGCGCCGCGCAGCGCTGGATAGGCCAGCCCGGCGTAGCGCCGCCCGCGTCCACTCCAAGCCCATTGTTGTTTGTCGCCAGAATAATTGAAATCGTGGCCAAAGCGCCACAGGTCAGCACCGATTTCGCGTGCGTAATCCAGTACGCTTTGCGGCGGCATCGGGTCACTGACGATTACCGGGCGGCCAGTACGCATGATGCCCGCTTTTTCGCGCCCGATGCTTTCGCGGTCGGGGCCGAGGTATTCGGTGTGGTCAATGTCGATGCTGGTGATGACAGCGCAATCGGCATCTATGATGTTGGTGGCATCGAGCCGTCCGCCCAAGCCTACTTCTAAGATGGCCACATCCAGTAAAGAA
Source organism: Giesbergeria sp. (assembly GCF_028686475.1). Taxonomy (GTDB): domain Bacteria; phylum Pseudomonadota; class Gammaproteobacteria; order Burkholderiales; family Burkholderiaceae_C; genus Simplicispira. Next base: position 91,570 of record NZ_JAQUCA010000008.1, on the reverse strand, counting down.
TGGCTCATGAGGCGCAAGATAGCCAGTGTGGTAAATTCAAAATAGCTCAGCGAGACATCGTTGCCGTTTTGCGTGCGCGCGGCTTCTACGGCCTCGAAATGCGGCACTAGCGCTTCGGCTTGCACGATGTCACCGTGGATGCGGCAGCGCTCTTCAAAATGTACCAAATGCGGCGAGGTATAAACCCCGGTGCGCCAGCCCGCTTGCAGGGCCACGGCCTCTAGCATGGCGCAGGTAGAACCCTTGCCGTTGGTGCCCGCCACGGTAATCACGGGGCAGTCAAAGCGCAGGCCCAAGCGACGCGAGACTTCGCGCACGCGCTCTAGGCCCATGTCGATAGCTTGGGGGTGCAGGCGCTCGCAATGGGCCAGCCAGCCGTTGAGGGTGTGGATTTTGGTGTGCATACAGGGGGCTATTGTCGCCGAGGCGACGCTGGCGCATCATGGCGGGCATGACTATCACCACCAACATCACCGTGTATGGCATTGCCAACTGCGACAGCGTGAAAAAAGCCCGTGCGTGGCTAACGGCGCAAGGCCTGCCTTACCAGTTTCACGATTTTAAAAAACAAGGTGTGCCCGCCGAACGCTTGGCCGCTTGGATGGCCGCTGTGGGCTGGGAACGCCTGCTCAATCGCCAAGGCACGACTTGGCGCCAACTAGACCCAGCTTTGCAAAGCAAGGTGTGCGATGCCGCCAGCGCCAGCGCATTGCTGTTAGAACACAGCAGCGCTATTAAGCGCCCCGTGGTCGAGTGGCAGTGCGGCGATGGCCTGAGCATTACGGTGGGTTTTGCTGCCCAGCAGTGGGCGCAGATGTTGGCCTAATCTACAACTTGAGCAAGCGTGCTGCGTTGTCGAACAACAGCTTTTCCACCACCCCAGCATGAAAACCCAAGGCCAAAAAGTCTTCTATGGTTTGGCCGATAGGCCGGAACGGGTACGACGAGCCAAACAAAAACTGCTCGCCTAAAAAGCTGTTGGCCGCCTCCACATAAGCCTGTGTTCCGGGTTGGAACAGGTACATATCCGGCACCAAGAAGACATTTTCGTAACGAAAGGCCACGCCAATCGCTTGCTGCACATTCGGCCAATAGCCGTGGTAGGCCACTAATTTCAGACACGGAAAGGCTTGCGCCACCTGTGCCAAGGGCGCTGGGTCGTTGTAGCGCAAATCGGGCGTAGTGGGGCCACTCATCAAGAAGACAGGGATGTCCAAGTCTTGGGCCAAGTCGTAAATCGGGAAGTAAACCGGATCATCCGGATGGCGCGCTGGGGCACCAAAGCCCGGTTCTAGGTCAATGCCCGCCAGTCCCAAGGTATGCACCGCACGTTCTACCTCGGCCAGTGCGGCCTCGGTGCCCTGCAACGCTGGGTCAACCGCACCAATGCCAATCAGTTCTGGATGCCCTTGCACAATTTGGTGGATGGTGTCGTTGGGCAGGTGCTGGCCGGGGGCGTGGCTCCAAAAAATCATGCAGATAGGCCGGGCGGCAGCGCATGTCAATCACACGGTGGCCGCTGGCGCTGCGGGGTGCTTGCAAAGTAGTCTCATAGCTGGCTGGTTTAACGCGATTCGGTGGTGACGGTGGCACGGGCATCAAAAGCACCGCCAGTCAGGGTTTGGTCACGCAGGTTCACCGGCTTTTTGCCCGGCAGCAGCGGGAACACCAACTCAGCAAAACGGATGGATTCTTCGAGGTGCGGGTAGCCCGAGAGCACAAAGCTGTCCACGCCCAAATCCATATATTCTTGTAAGCGGGCAGCCACTTCTTCGGGGTTGCCCACCAGTGCCGTACCGGCACCACCGCGCACCAACCCGACCCCGGCCCACAAATTCGGCCCCACCACCAACTGGTCGCGGCGGCCACCGTGCAGCGCCGCCATGCGGCGTTGGCCTTCGGAGTCCATGCGCGCATAGTTTTGTTGTGCGCGTTCAATTTCTTCGTCACTCAAGTGGCTGATGAGGCGGTCGGCGGCGGCCCAGGCTTGGGCACTGGTTTCGCGCACAATCACATGGATGCGAATGCCAAAACGCACGGTACGGCCATATTTGGCAGCACGCTCGCGCACATCGGCAATCTTTTTGGCTACCGCCTCGGGCGGTTCGCCCCAAGACAGGTAAGCATCGACATGCTTGGCGGCCAACTCGTGCGCTGCTGGCGAGGAACCCCCAAAATACAGCGGTGGATACGGTTTGCTGACCGGCGGGAAAAAGTTTTGTGCCCCTTCTACGCGCAGGTGTTCGCCCTCAAAATCCACCCGTTCGCCTTGGAGCAGTTTGCGCCAGATGGTCAAAAACTCATCGCCAGCGGCATAGCGCGCGTCGTGGTCGTAAAAAATGCCATCAGCCGCCAGCTCAACGGCATCGCCGCCGGGCACCACATTGAGCAGCAATCGGCCATTGAGGGCTTGGTCTAAGGTAGCCGCCTGCCGTGCCGAGGCCGTGGGGTTGCCCAAAGAGGTACGCAATGCCACCAACAACTTGATGCGCTGCGTGACCGGTACCAAACTGGCCGCCGTCACCCACGGGTCAAGGCAGGAGCTACCGGTAGGAATGAGCAAACCATCGTAGCCCAAATGCTCGGCCGTGACGGCAATTTGGCGCAGATAGGCATTGCTGGGCGCACGGCCAAAATCGGACTTGCCCAAATAGCGGGTGTCGCCAGAGGTAGGGAGAAACCAGAAAATATCGAGGCTCATGGTGTTTCCTTGTCGGAGGGGGTGGGGGGATAGGGGAGGTCGGTGTCGTCGGCATCGGTAGGGTGCTTGCGCGTACCGTTGACTTCGCCCAGCCGGATCAGGCGGGCGCGCACAATGTTGCGGCTCACACCCAAGAGGCGGGCAGTTTCGCTTTGGCTGTAATGGCAATAGCGAAAGACTTCGCGCAACAGGGTGTCTTCTACGCTTTGGTACAAATCGGCCGCATTGGCCTCGCACAGTTGGCGAATGGCGTGGCGCAAAGCTGCGTGTGCCGCACTTTCGCTGTGGACTGTTGGGAGCAGGGGTATAGGCGGCTGCACCGATAGCGCCGGAGCTGGAACTTGCTGTGCAGGCGGACTGGGCGCTGCTACGGTGCTGCTGCCGGGGTGCAACAGGCGCAAACTACTGGCATCCAGCACATCCCCATCACACAACAACAAACTGCGGTGGATGGTGTTTTCTAATTCACGCACATTGCCCGGCCACGGGGCCTGCATCAGCAGTTGCTCGGCTTGAGGCGTTAAGCGCAGCCGGGCATAACCCAGCTTGCGGCTGTACAACTCCATAAAGTAACGCGCCAGCGGCACGATGTCGCCGGGGCGCTCGCGCAGGGTCAGTACGTGCAGCCTGACCACATTGAGCCGGTAGTACAGGTCTTTGCGAAAACGCTTTTGCTGCACCATCTCATCTAAATCAGCGGTGGCAGCAGCCACAATACGCACGTCGATGGGAATCGGTTTGCGCCCACCCAAGCGCACAATTTCATGCTCTTGCAGTACGCGCAGCAGTTTGTTCTGTACTGTCAGTGGCAGGTCGTTGATTTCATCGAGAAAAATGGTGCCACCATGCGCGGCCTCAAACCAGCCTATCTGGGTACCAAAGGCACCGGCAAAAGCGCCGTTTTCGTGGCCAAACAGTTCGGCATCCACCAGCGCTTCAGAAAAAGCGCCACAACTGACCACGACAAACGGGCCATTGCGCCGGGCGCTGCGGTCGTGCAGGTGGCGGGCAATCAGCTCCTTGCCAGTACCCGTTTCGCCGGTAATCAGGATGTTGGCATGGCTGGGAGCCACCTGCTCGACTTCGGTCAACAGGGTTTTGGAGCGCGGGTCTTCAAAAATCCAGTCAAATGCGCTGCTGTCTTGCCCCGGCGGTGGCGGCCAAATCGGAAGGGTTGCGGCCATCAAGGTATCGCTCAAGAGTAGAACGAGGGCGCAGGAATCTCGCGATTGAGCGCCCAGTCACCCAGCTCTTTGAGCTTGTAATCGACCGGGTCGTGCAGGGTTTGGGTGCGTAGATTGCGCCAAAAGCGATCCAGCCGTAGCGCGCCGTGGGTGGCGCGGGCACCGGTGGTCTCAAAAAAGCGGCTCGACACCTCCAAACCGACCCGAGTGGAGGCCACCTTGGCCGCCGCAATCGCTACGGCCACTTGGCCGCGCTGCTGTGCGTCCAGCGCCTCACCTTGGCTCCAAGCGGCATCAAACAGCTCGGCGGCGTTGCGCGCCAGCAGGCGTACACTTTCCAAACCGACAAAAAACTCGCCATAGTGCAGCAGCGTGTACGGGTCTTGGTGGGCCTGCTCCATCCCAGAACGGAACCAAGGCCGTGACTCGTTCAGGGTGTAGTGGCTGGATTGTGCCAAAGCACCTTCACCCAAGCCCAGAAATAAGTTGACAAAAATCAGCTGCGCCAGCAAGGGCCGCAGCGACGAGAACGGCGTGGACAGCGGGCCGGGGTCGAGCAGCAGCTCATGGGCCTCTACCCGCACTTTTTCAAACAGCGCGCTGCCGCTATCGGTTTGGCGCTGGCCCATGTTGTTCCAGTCGTAGTTGAGGGTGATGCCCGCCCGTGAGGTGGGCACCGCCGCAATCAACAATTTGCCGCTGCTCTCGTCCACACCCGAGGCCACCAGCATCTCAGAATCTGCCGAGCCAGAGCAAAAGCTCTTTTTGCCCGAAAACTCATACCAGCCATCGAGTTTTCGCACCACGGTGCGCGTATCGAGTGGGTTGAGGGCATTGCCCCAAAACCAATTTTTGCGTGCCGTCTGCTCTAACCAAGGCTCCCACTGGTCGGGGCGCGAGAACAGGCGCACCGTAGCCAGCAGCAAATGGTGAAAACCATAGACATGGGCAATCGAGCTGTCCACTTGGGCCAAGGTACGCACTGTGTCCAGAATTTGGCTCCAGTTCAGTCCTTGGCCACCGTATGCTTGCGGGATGGACAAAGACAGCAGCCCACTGCGGCGTAGCGCATCGCGCTCGGCCTTGGGGGTGCCGCCGCTGATGTCGCGCGCAACGGCGGTTTCGGCAAACTCGCGCGCCAAGGCGGCGGTGATTTGTTGGTAAGGTAAGGGAGGGGTGGTTAAGGTGGACATGGTGTGCCTCTTCTTTTCAGCCCATCAAGCCCAAGACGCTGCCGGCCCGCTGGCATCGGCCACACTCTCTTTGCCGATGTAGTGTTTGCGCCAGTGCGTGGCGGGGTGCGAGTCGCGTGTCTTGCCGTCCTTGTCACCCAGCAGCTTCTCGCGCAGGGTGCCCGGCGCATAGGAGCTTTGTGCGCGCCCGCGCTTACGCAACTCGGGCACTACAAAATCAATGAAGTCAGTGGTCGATGCAGGGGTGATGGCATAGGCCAAGTTGAAGCCATCCACACCGCCTTCATCCACCCAGCGTTCCAGTTCGTCCGCCACCTTTTGCGGCCCGCCCACCACGACGGGGCCAAGACCACCAATAGAGCGTTGGCGAATCACCTCGCGCACTGTCCATTCCTTGCCGTCGGCTGCCAGCGATTCAAGGGTGGTACGCAGGCTGTCGTTTTCTACCGCTTTCAGGGGCGTATCCGGGTCGAGGGAAGCAAAGTCCAACCCCGTCCAGCCGCCATAGAGTGCCATCATCCCGGTGGGACTGGCATAAGACAGGTATTCCTCATGCTTGCGCTGCGCCGCCTCGTCGGTAGGCCCAGTAATCACCGTGAGCAAGGTGAAAATCTTCAAGGCATCGGGTTCGCGCCCAGCAGCTGCCACTTCGGCACGAATCTTGTCGGTCAGCACGCGGGCCGACTCGGGGCTAGTGGCCAGAATGAACATGGCCTCGGCATGGTGGGCGGCAAAAGCGCGGCCCGCTGCGGAGGCTCCCGCCTGAAAAATCACGGGTGTGCGCTGGGGCGATGGCTCGGTCAGGTGAAAGCCCGGAACCTTGAAATACTTACCTTCGTGCTTGATAGGGTGTACCTTGGTCGGGTCGGTAAAGATGCCGCGCTCCTTGTCGCGCAAAACGGCCCCTTCTTCCCAACTGCCTTCCCAGAGCTTGTACATGACCTCCATGTACTCTTCGGCCAAGTCATAACGCTCGTCATGTGGAAGCTGTTTGTCTAAACCAATGTTGCGGGCGGCTGAATCCAGATAGGACGACACCACGTTCCAAGCCACCCGACCCTTGGTCAGGTGGTCTAAGGTGGACAGGCGGCGTGCCAGCAAGTACGGATGCTCAAACGTGACCGCAGCTGTGACACCAAAGCCTACATTGCGGGTTACGGCAGCCATAGCAGAGATGGCACCAAAGGGGTCATTCACTGGAACCTGTGCTGCGTCTTGCAAAGCGCCCTCAGCCGAGCCTCGGTACACGTCATAAACCCCCACCACGTCGGCGATGAACAGCGCATCAAATGCACCACGCTCCAGCTCAATCGCCAGATTCGTCCAATACTCCAAATCGTTGTAACGCGAAGCCTGACTGGAAGGATGCCGCCAAGTGCCAGCGGCCTGATGGCCGACGCAAGTCATGTCAAAAGCGTTCAGGATGATGCGTTTCTTGGAAGTGGTCATGGGAAAAGCCTGTGGAAAAGAGGTGAAGTCAAAAACTGGATGGCCGGGCAATGGATGAAGGCGGATTACGCGGCAACAGGGGTTGGGGCGGCTTGCGCCTTCAGCAGTGGGGCGCGGTCTAGCAAGGGCACAGCGCGCTCAATTGCCAAACGGATGCGCTCCAGCAATGGGGCGCTGGTGATTTCGTAGTTGCTAAAGTCCTGCTCGGTGGCATAAACGCCAATCGGCAACGTGCGGGCTTGGAAAAAGCTGAACAGCGGGCGCAACTGGTGGTCAATCACCAGCGAGTGGCGCTCGCTGCCGCCGGTAGCTGCCAGCAGCACCGGCACATCAATCAGCGCTTCGTGGTGAACAAAATCAAACAGGTGTTTGAACAGGCCGGTATAAGAGCCGCGATAGACTGGGCTGGCCACGATGAGTACATCGGCAGATTCAATCGCTTGGATGCTGGCCTCTGCTGCAGCGGGCAGTTGTGTGCGTGACAAGGCGCTGCCAATCAGCGGGGCCAGTGCGCCCACGTCAAGGTGTTGCACCTCAATCGGTACAGCATCGCCCAAGGTGTTGACCAGTTGCTCTATCAGCGCCAAGGTGCGCGAAGGGCTTTGCACACTGCCAGAAACTGCCACCACTTTGTAAATTTGACCCATTTCATTTTCTCCAGAAATTTTTGCACAATCAGAGCGCCTCTCGATTTGTTTAAATCGCAGTGCGGTCTTGCGTTGGTGGCCGTATTCTGGTGCTGAAAGGAATGGGGCTTTACTAGAAAAATGTTAATGCTTATGAAGATTTCTATTGTTGTGTAAGTTGTTGTTTTTAAAAGAATTTTTCATTTAATTTAAAATTCCATATAAACAATAATTATTTGTTTATTAAAACAAGCCTATATCAAAAACAAAAAAATGCTTTTTTGTTGCCCTGCTGTTGCCAGAGCAGCAACCTTACAGCCAATCTACAGCCGCTAATCGCTAGGGCACAGGTGTACCAGCGCTTTGTCCGCTGGAGCAATCAGGGGTATTTCAAGACGTTGTTTTTGGTGCTGCAAGAACACGATCACCAAGTGCGCGAGAAGCCTTGGGGTTTAGCCCGAGATCGAGAGCGCGCGGATGCCGTAGGCATCCTCATGGGGCGTTTGCTGCTCTTCAATGTATTGCCGAAGCATGTCTATCGGTGTACCACCGCAGCTTGAGGCAAGACAACCGGGGACGCTGGTACTTGAACGTCGTCGTCAAGGTGCAGCTAAAAAGCCCTCGATTTTCCAAAGTTGCCTACAATCTACGCGCCAACAAAAAAGCCGCCCCAGTTAGGAGCGGCTTTTTTGTTTATTTACTTGGGGTGACTGATGGGGTTCGAACCCACGACAACAGGAATCACAATCCTGGACTCTACCAACTGAGCTACAGCCACCGTAGAGCGAAATTATAGCAAGAAAAAACCTCGTTTGCCAAAAATTTAATTCTTTTCTGCATTCGCACTGGCGCTAACAGGACGCGGGGCCTTGATTTGCACCTTGAAACGGGTTTTTAAGAACTCGTAGTAGGCTTGGGCTTCAGCAGCGGCCAACCACTGCACGTACTGCTGCTGGCGTTGCTCTTCTATATTGGCCGGGCCGGGTTCGCGCGGCACGATGCGGTTGATGCGTGCCAAGGTATAGCCTTGGTTGCCCAAGTCAACCCCGACCCAAGCAGGCAGCTCATTGGTTTTGGCCGACAAAATCGCATCCAGCAAGGCCGGGGCTTGGTTTTGGCGTTGCTCACGCGAGACCACCAACGCAGCCCCTAAACCCGTAGCAGCTTCGGGTTTGATTTGCCAAGCGGCCAAACGGGCCTCGCCTTCTTTGCGCGCCAGTTCGGCTGATTTTTCTGCCACATAGAGTTTTTGCACCTGCTCGCGCACGGTGTCAAAGGGCAAAGTGGCTGCCGCTTGGTACGCCGTGATGCGCCCCGCTACCAGTTGGTTGTTGCCCAGCTCCAGGGCTTCGGTATTGCGCTGGTTGGCAATCGAGTCTTCAGAGAACAGCGCGGTCAAGAATTTTTCGTTGTTCAAAGGAGCTGGCGTACCGGGGCTGGGCTTGCGCTGCACTTGGGTAGCGGTTTGCACCTTCAGGCCCAGTTTTTCGGCCACAGGTTGCAAACTTTCGGCTTGTTCGTAAACGGTGTTGGTGAAGGTTTCAGCCACTTCGGCAAATTTGCGTTGTGCTTGTTGTTGGCGCAACTCGGCCTCTAGGCGTGGGCGCAGTTCTTCAAAACTGGGCTGGCGCGGGGTTTTGATGTCGGTGAGTTGAATCAGGTGGTAGCCAAATTCGCTCTCGACCACTTCGCTCAGCTCGCCTTTCTTCAAGGCAAAAGCGGCCTCTTCAAACGGTTTGACCATTGCCCCTTTGGCAAAAAAGCCCAAATCACCGCCTTGAACCGCCGAGCCTGTATCTTGCGAATGCTTCTTGGCCAATTCAGCAAAGCTGCTGGGGTTTTTACGCAATTGTTCTAGCAATTCTTGGGCGCGCGCTTTGGCCTTGTCGCGTTCAGCGGCGGGGGTGTCTTTACTGGCCTGGAGGAGAATGTGGCTGGCGCGACGCTCTTCTTTACCCGCCCATTGGGCCAGATTTTCTTGGTAATAGGTACGCAGGTCGGCTTCGTTCAGGTTGATGCTGGCAGCAACGCTGGCCAAATCCAGCACAGCATACTCGATGCTGGCTTGTTCGGGCTGCTGGAACTTGGCCGTATTGGCTTGGTAATACTGTTGCAGCAGTTCAGGGGTTTGCTCTACCTTGCTGATAAAGCTGGCGGGCTTGACTTCGACCAATTGCACTTCACGGCGTTGCAACAGGGCATCTAAAGTGACTTTGGTTTGCGTGGCGGTACCAAACGCTGTGCTGCCCAAATGGCCCAAGACCTGGTTGATGGCCAAATCACGGCGCACGGCAGCTTCAAAGCCTTCGGGGGTGAGGCCCTGCGTGGCGACCAAGGCTTTATAGCCTTCAATATCGAGTGTGCCATCGGCACGGCGCAAAGCCGCAATTTGTGGAATGTCCTTGAGTTGGCGTGCCAACTGGCCATCGCTGGCAACCAAATGGGATTTTTTGACCGCGGCTTGCAAGACGCGCTCGCGCACCAAACGCTCTAGCGTGGCATAACGGGCTTCGGGGGTATCGAGCAAGGCTGCATTGAGCTGCGGTTGCTGGGCGCGCAGACGGTCTGATTCTTGCCGATGGGCATTATCCCAATCGTTTTGGGTGATTTCTTGGCCATCGACCAAGGCCACCACCGGACTGCTGCCTGAAAAATAGCTGGAGTCGATACCTACCAAAATGAAGGATGGAACGATCAGCAAGAACAGCAAGAGCATCGCAATCTTGGAGTGCTTGCGGATGGATTCAAACATGGTCTATCTTTCAGTGACAAAAAAAAAGCGAACTTGCGTTCGCCTTTGTATTCGGTGGTGGTGGGTGCTAACGGGGTCGAACCGCTGACCTACGCCTTGTAAGGGCGCCGCTCTACCAACTGAGCTAAGCACCCCACCGGAAAACGTTAGTTTACAGCATTTTTGAGCGTTTTTCCAGGTTTGAACTTAGGAATTTTTGCGGCTTTGATTTCAATGGGGCTGCCGGTACGGGGATTGCGCCCTTTGCGCGCGGCACGTCGCCCGACAGAGAAGGTGCCAAAACCCACCAGCGAGACGCTACCGCCTTGTCTGAGGGTGTCTTTGATGGCGTCCATAGTGCCTTGCAGCGCGCGGGCGGCTGCCGCCTTAGAGATGTCGGCGTGGGTGGCGATATGCTGGATGAGTTCGGTTTTGTTCACAAGAAACCTCTGGGTAGCGGATGGATGGCAATGGCCTGTAGCACCTGCCGCAAGGTGGCACGGGCCGCGATTTTAGTCGCAATTACCACGGCAGCGGTTGGGTGGTGCGATGCGCCGCAAGGCCGTTTGCAGGGCCTGTTGGGCCGCTGGGGCCAGCACCCCCATACGCACCCAACCGGGCAAACCAAAGGAGTGGCAGTCGCGCAATTGGATGTCTTGCTGGCGTAGTTGCGCCAGCAAGTGCGCGAGGTCGGGGGTGCGAGGTTGGGCGACCAAGTAATTGGCCAAACTCCCCGCCTGCACCGACCAACCCGATTGGGCACACAGGACCAGTTGGGCTTGCTTCCATTGGCGCAGCGTGTGCAGACTGTGCGCCAACCACGTTTGGCTACTGGCTTCTAGCCACGCTTGTAACAGCGCTACGCCATGCGCTCCCACCGGCCAAGAAGGCGCTAAAGCCAGTAGTTGGGCCACGTCTTCTGCTGCATGGGGATGCAAAGGAGCGATAGCGTAGGCAGCACGCACACCGGTCAGGCCCAAGGCTTTGTTGGGTGTCCAGAGTTGCCATACATGGGCCGGAATCGTGCTGGGCTGGCCTTCGAGTTGCAAGGGCCGATAGGCGCAATCGAGTACCTGCCAGCGGTGGTAGGCTGCGCTGGTGGGTTGGACCAGCGCTGGTTCGGGCAGGCCCAAGGGGCTAGAGGGTTCGCACAGCCAATGTAAATCGGCAGGGGCCGCATGGGGGCGGCGGTAGAGGGGCAGACCCCATGCCTGTGCCGCTTGAGCATAGTCACCATAACTGTGGCACGGCAAAGAGACCGCCTTGGCTCCGTGGCGAACGGCCAGCAGGGTGATGCGGCCAATAAATTCGCTGGCGCTGGCGGCCAACACGATGCGCTCAGGACTTACGCCATGAAATTGCGCCAGTGCAGTGCGTAAAGCGGTATAGCGGGGGTCGGGGTAGCGGCTGGCATCGGCTTGCTGCACCGCCGCTAAGGCATAGGGACAAGGGCCACAGGCGTTGCTGTTGGTAGAAAAATCCCAACGTGCGGGGCCACGGGCATCGGGGCCACCGTGGTGCGCCGGTTCGGCCAGCAGAGAACAAGGTAAAGATGCGTTCACAAGCCAAGCTCAGCAGTTAAAACGCCCATAGGCAAGCCAAGCACAGCACCAGCAGACAGGCCAAGCCCACCGCCCGCGCCGCCAAGTGGCAAGCTTGGGCGCTGTGGCTGGCACTGGCCAGATAGCCTGCGGGGTGGAGTTGGTACACCCCCGGTTTACCCAAGCGAATTTGCAGTGCCAAGGCCATTGCGGCCATCGGCCAACCGCTGTTGGGTGATGGGGTTTGCCGTGCTTGCTGGGCCAAGCTGCGCCACGGTACACCGGCAGCAGCCAACCCCAATAACAGGGCCGTGAGCCGTGCAGGCAACCACGACAGCACATCATCGGCGCGCGCGGCCCATTTGCCTGCCCATTGCCAATAACGGGCATGCTGCCCGTGGCCGCGCCAACCGGGGTAGCCCCACATGGCATCGGCGGTGTTGGCCAGCCGGTAGAGCGCGGCACCGGGCAAACCTGCCAGCAAAAACCAAAACAGTGGCGCAATCACCGAGTCACTGAGGTTTTCAGCCAAGGATTCAATGGCGGATTCGCGCACCTGCACGGCATCCAAGGTCGTGACATCGCGACTGACCAGCCACGCCAAGCGGGCACGACCGGCCTCCAACGATTGACCCAGTGCGGCTTCTACTGCCTGCACTTCAGAGCGCAACATGCGCCACGAGAACAGGGGCTTGAGCCACACCCCCAAACACAGTGCAGCCAAGCTGGAGGACAGCCACGCTTGGCCCACCTGTGCGGCGTAATGCAGCGTAGCCGTCTGCAAGCCCGCATACGCCAGACTGACCAGCAGCGCCAGCACACACCAAAACAAGGCAAAGCGCGCAAAAGAATGCCAATCTGGCCCCGTGCTGGCACGGGTAGGTGCCCAACGCTGGCTAGCCCAAGCCAAAGCATGGCCGATCCACACCACCGGATGCCAACGCACCGGCGGTTCACCCCAGCAGTGGTCGATGAGCAAAGCCACCAGCAGCGCTAAAACGGCGATGCTAGCGCCAGCATCGTTGGCCCATAACGGCCCCCACAACCCGCTAGCTGCGTCAAACATTGGCATCTTCTTTCAGCCGGGCCGAAAACAGTGCCGACGGGGTGTTCCAATGGTCGTCAAACACCAAGGAAGCCAGCGGCGCACGTGATGCCCAGCGTTCGCTTTGCAGCATCGGTTGTTGGTAAAACTCCTGCACTGGCCCCAGACAGAGCAGGGCAATCGGTTCAGCGCCCGCAGGCAGGCCGAGTAGTTGGCCCAAGGCCAGCGGGTCGAAGATAGAAACCCAGCCCATGCCCAGCCCTTCGGCCCGTGCCGCCAACCACAGGTTTTGGATAGCACAACTGGCCGAGGCCAAATCCATCTGCGGCATGGTACGGCGACCAAACAGATGTTGTTCTCGGCCATCGGCCAGTGCCACTACCAGCAATTCGGCCGCCTCCAGAATACCTTGCACCTTCAGGCGCATAAATTCTTCTTGGCGCTGCCCCAAAGCTTGGGCGGTGCGTATCCGTTCTTGCTCAACCAAGGCGTGCAGGGCCGGGCGCAGGGCAGGCTGGGTAATACGGATAAAACGCCACGGCTGCATAAAACCGACACTGGGGGCATGGTGCGCCGCTTGCAACAGACGCAGCAACACCTCGGGGGCGACGCTGCCACCGCTAAAGTGGCGCATGTCGCGCCGCTCATGGATGGCACGGTACACGGCCAAGCGTTCGGCTTCGGTAAAAGCCGGGGCGTGGGCCTGTGGGTAGGTGCTGGTCTGCTGCGGCATCGCTCAGTCCTCAATACCGCGCTGGGCTGGAATGCCGGCCTGAAAGGCGTGTTTAATCAGCTTCATTTCGGTCACGGTGTCGGCCAGCTCGATAATTTCTGGCGGGCAACGACGGCCTGTGAGCACCACATGCACTTCTTTCGGGCGTTGGCGCAGGGTATCTAAGACCCCCTCCAAGGGCAGCCAACCATAAATGAGCGGGTAGGTAATTTCGTCCAATACCACCATGAAGTAATCACCCGAGAGGATGGCCGCGCGGGCTTTGTCCCAGCCATCACGCGCCAGTTGGGCCGAGTGCTCTAAGTCTTGGCTTTTCCAGCTGAAACCATCGCCCAAGCCTTCGATGGGCAGGCCGATTTGCTCAAACATGCGGTGTTCACCAAACCGGGCACTGGGCACTTTCATGAACTGAAAAATCTTGACGGCCTTGCTCCGGCCGTGGGCGCGCAAAGCCAAGCCAAAGGCTGCCGTGCTTTTGCCTTTGCCGTCGCCGGTATGGACGATGGTCAGGCCACGGCGCTCGCCCGTGGGTTTGTCGTAGCGTTTTTCGGTCGGTGGGGTTTCTATCTGCATGGTCAAAAATTCAATGGGATGGATGAAAAGCTGCTGGGTGTGGCGTGAGGCAAGGCAAGGCCACCCACATGCCAGCGGCTTGCTGGATGTGGATACGTTGGTCAAACACCTGTTCTAGGGCGCGGTGGGTAGTGCTGTCGCTGGCGCAGCCGTGGTGTTGTAGGCGGCCCTCGGCCAAAATCGCGATGTCGTCGGCTTGCAAAGCCAAAGACACTTCATGCAGCACACTGACCACGGTATGGCCTTGCGCCACCAAGGCGCGTACCAACAGCAGCCAATCGGCTTGGTGCGGTGGGTCTAAATTGGCCAGTGGCTCATCCATCAACAGCACCGGGGCTTGCACGGCCAAGGCGCGCGCCAGCAAAACCCGCTGGCGCTCGCCACCCGAGAGTTGGCCCAAGCTGCGCCGTCGCCAATCCCAAGCTTGGGTGGCACGCAGGGCTTGCTCTACGGCGGCGTGGTCAGCAGCACTGGGGACAGCCAGCCAAGCTTGGTGTGGCAAACGGCCCAGCATGGCTACGTCATACACGCTCAAGTCATCGGCGGTGGCTTCGTTTTGGCCTAACCAAGACAAGGTGCGGGCGCGTTCGCGCCGGGGCCAATCGTGCAAACTGCGGCCCTGCAACTGCACTTGGCCAGTGCAGTGCTGCAAGCCCGCCAAAGCGCGCAACAGGGTCGATTTACCCGCACCATTCGGCCCAACCATGCTGGTCCAACGCCCGGCCGGGATGGATAAATGGACATCGTGCAAGATGGTGCGCTGCCCTATCTGTACACGGATGCCTTCGGCTTGCAGGGCAAGGGATGGGGGCAAGGGATTCATGCCAGCCCCCCGGTGCGCCGGTGCATCAGCCAAAGCAAATAACCGCCGCCCAACACCGCCGTGAGCACCCCCACAGGCAGTTCTTGCGGGGCCAACAGGCCACGCGCCAGCAAATCAGCCCCGGCCAACAACACCGCACCCATCACGCTGGCCAACAGCATCAAGCGGCGGTGCGGCACCGGGGCCACGGCGCGCACCAAATGCGGAGCCGCCAAACCGACAAAGGCAATCAACCCGGTTTGGGCTACCGCTGTGCCGGTAGCCAGCGCCAGCACACCGACCAAGGCGGCGCGCAAGGGGGCCAAGGGCAAGCCCAAACTGTGCGCCGTGGCCTCGCCCAAGGCCAAGCCATCTAACACGCGCGACAAGGCCCAAGCCGCCAACAAGCACAGCCCCCACACACCGGCCATGAGCCAACAGGCTGTCCAGCCGACAAAGCCGGTCGAGCCCAACATAAAAGCCTGCATGGCCTGCATAGAGTCGGGTGAGAGCAACAAAATCAGCGAGGTAAAAGCCCCCAGCACCACGCCCACAATCACACCGGCCAGCAACAGCCGCAGCGTGTGCTGTACCCCGCGTGCCAACAGCAAGGTGAGCAGTACCGCCAGCACCGCGCCAGCAAACGCAGCCCCAGTCAGGCCCAAGCGCACTAACCAATGCCCAGAAAACACCGACACGCCCGCGCTGCCCATACCGCTGCCCGCGCCAGCCAAGCCAATGCCTGAACCCATCAAGGCCAGCGCCAACGCTACCCCCAGCGAAGCCCCGGAAGCACTGCCAAGCAGGTAGGGATCGGCCAGCGGGTTGCGAAACAAGCCCTGTGCCACCGCCCCCGCCAAGCCGAGCAAAGCCCCGGCACACCAAGCGCCCAAGGTGCGCGGCAGGCGAATCTCCCAGACAATTTGCCACGCCATAGCGCGGCTAGACTCCTCTGCCTCGCCCCCCCAAAGGGTGGGCCACAGGTTTTCTAAGCCCGCACTGCCCACTGCTGTGCCCAGCGGCAGCAACAATAGACTAGAACACAGCAGCACCAGCGCCAGCCAACGTGCGCGCGCGCAAGGGCTACTCATCGGACAGCAGCCTTTTCGGTCAGGCAGCGCGCCATCAAACGTGCCCCTTCGGCCATGCGCGGGCCGGGGCGAATCAGTATGTCAAACTCTGTTGGCGTAAAGATGCAGAGACTTTGTTGGCGTAGGGCGGGCATAGATTGCCAACCGGGGCGCTCGCTCAGGCCCTCCACGCTGCGTGCGCCCACCATGATCAGATCGGGGTTGGCACGCACGACAAACTCGGGGTTGAGCTTAGGGAACGGCCCCAGCGTAGCAGGCAAGATATTGCGTGCGCCCAAACGGGTCAAGGTTTCACCAATAAACGAGGAACTGCCCGCCCCATACGGCCCTCGGTTCACTTCAAAATAAACCCGTGCTTGGCGGGCGTTGGCAGGCACCGACTGTGCCGCCGCTTGCACGCCCGCATCGATCAAACGCCAAACGCGTTGGGCATCGGGCACCGCCAGCACTTGGCCGATTTTGCCCAACACGCGCTGTACATCGGCATGGCTTTTAGGTTCCAGTGCCAGCACCGGTATGCCCAAAGATTCAAGCCGGGCCGCGCCGCGCGAGGAGGTGGCCATCAGCACCACATCGGGGCGCAAAGCCACAATCGCTTCAATGTTCGGATCCAAACCACCGCCCACCTTGGGCAGCTTCTCTACGCTGGCGGGCCAGTTGGAATAGCGGTCCACGCCCACCAAGCGTTGGCATTGCTCTAAAGCACACACGGTTTCGGTGAGCGAGGGCAACAAACTGACGATGCGTTGTGGGGGCCGTGGCAAGCGCACGGCTTGGCCCCGGTCATCCGTCAGTTGGATAGGTTGGGCCTGCGCCACGAAGCTGGCGGCAGCCCCTAGCAACACGGTAGCTAGCCGGGTCAAACTGCGTGCAAGCCGTGGCATGGAGCGTCTTTCACACTGTCTTTCAAGGTCAAGGGCAAACCAGCAGCCATCAGCGTGACGCGCTGGCAGGTTTGGGCTACCTGTTGGTTCAGCTGACCGAGGGCATCGACAAAAGCGCGTACCTCGCGCCCGAGCGGAATCACGCCCAAACCGATTTCATTGCCCACCAGCACCACCGGGCCAGGGGCTTGTGCCAGTGCGGCACAAAAGGCGCTGGCTTGTGCGGGCCAGTCTTGTGCCGTTGGCAAGGTCGTGGCGGCATCGGCAGGCATCAGCCAATGGGTCAGCCACAAGGTCAGGCAATCCACCACGATCAGGGTGTTTGGTCGGCTGTGCTGTTGCAGCGCCTGCGCCAAGTAGCGCGGTTCCTCGAGCGTCGCCATGCCGGGCACACGCTGCGCCCGGTCTTGCTGGTGGCGTTGGATACGTTGCTGCATTTCTTCGTCCCAAGCTTGGGCTGTCGCCAGCATCAGGGCACGGTGTTCGGGCGATTGCGCCAGCCAATCGCGCGCTAACAGCTCCGCCCGGCGTGATTTGCCGCTTTTTTGTCCGCCCAAAATCAGCTCGGTGCGCGCCATCGACAGGTTCATGCGCTCACCTCTGCGCCCAACCAGCGGGCAATGGTGCGCGGGCTAGAGGCAAACCAAGCATGGAAATAGCTGGCGTGCAGGCTGCCGTGCTGGTACAGGGCTTCGCCTTTGTCCGCCTCGGGCGCTTGGCCGGGGCGGCTGCTGCGCGCCAACACAGGCACCGGGCTTTCCAGCCGCGAGTAGTGGAAGGTGTGGCCGCGCAACAGCCCAGTGTCGGTCGCCAATTGCTGCATACCCAAGCCAGCCAGCCGCTTTTGCAGCACTGCCCGGCCCGGCAGCAGACCCCACAAGGGGGCAAACTGGCCATCGTGGCCAGTGATGCCTTCACACAGCGCCACCATGCCACCACACTCAGCCCAAATGGGTTTACCAGCAGCCCAATGGGCGCGTAAACCGTTTTGCACCGCTTGATTCGCCATCAGTGCGGGGGCGTGCAATTCTGGGTAGCCACCGGGCAACCAGACGGCCTCGCAGGGGGGTAAGCCCTCGCCTGCCAGTGGCGAGAAAAACACCAGTTTGGCCCCCATGGCTTGCAAGCAATCCAGATTGGCCGGGTAGATAAAGCTAAAGGCCGCATCCCGCGCCACAGCCACGGTACGGCCTTGTAGCCAAGGGTGAATAGCTTCGGCGGCGGGCTTGGCCGCAGGGGCGGCAAAATCCACCGCCCAGTCTTGCCATTGCTGCCAACTGCGCTGGCCCAAGGGGGTCTGCTCCAGTGCATCGGCCACTGCATCCAGCCGTTGCAGCGCATCGCCCAACTCATGCGCGGCGACCAAACCCAAATGGCGTTCTGGCAGCAACGAGGTGTCTCCCACCGGGATAACCTTGGGTAGCGCTCCTTGCCACAGGGCCGGGTCGCGCAAACCCGCTTGCAACAGTTGGGCGTGGTGTTCCGTGGCAACCCGGTTGGCCAACACCCCTGCCCAGCGCAAACCGGGTTGGTAATGCACCAAGCCATAGACCACTGCGCCAAAGGTGGTGGACATGGCTCCAGCATCCACTACCGCCAGCACCGGAATGTTGAAGCGCTGCGCCAATTCAGCCGCACTGGGGCTGCCATCAAACAGGCCCATTACGCCTTCTATCAGAATCACATCAGCTTCTTGCGCCGCAGCGTGCAGCCGGGCGGCCATATCCTCGGGGCCAGTCATCCAACCGTCTAAGGAATGCACCGGCGCGGCGCTGGCCAGTTCATGCCAATGCGGGTCTAAAAAATCGGGGCCGCACTTGAACACGCGCACCTTGCGCCCTTGGCGGCTGTGCCAGCGCGCCAAGGCCGCCGTGACGGTGGTTTTGCCCTGCCCCGAAGCCGGGGCCGCAATCAGCAAGGTGGGGCAACGGGCGCTGCTCATTGGGGTGTCCACTTCAGGCCCAGATAGAGGCTACGCCCAGCCGTGGCATAGGTGCGCGCCAACTGGTAATCTTTATCGGCCAGATTGTCGATGCGTGCCAGCAGCGTAAAGTCGCGCGCCAAGCGCTTGTTGGCATACAGGTTCCACAAGGCATAGCCGCCCAAGCGGTTGGTATTGGCGGCGTTGTCAAAGCGCTGGCCCGAGGCTTGCATTTCTGCCCCCACATTCCAGCCAGACAGCAGCGTTTCAGCCCCCAGCGTGGCATGGCGTTTGGCGCGGCGTGCCAATTGCTTGCCGGTGTCTAAATCGCGTGGATTTAGCCAATCCACCGAACCCCGCCATTGCACTCCGGCCAGTCGGTAAGAGCCTGCCAGCGTGATGCCTTCGTATTGGGCGCGCGCGGTGTTGGCATAACAACCAAAATCGGAGGCACAACTGCCAGCGCCCGCAAAGCTAATCAGGTTACGTACCCGGTTGCGGTAGGCCACGATGGAGAAGGTGCTGCTTTTCTCGGCCCAGCGCAGACCGATTTCGGCATTGTGGCTTTTTTCGGGTTGCAGGGTGGCGACACCGTATTCACTAAAGCGATGGTAGAGCGTAGGTGCGCGAAACGCTGTACCCACCGAGGCCGTGGCGCGCCATTGCGGCGTGATGGCATAGCCATAGGCGAGGCTGCCGGTGTTTTGGCCGCCAAATTCGCTATCGTCGTCGTGGCGGGCATTGATTTGCAGCGTGTGGCCGTGGGCGCTGTAGCTGTAACCAAGTGCCAGACCGTCTTGGCTACGTTCGCCGTCGAGCGTTACGCCCCACGCATCCAAGGCTGGGTTGTACAGTTGGTCTTCGCGGCGCTCCAAAGTGGCGCTAAAGCGGTGTGCGCCCGCTTGGTAATCGTGCTGCCACAGGTAGCCGTGCAGGGTGGTTTCGGTCAGGTAGGGCGATGGGGTGGTTTCGTAACGGCTCACTGCCTCGGTGATGGACAGGCGTGTGCGGTAAGCCTCGCTCCATTGCGCTTGCCAGCTCAGGCCCGCCGTGCGTAGGCGGTGCAAATTGCGGTCATCGCTTGGATGGGCTGGGCTATAACTGAAATCATCGTAACCCGAGTTCATGCGCTGCGCCAGCAAGTTACCCTCTAGCCGGTGTTGGGCATTGATACGCAATCCCAAGCGTGCATAGCCCGAAGTGCTGCGATAGCCATCGCGGTCGGTGTCGTGGCTGCCGCTGTTTTTGGTGTCAAAGCCATCGCTGAGGGTGCGGCTCAAGCCCAAAGCGTAGTCGAAAGCGCCCTCGGTGCCGGTGCTGCCGCTGATAGCGGCTTCGATGTGGCGCGTGCCTTGGCTGCCGATGCCCACACCCACCATCGGCTGTGCTGGCCCTTGGCCTTGGCGTGTAAACAGTTGAATCACCCCAGCAATCGCATCCGAGCCATACACTGCCGCAGCGGGGCCGCGCAACACTTCAATGCGCTCAATTTGTGCCAGCGGAATTTGCTCCCATTGGGTGCCGCCGGTGGATTGGGAATCAACCCGCACGCCATCAATATACACAGCGGTAAAGCGCGATTCAGCACCGCGCACAAACACGCTGGCACTGCTGCCCAGCCCGCCATTGCGTGAGATTTCGATGCCCGGCAGGCGCGCCAACACATCCGGCAAGGCCGTGGCACCGCTGGCCTCGATGGTTTCGCGGTCCACAATCGACACATCGGCCACCAAATCGGCCAAGGGCTGGGGCGTGCGTGTAGCGGTGACTACCACCTCATCCAACGATGGCGCGCGTAGATTTTGCACCACCAGCCAAGACGGCGCTGGGGTGGCAGTTTCGGCTTGGGCCGCTAGGGCCAACAACCACAGGCCACAGGCCGTGGCGACAGGACGCAAACCCAGCAAAGCGTTAGCGTGGGCTGGAAAAACAACAGACTTCATGGAGAACAAAGAAAAAAGCAACCCGTGCCAGCCTCCCCGCCAGCATTGGGTGATACAGCTAGGCCACAGCGCAGAGGCTGTGCATAACCACGGTGTTGGCCGGTATCCGGGCTGGCGGAACACCCCTTAGCGCCTTCCCAGTGCTTGTTCAAGGCATCCAGTGGCGTATAGCTAAAGAGAGAGACAAAAAATGACTCGTCCGCTGACCGTTGCGGGGGCAGCGCAGGTTTGGTAGTGGCTTGGATAGGCCATTTCCTCCCTGCTTCCCGTTGAACTGCGGCATGTGAACCACACCGCGAGCACCAACGGTAGCAATTCTACGGTGCTTTGGTCTTTGGCAACCCTACAATTGCAGACATGGCCCCCTTGCAAACCCTCGACCTCATCACCGTGCGCGTGGAGCATCTGCTCCAACGCCTAGCCCAGTCGCAACAAACCCAGGAGCAGCAGGCGCAGCAGCTCGCTGAGTTGGGTCGAGAGAGACAGGCATTAGAAAAAATTCGCGAACAGCAAGCGCAGCAAATTGTGCGCCTGCTTGAAGAGCATGACATGCTGGTGCAAGCGCACACCAGCTTGCAAGAAGACGGCCTGCGCCAAGAAGCCAAGGCCCTGCACCTAGAGCAAGAGCGCGATGCCTTGCAGAAAGTCCATGCGGCACAAACCGAGCAACTCGTCAGCCTAACGCGCCAACACGAAGAGCTGCAACGCAGCACCGCGCCCCATGCCGATAAGCTGGCCGCCTTGCAGCAAGAACATACCCACCTGAAAAACGCCCACACCGCTTTGCAACAAAGCAGCACCGCGCAGCTGGCGCAAGTAGATACTTTGGCGCAACAATGCGAGACCCTCAAGCAACAAGCCCAAGTGCAAAGCACGCAAATTACGGCACTCACCCAAGAACGCGATGCTTTGCTACAGAGCAGCCAAGCGCAACTGGAAAAAATTCATAGCCTCACGCACGAGCATGAAACCCTCAAAGCGCGCCTGCAAACCGCCCGCTCGCGCATGGATGCCCTGATGGAAACCCTGCCCATCAGCCCCGCCGAGCAAGCAGGGGGCGCGCTATGAGCATGAAAAAAATCGAGGTGCAAATCATGCAGCAAAGCCTGCTGCTCAGTTGCCCAGAAGGGGGCGAAGACTACCTGCGCGAGGCCAGCGCACGGGTTGACCGGGCCATGACGCAAATCCGCGATGGTGGCAAAGTGCGCCTGCGCGAACAAATTGCCGTGCAAGCAGCTATCAATTTGGCTTTTGAGATGGTTAAAACGGCGGTGGCACAAAAAGAAGCCCTAGAGCGCGCCGAACGCGCCGAGGCCACCACCGCCAACGCTTTGGCGCAAGCTGAACAAGCCAAGCAATTGGCCCAAGCCGTCGGCGGCCCCGAGTTGCAAGCCAAATGCCAAGCCTTGCTGGAGCGCTTAGACAGTGCCTTGCAAACGGGTAAAAGCGCCACCTAAAAGCCAACCCGGCTACAATGGCCGCGTCTGCGGTGCTGCTGGGCTTTATATTTCCTTGAACCAATGCTCATTGAGCCTGGGCTTGGTACATTGCCCGGCAAGCGTGATCGTCTCGCGTCAGATGAACCCAATGCCTGGCTGCCCTTGCCCCCCTGAACCCCCGGTTCAGGATGCCGGTTCGGTGGCACTTGCAGACACCTTCCTCCTCTTTGCCACCGACTGCCACAGCACCGCGCTGACCTTGTCGGGCTGCGCCAGCTTTTTCCCCTGCTTATGTTAGACACCCTGCTGATTGTTGAATTGGCCCTGTTGGGCTTGTGTAGTGGCTTTTTTGCCGGTTTGTTGGGGGTGGGTGGCGGCATGATGCTGGTGCCATTTTTTACCTATTTTTTAACCCAGCGCGCCATTTCGCCCGATTTGGCCGTCAAGATGGCAATTGCCTCCGCAATGGGCACGATTTTGTTCACCTCGATTTCTAGCGTGCGCGCCCACCATCGGCGCGGTGCCGTGCGCTGGGATTTGGTGCAAGGCTTGGCCCCCGGCATTGCCTTGGGCGGTATAGCGGCCAGCTTGGGGGTGTTTGCGTTGCTCAAAGGCTCGTTTTTGGCCTTGTTTTTTGGCGTGTTTGTCGGCTTTTCGTCTTTGCAAATGTTCAGCAACCGCAAGCCCACCCCGGCGCGGCAAATGCCCGGCACGGCGGGACAAGTGGCCGCTGGCAGTGGCATCGGTTTTTTGGCGGGCTTGGTTGGTGCCGGGGGCGGCTTTATCAGCGTGCCCTTTATGACATGGTGCAATGTGCCCATCCACAATGCCGTGGCCACCAGTGCGGCCTTGGGCTTTCCCATCGCGGTGTTCAATGTGGCCGGTTATGTGTTGGGGGGCTGGTCGGTGGCGGGGTTGCCCGCCTATTCTTTGGGCTATGTCTGGCTGCCGGGTTTGGCCATCTGCGCCAGTTGCAGCGTCCTGACCGCCCCGTTGGGGGCGCGTGCGGCCCACAGCCTGCCCGTGGCACCGCTCAAGCGCATTTTTGCCAGCCTTTTGCTGTTGCTGGCGCTGTATATGTTCTGGAAAGGACTGACCGCCGTATGATGGCCTAGCTGGCTTTTTCATCGGTGCTGTCGATGCTGGCATCTTCGGGTGGCACTGGTGATAAGCCCGATAAATGGGCCAGCCGTTGCGCCGCTTTATAGCCTTGTTCTACCGCGCGGCGCAAATCACTCAGGCGCGCCAGCCAGTCATAGACCGCCCCCACATCCACCCCACCGCCTGCGCCCGCGTGCAACAGCGCCGCTTTGGCGGCTTGGTAGTTGTCTTCAAATTGCTCACGCGCTTCGGTCAATAACCAGGTGTTGCCGGGGCCGGGTTGTTCGCCTTCGGGGTCGGCGGCGGCAAAAAATGCTTGGGCTGCACAAAATACCGGCACCACACAGGCGATGAGGTCGCTGTCGGGTGTATGGACAGGCTCGGCCGGGGGCGCTGGCGCGGCCGCACCGGGAATCAAAATATGCTGCAAGGCATCGGGCAAAATCAATAAAGAGGTGCTGGCTGCTGCGGGTGCAGGTTCGGGCCGGGGCGTGTGCCAGCCTTGTAGCCCTACATGGTGCATCACACGGGCCAGGGTATCAAAATGGGTGGCAATGCGGAGCAATTCGGGCAGTTGGCTCGATACATCCAAGGCCATTGGTTGGCGGCTGAGTTCACCCACAAACTGGCCGATAGCGCGTTGCAGGTGGCCCACGGTTTCTAGCTCGCGCGCCAATTGTTGGTCGGCATGGGCGGGCGCTGGGGCCAAAGGCAGCTTGCAGGGATTGAGTTGCACTGCATGACGCGCCAATTGCACAGACAAATGGCCCATGCGCGCCAACTCGCGCCGTAGCGCTTGCAAGGCCAACACCGGAACCGCTGTCACGTTGCGGTCGAGGTAAATCGGACGCGCCAAATCCTCGTTTGCACTGGTAAAACGGGCCAGCAAAAAGCGCGCTAACCAACGCGACAACGGCCACATCAGCAGCACACCCAGCGCATTAAACGCGGTATGAAACACCACCAATTGCGTGACCACATCGCCACTGCCGACCAGCTCTACACTGATATTTTGAATCAGCCACAGCAAGGGCGAGAGCAAAACAATCGCCACCACCGCCGTGACCACGTTGAACAGCACATGCGCGGCGGCCAGCCGTTTGGCGTTGGCCGTGGCTCCAATCGCGGCCAAAATGCCGGTCAGGGTGGTGCCGACGTTGGCCCCAATCACTACCGCTGCGCCCACTTCAATCGACATCATGCCACCGGCCACGGCGGTTAGCACCAGCGTCAGGGTGGCCGAGGAGGCTTGCAGCACAATGGTCAGGGCTAAGCCAATCAACACCGCCAAGCCCAAACCTTGCCAGTCGTTGCCCAGTTGCGGCAGTGCTTCTGGCCCTAGGGCGGCAAAGCCGTTTTTGAGCATGTCGATGCCCAAGAACAGGACACCAAAACCGGCCAGCGCTGTGCCCAAGCCTGCCCGTTTGGTGCCCGCTCCAGTGAGTTTGAGGGCCATGCCCACGCCAATGAAGGGCAGGGCGAAGGCATCAATCTTCATTTTGAAGCCAATCGCCGCTACCAACCAACCCGTGACAGACGAGCCTAGATTAGAGCCAAACACCACCCACAGGGCCGAGGAAAAGGTGAGCAGCCCGGCGTTGACAAAGCCAATGGCAGCCACCGTCATGGCGGTGGACGATTGCACCAAGGCGGTTAAAGCAATGCCGGTAATCAGGCCATGCAAGGGCGTGCGCGTCCAAGCAGCCAAAATGCGCTCTAGCGCCCGGCCAGCGGCCAGCTTGAGACCATCGGTGAGCATGGTCATGCCCAGCAAAAATAAACCGATGCCACCCAGCAGGGCAATCAGCATCATGGTGGGGGAAGGGCTGGCAGCGCTCATGGCGGCATCCTCCTAGAAACAAACAAGGCCCTCACGGGCAAAACACCTGCAACAAAATCAGGGGCGTTGGCGGGTTGGGCGTACCCGTGCCGCACTTTGGCAGGCGCGGCGGAAGCGGCGCAGGGTTTGTTCGGCCAAAGCTATCACACTGCCGGGCGCTGCGCTGGCGGTTTCGCCCGCCTCAATGCCGGGGGCTTGGCCAGTCAGCAGGGCGATGCCATCGCGCACATGGTTGGCGGTGTAGATGTGAAAGCGCCCTTCGGTCACGGCCTGCACTACCTGGGGTTCTAACATCAGGTGGTGGCGGTTGCGTGCCGGAATCAACACGCCTTGTTGCCCATCCAGACCGGCAGCTTGGCAGGTATAAAACCAGCCTTCAATTTTTTCGTTGATGCCCCCAACGGGCAGCACTTCGCCATGTTGGTTCAGTGCGCCGGTGACAGCAATCCCTTGGGCCAAGGGCAGGCCGGACAAGGCGGAGAGCAGGGTGTACAGTTCGGCGCAAGAGGCCGAATCGCCTTCCACACCACTGTATTCTTGCTCGAACACAATCGAGGCATTCAGCGCCAGCGGGGCAATGTGGCCGAACAGGGCCATCAGGTAGCTGTGCAAAATCAGCACCCCTTTGTCGTGGATGGGGCCAGACATTTCCACTTCGCGCTCGATGTTGAGCAAGCCTTCGTGACCTGCAAACACCCGCGCGGTGATGCGCACCGGAAAACCAAAGCGGTAGTCGCCCAAGTCAATTTGCGTCAGGGCGTTGATTTGGCCGATATGGCTGCCACTGACACTGAGCAGGCGCTCGCCATCGGCAATCGATTCGTGCAGGCGCTGTTCGGGGTAGTTGTGGCGCAGCTTGCGCGCTTGCAGCGCCGCCTCGATGTCACACGGCTCGACCAGATCGGCTTGGCGGGCGCTGCACTGCGCGGCGCTTTCTATCACCAAGGCTTCGGTTTGCGCGAACAGGGCGCTTTGGCGCGTTTGGTCATCGGCCTCGCGGTGGCTTTGCTCTAACAGGCGGGCCACGGCGGCAGCAGAAAAATGCGGCAAACCACGTTTACGCACCGTGTGTGCGACAAATACGGCGGTGTTGTGCCGCGTTTGTTCAGTGGCACGGAAGGATTCGGCAAAATCTACCTTCACCCGAAAGCGCCGCGCTACTTCGGGGTCGGCCTCTTGCAGGGCGTAGTATTCGTCCACCGAGCCAATCAGCACGATTTTGACTTCTATGGGCAGCGCTTCGGGTTGTAACGCTACCGTCGCCAGCGGGCCGTGTGCGCTGGCGGCAGGCTCTTCAATTTGCAGGCGGTTGCAACGCAAAAAGCGGCGCAGGCGTTCCCATAAGCCTTCATCTTCGAGCAGGTCGCGCAGGTGCAGCAGCAAAAAGCCACCGTGGGCACGCAACAGGCTACCGGCATGGATGCAGGAAAAATCGGCCAGCAGCATGTCATCTTGCGCTTGGTATTCGATGCTGCCCAACAAGCTGCGTGCTTGGGGGTTGTCTTCGATAATGACTGGGGCGCAGCTGAGGCCCGCATTGTCCACCACCAAATTGATATGGCAGCGGGCCAGTAGTTGCTCTAGCTCGTCTTTGCGCTCGTCTTCGGCGCTCTCGTTGCTTGCATCGCCAGCGGGACTGAACAGGGCCAAATGGTCTAGCACCTGTTTTTCTAGCTGTTGCCACCACTGTGCCAACCGTAGCTGGTCGGGTTCGGTGGCCGTTTGTAGGCTGTCGCGCAGGGTTTGCAAGCTTTGCGCCAGCAAAGGCTGGGCGGTGTGGCGGCGTAATTGCTCTAAGGCTTGGTCGCGGGTGCGCTCTAGTGGCCGGGTGGCTTCTAAGAACTGGGCAATCGCTTGGCGCAATTGTTGTTCTGCGGCATCAATCTCGGCGCGGCGTTCGCGTGGCAGGGCTTGGGCTTCTTTTTCTGTCAGCGGGTGGCCTTTGGCCCCGAGCAGGGTAAAAACCATGTGGCCGTTGTCGCGCGTGAGGCGAAAGTGCAAGCCTTCCGCCAAGGCATCTAAGGCAGCGAAAGCGGCGCTTTCTTCGGTTTGGTAGTTCTTCTCGATGCGTTCGGCCTCGGCGCGAAAATCGGCCCCTTCTAGCCGTTTGGGCAGTTCAGTTTGCAGGCTGCGCGTGAACTGCTCCATGCCTTGGCGCAAGGCCCGGCCTTGACCGGCGGGCAGGCGCAGGGCGCGTGGACGCTCGGGGGTGTCAAAGTCGTGTAGGTAGCACACATCGGGCGGCACGGGGCGCGTTTGGGCGGCGGCCTGCATGGCTTGGCGCAGCAAAGAGGTGCGGCCACTGCCGACTTCGCCCAAGACAAACAGGTGGTAGTCGGGTTGCTGCAAGCCCAGACCAAACTCGGCAGCGGCTTGCGCCCGTTCTTGGCCTATCCAAGGCACGGGCAAGCCCTGTAACTCTGCGGTGCTGGCAAAACCCAAGCGGGCAGGGTCAAGGCAAAGGCGCAGTTGCGCGGGCGCAAGGGACGTAGCGGGCATAACGGCGTTTGGTCTCCAAAAAAATGCAAAAAATGCGAAAAAATACAAAAAAGAGGGGGGCGACGTTAGTTGGCCATCGGGCAGCGGCCTTGTGGCGCACCACCGGCCAAAGCCACGGCCTGTGCTTGTGCCAAGGCGGCCCGGTCAGGGGCTTGGGTGGGCCAGCCGGATAGATGCTGGCGTGCAATCTGGCTCAGGGCGTGAATCCACTGCGGGCTGTCGTTCAGGCAGGGGATGTAGTGGAACTCTTTGCCGCCAGCGTGCAAAAAGGCTTCACGCGCTTCTTGGTTGATTTCTTCCAGCGTTTCTAGGCAATCGCTGGTAAAACCGGGGCAGATGACATCGACGCGCCCGGTGCCCGCTTGGGCCAGTTGTACCAAAGTGGGTTCGGTGTAGGGTTGCAGCCATTTGGCCTTGCCAAAGCGCGATTGGAAGGTGACTTGGTAGTCGTCCTTTTGCAAGCCCATGCGCTCGGCCAACAGGCGGGCGGTTTTGTGGCTTTCGCAGTGGTAGGGGTCACCCAGATGCAGGGTGCGCTCGGGCACGCCATGAAAGCTCATCACCAGTTTATCGGGCGGGCCGTGGCGTTTCCAGTGGTTTTTGATGCTGGCGGCCAAAGCGTCGATGTAGAGGGCTTCGTCGTGGTAGCGCTGGACAAAGCGCAGTTCGGGGATGTTGCGCGTGCGCGCGGCCCAAGCATAGACCGCATCGCACACGCTGCCCGTGGTGGCGCTGCAATACTGCGGATAGAGCGGCAAAATCAGGATGCGCGTGGCCCCTTCGGCCTTGAGGGTATCGAGTTGGCTGGCAATGGACGGGTTGCCGTAGCGCATAGCGTGGCGCACCAGCACCTGCTGGCCAGCATCGTCCAAGGTATCGCGCAACAAAGCGGCTTGTTTGGCTGTCCATACCGCCAAGGGCGAGCCTTCGGGGGTCCAGATACTGGCATATTTGGCGGCCGATTTGCCTGGTCGGGTGCGTAAGATGATGCCATGCAAAATCAGCCACCACAGCGGCTTAGGAATTTCGACCACGCGCGGGTCGGACAAAAATTGCCCCAAATAGCGGCGCAAGGCCGAAGCGGTGGGGGCATCGGGGGTGCCCAAGTTGCACAGCAAAATAGCGGTGCGTGGCGCTTGGCCGTGGGTGTAAGCAGGTTCGGGGCGAAAAGACATCGGCATTAATCCAGAGAACCCACTAGGCGTACATTCAGTGGGGTGGTTTTGGGTAAATCGCTCGTGGCATCGCCAGTTTGTAAATCTACCGCCCAGCCCAGCAGGGGCAACAAGGTGCTGCCGCCTTGGCCGGTACGGTTTTGCGAGATGTTGGAATAATCGTACTGATTGCCTTGGCTATGGCGAATGGTGGGTGTGGAAGTCCAATACAAACCAGCAGGGGCTTGCGGAAACAGCGCTGGATGCAAACCGGGTGGTTTGCTGTATTTTTCTACCAGATGGCGCAACTCGGTCAGGCGCGGCACACGCCAATGGATGCCACCCGATTGGCTGCGTGCGTGCGCCAGCTCGACGGCATCGGCATAGACAAACTGCATCGGCAGGCCAAGGCAGGTGCTGCCCGTCCAGCGCATCCCCTCGGCGCAGCGCGGCCAAATCAGCCGGGCGCGCAAGTCCAGCACATAGGCCCCATCGTCTGAAACCACCAAATGCGCCGGTGGCGCTGTCGTGTTGGTCGTAGTCGCTTCGGGCTGGGCGGGCGTGATGGTCACGCGCACACCGCCAGGGGCCGGGGTTTGCGCGGCACTGGGGGTGGCGGTACCGATAGCCAACATCCAAGGCAGCAGCGCAGTGGCAGCGCGCAAGAACGCAAGCAAATTGCTGGACATGGGGGCCTCCGTAGGCGGGCCGTGGCGATTAATGGGCCTTGTGGTGTTGTTGTTCCCAGCGTGATTTACAAGCCACGCAGTGTTGGGTTTGTGGCTCAATTTTGAGGCGCTCGAACGGAATTTGGCAGCCGCATTCGCCACACTGGCCATAGCTGCCGTCTTCCATCGTTTTGAGGGCATAGTCAATGCGTTGCAGGTCGGCGGCCTCGATGTCGGTCAGGGCTTGCTCCACTTCGCGCGCGACATTGCGCTGCACTATGCCGCCTTCATCGGCGGTGGGAGGGGCCAAATTTTCGCGCTTTTGGGCAATTTGTACCAACAGTTCGCTGCGGTGGCTTAGCAGCAGGGCTTTGAGTTCTTCGAGTTGGCTGGCGCTGAGGGTATGGGGCATAGTCGTTCTCCGGTCAGAAAAAGGCTAAGCATACAGGCCAGCAAGGCCCCTAGAACCCAAAAAGGTGCAAACCCTTACGGATTGTTATTGGCTGCCGCTTGGGCCACTGGCGGTGGCAGCAACCAGCGATTGGCCTGTTGCACCGTGTCTAAGCGATCGGCACCGGCCAAAGATTGCAAGCGCAATTGCGAGACCAAATACAGGTAACGCGCTTGGGCCAAATCGCGCAGGGCCAGGGTTTTTTGTTGTTCGGCGTTCAGCACGTCAAGCGTGGTGCGGACACCGGCTTCAAACGAGCGCCGGTTCGATTGCACCGCCTGTTGCGCCGAGCGCACGGCTTGCTCTAGCGCTTGGATACGCAACACGCCTTCGGTCATACCGCGAAACTCGCGGTGTACGCGCACGCCCAAATCGCGCCGCGTGGCCTCTAGCATTTCTTGGGCGCGCTCTTGGGCGGCCAAGGCTTGGCGTACCGTGGAGTTGACTTGTCCGCCAGCGTAGAGTGGAATCGACAATTGCAGGCCGATGCTTTTGTTGTCGTAGCGGGTGTTGACGCTGGTGACGTTATCGCTGTTGGTGCGCGACCATTGCGCCACGGCATCGAGGGTGGGCAGGTGGCCAGCACGGCCTTTGTCCACTTCTTGCTTGGCGGCTTCTACTTGGGCGCGCAGGGCTTGCAGCTCGGGGCTGTGGGCTTCGGCTTGTTCTATCCATGCCTGGACTGAGGCGGGTACCGGCGCACCGGCCTGAAAACGCTCGACATCCAGCCGCGCCAGCTCCTGCATAGATTGGCCGGTAAGCACCTCGATGCGGTGGCGCGTAAACACCATGTTTTGCCGTGCTTCTAGTTCTTGCGCCACCGTCATGTCCAAACGGGCTTGGGCTTCGTCGATGTCGGTGCGTGTGCCAGTACCTGCGTCGAAGCTTTTGCGCGCTGCATCCAATTGCGTGCTGTAAGTGGTTTTTTGCGCCAAGATGAGCGTCAATTGGTCTTCGGCCAACAGGGCATCAAAATAGGCTTCGCCCACGCGCGTGACCAAGTTTTGCTCATCGCGCTCTAGCGTGGCATCGGCATCAGCCACTTGGGCCTCTGCTTGGCGCACTTGGGCCAGTTGGTAGGGGCGGTAAAGCGGCTGGCGCACCGACAGCGACTGGTTGCTGGAGTAGTAATGGGTCTCGGTAGTAACCGAGTGCCCTAGCATCCCGCGTCCGGTGGTGGCCAAATCATTGTAGTTGCGTCCCATGTTCACGGCGATATTGGGCCGCAATTGGGCCTTGGCCTGTGGCAGGCGCTCGCGCGTGGCTTGGGCACCGGCGCGCGCGGCGCGCACTTGGGCATCGTTGGTTTGCGCGGCTTCGTAGGCTTGGCGCAAATCCATCGCCTCAGCCATGCCCCCGGAAAAAACGGCGGCAGCGGCCAAAGCCAAGGCTTTGAATTGGAGCAAGCGTGACCCAGAGGCGGAGTCAGACGGGTGGCGAGTGGGCAGCAAGTCAAGCATGGCTTATTCCTCTTTCATGGCGGCAGAGATGCGCTTGGTGAGTGGGTGCAGCAGGTAGGTCAGCATGGAGCGCTCGCCGGTTTTGAACACCACTTCGACCGGCATACCCGGTTGCAGTTGGCGCTGGCCCAAGGCTTTCATGCCCTCGGGGGTGACTTGCACGCGCGCCAAGTAGTAGCTCATGTTGGTTTGTGGCTCGGTGAGTAAATCGCCCGAGATAGACACCACTTGGCCATTGACCACCAATTGCGGCGAATGGGCAAACGAGGAAAAACGCACATCCACCGGCAAACCGGCTTTAACGCGGTCAATCAGGTGCGGGGCCACATGGGCTTCCAACAATAAAGGCTCTTTCTCTGGCACGATGTCCATCAGCTTTTGGCCGGGCTGTACCACGCCGCCCACGGTTTGGATGGCCAAACTGACCACTTGGCCCGAAGCCGGTGCCTTGATGTCGATACGGCCTAAATCATCGGTGACGGCTTTGAACTTTTGCTCTTCGGCCAGTACGTCGCGGCTCACGTCAGCCAATTGGGTTTCGACCTCACGGCGAAAATCTTGTTGGCGCGAGATAGCTCGCTGGCGCAACTCGCTAACGCTGCGTTGGGCGCGAATGGTGTTGCCTTGTAAATCGGCAATCGAGGAGCCAGACTCGGCCACCATGCGCTCTAACTCCAATTGGCGGTTGCGCGGTGCGTAGCCTTCTTTGACCAAGCCGCGAATGTGGCCCAGCTCTTCATTGAGCAAGGCTTGTTGGCTCTTGCGGTTGGCCAAAATACTGGCGTAGCCTTGCAACATGCCTTGTTGGCCTTGGATGCTTTCTTCGATAGATTGCAAATCCGAGCGCAACAAATTGCGCCGGGTTTGGAACAACTGCTCTTGGTTGAGCATTTGTTGCTGAATCATCGGGTCGCTGGCGGCTTGTTGCAAATCGGGGTGGAAGCTGATGCTGGCTTTGTTGGCTTGTTCGGCTTGCAAACGTCCTTGCATGGCGCGCAGGCCTAAGTAGCGTTGGCGCACCGATTCGTAGTTGGCGCGCGCCACGGCCTCGTCCAAACGAATCAGCAATTGGCCTTCTTTGACCACTGTACCCTCGCGCACCAGCACCTCTTTGACGATGCCGCCGCTCAAATGCTGCACCGCCTTGCGCTTGGTGTCGATAGCCACCATGCCTTGGCCGGGCACGCCCTCATCCAAGGGGGCCAAACCGGCCCAAAGCAAGAAACCGCCAAAACCGATGCCCAAGGCCCACAGGCCCATGCGCCCAATGCGCCGCGCATCGCCGGGGGCTGCTGTATCCGCGGCGCTGTCAAGAGAACTCAAATTTACGTTAGCCATGTGAAAAAACTCGACCGTATAGGGAAAAAAGAGGGGGAAGGCTTAGGCGGGCTGTACCGCCACGGCGTTGCCGGGTTGCGGTGCTGCTGGCGCTGCGGCACGCAAAGCGGCCAAGACTTGGTCACGCGGGCCGTCGGCCTGCACTTGGCCATCGCGCAAAATCAGCAGCCGGTCGGCCACGGCCAAAATGCCGGGGCGGTGGGTAATCAGGAACACGGTGCAGCCCGCTTGTTTCAGGCCCTGCACGGTGCGTACCAAAGCGGCCTCGCCCACATCGTCCAAGTTGGCGTTAGGCTCGTCTAGCACGACCAGCACCGGGTTGCCATAAATGGCGCGTGCCAAACCAACACGCTGGCGCTGTCCGCCCGAGAGCAAGCCCCCGGCTTCGCCAATCGGGGTGTCGTAGCCCTTGGGAAAGCGCAAAATCATCTCGTGCAAACCGGCGCTGCGGGCAGCGGTAATGACTTTGTCCGAGTCAACCTTGCCAAAGCGGGCGATGTTCTCGGCAATCGTGCCTTCAAACAGTTCAATGTCTTGCGGCAAGTAGCCCAAGTACGGCCCCAGCTCGGTGCGTTCCCAGCCGTCGATGGGCAGGCCATCGAGTAGCACTTCGCCCGACACGTTCGGCCAAATCCCGACCATCGTGCGTGCCAGTGTGGATTTGCCCGAACCCGAGGGGCCTAACACCACCGTCACGGTGCCGGCCTCTACCGAGGTGCTGATGCCCTTGAGAATCGGGGTTTTGCGTCCGGGGGCGCTGGCCACCACATCGCGCAAAGTCAAAGCACCTTGAGGGGCCACACGCGACAGGGCCGGGTCACGCTCGGGGTAGTCGCGCAACAGGGTTTCGAGGCGTTCAAACGAGGCTTTGGCACTAATAAAGGCACGCCAAGTGCTG
Source organism: Giesbergeria sp. (assembly GCF_028686475.1). GTDB lineage: Bacteria > Pseudomonadota > Gammaproteobacteria > Burkholderiales > Burkholderiaceae_C > Simplicispira. The sequence continues at coordinate 58,305 of NZ_JAQUCA010000008.1, read as the reverse complement.
ACCATCATGTCAATCGGCGATAAAGCCCGCGTCATGAGCACGTTGGCGGCAATCATGGCACCGGGCGAGATTTGGCCGTCAATCACCAACAACGCACCAGCACCCAAAGACAGCGATTGCTGCGAATAGCGGATAAATTTGCTCCAAGCGGTCATGCGGTGCGTGAGCGATTGGGCGCGCGATTGCAAGGCCAAAGATTTTTGGTGGCGCTGCGCCCAATGGGGATGCAGGTTATGCACCATGCCCATAGACTCCAGCACCTCGGCATTGCGTAATTTGCTTTGCAGGTAGGCGCTGGTCTCTGACGTGGCTTTAGAGGCTTCTTCCGATGGCTCGACCATGCGGCGGTGGCCAAACCAAGCCAGCGCCATCTGTACCAAGGCAAAGCCAATCGACAGCCAGCCCAGCATGGGGTGCAAGAAAAACAGTACGGCAATGTAGATCGGAGCCCAAGGCGCATCAAAGAAGGCAAAAATACCATTGCCGGTAATAAATTGCCGAATTTGAATCAAGTCGTTAAAGGCGCGCGCTGGGCCGCTGCTGGATTGGCCTAAGTACGATTCAAAACTGGCATTGAACACGCGCGTGCCCAAAGCCGAATCCAGTTGCACCCCAGCACGCACCAACACGCGCGAGCGCATCCATTCGGCAAAGGCCATGATGCAAAAGAAAAACAGCGTAATCAAGGACATGGCCAGCAGCGTCAGTTCGCTGCGGCTGGACATGACCCGGTCATAGACTTGCAGCATGTAGAGCGTGGGCGAGAGCATGAGCAGGTTGGCCACCATGCTAAAAATGCCCACCGTGAGGAACTCGCGGCGAAAGCTCCACAGCACCTGCGTCAGTTCGCTGCGTTGGAAAAAAGAAGGCTTGCTCATAAAGTGGTTTCCATTGCCATCGCTCAGGCGGCTGTGACTACGGCATTGGCCGGGCGCGCTTGCGCTGGGGCTTGTTGTTGCTGGGCGGCTTTTTGTAGCGCGGCCAACACCTCGTCGCGTGGGCCAAAGGCTTGGACTTGGCCGTCGCGCAAAATCAACATCTTGTCGGCCACCGCCAGCACGCTGGTGCGGTGTGTCATCACGACAAAGGTGGTGCCACGCGCTTTGAGGCCGGCAATGGCGCGCGCCAAGGCGGCATCGCCCTCTTCGTCCAAGCTGGAGTTGGGTTCATCCAACACCACAAACACCGGGTCGCCATAAATGGCCCGTGCCAAACCGACGCGCTGGCGCTGGCCACCCGAGAGCATGGCCCCTTCGCGTCCGACGGAGCTGTCATAGCCTTGCGGCAGTGCCATGATGAATTCATGCAAACCGACGGCACGGGCAGCGGCTTCGACCTTGGCCATGTCCACCTCGCCAAAGCGGGCGATGTTTTCGGCCAAAGAACCATCAAACAACTCAATGCCTTGCGGCAGGTAGCCGACATGGGGGCCGAGTTCGGCCTTGTCCCAGGCAAACACATCGACACCATCCAAGCGCACCTTGCCCATCGCCGCAGGCCACAAACCCACCAGCAACCGCGCCAACGTGGTTTTGCCCGAAGCCGAAGGTCCCACCACCGCCAGCACCTCGCCGGGGGCTAAAGCGAAGGCCACCCCTTTGAGGATGCTGTTGTTGCCAGCGCCCGGCGCACCGGCCATGAGCTGCTCGACTTGCAGCAAGCCGCGCGGGGCGGGTAGGGCCATGTTTTCGGGGCGTGCTGGGATGGCCTCTAGCAGTTGCTCTAGCCGTTCCCACGAGGCACGCACATTGACCACGCTTTGCCATTGCGTCACCACTTGCACCAGCGGGGCCAACACACGGCCACCCAGTACCGAGGCAATAATCAACATGGCATCGCCACCGTTGAGGCTGTTGTGCAGCAGCAACCAGCAGGCCAAGCCGAGCAACAGGGAGCTAAGGACGTTTTGCAACATCTTAGAGACGGCTTGGTAGCCGCCCGCGCTTTCGGAGGCTTTGGCTTGCAAATTGAGAAACTCGCGCTGCTTGCTCATCCAACGGGCGTGGATGTCGCGCAACATGCCCATAGATTCAATCACTTGGGCATTACGCAAAGAGCCATCGGCGTATTGCTGCGCGGCCATCGCGCTGCGGTTGGCGGCCATGAGTGGTGGTTTGGTGCTGCGCTCGTTCAACCAGCCCACCAAGGTAAGCACCACCGAAAACGCCACTGAAGACCAGCCCAGCACCGGGCTAATCAAAAACAGCAACACCAAAAAGACGATGGACACCGGCGCTTCCATCATCGCCAACAGGGCAGGCGAGTAGAGGAACTCGCGCACCTGTTTAAAGTCATTAAAAGGTTGTTGATTTCCGCCTTGGATGCGCTTGAGGTTGGCCTCAAACACGGCGCGGAAGATACGCCCGGACAGGCGCTGGTCTAACTCGACGCTGGCGGCGCGCAACATCTCGGCGCGCGCCCATTCCAGCACTTCCATCACCACATACACGCCCAGCACCAGCAGCGTGAGCATCCACAGCGTCATGTGGCTGCGGCTGTTGACCACCCGGTCATAGACTTCGAGCATGTAGCCCGATGGGGCCAATACCAGCAAACTCGATAGCAAGCTGAACCAGCCAGCGCGGACAAAATAGGGGCGTAAATCGGCCAAAGCCTTACGCAATTCAGACGGGGGTTTGTTGGGGTTCATCTGTTTGTTCAACCATCACATATTCAGGAATTTCGGCATCTACGCTGATTGCGCTGCTGGCACTGGCGGGTTGGTCTGGGTCTGACAGCACAAAAGACAATTCATAAATGCCATCGGCGCGACGCGCCAGCACAATCTCGCGCAATTTGTGGGCATGGAATGTTGCTTCGTCTTCGGGGCGCAAGGCCAATTGAAAGCGCATTCGGCCATCCAAGGTAAACATCGACAACTGCCCACCTTTGAGGCTGAGGGTGTGGCGGTCAAAGTACACCGGGCAGGTATCGGCAAAGCGCAGCAGTGGCAAAGGCTTGTCACCCAGACGGTCTAAATGGAACGGGCTACTGGGGTGCTGAAACACCAGCCGACAACTGCGCGAAACCGAATAAATGGCGTTGCACACCATTTGCGAGCCCATCTCGGGGAAGCGTTCGCGCAATTGCCGATAGGTCAAATGGTGCAGTGCCACCCGGTTCCAGATGCGGGTTTGCTGCACCAGCGGTGCCAAAGCATTGCACACCTGGGCAAAACCTTGCTGCAAGGCTTGCAGGCGCAGCACCTGCTCCGGTGAGGCATTGAGTGGGACGCGCAAAGTGAAATTCATATAGGAAGCGAAGTATAGCCGCTTACTATATGAACTTCATATAGGAGATAAAAAAGTTTTTCAGTTGTACCCAAAAACTGTGGATAACTCTGTGGGAAACCCCTGTCGGTAGCGCGCAAACCCGCACCCATACTAGCGCGCTACACTTTGCCCAAAAAAAAGGCAGTGGGCCGCCAACACTGCTTTAGCACAGCGGGGCTATAATTTTGTCCCCCTGTGCCAGTCCAGTTTTGGCAGTAGGCGCTGCTTTAAGCGCTGGCTTGGGCCTCAAACTGGCCACTGAGCAGCTCGCCCAAGCGCTCTGCCCCCATGCGGAAACCACAGGCTTGGGCGTGGCCGCCGCCGCCCATGCTCTCGGCCAGTGGGATGCAGTTGAACTCACTGCGCGAGCGCAAACCGACCTTCACGCCCTTTTCTCCGGCGCTCCACATCAGGGCAAAGGTGCCCGATTTGCGCGCCAAGATGTCGCCCACCAAGCTGTGGAATACGCCCGGAACGTTCACCATCAGGCCACTGATGCCGTTAAAAACGATAGGTTGGGCGTTTTCGGCCAAATCAGCGCACAGCTTGCGGTATTTTTCATCCATCGCTGTGCCACGGGCGACAAAAGCGGCTTGCTGGGTTGCATCCAACTTGGCAATTTCTTGCCAGCGCTCGAAGGTTTGCGGCTCCATGTCCAAGGCCGACAAAAAGGCGGCGCTTTCGGGAAACTCCCATTTCCAGATGTCGCGGTCTTCGATGTAACGCAGTAAATCGGGAATTGGCTTGTCGGGATGGAAAAACTCCCACGCCAAGCGCGCGCCAGACTTGTGCATGTCAAAGTGGACCACGCCACAGCGGCAGCTAAAGCCGGTGAGTTTTTCGGCGGCGCTCTTGTGGTGGTCTAGCAACACCAGTTTGGCCGCTTGTTCCTCAATGCCACGCAAAATTTCGGCAGTGAAGGAAAAATCCAAGATATACACTGCCCGTCCGGCCACAGGGGGTAAATCGGCCAAACTTTGTACGTCACCGTGGTCTAGCCCGACCAATTCGGCTTGGCCGCCGTAATACAGCCAAGCCGCCAAGGCCGCGCCCAAGCCATCGGGGCAGCGGCGGCCGTGGTACAGGATTAAAGGACGGGGGTCATCCAGCGCTGGAGCCACCAACAATTGCAGGGGGAGAATTGGTTTTTTCATGGTGCGCCATTGTCGCCCCCCTGTGCCTTGGCTGGCGCTGACAACAGTGTGCCGCAATGCTGGCAATACTGGGCGTGCAGGCTGTGGTCACGGCTGCCGCAATCGGGGCAGGGAATTTGCAAACCGGGCAGTTCGTGGATGCGCCGCTGCCAGCTCATCTCAGCCGTCACAATGCCGGTGGGCACCGCCAGCGTGCCCCAGCCCAGCAGCATCATGAGCGAGGCAATCAAGCGCCCCAAATCGGTTTTTGGGGTGATGTCGCCAAAGCCGACCGTGGTCATGGTGGTGATGGCCCAATAGATGGCGGTAGGGATGTTGGTAAAACCGTGCGCTGGGCCTTCTATCACGTACATCAGCGTGCCCATCACCAGCACAATCATCAGCACCACGGATAAAAACACCATAATTTTGCGCCAACTGGCCCCCAGCGCACCCCCCAAGGCTTGGTATTCTGTGACAAAGGCCGTGAGCTTAAAAATACGAAACACGCGCAGCAAGCGCAGTATGCGTACATCAATCAGGACGTGCAGACCCGGAAAAAACACCGCCAAATAGGTGGGCAAGATGGAGAGCAAATCAATGATGCCAAAAAAACTGCGCGCATAGCGCCAAGGCCGCCGCACGCACAGCAGGCGAGCGATGTATTCGAGCGTGAACAGCGCAGTAAACACCAGCTCGGCCTGCCCCAATACTTGGTGCAGCCACGCAGGCAGGGTTTCCATGCTTTCAATCACTACCACCAAGACGCTGGTAACAATCAAAAAAATCAAAATTTTGTCAAACCACAGGCCCGCTGGGGTATCCGAGCGGAACACCACGGTATGCAGGCTTTTGCGCCAGCCCGCATCGGGCACGCCAAACTGTTCGGCATAAGACTCAGGGGCGGGTACAACGCCGCCAACATGGTCGGGAGATAAAGGAGCAGCAGACATAGCTATTGAAGATACCGCGTTCTAGCCCAGCACAGAATACGCTTTACGCATACCATTGCGGCTTCTGGTCCCATTCCGAGACCGCTACGGAGAAACATATGGCTAAGGGACAAACGCACAACAACAAAATGGCCAAAAAGCCTAAAAAAGACACTTCGCTGCCTAAAGCACCTTCCGGCTCAGACCGGCCCATGCCGCCCGTCACTACGGTGATGCCACGCGGCAAGGACAAGAACAAATAAGCGCTTTTGCAGCGCAGCCTATTTCAGGTTGCTTTAGGTTGCTTCGGGGGCTTTGCGCCCCTTTTTTTTGTCGCTACGGGCTTGCTTTTTGGCCTCGCGCTCGGCATCTTGCAGCGCAGCAGCGGCGCGCCAGGCTTCAAATTCGGGCGGGGTCTCTAGTGTGATGCGGCCCAAAATGGCGGTTCTAAAGTCCGTCAATACAATCTCGGCGGCTTTTTGCAGGTTGACCCGGCCACCGCCCAGCATGGCCCCGCGTTTGCGGCCAATTGCTTCTAGCAATTCATCATCGCGCATAGCGGCCACCGTGGCATCGGGCAGGGCCAGTTTGTAGCGCGCTTGCAGCAGTGGCCCGTAGTGGGCTTGCAAGCGGCGCAGTAGCTCTAGCACCACCAGTTCTTCATCGTAGGCATTGCGCCCTACGGCACCGCTGGCGGCCAGGTTGTAGCCGCTCTCGACCACGCTGATGCGCGGCCACAACATGCCGGGGGTGTCCCAGAGGTAAAAATCATCGGCCAGCGTGATGCGTTGCTCTAGCTTGGTGATGCCCGCTTCGTCGCCGGTTTTGGCTTGGCGTTTGTTGCTCAGGGTGTTAATCAGCGTGGATTTGCCCACATTGGGCACACCACAAATCAGCACGCGCATCGGCTTGGCCAGTCCGCCTCGGTTGGGGGCTAAACGATGGCAAGCCTCAATCAGTTTGCGCGCTGGCGCGGGGTCAGAGGCATCCAGCGGCACGGCGGCGGTAGCGTGTTGGGCGTTGTACCAGTCTAACCACAGGGCGGTGCGGGCGGGGTCGGCCACATCTTGCTTGTTGAGTACCTTGAGCGTGGGTTTGTGGCCGGTCAGTTCGGCCAGCAGCGGATTGGCGCTAGAGCCGGGTAGGCGTGCGTCCAATACTTCAATCACCACATCAATATCTTTGATGCGCTCGGCAATCGCCTTGCGCGTCAGGTGCATGTGACCGGGAAACCATTGGATAGACATGGGAGAAAGACTTTCAGAGAGAAAAGAAGAGCGGCAAAGCCGCCACCGTGGCAGTGCTCATATGTGGGGTTGCTCAAATGGCGTGGTAGTACAAGCCCGCCGCCAACGCCAAGCCATGCAGCACCGCAGCGGCAATGCCCAGTACCAAGGCCGGGCGTAGGCGTGCAGGCTGGTTGCCATAACGCCCTAATTGCACCGCAGCACCCAGCGCCAACGGTGCCGCCAACAAGGCAGTGCTGGCCGCCAGCGGCAGCTGGTGCAGCAACACCAGCAGCAGCACACCCGCATGGGCCAGCAAGGCCAGCAGCCCGTACAACCGAGCAGCAGCCTGCCAGCCTAGGCGCACCGCCAACGTGCGTTTACCGACCAGCGCATCAGCGGCGGCATCCGGAAAGGCGTTGCCCACCAAGATATTGGCAATCAGTAGCCCATAACCCAGCGAGACCCACACCGGCAAAGCAGCAAAATGGCCGCGCTGCACATAATCTGCCCCCAACACCATCAGCGCCCACGCCAGCGCTACCGCCAACTCGCCTAAACCACGGCACATCAGTGCCAGCGGTGGGGCAGAATAGGCCCAGCCCAAAAACACCCCGGCCAAGCCCAGCGCCAGCAAACCGGCCCCGCTCTGGTAGGCCAGCCACAAACCGCCCGGCACCAGCAAGGCTAGCAGCCACAGCGCCAAGCGGCGTGTGTCTTGCAGTTGCACCACCCCGGTTTGAATCAGGCGCGAGCCACCGGTGAACGGAAACAAACCCTGCGTATTGGCCGCATCGGCACCGTTGCGCGCATCTTCGTGGTCATTGAGTACATTGGCCGCCGCATGGGCCAGCAAGGCCAACAACACCGTCGCCCAAGCCTTGTTTGCCGACAGCACTACCCCGGCATACGCCGCCGAGGCCAGCCCCAGCACACAGGCGACCGCCGTAATCACCAAAAAACCGGGGCGCACCATACGCAAACACAGGCCCACCTTGGCCAAGCCAGCCACACGAAACAAAGACATAGACGATACAAGGCCGCCACAGACGACCCCAAAATGCAAACAGCCCGAATTGTGCTGCACTGGCGGCCAAACGGCTATTTTTTAGCGTATGTTCGGGATAATCGCACCATGACCCAGCCTTTGTCCCTTCACCCTGACACCTTGCACCCGCCTAGCCCCTGGGAGCGCGTGTTACAGAGTGTGCTGGTGCCATCCCTGATGGCCTTGGTGTGTGGGCTGGCGGCAGAGGTCAATTACCTGCTGTCCCATGCGCTGGCCGAACTGTTCTCTATCGTGATTGGGGCAGTGGCGATGGTGGTGGCCGCCACTTCGTTGCGCTTTACGCGCAACCATTTTGTCGTCTATATGGCCGTGGGCATAGGCTGGTGCGGGGCGATTGATTTGACCCACTTACTGGCCTTTAAGGGTATGCAGCTCTTGCCAGTGGACAGCGCCAACCCCGCCACCCAACTTTGGTTGGCAGCGCGTGGCTTGCAAGCCTTGGTGTTACTGACAGCGCCGCTGCTGTTGCTACGCCGGGTGGGCGTAGTGTGGCTGCATCTGGGTTTTGGCAGTGCGGCTACGTTGTCGATGTTGCTGGTGGCCAGTGGCTATTTTCCAGATGCCTACATCGACGACCAAGGCCTGACAGCCTTCAAAATTTATACCGAATACGCCATCATTGCCGTGATGGCCGTGGCGATGGCCCTGTTTTGGCGCTATCGCCGTTTTATGTCACAGCCGCTTTTGGTCAATTTGCTGTTGGCGGTGGGTTTGTTGATTGCGGCAGAATTTGCGTTTACCCGCTATGTCAGCGTCTATGCCAGTGCCAACCTGATTGGCCACCTGCTCAAAATTTTTGCCTATTGGCATGTTTATTTAGCGCTGGTACACACCACCCTGCGCGAACCCTTTAGCGTTTTGGCCCGCACCGCCAGCACCTACGAGGCCGTGCCCGACCCCACTTTGGTCATTGACAGCCAAGGGCAGATTCGGCAAGCCAATCAGGCCGCTGCGCGCCATTGCCAGCAAGATGCAGCAGCGCTGATAGGCCAGTCTAGCCATACACTGTTCCACGATGCCAGCGTGGCTGTTGCCGATTGTCCGGTCTGCCAGCGCTTAGCCGCCCAACCAGAGAACTTCCATATCGAGCTGGCCTGTGGCGCTGGCGCGCAGTGGCGCTTATTAGAGTGCAGCTTGGCAGCGTTGCATTTTCCGGGCGAGGCCCGTGGCTACGTCCAAGTGGTGCGTGACATCACCGAGCGCCAGCACCTCATGGCCGAGCGCGAAGCCTTGGTATTTAACTTGGGCGAACGCATCAAAGAACTGCGCTGCCTGCACGCCATTGCCCAGCTGATAGAAACCCCCGGCCTGCAACTGCCCCAAATGCTCGACGGGGTGCCTCAATTGTTGCCAGCGGCTTTTTTGCATCCACAGCAACTACAGGTCAGCATCGAAAGCGCTTGGGGCAATTTTGGTAGCCCCTTGCCCACGCCCTTGCCTGCGGTGCAACAAACGCGCAGCCTGCATGTCAATGGTCAAGACCAAGGGCGCTTGCTGGTTTGGTACCCGGCACCCACCCAAGCAGCCACGGCGCAACCGCATTTTTTGGATGAAGAAAAACCGCTGCTCGATAGCGTGGTGCAGCAAATTGTCGATTGCATCGAGCGCATTCAAGCCGCCGAGAAGGTGCAGCGCTTGTCCAATTTGTACGAGCTGCTCAGCACCACCAACCGCGCGGTGGTTTATTCGCAAAACCGCGATGAGCTACTAGAGCGCCTCTACCAAGGTTTAATTGCCCACGGCACCTTCCCAATGCTGTTTTTGGCACTGCACCCGGCACCGGGCCAGCCCTTGCAATTGGTTTGCACCCACGGCGTGCCATCCAACTTGCTACCCATCCTGCAACAGGTGATAGAACAGCCCGACAGCACCATCCAAACCTTGCTCCCTGGTTTGGTCGATGGTGAAATACGGGTTTATGACGTACCCGCTGGAAGCGATACGTGGCTGAATTTTCTGCACCAGCAACATATTTGGCAGCGGGCGCTGCTGCCACTGTTTTACGATGGCCAATTGCTGGGTGTCTTTGGCCTGTATGCCAGCCAGCACAACCTGTTTGAGCACGACGAAATGCTGTTGCTCAACGAGATGGCCTCGGATTTATCCTTTGCTTTGCATAACTTCAGCAATGCCCAGCACCTGCGTACTGCCCAAGCGCAAGCCAGCCAATCGGAGCAGCGCTTTAGCGAGCTATTCAATGCCTCACCCTCGCCAATGCAAATTTACAGCGTGGCCACGGGCGAGCTACGCACCCTGAACCAAGCGTTTCAGCAGTGGCTAGGCTACACACCACAAGACATCCCCACGATGGAGGCTTGGTTTGAGCAAGCCTACCCCGATGCAGCCACGTGCCAGCAGCTACGCCAGCATTGGGAGCAGGGTTTAAAACAAACCGGCCAAGGCCGCCCGATTGAATCGCCCGAGTTGCTATTGCGCTGCAAAGATGGCAGCACCCGCATTGCCCAAGGCACAATGGCCCAAGTGGGCGACGATGCCATTATTGCTTGGACGGATTTAAGTGAAATTCGGCATAGCCAGCGCACCCTGTTAGAGAGCGAAACCCGCTTTCGCAATATGATTGAGCAAACCATCAGCGGGATTTATGTGCGCCGGGGTGGCTGCATTATCTACGTCAACCCCAGTTATTGCGAAATGATAGGCTGGAGCGCCCAAGAATTGTTGGGCCATGATATTTTGAATTTCACCACCGAGGATGCCGGCAACCGGGCGCGCATCCAAACGGCATGGCAGCGCTTAGAAAGCGGCGAGCGCAACGTTGCTTACAGCGTGCCCATGCGACGCAAAGATGGCAGCATTATCCAACTGGGATTAAATGCCAACCAAATCATTTGGGACGATGGCCAAGAAGCCACCATCGTTATGGCCCAAGACGAAACGGAGCGCCAACGGGCCGAAGCGCAAATTGCCAGCTATGTGCGCCAATTAGAAGACTCCATGAAAGCCACCTTGCAGGCGGTGTCAAATATGGTAGAAATGCGCGACCCCTACACCGCCGGGCACGAGCGGCGCGTCGGCCTGATTGCTGGCGCGATTGCCCGGCATTTGGGCTGGCAGGAAGAGCGCTGCGCCATGCTAGAGCTGGTCGGTTTGGTGCATGATATTGGCAAAATTGCCGTACCAGCTGAAATCCTGACCAAGCCCGGCCGCCTGAGCGATTTGGAAATGGAAATCGTCAAATGCCACGCCCAAACCGGCTATGAAATTTTGAAGGATGTGCATTTTCCGCTGCCAGTGGCCGACATTATCCGCCAGCACCACGAGCGCATGGACGGCACCGGCTATCCACAGCGCCTGCGCGGCGAGCAAATTATGCCCGAGGCGCGCGTGCTGGCAGTGGCCGATGTGCTGGAATCCATGGCCGCCGACCGGCCTTATCGCCCGGCCTTGGGCCTAGATGTAGCCTTGGCCGAAATTGTGCGTGGCCGGGGCAGCATTTACGACCCCGAGGTAGCCGATGCCTTGGTGCAAATGGTGCAAGAGCAGGGCTATACCCTGCCGCAATAAGTCAACCCAATTCGCTCGGGTCTATATAGCGTTGGCGCCAATCCTCAAACGGCAGCGTGTCTGCGGCTTCCAGCGCTTTTTTTTCTGCCAGCGATTGTGCGGCCAAAGCCTCAAAATACGCCTGTTGGGCTGCACTCCAAGGCAATGCCAGCACCGCATCACGCGCTTGTATCGACTGTTGCAGGGCAAAAGCGCTAAAGCTGTGGCCTGCTGCTTGGGCCATCGCATGCAATACCCGTGCCGAGGGGGTGTGTGCGGGTTGCTGGAATTGTTGGCGTGCCGCTGCCAATGACGCGCTGTAATCTTGTGTGCCGTGGGCGGCATCCAATGCCTCGGCCACCGGGCTGCACTCGGCCAAAATCTCTGCCGCCCAATCGCGCAAAGCCACCGGTTGGCCCATGCGCTCCAACTGCAAGCCCGGCTCCCGGCCTTGCTCGGCGGCGCGGTGTTGGTTGCGCTTGAGTTGTTCGATTTCGTCGGGGGTATCGGGCGGGCTGTCGGTCAGTAGGCAGTGCAGTAAGAAGATGTCTAAAAAGCGCATGGTCTGTGCGGCAATGCCCACGGGTTCAAACGGGTCTAAATCCATCAAGCGCACTTCGACATACTCCACGCCGCGCTCGCGCAGGGCGTGCAAGGGGCGCTCGCCGCTATGCACGGTGCGCTTGGGCCGGATGGTGCCGTAAAACTCGTTTTCAATCTGCAACAAGCTGGTGCCCAGTTGGTTGTAATCGCCACCGGGGTTGCGGATACCCACGGCCTCGTAAGCGGGGTAAGGTTGCGTCAGGGCTTCGTGCAGGCTATTGGCATAGCCCTCTAAGCCGTTGTAACTCACTGCCAACGAGGCTTGGGCATCGCTTTGGTAGCCCAGCCGCCCCATACGCAACGAGGTAGCGTAAGGCAGGTACAAAGATTGTCCACTCTCGCCCAAGGTTTGCAAACGGTGTTCGCGCCCTTCTACAAAGCACGGACACACGGCGGGCGAAGCACCAAACAGGTACAGCAGCACAAACGCATGGCGGCGAAAATTGCGAATCAGTGCAAAATATTCTTCACTGCCCACGCCCGGCAACGACCAGTTGTAGTGCAAGCCAGAGATGGTTTGCATCCGGCGGCCATAGCGGTGCCCCAGCCCCATGCGATAAACGCTTTTAGCCCGCCCCACGTTAGAGCTGCCAAAGCGCGCCAACGGAATGGTTTCGTCGGTGGGCAGCCCGCAGGGCATACTCGATACCCAGAGCATTTCTTGGCTTTCGGCCTGCAAAGTACGCAGCACAAATTGGTGGATGTGCGTCAGCTCGTCCAAGCAATCTTGCACCCCTTGGTGCGCCCCGGTAATCAATTCAATTTGCGATTCGCTGTAATCGGTAGTGATGTGGGGGTGCGTCAGGGTGGCCCCCAGCGCCAGCGGATGGGGGGTCAGGGCCAAGCTGCCGGTGGGCAAGACGCGCAAGCCTTCTTTTTCTATGCCCCGACGAATGCCTGTTAAACGGGCCGCAAATTGCTGGGCGATACGTTGTTGTAAGGTACTCATAGATGTTGGAATTTTTTTTGAAAACGGGGTCGAACTTAGCACGTCTAGGCCAACACCCCGTGAATGCCATGTCGATAAGCCTACACTGTGCGCTTGCCTAGGGTTATCCCTTAAATTTTGGGACAACACTGTGGATAACTCTGTAAAACGCTGCCAAATACCAGCTAAGTGGTTGATATACCAAGGCCACTGACAAATTGCCTAATTTTTAATCACTCATGAACTCCAGCACTGCACCCGCCATCAGCCCTTTTTTTATTGCCCGCACCGCCCCCGACGGCCAGCAATGTGATGCTTGGCCCGAGCAGCCCTTGCTAGTCTCGCTAGAGCAAGGCGGCATAGACTGGCCCAGTTCCTGCCGCAATGGCAGCTGCCGCACTTGCATCGGACAGTTGGCCGAGGGCCAAGTGCGTTACAGCATCGACTGGCCCGGTCTCACCCCCGAGGAGCGCGCCAGCGGCTGTGTGCTGCCCTGCGTGGCGCATCCCGTTTCGGATGTGGTGTTAGAAATGTCAAGCATCTAAGCCATCCAGCCACCTTGAGCGCGCAAAAGCTTTTCAGGCAGCGCTAAAATGGCTTCTTTTTGGACCAGCCTGTGCCAACAGGGTTGGCCCGCTTTGCAGCGGCGCTGCAACGTGTGTTCTTTGGGGTGTTTGCGGGCCAACAGCGCCCAATGCCAGCACCGGGGGCCTGCGTTGCGCCCCAAGCTACGGCCTAGCAACGAAAGCCTCCTCCTCATGAACACCCCCCTCAGCCCCGTACCTATCTCGCCGGTACAAGACATCGTGGCCGAAATGCGCGCCGGACGCATGGTCATTTTGGTGGACGAAGAAGACCGCGAAAATGAAGGTGATTTGGTGCTGGCCGCCGACCATGTCACCCCGGAAGCCATCAACTTTATGGCCCGTTTTGGGCGGGGTCTGATTTGCCTGACCCTGACGCGCGAGCGCTGCGAGTTTCTCAAGCTGCCCCCGATGGCGGCGCGCAACGGCACCGTGTATAGCACCGCTTTTACCGTGTCGATTGAAGCGGCAGAAGGCGTGACCACCGGCATTTCTGCTGCCGACCGCGCCCGCACCGTGCAGGTGGCGGTGGCCAAAACCAGCCAGCCCACTGATTTGGTGCAGCCCGGCCACATCTTCCCGCTGCAAGCCGTGGATGGCGGTGTGCTGATGCGCGCAGGCCATACCGAAGCTGGTTGCGATTTGGCCGCTATGGCTGATTGCAGCCCCAGCGCCGTGATTTGCGAAATCATGAAAGACGATGGCACGATGGCCCGTCTGCCCGATTTGCAATTGTTTGCCGCTGAGCATGGCCTGAAAATTGGCACGATTGCCGATTTGATTCAATACCGTAGCCGCCACGAGTCGCTGGTAGAAAAAATTGGTACGCGCACCCTGCAAACGGCCTTTGGCGAATTTACCGCCCACGCCTACCGCGACCAGCCCAGCCAAGCCGTGCATTTGGCTTTGGTCAAGGGCGCATGGGCCTCCGACGATGTGGTGCCAGTGCGCGTACACGAGCCGCTGTCGGTGTTAGATGCCTTGGAGGTCAACCGCTCCATGCACTCGTGGGGGTTAGACACCAGCTTGGCCTATTTGCATCAGCAGGGCAAGGGCGTGGCCGTGTTGCTCAACTGTGGCGAAAGCGCCAACCAGCTGCTGGCCCAATTTGAAGGCACAGCGCGCTCGGCCCAAGCGCCAGAGCGTGGACGCATGGATTTGCGTACCTACGGCATTGGAGCGCAAATTTTGCGCGAATGTGGTGTCCACAAAATGAAACTCATGGGCCAGCCACGGCGCTTGCCCAGCATGACCGGCTATGGTCTCGAAATTACCGGCTACATCCCCAAGGAATAAACAACATGCTCCACGCAGACAAAGGCAGCGCTCCGCGCTTAGACGGCAGCAAGCTGCACATTGGCATTGTGCAAGCGCGTTTTAACGAAGGCATTACCAACGCCTTGGCGGCGGCCTGCCATGCCGAATTGCTGGCGCTGGGGGTGGCACCAGAAAATATCACCCAGGTGTCGGTGCCCGGTGCCTTAGAAGTGCCTCTGGCCTTGCAAGCCTTGGCCGACCGGGAAGAATTTGATGCCCTGATTGCCTTGGGCTGCATTATCCGGGGTGAAACCTACCATTTTGAACTGGTGGCCAACGAGTCCGGCGCGGGCGTGACCCGTGTGTCGCAAGATTACCACCTGCCGATTGCCAACGCCATCCTCACCACCGAAAACCTAGAGCAGGCGATTGCACGCCAAACCGAAAAAGGCAGCGATGCCGCGCGCGTGGCGGTAGAAATGGCCTGCCTGTTGGAGGCATTGGCATGAGCGACGCTCCCCCTAAAACCACGCCACGTCCCGCACGCGCTGCACGTCCAGCCCCCGGTGCGCGCAAAACCACCTCTAAATCGGGCCGCAGCCGGGCGCGCGAGTTTGCTTTGCAAGCGCTGTACCAACATTTGGTAGGCGGCAATGCTGCCGAGGCCATTGACAGCTTTACGCGCGATTTGTCGGGTTTTCACAAGGCCGATGCCGCCCATTACAGCGCCTTGCTGCACGGCAGTATTACCACTGCTGCTGATTTGGATGCCTTGATTAGCCCACTGCTCGACCGCAAGCTGGCCGACATCTCGCCGATTGAACACGCCGTGATGTGGATTGGTGCTTACGAGTTCCAACACTGCAACGATGTGCCTTGGCGCGTGGTGATTAACGAGTGCATCGAGTTGGCGAAAGAGTTTGGCGGCACCGATGGCCACAAATACGTCAACGGCGTACTCAGTGGTTTGGCGCCGCAACTGCGCGCCGCCGAAGTCGCCGCAGACAGCGCCGCAGGCCACATACGCAGCAAAAACGCGGCCGTGGCCCCAGCACCGAGCGCAGAAGCCTGACACGGGCAACCCGGCACCTTGGCATCTCATGGCTACCACATTTCAGTTGCCTATTCGCATCTATTGGGAAGACACCGATGCCGGGGGCATTGTCTTTCATGCCAACTACCTGAAGTTTTTTGAACGTGCGCGCACCGAATGGCTACGCAGTTTGGGCCTTGAGCAACAGACTTTGCGCGTGCAAATCGGTGGCCTGTTTGTCGTAAGCGAGATGCAACTGCGCTATCTGGCCCCGGCGCGGCTCGATGATGCCTTGGTGGTTACGGCCCAACTGCAAGCAGCCGGGCGTGCCTCTCTAACCCTGTTGCAAGAAGCCTTTTTGCGTGGCAGCACGCCCGATGCGTCTGCCCAACTGCTCAGTGCTGCCACGGTGCGTATTGGCTGGGTTGATGCCCAAACAATGCGCCCCACCAGAATCCCCGGCCCCCTTCTGGAAAAAATTTCACCATGTTTCAATCCACACCCCTAGCGGGGCGACTTTGGAAAAGGTTACCCCTTTCCCAAACGAATTCTATCCCCCTGAAGGGGGAGGTTTCAAACCGGAGCTAGTTTCTGATGAACTCCCAAGATATGTCCATCCTCAATCTGGTGCTTCATGCCAGTTGGGTGGTGCAATTGGTCATGCTGCTGCTGTTGACGGTGTCGGTGGCCAGTTGGGCGGCCATCTTTCGCAAGTTGTTTGCCTTAAAACGGGTCAAAACGCTGAACGAAGATTTTGAGCGCGATTTTTGGTCGGGCACCAGCCTGAACGATTTGTACGCCAGCGCGGCGCAAAATGCCAAAAATGGCGGCCCGATGGAGCGCATTTTTGCCAGCGGAATGCGCGAGTTCCAAAAACTGCGCGAGCGCCGCATTACAGACCCCGGCGTGCTACTCGATGGAGCGCGCCGTGCCATGCGTGCCAGCTTTCAGCGCGAGATGGATGTGGTCGAATCGAGCCTATCGTTTTTGGGGTCGGTGGCCTCGGTGTCGCCTTATGTGGGGCTGTTTGGCACGGTGTGGGGCATCATGCACGCCTTTACTGGCTTTGCGGGGATGGAGCAAGTGACGCTGGCTACCGTGGCGCCGGGCATTGCCGAGGCACTGGTGGCTACGGCACTGGGCCTGTTTGCCGCGATTCCGGCGGTGGTGGCCTACAACCGTTTTGCCCACAATTGCGACCGGGTAGGCAACCAATTAGAAACCTTTATCGAGGAGTTTTCTAACATCTTGCAGCGCAATTTAGGGGCGCAGCCCGTGTCTTCGGCTTCGGGCCATTAAATCAGCCAAGGAAACACGCTATGCCTGCCATTGCTTCACGCGGACGTGGCCGCCGCACCATGAACGAAATCAATATGGTGCCGTTCATTGATGTGATGCTGGTGCTGCTCATCATTTTTATGGTAACTGCCCCCATGCTAACCCCCGGTATGGTGGATGTGCCTACCGTGGGCAAGGCCAATAAGCAGCCGGTCAAGTTTGCCACCGTGGTGGTGGGCAAAGAGGGTTTATTGCAACTCTCCACCGATGGCAACACCCGCAGTGTGACCGAAAAAGAAGCTGCCGCTGCCGCCTTAGCGTGGCAACAAAGCCAACCGGAAGGCAGCGCCGCCGTCATCATCGCGGCCGAAAAAACCGTCTCCTACGAAGCAGTGGTCAAGGCCATGAGTGCCTTGCAAAAAGCCGGGGTACAGCGCGTGGGGCTGTCGGTTAAACAAGGTGGTGGCTAAACGCCGCCACGCCATTGCCTACGCACGCTACCATGCCTATGCACCATCCTGAGCGTGAGCAGTTTGCCCCGCCAAAGCCACCGGGGCGCTTGCGCGCCATTGCCTTGGCGGTGCTGGCGCACGGCGTGTTGGTAGCTGCCCTGACGTGGGGCGTGAGTTGGAAAGCCAGCGAAGAAGACAGCGGCTCGGTGCAGGCGGAATTGTGGGCGGCCTTGCCCCAGCAAGCTGCTCCGGCGTTGCCGCCACCTCCGCCACAGCCTCCAACCCCCACAGAGGTACCACCAGCCCCTGCGCCTTTGCCTCCAGCACCGCCTCCCCCAGCGCCTAGCTTGCCCCCGCCGCCGCCACCCCGTGCCGCTGTGGCCGATAGCCGCGA
Source organism: Giesbergeria sp. (assembly GCF_028686475.1). Lineage (GTDB taxonomy): Bacteria > Pseudomonadota > Gammaproteobacteria > Burkholderiales > Burkholderiaceae_C > Simplicispira. The sequence continues at coordinate 40,640 of NZ_JAQUCA010000008.1, read as the reverse complement.
GGCCGACATCGCCATTGAACGCGAGAAAAAGCGCCTAGAAAAAGAAAAGAAAGAACAAGAGCAGCAACGCCAATTAGAGCGTGAACGCGAGCGCGAAAAAGAACGCGAGAAAGAAAAAGCCAAAGAACGCGAGAAAGAGCGCAAAGAAGCTGAGCGTGAACGCCAAGAGCGCCTAGAAAAAGAGAAGAAAGAGCGCCTGCAAAAAGAGAAAGAGAAAGAGAAAGAAAGAGAAAAAGAAAAAGACAAGGTAGAACAAGAAGCTAAGGAAAAAGCACAAAAAGCGGCGCGCGAGAAAGAACGTAAAGAAAAAGAAGCGGCTGAACGCCAAGCGCGCGAAAAAGAACAGGCCAAAGAACGCGAGCAAGAGCGGCGCGAACAAGAAAAACAAAAACAAGCCGAAGAAAAGAAACGCCAAGCCCAAGAGCAGGCACAGGCCAAAGCCGCTGAAGCCCGTCGGCAAGAAAACCTGCGCCGTATGCAAGCCTTGGCCGGGGCCAGCGGTGGCGACGATGCCCAAGGCAACGCCCAACGCAGTGGTGGCCCCAACACCGGCGGCAGTGGCAGTGGTGGCCGGGGGGGCAACAGCAGCGGTATCGGTGGCCCTTCGGCCAGCTATGGCGGCAAGGTGGCGGCCAAGGTCAAGCCCAATATTGTTTATCCGGACGATGTGGCGGGCAACCCGCGCGCCGTGGTCGAGGTGCGCGCCGCCCCCGATGGCACCATTGTGGCCAGCAAACTCATCCAATCCAGCGGCGACAAGGCTTGGGACACCGCCGTATTGCGCGCACTGCAAAAAACAGAAAGCCTACCGCGCGACATTGATGGCCGGGTACCACCCACGCTAGAAATTGGCTTCCGGCCCAAAGACTAAATCAAAAACCAAATAAAAAAGCCGCAATCCCTTCTACACAAAAGGTATTGCGGCTGCTTGCTGGTTCGGCCCATTGCAATCGGTGGCAATAGGCCGAACACAACAACGATTAAGAACCGACCAAATCGCGCACTTGTTGCAGTACGGCGGGGTCTTCCATGGTGGTCAAATCGCCCGGATCGCGTTTTTCAGCCACGGCTTGCAGGGCACGGCGCAACAGTTTGCCACTGCGGGTTTTGGGCAGCAAGCCCACCAAATAAACACGCGAAGGTCGGGCTACTGCGCCCAAGTTGTGGTCGACCAATTGCATGATCTCGGTTTCCAGCGCTTTGCGTGCTGCATCATCGCCCAAACTGCTGGCATCGCGTGGCACGGCAAAGGCCAAAGCCACTTGGCCCTTGAGGTTGTCGGCCACGCCCACCACGGCCACTTCGGCCACGTTGGAATGCGAAGCAATGCACTCTTCAATCTCGCGCGTGCCCAAGCGGTGGCCAGCGACGTTAATCACGTCATCGGTGCGGCCCAAAATGAAGTGGTAGCCATCGGCATCGCGGATGCCCCAGTCAAAGGTGCTGTAAATCAGGCGGCCCGGAATGCTCTTCCAGTAGGTGTTGACGAAACGGTCGTCGTCGCGCCAAACGGTTTGCATACAGCCGGGGGGCAGGGGGCCTTCAATCGCCACCACGCCTTTTTGGTTCGGGCTGGTGAGTTCTTCACCCGTGGATTCATCAATCAGCTTGACGTTGTAGCCATAGACCGCCTTGCCGGGGCTGCCAAAGCGGGTCACTTGCTGCTCGACGCCATTGCACAGCGAGAGAATTGGCCAGCCGGTTTCGGTTTGCCAGTAGTTGTCAATGATGGGCACATTGAGCGAGCTGCTAATCCACTGCGCGGTAGGCTCATCCAGCGGTTCACCCGCCAGCCACAGCGCTTTGAGGCTAGAGACATCGTATTTGGCCAGATAAGCTGGGTCTTGCTTTTTCAGTACGCGCACGGCGGTGGGGGCCGAGAACATGTGCGTGACTTTGTATTTTTCGACAATGCTCCACCAGATGCCCGCGTCGGGGCGGGTGGGCAGACCTTCGTACATGATGGTGGCCATGCCCGCAATCAGGGGGCCATAAATGATGTAGCTGTGGCCCACCACCCAGCCGATATCGCTGGTGGCAAAGAAGGTTTGACCGGCTTCGGCACCAAAAATGTGCTTCATGCTGGCGGCCAGTGCGACGGTGTAGCCGCCGGTATCGCGTTGTACGCCCTTGGGCTTGCCGGTAGTGCCGCTGGTATAGAGGGTGTAGCTAGGCTCGGTGGAGTCCAACCATTCGCAAGGGACTTGGGTGTTCAGGTGCTGCGCGCGCAGGCTGGCCCAGTCTTGGTCGCGGCCTTCTACCCAATCCATTGGCGATAAACCCCGGTTGACCATCAACACGGCAGGGGGTTTGTGGCTAGACAGGCTAATGGCTTCGTCCAGCAGGGGCTTGTAGGGCACCACTTTGCCACCGCGCGAACCGGCATCGGCACTGACCACCGCCGCAGGTTGGGCATCTTCAATGCGCGAAGCCAAAGAGCCAGCGGCAAAACCACCAAACACCACCGAATGCAGGGCACCGATACGCACGCAGGCCAGCATGGCAAAGGCGGCTTCGGCAATCATGGGCATGTAAATCAGGACGCGGTCGCCTTTTTTCACACCCAAGGCTTGCAGGCTGGCGGCCATGCGTTGCACTTCTTGGTGCAGTTCGGCAAAGCTGTAACTGCGCTCGGTGTTGGTTTCGGTAGAAATAGCGACCAATGCGGCTTGATCGGCGCGGGTGGCCAAATGGCGGTCCACCGCGTTGTGGCAAAGATTGGTGGTGCCGCCAACAAACCAACGCGCAAAGGGCGGGTTGCTGTAATCGCAAATTTGCTGGGGTGGCGTTTGCCAGTCAATCAGGCGAGCCTGCTCGGCCCAGAAGGTGTCCCGTTCGGTAATGGAGTGTTGGTGAAAGTCGGCGTAGCTGGTCATGCAATGTCTCCGAGGGGCGCGCACAGGTAGTGCAATTTTGAATTCATAATTATCGTTCTTCTGTGCTTGCGGGAAGCTGACGTGGCTTGCCCGTGGAAACCATGATTCCCGAGTAAAAAAACAGGGATTTAAGGCGAGGTGGCTGGCTGCAACAGGGTTTGGCGCTCCTTCACGATTTCACGCAAAAATCCCCAGACCGCTTGAATCCGTGCCAAATGTTTGCACTCGGCGGGCATACTCATCCAGAAAGTGCGGGTAAAGCGGGCCTCTTCGGGCAACACGCGCATCAACAAGGGGTCGCGGTCAGCCAAAAACGCAGGCAGCACTGCCAAGCCAGCCCCAGCCCGTACCGCCTCGTGCTGGGCGGTGATGCTGGTACTGCGAAAAGCAAAGCGCTCGGGTTGGTGCAAAGCATCCAAAAATTGCAGTTCTTTGGTAAACAGCAAATCATCGACATAACTGACAAAGGCATGGTGGCGCAAATCTTCGCGCTGGGTCACTAGCGGACGGCGCGCCAAATACTCGCGCTGGCCATACAGGTGCAGCACATAGTCGGCCAGCTTGGTGACAATCACTGGCCCGCGCCGGGGGCGCTCTAAGGAAATCACAATATCCGCCTCGCGCCGCGACAATTGCACCATGCGCGGCAGCGCCAGCAAGTCTATCGACAATTGCGGATGGTGCTGTGTCAGTCGGGCCAGTTGCGGGGCCAAAATCAGCGTACCAAAGCCTTCGGTCGCCCCAACACGCACCAAGCCCGCCGGGCCGCTGCCACTGCTGGGGGCAATGCGCTCCACCCCCAACACGGCGGCTTCCATCGCCTCGACGGCTGGCAACAATTGCCGCCCCAGCTCCGTCAGGCGCTGGCCGCCAGCTTCGCGGGCAAACAGCGCCGCCCCCATTTGTTTTTCTAAGGCTTGGATGTGCCGGGCTACCGTGGTGTGGTCCACCCCCAAATGCCGCGCCGCCCCTACCAAAGTGCCTGCACGCGCCAGTTGCAGAAAGTGGCGCAGGTGGTTCCAGTCCATAGGAGATTAATGTGTAAATCGTGCATTTTTGCAGATTCATTGCGCGTAATTGCCTATTGTGTGAGTAAAAGCGCACAGCTACCATGCAAGTCTTCGGGCGTATAGACCCATTTTCAGGAGACTTCATCCATGACTGCACCTTCCGTCAAACTGCTGATCAACGGCCAATTTGTCGAATCCCAGACCACCCAATGGCGTGATGTGGTCAATCCGGCCACGCAACAAGTGTTGGCCCGCGTGCCTTTTGCTACGCCCGCAGAAATTGACGCTGCTGTTGCTGCTGCCAAGGAAGCCTTCAAAACTTGGAAAAAAACCCCGATTGGTGCCCGCGCCCGCATCTTCCTGAAGTTGCAACAGCTCATCCGCGAAAACATGGGTGAACTGGCCGCCCTGCTCACCGCAGAACAAGGCAAGACCCTGCCCGATGCCGAAGGCGATGTGTTCCGTGGCTTGGAAGTGGTAGAACACGCCGCCAGCATTGGCAACCTGCAACTGGGCGAGCTGGCCAACAACGTGGCCAGTGGTGTCGATACCTACACCCTCCTGCAACCGCTGGGCGTGTGCGCTGGCATTACCCCGTTCAACTTCCCAGCCATGATTCCGTTGTGGATGTTTCCGATGGCGATTGCCACTGGCAACACCTTTGTGCTCAAGCCCTCCGAGCAAGACCCGCTGGTGACGATGCGTTTGGTCGAGTTGGCGTTGGAAGCTGGTATTCCTGCCGGCGTACTCAACGTGATTCACGGTGGCGAAGATGCCGTGAACGCCATTTGTGACCATCCAGACATCAAAGCGGTGTCGTTTGTCGGCTCCACCAAAGTCGGCACGCACGTCTATAACCGCGCCACACTGGCAGGCAAGCGCGCACAGTGCATGATGGGTGCCAAGAACCACGCCATCGTGCTGCCTGATGCCAACAAAGAACAAACCCTGAACGCGATTGCCGGAGCCTCCTTTGGTGCGGCCGGTCAACGCTGCATGGCCTTGCCGGTGGTAATTATGGTGGGCGAGGCCCAGCAATGGGTGCCCGATTTGGTGGCCAAGGCGCAAACCCTCAAGGTCAGTGGCGGCACGGAAAAGGGTACGGATGTCGGCCCGGTTATTTCGCGTGGTGCTTTGGCCCGCATTGAGGGCTTGATTGAGCGCGGCGTGGCCGATGGCGCAACGCTAGAACTCGATGGCCGCAAGCCCACCGTGCCCGGTTATGAAGAGGGCAACTTTGTTGGCCCGACCATCTTCTCGGGCGTGCAGCCCGGCATGGCAATTTACGACCAAGAAATTTTTGGCCCCGTGTTGAGCTTGGTAGCCGCCAAAGACTTGGACGAAGCCATCGAATTCATCAATGCCAACCCCAACGGCAACGGTACCGCCATCTTCACCCAATCGGGTGCGGCAGCACGCAAGTTCCAAGAAGAAATCGACGTCGGCCAAGTGGGTATCAACGTGCCGGTACCGGTACCGGTGCCGCTGTTCTCGTTCACGGGTTCGCGCGCTTCTAAGCTGGGCGATTTAGGCCCCTATGGCAAGCAGGTCATTATGTTCTACACCCAAACCAAGACCGTCACGGCGCGCTGGTTTGACGACAGCACGGCCGGTCAAGGTGTCAACACCACCATCAGCCTGAAGTAAGCAGGCCCACGGGGCAGCGCGCAGCCAGTCTGCCGCTGCCTCTACCCTGTTGCAACCTCCCAGAACCCTGCTGGAGACCCTTGTCTATGGATTTTGAGCTGACCGAAGATCAACGGGCTTTCGCGCAAACCGCGCGTGATTTTGCCCAAGCCGAATTGGCCCCCCATGCGGCCCATTGGGATGCTGAAGGCATTTTCCCGCGTGAGGCCATCGCCAAGGCGGGCGAGTTGGGCTTTTGTGGCCTCTATGCCCCCGAGAATGCAGGTGGCTTGGCGCTGCCCCGACTCGATGCCACAATGGTGTTTGAAGAACTGGCGGCGGTAGACCCCTCCACCACTGCTTTCATCACCATCCACAACATGGCGACGTGGATGCTGGGCACTTGGGCCACCGATGCCGTGCGTGCCACTTGGGGCGAAGCACTCACCACCGGCCAAAAATTGGCCAGCTATTGCCTGACCGAACCCGGTGCTGGCTCCGATGCTGGTTCTATCAAAACCCGCGCTCAACGCACCGATGCTGGCTATGTGATTAACGGTGCCAAGGCGTTTATTTCGGGTGCTGGCAGCACCGAAGTGCTGATTTTGATGGCACGCACCGGCAGCACCGAAGATGGGGCTAAAGGGATTTCTGCCTTTGTCGTGCCAGCCGATACTCCCGGCATCAGCTACGGCAAGAAAGAAGAAAAAATGGGCTGGAACAGCCAACCCACGCGCACCATCAGCTTTGACAACGTTTGCATTCCGCACGACCACCTGCTCGGCCAAGAAGGCGAGGGCTTCAAAATCGCCATGAAGGGCTTGGATGGTGGCCGCATCAACATTGCCACCTGCTCGGTCGGGGCGGCCCAAGGTGCCTTGACACAGGCGCAAGCCTATATGCAAGAGCGCAAGCAGTTTGGCAAACCGCTGGCCAGTTTTCAAGCCTTGCAGTTCAAGCTGGCCGATATGGCGACTGAGCTGGTGGCCGCGCGGCAAATGGTGCGCTTGGCCGCCAGCAAATTGGATGCTGCCGCCCCCGATGCCAGCACCTACTGCGCGATGGCCAAGCGTTTTGCCACCGACGCAGGCTTTAGCGTTTGCAACGAGGCACTGCAACTGCACGGCGGTTATGGCTACATCCGCGAATACCCGCTAGAGCGCCTGCTGCGCGATGCCCGCGTACACCAGATTCTGGAAGGCACGAACGAAATTATGCGCGTCATTATTGGCCGCCGTATGTTGGACGCCGATGCCCCGGATGTTATCCGCTGACCCTCATTCACCCCATAAAACATACACACTGGAGACATTTTCATGAATATCGCATTTATTGGTTTGGGCAATATGGGCGGCCCAATGGCCCTGAACCTACACAAAGCCGGTCATAGCATCAAAGCATTTGACCTGTCCACTGCCGCTTGCGACAAACTGGCTGCCGAGGGCGTGGCGATTGCCACCGATACCGCCACTGCGGTGCAAGGCGCTGAAGTGGTGATTAGCATGTTGCCCGCCAGCGCCCACGTTGAAGGGCTGTTTTTGGGTACCAGCACCCAAGCGGGCATCTTGCCCCTGTTGCCTGCCGGTACGCTGGTGATTGATTGCTCCACCATCGCTGCTGCCAGCGCACGCAAAGTGGCCGACGCCGCACAAGCCCAAGGCGTGCAATTTATCGATGCTCCCGTGTCCGGTGGCACGGGTGGGGCCATTGCAGGTACTTTGACCTTTATGGTGGGTGGCGATGCCGCAGTGTTGGAGCGCGCCCGGCCCTTGTTGGAAAAAATGGGCGCTAACATCTTCCACGCGGGTAGCGTAGGGGCAGGCCAAACCGCCAAAATCTGCAACAACATGCTGCTGGGTATTTTGATGGTCGGCACTTCTGAGGCGATTGCTTTGGGTGTCGCCAACGGTTTAGACCCGAAGGTACTGTCGGAAATCATGCGCCGCAGCTCGGGTGGCAACTGGGCTTTAGAAAAATACAACCCCTGCCCCGGTGTGCATGAAAACGCCCCCGCCAGCAAGGCTTACGCCGGTGGTTTTGGCACCGATTTAATGCTGAAAGATTTGGGCCTGTCGCAAGAGGCGGCCACTGCCGTCAAGGCAGCCACGCCGCTGGGCGGCATGGCGCGCAACCTCTACGCTATGCACAGCATTGCCGGTAATGGCGGGCTGGATTTCTCCAGCATTATTCAGTTGGTGGGCAAAAAAGGCTAAACGCGGGGTGAGTGCGGCGCAGCGCGGTCAATGCCCAACAAACACCGGCTTGCGCCGCTCGGCAAACGCGCGACGGCCTTCGGCAAAGTCTTCACTTTCCGAGGTCAAGGCTTCGCGCTCGCGCATGGCTGGCCAGTTGGGCTGGCCGGTGGCAATCTCGTTAATGGATTGCTTGGTGGCGCGCACAGCCAGCGGTGCCAAAGCCGATACCTCTTGCACTAAGGCGGCTACGGTGGTCTGCATTCCAGCGCTATCGGGCACCACGGCCTCTAGGCAGCCGGTATTCCACAGCATTTGTGCGGTAAAAGGCCGGGCGGTTAAAAAAGCACGTTTGGCCGCCGAAACCCCCAGCCGCGCGACATAGCGCTGCAAGCCGCTGGGGTAATAGTGCAAACCCAGCGCGGTAGCAGGCATACGGAACTCAATGCCATCCAAGGCCACGCGCAAGTCACAGGCCAACACCAAATCAGTCGCGCCGCCATACACGCTGCCATTCAGGGCGCAAATAGTCACGGGATGCAGCACCGCCAACGCATCGGCCACGCGCTCAAACAGGGCCGAACCGCTTTCATCTTCGGTACCAAAACCGCCAATATGGTAGCCCGCACAAAACACCGGCTTGGGCTGACCTGTGGTGTTGGCCGTGAGTACCACCACACGAATGCTGGGGTCGGCATCTAGCTGGGCAAACAGATGCAGCAGGGCTTTGAGGTCGGCATTTTCTAGCCGGTTGCGGTGTGCTGGGCGGTTGAGGGTGATGGTGGCGATGCCGCCCTCGGCAAGCGTCAACACGGGCGTAGAAGGGTTAGAAAAAAGGGTGTTGAGGGTGTCAGACATACAAAAGGCGGTGGAGAAGGTTTTTGTTCAACAGGCAGCTTGCCAAACTTGCAAGGCTTGGGCGGTTTCACGCACATCGTGTACGCGCACAATGCGTGCGCCGCGCTCGATGGCCAACAGAGCGGCAGCCACGCTGGGCACCATGCGCTGGCCTACTTCTAAGCCCGTTACCGCTCCAATCGACGATTTACGCGACCAGCCAGCCAGTAAAGGATAGCCAAGCGCCAGTACCGCCGCTTGCTGCGCCAGCAAGGCAAAGTTTTGTGCCACCGTTTTGCCAAAGCCGATGCCGATGCCGTAGTCCAACACGATGCGCTCGGCCTGCACGCCTTGGGCTTGTAGGGCTTGGGCACTCTGGGCCAAAAAGTGGGTCACTTCCGTGACCACATCCCCTTCCATCGGTGCGGCTTGCATGGTTTGTGGGTCACGGTGCATGTGCATCAGGCAAACCCCGCACTGAGGATGCTGTGCCACCACCTGTGCGGCACCCGGCTGGCGCAAGGCCCAAATGTCGTTGATGATGTCCGCGCCCAAGTCCAGCACCGCCTGCATTACTTGGGGCTTGTAGGTATCGACCGACACCGGCACGCCCAAGCGCACCGCCACGCGCACCACTGGCAGCACGCGCTCCAATTCTTGCGCCAAAGGCACAGCAGGGCTACCGGGCCGGGTGGATTCGCCACCAATATCCAAGATATGCGCGCCTTCGCGCAGCAATTGCTCGGCATGGCGCAAAGCGGCGGCAGTGTGGGCGTGTTGGCCACCGTCCGAAAAAGAATCCGGGGTGACATTCACAATCCCCATGATTTTTGGGGCGGTCAAGTCAATAGTAAAGCGGGAGGTTTGCCAGAACATACGCAAAAAGGCGATAAAAAAACGGGGTGCCAAGCACCCCGTTGAATACGTGCAAGCGCACTAAACGGTATCAGACCACCGTGGGTGCGGCGGGTGGAGCTGCTGGCGTAGCAGGGCCAGCCACAATAGCATCTGTGGCCACACTAGGCAGGCCACCGCTACCACCATCTCCGCCCGAAGAGGCGGGTGGGATGCGCGGTGTCCAATCTTTGGGTGGGCGTGGCACCTTGCCCGCCATGATGTCATCCAACTGCTCGGTGTCGATGGTTTCCCACTCTAGCAGGGCTTTGGCCATCGCGTGCATTTTGTCGCTGTGTTCTTCAATCAAACGACGCGCCAGCGAATACTGCTCGTCGATGATGCGGCGCACCTCGGCATCGACCTTTTGCATGGTTTCTTCGCTGATGTTGGTGGTTTTGGTGACCGAACGGCCCAAAAATACTTCACCTTCATTCTCGGCATAGACCATCGGCCCCAGCGCCTCCGTCATGCCATAGCGCATCACCATGTCGCGGGCGATATGCGTAGCGCGCTCAAAGTCGTTGCTGGCTCCAGTGGTCATTTGGTGCATGAACACTTCTTCGGCAATGCGGCCCCCAAACAACATGCTGATTTGGTTGAGCATGTAATCTTTATCGTAGCTGTAACGGTCTTGCGCTGGCAGGCTCATGGTCACGCCCAAGGCACGGCCACGCGGAATGATGGTCACTTTATGCACGGGGTCACACTTGGGCAACAGTTTGCCGATGAGGGCGTGGCCAGCCTCGTGGTAGGCGGTGTTGCGGCGCTCTTCTTCGGGCATCACCATGCTCTTGCGCTCGGGACCCATCAAGATTTTGTCTTTGGCTTTTTCAAAATCCTGCATTTCTACCGTGCGCGCATTGCGGCGTGCGGCCATCAGCGCGGCTTCGTTGCACAGGTTGGCCAAATCAGCCCCCGACATCCCAGGGGTGCCACGCGCAATGATGCTGGGGTTGACATCTTGGCCCACTGGGATTTTTCGCATGTGGACGTTCAGGATTTGCTCGCGGCCGCGAATATCGGGCAGCGTGACATACACCTGACGGTCAAAACGGCCCGGACGCAACAACGCGGCATCCAGAATATCAGGGCGGTTGGTGGCAGCCACCACAATCACGCCCAAATTGGTTTCAAAGCCGTCCATCTCGACCAGCATCTGGTTGAGGGTTTGTTCGCGCTCGTCGTTGCCACCGCCCAAACCAGCACCGCGCTGGCGGCCTACCGCGTCAATTTCATCAATAAAGATGATGCAAGGGGCATTCTTTTTGGCGTTTTCGAACATGTCGCGCACACGGGCTGCACCCACGCCGACGAACATTTCGACGAAATCGGAACCCGAAATGCTGAAGAACGGCACTTTGGCTTCACCGGCAATGGATTTGGCCAGCAGGGTTTTACCAGTGCCCGGAGGGCCAACCAGCAGCAAACCACGCGGAATGCGTCCGCCCAGTTTTTGGAATTTTTGTGGGTCTTTCAGGAAATCTACGACTTCCTTGACTTCTTCTTTGGCCTCATCGCAACCGGCCACATCGGCAAAAGTCACGCTGTTGTTGTTTTCGTCCAACATGCGCGCCTTGCTTTTGCCAAAGCTGAACGCACCGCCTTTGCCGCCACCTTGCATCTGGCGCATGAAATACACCCAGACACCAATCAAGAGCAACATGGGTCCCCAACTGACCAGCAGCGTCATGAGCAAGGAGCCTTCTTCGCGCGGCTTGACATCAAACTTGACGTTGTTGTTGACCAAATCGCCCACCAAACCCCGGTCTAGGTAGGTCGCGGTGGTGCGAATGCGGCGCTCATCGTTGGTAATGGCGATGATTTCGGTACCGCCGGGGCCTTCTTGGATGGTGGCGCTTTTGATGCGGCTGTTGCGAACTTCGTCCAGAAATTCTGAGTACCCAATGTAGCCCGCAGCCACACCCACCCGCGTATCAAACTGTTTGAATACGGTGAACAGCACCATGGCAACGACCAGCCAAACGGCGACTTTTGAAAACCACTGATTATTCAAGCGGGGCTCCAGAGAGAGTGCAAACAGCAAGAGGAAGAGGGAAGAAGGGCGATTTTAGACTTTTCGGGCAGCGCCGGAACAACAATAGCCCCAGACAGCCCCAATTGGGGCGTGGATTTGGCCCGCCAGCGCCCGGCGTATCGCTTTAAGCTGGGTTTTTAAGACCGATGCCGACCAAAAAGGTTTCGGAAGATTTATCGCGCGAGGCTTTGGGCTTGACCGACTTGACGACACGAAAGGTGTCTTTGAACAAAGCGACCAGCGGTGCATAAGCGCCGCCGTGGAACAATTTGGCCACCAGCGCCCCCTCTGGGTGCAGATGCTGGCGCGCAAAATCTACCGCCAGCTCCACCAGCAGCTCAATGCGTGCGGCATCGGTGTCGGCAATACCAGACAGATTGGGAGCCATGTCGGACACCACCACATTCACCGCCCGGCCCTGCACAGCGGCTTCGAGTTGTGCCAGTACCTCGGCCTCGCGAAAATCGCCGTTGATGTAATGCACGCCTTCAATCGGCTCCATCGGCAAAATATCCAAGGCAATGATGGTGCCATCTAAGGTGCCGGTGGCGGCTCCGTGGGGCGACAGGCGACGGCGCACATACTGGCTCCAAGCGCCGGGCGTACTGCCCAAGTCCACCACTACGTGGCCGGGACGAATCAGACCAAACTGCTCATCAATTTCTTTGAGTTTGTAGGCGGCGCGCGCGCGGTAGCCCTCTTTGTGTGCCAATTTGACGTAGGTGTCGTTGACGTGGTCGTTCAACCAAGCCTTATTCACCTTCTTACTTTGTGTTTTGACTTTCATGCTTTTTCTGTCTCTTGGGTGGCTGTTCTGGCGGAGCTGGAGGGAAGGCAGCAAGCATTGCTAACAGTCCTGCTTTTGCTTGTGCTTCGTGCTCAATGTTCTCTTCTAACGACTCTGCCATGCCTTCCAAAATTATGCGAACAGCACGTTCTCGCAAACCTGCTGCAGCTGCGATTTGTGCGTGTTTTTGGTAGCTGCAAGGTCGCCCTTTTTTGAAGCCGCTGAGGCTTGACTCTTTCTCGTTGATTGCTGCTGCTAGGGCTTTCTGGTTGCCCAAAATTTTTGCAGCGAGTTCGATTGTTTCTGCTATGTCCAAAGTTAGCACCCCTTGTAAATAATTAACATCTGGTGTAAATTCTTGTGCTGTTAGCTGTTGTTGCTAATTTTTACACAGGAAACGTCCATGCACCTGAACACCACAAACACCACGATCACGAGTACACTTTTCCCCGAATCTCCCCCTGCTTGCCCCGGTAGCGCCTGTTTCTTGGACGTTTCCGGCCTACCGGCGCAGGGGGATTTTCTTTTTTCTGACGACCCTATCGTTAACTGGTTCGATAGCCAGACAGAAGACACCTGCCGCTTCTGGATTGACTGCGCTGCTGACTTGTTCGGTTTGCCTGATTCTGACTCTGCTACTCCTCGCCAGTGCTGGCACGCATTTTTGCTTTTTGCTAACACTGGCGTTCTTGCTCCCCCTCCCTTGCCAGTTCTCGTTACCCATTCCGCTGTCGTTCGCAAATATGGCCCCCCTTCTTTCGTTGCCTATCTGCCTTCTGGGATGCTTCATCGTCGTGATGGCGATGGTCTTATGCCTTTCTGGTCACTCAAGGCGTTTCAGGGCTATCTAGCTGTCTTGCGTGCCCACGGCTACCGTGTTGCCTTTGATAGCCCTTCTGTGGCTTTTGTGTTTCGTCCTGTTCGCGGGGCTTTGCATCATGGCTGATGACCTCTCCTTCCCCCTGGACTTCGCTCCCGATGATGTTTGCCTGTGGGAGGCTTGCCCCTATTGTGGCTTGCTCCTCTTGCATCCTGCCGCGCCCTGTGATTCTGCCCCTGCTGACACTTGCCCGATTGCGCTGGAATTTCTGACGCTTGACCGTTCGGGCCTTCCTCGGGGGGCTGTCTGATGGCTTATTTAAAGTCCCCTGCCACCTGCTCAACGTCTGGAATGCCTCGGTACCGTAGCACCCGGTATCCGGCATCTGTCAGCAGCTTGTCACGGTTAGCGTCCTGCTCCTCGCGTCCATCGTGGCTGCTGTCGTCCAGCTCAACCACTGCCAGCACCTTGAACGATTTATCGCATACCACGAAATCTGCGCGCTTGCGGTCGAATGTGTTTCGGGTTCCTCGTGACTTGGCTGTCAATAGTGCCCCAAAAGATACTTGTGACAACACTATCAAGCTGGGTAATGCACTTTGCAACCGGAAAAACATAGCTTGTTCATGTTTTGTCAATGGTGGGCAAGCCCTCGGCTTTTCTCCTTCGATGGCCCTGTCGGGTGTCTCTTTTGGCTCTTGCTGCTTTTTTGATAGCACTGCCATGACAACAACGGCAATGACTAACCCGATTAACACCAGCACGATGGTTTGCATTTCCTTGTCCTTTCTTAGTGGTTTTGGTTCTCTTTCGGATTGTGCTGTGAAAGCCACGGCCAGCACAGCAGCGCCCGCCCACGGAAAGCGCAGCGCGGGGGCGGGCGCTGCTGTGCTTTCTGGCTCGGTTTTCGTGGGAGGTGCTAGTAACACCTCCCAAACGGCTCAAAAATGAGCCAAAACCTTCATTCTGGCACTGATATGGACTGCCCGTTTTTCGTCGATTGGCTGACTATCCAGCAATCCTATGATTACGATTTGCCCCAAGTCACTGCCGGTGTTGTCTGGTCTGCCGATGCTCAAGGTCAAGTTGAGTGGCAGACAGTCCGTGCGGCCATTGTTGAAGGTTCTCACGACACTTCAATCCAAGTACGTTGTGATGGTCGCACTGTCCGACTCTCCGGCAACGTTTCACGCTTCGGGCGTTCCGATAACGTTTTTGGCTATGACTTGGCGGCCTGCCTTCGTCGTGCCAGCAACATTGTTGCCCAGTTTGGCCTTCCTCCTTTTACTGCCGGTCAGAAGTTCTACCGCCACGCCAAGATTGCCGGTGTTGTTGATTTGCGCCCTGCCTGGACGGGTGCCCGCATTAGTCGGCTCGACTTAACTGCCAACTATGAGACTGGTTCGATGAGCGATGCCAGAGCGTACCTTGCATGGCTTGGTACACAACAAACCTCTGCGCGTATCAAGGTCGGTGTTCATGGTGATGGTGAAACCGTCGATTGGGGCCGTGGCTCCCGTCGCGTGTATGCCAAAGCCTATTTAAAAGCTCCTGAGTTGCTCCGTCATAACGGCCCGCGCCAACTCATCGAGTATTGCCAAGACGCGGGTGTCGTGCGGTTTGAAGTAACCGTAAAAGCAAACCAATTGCAGTCAATGGGCTGCGACTATCTAGGGGGCCTTGATATGGGTCAACTCATCGAACTCTTTGAAGAGCGTCGCTCTGTGCTTGTGCGTGCTAGTCACACACATGACGACCTAGAGCATCTTCCCAACACCTTGCGTCGTACAGCCCGCGATTGGCTTGCCGGTGACGATTTGCGCGCTCGTATGAGTCTGGCCACATTTAAACGCCATCGCTCTGGTTTATTGCCTTATGGCATTGACATTGCGGTTAAACGTAATGTTGTGAATTTTAAACCGCGTGTCAGGGTGATTGAAGTCCGCCCTGCTATTGCTCCCCCTTGGTATGACTTCAATGAAAGGTTAATAGCAGCATGAAAGTTTTTTTAATCGGTAGCACTCCTATTGCTGACATTTCTAAAAAATCGGGTAAGCCTTACGATATGAGTAAATTTTATAGCGTTGCTAAACTTGATTCCTCTGATGGTGAAACTAAAGGGCACATGGGTTCTGAATATAAAACTACTGCTGCGGTAGTACGTTCTACCGCTCATCTTGATTACTCATTTTTTAAACCATTGGAAGTTGAATTAGAGCTTGAAGAACTTATGCGCTATGGCAATAAAGAAACTATGGTTGTTGCCGTTCACCCAGTTAAACCAGTTGTTACACAACCACCGAAGGCTATTCCCCCTGCACCTGCTGTGCCCTCTGCCTCTTCTATACCTGTGAAGTGATTTCAGCCGGTAGCCCTTTCGTGTTTCACTTGAAACATGGCTGAACCTGTAATCCTTCAATGCTCCACTGCCTGCACTGTCACTGTGGTCCATGAATTAAGCCTCCCGCCTTTCCAGTTAACGGCGGCTGAAGGTGCAACTATTGCGGGTGCCGTCCTCGCAATTTGGGCAATTGGCTGGGCCTTTCGGGTCTTCATTCAAACGCTTAAACATACTGACGGCAATTCTGAAACTCTCTCTAAGGATTGAAAATGCAAGTTTTTGACAAAATGAAGTCTGTCTCTTCTGGCGCTGCCGATTGGGCCAAATCCAAGGTTGGCGCGGTCGTCACTATTGGCGCTGCCGCTGCTGCTCCTTTCGCTCCTGCCCATGCTGCTGCTGTCGATGTCTCTGCTGTCGTTACTGATATTGGCGCGCAAGCGACTCCAGTTGCAGCCATCGGCGGTGCCGTTCTGCTGATTTATGTCGGCGTGAAGGCATTCCAGTGGGTGCGCCGCGCTCTGTCCTGATTCTTTTTCTTGTGTTCCCCCTTGGCTGGCCCTTGGGGGGCTTTACCAAAGCGCCCTATTCGGGCGTTTTTGCAAAGTGGGAGTAAATAATGGGGATTTTTGTAATCATTGCAATATTGGGGGCGGCATGGCTCATATTTACCGCCTGATATTTACTGTTTTCCTGTTTTTGCCCTTTTCTGTTCACGCTGCTATTTCTCCGACTTTCTCCTGTCAATCCTCTTACCCTTCTAACTTCCCTGCTCTTGGTTCTATGGTTGTTGGTTGTGGTGGTTGTTCTTCTGATGGTAAGGGGGCTTTAACTATAAGGCCTAGTTCTACTTCATTCTGTGAAGCTGGTGCTTCTTGTGGTTCGTGTGGAATTCAGCATCAATATTCTTGGAATGCCCCTGCTTCTTGCCCTGCCAATTCTTCTCTTTCTGGCAGTGAATGTGCTTGCAATTCTGGATTTAAAGAACAAAATGGCTCTTGTGTCTCTGATAAACCGAAAGACCCTAAATGCGGTGATTTAACTGATACGCCACTTGGTCTTTCTGATTACGGTGCTTCTTTTGGTACAAAATCTGCCGATTGGATGAAAAACCAAATCGGCAAACCCACTAACTCATGTTTTCCGGGGGGCTGTGTTGTCTCTGGTGAAGCTACGGGCTGTGCTGGCGGTGGTACAGGCTCTACCTATTGCAAAATAGCAAACCCAAAATTTACGGGCGATTCTTGTAATGAATCCGACAATTCAGGAGATGACGACAATTGCCAGCCCGGTTATAAAGCAAGTGAATATGTGCCGGGCGTTTGCGTTCCTGATGGCAGTGATGGTGATGGTGATGGCACTGGTGATGGCGGTACTGATGACGATGATTCTGACGGTCTTTGTCCTGATAAAACCGACCCCACTAAACGTGTCCCATGTCAGGGGAAACCTAGTAAATGCAGCGGCGGCCTTTGTGAAAGTAAATATGTGCCTGGCTTGTGCATACCGTGCGACACTTCTGTCAATGGCGATGGCACAACAACCACATGTAACCCAACCACTGGAAAATGCACCACAACAAACCCGGACGGTACTACTGATGAGCAAGACAAAACTGACTTTTGTCGCGAAAATCCCAAGTCTCCAATGTGTATCGAAAATAAATGGGGTGGTGGCTCTTGCGCTTCAGGCTCTTTTTCTTGCGATGGCGATGCTATTCAATGCGCCATAGCCAAAGAACAACACAGAAGAAACTGCAAATTATTTGACGATAAAAGTGCAGAAAGCGCACTTTATGAGCAGGAAAAAGGCAAAGAAGGAAATCAAACTGATGATTTGCCGGGTAATGAAACTATCAACATGATCGGCCGTATTGATTCTACTGACGCTCTTGGCGGCGGCGGTGCTGGCGTACAAGATTTGACTGTTACGGTCGCTGGTAGCTCTATTACTCTGCCATTTTCTAAAATCAATTCTGGCTTGGATGCTTTGGGGCGTGTCCTTCTTGCTGTCTCTTTTTTAATTGCTTTACGCATTGTCGGTAGGGGTTAATAAATGCCTAGTTTTGTTGCTGCTATTGGCGGTATGCTGATAAATCTGGTCGGTACGCTTGTTGGGCGCGTCCTCGTTGCTCTCGGTGTCTCTGTCGTTACTTATACCGGTATCAATGCGTCATTAGATGCGATTAAAGCGCAAGCCTTGGCATCTATCTTGGCGTTGCCGCCAGAAGTGATTTCGATGCTGTCAATGATGCGCGTGGGACAGTGCATTAGTATTGTGTCTAGCGCTATTGCTGCGCGTCTGCTGCTTAACGGATTAACTGGCGACACTTTTAAGCAGTGGGTGCATAAATAATGCTCTATCTCATCACGGGCACCAATGGCGCCGGAAAAACTCTCAACGCTCTAAAATGGATTCGTGAACGCTCTCTAAAAGAATCGCGGCCTGTCTGTCATAACGGGCGATTTGAGCCAGTTCCCGGCGGTGAATTGGCAGACTGGAAACATATAGACATTAAAAGCTGGCAAGATGAGCCGGATGGCACTATCTTTCTCGTGGATGAATGTCACAATGATTTTCCTTTACGCGCTCCTAGTTCCGCCCCTCCTGATTACGTCAAAATGTTGGCCGAACATCGGCGGCGCGGTTTTGACTTTTATTTGATAACCCAGCACCCCCAAAATATTGACGCTTTTGTCAGGCGCTTGATTGGCTCCCCGGGCTGGCATCGTCACTTAAAGCGTACTTTTGGCGGTGATTTAGTCTCTTGTATAGAGTGGGCTGCTGTTAATCCTAACTGTGAAAAAGACGGTTCCGGTAAAACTGGAACTGTGACAATGATTCCGTTTCCGAAAGACGTCTACGGGTGGTATAAGTCTGCCAGCTTGCACACTGCTAAGAGGCGAATACCTTGGCGCGTCTGGCTGTTTGTTGCCTGCGCCGTGATTGCTCCGCTTCTTATTTTTTTGGCGTTTAATGCTGTCGGCAAAAACCTTGCTAAAAATTCTGACGTTTCTTCAGAAATCAAAAAACCTGCTGATTCTTTGCCTTCTCCATCTGCTCCTGCTCCTGCTTCTGTTACCTCTACCTCTGCTGAACAATATGTTCTTCAGCGTCTTCCGCGCCTTCCCGACTTCCCGCATACCGCTCCTGTTTACGATGAGGTTACCAAGCCTGTCCACGCTCCTTACCCTGCCGCTTGTGTCCAGTCCTCCAGCGTGTGCAAGTGCTATACCCAGCAGGGTACTTTGCTGCGTGTAGATGTCTCTGTTTGCGTTCGTATCGTCGCTGAGGGCTTCTTCATCGACTGGGACAGAGGACAGCTCCCACAGCAGCAAGCATCGCGCCAAAACAGCTCGCCACAGCCTACTACCCCACCTGTGCAGTTACCAGCTCAACCGCCTGTTCTCGTTGCTGCTGCTCCTACGCCTACACCACCAAAAGAGCCGGGCTATCTCGAATCTCTGCGCTTGCGTAACGCTGAGGTTCGTAGCGTCTTGCAGCGCTAATTTTTATCTGTTACTCTCTATTACAAAATAATTAAATAAAACAATAAAAACTATTGACTTTTGAAAAGTCAAGCAAAAAACAAAGATTTTTCAATATATATTTTTGTCAATAGGTACAAACCCATATTGCTTTTCTTTGTTTTCTGTGTTTGGAAATCCGTTTTTGCGCTGCTTTTGTTTTGTGTTACTCGTTACGTTTAAGTCTGCGCGCTGCTGCTCGTGTACGCGCTGGGGGTATCGGGGGCGTAGCCCCTGATGTTGACCTGCTTACTTACTAACAATTCTTGGGCCGCGCGTGCTGCGTATCCTTTTCGCTGCTGCTCGCCGCGTGCTGCGTATCCTTTTCGCTGCTGCTCGCCGCGTGCTGATGCGTTCGCGTATCGCTGCACTTCTTCCGCGCCCTGTTAAACGGTATTGGTATTTTTGTCTTTCAAGTGATTTTGTTTCCTCTCTTGTGTTCTGTTTTTTGCGTAAGCAGGGAATCTAGCTAGTTCTTTTTTTCGCTTGAAAAACACTAAAGAAATACGATTCCCTCTGTTCAAACTATGGAGAAAAAAATGCTGATTGGATATGCACGCGTCTCAACCAAAGACCAAGAAACACATCTTCAACTTGACGCTTTGCATAAGTGCGGTGTTGATGTCATTTATCAGGAAAAGGTCAGTTCTGTAGGTTCTCGCCCAGAACTACGGCGTTTGCTTGCTGCGCTGAAGCCTGGCGACGTTCTAGTTGTCTACAAGATGGATCGCATCGCTCGGTCTTTGTCAGACTTGCTTTCAATTTTGGACAGCATCAAAGCCGCTGAAGCCTCTATCCGCTCCCTTACTGAGCCTTTGGATACGTCTGGCCCTATCGGTACTTTCATGATCCAAGTCCTAGGCGCTGTTGCACAGCTCGAACGCTCTATCATTCGTGAACGTACAGTTGCTGGTCAGGTCGCGGCCGTCAAGCGGGGGCAAGTGTTCGGGCGGCCCAAACTTTTGACCCATGAACAAGAACTCGAAGTTTTGCGCTCGGTTGATTCCGGCGTAACGCAATCTGAAACAGCCCGTAACTTCGGTGTCTCTTTGATTGTCGTCCGGCGCATCCTTGATGAGCGAGTCGGCAAAAAAAACACCGGGCGTTACCCGGTGTTGCGTCAGTACTTGGACTCTTGAGCGGTGGCTCTTGGCACTTTTTCAACTGTTGACTTTCATGTTTTTCCTGTCCTGCCTCGATAATACGGCCCATGCCCCAAATTGAACTTACTCCGGCCGAGCGCCGCGAACAACGCGCCCAAGCACACCACCTCAATCCCGTGGTGCAAATTGGCAATGATGGCCTGACCCCCGGTGTCCGCAAAGAAATTGATGCCGCCCTGAATGCCCACGGCCTGATCAAAATCCGCGTCTTTAACGACGACCGCGCTGCCCGCGAACTGATGTACCAAGAACTGGCCGCCGAACTGAACGCGGCCCCGGTTCAGCACATTGGTAAGCTGTTGGTGCTGTGGCGGCCCATGCCCGACAAAGAACGCAGCATCGACGAAAACCGGATGCCCGGCCCCAAAGATGTCAAGGTGCTGAAATACAGCAAACGTGGCGGCCAGCGCCCCGAAATCAAAACCTTGCGTGTGCTGGGCAACCAGCGTTTAACGCCCGGCGGCCAAATCAAACGGGCCAAAAAACGCAAGCCCACTTCGGTTAAAAAGCGCCAAGCCGATTAAAGCGATGTCTGCCAGCGCACCCCAACGCCACATTGTGTGCATGAAGTGGGGCACCAAGTACGGGCCAGAATACGTCAACCGCCTGTACGCGATGGTGCGCCGCCATTTGCATGGTGATTTTAATTTTGTCTGCCTGACCGACAACGCCAACGGCATTCGGCCCGAGGTGCAGTGCTTGCCCATTCCGCCCCTGGATTTGCCTGCTGGCATTCCGGAGCGCGGCTGGAACAAGCTGGCCAGCTTCAGCGCTGATTTGTACGGCCTGCGCGGCACGGCCTTGTTTTTGGATGTGGATGTGGTGATTACCGGCAGCTTGGATGATTTCTTCACCCAGCCGGGCGAGTTTCTCATCATCCACGACTACAAACGGCCTTGGCGCATCACGGGCAATTCTTCAGTCTATCGCTTTGAGTTGGGCGCGCACCCGGATGTGCTGGAATACTTTCGCGGCCATTTTGAGCAGATTCGGCGCAAGTTTCGCAACGAGCAAGCCTATCTGTCGGACTTTTTGCACCGCCAAGGCAAACTGGCCTATTGGCCCAAAGATTGGTGCCCGAGCTTTAAGTACCACGGCATTCCACGCTGGCCGACCAACTATTGGAAGCCGCCATTTGTACCGGCGGGGGCGCGCATCGTGATTTTTCATGGTGAATGCAATCCACCCGATGCACTGGCCGGGCGGCGCAATCGGCGTTTTCGCTTCATTCAGCCTGCCACTTGGGTGGCGGAACATTGGCGCGAATAGCCGTATAGGTAGGCCGCAGCCGTTTAGCGCTTGGCTGCTACCCGCCACAGCGCTAATGTCGCGCACAGCCACTGGGCCACATACATGGCTGTGCCGACGCTGTGCCATAGACGCAAATCTTGGCGCGCCACAATGCGTGGCGCTACCCCAAACTGCACCAGCAGCGCCAGCAACATACCACCCAAAATAAAGACCAAGCTGTTACCGGCCCACGCTGCCAAGACAGTGCTGCCGCGTGGACGCGATAGCAACAACAGGCTCAAGCAGCAGGCCACCGAAAGCCAAGTTTGCGCGGCAAACAAACGCGCCGCCATATTGCCCGCCAACGCCGGGCTGGGTAGATGGGCAAACAACAGCGGCACGGCCATAAAGCCAATCGCTCCTAAACTGCCCCACCATAGAGCGGCCACCAATACCGGAAGACGTTGCTGCATACCGTGCTGGCGATGGAGGTGCTTAGAGGTAGCGCACGCCCACTACTTCGTAGCGCCGGATGCCGCTGGGGGCTTGCACTTCGGCGGTGTCGCCTTCTTCTTTGCCAATGAGAGCGCGGGCAATCGGGCTGCTGATGTTAATCAGGCCCAGTTTCAGGTCGGCCTCGTCTTCGCCCACGATTTGGTAGGTGACGGCATCGCCGCTGTCTTCGTCTTCTAAATCGACGGTGGCACCAAACACCACACGGCCACCAGCATCCAATGCTGATGGGTCAATAATTTGCGCTACCGACAGTTTGCCTTCAACTTCTTGAATTCGACCTTCGATAAAGCCTTGGCGGTCTTTGGCGGCTTCGTATTCGGCGTTTTCGCTTAAATCGCCCTGCGCGCGTGCCTCGGCAATTGCGGCAATCACGGCGGGACGATCTACGGTTTTAAGGCGGTGCAACTCGGCCTTGAGCTGCTCGGCGCCGCGCTTAGTGAGGGGAAGGGTGGTCATTTTGTTCTCCAAAAACAAACCGCCGATCGTTACCGGTCGGCGGTGTGTGCATAAGGGGATTAATTATGCCCGAAGCCGTCTGCGGCTCCAACAGGTGTTAAACCTCTTGCAGCAGCGCGTAAGGCAAACTGGCTAAGGCCAGCGTTACCCCTTGGGCACCAGCGCCCACTTGCAAGGCTCCTTGCGCGGCAGCGGCAATTTGCACCGAAATTATCGCCTCCCATCCTCCAGCTGGTGCTGGTGCCACTTGCACCACCAGACCGCAGGGCTGCTCGGCATCGTTGGGGGTAAAGATTTCAGCCCCCACGGCAATTTCTGCGGTGGCATGGGCCAGATAGGCGCGCCGTTTGAGCGTGCCACGGAACTGGCTACGCGCCACCACTTCTTGGCCGGGGTAACAACCTTTTTTGAAATTGACCCCGCCTACCGACTCGTAATTGAGCATTTGCGGCACCAGTTTATCGACTAAAGGGGCGCTCAAGGTGGCAACGCCGCTATGCACTTCGCTCCAAGCCCACAGCGATGCCGCTAAGGCCGGCTCTGCTGGGGCAGGGGCGCTGGCAGGGGTAATGAGCAGCGCACGCGCTTGGCCATCGGCGGGGTAGAGATGCACCAAACTGCTTTCGCGCAGGTCGGTTTTGCTCCAAGGCGCTTGCACGCTACCGGCCAAGGCAGCTACGCTATCGCCCGCAATGCCATACAGGGCAAATTCGTCCGAGGCATCGCTCAGTTTGGCCTTGGCACGCAGCACAAACATGCTCAAGCGCTTGAGGGTAGCGGCCAGCACATCGCGGCTACACACTAGCAGCACTTCGGTGGCACTGCGTTTGAAGCCGATAAAGCTGGCCTGCATTCGGCCTTGGGCAGATAAAAAGGCCGCCAAGCGTGCTTGTTCCATGCCCAGCAGGGCAAAATCGTTGCTTAATTGGCCGTGCAAAAATTTAACGGCATCATCACCTTGGGCGCGGATAACGCCCAGATGGCTCAGAGGGGTGATTCCATTGAAATGAGGGGTCATAGCACTCCATTATGATGGCGGGTTGTTTTTTCTACAGGGCAGGCACAGGTGGCTCGTTTGCTGAAATGGTTGTTGCTGCTGGCGCTGGCCTGCTGCGCTGCGGCGGCGTGGTGGTTATACCAGCCGCTAGAGTTGCGCCAAAGCCCGTTAGAACTCGAAATTGAACACGGCACCACGCCGCGCGGCGTAGCCCAAGAAGTGGTAGCCGCTGGGGTGCGGACTGATGCGCGGTTGCTGTATTGGTGGTTCCGGTTCTCGGGGCAAGACCGGCAAATCAAGGCGGGCAATTACGAGCTAGAACGTGGTCTGACACCTTACAGCCTGTTGCAAAAATTGGCCCGTGGTGAAGAGTCGCTCCAAGCCCTGACACTGGTAGAAGGTTGGAACTGGCGCCAAGTACGCGCCGCACTAGCCCGAGAGCAGGGCTTGCGCCAAGACAGCGCTACCTTGGGCGATGCTGCTTTGATGGAGCAGCTAGGCCGCCCCGGCGTGGCCCCCGAGGGGCGCTTTTTCCCCGATACCTACACCTACGCCAAAGGCAGCAGCGACTTGGCCCTGTTGCGCCGCGCCTTGCACGCGATGGACCGCCATTTAGAAGCCATTTGGGCGCAGCGGGCCAGCGATACCCCTTTGCAATCGGCCGAGCAAGCCCTGACTTTGGCCAGCATTGTGGAAAAAGAAACGGGCCGTGCCAGTGACCGGGCGCAAATTGCAGGCGTATTCAGCAATCGCCTACGCATAGGGATGTTGTTGCAAACCGACCCGACCGTCATTTATGGTCTGGGTGAGAAGTTTGATGGCAATCTACGCAAAAAAGACCTGCAAACCGATACCCCGTGGAACACCTACACCCGCGCTGGCCTACCCCCCACCCCGATTGCCATGCCCGGCAAAGCCGCCCTGATGGCCGCTGTGCAGCCCGAAAGCACCAAAGCGCTGTATTTTGTCGCCAAGGGCGATGGCAGCAGCCATTTCAGTGCCTCGCTAGAGGAGCATAACCGGGCTGTCAATCGCTACCAGCGTGGCCGGTAAGCTGCTGCTTTTCAAAGGATTTTTACAATATGGCCGCTGGTTTTTTTATCACTTTTGAAGGCATTGATGGTGCGGGAAAATCCTCGCACATCGCTCCTTTGGCCGAGGCTTTGCGCGCCCAAGGCCACACCGTTACCGTCACGCGCGAGCCGGGCGGCACCGCATTGGCCGAAAAATTACGCACTTTGTTGTTGCACGACGAGATGGATGCCCTGACCGAAGCCCTGTTGGTCTTTGCTGCCCGGCGCGACCATCTGCGTTGCGTGATAGAACCGGCCTTGGCACGCGGCGAGGTGGTCTTGTGTGACCGCTTTACCGATGCCACCTTTGCCTACCAAGGCGCTGGACGCGGCTTTAATCCGCAGATTTTGGCCCTGCTAGAGCAGTGGGTACAAGCATCGGCCAGCCCCCCCGAGGGCCAACTGCGCCAGCCCGACATCACGCTTTGGTTTGATTTGCCGCCACAGGTCGCCGCCGCACGCTTGGCCGATGCCCGCCAACCCGACCGCTTTGAAGCCTTGAACCAAGACTTTTTTACCCGCGTGGCCCAAGGTTACGCCGCGCGCGCGGCCCAAGCGCCAGAACGTTTTGTGCGCTTAGATGCCGCCCAAACGCCGCAAGTCGTCTGGCAACAACTGACCGCTGCACTGGCAGACCGGGCTTGTTGGGCCGGGGTGCCGCAAACATGAGCGAGCCGCAGGCAGGCCCAGCAGCACCGCCTTTAGCGCCGTGGCTGGCCACCCAGCGCGATGCCTTGTTGGCCCAACGCGGCCACGCTTGGTTATTGCAAGGGCCGTCGGGCTTGGGGCAATTTGCTTTGGCGCTAGAGTTGGTGCGCGCATGGTTGTGCGATACCCCCAGCGCCCAAGGCGCTTGTGGCCGCTGTGCCAGTTGCCACGCCATTGAGGTGCATACCCACGCTGATTTGTGCATACTGATGCCCGAAACCGAACTGCTGGCACGGGGTTGGCCCTTGTCAGAAAAAGCCCAGTCCGAGATTGATGAGAAAAAACGCAAGCCCAGCCGCGAAATCCGCGTTGAGGCCATGCGGAGCGCGGTAGAGTTCTCCCAGCGTACCAGCGCGCGCAATCGGGGCAAGGCGGTATTGGTCTATCCAGCCGAGCAAATGAACACCATCACTGCCAACGCGCTGCTCAAAACACTGGAGGAGCCACCCGGCGATGTGCGCTTTGTGCTGGCCAGCGAGGCCGCCCACCAACTGCTGCCCACCATTCGCAGCCGCTGTTTGGGCCACACGATGGCTTGGCCCGCCCCAGAGCAAATGCTGCACTGGTTAGCACAACAAGGCGTGCCCAGCCAAACCGCTACCGCCCTGCTCCGCATGGCCGGTGGCCGCCCGGACGATGCGCTGGCGCTATCGCATACCGAACACAGCCCCCAAGCCTGGGCGCAACTGCCGCAGGCGCTGTTGAGTGGCCAGCCTAACGCCCTCAACACCTACACCCCGGCACAGGCGATTGCCACGCTGCAAAAAATTTGCCACGATTTGTTGGCACTGCGCGTGGGTGCGGCCCCGCGTTACTTTGTGGCGACGGATTTACCAGCGCCCCCGCCCTTGCCCGCCCTCACGCAATGGGGCAAAGCACTCATGCAAGCGGCGCGCAGCGCAGAGCATCCGTTTAACACCAGCCTGATGCTCGAAGCCCTGGCCGCACAAGCACGAAACGTTCTAAACTCGCCTCTATCCTCCGTTTAACGCCCTTGCCCTACCATGCTGACCAGTAGCCCTTCTACCGCGCCCCGCCCCAGTGTCATGCAATTGGCCATCAAGGAAAAAGCTGCTTTGCACGCAGCCTATATTCCATTTTTTGCCGATGGCGGCATTTTTGTCCCGACACCGCGTGAATACCGTTTGGGCGATGATGTCTATGTGCTGCTCACCCTGCCCGAAGACACGCAGCGTTACCCAGTGGCCGGTCGGGTGGCTTGGGTCACGCCCGCGCGTGCTGGCGGCAACCGGGTGCAAGGGGTAGGGGTGCAATTTCCCAAAGACGAAAAAGCGCGCCAACTCAAGGCCAAAATAGAATCCATTTTGGGCACCGCTTTGGGTTCCGACAAGCCCACGCAAACCATTTAACAACGTGTTTACTGATTCCCACTGCCACCTTAATTTCCCTGAACTCAGCAGCCAATTGCCCGCCATTCGGGTGGCAATGCAGCAAGCTCAAGTCAGCCGCGCTTTGTGCATCTGCACCACGATGGAAGAGTTCCCCGCCGTTCACGCACTGGCCACCGAATACAACAATTTTTGGGCCACGGTGGGTGTCCACCCAGACAACGAAGGGGTGCAAGAACCCTCTGAGCAAGACTTGTTGACCCATGCCGCTTTGCCGCGCGTGGTAGCCATTGGCGAGACCGGCCTCGATTATTACGGCATGGAAGAGCGCAAAGGCGGGCGCAGCATTGCCGATTTAGAGTGGCAGCGCCAGCGCTTTCGCACCCACATCCGCGCCGCCCGTGCTTGCGGCAAACCGCTCATCATCCACACGCGCAGCGCTGCCGACGATACACTGGCCATTTTGCGCCAAGAGGGCGAAAACGGCAGCAGCAACCGCGCCGGTGGCGTGTTCCATTGCTTTACCGAATCCGCCGAGGTAGCGCGGGCGGTGCTGGATTTGGGCTACTACCTCTCGTTCTCGGGCATCATCACTTTCAAAAGTGCCCAAGCCTTGCGCGACGTGGTGGCTTTGGTGCCATTAGACCGTTTGCTGATTGAAACCGATAGCCCCTATTTGGCCCCGGTGCCCTATCGGGGCAAGGTCAATAGCCCGGCCTATGTGCCTTTTGTGGCACAACAAATTGCCAGCACCCAAGGTATCAGCCTAGAAACCGTGGCCGAGGCCACCAGTCGCAACTTCGATACCCTGTTTGCCGGAGTTAAAGCATGAGCGCCATTGCCCGCCGTGGTTTTTTGGCCGTTACCGGCGCGGCTGGTGTTCTGTGGGCTTGGCAGGCACATGCTGGGGCGCACGAAGATTTTTTCACCGCTATCCACCGTGACGATGCCGCTGCCCTGCAAACCCTGTTGCGCCGGGGTATGGACCCGCACACGCGCAACGACAAAGGCCAAACCGGCCTGACCTTAGCGCTGCAATTGGGTTCACTGCGTGCTTTCGCGGCCTTGCTGGCGCTGCCAACCTTGAATGTGGAAGTTCGCAATGCCCACGGCGAAAGCCCCTTGATGATGGCGGCCCTGAAAGGCCACTTAGAAGCAGCACGCAGTTTGATAGCGCGTGGTGCCGACGTGAACAAAACCGGCTGGACACCATTGCACTACGCCGCCTCCAGCCATCAAGCAGGGCAAGAAGACATGGTGGCTTTGCTGCTAGAACACCATGCGTACATTGATGCCGCTTCGCCCAATGGCAGCACGCCCTTGATGATGTCAGCACAATACGGCAGCATTGCCTGCACCCAAAGGCTGTTAGACGAGGGTGCAGACCCGATGCTGAAAAACCAATTGGGTTTGCGCGCCATAGATTTTGCTGCCCGCGCCCAACGCCCGGACACCGTCACCTTGTTGCAGCTGGCCATGCGCCAGCGCCAGCCACAACGCGGGCAATGGTAAAAATTGGTAACACCGGTTAGCAATTAAACCCAATCGCTGTGGCTATCACCCACATAGGGTTGCAAGGCCAAAGGGCGCTGAAAATGCAAACTTAAATCGGCCATGCGCTGCTTGACCAAGATAGGCGGCACCTCAAAGCGCTGGGCCACATCGTTTAATTGGGCCATCGGTTGGTTTTCTAGCTGCTGTGCTAATGCAGAGGCCGGCAAAAGCAACGCCAAGGCAAACTGATTCGCCTCTAGCTCGGTGCGGTTGTTGGCATCGACGCCAAAATTGTCGGCCACATCAATCAGCCGCTGGTGGCCGGGCCGCAGATGGTGCAGGGCCACATGGCCAATCGCGTGGGCCACGCCATAGCGCTGGCGCTGTACGCTTTGCTGCTTGCCAATGGTGATGCGGGCTTTGTTTTGCGGGCTGATGTCTAGCAGCGCGCAGGCTTGCAGGCTATCGCTGAGGCGGATAGCAATCTCCATGCGCCGGGCAATGCGCGCCAAATTAACCGGTACCGATTGGTCCCAGTGGAGTGTAAGAATGCCTTCCGCAAACATGGCCATAGGACTGGATTATCCCAGCCCCGGCCCTGCTCAAAACCTTAAGACGGAATCGACAGCTTCACTTGGTAGCTAGGGTCATTCTTGGGGTGGTTTTGGTTGGTGAACACCGAGCGGTCGTTCTTGAGCATGATGATTTCAAAGAAGGGGCGGAAACGCTCTTCAGAGATGCCAAAAGCTTGCATAAACTTGCCAAACAGCGCTTGCTCTTCAGGCTCGGGTTGGCCGTCGGCCAAAGAAGAGTCAATCAAATTGACCAACATGCACATTTTTTGCGCGTCGCTGAGCAGCGGTGTCGCTTCTTGCAAAAAGGTGTCAATCGAGTTTTTGCGGCGGTATTTGACAGCGCTATCGAGCAGGGCTTGGTTCTGTGCGCCCACGCCCACGGTGCCATTGCCTTGGTCCGAACCACCCAGAACCGACAGCAGGTGGCCGATTTCTTCGTGGTCAATCTCGCCATCGGCAGACATCATGTAAATCAGGCTGGTGGCAAAAGCCAAGTGGGGCGTCATTTTGT
The DNA here is from genome assembly GCF_028686475.1 of Giesbergeria sp. Lineage (GTDB taxonomy): Bacteria > Pseudomonadota > Gammaproteobacteria > Burkholderiales > Burkholderiaceae_C > Simplicispira. The sequence continues at coordinate 11,623 of NZ_JAQUCA010000008.1, read as the reverse complement.
CGCCCGAATCGCTCTTGAACATGTCAAACAGACCCATTGCGTTTACTCCTTGAAAAAACAAGTTGACCAAAAAACCGTACCGCAAACCACGGTGCCGGGGTGTGTTGCAGTGTACCCAAGCGCATTACCCATTGGAACGGAAGCCCTGCAAGTTGCAGGAGATTTGTCCTTGCACGGCTTGGCCTTAAGGTGTTGTTAAGACGGTAGCCGTCTTCTGTACACTTTGCACTGCTAGAAAAATAGTACTGACTGGGTGGCAAGTTGTAGAACTGGGCTGTAAGACAAGGAGAGTATTTATGCAAAACACACGCACACCCTATCGTTTTGGCCCACTGCTGCAACCGGGCTTGCTTCGTCAGCTTTGGTGCGGCCTGTGTGTGTCTTTGTGCTTGGCTGGCGCGGGCAAGGCGTTGGCCGCTGATGTGCAGATACCGCCGCCCAGTGATTTTCGGGTGATAAAGGCACAGCGCCAGCATGTGCAATTGTTGCGCCAAGGCGGTTTGGTGCTGTACATGCGCCACGGCCCGACCAATGCCCGTATTCCAGACCAAATTCCGGTCAAGCTCGATGATTGCGCCAGCCAGCGCCCACTCACCGATGCAGGCCGGGCGCAACTGGACAAAATAGCGGGTTTTGTGCGCCAATTGCGTATCCCCTACCAGCAAGTGGTCAGTAGCCCGTTTTGCCGCGCCCAAGAAAGCGCGCGCCGTGTTTTTAACGGCCCGATACAAATAGACCCCAATTTGCGCTACACCGCTGCCATGCCCGAAGCCGAGAAGAAACCAGCCGTAGCCCGCACCCGCTACTGGTTGTCAGAAAAAATCTCCACCCCGCGTAGCAATCGCATCGTGGTGGCCCACGGCCCCAACATGGCCGAGCTGATAGATTATTTGCCCCCCGAGGCCAGCTTGGTTCTCTTTCGGCCTTTGGGCAATGGCGCTACCCCCAGTTTTGAATACCTGGCCAGCATAGAGCCTGGCCACTGGCCCGAATTGCTGGCCACCTTGGATGCGCTATGAACACCGGGCGCCGATTACAGCTTTTTTTACTGGGGCCAATGGCCTTGTTGGTGTGCGTCGCCCTGCTGGTGCTGTACAGCTCTTTGCACAGCGTGCACCAACAATTTGAGTTGGCCAGCAAAGCGCAACAGCGAGACTTGCAAGTGATGCAAGATGCCGCCAGTTTTTCGCGCGACATTGGTTTGATACAAAAACGCATGGCCACGGCCCTAGAAGGTGCGCTCAATGGTTCGCTCAATGAGTTGCAGCTGTACCGAATGCACAGCGCCATCGTCAACGATTTGGATGTTTTGCGCCAGCAAGTGCAGCAGCTCAGCAGTTCAGCGCTGGTACTCGATGCCAACCACGGCAGCGCCAAAGGCTTGCAGCAAGAACTAGAGTCTTATCGGCGCTTTGTCATCATGTCCACCGATACCTTGGCGGTAGACCCCAGCGTGGCGCGCGACATCCTCAACCAAGGGCGGCAACATTTTCGCGATTTTTCTATTTTTTCCAGCCGCATTGGCGTATTGTTGGCCGAGCGCGCACAGCAGCGCAACGCCGCCCAAGTGCAAACCTTCGTCCAACTGGCCGAGCGGGTGTTGTGGTTGGGCATGGCCATTTTGCTGCTGTTATTGGGCGCGGCCTACTGGCTGGCCCGGCGTGCTGGCAACTCGATGCTCGATATTGCCGATGCCCTGTATGCCTTGGCCAACAATCCCAGCCAAGAATTACCACTACCGCGCTTGCAGGCGCTACACACCCAACAATCGGGCGAGTTAGGGCGCTTGGCCGGTGCCGTGCTGGCGTTTCGCAATGCCCTACAACGCCAGCACCAAGCCGAGCAACAAGCGCATCAGCTGGCTTTTTACGACACCCTGACCCAGCTGCCCAACCGCCGTATGCTACTAGAGCGGCTCAAGTTGGCTTTAGATGGCTGTGCGCGCAGCGACCAGCGCGGCGCCGTAGTGTTGTTAGATTTGGATGGCTTTAAGCGCATCAACGATGCCCGAGGCCACAGCATTGGCGACCGGCTACTGCAACAAGTCGGCCAGCGCTTGGCGCAAACCGTGCGCGCCAACGACACCGTCGCCCGGCTGGATGGCGATAAATTTGGTTTTGTCTTTGCCGCCCTGAGCCAGCAGCCCCAACAAGCTGCCAGCGAAGCCGAACAGGTGGTACTCGAATGCGCCCAATGCTTGGCCCAGCCGATGCAATTAGAAGGGCAAACCTACTTTGTGACCGCCAGCATCGGCATCACCCTGTTTGATGCCCAGCGCCAAACCTTGGATGATTTGCTCAAGCAGGCCGAAGCCGCCATGTACCGCGCCAAAAACGAAGGGCGCAACACCTACCGCTTTTACGACCCGCAAATTCAAGCCCATTTTGAGGCCAAAGTCAGCCTAGAGGCCGATTTGCGCCTTGCGGTAGAAAAGCAGCAGCTGTGCCTGTTCTACCAATTGCAAGTGGATGAACAAGACCAAGTCCAGGGGCTAGAAGCCTTGGTGCGCTGGATTCACCCCGAAAAAGGCATGGTCTCGCCCGCCCAGTTTATTCCGCTGGCCGAAGAGTCTGACCTGATTTTGCCGATTGGCCATTGGGTACTAGAGACCGCCTGCCGCCAACTGCGTGCATGGGCCAGCCACCCCGAACGCGCCCACCTGAGCATTGCCGTCAACGTCAGCGCCCGACAATTTCGCCAAGATAATTTTGTGCAACAGGTGCAGGCGGTATTGGCCGAAACCGGCGCACCGCCGCAAACCCTCAAACTAGAGCTCACCGAAAGTTTGGTGCTAGAAAATGTTGAAGCCACGATTGCCAAAATGCTGGCACTGCGGGCTGTGGGGGTGCGCTTCTCGATGGACGACTTTGGCACCGGTTACTCGTCTTTGCAATACCTCAAGCGCTTGCCCCTAGACCAGCTCAAAATTGAGCAATCGTTTGTGCGCGACATCACCACCGACCCCGATGATGCCGTGATTGTGCAAACCATCATTGCGATGGGGCGCGCCTTGCGCCTTGAGGTGATTGCCGAAGGCGTAGAAACCCGCCAGCAGCAAGCCTTTTTGCACACCCAAGGTTGCTTGGCCTACCAAGGCTATTTGTTTAGCAAACCCATGCCGATGGAGCAACTGGAGCCGCATCTGCCCGCTGCTGAACCCTAGGATGGTGGCGGACGGCCACTGTTTTCTGCTGCAAAAATATCCCAAGTGGCCATAAACAGTGCAGCAATCACCGGGCCAATCACAAAGCCATTGATGCCCAGCAAAGACATGCCACCCAAGGTAGAAATCAGCACCACATAGTCGGGCATCTTGGTATCTTTACCCACCAAAATCGGGCGCAGCAGGTTGTCCACCAAACCAATCACCCCCACCCCAAAGGCCGTCAGAATGATGGCCTGCCCGGTGGCCCCGGTGGCAAAAAAATAAAGCGCCACTGGCCCCCAAATCAGCCCGGCCCCCACCGCAGGCAGCAAAGACAAAAAGGCCATCAGCACGCCCCAAAACACCGCCCCCTGAATACCCAACACCGTAAAAATAAAGCCGCCCAACATCCCTTGCGCGGCCGCCACCAGCACATTGCCCTTGACGGTAGCCCGAATGACGGTGGTAAATTTAAGCACCAAATGGTGCTTGTGTGGTCCATTCAAGGGCACCGCATCGCGCAACCGCGCCACCAAGACAGTGCCATCGCGCAGCAAAAAAAACAGCAGATAGAGCATGATGCCCAAGCTGATGAGAAACTGAAAGGTGTTTTGGCCAATATTGAGGGCGCGCGTGGCAATCAGTTGGCTGGCTTGCACCGCCACGGTCGATAGCTTTTGTTGCACCGCCTCCATGCTGGTCAGCTCAAAGCGCGCCAACAACTGCACCGCCCAATCGGGCAAGGCAGCAATCATTTGCTGAAAATAAAGCCCCAAATTCAGCTGCCCAGAGCGCAAACGTTCATAGGTATGGGTAGCCTCTTGCACTAATGACAAGCCCAGCAGCGTCATGGGCAAAATGACCACCATCAGGCACAGGCCCACCATCAGCAAGGCGGCCAAATTGGGGTGCTTGGGCAAGCGCTGCAACAGGCGTCGGTGCAGCGGCGCAAACAAAATAGCCAGCACCACCCCCCAAAACACTGCATCGTAAAACGGCCACAGCACCGCCGCAAAGGCCAGCGAAGTGCAAATCAGCAAGAATAAAAAAGTTTTTTGCTGTGGCGAGGAAGAATTCATCAGCGTAAGTCCCATCAAGTGCCCCAATGTACGCGACAAGGGAAACTCCTAGCGCGCACAGTGGGGTTTTCGGTGGCACAATCTAGCCCGAACAGGCCCTTCCCAGCCACAGTCGCATCCGCCAATCGGTACAGCCGTGTCGCGGAAGGTTTCTTAAACCAGCTAATGCTTTCTCTAGGAAAGCTGAGGTCAGCGGAAAATATGAGCGATAAGACATCCGTCTACCAAGCCTACCAAGGCAACACCTATCTCTTCGGCGGCAATGCGCCCTATGTCGAAGAGATGTATGAAAACTACTTGGCCAACCCGGGCAGCGTGCCCGATACGTGGCGCGATTACTTCGATGCGCTGCAACATGTGCCCGCTGTCGATGGCTCCAACGCCAAAGACGTGCCGCACCTGCCGGTTATCAATGCCTTTGCCGAGCGTGCCAAGCAAGGCGGCACCAAGGTCGTGCAAGCCAGCGGCGCTGATTCCGATTTGGGCCGCAAGCGCGTTTTTACCCAACAACTGATTGCCGCTTACCGCAACGTAGGCCAGCGTTGGGCCGATTTGGACCCACTCAAGCGCACCGAGCGCCCCGCCATCCCTGAGCTAGAGCCATCGTTCTACGGCTTCAGCGATGCCGACCAAGAAACCGTGTTCAACACCAGCAACACCTTCTTTGGCAAAGAATCCATGCCGCTGCGCGAACTCATCAACGCGCTGCGCCAAACCTACTGCGGCACCATTGGTGCCGAGTTCATGCACACCACCGACCAAAACCAGAAGCGTTGGTGGCAGCAAAAACTCGAAAGCATCCGCAGCACGCCGCAATTCAACGCCGACAAGAAAAAGCACATCCTTGACCGCCTCACGGCAGCCGAGGGCCTAGAGCGCTACCTGCACACCAAGTACGTCGGTCAAAAACGCTTCTCCTTAGAAGGTGGCGAGAGCTTCATCGCCGCGATGGACGAGCTGATTCAGCAAGCCGGTGCCAAGGGCGTGCAAGAAATCGTCATCGGTATGGCCCACCGTGGCCGCCTGAACGTTTTGGTCAACACCTTGGGCAAGCTGCCCAAAGATTTGTTTGCCGAGTTTGACCACACCGCCCCCGAAGACCTGCCCGCCGGTGACGTTAAATACCACCAAGGTTTTAGCTCCGACGTGGCTACCGCAGGCGGCCCAGTGCATTTGTCGCTGGCCTTTAACCCCTCGCATTTGGAAATCGTCAACCCCGTGGTCGAAGGTTCGGTGCGCGCCCGTATGGACCGCCGCAACGACCCCAAAGGCAGCCAAGTGCTGCCGGTGCTGGTACACGGCGATGCCGCTTTTGGCGGCCAAGGTGTCAACCAAGAAACGCTGGCCCTGTCCGAAACCCGTGGTTACAGCACGGGCGGCACGGTGCATCTGATTATCAACAACCAAATCGGCTTTACCACCTCGGACCCGCGCGACATGCGCTCGACGCTGTATTGCACCGACATCGTTAAGATGATTGAGTCGCCGGTGCTGCACGTCAATGGTGATGACCCCGAAGCCGTGGTGTTGGCGGTGCAACTGGCACTAGAGTTCCGCATGGAATTCCGCAAAGACATCGTGGTGGATATTATTTGCTTCCGCAAACTGGGCCACAACGAGCAAGATACCCCCGCGCTCACCCAGCCGCTGATGTACAAGAAGATTGGTCAGCACCCCGGTACGCGCAAGCTGTACGCCGACAAGCTGGCCGCGCAAGGCTTGGGCGAAACGCTGGGCGACGACATGGTCAAAGCCTACCGCGCCGCGATGGATGCCGGTAAGCACACCGTGGACCCGGTTCTGACCAACTTCAAGAGCAAGTATTCCATCGACTGGTCGCCATTTGTCGGTAAAAAGTGGACCGATGCAGGTGAAACCGGCATTCCCCTGACCGAGTGGAAGCGCCTGTCTGAAAAACTCACCACCCTGCCTGCCACCCTGACACCGCACCAGTTGGTGAAAAAAGTCTATGACGACCGCGCCGCAATGGGCCGGGGCGAAATCAATGTGGACTGGGGCATGGGCGAACACATGGCGTTTGCCTCGCTGGTGGCCAGCGGCTACCCGGTGCGCTTGTCGGGCGAAGACTGTGGCCGTGGCACTTTCACGCACCGCCACGCCGTGATTCACGACCAAAACCGCGAAAAGTGGGATACCGGCACCTATGTGCCGCTGCAAAACGTGGCCGAAAACCAAGCCCCGTTTGTCGTGATTGACTCCATCCTGTCCGAAGAAGCGGTGATGGGCTTTGAATACGGCTATGCCGGTTCTGACCCCAGTTCTTTGGTGATTTGGGAAGGCCAGTTTGGTGACTTCGCCAACGGTGCCCAAGTGGTGATTGACCAGTTCATTGCCTCGGGTGAAGTCAAGTGGGGCCGTGCCAATGGCCTGACCCTGATGCTGCCGCACGGCTACGAAGGCCAAGGCCCTGAACATAGCTCGGCCCGTGTTGAGCGTTTCTTGCAATTGGCAGCTGATACCAATATGCAGCTGGTGCAACCCACCACCGCCAGCCAGATTTTCCATGTGCTGCGCCGCCAAATGGTGCGCGATTTGCGTAAGCCCTTGGTTATCTTTACGCCCAAGTCGCTGCTGCGTAACAAAGATGCCACGTCACCACTGTCTGAGTTCACCTCGGGCATGTTCCAAACCGTGATTGGTGAGCAAGACGACGCTATCAGCAAGAAGGCCGATAAGATCAAGCGCGTGGTGGCTTGCTCTGGTAAGGTCTATTACGACTTGGTGAAAAAGCGCGCCGAGAAGGAAATCACCGATACGGCCATCATCCGTGTTGAGCAGCTCTATCCGTTCCCGCACAAAGCCTTTGCGGCCGAACTGAAAAAGTACCCCAACGCCACCGACATCGTTTGGTGCCAAGATGAACCGCAAAACCAAGGCGCTTGGTTCTTCATCCAGCACAACATCCACGAAAACATGGCCGATGGCCAAAAGCTGGGTTACTCCGGTCGCGCTGCTTCGGCATCGCCAGCGGTAGGTTACTCGCACTTGCACCAAGAACAGCAAAAGGCGCTGGTCGAAGGCGCATTTGCCAAGCTCAAGGGTTTTGTCCTGTCCAAGTAAGGCCAGCAACCCCTATCCAGAACAAAACCTGTTACCGAAAGAATTGAAATGGCAATCGTAGAAGTTAAAGTTCCACAGCTGTCCGAATCCGTGGCCGAAGCCACCATGCTGACTTGGAAGAAAAAGGCCGGCGAGGCCGTGGCGGTCGATGAAATCTTGATTGAAATCGAGACTGACAAAGTGGTGCTAGAAGTGCCCGCCCCTGCCGCTGGCGTGCTGGCCGAAATCATCCAAGGTGATGGCGCTACCGTCACTGCCGAGCAACTTATCGCCAAAATTGACACCGAAGGCAAAGCTGGTGCTGCCGCTGCTGCTCCTGCTGCCGCGCCCGCCGCCGCCTCTGTGGCTGCACCAGCTGCCGCCGCCAACAAGGGCGATGTCGCCATGCCCGCCGCTGCCAAGCTGCTGGCCGACAACAACCTGTCGGTGTCCGCCGTTACTGGTACTGGCAAAGATGGCCGCGTCACCAAGGGCGACGTGCTGGCCGCTGTGGCCGGTGGCGTGCAATCCACGGCTGCGGTTATCCCCACCGGCGTGCCTACCAAGGTTTTGCCGCAAGTGGCCGCACCTTCGTCCAAGCTGGAACTGGGCGAACGCCCCGAGCAGCGCGTGCCCATGAGCCGCCTGCGCGCCCGTGTGGCCGAGCGTCTGTTGCAATCTCAGTCCACCAACGCCATCCTGACCACGTTCAACGAAGTGAACATGGCCCCGGTAATGGAGATGCGTAAGAAGTTCCAAGATGCCTTCAGCAAAGAGCATGGCGTGAAGATTGGCTTCATGAGCTTCTTTGTCAAGGCTGCTGTTCATGCACTGAAGAAGTTCCCGGTGCTGAACGCCTCGGTCGATGGCAACGACATCGTCTATCACGGTTACTTTGACATCGGTATCGCTGTCGGTTCGCCGCGTGGTTTGGTGGTGCCGATTTTGCGTAACGCCGACCAAATGAGCTTTGCCGACATCGAAAAGAAAATCGCTGAATTTGGCAAGAAGGCGCAAGAAGGCAAGCTGGGCATGGAAGAAATGACCGGCGGCACTTTCTCCATCTCCAATGGCGGTACTTTTGGCTCGATGCTTTCTACCCCCATCATCAACCCACCGCAATCGGCCATTTTGGGCGTTCACGCTACCAAAGACCGCGCTGTGGTGGAAAACGGCCAAATCGTTATCCGCCCGATGAACTACTTGGCCATGTCGTATGACCACCGCATCATTGATGGCCGTGAAGCCGTGCTGGGCTTGGTAGCGATGAAGGAAGCGCTGGAAGACCCTTCGCGCCTGCTGTTTGACATCTAAACCCTGACCGATGGACCCACCCATGTGGCCCAGCTTGCGCTGGCGCCCATCGGTGGGTTTTTTTGAACCGATAAAGAAAGATTTTTATGAGCAAAGCATTTGATGTCGTGGTGATTGGCGCTGGCCCCGGTGGTTACATTGCCGCCATCCGCGCTGCCCAACTGGGTTTTAACGTTGCCTGTATCGACGAATGGAAGAACGACAAGGGCGGCCCCGCACCCGGCGGCACCTGCACCAACGTCGGTTGTATCCCCTCCAAGGCGCTGCTGCAATCGTCCGAGCATTTTGACCACGCCAACCACCACTTTGCCGAACACGGCATCAGCGCCAAAGACGTAAAGATGGACGTGGCCAAGATGATTGCCCGCAAAGACAACGTGGTCAAGCAAAACAACGACGGCATTTTGTACCTGTTCAAAAAGAACAAGGTCAGTTTCTTCCACGGTCGCGGCTCGTTTGCCAAGGCGGTCGAAGGCGGCTACGAAGTGCAAGTGGCTGGCGACAAGCCCGACACTTTGGTGGCCAAGCAAGTCATCATTGCTACTGGCTCCAATGCGCGCGCCTTGCCCGGCACACCGTTTGACGAAGAACACGTACTGTCCAACGATGGCGCATTGCGGATTGGTGCCGTGCCGAAAAAGCTGGCGCTGATTGGTTCCGGCGTGATTGGTTTGGAAATGGGTTCGGTTTGGCGCCGTCTGGGTGCCGATGTGACGATTTTGGAAGGTCTGCCCACCTTCTTGGGCGCGGTGGACGAGCAAATCGCCAAAGAAGCCAAAAAAGCCTTCGATAAGCAAGGCTTGAAGATTGAACTCGGCGTGAAGGTTGGCGACATCAAAACTGGCAAAAAGGGCGTTTCTATCGCCTACACCAACGCCAAGGGCGAAGCCCAAACGCTGGATGCCGACAAACTCATCGTCTCGATTGGCCGCGTGCCCAACACCAACGGCCTGAACGCCGAAGCCGTGGGCCTGCAACTGGACGAGCGCGGCGCGATTGTGGTCGATGGCGACTGCAAGACCAACCTGCCCGGTGTGTGGGCCGTGGGTGACGTGGTGCGTGGCCCAATGCTGGCACACAAGGCCGAAGAAGAAGGCGTGGCAGTGGCCGAGCGCATTGCGGGCCAACACGGCCATGTCAACTTCAACACCATCCCTTGGGTGATTTACACCAGCCCGGAAATTGCTTGGGTGGGCCGCACCGAGCAACAACTCAAGGCCGACGGCGTGAAATACAAGGCCGGCACCTTCCCGTTCTTGGCCAATGGCCGCGCCCGTGCGCTGGGCGACACCACCGGCATGGTGAAGTTCTTGGCCGATGCTGCCACCGATGAAATTTTGGGCGTCCACATTGTTGGCCCAATGGCTTCCGAGTTGATTTCTGAAGCCGTGGTAGCGATGGAATTCAAGGCCAGCGCCGAAGACATTGCCCGCATTTGCCACGCCCACCCCTCTTTGAGTGAAGCCACCAAAGAAGCAGCCTTGGCGGTCGATAAGCGCACACTGAATTTCTAAGCCTTTTTGAGGCTTTTCCACCGCCGCAGGGCGGTGATTTTGCTAACTCTGGTGTCTGCGCGTCGGGCACCAGAGATTTTCTTTTTGCAGAGCAAGGGGGCTGATGGTGTCCGTTTCCGTTCTTCAGGCCTACGAGGCCGAACTGGTAGCCAAGGGCTTTCAGAGTGACCCGGCCCAGTTGCGTGCCGTGCAAGCGTTAGAGCGCTGCGCTCAAGAGTGGGCAGTCTATAAATCTCGCCGCTCTAATGCACTGAAAAAATTGGTTAACCGCCCCGACATCCCCAAAGGGGTGTATATGTTCGGCGGTGTCGGGCGCGGCAAGAGCTTTCTGATGGATTGCTTTTTTAATGCCGTGCCGCTCAAGCGCAAAGTGCGCCTGCATTTTCATGAGTTTATGCGCGAGGTACACCGTGAGTTGGCCATCTTGCAAGGCCAACAAAATCCGTTGGACGTGCTGGGCGCGCGTATCGCCAAGCGCTATAAACTCATCTGTTTTGATGAATTCCATGTGGCCGATATTACCGATGCCATGATTTTGCACCGCCTGCTGGTGGCGCTGTTTGAGAATGGAGTGGGCTTTGTCACCACCTCCAATTTTGAGCCAGACGGTTTGTACCCGAATGGCTTGCACCGCGACCGCATTTTGCCCGCCATTGCCTTGCTCAACCAGCGCATGGAAGTGATTAATGTGGACAACGGCACCGACTACCGCCGTCGCACGCTAGAAAACGCCAAGCTCTACCATTGCCCCTTGGGCGAGCAGGCCGATGCCGAGATGGCCAAAATGTTTGACCAGCTGGCCGAAATCCACGACGAAGAGCCAGTTTTGCACATTGAAGCACGCGAAATCCGCGCCCGGCGCAAAGCCGGTGGCGTGGTGTGGTTGGATTTTCGGGAATTGTGTGGTGGCCCGCGTTCGCAAAACGATTATCTGGAAATTGCGAATCAATTTCATACCGTGTTGCTGTCGAATGTGCCACATTTGCCCGTCAGTATGGCCTCGCCAGCGCGGCGTTTTACTTGGCTGGTGGATGTGTTGTACGACCGGCGCGTGAAGCTGGTGATTTCGGCCGCTGTGCCGCCGGAAGAACTTTATACCGAAGGCCCACTGGCGCACGAATTTCCGCGCACGGTGTCGCGCCTCAATGAAATGCAGTCTAAAGAATTTTTGGCACTGGAGCGCCGGGTGGTGGACACTGGCTTGACGTGATGGATACTGCGTTGCGCCCCGTGGTGCGCTCATGCTGGCATAACGGTGCCAATGCGCCGCAGAGCGTCATTCTGGCGACACAAGGGTTAGCAGCAGCACTCAATGAATCTACTCAAATCTATGATAATATATCCATTATGAATAGATTGGTAAGCATAGGAGAAGCAGCAAAGACGTTAGGTGTGTCCATAACAACCTTGCGCCGCTGGGAGGCGGCTGGTAAATTGAGTGCAGAACATACCGCAGGCGGTCATCGGCGCTATGACCTTGCCAAACTGCGTCCCGAGCTATATCACGCTGG
>NZ_JAQUCA010000023.1 GCF_028686475.1 Giesbergeria sp. | reverse complement strand
CTACACTAGAAAAACTTTGTCTTTCTCTAAATCCGATGAATTTCACAACCTTGTCACTCATCTTTTTATACGAAAGTATAATTTAAATCTTTTATTTAGAAGTTAATAATTTTAAAAACAAAAAAAAATTGAAAACATTTGAAATTTTACCACCACCGATTTTTATATTAAGATATCTAAAATCAGCTTCTGGTGTTTCAGTAGGAATTGTGAAGTAGGTTAATTTTTCAGGAATTTGGTTGATTTTATAGGCTACTGATTGTGGACTCGATGTAATTAACGTACTCCATCCATCAGGAGTTAAGAAGAACCATGAATCCTCATAATAAAATGGAGAGAAAGTAGCAGACACCTAGGCAGCCACCCAAAAACTGGTCTTGGTTTTCCCTATAATTTCGCTAGTTGAGCGGGCCAACTGGAAATAAATATTCATGTTTCCATCAGAATTTGTTCTATAAAAAAGGTCTTTTATTTGGGCAGGAAGCACTGCTGGCTGCAGCACTAAAGATGCCATTTTTCCTCCACAAACAATAGTCACTGTAGTATTTTCTGTGACAGCAGCAGGATTAATGATAAACTGCGCTTCTGTAGCAGACGCAGGGCCAACTGTCAATAAATTGGTTGAGTTGGCGGTGCAGACAGGCAGCGCTGCTACAGCGGGCTGTGGGCTGACTTTAACCGTGGTATTAGTAGTATCGGTGGCTGCATTCCAGACAGTGGTGGACAACATGATACCTGTAAGCGCTGGGGCTGTAAAGGCACTACTGGCACAGGCATGAACAACCAAAAAAGTAAAAATCAGATTTGCTTTTTTTAGCGATTTTTTGATATTTAACATGAATATACCCATTCAGTAAATCGGACAAAATTTTAAATGAACCAAACATAGGGTTGCGCGCAACCCTACCTACGAAAGTTATTTTTCCCGTTTTTGTTAGGCGTGTGCGTGACGCTGGCTATGTATGTTTAATGGCTGAATGGCCAAGCGCATACCCATCGCTTTTAAAATAGCAGACAACGTTTTGAGTTCGGGATTCCCCTTCTCAGAAAGGGTACGGTACAAAGTGTGGGCATTAACATCCGCCTGGCGCGCTACCTCCTGCACACCGCCAAATGCCTTACTTAGGGCACGTAGCGCCAACATCAGGTCAGTCTCATCGCCGTCTTCTAGTACTGCATTGAGGTAATCGGCAGCCAATGCCGGATCTTTGCAGAACATTTCGACGGTGGCCTCTTCGTGGGTTCGATATGTTTTAGCCATTTCGCTTCTCCCAATCCTTTAACAACTTGATAGCACGGTCAATGTCGCGGCTCTGCGACTTTTTGTCGCCGCCACTCGTGAGTAGGATAAGTGTGTTACCGACATGGGCATAGTACACACGATACCCAGCTCCTACATCGACCCTGAGTTCCCAAACGCCTTCGCGTAGCGGCTTGCAATCACCAAACAAGCCCACTTCCATACGGGCCACACGCTTGATGATTGCCACCTTAGCCACCCGATCACGCAAAGCATTGAGCCAGTCTTGGTACAGGTCTCGCTCAGTTTGATCGAGGTAGTGGATGATTTGGTGCATGTTTAAATTTTAGCTTTAAGGCGAAAATTCACAAGCAATGGTACACAAAATATACAGAAATCAGAGACAACGAAAACCGCTCCCCCCGGAGGGGTAAGGCGGGTTGCACGCAACCCAACTACGAGGCTACCCAGCCGCCCCCAAAGCGCAACGATGCGTAGTAGGATAAGAGATTCCCACTACATTCCAAACTGAAGCATCATCAAAATGATGTAACACGCAGGACAGAAGGGTAGCTCCATGCCGATTACCAAACACCAGCATCACGTCGGTCGCCACGTTACCGGACTTCCGGGGGGAAGTGTTCGCGCGTGCCGCAAGCACGCTCGTCCACAAAAAACCATTTCCAACGAGACGCGCCGCACGTTTGAGATGATTTCCGCCCCTGCCAACGCACATCTGTTCACCGCTAAAGCAGCCCTTCAGGCGTTCGCACACATCATCAGCCAAAGGGGGGAGAGCAGTTGGCCACGTTCGTTACCCATGCCTTACGCCAACTGTTACAAAGCCAAGGGAGCAACCCAGACAATTTGGCCGCAGAGTTCCAAAACTGGAAGTCTCTAGGCCAAGAGGGGTTCACCCCAGAGAGGATGTCAACACGACCAAAAAGCAAACGGCCCACACGCGGTGGGCCGTTATACAAGACAGCGGCAGCAGGTGCTGCCACCACAGAGCAAAAATTACTTCTTGCCCTTGCCCTTGCCCTTGGCGGGTGCAGCAGCCACCACGGGTGTGTCCACCACGATGACGGGGGCCACCATAGAAACCAGCGCGGGGTTGTTCTGGCTGCCACGGGTCACAGGTGTCACGCCACGGGGGAACTTGACATCCTTCAGGTGCAAGGTGGCACCCTTCTTCAGCTCGCTCAAATCAACCGAGATGAACTCGGGCAAGTCCGAAGGCATACAGGTAACATCGAGTTCGTTGACCACGATGTTGACGGTGCAATGATCGACCTTGACAGCTGCCGATTCGTCTGCACCCACATAATGGACGGGCACCTTCAGGTGCAGCTTGGTCTTGGCATCGACGCGCTGGAAGTCAATGTGCAACACTTGTTGCTTGTAGGGGTGGTATTGCACATTACGCAGCACCACTTTGATAGTTTGGCCGCCCAAGTCCATGTCCAGCACGCTGGAGTGGAAGGCTTCTTTCTTCAGGGTGTGCCACAGACCATTGTGGTCCACTTCGATGGCTTGGGGCTGGGCTTCGCCACCGTAGATGATGCCGGGGGTACGGCCAGAATTACGCAGACGGCGGCTCGCACCCGTGCCTTGCATGGCGCGCTCAAAAGCGACGATGTTCATAAAATTTCTCCGTGAAAGGCGCACCGCGACCAGTGTCACCTTCGGTTGTAAAAAGGCCCTCGCCAATGCAGGAGAGGGCCAGGCTTTTTGCCAGAATCAGAACTGGTCGTTCTGGTCTGAGAACAAACTCATCACCGAGTCTCCGTTGGCAATGCGCTGGATGGTCTCGCCAATCAGCGGTGCCACGGAAAGCTGGCGGATTTTGCTGCAAGCGCTGGCGGCAGCGCTCAGGGGGATGGTGTTGGTCACGACCACTTCATCCAGTGCCGAACCCGTGATGCGTTCAATGGCGGGGCCAGAGAAAATGGGATGGGTACAGTAGGCATAGACACTCTTGGCACCGCGCGCTTTGAGCACTTCGGCCGCTTTGACCAGCGTACCAGCGGTGTCAATCATGTCGTCCATGATGACGCAGTTACGGCCTTCGATTTCGCCAATCACGTGCATGACTTCGGACACATTGGCCTTGGGACGGCGCTTGTCAATAATGGCCAAGTCACAGCCCAATTGTTTGGCCAAAGCACGGGCGCGCACTACGCCGCCCACATCGGGCGAGACCACAATCAGGTTTTCGTATTGCTTTTGGCGCAAATCACCCAGCAAAATGGGCGAGGCATAGATGTTATCGACCGGAATGTCGAAGAAGCCTTGAATTTGGTCGGCGTGCAAATCCATCGTGAGCACACGGGCCACGCCCACGGTTTGCAACAGATTGGCCACTACTTTGGCCGAAATCGGCACGCGGGTAGAACGCGGACGGCGGTCTTGGCGGGCGTAACCAAAATAAGGAATGACGGCGCTGATACGTTCGGCTGAGGCGCGTTTGAGCGCATCGACCATAATCAGCAGTTCCATGAGGTTTTCATTCGTGGGCGCGCAGGTGGATTGCACCACGAACACATCACGGGCACGAACGTTTTCTTTGATTTCTACGGTGACTTCACCATCGGAGAAGCGACTGACATCAGCGGCCCCCAAAGTGGTGCCAAGGTGCTTGGCGATGTCAGCGGCCATACCAGGATTGGCATTGCCAGTGAAAACCATGAAATCGAGAGGATTGGCTTGCATGAGCGACCCAGCAATTGAGCTGAAGTTTGTTGCCTGCATTGAGGCGAATTTGGCAGGGGAAGAAGGATTCGAACCTTCGCATGCCGGAATCAAAATCCGGTGCCTTAACCAGCTTGGCGACTCCCCTACACAGGTTTACTGAACGTTATTCAGCAAGCCTTAAATTATATACCTGAAACCCAACTGCCAACAGGATGAGTCATCAGATTTTCACATTTTTTGCTTTGCCAAGCGCTAGGGTGGCTGGCCAGAGGCTGGGTATGTGATAGCCGCGCAAATACAGCACTACCCGACCCCGTCATTATAGCATGTAATTGCTGCTCCTCCAACCAATCAACGACTTTTTTCACGTCAGGGCAGAGTTGTTCGGCCACGGGCTGCAAATCGTTGCGCCCAAACTGGTAGGGCGCGGTACAAAACTGCTCAATACTGACGGGAGCGGTGTCACGCTGCAACAGCGCAGAGGCAAAGATGGCCGGGGTTTCCAACCCAGCGGCTGGCTTGACTACGGCAAACTGGGCCGCAGGCAGGGCCTGTGCGCCAGTCAGTGGGGTGATGTGTTCACCGATACCCTCTACCCACGCTGCACCGTGGCCGCACAAAAAGAAGGGCACGTCGGCACCCAGTTGCAAGCCAATGCGGCTTAGGCTGGCACGGTCCAAGTGAAGTTGCCACAGTTGGTTGAGGGCCAGCAAGGTGCTGGCGGCATCGGAGGAGCCACCGCCCATGCCCGCTTGGGCCGGAATGCTTTTGTGGATGCCGATGTGGGCACCCAAAGGGCAGCCGGTGGCCCTTTGCAGGGCTTTGGCCGCACGCACAATTAAATCATCTTGTGGCAGCGGGGTGTTCAGGTCTTCGCGACTGATGTGGCCATCGGGGCGCAGCTCAAAATGCAGGGTGTCGCACCAATCTATCAGCATAAACGCCGACTGCAACAGGTGGTAGCCATCGGCGCGGCGGCCTGTGATGTGCAAAAACAGGTTGAGTTTGGCCGGGGCCGGAACATCGTACAGGGCTTGCATGGACTGAGAATTTAGCGCTCAAAAGTGATACGCAAGGAGGTTTGTGGCTCGGGGTGCCAGCGTGTGGCATTGAGGCGGCCTTGGGCGATGGCGCTCAAATCGGTACTCCAACCTTCTACCGGCGTGGGCAAGCCCGAGAGCCAATCAAACAGTGCCGTGACCGGAATGGCGGCACCGGTGCCGCGTTCTAGCAGTGCCTCGATAGAGTCGGCTTGTTCGGTGCGCTCGCCGGTGTTGAGTTGCGCCCCTTGGGGATTCCAATGCAGTTGCGCCAGCGTGCTGCCCAAGGGGCTGCTCAGTTGCAAGCTGCCGCTGTGGGCGTTGCCTTGCAAGTCGAAGGCGGCAATGAAGGAGCGCGAAGGCTGGTCTTGCACTTGCACCGCCAAACGGCCATGCCAAACGGTGTGTAGTGCGGCATCGGGCAAGGCGGGGGGGCTGGGGGGCTGGGCGCAGCCGGACAAAACCAGCGCCGTAGCCACTGCGCCGCAGCACAACAGCCGACGCGGCCACACCGCAGAGAAAGCCGCCAGCGCTGCCATCAGGGGCGCACGCCAAAGCGGCGCAGGGTTTTGAGCAGGGTTTCGTTATCGCCTTGCAGGCGCAAGCCCTGTTGCCAGATGGCACGGGCGCGCTCGGGTTGCTTCATCGTCCAAAGCACTTCGCCCAAATGGGCGGCAATTTCGGCATCGGGGCGGCGGGCAAAGGCCGATTCGAGTAGGCGCAGGGCTTCGGTGTGTTCGCCTAGCCGAAAATGCACCCAGCCCAAGCTGTCGATGATGAAGGGGTCATTGGGGGCATGACTGAGGGCGGTTTCTATCAGGGCTTTGGCTTCTTTGAGGCGCAGGCCCCGGTCGGCCAAGGAGTAGCCCAAGGCGTTGTAAGCGTGCTGAAAATCGGGCTGGCGCTCGATAATTTGGCGCAGCAGGCGCTCCATTTCGTCCAAACGCCCCAGTTTGTCGGCCAGCATGGCGTGGTCGTAGAGGAGTTCGTTGTTGTCCGGGTCTAGCGCGGCCAGTTGGGCTTGGATTTCGTAGGCCGGGGCGTATTGTTTGGCATCGCGCAGCAATTGGACTTCGGCTTGCAGCTTGAGCTGCTCTTCTTGCGCGTTTTGCGTGGGCAGTTGGCGCAGCAAAGCGCGGGCTTGGGGCAATTTGCCTTGGCGCGCCAACAAGGCCGCGCGTTGGGTTTGGGCGATAAAGCGGTCTTCGGGGTGCTGAATTCGGTTGAGCCACGCATCGGCTTGGTGGTACTGGCCGCGTTTTTCGGCGATTTGGGCGTGCAGCAGATAGGCTTGGGTCAGGCTTTTGTTAAGCTTGTTGTCGGCAGCTTCGGTGCTGGCCGTCAGGGCCATGAATTTTTCTAGCGCTGCTTCGGCCTCGGGCAATTGGTTGTTTTGCAATGCTACTGCCGCCAACAAAAACCAAGCCTCGGATTGGTCTGGGGTTTGGCTGGTCAGGGTGTTCAATTGCGCTTGGGCATCGGCATGGCGCTGGGTGGCCAATAGCCAGCGCGTATAGGCCAAGCGCAGCGGAGCGCTGGCTTGGGGCTGGGCAAAATAAACATCCACCAGCGCGCCAGCAGCCAGCTCGCCGCGCTCTAACAATTCCAGCGCCAGCAGGGCGGTAGCCTCATCGTCTGGGGCCAGTTTTTGGGCTTGTTGCACGGCTTGCACTGCGCCAGACAGGTCTTCGGCTTGCAAGCGCAGGCGGCCTAAGGCGGCCCATGCTGCCACGGCGGTATGCTCCTGCGCCAAATACGGTGCCAGCACCGGCTCTACCAAACCCAGTAGCAAGGGCTTATCAGGGATGCGCCGGTACAGAGTGGGCAGCGCCAGCAAGGCACTGGCTTGGCTGGCGGCGGGGGTGTTGGCCAATTCTTGTGTCAGGGCCGGGATGGAATCACGCACCCGGTTGAGGGCCACCAAAATTTGCAGCACGTAGCGGTTGGCCTCGACCGATTCGGGCCAGGCTTGTTGCCAAGCGCGTGCGGCAATCAAGGCCGACTCGCCCGAGCGCGCTTGCAGTGCAATATTGGCCGCGCGTTGGTAGAGTTTTTCGTCCTCGCTGTTGCGTGCCGCCTCTAGCATCAGGGCAAAGCCGGTGGCGGGGTCGCCACTGCGGGTGGTCATTTCGCCCAATAAAATTTCGTAAAAAGTTTCTGCATCCAGCATTGGCCGTCGCAGCTCTTGCAGCGCTTGGCGCTGCTGTGCGCTCGCCGAAGGCGATTTGGGCACCGCCGGGCCAGCCAACGCCAGCTGGGCGGAGCTAGTAAAAGCAGCAACAAGTGCAGAAAATAAAAAACGATGGATACAGGAGGCCATGAACCATAATAATCGAAGCTCCAACATTGCTTACAAGTGGTTCGAGATGCCTGAATTGCCAGAGGTAGAAGTTACGCGGCGCAGCTTTGCGTCGGCTATTGCCCAAGCGCACATTGTGGCGGCCCGCTTGGGCAAGCCTTTGCGTTGGCCTTTGGGTTGTGCGCCCGAAAATTTGGTCGGCCAACAGGTGTTGGCGGTGCGCCGACGCGGCAAATACCTGCTGATAGATTTAGACCGTGGCTTGTTGCTGCTGCACTTGGGCATGTCGGGTAGCTTGCGCTTTGCGGCCAGCTTGCCACCGCCCGGCGTGCATGACCATTTTGATTTGCACACCACGCAAGGTATATTGCGCCTGCACGACCCGCGCCGTTTTGGGGCTGTGGTCTATGCCCGCGATGAGCAAGACCCGATAGCACGCAAACTGCTGGGCCATTGGGGGCTAGAGCCGCTGTCAGAAGATTTCAGCGTGGCAGCATTCCAACAAGGGCTAAAAAACAGCCGCAGTGACATCAAACAAGTGTTGCTGGCGGGTAAAGTCGTGGTGGGTGTCGGTAACATTTATGCCAGCGAGGCCCTGTTTTTGGCCGGTATTTTGCCCACGGTGGCCGCATGCGATGTCAGCCCGCAACGGGTGCAACGCCTGCACAGTGCCATTGTGCAAGTACTCAACCAAGCACTAGAAACCGGCGGCAGCACCTTGCGTAACTTTAGCAATGCCGATGGCCAAAGCGGCCATTTTCAACAACAGGCCCAAGTTTACGGACGCGCGGGCCAGCCCTGTCATACTTGCGCTACCCCGGTGTGCATGGTGCGCCAAGGGCAGCGCAGCAGTTATTACTGTCCTAGTTGCCAACATGGCTAAATTTTTTGCCGCTGTCTGGTGCAGACAGCTTTTTAATCTCCAGGAATAAAGTGGGATCTTCATTCAACGACCAGTTTGAGCAGCATGGCCACTGGCGGCGTGCATTTGCCCAGCAGTTGAAGCAGCTGGCGCAATGGATGAACGCCCATGAGCTGATGGATGCCGCCGCGCAAGAGCGCCTACAACGGCTAGAGGCTCAAGTACGCTCCGACAAAATCATGGTGGCCTTTGTGGCCGAGTTTTCGCGCGGTAAATCCGAGCTGATTAACGCCATCTTTTTTGCCAAGTATGGGCGACGCATCATGCCAGCCAGTCCGGGGCGCACCACCATGTGCCCCACCGAGCTTGGCTACGATAGCACCGAGCCGCCCACTTTGCGCTTGTTGCCGATTGACACCCGTTTGCAAGCGTTAAGCCTGAGCGAGTGGCGGCTCAAGCGCGACACTTGGGTCATGCTGCCGCTGGACATCCACAACGCCGACCAAATTGCAGCCGCCATCGAGAAAGTGGCCCAAGTACGCAAGGTATCGGTACAAGATGCCCAAGCCTTGGGCTTTTGGAACGACGAGCTGCCCGAAGACAACCCCGCCCCCGATGCCCAAGGCCAAGTAGAAGTGCCGATGTGGCGCCACGCCATCATCAACATGCCGCACCCGCTGCTCAAAGATGGGCTGGTGATTTTGGACACCCCCGGCCTCAATGCCGTCGGGGCCGAGCCAGAACTGACGGTCAATTTAATTCCGCAGGCCCATGCGGTGGTGTTTATTTTGGGGGCCGATACCGGCGTGACGCGCTCCGATTTGGCGATTTGGCGCGAGCATCTGGCCAATCCGCAAGGCAGCAACGATGCCCGGCTGGTGGTGCTGAACAAGATTGACACCCTGTGGGATGCCCTCAACACCCCAGAGCTGGTGCGGGAGCAATTGCAGCGCCAATGTGCTACCTCGGCCCAATTGCTGGGCGTGGCCACCAGCCAAGTGTTGCCGGTATCGGCACAAAAAGGCTTGTTGGCCAAAATTACCAACGATGATGCCTTGCTGCAAGCCAGCGGCTTGCCCACCCTAGAGGCCGCCTTGGCCCACGGCATCATGGGGCAACGGCAAACCATTTTGCGTGCGGCAGTGGCGGCTGGAGTGGCCAATCTGAACACCGAAATGGGCCGCGTGTTCAACATCCGCCGCCGTGATTTAGATGACCAAATGCTAGAGCTACGCAGTTTGCGTGGCAAAAATGCCTCGGTGATTGAGTCGATGCGGAGCCGGATTGAACAAGAGCAAACCGAGTTCAATTTCAGCGCGGCCAAAATACAGGCAGTGCGTACCGTACACCTGAAATTGTTACAAGATGTGTTTCAGCAATTGGGGGCCAAAGCATTGAAAGAGCAGATGCGTGCTTTGGTCGATGCCTTGCAGCAAAAGGGCCTGAAGCTGGGGGTACGCAAGCAATACGCGCAAACCTTTGAACACCTGTGCGCCACCTTAGACGCCGCCCAAGCTGCCGCCACCGAAATCCAAGCCATGTTAGGGGGCACCTTCAGCCAGCTCAATTCCGAGTTTGGCTTCTCGCTGCAAGTACCGCCAGCACCGCGCATGGAGCAGTTTGCCACCGATTTATCGCGTATCCAAGAAAGCCACCTGCAATACCTGAGTTTGGGCAATGCCCTCAAATTGGCCAACCCTGATTTTGCCGAACGCTTGGGCCGGGCGCTGTTCATGCGCGTGCGCGCGGTGTTTGAATCGGCAGCCAATGATTTAGAGCTGTGGAGCAAAACCGCTACCGCCCAATTAGATGCCCAACTGCGCGAGCGGCGGCGCAGTTTTACCCGCCGCATCGAGGCCGTGGACCGCATCCAATCGGCCGCCAGTGGCTTGGTCGAGCGCATCACCGAAATCGAAGAAAGCGAGGCCACCTTGGCCCAATTAGAGCAACGCTTGCAAGCACACACCCAGCAATTGCTGGCACTGTCGGGTGCTGCCACTGAGGCAGCAGCGGCAGAAAGCGCAACCGCGCTGGCCCCTGCATGAGCAGTTTGGCCGATAAGGTAGTGGCTTGGCAGGCCGAGCATGGCCGCCAGCACCTGCCTTGGCAACAAACGCGCGACCCGTACCGCGTTTGGTTGTCCGAAATCATGTTGCAGCAAACCCAAGTCAGCACCGTGCTGGCTTACTACGAGCGCTTTTTAGCCCGTTTCCCCAACGTAGCCGCTTTGGCCGCCGCTTCGCAAGACGAGGTGTTGGCGCTATGGAGTGGTTTGGGCTATTACAGTCGGGCGCGCAATTTACACCGCTGCGCCCAAGTGGTATTGGCAGAGCATGGGGGGCAGTTTCCACGCACTGCGGCCCAGTTGGCAGAGTTACCGGGCATAGGGCGCTCCACTGCCGGAGCGATTGCAGCTTTTTGCTTTGCCGAGCGCGTGCCGATTTTGGATGCCAATGTGCGCCGCGTTTTAACGCGGGCACTGGGTTTTGCCGCCGATTTGGCCGTGGCCGCGCACGAGCGCCAATTGTGGGATGCCGCCCAAACCCTGTTGCCGACCCAGCAGTTGGATATGGCCATGCCACGCTATACCCAAGGGCTGATGGATTTGGGTGCCACGGTATGCTCAGTACGCAAACCCAGTTGCCTGCTCTGCCCCTTGAGCCGCGAATGCGTGGCCTTGGCCCAAGGCGCGCCCGAAAACTACCCCGTCAAAACACGCAAATTGCAGCGCCAAGCCCAATCGTGGTGGTTGCTGTGGTTGCAAGATGCCCAAGGACGGGTGTATTTGCAGCAGCGCCCCAACCAAGGCATTTGGGCTGGCTTGTATTGCTTGCCAGTGCATGAGTCCGCCGCTGCTGTCGCACAGCACCCAGCGTTACCACAAGCACGCACGGTAGAACACCTGCCCGCCTTCTTGCATGTACTCACGCACCGCGATTTACACCTGCACCCGGTGCGGGCCACACTGGCAAACACCGAAGCCCTTGACACTGCGAGTGGCAACTGGTTTAGCGCGGAACAATGGCCCCACTTGGGCCTGCCCGCCCCGATTCGCAAATTATTGACGGTGGATGCTTAAACACACCCACAGCCCCGGTTGATGAAGATACTGTTCGTTCACCCCTATTTTCCGGGGCCGTTTGCGGCATTAGCCGCCCATTTAGCCGCCGATGCCGCCCATACCGTACTGGCCTTGGTGGCAGCCCAGCCCGAGCCTGTGGCCACTTCGTGGCAGGGCGTAACTTTGGTAGCTTGCCCCACGCCACGCACAGCAGCCACCCCATTGCACCCGTGGTTGCAAGACCTGGAGCGCCAAACCCTGCGCGCCGAAGCCGCTTGCCAAGCCGCGCTGCAATTACAGGCACAGGGCTTTGCGCCCGATGTCATCATCGCGCACCCGGCTTGGGGTGACAGCCTGTTTTTGAAAGAAATCTGGCCACAGGCCAAGCTGGGCCTGTATGCCGAGCTGTTTTACCGCCCCGAGAGCATCGCTGCCGGTTTTGACCCCGAGTTTCCGGCCCCCGGCCCCCTGACGGGTGCAGCCTTGCGCCTAAAAAACCTACCGCACTGGCTGCATTGGCAAGAAATGGATGCCGCCTTCAGCCCGACGCAATGGCAAGCCGATAGCTTTAGCGCGGCCTTGTCGCCACAACAGCACATCAGCGTGATTCGGGACGGCATCGACACCCAAGCCCTGGCCCCCAAGCCCGACATCAGCCTGACACTCAATGAGCGCTTGGTGTTAAGCCGCGCCCAAGAAGTCGTCACCTTTGCCAGCCGCACGCTGGAGCCTTGCCGGGGCTTTCATATTTTTATGCGCTGCCTGCCGCAATTGTTGCGCTTGCGCCCCCAAGCGCACATCCTCATCGCTGGGGGCAGCGATGGCGGTTATGGCCCGCGCCCCGACAACGGCCAAAGCTGGCGCGAGTTGCTGGTGCAAGCGTTACAACCGCGCCTAGCCCCAGAGGATTGGGCGCGGGTGCGTTTTGTTGGGCGGGTGCCCCATGCCAGCTTGGTCGGCCTGTTGCAGCTGTCGAGCGTGCATGTCTATTGGAGTTATCCATTTGTGCTGGGCCGCAGCTTGCTAGAGGCCATGAGCGTCGGTTGCGCCATCGTCGGCAGCGACACCGCACCCGTGCGCGAAGTGCTACAACACGGCCATAACGGTTTATTGCTAGATTTTTTTGATAGCGCTGCTTTGGCACACACGGTGGCCGACTTGCTGGCCAATAGCGCACAGCGCCAGCGCTTGGGCGCACAGGCGCGGCAATGGGTGCAAACCCATGCCGACCTGCACCAAGTCACGTTGCCGCAACAACTGCAATGGGTGCAAACGCTGGCTGCTGGGGCCACTGAGACGGCAACACCCGCAACAACACCACCTGCGCCACCTGCACTGCTTCCGGCCAGCTTGCGCCAAGCCTTGGCAGAGTTGCGCGCCCT
This sequence comes from Giesbergeria sp., assembly GCF_028686475.1. Classification (GTDB taxonomy): domain Bacteria; phylum Pseudomonadota; class Gammaproteobacteria; order Burkholderiales; family Burkholderiaceae_C; genus Simplicispira. The sequence continues at coordinate 36,517 of NZ_JAQUCA010000023.1, read as the reverse complement.
GCTCCAAGACGCAACGCCCTGAACTGGCTCAATCGTCGGCGCGCAAGGCTTGCAAAGCCGCTGCCACGTCTTGGACCGTAATGCCCTCCACTGGGGCCAGTTGGGCTGCTACATCGGCTAATGCGGCTTCACCCTGCTGTTGCAAGCGTGCAATGGTTTGGCCAGCCTCTTTGGGCGCGGCAAAGCCGGTGCTTTGCAACAACAAACGGCCATCAGCCGCCAGCAGTTTGAAGTAAAACTGCCCTTCGGTGTCGCGGTATTGCTTAAACGCAGGCTTGGCCACTTTGGCTGCCTTGGTGGGTGCAGCGCTGGCGACTTGCACCAAGCTACGCAGGCCCACGGCGTGGCGCAGTTCACGGATAAAGGGCGTAGCCAGCGCGCGGGCGCGCTCGGCTCCGGCCAGCAAGGTGCGCTCCATGCGTGCAGGGTCTGCAATCAATGTTTCATACTCGGCCCGCATCGGGGCAATCACTTGGTCCACGCGCTCTAGCAGCAGTTTTTTCGCATCGCCCCAGGCAATGCCATCGGCATAGGCTTGGCGCAGTGCGGCGGTCTCGGCCTCGGTGGCAAAGGCTTGGTAGATTTGGAACAAGGCCGAACCTTCTACTTCCTTCGGTTCGCCCGGCAGGCGCGAATCGGTCAGCAGGCCACCAATCAGTTTTTGCAACTGCGCGCGCGACGAAAACAGCGGAATCGTGTTGTCGTAGCTTTTGCTCATTTTGCGCCCATCCAAGCCGGGCAAAGTGGCAACGTTGTCATCGACTACCGCTTCGGGCAGCACAAAATGCTCGCCATACAGGTGGTTGAAACTGCTGGCCATGTCGCGCGCCATTTCGATGTGCTGGATTTGGTCGCGCCCCACCGGCACCTTGTTGGCCTTGAACATCAGAATGTCGGCCCCCATCAACACCGGGTACATGAACAAACCGGCCGTGACACCATCGTCTTGCTCGCGCCCAACGGCGGCATTTTTGTCTTGAGCGGCTTTGTAGGCATGGGCACGGTTGAGCAGGCCCTTGCCCGTGACGCAGGTAAGCAACCAAGTCAGCTCGGGGATTTCAGGAATATCCGACTGGCGGTAAAACGTCACCTGCTCCGGGTTCAGGCCCGCCGCCAACCAACTGGCGGCAATTTCCAGCGTAGAGCGCTGGATGCGCTGCGGGTCCTCACATTTGATAAGGGCGTGGTAATCGGCCAGAAAGTAAAAACTCTCGACACCGGGGCGATGGCTGGCCGCCACTGCTGGGCGGATTGAACCGACAAAATTGCCCAAATGGGGCGTGCCGGTGGTGGTAATGCCTGTCAAAAAGCGCGTGCTGCTCATCCGTTTGCGCGTGAAACCTCGGCACCGATGCCGGGGCGGTAAAGCGCAGAAAGCACAGCCTTCGGCGCTGTGGTGGCGTACCTGTCACGTCTATCTTTGCCACCGGTTGATGCCTTGGCGGCAAGCGTACCACGGCCTAGACTTCCACTCAATTTAAGGCACTATTCATCTATCTGGCCTACATTAGCTGGCATGACACAGCATTCTTCTCCTGTTTGGTCTTTTCTGAACTTGCGCGGCAAGGCTTGGGCTGCGCTGTTATGCGCTGGCACGCTGCTGGCGGCCATGCCGGCCCAAGCCAGCGCCCCGAAAGAAAAAGTGTTTTGTACCAACGCCCCACGCGCGCAATGGACATCCGAAGCGCAAGCGCGCGAGCGTTTTCGGGCGCAAGATTATGTGCTGGTGAAATACAAAGTCTCTAGCGGTAATTGCCACGAGTTTTATGCCGTCGATGCCCAAGGCACGGTGGTCGAAAGCTACCTGCACCCCATCACCGGCGAGACGGTACGCACCACGCGGGTGCCAGCACCAACGCCGGTCAAGCCTTGAGAAGGGCAAAAAACCGACACGAGGTCGGCTTTTTGGGCTTTTTTGAGGTGGCGCAAACGCCCTGAGGTCGCAAAACCGGCTTAACGCTCGTCAAAGCTGATGGTGACTTGCTCGCTGGTGGGGCGGGCTTGGCAGCTCAAAACAAAGCCTTGGGCGATTTCGTCGGCCTCTAGGGTGTAGTTTTTGTCCATCGTGACGGAGCCACACAGCACCTTGGCGCGGCAGGTGCAGCAGACACCGGCTTTGCACGAGAACGACAAATCCAGCCCGGCATCTAAGCCTACATCCAACACGCGCTCGGTCGAGGCCATCGTCATGTGGTGTTCGGTGCCGTCCACCACAATCGTCAGTTGCACCGTGCGCGCAGCCGAGGCTTTGGGCGCATCAATGCTCACCACTTGGGCACCGGCAGGGGCACCAGCGCTGAAGCGCTCGCTGTAGACGCGGTTGGCAGGCACACCGGACTCGACCAGGGTTTTTTCCACCGCATCCATCATCGGCTCGGGGCCGCAAATGAACACTTCGTCCATGCTCTTGACGGGCAAGAACGCGGCAATCAGGGCGCGCACTTTATCGCCATCAATCAAGCCTTGCAGCAAGTCCACTTCTTGCGCTTGGCTCGACAAGATGTGAATCATGGTGAAGCGACCAGCAAAGCGGTCTTTCAGGTCTTGCAGCGCTTCGTTGAACATGACGGTGGCCATGTTGCGGTTGCCATAGACCAAGGTGAACTTGGACTCGGGTTGCTCTTCTAGCGTGGTGGCGGCAATCGACAAAATCGGGGTAATGCCCGAACCACCAGCAAAACCGACGCGGTGGATGGCGCGCTGCTTCTTGACCACAAAGCGACCATCGGGGGTCATGACGTTGAGGCTATCGCCTGCCTTGATAGCCGTGGTAGCCCAGTTGGAAAACAGGCCGTTTTCTACCGCACGGATACCGACTTCAATCTCGCCCTTTTGCGTCAGGCGGCTACGCGGGCTGCTGATAGAGTAGTTGCGGCGCACATCTTGGCCGTTGATGGTGGCGCGCAAGGTTAAAAATTGGCCTGGCTCGAACGCAAAAGCCTCGCGCAGATTGGCCGGGATGTCAAAGGTGATGGCCACCGCACCAGCCGCTTCCGGGCTGACGCGCTTGACCTTGAGTTCATGGAAATGGGGGGCAGACATGCTGGCGTTTCCGGGTGGTGATAAGGTGTTAATACGGTTTGAAATAATCAAACGGTTCTTGGCAATCTAGGCATTTGTACAGCGCTTTGCAAGCGGTAGAGCCAAAATGCGAAGACTCTACGGTGTGGCTAGAACCACAATGGGGGCAGGGCACAGCGGGGGCGGACTCAGCCGCTCCGCGCACAAAACGCAACACGCTCTCGCCCGCTTCGCGCCCTGGGGTGCAGCTGTGGCCCGGCGGTGCAATGCCATAGGCGCGCAGCTTTTCTTTGGCAATCTCGGTCATCCAGTCGGTGGTCCAAGCGGGGGCCAATTGTGTGACGACCTTGGCCTGCAAGCCAGCAGCTTGCAGGGTGGCATTCACATCGTCTTCAATCTGGCCCATCGCGGGGCAGCCGCTGTAAGTGGGGGTGATAACCACCTCCAGCCCGTCGGCACCCTGACGCACATCGCGCAGGATGCCCAGTTCACGCAGCGACACTACCGGAATTTCCGGGTCGGCCAAGGTTTCTAGGGCAGCCCAAGCTGCCTGTATGGCATCGGCGGGGGTGACAACGGTGTTCATGGTGTTTTACCAGGTAGCGTTAGGATGGGCGCGGGCCAAACTTTGCATCTCGGTGAGCAAGAAGCCCAGATGCTCAGAGTGTAGGCCGTTCTTACCTTGGGTGACGTAGCCATCGGCGGAAGAACGCTTGAGGGTGGCTTGGGCCAAAGCATCATCGACCAAAGCATCCCATTGTGCGCGCAAGCTGGCCACATGGACGCCCACACCGGCGGCGACGGCAGCGCTTTCGATGCTGCTGTCAATCCAGAACTCTTGGGTGTAGGGCATCAGGTGGTCCAATGCGGCTTGCACGCGGGCGTGCGATTCGTCGGTGCCATCGCCCAAACGAATCAGCCAGTCGCGCGAGTGGCGCAGGTGGTAGCGCACCTCTTTGAGCGATTTGGCAGCAATCGCGGCCAATTGCTCGTCTTTGGACTGCTGCAAGGCTTCCCAGACCAGCACCATCAAGGCGCTGTAGAGGAAGTTACGCACGATGGTGGTGCCATAGTCCATATCGGTCTTGGCGTAACCCACCAAGGCGCTGTGGTGCGGCAGTTCCAGCAGGGTGTAGTTGCGGAAATCGGGTTCATTGCGGAAGTAGGCCAGCTTGTCCTCGGTGGCATCACCACCCAGTTCTTTCGCGGCCTGCTGGTAGAGCAAGCGCGCTTGGCCAATCAAGTCCAAGCTGACGTTGGCCAGCGCAATGTCTTCCTCAATCACGGGGCCGTGGCCGCACCATTCGGCGTTGCGCTGGCCCAGCACTACGGCGTTATCGGCCAAGTGCAACAGGTAGTTGGCGGTTGCGCTCATGATTACATGTGCCCCACTTCTTCGGGAATTTCGTAGAAGGTCGGGTGGCGGTAGATTTTGTCAGCCGCTGGGTCAAACAGCTCGCCCTTGTCGTCGGGGTTGCTGGCTGTGATTTGGGCCGAAGGAATCACCCAGATGCTCACGCCTTCTTGGCGGCGGGTGTACATGTCGCGTGCCATTTGCAGCGCGTGCTGAGGGTCCGAGGCGTGCAGGCTACCGCAGTGCTTGTGGTCCAAGCCTTGCTTGCTGCGAACAAAAACTTCCCACAGGGGCCAATCTTTCAGTGCGGGGGTGCTCATGCTGCTTCCTTCATTGCGCGTTGTTGCTGTTTACGGGCGTGGGCCAGGGCGGCATCGCGCACCCATTGGCCGTCGTTGTGCGCTTTCACGCGGGTCGAGAGACGCTCTTTGTTGCACGGGCCGTTGCCGTTGACCGTGTTCCAGAATTCGTCCCAATCGATTTGGCCGTAGTCGTAGTGACCACGTTCTTCATTCCACTTCAGGTCGGGGTCGGGCAGGGTGACACCCAATACCTTGGCCTGAGGCACAGTGGCATCGATAAATTTTTGGCGCAGGTCATCGTTAGAGACACGCTTGATACCCCAACGCATGGCTTGCGCGCTGTGCGGGCTGTCGGCATCGGGCGGGCCAAACATGGCCAAGCACTTCCACCAGTAACGGTTGACGGCATCTTGCACCATCGCTTTTTGCTCGTCGGTGCCCTTCATCATCACCAGCAGGGCTTCGTAGCCTTGGCGTTGGTGGAACGATTCTTCCTTGCACACGCGAATCATGGCGCGCGAGTAAGGGCCATAAGAGCAGCGGCACAGCGGCACTTGGTTCATGATGGCAGCGCCATCGACCAGCCAGCCAATCGTGCCTACGTCGGCCCAATTGAGCGTGGGGTAGTTGAAGATGGAGCTGTATTTGGCCTTGCCCGAATGCAGGGCATCCAGCAAATCGGCGCGGCTCACGCCCAAGGTTTCGGCAGCGCTGTACAGGTACTGGCCGTGACCGCCTTCGTCTTGCACCTTGGCAATCAAAATGGCTTTGCGCTTCAAGCTGGGGGCGCGGCTAATCCAGTTGCCTTCGGGCAGCATCCCCACGATTTCGCTGTGGGCGTGCTGGCTGATTTGGCGTACCAGCGTTTTGCGGTAGGCATCGGGCATCCAGTCTTGCGGCTCGATGCGGCCATCGGAATCGATGCGCGCATCAAATTTGGCCATCAATTCTGCTGGCTCGGCAGGTGCCACAGCTTTGATGTGTTTTTGGCCGGGCTCATCCGGCACACTGAACGATTGCGTGTACATGGCGATTAACTCCTTGAAGGTTGAGGCCAATACGGTGGGGAAAAAATCAGAGCAACCAAGCGGGCGTGCGCTTTTCTAAAAAAGCGCTGATGCCGTCTTTGGCTTCGCTGGTGGCACGCTGGCGGGCAATGCGCTGGGCGGTTTCTTCGCTGACGGCATCGTCAATCGGGTGGCCAGCGACGGCAGCAATCAAATCTTTGGCGGCTTTTTGGGCCAGTGGTGCGCCCACAATCAGCGGCTCAATCAGGGCGGCGATGGTGGTATCCAACTGCTCGCGCTCGCATACTTCGGTTACCAAGCCCATCGCCAAGGCGCGCTGGGCCGAGAAGCGCTCGCCACTTTGGAAGTAGCGCAGTGCATGGCGCGGCCCAATGGCGCGCAGCACATAGGGGCTAATCACCGCCGGGATGATGCCGAACTTGACTTCGGAGGTGGCAAAGCTGGCATCACTGCTGGCCACGGCCATATCGCAAGCGGCGGCCAAGCCGGTGCCGCCGCCCAAAGCAGCCCCTTGTACGCGGGCTACGGTGGGCTTGGACATGCCCGACAAGGCGCGCAACATGTGGGCAAACTTGCGCGCATCGGCGCGGTTTTCTTCCTCGGTGAAGGCCGATGCGCGCTTCATCCAGTTCAAATCGGCACCGGCTGAAAAATGCTTGCCACGGCCAGCCAACACCACCACGCGCACCGAGGCATCGGCATCCAGTTCGGCGCAGGCCGCGCCCAAGTCGGTAATCAGTTGTTCGTCAAAGGCGTTGAACACATCGGGACGGTCCATCCAGATGGTGGCGACGCGGTCTTGGCGCTCAATGCTCAGGGTTTGGTACATGGTGAAGGTGGCTCGTGGTCAAAATTTTTCAGGGGTTTATTGCTGCAACAGGCTCCATTTGCCATCCTTGACTTCCAACAGGCGGAAGGCGGTCAGGTTCAGGCCCATGTGGTCGGTGGCCGACATATTGAAGGTGCCGCTGGTGGCCACAAAGCCTTTGGTGGCTTCGAGGGCATCGCGCACCTTGGCCTTGTCGGTGCCATTGGCACGCTTCATGGCATCTACCGTCAGCATCAAAGCGTCGTAGGCGTAACCGCCAAAGGTGGATACGTCAGACTTGTAGCGCGTTTTGTAGGCCAAGTCGTAAGCCGCTACCACGGGCTTTTGGGGGTCGCTGGCGGGCAGTTGCTCCGGAATCAACTGGGCTGGCGAGGGCAGGCGCACACCTTCAGCTGCTGGGCCAGCCAGCTTCAGGAACTCGTCCGAGGCCACACCGTGCGATTGGTACAGCGGCAGGTTCACACCCAACTGCTTGTAGTTCTTGGTCACGATAGCTGGCCCTTGGCCCAAACCAAACACAAACACAGCTTGCACACCGGCTGTGTTCTTGATTTTGGTCAGCTGGGGACTCATGTCGGTGTCTTTGGGGCCGTAGGTTTCGTTGGCCACCAAAGTAATGCCGTATTTAGCGGCCACAGCTTCGGTTTCTTTTTTGCCCGACTGGCCAAAACCGGAAGTTTCCGACAGCAGCGCTACCTTGGTCAGGTTGCGCTTTTTCATGTCTTCAAACACTTTTTCAGCAGCCATGCGGTCGGTGTGGGGGGTCTTGAACACCCATTTCTTGACCGGCTCCGTAATCACCACGGCACCAGCCAAGGAGATAAAGGGCACTTCGGCCTTCATGACCAGCGGCACCATCGACATGGTGGCACCGGTGGTGGTGCCGCCAATCACGACATCGACCTTGTCGTTGTCAATCAGGCGCTTGGTGAAGCCGTTGGCCTTGTTGGCATCGCTGCCATCGTCGTAATGCACCAGTTCCAACTGACGCCCCAACACGCCGCCCTTTTTGTTCAGGTCTTCGACGTACATTTGCAGGGTTTTCAGCTCAGGGTCACCCAAGAAGGCCGCGGGGCCGGTAACGGACAGCACGGCACCGATTTTGATCGGGTCAGCCGCCTGTGCCATCAAAGCACCCAGAGCCAGCGTAGCGCCGATGGCGATTTGCTTGAGTTGAAATTTCATTACTTTGTCTCCTAGTGAATAAGCTTTTGTTTATAACGCTCAAACGCGCTCGATAACCATTGCAATACCTTGGCCCACGCCAATGCACATGGTGCAAAGTGCGTAGCGGCCACCCCGGCGGGCGAGTTCGTAACTGGCGGTGGTGACCAAACGGGCGCCACTCATACCCAGCGGGTGGCCCATTGCAATCGCGCCGCCGTTGGGGTTGACGTGGGCGGCATCGTCGGGCAAGCCCAAATCACGCAACACCGCCAAGGCTTGGGCGGCAAAAGCTTCATTCAGCTCAATTACGTCCATTTGCGCCAGCGTCAGGCCGGTTTGTGCCAGCACTTTGCGGACTGCCGGAGCCGGGCCAAAGCCCATGATGCGCGGAGCCAGGCCCGCCGTCGCCATGCCGACCACACGGGCGCGTGGGGTCAAGCCATAACGCTTTGCCGCATCTTCGGAGGCCAACAGCAGGGCGCAAGCGCCATCGTTCACACCCGAGGCATTGCCAGCAGTCACGCTCAAATCGGGGCCGTTCACACCTTTGAGCTTGGCCAGCATCTCTAGCGTGGTTTCGGGGCGCGGATGCTCGTCGGTGGTCACGACCAGCGGGTCGCCCTTTTTGCGCGGGATGGTGACGGACACCAACTCATCGGCAAAACGACCAGCGGCGTTGGCAGCGCCCCAACGTTGTTGTGAACGCAAGGCAAAGGCATCTTGGTCGGCACGGCCAATTTGGAACTCTGCGGCCACGTTGTCGGCCGTTTGCGGCATCGAGTGGGTGTCGTAGAGCTTCTTCATCAAGGGATTGGGAAAGCGCCAGCCGATGGTGGTGTCATAGACCACGTTGCTACGGCTGAAAGCGCTATCGGCCTTGGGCATGACGAAGGGGGCGCGGCTCATGCTTTCCACGCCACCAGCAACCATCAAACTGGCTTCACCGGCCTTGATAGAGCGGGCAGCCAAACCAATGGCATCCATACCAGAGCCGCACAGGCGGTTGACGGTGGTGCCGGGCACTTGCACCGGCAGGCCAGCCAACAGGCCAGACATGCGCGCCACGTTGCGGTTGTCTTCACCGGCTTGGTTGGCACAGCCGTAGATGATGTCATCCACAGCGGGCCAGTCCACTTGGGGGTTGCGCTCCATCAGCGCCTTGAGCGGAACAGCGCCCAAATCATCGGCACGCACCGAAGACAGTGCGCCACCGTAACGGCCAATGGGGGTGCGGATAGCGTCGCAAATAAAGGCTTGGGTCATGCAGTTTCTCCTCAGGCTTGCTTAGGACGCTCGTCGAACACACGGCGGGCTTTGCCGGTCAGGGTGCGCGGCAAGGCATTGGCCTCAAACACGTTCACCTTGGTCGAGATGCCAACGATGGTCTTGATATGGTGTTGCAGCTCTTTGGCGACCTGTTGGATGTCAGCTGGGCTGAGTTGGCCGCTCAGGCTTTGTTGCAGTTCGCAGCGGATTTCTACGTTGTCCAAGTGGCCGTCGCGGCTCAGGTGGATTTGGTAGTTGCCCGACAAACGGTTGTCACGCAGGATTTGCTCTTCCACTTGGGTGGGGAAAACGTTGACACCGCGCACAATCAGCATGTCGTCCGAACGACCGGTAATCTTGCCCATACGGCGGAACGAACGCGCTGTGGGTGGCAACAGGCGGGTCAAATCGCGCGTGCGGTAGCGGATAACGGGGAAGGCTTCTTTGGTCAGCGAGGTAAACACCAGTTCGCCCAGTTCACCATCGGGCAACACTTCGCCGGTGTCGGGGTTGATGATTTCGGGGTAGAAATGGTCTTCCCAAATCACCGGGCCGTCTTTGGTCTCGATGCACTCGCAGGCCACGCCCGGCCCCATCACTTCGGTCAGGCCGTAGATGTCGATAGCGTCAATGCCGAGTTTTTTCTCAATTTCGGCGCGCATCCCTTCGCCCCAAGGCTCGGCACCAAAAATACCCACTTTGAGCGAGATTTCTTCGGGCTTGATGCCTTGGCGTTCAAACTCTTCGGCAATCACCAGCGAGTACGAGGGCGTAACCATGATGGCATCGGGCTTGAAGTCCATGATTTGCTGGACTTGCTTTTCGGTTTGGCCACCAGACATAGGCACGGCGGTGCAACCCAAGCGTTCAATACCAAAGTGGGCGCCCAAACCGCCGGTAAACATACCGTAGCCATAGGAGTTCTGCACCATATCACCGGGGCGTACACCGGCAGCACGCAAAGAGCGGGCAGCCAAGTCGGCCCAGTTGTCGGCATCTTGCCGGGTGTAACCCACCACAATGGATTTGCCAGTGGTGCCGCTGGAGGCGTGCAGACGAGCAATTTTTTGGCGCGGCACGGCAAACAGGCCAAACGGGTAGTGGTCGCGCAAGTCCAACTTGGTCATGAAGGGGAACTTGGCCAAATCGGCCAGCGTCTTCAGGTCATCGGGGTGTACGCCCTTGGCCAGGCACTTTTCACGGTAAGGGGCCACGTTGTCGTAGGTGTGGCGCACCGACCATTTCAGGCGTTCGAGTTGCAGCGCAGAGATTTCATCACGGCTGGCGGTTTCGATGGGTTCCAAATCACCTGGAGCGGGTTGCTTGACGGTCATGGATTGGTCTCTTTCATCCAGAATTTTTTACAAAAGGGGCTGCAAGATGGCGCTGGCGCTCAATCTTGTGTGGCAAAGCTGGCAGTCACTTCGCCTTTGATACGGTAACTCTTGCCACGGAACAGCGCTACGGTTTTTCCACCTACGACGCTCACGGTGACGTCATAAACGCCGGTGCGACCGGCAGCGGAGCGCTCTACGGCCACGGCTTCAAGCACATCACCCTCACGCGCTGGCGAGAGAAAATCAATATGGCAGGCCGAGGCCACGGTGTTGAGGTTGTAGCTATTGCAGGAATAGGCAAAGGCGGTATCGGCCAGCGCAAAAATCATCCCACCGTGGCAAATGTGGTGGCCATTGACCATATCGGGGCGCACCGCCATACGCAGGGTAGCTTGGCCCGGCGTGACCGAGAGACGCTCCATGCCCAAGGCTTGGGCGGTAGCATCGCGCTGCCACATGGCATCGCTGGCGGCCGTAGCCAATTCTTGGGGGGTCAAGGCAGAGGTATCAACTTCAGACATGGAGGGTGCTTCCGGCATAAACGGCTTGCTGAATCAGCGGCGAGACGCGGTAGCGGTCTTCACCGTAGAACTGGCCTAAATTCTTCAGGACGGCATGGATTTGTGCCACGCCCACCGCATCGGCCCAAGCCAACGGGCCGCAGGGGTAATTGACACCCAAGCGCATGGCGGCATCGGCACCGCGCACATCGCACACGCCTTGGTTGACGGCATCGGCGGCCTCGTTGGCCAACATGGCCACGGTACGCATCACCGCCAAACCGGGCACATCGTTGAACTGCGACACCGCCCAACCAGCGGCTTGCAGCAAACCGACTGCGGCATCGCGTGCCACGCTGGAGGTTTGGCGGGCTACGGCCACGGCCAAGCGGGTGGCTTTGCCATAGTCCAAGGCCAAATCGACCAACACGGTGTTGGCAACGCCGCTGGCTTGGGCGCGCTGGGTGGCAGTGCGGCCATCGGTTTGGTACAACACCGCCTCGGCAGCTTCGGCCACGCGGCCATCGGCAGCCTCGGCAGCTTGGCTGAAGGCAAGCCCAGCAGCTTGCAAGCGGCTGGCCAAGGCTTGCGCCAGCGCCGTGTTGCCATACACCGTGATTTGCGCTGGTGCGGTGCAAGCAGCAGCGGTTTGTGCGGCGGGGCGTTCAGCGCCAGCGGCATAGCTGTAAAAACCCCGGCCTGTTTTGCGCCCCAAGAAACCCGCATCGACCAACTCTTGCTGAATCAGCGAGGGCAAGAAACGCTGGTCGTTAAAGAAAGCATTCCAGACCGAACGGGTAACGGCAAAGTTGACATCGTGGCCAATCATGTCCATCAGTTCAAATGGCCCCATGCGGAAACCACCGGCCTCACGCACCACGGCATCGATGGTGGCGCAATCAGCGGCACCCTCGTGTACCAGACGCAAACCTTCGGCGTAGAACGGACGCGCCACCCGGTTCACGATGAAGCCGGGGGTTGATTTGGCATGTACTGGCGTTTTGCCCCACGCGGCGGCGGTGGCAAACAGCGTCTCGGCCACCGCAGGCTCGGTAGCCAAGCCGGACACTACCTCGACCAGCGCCATCAACGGGGCTGGATTGAAGAAGTGCAGCCCAGCCAAACGACCGGCATTTTGCAAACCAGCGCCAATGGCGGTGACAGAAATAGACGAGGTGTTGGTACCAAAAATGCAATGTGCACCCACCACGGCTTCCAAATCACGGAACAGGGCGCGCTTGACTTCGAGGTTTTCGACAATCGCCTCGACCACCAAACCAGCATCGGCCAATTGGGCTACGCTCTCCACTGCTTGGAGGCGCTCACCAGCAGCGCGGGCTGCATCGGCTGTCATCTTGCCTTTGTCGGCCAGCTTGTTCAGTTGGGCGCGGATACCCTCGACGGCTTGTTGCGCCGCACCGGGGCGGTTGTCTAACAAGCGCACCGGGTGGCCAGCAACAGCAGCCACTTGGGCAATGCCCGCACCCATTGCGCCGGTGCCAATCACCGCTACCACAGCGGACAGGGGAAGTGCATTCACGGCCATGCTCATGCTCCGGTAAAGCGTGGAGCACGCTTTTCCAAGAAGGCGGCCACGCCTTCGACATAGTCGCTGCTGCGGCCCATTTCGCGCATCAACATGCCTTCGAGCGTGAGTTGTTGCTCTAGCGTGTTGGTTTGTGCCGCTTGCATGGCTTGGCGGGTACGCACCAAGGCCTTGGTGGGCATGGCGGCCAGTTGTTCGGCCAGCTTTTGCACATTTTCGGCAAAGGCATCCTCAGCCACGGCTTCCCAAATCAGGCCCCACTCGGCAGCCTTGGCCGCGGGCAATTTGTTCCCCATCATGGCCAAGCCCAAAGCACGGGCATGACCAATGCGTTGCGGCACCAACCAAGAGCAGGCGGTATCAGGAATCAGGCCAATCTTGGCAAACGGCAACATGAACGAGGCTACTTGGCTGGCAATCACCATATCGCAAGCCAGCGCCAAGCTGGCCCCAGCGCCAGCAGCTACGCCATTGACAGCCGCCACGGTCGGCACGCGCAAGTTGGCCAAACGCAGGATGAGTGGCTTGTAATGGCGCTCGACCACATCGCCCAAATCGGGCGGGGTTTCGCCGGGCACAAAGCGCACTTCGGCATCGGCCAGGTCTTGGCCCGCACAGAAGCCCCGGCCTGCGCCGGTCAGTACCAACACGCGCACGGCGGGGTTGGTTTGGATACTGTCTAAGGCATCGCGCAACTCGGCGTGCATGGCCGCGTTAAAGCTGTTCATTTTGTCCGGACGGTTCAGCGTCAGGCGGGCCATGCCGCTCTCGCTGACCTCGAACAGAATATGTTGATAAGCCATCGCTGCGACTCCTTAAACGTGGTAACGGCGTTGCACCACGCGGAAGCGGTTGGCGACAAAGGCCGAATCCGCATACGAGGCGTTGGCGGCTGGGTTGCCGCCGGTGCCGTGGTAATCCGAGAAGGCGCTGGACTGGTTGACGAACACGCCGCTGGTCAGGTTGATAGACAGCGCCACCTTGCCGCGCCAAGTGGCTTCGGTCATCGCGTCAATCACTTCTTGGCGCGTGGAATACAGACCCACCGTCAAAGCGCCATGCTCGCGCACCACGCGCTCCGACAGGGCGATACCGGCGGCGGTATCGGCCACCTTGACGACAAAGCTGATGGGGCCAAAGCGCTCTTCCATGTAGGCGGCTTCGTCCGACGCATCGCAAGCCAGCAGCACGGGGGTACGCACTTGGGCGGCGGGGAAGTCGGGGTTGCTCAGGTTTTGCGAAGCCAGCACTACGGTGCCCAATTCGCCACTGTTGGCATAGGCCACGCGCTCGGTGGTGGCATCAGATTGCATCGCGCCCAGCACCGCAAAGGCGACTTCGGGCTTGGACAGGAAGCGGGTAATGGCCTTACCCAAATCGGCGCACACTTCGTCGTAAGTTTTGTGGCCTTCGTCGGTGTCGATACCGCCAGCGGGCACAAAAATAGCCTGCGAGGTGGTACACATTTGACCGGAATACAGCGACAGCGTGAACGCCAAGTTGCCCAACATGGCTTTGTAAGCGTTGGTCGAGTCAATGACGATGTTGTTCACACCGGCCAGCTCGGCATAGACTTGGGCTTGCTTGCAGTTGTCAATCAGCCACTGACCAAACACATTGCTGCCGGTAAAGTCCACCGATTTAACGCTGGGGTGTGTGGCCAAGGCTTGGGTGGTGCTGCGCTTGTCCGTCACGCACAAGGTGACCAAGTTGGGGTCGATGCCGTTTTCCGCCAGCACGGCACGGATGGTACGCACGGTAATGGCAGCGGGCAAAATGGAATTGCTGTGCGGCTTGATGATGACGGCATTGCCGGTGGCCAGCGTGGCAAATACGCCCGGATAGGTGTTCCAAGTGGGGAAGGTGCCGCAACCGACCACCAAACCAACGCCACGGCCTACCACTTCAAAATGCTTCTTCATCACCAAGGCGGGATTTTTGCCTTGGGGCTTTTCCCAAGTGGCTTCGGCCGGGACAAAACTTTGTTCGCGCCAAGCGTAGGCCACCGCCTCTAAGCCACGGTCTTGGGCATGGGGGGCACCGGCTTGGAAGGCCATCATCCAGCCTTGGCCGGTGGTCATCATCACGGCGTGGCCGATTTCAAAGCTTTGGCGGTTCAGACGCGCCAGAATTTCCAAGCAAATGCTGGTGCGGCCTGCGGCGCCCACGGCTTGCCAGCCTTTCATGGCGGCCAAACCGGCATCAATCAGGGCTTCGTGGTCGCACAGCGGGTAGCGCACGTTCAAGGCACCGGCGTAAGGCGAAACCTCGTTGCCCGTCCAGCCATCTTGGCCGGGTTGGTTGAGTTCAAAATTTTGGCCCAAATGGGCTTCGTAAGCACGCTTGCCCTCTTCAGCAGCCGTCTCGCCATAGGCTTTGGGGCTGGGCATCTCAGTGTAGGGCGACCAGTAGCCACGGGTGGCAATGGCTTGCAAAGCACCATCGAGGGTGGCGCGGTGTTGTTCAAACAAAGGATGGGACATGCTTTTTCCAAAGAGATACGGCTGAAACTTGCAGGCAAAACAGCGAAGCCAGCGCTGCTTTGCTCGACGACAAGCAACACACAGTTTTCACGGCAACAGAAAAAAGTGTATCACTTAAAAAAAGATTTTGCTTAGAGGGAAAACCTTAATACGATAAACATCTAGGGCAAAAAATAAATTTTTATGTCACATACCCAGGTAGGCAGCGCGCACCTGCTCGTTATGGATGAGGTCTTGGCCGGTGCCGGTCAGGGTGATTTCGCCCGTCTCTAGCACATAGCCCCGGTCGGCCAGCGCCAGTGCGGCAAAAGCGTTTTGTTCGGCCAAGATGATGGTCATGCCCTGCGCCTTGAGCGCCTTGACCACGTTGAACACTTCTTGCACCAGCAGCGGGGCCAAACCCATCGACGGCTCATCCAGCAGCAGCAGCTTGGGGCGGCCCATCAGGGCGCGGCCAATCGCCAGCATTTGCTGCTGCCCGCCCGACAAAGTGCCAGCGGGCAGCTTGCGCTTTT
The DNA here is from genome assembly GCF_028686475.1 of Giesbergeria sp. Lineage (GTDB taxonomy): Bacteria > Pseudomonadota > Gammaproteobacteria > Burkholderiales > Burkholderiaceae_C > Simplicispira. Next base: position 21,169 of record NZ_JAQUCA010000023.1, on the reverse strand, counting down.
CTTTCAAAATCGGAAACATGGCATAGACTTTTTCCAAGTCTTCGGGTACTTGCTGCTTGGGCTGGGTGTAAGCACCCAGCAGCAGGTTGTCCTCAATCGCCAGTGGGCCAAACACTTGGCGCCCTTCTGGGCTTTGGCAAATACCCCGGCGCATCCGCTGGTCAGCGCGCACTTTGGAGATGTCTTCGCCATCAAACCAAATTTGCCCCGCGCCCATTGGTTGTACGCCCGACAAGGTACGCAGGAAAGTGGTTTTGCCCGCACCGTTGGCCCCCACCAGCGCGACGGTTTCGCCCCGGTGGATTTCTAAATTCAGCCCCTTGAGCGCCTTGATACGGCCATAGCTGCTCTCTAAGCCTGTGACTTTGAGCAGCACATCGCCGCCGCTGGCGGGCATGGGGGTTTTTAATACGCCGCCGCTGTGCGCGCCCAAGCCTATCGACTCAGGGGCCAAACTGACCACGCGGTGGTACAGCTCTTGGAACTCGGCTTGGGCCTCGGGGCCAAACAGCGGGTCGTTGTTTTCTTGGAAGCGGGCATCAATCTTCTGCCAATCTTCTGCCGTCAGAATTTTGCGTGCCAAGGGCAGCGCCTTGGATTCTTCGGTGTGGATGTGGTTTTTCAGCCGCTTGCAATAGTCGCGCAAGGATTGCACCAAAGCGCCCGGTGGCTGGCCAGCTTTCACTTGGGCGAAGGCTTGGCGCATCGCTTCCAAGTGGACGATGGCTTGGCGGTGGTCTTCTTCCAGCGCCTCGACCAAGGGCACCGCATCGGCGGAGCGCTGGCGCATCAGCGGGAACAGGCAATCGTCTTCTTTGCGGTGGTGCGCGTGGTCGGCAAACTTTTCGATGTATTCAAACGCGGCCTGAAAGAAGGCCGGGTCCACCGGCTTGCCCGCATCCAAATCATCGGCCACCTGCTCTAGCGCAATCGCCATGCGCCAGAAGCTCCGATGCTCTTCGGTAATGATACGCAGTGTTTCCATTTTTCCTGCTTTCGTTTTAGCCGTGGCCACCGAGGTAGGCAGCAATCACATCGGGGTTCTTACGCACCTCTGCGCCAGTGCCTTCGGCCAATTTTTTGCCGTAATCCAACACCAAAATGCGGTCAGACAGGTTCATCACCATCTTCATGTCATGCTCTACCAGCACCACAGTGATGCCCGAGTCGGCCACCTTACGCACCAGCTGGTCCACTTCGATGGTTTCTTTCGGGTTCAGGCCAGCAGCTGGCTCATCCAAAAAAATCATGCGTGGCTTCATGGCCAGCGCACGGGCAATTTCTAAGCGCTTGAGTACGCCGTAAGACATGGTGTCGGCGCGGGCGTTGATGTAGCTTTCTAGGCCAACAAAGCGCATCAGCTCGGCGGCCTCTTCGCGCAATTCGCGGTCGCGCTTGCGTAGGCTGGGCCAGCGCAGTGCCGCTTTGAACAAGTTGCGGTCTAGGCGCAAATGTGCGCCCACCATCACGTTCTCGATGGCGCTCATGTTCATGCAGATTTGCAGGTTTTGGAAGGTGCGCGCCACACCGCGTTCGGCCAACTCGTTGGGCGATTTGCCGTGGATAGGCTCGCCATCCAAACGAATCTCACCCGTGGTGGGTTTATAAACCCCGGTAATCAGGTTGAACAGCGTGGTCTTGCCCGCACCGTTGGGGCCAATCACCGCATACACAATGCCCGCATCAATATTGAACGAGACGTTTTGCACCGCCTTGACACCACCAAAGTGGATAGACAGGTCTTTGACTTCTAGCAGGGCCATGTTCAGTCTCCCTTGCCAAATTTAGCCGCCAGCGTGGGCACCAGGCCCTTGGGCAGGAAAATCATGCACAGCATCAGCACGGCGCCAAAAACCACGGTTTCCCAGCCCTCAAAGGTAGCCAAAGCTTGGGGCAAGGCCGTGAGCAGCACCGCCCCAATGATGGAGCCAAACACCGAGGCCATACCGCCCACCACCACCATCGTCACCAACTCGACCGAATGGAAAAAATCAGCAAAATTGGGTGTCACAAAAGCCATGTAATGCGCGGTGATGCTGCCCATGATGCTGGCAAAGGCGGCCGACATGACAAAAATCGTCACTTTGTAGCGCACAATGTTCACGCCCACCACCTGCGAGGCCACTTCAGAGCCATGCAGCGCACGCAGCGCGCGGCCAAACGGTGAATCAATCATATTGAGCGAAGCCCAAACACTGAAGGCCAACATGGCCGCCACCACCCAGTACCAATGTTTATCGCTGCTGAGTTCAAAACCAAACACCGACATCGCAGGCACGGCCATGCCATCGGGGCCGCCCGTCCATTGGGCTTCATTGCGTAGCACAATGTTGATGATGATGCCCAACCCCAAGGTGGCCATCGCCAAATAGTTGCCCTTGAGCTTGAAAATGGGCCGGGCCACCAAACCAGCAATCAAGGCGGTGAAGGCCGCACCGGCAGCCATCGCCAGCAAGGGGTGCCAAGCAAAATGCGTAGGCAACACCGCCGAGGCGTAAGCGCCAATGCCCAAAAATCCGGCATGGCCCATACTGATTTGGCCAGCAAAGCCAATCAGCAGGTTCAGGCCAATCACGATGATGGCGTTAATGCCAATGCGAATCACCAAATCCATGTAATAACTGTTGGGCACCACCCACGGCAGCACCAGCAACACGGCCACCAACAGGCCCAGACCGATAGCAGAACTTTTTTGCATACTTACACCCGATCGGTCGATTTGCCACCGAACAAACCGCGCGGCATGAAGAACAGCACCAACAAAATCAGCACAAACGGCATCGCATCTTTGTAGGCCGAGGAGATATAGCCCGCGCCCATCGCCTCCAGTACGCCCACCAACAAGCCACCGACCACCGCGCCCAAGCCATTGCCCAAGCCACCGACCACCACGGCCACAAAGCCCTTGAGGCCGAGCATGATGCCCACGTCATAGGAGGTCATGGTGATGGGGGTGATGAGAATGCCGCCCAACGCGCCCAAACCAGCGGCCATCGCAAAGCTCATGAACAGCACCCAATTGGTGTTGATACCGACCAACTCGGCAGCCGTGCGGTTGAACGAAGTGGCCAGCATGGCCTTGCCGGTCAGGGTGCGGTTAAAGAAGTACCACAGGCACACCACCACCACCGCCGTGACACCCAGCACCCACAGACTTTGTGGCAGCAGCGTAGCACCCAAAATTTGCAGTGGCTCATCGCCCGAGAAGGCGGGCAAGCTGTGCGTGCCCTTGCCCAACCAGACTTGAATCAGGCCGCGAATCACCAACGAAGCACCAATCGTGACGATGATGAGCGAGACCGTCTCGGCACCCTTGATAGGCTCAATCGCCACCTTTTCCATCACCACGCCCACCACTGCCGGAATGGCAATCGCCAGCAACAGCACCACCGGCATCGGCAGGCCCGCTTGGGCAAACAACACCGCCAACATGCCACCCAGCATGATGAACTCGCCTTGGGCAAAGTTAATCACATTGCTGGCGTTGTAAATCAGCGTAAAGCCCAACGCCGCCAAGGCGTAGGTGGCTCCGACGGTGATACCCGAGAACAAAAATTGTAAAAATTCGGCGAGCATCAGTCATCTCTCCCAGGCATCGCGCAGGCGTGGCGACCGTGTAGCGGCAACAGCATAGGTGGTGTCTCCGTAATGGATTCTGAAAAGGCAGGCATTGGCGCTGCCCGGCAGGGGGCGGAAAAAAGTGTCTGGCGCAGCATCGTTGTGCGCGACCGTCATGATACCCAAATTGCAATTTTTTCTGGTTTTTGTATCTCGTTTTAGGGCAAAAACAAGGGTAATCCCTAGAAAAAAGTTCGCAAAAATTGCTCCGAAGCCCCAAAATGGTTTGATTTAGCGCAGAAATTGGCCAAATTTTCCCCATACGGCGCTATTCTGTTGCCCAGAAGACAAGCCAAATTTTTTAAAAAATGGTAAACAATTTAGCGCCTAGAGGCTTACACAGACCGAGACAAAACACTTCTGTATGTATCACTTTGCACGAAAGACTCCATGCCACGCCCCCAGCACCGCTGGCGCAGCGCTACCATCAGGCACCTATGCAAGAACACACCGCATCACAAGCAGCCATTGAGGCCCTTTTAGAGAACTTTCGCCAGAAAAGCCGCGTCCAAGCCAGCTCCCTCATCACCTCGATTTTTGGTGATGCCATCCTGCCGCGTGGTGGCCGGGTTTGGCTGGGCAGCCTGATTAAGCTGTTGCAACCGCTGGACATCAACGAGCGCTTGGTACGCACCACGGTGTTTCGGCTGGTAAAAGATGAATGGCTGCAAACCGAAGCCGTGGGCCGCCGCACCGATTACAGGCTCACTCCCTCTGGCCAGCGCCGGTTTGAAGAAGCCTCGCGCCAAATTTACGCCGCCGAACCGCCCTTATGGGATAGGCGTTGGCGCCTCATCATGGTGGTGGGTGAATTGGAACCACGCCAGCGCGAACGCCTGCGCCAAGCGCTGTATTGGCAAGGTTTTGGCGATACCGGCGCGGGCTGCTTTGTCCACCCCAGTGCCGAGTTGGATGTCGCCTTGGACGCTTTGGCCGCCGATGGCATGGCCGATGTCCTGCCACACTTGCTGCCACTGGTCGCCCTGAACCCCAAACTTAGCCCCAGCGCCGACGATGCCAGCTTGGTGCAACGGGCTTGGAATCTGGATGGACTGGCCAGCGCTTACGATGGCTTTGTAGCGCGCTACCAACCCATTTTGGATGCCCTACGCCAAGACCCGAGCGACCATGTCAATGAGGAGTTGGCCTGTTTGGCGCGCATCCTGCTCATCCACGATTTTCGGCGTTTTTTATTGCGTGACCCCGAGCTGCCGGACGTGCTGCTACCCGCCCACTGGCCGGGCAGCCAAGCCCGCCTGCTGTGCAAAGAAATCTACCGCCGCTTGCTGGCTCCATCCGAGCGCCACCTAGACCAGTGCCTGCAACTGGCCAACGGCGACATGCCACCAGCTTCACGGTTGCTGTTGCGGCGCTTTCAGATTGAAGACGGGCTAGAGCAGCCCGCCTAAGGGCCAGCGCGGGGTTAGGCGCGCTCGTGCAGCAGCACCTCACCGCGCAGGGTGTAGGTTTTGGCCTCGGAAGGGTTTACGGCACATCTTTTTCTGTGATAGAGTTGTAGTCGAGTCGGGATGACGCTTACCTTTTTAGTGTTTTGAGGATTTACCTCACCTGGCTTACCCATTTTTGCAGGCCGCCTCAAGCGGCCTGTTTCATTTTTGGAGAGAAGCGTGCATCTGCTTTACCTAGATGAGTCCGGCTCTGCAAGCGATCCAAGTCAACAGTATTTTGTCCTAGCTGGCGTTTCCGTGTTTGAACGAGAAGCTCATTGGGTCGAACAGCAGCTCAATGCCATAGCACAACGATTCGCGCCCACAGACCCCCATTCGGTGGAATTACATGGCTCACCTATGCGTAGCGGTAATGGCGCTTGGCGTCGCCATTCAAAAGACGATAGATTTCAAGCCATCAAAGATGCGCTGCAAGTGGGTGTGGCAGATCGCTCGTCAAGAAACGTGCGCTTGTTTGGAGCGGTAATCAAAAAAGCTGCTGTTGCAGGTCAGGATCCAGTTGAGTTGGCATTTGAGCAGCTCACAAGTCGCTACGACTTATTCCTGAAACGGCTCTTTAACAAGCACAACGATGCCCAACGTGGCTTGATCTTGCTGGACAAGTCTTCCACCGAGAATCGGATTCAAACCCTTGCACGCGAATTCAAGTACGAAGGACATAGCTGGGGTCGTACAAAAAATTACGCAGAAGTACCCGTTTTTCTTGACTCCAAGGCTTCAAGACTCATCCAGTTAGCCGACTTGGTGGCGTTCGCTCTATTTCGGTTTTATGAACACAACGACAACAGCTTCTACGATGTAGTGAAACATTGTTTTGATGCTGAAGGAGGCGTTGAACACGGTCTGTACATTCGCGTGTAGTCTTTTAGACTCGACATCTACTCTTTTAGTCGTGCAGCAGCACCTCACCGCGCAGGGTGTAGGTTTTGGCCTCGGTGATACGCACGTCCACCATGTGCCCCATCAGGCGCGCATGGCCCGGAAAGTTGACTACCCGGTTGCATTCGGTGCGGCCCATCAGTTCAGTGGCATCGCGCTTGCTTACGCCTTCTACCAGCAAGCGCTGCACCGTGCCCACGCGCTCATTGCTGATGTCTTTGATGTTTTGGTTAATCACCGCTTGCAGTTGTTGCAAGCGGCGCAGTTTGACATCGTGTGGCGTGTCGTCGGGCAGGCTGGCCGCTGGCGTGCCGGGGCGTGGGCTGAAGATAAAGCTAAAACTGTTGTCAAATCGCACATCGTCAATCAGCTTCATCATCTTTTGGAAGTCATCTTCGGTCTCGCCCGGAAAACCAACGATAAAGTCGCTGCTCATGGCCATGTCGGGGCGGATAGCACGCAGCTTACGCACGGTGCTTTTGTATTCCATTGCGGTGTAACCGCGCTTCATGGCCATCAAAATCCGGTCGCTGCCGTGCTGCACTGGCAAATGCAGGTGGCTGACCAATTGCGGGATGTTGGCGTAGGCTTCAATCAGGCGCGGCGTGAACTCATTGGGGTGGCTGGTGGTGTAGCGGATGCGCTCCATGCCCGGAATTTCGGCCACGTATTCCAGCAGCAAGGCAAAGTCGGCTACCTCGGCGGTGTCGCCCATTGCACCCCGGTAAGCGTTCACGTTCTGGCCCAACAGGGTGATTTCTTTCACGCCTTGGTCGGCCAAACCGGCTATTTCTAGCAATACATCGTCCAGCGGGCGGCTCACTTCTTCGCCCCGCGTATAGGGCACAACGCAGTAGCTGCAATACTTGGAGCAGCCTTCCATAATCGAGACAAAAGCGCTCGCCCCCTCTACCCGCGCTGGGGGTAGGTGGTCAAACTTTTCAATCTCTGGAAAGCTAATATCTACCTGCGGCTTGGCTTTGGCGGCACGGGCCAAAAGCAACTCGGGCAGGCGGTGCAGGGTTTGTGGGCCAAACACCACATCGACATAGGGCGCGCGCTTGATGATTTCTTCGCCCTCTTGGCTGGCGACACAGCCGCCCACGCCAATCAGCACGCCTTTTTCCTTCAAGTGCCTGACGCGCCCCAAATCGCTGAACACTTTTTCTTGCGCTTTTTCGCGCACCGAGCAGGTGTTGAACAAAATCAGGTCGGCTTCTTCGGGGTTGTCGGTGGCTTCGTAGCCTTGGGCCGCACCCAGCACATCGGCCATTTTGTCCGAGTCGTACTCGTTCATCTGGCAGCCAAAGGTTTTGATAAAGACTTTTTTAGACATGGGGAACATCGTGCCCTAGCGGCGCTACGGCTTTCAAACGGAAAAAATACGGGCGCTACTATGCGCCTTAGCGTTTCTGGGCGGCCTCGGCGGGACTCAGCACCCAAGCCGTCCATAACAGGCCGGTGCTGGGTTCAATCACATAATTGACCGTCAATTTTTGCCCGATAACGGTGTGCAACATCACCAAGGCATTTTCTGCATTCAACAGGCGCATTCCGGGGGCCATGCGTATCTCCTTGCCGTTGATTTCGGCCATGTTTTGCCCGGTAATCACCAAACTGCCACGCACAGCGGCTTGGGGAAAATTGCGGCCCGCACCCACACTGGGCTGCATTTGTGCCTGCGCTGGGGCGAGCAAGCCAACGATAAACGCAGCAGCGGTGGCCATAGACAAAGCCAGCAGCCAGCGGGCAAAGCGAGAACGGGGCCGTTCGTACCAGGAAGGCCCAAGGCAAGGGGGGCAGCGGTGCATGGTGTATATCCAATGAACTACTCCACCCTATGCGTTGCAAAGGATGGAGTTTCACGGGAGCCATAAACTCCCGTCTCGGCCAGTTCCTGACCGGATATGGATTCCAAAGCCCAGCGCAACACTACACGCGCTGAAGCCGTATCTCTGTTCTCTTGGTGCCCGCATTGTTCGCAGCAGTGCATTCGCTGTGAGAGCTGCTTTTTGGCCACATGCCAGCACTGGGGGCAGCGCTGGCTGGGTTTAAGCTTGCGGGTTGGAGCATCCACCCATTCGCCACCAGTTTCCAGCACTTTGTAGCGAAATAGTGAAGTGAACAGCCCCGGAGCGGTGTCCAGTATTTCCCGGTTCAGGCCCGCCTTTTGCGCTACCTGCTTGCCCGGTTCTTCCACAGTGCCAGCAGCACTGCGGGTCATGTTCTTGAGCGTGAGTTCTTCCGTTGCTACCAAGGCATACTTGTTTGCCAGCGCTGCCGTTTGCTGGTGTGCCCAGTCCAACCGCTTGCGCGCTACCTTGGCCCGAGCAGCGGCCAAGCGGCGCACGGCCTTCTTTCTACGGTTAGAGCGCTTGTTGCTCTTGCTTGAGACAGCTTGCTGCAACCGGATGGCCTGCTCCTTTTCCTGTTGCCACCAGCGCGGGTTGTCAATGTTCTCCAGCTCGCCGCTGTGCGTTACGCCCGACAGGAATCTCTCCACGCCCCAGTCATAGGCCAGTGCGCCATCGGCTTGCCGGGTGCGTTCTGGGCTGGCCACGGCCACGGTCAGTGACAAATACCAGCGGCCATCGCGGTGCAGGATGTCACTGGCACGAATATCGCCGCCCTGACGGGCTTGACCACGGGCACGGATTTGCCCCACGCCCGATAGGCGCAGGCTGCCATGCCTCCAGCCTTCTTCGGGTGTGAAGCGCCAACCATCACCATGACTTTTGAAGCTGAAGCCGGGAAAACGCCCCAGCGACTTGAAGCGCGGAAAGCCCGGTGTTTGGCCCGCCTTGATGCGCCTGAAGAACGCAGCAAATGCTTTGTCCAAGCGGCGCAGCGTCATCTGCTGGCTAGAACAGTTAGCTGCATCAGCCCACTCGGGCAGGTCGTGGCGCAGCAGCGTCAGGCCCTTGCACTGGTCGGCATAAGAAATTGATTTGCCCGCCTTGCTCCAAGCGCTGATGCGTTCCTCCAAGGCCGCGTTGTAAAGCTGCTGGTGTGAGCGCAGCAGGGCATCGAGCGCAACGGCCTGCTTCGGCGTTGGGTACAGCCGATAGGTTGTTTTGCGCAGGTTGCGGGCTTCGCTCATAATTGGTTACTATACCTTCATCATGCAATTAAGCAAGCTACACAGTTGCCGCCTACGGCGGCACTGGCTGAGTTCTTCAATGCACTCAAGACTGGCACCAGCAGCAGGACAGGCCGGACGACTGAAGCCAGCCTGCGGCTGGCGGCGCGCTTACCCCTCCAGCCAATGGGGGCGGCTTTGCCTCTAGGCCGCAAGCGGCCAACCCAAATGGATGGAGCCCCTCGCGCTATTCGGTGGCTGAAGGAAAAAGTGTGAAGCACGCCGGTAAGCCGGATTCTGTGCATTGCGGCAGGCCGCAATGTGACCGCCATTACTCTGGGCCGGGGGTTACCCACCCGGCTCGGTGCTACCTACCCGCCAGCTCTGCGGAACCACATCAACGCTGGCCTACTTGGTATTGCTGCGCGTAGAGATTGCCCGTTTCACCTCGGCTGGTTTACCTTGCGGTACGCCCGCCGAACTCGTCTCTGTTGCTCTAATCCTCACCTTACGGTGGGCAGCCGTTAGCTGCTACGCTGTCCTGTGCAGTCCGGACGTTCCTCCAGTGCTTGGTTTCCCAAATTGCACCAGCGGCGGTCTGGCGTGCTTCACAGGGGCGATTATGGCATTCAGATGGGCTTCAGCGCAGCGGTGCATAGTGATACCCTTCCCCCAAGGTGAAACCCATGCAGACATTCCAACGCAAAACCGCCGGGCGCATTGCCGCTGTTACGCTTTTGATGGCCGCCTGCGCCAGTCCACTGGCCTGGCTGGTCTCGCGTGAAAACGCCGAGCAGGAGGTGGTGGCCTTCGCGCAAGAAGAATCGCGCCGCGTCTTGAGCGCGCACCGCAGTGTGCGCCTAGATGGGCCGCAAGCAGCAACCCAAGCGCAACAAGCAGCACAACTGCTCACAGGTGGCTTGTTTGAAATTACCGAAATTTATGGCCCCGATGGCCGCAAACTGGCCGAGTCGGTCACACCAGCTGGGCATTTGGTAGAGTCTCAACTGCCACGCCACGGCACCCCACGCTACACCCAGCCCTCTTACGAAAGCCTGCCGCTGCCCAATGGCCAATGGGTGATGCGCGTGTTTGTGCCGCTGCGCGAAACCGACGCTGGCCCCATTACTGGCTATTTTGAGGGGGTACGCACCATCCCCGAATGGCAGCGCGAGCAAATTTTGTCCGATGCCTTTATCGTCAGTTTGATGGTGTGCTTGGCCTCTTTGGTGTGTGGTGCGGTAATTTATCCAGTGGTGGTGCATCTGGCCAAAGAGAACGAAGACAAAGCACAACAGGTGCTGGATTCGCACATTGCCATGATGGAAGCGCTGGGCCGGGCGATTGCCAAACGCGACTCCGACACCGGCGCACACAACTACCGTGTCGCTTGGCTGGCGGCTCGCACCGCCGAGGTGCTAGGCTTGCAAGGTGCGGCCATGCAAGCATTGATTGCGGGCAGCTTTTTGCACGACGCGGGCAAAATTGGCATCCCAGATGCCATCTTGCTCAAACCGGGGCGCTTAGACGAGGCCGAGATGGAGATTATGCGTACCCATGTGGCCTTGGGGGAGGACATTGTCACCGGGGCGGGCTGGCTCGATGGCGCACGCGCTGTGGTGGGCAGCCACCACGAAAAATGGGACGGCTCGGGCTATCCGCGTGGGCTGTCTGGGCAGAACATTCCGCTGTCAGCGCGCATTTTTGCGGTGGCCGATGTGTTTGATGCCCTCAGTTCGCGCCGCCCTTACAAAGAGCCTTTACCGTTTGAGCAGGTCATGGCGATTTTGCAGCAAGGCCGGGGCAGCCATTTTGACCCGCTGGTGCTGGACACCTTTACCCCATTGGCACCACAACTGCACCAACAGCTGCAAGGGCTAGACGAACCGGCCACACGCAAGCTGATGACCGACATGGTGCAGCGGCATTTCGATATTTTGGTCTAAAGGGTCTAAAGGCGGTTGCAGATGGCTAAACCTGTCCCGTCGCTGGTTAAGACCCGGTTAAGTGGCAGCATTTATCGTGCAAGGCCATGCACACTTCTGCCTTGGCCTACGCGCCGCCACGCTCTGACACCCGTTCATTGCTCCTGTTGACTTTGGGCACCCTGCTCGGCTTGGTGCTGTGGGATGCCTCTGGCCAAGACCGTTGGCTGGCACATGCGTTTGGCAGCCAGCATGGGTTTGCCTTGCGCGAACATTGGTTTTTGCTCCACATCATGCACGAGGGCGCACGCCGCTTCGCTTGGCTGCTGCTGCTGGTGTTGACGGTGGGTATCTGGTGGCCCTTTGGGGTCTTGCGCCGCTTGCACAGCCAGCAACGGGTACAACTGGTGCTGAGTGTTTTATGCTCTTTGCTGCTAATTAACCTGTTCAAGTACAGCAGCAGCACCAGCTGCCCGTGGGACTTGCAAGAGTTTGGCGGCGTGGCGCGCTATGTCTCGCACTGGGCTTGGGGCACGGCGGACGGTGGTGTCGGACGTTGCTTTCCAGCAGGCCATGCCAGTGCTGGGTTTGCCTTTTTGGGCGGCTTTTTTGCCCTGCGCCCGCACCAGCCTCAGGCAGCGCGCTACTGGCTGGTGGCCAGCTTGGTGGCCGGGCTGGTGCTGGGGTTCGCGCAACAAGCGCGCGGTGCCCACTTTATGAGCCACACCCTTTGGACAGGCTGGCTGTGTTGGTGTGTGGCTTGGCTGTTCGATACACTGGCACAGCGCTGGCCCCGGTAAGTTGTGGCCATCTGGAGAGCTGTGCCAACCTTGGCAAGCGGCCCCAGCTATCGCCGTGCCTGCTACCATCTTGTCCTCGGCCACGCTGGTCCACGCTGGTGTGGACAGCCCCCTCAAGGGTAAAACGCCAGCACCCGATAACCTGCCATCGGTGCATTGCCGGTGGCTGCAATACGCACCAGCACGGTAGAGCTGGATTCGGCATGGGCGGCCAGCGTGTGGCCTGCGCCTAGCTGCTGCGGGGTGAATACGCGCCGCAACACTGGCTGTTCGTTGGCATCGGTCAGGGTCAGCTCAACGGCGGGCATTTCTAGCACCAAGTCCGAGCGATTTTTGAGCGTGACGGCAAAATGATAAACACCGCCATCCACCCGATTGAAGGAGGAGCTTTCTACCACCACCGCGCCAATTTGCCGGTGTAGCTGCACCTTGCAATCCAAGGGGGCGCACAGCAGCTCTAGCATGGGCCGCCAAGAGGGATGCGCGGCCGCTAGGCGGTGTCGGTCGTGCAGCAAAATTTGCCCGATGAGCGCCAGTAACAACAACAAAGCCAACAAAGCCAAGCCTAGGCGTACCGCTGGTTGACGCCACAGCGCTTGGCGCCGTGCAGCGCGCACAAAAGACGGCTCATGGGGGTGCTTGCGCGCAGCGCTGGTGGAGGCATCGGCGCTGGTGTCGGCTGCTGCTGCGGCGGCTGCGGCTGGAATTGCGGCGGCGGGCGGTAGCGGCGCGCGGACGGGCGCATCCTCCTCATCGAAGGGAGCAAGGGCAGCTATCGGGGGGGGGCTGGCCGCAGGGGGAGCGGAAGACCAACTGGGTTCAATGCGCTCATCGCTGCTCGTGGCCGCCAGCGGCTGCTGGGGCAAAGGGGCCAAACTGGGGGTTAAGTCTAACTCGGGCATCACCGGCTCTGCGGGGGCATCGCTGGCACTGCCATTGGCCAGTGCGGTGCTGGCCGCTGGGTCGGGTTCTGGCTCTAAGGCGGGTTCGGGCCAATCAATATCCGTGGGGATGCTAGAGGCCGGAATCGGTGCCGGTGCCGCCGGTATCGCTGGTGCTGCCGGGGGAGGGGGGGGTGGCGCTACCACTGCCGGGGCTGCCACCATCGGCGCAGGCACTGCTTGCTCGGGCCAATCGAGTTCTACGCTGGCCGCGCTATCGGGGCTGGCTGGCGGCGCTGCTGGCACGGCCAAGTTGGCAGGGATGGCCACAGGCGTGGGGCGGGCTGCTGCTGGTAAGTCTAGTTCCAGCGCTAATTCAGGGGCCGCAAAATCGAGTGCCTCGGAGGCAGCGGTGGCCGTATCTTCTGGTGTCGAGGGCGCTGGGGGCGGCGGCAGTGGTATTTCCCAAGGATCCGCACTGGCAGCAGCAGAAGACGCTGGGCTTACAGCCGCTGCTGCTGGTGCTGCTGCCTCTTCTATGGCAGTGCCAGATATATTGGGGGCCGCGCTGGCACCAGATGATGCCGGTACAGATTGCAGATGCAGTGTGGCATCAAATACATGCTGACAATGGCCGCAGCGCACCCAGCCCTCGGAAATGCGAAGTTGATCCGGAACCACCTTGAACGAGGTGGTGCAAGATGGGCAACGGGTGATTTGGCTCATCGGCGGTGGCGAGTAGGCGGGCGGTGCTGGCGCTTTTAGCGTTGTGCGGTCATTAAAATCCAACCCTCTTGGGTATCGGCCACTTGCAGCGGCAGATAGGGGGCATAGGCTTGTTTCAGCTCGTCGGCTTGGCGCTCTAAAATGCCAGCCAGCACCAGATGGCCACCAGCGGCCACGTGGGCGCACAACAGCGGGGCCAGCACGCGCAGGGGCGTGGCCAAAATGTTGGCCAGCACGGTTTGGTAGCTTCCTTGGGCCAATTCTGGTAGGCCCGAACGCATCTGTACGCCATTGGCATGGGCGTTTTGCTGGCTGGACTCTACGGCCGCTAGGTCAATGTCCACCGCGTCAATGTCTTGGGCACCAAACTTGGCCGCGCCAATCGCTAAAATGCCCGAACCACAACCGTAGTCCAGCACCCGGCCCAAACTGCCTTCGGGCTGGCGTGCAATCCAGCGCAGGCACATACGGGTGGTGGGGTGCGTGCCAGTACCAAAGGCCAAACCGGGGTCTAGGCGGATGGTGCGCGTGGCTTGGGCTGGTGGTTCGTGCCAAGTGGGCACAATCCAAAAATCGGGGGTGATGTCCACCGGGGTAAATTGCGCTTGCGTCAGGCGCACCCAGTCTTGGTCTTCTAAGGGGCTGATACCCAGCACGCTACAACCGTCAAAAAATTCTTGCGCTTGCAGTAAATCGCGCGCCTCTTCGGCCAAGGCTTGGCTGGCAAACAGGGCGACAATGCGGCTACGCTGCCAGCCGTCTTGGGGCGGTGGCATACCGGGTTCGCCAAACAGGGCTTGCTCGGCATCGGTTTGGGCATCGGCATCTTCTACCGAGACGCTCAGGGCATCGAGTGCGTCCAGCGCATCGCTCAAAGATTCGACCCGGTCTTGCGGGCTCATCAGACTCAATTCATACATGGCTGGTGGGGGCCTTTGGCACAGCAATCAAAAAAAAACAGGCCCGCGCCCGGTGCTTGGCGCAGGCCCCTATCAGGGCAAGAGGCTCAACGCTGGCGCTGCGAGAGCCATTCTTCGAGGTAGTGGATGTTGGTACCACCGGCCATGAACTTGGCATCGACCATCAACTCGCGGTGCAAGGCGATGTTGGTGTTAATGCCTTCAATCACCGTCTCGGCCAGTGCGGTACGCATCCGCGCCAAGGCTTGCTCGCGCGTGTCGCCATGCACAATGATTTTGCCAATCATCGAGTCGTAATTAGGCGGCACATAGTAGTTGGTATAGACGTGCGAGTCCACCCGCACCCCCGGCCCACCCGGCGCGTGCCAAGTGGTGATGCGTCCCGGCGACGGCGTGAATTTGTACGCATCTTCGGCGTTGATGCGGCACTCGATGGCGTGGCCGCGCAATTGGGCGTTGATTTGGCGTTGGGTGAAGGGTAATTTCTCACCCGCCGCTACCATGATTTGGGTACGCACAATGTCCACGCCGGTAATCATCTCGGTGACGGGATGCTCTACCTGCACGCGCGTGTTCATCTCGATAAAGTAGAACTCGCCATCTTCGTACAAAAACTCAAAGGTACCGGCACCCCGGTAACCAATTTTTTTGCAAGCAGCGACGCAGCGGTCGCCAATGCGGTCAATCAGGCGGCGCGAAATATCCGGCGCAGGGGCTTCCTCAATCACCTTTTGGTGGCGCCGCTGCATGGAGCAATCGCGTTCGCCCAGATAAACGGCGTTGCGGTGCTTGTCGGCCATGACTTGGATTTCAATATGGCGCGGGTTTTGCAGAAATTTTTCCATATACACCGCCGGATTGCCAAAGGCAGCTCCGGCTTCGGCCTTGGTCATCTGCACGGCATTCACCAGTGCGGCCTCGGTGTGTACCACGCGCATTCCGCGCCCACCACCACCGCCAGCGGCTTTGATAATCACCGGGTAACCAATGGCCTTGGCAATGCGCTTGATTTGCACTGGATCGTCGGGCAACTCGCCCTCGGAGCCGGGCACGCAGGGCACGCCAGCACGAATCATGGCCTGCTTGGCCGAGACCTTATCGCCCATCGTGCGGATATTCTCGGGCGTGGGGCCAATGAACTGGAAGCCGCTTTTTTCTACCCGCTCGGCAAAATCAGCGTTTTCGGACAAAAAGCCATAACCGGGGTGAATCGCCTCGGCATCGGTCACTTCAGCCGCCGAAATAATGGCCGGCATATTCAAGTAACTGAGCGGCGAGGGGGCGGGACCAATGCAAACCGCCTCTTCGGCCAGTTTGACATATTTGGCATCGCGGTCGGCTTCAGAATAGACCATCACCGCCTTGACCCCCAGCTCTTGGCAAGCACGCTGGATACGCAGGGCGATTTCGCCACGGTTGGCGATTAGAATTTTTTTGAACATGGGTGTTCTGGGAGCGGATGACTCGAAAGCGGAGAGCATCGCAGTGCTTTATTCAATGACGAACAGGGGCTGGCCGTACTCTACCGCCTGGCCGTTTTCACCCAAAATGCGCGTCACGGTGCCAGATTTATCGGCCTCAATCTCATTGAGAATTTTCATGGCCTCGATGATGCAGACGGTATCGCCCTCTTTGACTTGGCTGCCCAACTCGACAAAGGGCTTGGCACCGGGGCTGGAGGAGCGGTAAAACGTGCCCACCATCGGTGATTTAACGATGTGGCCGGTTGGCTCGGTGGGGGCGGGCAATTCGGCCACGGCAGCAGGCGACACCGGGGCAGCAGTGGCCGCCTGCATGGGCGCGGCGACAAACTGCTGCATCACCGCACCGCCACCTTTGACGATGCGGACTTTGCCTTCGGCCTCGGTGATTTCCAGTTCCGACACATTTGACTCGGAAACGAGGTCAATCAGGGTTTTGAGTTTACGCAAATCCATGCAAGGCTCCAAGAGCTAAAAACTGAACAGGGCGCGAATTTACCCTAATTTCACGCTACTGCGGTCTTTTTGGTATATCTGAGGTAAATAGAGGCCATCTTCTAAGGTGCCCCAGTGTCAGGTGTTAGCGCAGGCTGCTCCAGCTTTGTAGCAACTGCGCCGTCACTTGGCCGATTTTACGTTGTCGCACTTGGCCTTGGGCATCGAGCAGCAGCGTAAAGGGCAAGCCGCCGCCCAAATTGCCCAGCGTGCGCGCCAAGTTGCTACCTTCTGTGCTGGCCAGTGCTACCGGAAAATCCACCGGCTGGCGGGCTAAGAATTGGCGCACTGGCGCTGGTTTGTCGATGGCGATACCCAGCACTTGCCAGCCTTTGGCGCGTTGTTGCTGAAAAAAAGCATTCAATAGCGGCATTTCGGCCACACAAGGCGGACACCAAGTAGCCCAAAAGTTCAGCAGCAGCGGTTGGTGCTGAAACTGGCGCAGTGCCACGGTTTGACCATCAGCAGAACTGGCAAAAGTTTTATCCCAAAAATCTGGTACGCCATCGGGCGTGCCGGGCACGGTGGCGGGGCGCTGGCTTTGCCACCAGCTCCAGCCAGCGCCAGCGGCGATGGCTACGCTGGCAGTAGCACCAGCCAACAGCAGGCGGCGCGACGGGCTGGGAGCGGGGACGTTGGCCGTGGTGGCCGTGGTGGCCGTGGTGGCCGTGGTGGCCGTGGTGGCCGTGGTGGGCAGGTTCATGGCGCTGTGCTGGTAGCTGTACCACTGCTGGCCAGCAACTGGCGCAGCGCCTCGGTGTGGCCGCGTGGTGTGCGCCCTTGGCTGTCAGGGCGCAAGGCACCGCGTAAATCATCTAAATCGTAAATTAGCAGATGCACCCCCACCACGATTTCCAACTCGGGCAGCGGGTGGCCGATGGTCAGGGCCTCTACCGGCTCGCCATGCAAGCCGTTGACCATCTGGGCATCGTAATCCACGCCCCGGTTAATCAGCAAAATTTCAGCCGATTTGGAATCGTCGCAAAACAAAGACAGGTAAATATCCGACAAGCGGGTGGCTGTGCCGTGCCACACCGCCCCGGCCAAGTGCGGGCGAAACTCGGCCAAGCGCTCCATCCACAGCAGGGCCAATTCGCGCAAGGCGCGCAACTCTTGTGGTTGGGTATCGGCGCAAAACAGGGCGATATGCTCGGCCACCGCAGCTTCTAGCAGGTCGTTATCGGGCAGGGCGGTGCGTGCTGGCAGGCCCAAATCACGTACAGCGCGGCGCTTTGCTGGACCGTAGTCCAGCCCCTCATCCACCACCAGACGGGCGGCAGCTTGGGCAATTTCAGTGGCAAGGTGGGTGTTTTGCATGGTGTATGGCTTCCAAGCGGCATTGTGGCCTGCAACCGTAGAATCTGCGCCCATGCACATACACATCCTAGGCATTTGCGGCACTTTTATGGGCGGCGTAGCCGCATTGGCCCGCGAGGCCGGACACCGCGTTACCGGCTGCGATGCTGGCGTTTATCCCCCCATGAGCGAGCAATTGCGCGCCTTGGGCATTGAGTTGATGGAAGGCTTTGGCAGCGAGCAATTGGCCTTAAAACCCGACATCTTTGTGGTGGGCAATGTGGTCAGCCGCGCCCGGCTGGCCGATGGCAGCCCTAAGTTCCCACTGATGGAAGCCATTTTGGATGCCGGACTGCCCTACACCAGTGGACCACAGTGGTTGGCCGAAAACGTCTTGCAAGGCCGCCATGTGCTGGCCGTGGCGGGCACGCACGGCAAAACCACCACCACCTCCATGCTGGCATGGGTGCTGGAATGTGCCGGTCTGCAACCGGGGTTTTTGGTGGGTGGGGTGCCGCTCAATTTTGGCGTTTCGGCCCGTTTGGGTGCAGCTACCCGGCCCGAACCCGGCCCTGGCCCCCTGGGCAGCGCACCCTTGTTTGTGATAGAGGCGGATGAATACGATACCGCTTTTTTTGACAAGCGCAGCAAGTTTGTTCACTATCGGCCACGCACGGCCATTTTGAACAACCTAGAGTTCGACCATGCCGACATTTTTGATGATTTGGCCGCCATTGAGCGCCAATTTCATCATCTGGTGCGTACCGTGCCACCCTCTGGGCAAGTGGTATTCAATGGGTTGGAAGAAAGCTTGGCCCGGGTGCTGCATACCGGCTGCTGGAGCAGCACCAGCAGTTTTGGCGCAGCGGTGAGTGATTTCACGGCCGAAGGCCCACCCCATGCCTTTGATGTATTACAGCGCGGCCAGCAGGTGGCACGGGTCGAGTGGGCCTTAGATGGGGTACACAACCAACTCAATGCCTTGGCCGCCATTGCAGCAGCAGCGCATGTGGGCGTGACTCCAGCGACTGCGGCAGCAGCCTTGGGCAGTTTTCAGAATGTACGCCGACGCATGGAGCAGCGCGGCGTGGTGCGCGGCATCACCGTTTACGATGATTTTGCCCACCACCCTACCGCCATGCGAACCACGCTAGACGGCCTGCGCCAGCGCGTCGGCCCACAGGCACGCATTTTGGTGGCCTTTGAGCCACGCAGCAACACCATGAAACTGGGCACCATGAAGGCCCAATTGCCTTGGGCGCTTGCCAACGCTAATCAAGTGTTTTGCCACACGGCCGGGCTAGACTGGGATGCCGCTGCCGCGCTGGCCCCTTTAGGGGCACAAGCACACACCGCGCCCGATATTGCCACACTGGTGGCGCAAATCACCCAAGCAGCACAGCCGGGTGATTACATTCTGTGCATGAGCAATGGCGCTTTTGGCGGCATCCACAGCCTGCTGCTGCAAGCCTTGGCAGACGGTGCTGAATAGCGCTTTTTTAGTAGCTGATGGTCATGGCCGGCACATCCACATGGATGATGGGCTTGACCAACACAGCATAGGTGGCGCGGGCAAACTGGGCAAACCACACGGCATCCGACAGCAGCGGCGCACCGGCTGCTGTGGCCACCGTCAGGACCTTGTCGGCCAGCAACACTTTGCCGCTGGCGCGCAGCGGCTCACACTCTAGGCGAATGAACTCGTCATCCAGCCAGCGGCGGGCTTCTTCGTTGGCCATCGGCTCGGCATGTTCTAAGTCGAAGCGAAACTCTAGGTTTTGCGCTAGGGTGACGGTAACTTCTCTGTGCATGAATTTGTCTTTCTAATCAAGAGGAGAAAGGGCAGTGTCTCCGCTGCCCGATGGCGCTGCTTGCGCCACCTCTAGCTTACACCAGCTTACACCCCTTGAACCCATCTATCAGCGGGTACGACGCGCCTGCACGGCAGCGGCCAAATCGGCCAAAGATTGCACCGAATCATCCCAACCCAAGCAGGCATCGGTGATGCTCTTGCCGTACTCTAAGGTGCAGGGGTCGTCTTTGCCGGGGGTGAACTTTTGCGCGCCGGGGTTGATGTGGCTCTCAATCATCACGCCAAACACACTGCGCGAACCGCCCGCAATTTGCGCGGCAATATCGCGGGCCACGTCGCGTTGCTTTTCGTGCTGCTTGCTGCTGTTGGCATGGCTGCAATCGACCATCAACGTAGCGGGCAGTTTGGCGGCTTCTAGGTCTTTGCAGGCGGCGGCCACGCTGGCGGCATCGTAATTGGGGGCCTTACCGCCACGCAAAATGACATGGCAGTCGGGATTGCCAGCGGTATCGACAATCGCCACTTGGCCGTTTTTGTGTACCGACAAGAAATGGTGGCTACGGCTGGCCGACTGGATGGCATCGGTGGCAATACGGATGTTGCCGTCGGTGCCGTTTTTGAAACCAATCGGGGCCGATAAGCCCGAGGCCAACTCGCGATGCACTTGGCTTTCGGTGGTGCGTGCGCCAATCGCGCCCCAGCTGATCAAATCGCCAATGTATTGGGGCGAAATCACGTCCAGAAACTCGCTACCTGCGGGCACGCCCAAGCGGTTGATGTCAATCAGCAACTGGCGCGCCATACGCAGACCTTCGTCAATGCGGTAGCTGTCGTCCAAGTAGGGGTCGTTGATGAGTCCTTTCCAGCCCACGGTGGTACGGGGCTTTTCAAAATAGACACGCATCACAATTTCTAGCGTGTCTTTGTATTGCTCGCGCACGGCTTGCAGGCGGCGAGCGTAGTCCAACGCGGCAGCGGGGTCGTGGATGGAGCAAGGGCCAATAATGACCAGCAGGCGGTCATCGGTGCCTGCCATGATGTTGTGGATGCTTTGGCGCGTTTGCGTTACCAGCGTTTCTACACTGGTACCCCGGATAGGGAAAAAGCGAATCAGGTGTTCGGGAGGGGGTAGCACGGTGATGTCCTTGATGCGTTCGTCGTCGGTTTGGCTGGTTTTCTCGACATGTTGGTACCAAGGTTCAGTAGCAGGGGTAGTTTGGGGGCTCATGTTTTTCGTCCTTTGGGTAAGTCAAAGTGAAGGTTTTGAAAGCAAAAAACCGCCGGGCTTTGCAGCGGCGGCGGTGTGTGAACAGGGTCTAGGTGCTTGCGCGCTTAGCTCTCTCATCCGCCCAGGACAGAGAAATAAGACCAAAAATAAAAAGCGCGTGCTATCGACATGGGCAAACAATGTAGCACAGTCTGGGGAACTGGGGGCGTTTATGCACCATAAGGCGCTGTTCTTTGGGTTTCAGTCCTTCAGCGACGGATGCCAAATTTACGTTGACTGATTTGGCGGCACGAAGGCTCCAGCCACTGCGTGTTCGTCCGCGCGGACGGCAAAACTTTGCCAGTGCCAGCGCATCGCCCAGTAAAGCCGATTTATCTGAAGAAATTTTTGGCCTTGGTCAGTGGAGCTTGAAGCATGAGAAACCTCAACGATTACCGTTCTGCAATACCTACGCAAATCTAATCATTTCTGATTAAATCTACCGATTGCTTCCTGCTTCACAGAGGCTGGTTTCACTCGGGTCTTACGACCCAAGCCAGTGCCTTCCTCTCCACAGGCT
>NZ_JAQUCA010000037.1 GCF_028686475.1 Giesbergeria sp. | reverse complement strand
TGCGCTCGGACTTGAGCGTCTCGCAGGAGGAATCCAAGGCACTATTCCGCAAGGATAGTGTCGATGGAAGGCTCATTGCCGCAAGGCAGTGAGGAATCCCCGTCATTCATGACGGGGAGGAGGTCAATTGCTTGCTATTCATAGTGATTATCATAACCACTAGCAAACCTCTTTCCGCCCTGCCCTACCATGACCTTCCCTATCCAAAAAACCGAAGCCGAATGGCAAGCCATCCTACAAACCAAAGCCGCCGAACCCGGCGCGCTGCAAGTGACGCGCCACGCCGCCACCGAGCGCCCTTTTACCGGTAAATACAACCACCAATGGGCCGATGGCCGTTACCATTGCATCTGCTGCGGTAGCCAGTTGTTTGCTGCCGACACCAAGTTTGATGCCGGTTGTGGTTGGCCTAGCTTCTCGCAAGCCTTGCCCGGTGCCATCACCGAAGTGATGGATTACAGCTTAGGCCGGGTGCGGGTAGAAACCGTGTGCAGCCAATGCGGTGCCCACTTGGGCCATGTGTTTGAAGATGGCCCCGCCCCCACGGGCCTGCGTTACTGCATGAATTCGGCGGCGCTGGATTTCTCGCCCACCCCTGCGGCACCATCCACCGAATAAAACCATCCAGCCATGAAATTTTTAATAGATTTTTTCCCCATCATCCTGTTTTTTATCGCCTTCAAACTGGGCGGCATCTACGTGGCCACGGCGGTAGCGATTGCGGCCACCGTGGTGCAAATTGCCTACCTGCACTTTAAGCATGGCAAGGTAGAGCCGATGCAGTGGCTCAGTTTGGGGGTGATTGTGCTGTTTGGTGGGGCCACCTTGATAGCGCAAAGCGATACCTTTATCAAATGGAAGCCCACCGTGCTTTACTGGCTGATGGCGGCCGTGCTGCTGGGTGGGCAATGGTTCTTTGGCAAAAACTTTATCAAAAGCCTGATGGGCGCCCAAATGCAGCTGCCCGATGCTGTCTGGATCCGCCTGAATGGCGCGTGGGCTGCTTTCTTTGTCAGTATGGGGCTGCTCAATTTGTGGGTTGCTTACAGTTTTGATACCGATACTTGGGTCAGTTTTAAGCTGTTTGGCGGCATGGGCTTGATGTTTGCTTTTGTGATTGGCCAAGCGCTTTACTTGTCGCGCTACCTGAAAGAAGATGCGGCCCTGCCCGCCAACGCCAAAGACCCCCAAGCATGACCACCGACCTCCACCCCGCCATTACCGCCCAAGCTTTGGCCGATAGCCTGCGCGCTGCCTTGGCCCCTACCACCTTGGAAGTGCTGGATGAAACCGGCCACCATGCCGGTCATGCGGGGGCCAACCCCAGTGGCTCGGGCAGCCATTTTCGGGTGCGTATTGCCTCACCATTGTTCGGCCATTTGCCACGGGTGCGCCAGCATCGCCTTGTGTATGATGCACTGCAAGAATGGATAGACCGTGGCGTTCATGCCATCGCCATTGAAATTCTCTAAACTATTTTTTCTTTCCGTTTTTCCCTTTTTTGGATTTTCCCCATGAAGAAACAGCTTCTGTCCAGCCTGATGGCCGCCGCCATGCTGGGCGCTTTGGCCCTGCCTGCTGCCGCGCAAAATTTGGCTGTCGTCAACGGCAAGCCCGTGCCAGCAGAGCGCCTCAATGCCATTAAAGAGCAGGTAGAGCGCTCGGGCCGCAAGGTCAGCCCCGAAATCGAGGCCCGCATCAAAGACCAAATCATCACCGCCGAAGTCTTCACCCAAGAAGCGCAGCGTCTGGGCTTAGAGTCTTCGGCCAGCTATAAAACCCAGATGGAACTGGCACGCCAACAGGTGCTGATTAACGAGCTGTTTGCCAGCTACCAAGCCAAAAACCCCGTCTCCGATGCCGAAATCAAGGCCGAGTACGACAAGTTTGTCGCGGCCAACGGTGGCAAAGAGTACAAAGCCAGCCACATTTTGGTAGAAAAAGAAGAAGAGGCCAAGGCCATCATCGCTTCCATCCAAAAGGGTGGCAAGTTTGAAGACATCGCCAAAAAGCAATCCAAAGACCCCGGCTCCGGTGCCAAGGGTGGCAACTTAGATTGGGCCAACCCGGCCAGCTACGTGCCCGAGTTCACCGAGGCGCTCATCAAGCTAGAAAAAGGCAAGATGACGCAAACCCCGGTCAAGAGCCAATTTGGCTGGCACATCATCCGCTTGGAAGATACGCGCCAAGCCCAATTGCCTAAGTTGGACGAAGTCAAACCCCAAGTGGCACAGCAACTGCAACAGCAAAAGCTGGCGCAGTACCAAGAGAGCTTGCGCGCTAAGGCCAAGGTCGAATAAAGCAGACCACACGGCCTAGGCCGGTGCCCATGCCTGCCAGTCAGTGCCACGCTGACTGGCTTTTTTTTGCCCGATGCCCATTTGTAAATGAGAATGCTTTTTATTTGGTTTAAGATTAGCACTTTGCGATGTGCTGCCCATTTTTTGGGGCCACTGCTTCGCATCTGTGTTCTTTCATACCTACGGAGGCCCTCTTGGCAAAAGATACTGCACTGCACCCCCATCCCACCGATAAAGCTTTGTTGCCCTTGGGTGCGCTGATGTTGGCGACCTCGATGGGCAGCTGGGCGCAAAGCAACGATGTTCCTAGTGCTGCTACCGCTACCCTGCCTGCCGTGACGGTGCGCGAGGCGGTACAAGTTCAAGCCAAAGACAGCTTGCAGGTGAAAAAAACCAGCATTGGCAAGGGCCAGCAAGAACTGCGCGATATTCCGCAAAGCGTCACGGTGTTTACCGAGCGCCTGATGGATGACCGCAACCAAGACGATTTCCGCGAAGTGTTACGCACCACCTCGGGTGTGAGCTTTCAGGCCGGGGAAACCGGCGAAGAAGATGTGCGCCTGCGTGGTTTCTCTTTGGGCCAAGCGGGTGATATTTATATTGATGGCATGAAAGATGCCCCACTGTACGAGCGCGACACCTTCAACAATGACCGGGTAGAAGTGCTGAAAGGCTCGGCCTCAATGCTGTTTGGCAAAGGTTCGACCGGCGGCGTGGTGAACCAAGTGAACAAGGCACCATTGCTGATAGACCAGCACGAAGCTACTTACACCCTTGGCAGTGGTAAGGAACACCGCCTGACAGGGGATTTCAACTTCAAAACCGGCGAAAACGCCGCCCTGCGTGTCAATGCCCTGCTGCACAACGCCGACAACGATGGCGCTATCCAGAAAAAACGCGGCATTGCACCCACCTTTAGTTGGGGCATTGGCACACGCGATGAGTTCTCGGTCGGGCTGTATTCTTTAGAGATTGACGGTCGTCCGTCGTACAACCACCCTTGGTTTTTAGACAATGGTGTGATTGTGCCGTCTCTGCCCGCCAAAAATTACTACGGCTTAGACAGTGATTATTTGAATACCTCGGCCCAATACGTCACGCTGTCGCACATCCACCGCTTTGACAACAACGCCGAGTTAAACACCCGCCTGCGCCACGGCACTTACGAGCGCGACTTGTGGGCGAGTGTGATTCGTTTTGGTCAGGGCACGACACGCGACAACCTCAACAGCAGTACGGTGGTCACGCGCTCCCCCAAAGGACGGATTGGCAGCAGCGATTTAACGCAACTGCAAAGCGACTACACGCACACTTTTGATTGGCTGGGTAAAAAGCACGCCCTGATTGCAGGGGTCGATATTTACCACGACGATGCCGAGCGCAACCAAAGTTTTGCGGGCGCAGCCAGCGGTTTGGATACTACCGTGGGTAACCCGAACAATGGCGATTGGCGCGCAGACACCCGTGGCGCACCGGCTTATAACCGTTTTACGGCACGCAATATCAGCCTGTATGCCCAAGACACCATGAGCTTGAATGCAGCCTTCAAGTTGCTGGCTGGCTTGCGCTATGACCGCTTTAAGGCTTCTTACCACACCCCAACCGGTTTAAGCCATGCGCGTTCGGATGGCCTGTGGAGTCCGCGCGTGGGGGCTTTGTACCAGCCGGATGATTTGGCCTCTTACTACGTGTCTTATGGTACTTCGTACAACACCTCGGGCGATACCTACCAGTTTGGCAATCCCAACGATGGCACGGCCAAAACCGCCAACACTCCAGCGGAGAAAAGTCGCAATTTTGAACTGGGTGGTAAATGGGAATTGTTCCAAAAACGGGCCAGTTTAGGCGTGGCCGCGTTTTACAGCGAAAAATACAACGAGCGCAACACCGACCCCGACACCGCCGCGCAGCAACAACTGCTCTCAGGCAAACGCCATGCCGCCGGTATGGAGTTCAACTTGGCGGGGCGCATCACACCGCGTTGGGAGGTGTTCTACAACCACACGTGGATTCCGAGTGCCAAAATTGACGAAAGCAATGTGGCATTGGCCGCCAATGGCGGCGGGGCGCAAGTCAAGGGCGACCGCCCCGGCCTGACACCCAAGCACAGCGGCAGCGTTTGGACCAGCTACACCCTGACGCCGCAATGGCGCGTGGGTGCGGGCCTGAACTACCGGAGCAAGCAAAACCCTGAAGGCTCGCGCGCCGTGCAGGCGGACAGCTTTGTCACCGCCGACGCGATGGTGGAATACAGCTGGAATGAGAACACCTCACTCAAGCTGAATGTGACCAACTTGAGCGATAAGCTGTATGCCGATAGCTTGTACCGTGGCTTTTACGCCCCTGGTGCGCCGCGTGCTGTGCAATTGACCCTCAAAACCCGCTTCTAAAGCCATCTTGGTAGCAACGCACGGAATGTCCCTTATGTTTTTGCAGCTCAAAAATATCCTGACCCCGCAAGAAGTGCAGACGGCCCGTGCCTTGTTACAGGCACCAGCAGCCCCGTGGCGGGACGGGCGCAGCAGTGCAGGCGGGCAAGCGCTGGCGCACAAGCGCAACCAGCAGTTGGCGCAAGACAGCCCCGAGGCCGCACAACTGCGCGCCTTGGTGTTGGCTGCTTTGCAGCGCGATGCCCTGTTTTTTTCTGCGGCCCTGCCCAAGCGAATTTTTAACCCGCTGTTCAACCGCTATGGCGGTGACAGCAATTTTTACGGCGACCATGTGGATGGGGCCGTGTTGCGCTCGCGCTACCCCGAGCAATGGGTGCGTAGCGATTTGTCTTGCACCATTTTTCTGGCCGACCCAGACGAATATGAGGGCGGCGAATTGCTGATTCGCGAAGCCCAAGGCGAGCGGGCTATCAAGCTGCCAGCGGGTGATATGGTGCTGTATCCCAGCTCGACCGTACACCAAGTGGCCCCAGTTACATGCGGGGCGCGGATTGCCAGTTTCTTTTGGGTAGAAAGCATGGTGCGCTCCTTAGAGCAGCGCCAATTGCTGTTCCAAATGGACATGGACTTGTTGCGCCTGCGCGCCGATGTGGGTGAAACCGCTCCCGCCGTCGTTGGCCTGACCGGCACTTACCACAACCTGCTACGCATGTGGGCTGATGTTTAAGCCTCACAAGCGATAGTTGCTGCCATGATGCCCACTTTACAGCGCCAAACGGTGCCGTCCCACATTGTTAATTTGGCCGACCATGCACAACAAGCCCAGCAGCAGTTAGATGCAAACGCTTGGGCGTACTTTAGTGGCGGCGCGGGCGATGAAATCACCCTGCACGCCAACCGCCACGCTTGGGACGCATTGCGGCTGCGGCCACGTGTGTTGCAGCGTTTGGCCGGTGGCCATACCCGTAGCACCTTGCTTGGCCGCACGCTGGCCCACCCGATTTTGTTGGCCCCGGTGGCCTTTCAGCATTTAGCCCATGCCGATGGTGAATTGGCTACCGCCTATGCCGCCGCCGCTTTGGGCGCGGGCATGGTGTTAAGCACCCAAGCCAGCACGCCGTTAGAGGCGGTGGCACAGGCTTTTTTGGCCGATGCAGGGCGGGGGCCATTGTGGTTTCAGTTGTATTTACAACATGACCGGGGTTTTACCCGTGCTTTAGTGCAACGCGCCGAAGCAGCTGCTTACGAAGCCTTGGTGTTGACGGTAGATGCCCCCGTCAGTGGCATCCGCGACCGCGAACGCCGCACCGGCTTTCATTTGCCCCCCGGTATCCGGGCTGTGAATTTAGATGGTTTAACAACACGCCCAGCACGCGCCTTACAGCCGGGCCAAAGCCCCTTGTTCGATGATTTGTTGCACCATGCCCCCACTTGGGAGGATGTGCAATGGCTGCAATCCATCACCCGCTTGCCGGTGTTGCTCAAAGGTATTTTGCACCCCGAGGATGCACGTCAAGCAGCTGCTTTGGGGGTGGCGGGCATCATCGTCTCGAACCACGGTGGGCGCACTTTAGACACCGCTTTACCCACCGGCCAAGCCTTGCCTGCCGTAGTGCAAGCGGTGCAGGGGCGTTTGCCGGTGCTGGTGGATGGCGGCATCCGTCGCGGTACGGATATTTTCAAGGCGCTGGCGCTGGGGGCCAGTGCGGTTTTGGTGGGCCGCCCGGCCATTTATGGTTTGGCCAACGCGGGGGCCGTGGGCGTGGCCCATGTGTTGCGCTTGCTGCGCGACGAGTTAGAAGCCACGATGGCGCTGATGGGCTGTGCCAGCTTGGCCGAGGTGGCAGCGGCTGAAATTTTTTTAGCACAAGCGCTCAATTTTATTGAATGAGAAGAATTCTCATTTATAATAGGGGCAGATTTTTTCATTTCCCCTTTGTTGCTTGGAGCGTCTGATGATTGTCTGTGTGTGCCGCCGCGTCTCTGACCGTGACATCGCCCGCCATGCCCATGCCGGTATGGGTTTTGACGATATTCAATTTGAGCTAGGCATCGCTACCCAATGTGGCCGTTGCGAAGATTGCGCCCGCGATGTCGTGGCCCAATGCCATGCCAGCTTGCCAGTAGCGGCCTTGCATAACCTGCTGTCCGCCTCGTACCCGCACCAAGCCGTGGTATGAGCGCCATGATGATCTCCGTACTGATGGGGAGCTTGTCGTTGGTGTTGCTATCGGTGGGTTGGATTTTTCGCCGTTAAATTTTGCCCCTTCATCTTGCTGGCGCGTGCCCGATTCCTTTGTTTTTATGCCTTCTTCTGACCATTTCGCTGTTCCCACTGCTTCGGGCCACCGCATCCTGATTATTTCAGGCGTGGTGCTGGCCCACGCTGCTGGCTTGTGGGCATTAGAGGCAGGCTTGGTACGTCAAACTCCAGCGCAAGAAGTGATTGTGCCCGCTACGGTGCTGGCTGAACTGGTACCGCCACCGGTAGCGCCCACCCCCCCGGCACCCCCTCCGGCACCGCCAGTGCCCGAGCCACCCAAGCCGCAGCCCGTTGTGCGTCCCGCTGCCCTAAAAACCCCTGCGCCCAAGCCACAGCCTGCCCCAACGCCGGTACTGAATGCACCCCCAGCACCCAACGCGCCCATTGTGGCCGCCAGTGAACCCGATAGCGCACCGGCAGTGACTGCTGCCCCCGCGCCAGCCCCGTCCCCACCTGCACCGCCAGCACCACCAGCACCGCCGCGCATTGAGTTGCCCTCTAGCAGCGCCGCCTATCTGCAAAACCCTGCCCCGGCCTATCCGGCCATCAGCAAACGCATGGGGGAGGAAGGCAAAGTGGTGTTGCGGGTGTTGATTGGGGCCGACGGCCTGCCGCAAAAGGTGGAGCTACAACAATCCAGTGGCTACGACCGGCTAGACCGCCAAGCCCAAGAGGCCGTGATGCGCTGGCGCTTTGTGCCTGGCAAGCGCAACGGCGTGCCAGAGACCATGTGGAATCTGGTGCCGATTAACTTTGTTCTCGAATAATTCAATCCATCGTCAGGAGTTTTCATGGAATCGCAATTTGGCTTAGCCCATGTCTGGATGCAAGGTGAT
Organism: Giesbergeria sp.; assembly: GCF_028686475.1. Classification (GTDB taxonomy): domain Bacteria; phylum Pseudomonadota; class Gammaproteobacteria; order Burkholderiales; family Burkholderiaceae_C; genus Simplicispira. Next base: position 5,438 of record NZ_JAQUCA010000037.1, on the reverse strand, counting down.
TTTGTCACTCGGCTGGTGGCGGTGTTGCTGCTGGGCATGTCGCTGGCCTCTTGGGTGGTCATCCTGCTCAAGGCGCTGGACATCATCAAGTTCAAAAAACATGCCCAAGCCGCCCAAGGTTTTTGGCACAGCCCTGACTTTGCCGCCGGACTGGAAAAATTGGGGTCAGACCCCCATAATCCATTTCGCCAATTGGCGATTGAAGGCCGCGAAGCCACCGCCCACCACCGCAACACCAAAGGGCAATTGCACGACAGCTTGGACGTGAGTGATTGGGTGACAGGCAGCCTACGCAACAGCATTGACGGCTTTACCGCCCGCTTGCAATCGGGGTTGGCCATCTTGGCTTCAGTCGGCTCGACGGCACCGTTTATTGGCTTGTTTGGCACCGTTTGGGGTATTTACCATGCCCTGATTGCCATTGGCAGCTCTGGCCAATCGACCATCGACAAGGTAGCTGGCCCGATTGGCGAGGCGCTCATCATGACGGCGCTGGGCTTGGCTGTGGCGATTCCGGCGGTCTTGGGCTACAACGCTTTGGTGCGTGGTAACAAATCCATCTTGACCCGCCTGAACAGCTTTGCCCACGACCTCCATGCCTATTTCGTCACCGGAGCGCGGGTGTCTGCCAGTGCAGAAGCGGGTAACGTCCATCCGCTGAAGAAAGGGGCTTGAACATGGCCTTTGGAACCCAAGACGACACCGACGAGGTGATGAACGAAATCAACATGACCCCGTTGGTGGATGTCATGCTGGTGTTGTTGATAATTTTTATCATCACGGTGCCGGTGATGAAGCACTCGGTCAATGTCGATTTACCGCGTGCCAGCAACCAGCCCGAACTCATCAAACCCGAAACGGTACGCCTGAGTGTTGGAGCCGACGGAGCCTACTTTTTCAACGGTGCGCCCGTGACGGACGAGGAGCTGCAAACACAGCTCCAAGCCGAGGCCGCCAAAGAGCCACAACCCGATTTGCACATTCGGGGCGATAAAGAAGTACGCTATGAGCGCATCGCCCAAGCGATGGCCAGCGCCCAACGGGCCGGGGTTCGCAAGATAGGTTTTGTCACCGAGCCACAGTAAATTTTATTTTGAAGTCTTGACGGAACTTTTTGTTACCTGTGTGGCTCCATCTGCATTGCCAAGTAATTGATTTTGGCGGAATTTTGTGGGGGTATTGACACTGCGAGTCCTGTCCCCACCTAGAATAATAAGACCTGCGCTGTGCAGGACACACACAGGAGCAATTTAATGAACGACCGCGTTTCCAGCCTTTATTCTTCTGCCGGCTATGGCTACGGCATCTCACAAGAGCAGCGCAACAAAGTGCTGCGTAACACCTACTGGCTCTTGGCCCTGAGCATGGTGCCCACAGTGCTGGGCGCTTGGATTGGTGTCAGCACTGGCATTACCTCGATGCTCAGTGGCGGCGTGGGCATGATTGTCTTTATGGCCGGGGCCTTTGGCTTTATGTTCGCCATCGAAAAAACCAAACATTCGGCGATGGGCGTGCCGGTGCTGTTGGCCTTCACCTTTTTTATGGGCCTGATGCTGTCGCGTCTGATTGGCTCGGTGTTGGGCTTTAAAAACGGTTCCGAACTCATCATGACCGCCTTTGCCGGTACAGCGGGCGTGTTTGTCGTGATGGCCAGCTTGGCCAGCGTGATTAAGCGCGATTTGTCCGGTATGGGTAAATGGCTGATGGTGGGCGCTTTGGTGCTGATGGTGGGGGCTGTCATCAACGTGTTTGTTGGCTCTAGCGCTGGCATGATGGCGATTTCGGTGGCCGCGATTGGTATTTTCAGCGCTTATATGCTGTACGACCTGAAGCAAATCATCGACGGTGGCGAGACCAACTACATCAGCGCTACTTTGGCACTTTACATGGACATTTTTAACGTGTTCCAAAGTTTGCTGGCGCTGTTGGGCATCTTTGGTGGCGAACGCGAATAATCGCTAAGTGCAGCTGCTGGCGCAGGTGATGCGCCAGCCACTCCAGTAAAAAAGCCAGTCAGGTTGCCCTGACTGGCTTTTTTTCAGCCTCAAGTGTCTGTGCTAATTTAGTCAGCAAAGTTGGCTTCGGCAAACTTCCAGTTGACCAGCTTGTCTAGGAAAGTGGCTACAAAGTCTGGGCGACGGTTGCGGTAGTCAATGTAATAAGCGTGTTCCCACACGTCCACGGTCAGCAGGGCTTTGTCTTCGGTGGTCAGGGGGGTGCCAGCGGCACCGGTGTTCACGATGTCCACCGAGCCATCGGCCTTCTTGACCAGCCAAGTCCAGCCCGAACCAAAATTGCCCACAGCCGACTTGACAAAAGCTTCTTTGAACGCAGCGTAGCTACCCCATTTGGCGTTGATAGCATCGGCCAGCGCGCCAGTCGGCTCGCCGCCACCGTTGGGGGCCATGCAGTTCCAGAAGAAAGTGTGGTTCCAGATTTGGGCTGCATTGTTGTAGATGCCGCCGGAAGATTTTTTGATAATTTCTTCCAAGCTCAGGGCTTCAAACTCGGTACCCTTTTGCAGGTTGTTCAGGTTGACCACATAGGCATTGTGGTGCTTGCCGTGGTGGAACTCCAGCGTCTCTTGGCTGTAGTGGGGGGCCAGTGCATCAATCGCGTAGGGCAGGGGGGGTAGGGTATGTTCCATTGTTTTCCTTAGTGGCTAGGGTTTCTCACAAAGCGCCGCACCACCCGAGGGCGTGCAGCTGCTATGGTGCATTGTAGAAAGGAATTGGCAAGTGGGCTTGCCGGTGCTAAAGTGGCATAAAACCGCAGGGCTTACTCTGGCATTGGGGAAGGCTCTTCTTTTTTACCCCCAACTTGGAGTTGATTGCGCCATGATGAAAAAATTCTCTACCCTGCTGCTCACAGGTAAAGCCGCTACTTTGCCCCTGCTCATGCAGCAGGCCCACGCCCAGACCCTGACACCTACTTACACCGACATCGTGACGACCCAAGTCACCCAAGTAGAACTGCCGGTGCTGAACAAGGTACAGCTCAACCATTTGGGTAGCAGTACCTATAACGGTTCCGCCACTTTGTGCGACAACATGGGCGTGCCCAATACCTTGTCTTTGGTGCTCACGGGCCTTAAAAACGATGAAATCGTTTTTGTGGCTACATCCACCAACATCGGTGGCAATGAAATGCTCAATCCCAACGTCAAAATTGGCACCGCTGGCTTACAAGTTCCTATCGGCACTGGGATTGTTGCTCCGCCCGATGGAACCGTGGCCCTGACCGTGCCTTTGAATTTGGCGACATTAGGCTACTCGTTGACACCAGGCAACTCGTTTTATTTGCAAACCTTTGTGTTTCCTCCCGGCAGTTTTCAAAACGGCTCCCCTACTTGGGCCAACGCGCGCATTTCTGAGCTGGATAAAATCAGTGTTGGCACTTGCCGCACCTATTAAAGCAGTGCAGTTCTTGCGACCCCTGTAGTCCCCTTGACTTCCTCTTTTTACCAGGGCGTGTCTTGCACCGTCCGCGCCTTGCAAAGTGCAGACATACTGCAACTTTATCCACAGCCAGAGGTGGGGGCTGCTTTGGCAGCTTACCGCCCGGCCTACTTGCACCAAGCGCATCCGGTACAAGACTGGATGCAGCGCTTGCAATGGCTAGAACAGCTAGACCCGCCAGTAGAGCGAGAAGCCTTGGTCTTGCACCGCCACAGCCATACCCCTTTGGGTTTTTTGGCTTTGAGTGCTATGGATTTCCACAATGCCAAAGCCGAGGTATCGGTGGCGTTCTTCCGGGGCCAAGGCAGTCGTGCTGCACTAGAGGCTGTGCATTGGCTGCTGGACGCTGCCTTTATCCGATTTTCTTTTGAAAAATTGGTGTTTTGCGTCTCTCCCCACAATACGGGGGCTGTTCAATTTTTGGCGGGCTTGGGCATTGCACAAGAAGCAGTGCTGCGCCAAGAATTACGCGGTGCGGACGGACAACGCATGGATTTGTGGCGCTATGCCCTGTTGCGGCCAGAATGGCTCAACAGCCCGGCACGGGCGCGTTTGCAGCGCTTGGTACCGCTCAATCCCCTTCTTCCTGCCACCGAGACTTGAGTATGCGTTTGCTGGTATTAGCACCCCACCCGGATGATGAACTGTTGGGGTGTGCGGGCCTCATCATGAACACCTTGGCCCAGGGGGGCATGGTCAAGGTGGTCGTGGTGACCGAGGGCGGTTTGGGCGGTAACCCACAACAACGCTTGCAAGAGTTGCAAGCTGGTTTGCAGGTATTACAAGCCCCAGCAGCCGAATGCTGGGCTGCCGCAGATGGTGCGTTGCCGCTCGATAGTGTGATGCAACAACGTTATCAGGCGTTGGTGACGGCTTATCGTCCTACGGATATTGCCTTGCCTGCCCCCGGAGAATCGCACCCAGACCACCGGCGTTTAACCCGTGGCGCTTTGGCCGCCCTCACGGGGCGTTGGGGTGGCACGCTGTGGTTTTACGAAACTACCAGCCCCCTGCCGCACCCCAATCATATTGAACCTGTTCTGTTAGAGCGCAAGCTACAAGCCTTGGCCTGCCATGTCTCGCAGCAAGCACAGTACGATTACCAAGCCCATACGCGGGGTTTAGCCACCTTACGCGGTGCGGCTATTGCAGCTGGGCATGGTGAGGCTTATGTGCGCTATCCGTGGGATGGTAGCGCACAGAATTTTTTTGAAAACCGCCCTTTGGTGTCGGTGGTGGTACGCGCCGATGATGCTGCCTTGTTGTCTGTGGCATTGCACAGCATTAATGAGCAAAGCTATGAACAAATTGAGGTGCTTGTGGTGTGGCACGGCCCCGCTGCTGCACAACCACAAAACTTTCCTGCCACTTTGCAGGTGCGCCTGTTGCAGGGGCCAGGCCCTCGCGCAGCCAACCTCAACGCAGGCATGGCAGCCGCCCAAGGCAAGTATTTGGCTTTTTTAGACCAAGATGATGTCTGGTTGCCCGACCATCTGGCGCTGCTGCTGACCGAGTTAGAGGCCGATCCCAAGCTCGATGTGGTTTATGGTGACTACCGAATAGTGACCTGCAACTACCAGCAAGGGGGGCAGGTCCAGGTGCTACAAGTAGGCCCAGCGGTAGGCAAAGATTGGCGCGCTGGGCGCTTGCTGGCAGGCAACCATATCCCAGTGAACAGTTACCTTTGTCGTATTCGTTGGGCGCAGCAGCTTGGTTTTGACGAAACCTTAGAGGCGTATGAAGATTGGGATTTTCTGGCCCGTGCTGAGCTGCAAGGGGGCACCTTCCGGCGTATCCCAGAGCTAGTCTGTGAATACCGCCAGTACCCTCATCCTGGAGAGGCTGCCGATTTGCACACCCAACATCAGCGCAAAGGTTACACCCCTTGGGGGCAGGTGGTGCTACGCAAGCTGCTGCAACGCATCACGCCCACAGGGCTGAATGATGTGTTCAATTTGGTACTTGCCCTGGAATTAGAGC
>NZ_JAQUCA010000022.1 GCF_028686475.1 Giesbergeria sp. | reverse complement strand
CCAGCGGCGCAAGGTTGTTATGGACACACCTAATGCCTTTGCTGCTTCTCCTATACTTATTAATCTGTTCATAATGGATAGATTAGCGTAGATTTGAGTAGATTCATTGAGTTCTGCTGCTAACCCTCAACACCCAAGAGGACATTGCCAACTATCTAACCTTGGTGCTGGAACGAGACGATATGCCAGCGTTTTATCACGCACTTAACGTGGTGGCCCGTGCGCGGGGCATGACGGCAGTGGCGGCGCAATCGGGCCTGACCCGCGAGGCACTGTACAAGGCACTGCGCCCCCAATCACAACCACGCTTTGACACCATTTATCGTATCTGCAAGGCTCTGGGTGTGCGTCTGGTAGGCAAGCCGATTGAAAAATAAGGGAGTATTTTTTGCAAAAGCTCGAAGAACAAGAAGCCCACGAAATCCTCAAAGTGACGCACTATTGCGATGAACCTGAATCCGTGAATTCATGTCAAAAATCTCCAGTTTCCCTATTGAAATCAATAGTTTAGGCTCCAAATACTGTTCACCCAGCAGGTGAATCCCCATGCCCAATTTCATTCTCAAACAGTTGCCCTACGACCTGAGCGCCCAGGCCGGTCTGGCCTTGATTGGCAAGTACCTCCAGCGCATCAACCTCAACCGTCTGGTCGATGCTCAATTTCCGGGCAGTGGCGATGAATCTGCTGCGCCTGATAGGCCAGCACACGCTGCACGAACCCGAAGCGCCGATGCGCCATGAGGCCCAGCGTCGGCGCATTCGTACCGTGATGCAGGAGATGATGTTCAAAGCAGCCCGCATGGTGCACCACGCGCGCCAGTGGGTGCTGGGACTGGGTAAAAACGACGCGGCCTTTACGGTGTTTGAGCGCCACTGGCGGCAACTGGACGACACGGCGTAAGCCAGTCCCACCGATGGAGGGAGCAAGCAAGTAAACAATGTATTCAATCAAACACCGATGCAAAGCGGAGAGCCTCTCCGAGGGGGTCGCCTGCCCGCTTGCGCCCTAGATAGCCAAAATACCCGCTTTGTGGTGCGATTGGAGTGACAAAAAGCACGCGAACAGCGGCGCAGGAGGGCATTAGGGTGCAATGCGGGTGCATATTTGCAGAAAAAATCGGCTGAGGCCGGGGTGGCCGGGAGGTGCTTTTTTTGTCACGGATTCAGGATCTATTCTTCAACAAGCCGTCAGTCAATGCGGCACCACAGGCAGCCCCGCAAAGGCACTGGGCACAAAGGCCGGAAACTCTTCCGGATCAAAGGCTTTATCGCCTGCCGGGTCGGCTACGCCGGTAGCTTGCAGCGCCTTGAAATCAAAATGCCGACTGTCCATAAAGTGCGAGGGCACCAAGTTTTGCAGCGCCACCGCCATATTCTCAATCCGGCCCGGATACTGGCTTTGCCAATCGCGCAGCATTTGGCCCATTTGCTGGCGTTGCAAATTTTCTTGGCTGCCGCACAAGGTACACGGAATAATCGGGAAGGCGCGCAACTGCGCCCAACGGGCCAAATCGGCCTCGGCCACATAAGCGAGCGGGCGAATCACCAAATGGTTGCCCCGGTCGCTTACCACTTTGGGCGGCATACCCTTGAGCTTGCCGCCAAAAAACATATTCAGCAAGAAGGTTTGCAGCATATCGTCGCGGTGGTGGCCCAAGGCAATTTTTTTGCAACCCAACTCATCAGCCAGCCGGTACAAAATGCCCCGGCGCAAGCGCGAACACAGGCTGCACATGGTTTTGCCTTCGGGGATGTGCTTTTTCACCACGCTGTAAGTGTCTTGGGTTTCGATATGGAACGGCACGCCCAAGCGTGTCAGGTACTCGGGCAGCACATGGGCCGGAAAACCGGGCTGTTTTTGGTCTAAGTTGACGGCCACGATGTCAAAGCGTGGCGCGCCCCGGCGTTGCAGTTTGAGCAAAAAATCCAACAGGCCATAGCTGTCTTTGCCGCCCGAGAGGCAAACCATAATGCGGTCGCCGTCTGCAAGCAGGCCAAAATCATTCACCGCTTGGCGCACTTGGCGGTACAGGCGTTTTTCTAGCTTGTGCTGCGCGTGGGAGGGGCTGTCGGAGGCTTGGGATTCGGTGGAAGTGTGCATGGTGATGGGGATGGGCCAACAAAAAAGCCAGCGCGCCTGGCAGGCGGCTGGCTGGCGGCAGGCGCAAGCGCTGGCTATTATTTCAGCAGCGAGAGCACGCCCTGTGGAATCTGGTTGGCTTGCGCCACCATCGCCGTGCCGGCCTGTTGCAGAATTTGCACCCGCGACAGGTTGGCGGTTTCTACCGCAAAATCGGCGTCCATAATGCGCGAACGCGAAGCGGACAGGTTCTCTGAGGTGATATTCAGGTTGTTGATAGCGGTTTCAAAGCGGGCTTGCATAGCACCCAGCTTGGCACGCTCGCTGCTGACAAAAGCCAAGGCCGAATCGACGGTTTTGAGGGCATTGGTGGCGTTTTCAAAAGTGGTGACATCCAAGTCAGAAACACGTTGCAGTCGAGACGCTCCCGCATTCAATACGCCACCGCCATCCGTGACATTGAACGACAGGTTAGAATCTAGCGTAAGGTAACCACTGGTGGTTACAAATTGATCATCACCAATAGTAGGCAATTGTACAGCGGCTCCTGAAAGTGTTGGGTCTCCAGTTCCATCATATGACTGACCATCAGCTCCCAGTTTGTAAATGTCAATGGTCTCAGCATTAGTAATATTGGTGATCGTACCGACTGAAATATCATTACCACTGGCATTGGTCAGAAGCAACTGCTTGCCATCAGAGGATAGGCTAGCGGTGATGCCGGTTTTAGCGGTCTGCTCATTCACAGCTGCCACAGCAGGAGCCAAACGATCGGAACTGGTCGTTCCTTCTAAATTAAAGGCAATGGTTACTGGCTGAGTATTGTTAGAGACCAAACTGAGCGAGAAAGCACCGCTGACTGGATCAGTAACACCATCACTAAACACCAGTGCTGCTTGGGTACGCGCGGTGGCCGTCACCCCAGTCTTATCTGAAATGCCGTTGATCTTGTTGGCAATGCTGGCAGCCGTTTCAGGATCTTCCACAGCCACTCCACTACTGCTAGGCGATCCACTAATCTGAATGGTACCGCCACCTGCAATTCCGTTAGCGGGAGGGAGTAAAGGAACTGCAAGAGGATCATATGCAGCAGGTCCTGCTGGTGGCATGCCAAACCCACTCACTGCCGTATTCTGGTTATTACCATAGGTAGCAGCCCGCATATTGGCGGTGTTGGCAATAATCGTTTGGTTGGCATTGGCCCCCACCTGGAATTGAGCGGTACCAAAAGTGCCATCCAGCAACTTTTTGCCGTTAAATTCGGTGGTCAAGGAGATACGATCCAACTCGGCCACCAATTGGCTTACTTCTTGTTGCAGTGCTTTGCGGTCACTGGCACTGTTAGTAGCATTGGCCGATTGCACCGCCAACTCGCGCACCCGTTGCAAAATATCGCCGGAAGCTTTCAGCGCCCCTTCGGCCACTTGCGACAAAGAAATACCATCGTTGGCATTGCGTGCAGCTTGGTTGGTGCCACGGATTTGGCTGGTAAAACGCTCCGAGATGGCCAAGCCAGCGGCATCGTCTTTAGCGGTGTTGATACGCAGCCCGGAGGACAAGCGGTTGATCGACGTGTTCAGCGACGCTTGGCTGGTGCTCAGATTGCGCTGCGCGGTCAGGGAAGCGACATTGGTGTTGATAGTGGATGCCATCGCATAACTCCTACGGGGGACAGAGGTGTAAACAAATACATCTGCCGGTTTTGCGTAAAGCTGCCCGGCGGACTGGGGTGAAACAATGAAGGTGATTGTGGAGATGCTGGCGCAGCGTGTTCGCTCGATAAGCGCCAGAAACCCGCGCCAATTGCAGGCAACAAACCCGCCAGCGCCCCACAATCACAACCGCCACCGCCACAATTCCACCCATGAGCCACGCCATCACCCTGTCACGCAAAAAGCTTCCCATCGGCATCCAAACCTTCGCGCTGATTCGCCAAGACAACTGCTACTACATGAACTACTCCACGCCTATGCGTTGCAAAGGATGGAGTTTCACGGGAGCCATAAACTCCCGTCTCGGCCAGTTCCTGACCGGATATGGATTCCAAAGCCCAGCGCAACACTACACGCGCTGAAGCCGTATCACTGTTCTCTTGATGCCCGCATTGTTCGCAGCAGTGCATTCTTTGTGAGAGCTGCTTTTTGGCCACATGCCAGCACTGTTCAATGGCCAAGTCTATCTGTTCGAGTTCAAAGTGCTGGAGCTGGTGCCCCAAGGCAAGGCATTGGAGCAAATTCGCCAGCGCGGCTACGCTGATGAATACCGCAGTCGGGGCGAGCCTATCCACCTCATCGGTGTAGAGTTCAGCAAGGAAAAGCGCAGCGTGGTGGGCTTTGAGGTCGAGACCTTGTAATGCCGCCCGATGCCTGCCTTGGCTTGCGGCTACTTTGTGCGCCAATCTTGCAATTTTTCCTTAAGTTTTGGCTGCACTGTCCGAAAATCTCTCTACCAGGATGCAACAGCGTTGTTATCGGAGCGCTAGGCCAGTGCAAGCAGGCCAAAGCCGGTGCATACTGTGGTTTCCTTGTTGGCGGCAACGCCATCTTTCAGTCGTTTCTTTAGGAGATTTGTTATGGCATCCACCATCAATAGCAACATTGCTTCCCTGACCGCGCAGCGCAACCTCAGCACTAGCCAGTCTTCCCTCAACACTTCTATCAGCCGCCTGTCGTCTGGTTTGCGTATCAACAGCGCCAAGGACGACGCTGCTGGCTTGGCCATTTCTGAGCGTTTCACCAGCCAAGTCAAGGGCACCAACCAAGCTATCCGCAACGCAGGCGATGGCATCTCTTTGGCGCAAACCGCCGAAGGCGCGCTCAAGTCTTCTAACGATATTTTGCAGCGCGTGCGTGAACTGGCGGTGCAATCGGCCAACGCCACCAACAGCTCCAGCGACCGCAAGGCCCTGCAAGAAGAAGTCAACCAGCTGGTGTCTGAGTTGGATCGCATCTCGCAAACCACCGAGTTCAACGGTAAAAAGCTGTTGGATGGTTCGTTTGGTAGCCAACAATTCCAAGTGGGTGCCAACGCCAACCAAACCATCGCGGTCGGCACCGCCAACATGCGTACCAGCAGCTACGGTAACAACCAGATGGCTGCCAGTGGTTTGGGCGCACAATCTACTGCTAACAACGGCATGACGCCTGCTACGGCCAAAATTTATGGCAGTGCTGGCAGTGCTACGGTGGACGTTGGTGCCGATGCCACAGCCAGAGATATTGCTGGCTTGGTCAATGCCCAAAGCGATAAGACGGGTGTCACGGCCACCGCTATCACCAAGGCCGAACTTTCTTTTGATACTTCGGGCACCTATTCGCTCAACTTGAAGTCTGACAATGCCACCGCTACACCAGTCAACTTCAATATTTCGGCTACAGGTACTGCCGAAGGTTTGGCTGCTGCTGTCACTGCCATCAACGATGTATCATCCAAAACGGGTGTCACTGCCGCTGTCAACAAGGCAGGTACCGCCATCGAGTTGACCAATTCCTCCGGTAATGATGTACAGGTGGGCAACTCTGGTGCGGCTAATGCGGGTGTTGCTTCCTTGGCCAAGCTGGATCAGTACGGTACCGCAGAAGCCTCTCCAATTGCTGCTACCGATACAGGAGGTGCCTTAGGAACACTGGCTACCGTAGGAGGCATTGTTACTTTGGATTCCAGCAAAGGCTTTACTGTCGCTGACGGTGGTGATGCTTTGGGTGGTAGCGTTGACGATGGTACGGGTACCATCGCGGCCACCACCGGTTCTGCTATGAACACCGTGGCTGATTTAGACATCACCAGCTTTGACGGTGCCACCAAGGCCCTCAAAACCGTAGATTCGGCTATTGCCAACATCAGCAGCGAACGCGCCAAGCTGGGCGCTATGCAATCGCGCTTTGAAACTGCCATCGGCAACCTGAGCAATTCGTCGGAAAACATGTCTGCGGCCAAGTCACGCATCCAAGATGCCGACTTTGCGGTAGAAACCGCCAACCTGTCGCGCGCCCAAATCTTGCAACAGGCTGGCACTGCGATGGTGGCCCAGGCCAACCAGCTGCCGCAAGGCGTGCTGTCACTTTTGCGATAAGCCGCAGGGGCTGGAGGGGAGTTTTTCGGCTGTTGCCACCCTAGGCTCCTCCTCTTCTTTCTCGTCTGAAGCCTACCGCAAAGCGTTGCAACCCGCCGAGTGGCAGAAAAAAGAAAAGAGGGAAGAAGGGGGAAAAAAAGCCAAAGAAACGAAGCAGCACGAAAAAGAAAAAACCCGCTCCGAGAAGGCAAAGGAAGCGCAAGCGCCAAACAAGAAGCCTGCCGATGCCCTCTCGCCCCACGTCCAAACCCGCAGTCCTGCGGGTTTTTCGTTGGAGCAGTCATCCCCTTCAGAGGCAGGCACCATCGACGCCAGCCAAGCGCAGCAGGCAGCCCAGCTGTCGCGCACGCAAATGGTGCGAGGCACCGACGCAGCCCTGACAGCCCAAGCGCGTCGTCTGTCTCCTAACGTGTTGGTTTTGTTGTATTAGTCGATTCGTCGATGCCTTGCAAGTATTTTTTTGCGGCGGTGGCCACGGTGCCGCCGCCTTTTTTATGGCACTTTTGGCCCCAAACAAGGTCAATAGCTTGCGAATTGGCGGGTTTAGGCGTACGTTTACCACGGTTTACGGCGCTGGCGTAGCGCCATAATTTCCCTTGAAATTTCAGGAGTTTTGATATGGCATCCATTTCATCAATCGGTGTAGGTAGTGGGCTGGACGTTAAGTCCATCGTTTCCCAGTTGGTGGAACTGGAAAAGCGGCCACTGCAAAAGCTAGAGCTGCAAGCGGCCACCGTCAATGCCAAAATTTCGGCCTTTGGCCAAGTGAAGTCTTTAGTCTCTACCCTGTCCGACGCGGCCAGCAAGCTTACCAGCGTCACGGGTTGGAATGGTGTGACCACCAGCTCCTCCAGTAGTGAATTTGTCAGTGCTACAGCGGTGGGCGGCACCTTGCCCACCAGCTTTAGTGTCGAAGTAACCCAGCTGGCCAAAGCGCAATCTACGGCTTCTAACTCTATCAGTGGCATTGTCGGCTCGGGCACCATGACGATTGCATTGGGCAAGTGGGATGCAGCTGGCCCCGGCGCTAGCGGTGCTTTTACCGGCAACACGCCAGCATCGTCGGTGGATATTACGGTATCGGCCACCGACACCGTGGCCGATATTGCCAGCAAAATCAACGGTGCTAATGCGGGTGTCACGGCCACTATCCTGACCGATGCCAGCGGCCAACGTTTGCTTTTAAGCGGCAAAAATACTGGCGAAACAGCAGGTTTTAACGTAACCACCACGGGGGGAACTCCGGGTGGGCTTGACCGTTTGGCCACTACCGCCATTGATGCCACGGCTGGAGCCGTACAGGCTGCTGCCAATGCCACGGCCAAGGTCAACGGCCTGACGGTCACCTCTAGCACCAACACTTTTGCCAATACCGTAGCCGGTGTCACTTTCAAGGCCGAAAAAATGCCCGAAACTGGCACCAAGACAGTACAGATTAACGTCACCAAAGACAACAGCGCCGTCAAAGCGAATATCACGGCCTTTGTCGATGCCTACAACGCCGTCAACTCTTACCTGTCCGAGGCCACCAAATACGATGCGGCCACCAAACAGGCCGGTTTGTTCCAAGGGGACTCTACGGCAGTCAGTTTGCAAAACTCCTTGCGGGCAGTGATGCAATCGACCTCCAAAGGTTCTGGTGTCTATAAAACCTTGAGCGATATTGGCGTGGGTGTGCAGCGTGGCGGCAATTTAGAGATTGATTCTGCCAAGCTATCGGCTGCCTTAGAAAACCCCGACGAGCTGAAAAAGATGTTCCGTGGCTCCGATGCCGTGGCCAGCGGCATTGCCGCCGGTATCAAATCATTGGCCACCGACATGCTCAGTACCGATGGTTTCTTCAAAACCAAAGATACCTCGCTGCAACTGTCGCTCAAGCGCAATAGCCAAGACCAAGACCGCGTCAAAGAGAAGGCCAACACCCTAGAAAACCGCCTCAATGCGCGTTACAGCGCTTTGGATTCGAAGATGGCCACGCTCAATGCCCTCAATTCTTACGTCAGCCAGCAAGTCACGGCTTGGAATAAGCAAGGCTCTAACTAAGGCATAGCACTTTAGTTTGAGACCATTTGGCCGATATTTACCACTATTATTCTTCCGTAAGGATTGACAGCATGTTTGGCCCCAATCGCAACCGTGCCGCTTCTGCTTATCAGCGTATCAACGTTGAGACCAGTATGCACACAATGGATCAGCACCAGCTGGTGCATCTGTTGTACCAAGGCGTGCTGGAGGCCATCACCGCAGCGCGGGGTGCCTTGGCGCGCGATGATGTCGCACTCAAATGTAACAGCATTGCCAAAGCAATGCGGATTATTGAAGAAGGGCTGGCCACCGCCCTGGACCGCGAAAACGGTGGCCAAATCGCTCAAAATTTGAGCGATTTGTATGAATATTGTTTGGCCCGCTTGGTGCAGGCCAACATCCACAACGACGATGCTATCTTAGAAGAGGTCGCCCGCATTATTGGGCCGATTGCCCAAGGCTGGAGCGACATGAAAAACCCCGGCGCAGCCAGCTCTGCACCGGACAGCGTGCCGCCAGTCGGCCACACGGTGACAAGCGAGGGTTGAGCCATGCCAGAAATGTTAATCGACTATTACAAAGCCATCGAGGCCAGCAGCGTCAAGATGTTAGAAGCCGCCCAGCACAAAGATTGGGATGGCGTGGTGCGCTACGAGACGGCTTGTGCGGTGCTGATTGAGCAGTTGCGTACCAAAGCCAAACAGCTGGAGCTGCTGCCCGAGCATCGGCACGAAAAAATACGCATCATGCAGCGCATTTTGCACAACGATGCACAAATTCGCTGTCTGGCCGAGCCTTGGCTGACCCAGTTTGAACAGATGTTTGCTGGCCAGCCCCAGCTGATTCACTGACATCACTGTATTGCCTCGCAATGCACTGCGCCGCCAGTCCCTGTTGTTGGGGGCTGGCGGCGCAAGTTTTTGGGGGTTAGATTTTTGCGCGGCTATCGCCTAGCCAACAAAAAGCCCGTCCTGTGGTACACACAGGGCGGGCTTTTTGCAGTGCAAACTGGGAGGGGGGTAGGGGCAAAAAAATGGGTTCAATGGATGGATGCCTCCTCAAGCGTGGCGCAAACGTGCGGCTCACACCTGCATGTTCATGATGTCGGTATAGGCTTGCACCATGCGGTTACGCACATGCAAGGAGGCTTGGAAGCCGATTTGCGCCTTTTGCATGGCCAACATGGTCTCTTCTAAGCTGACGTTGGGGTTTTCTAGCTGCACTTGGCGCTGCAAGTGTGTGGTTTGGTTTTGCGCGGCACTGACCGATTGCAAGGCATCCTTAAAGGCTGTGCTAAACCCTAAGTCCTCAACGTTGCTGCGTTGACCGGTCTCGGGGGTGCGGCGTAGGGGTGCAGTGCTAGGAGATGGCGCGGAGGGAAAGACAGTGCGGATGTCCATGATAGTCTTGCTCTGAAAAGGTGGCGATGGCAGTGATGGTAGGCACAAGTGCAGCGGCTATCCGGGCAAATAACAAGCCAAAGGCCGGGCTTATCCGCCGAGTGCAAGGGCGGCCAGTTCCCATAATCGGACGCACGCAAAGTCCGTGTATCCGGGCGCTGTCCTATTGGAATAAAAAATGTCTGCCATCGCCGAACTCCCTGCCAATGCCAATTCGCCACCTGCTCGGCCTGTCTGGTTGCAGCGTCTGTCTGCGCTAGACAACGGGCAACGCCTGCGCTTAGGGGGCGGTGTCGCCCTGCTGGTGGCGGCGGTGCTGGTGGCCTTGATGCTCAACCGCCAACCCGATTACAAGGTGTTGTTTTCTAACCTGAGTGACAAAGATGGCGGTGCCATCGTGGCGCAGTTGGCGCAGATGAATGTGCCCTACAAATACACCGAGGGCGGCGGAGCGATTTTGATTCCCACCGACCGGGTGCACGATATTCGCCTGCGTTTGGCTTCGCAAGGGCTGCCCAAAGGCTCGGTGTCGGGTTTTGAACTGACCGAAACCAATCGCTTTGGCACCACACAGTTTCAGGAGCGCCTGAACTTTCAGCGCGGCCTAGAGGGCGAGTTGACGCGCTCGATTCAATCTTTGGCATCGGTGCAAAGTGCGCGCGTGCATTTGGCGCTGCCCAACCAAAATGGATTTTTTCGGGAGCAGCAAAAGCCTTCGGCTTCGGTGCTGGTAAGTTTGTATCCGGGGCGCATGTTAGACAAGGCCCAATTGGCTGGCATTGTGCATTTAGTGGCCGCCAGCGTGCCCGAGTTAGAGCCTACCGCCGTGAGTGTGCTGGACGATACTGGCAAGCTGTTGTCCAAATCGCCCGATGGCACGGATGACAAAGGCTTTGATGCCCAGCAGCTGATGTACGTGCAGCAGATTGAGCAGATGTACACCAAGCGCGTGATGGACATTTTGGAGCCGGTGGTGGGGCGTGAAAACGTCAAAGCCCAAGTGACGGCAGAGATTGATTTCAGTCGCACCGAATCCACCCAAGAGCAGCACCGCCCCAACCAAAACGCCGAAGCGGGTGCTATCCGTAGCCAGCAGGTATTAGAGAGCAGCACCAACCAAGCCGACCCTGCCCCCCCTACGGGCATTCCGGGTGCTGCTACCAACCAGCCGCAAGCGCCACAACCGGCGGTTGCCCCCATCAATGGCCCGAATCCCGCCCCCGGCGCTGCCGGTGCAAGCAAAGCCATCAGCAACAGCAAGCGCGAGTCCATCACCAATTACGAAGTGGACAAAACCATCCGCGTCACCCGTGGCAACAGTGGTCAGGTTAAGCGCTTAACGGCAGCGGTGGTGGTCAACTACCAAAACGCCGTGGATGAAAAAGGCGTGCCGATTACCAAAGGCATGACCCCGGAACAAATTGCCCAAATGACCGCCTTGGTGCGCGAATCCATCGGCTTTAACCCCGAGCGTGGCGATTCGGTCAACCTGATGAACACCCCGTTCCAAGCCGACAATGCCAAGGCCGAAGCCTTGCCGCTGTGGAAGCAACCCGAAACCCTGGAGCTGGCACGCAGTTTTGCTTGGCCAGTGGGGATTGCTTTGTTTGCTGGTTTGGTCTTGTTGGGCTTGGTGCGTCCGGCCATCAAGGCACTGGTACCGCCCCCGCCCAATGCCGATGGCAGCCCACAGCAGCCCTTGGATGCGCTAGAAGCTGAAATCCCAGACCGCCCTGCCCTGACCGCACCGGGCGACCTGACACCAGAACAGCATCGCTTAGAAGAGGCGCGCGCCTTGGCCCGCCAAAACCCCATTGCAGTTGCTAACATTGTGAAAGCTTGGGTGAATGGCGAATAAAGCTGGCCCCCTACTTGCATAAGAATGGATTTTTATCATGGATGACCAAGGGCTGAACGACGCTGCCGTGTTTTTGATGTCTCTGGGCGAGGAAGAAGCCTCCGAGGTGTTCAAGCATTTTTCGCCCAAAGAGGTGCAAAAGCTGGGCGAGGCCATTGCGCGGATGCGCTCAGTCTCGCACGACAAAGTCAATGAGGTGGTGCTTAAATTTACCAATGCGGCGGCGGCGCAAAGCCTGTTGGTGTCCGATACCAGCGACTATGTGCGCTCGGTATTGCGCCGCGCTTTGGGTGACGATAAGGCATCCTTGCTGATTGACCGCATCTTGCAAGGCGGTGATGTATCAGGGATTGAAAGCCTCAAGTGGATGGACCCGCTGTCGGTGGCCGAACTGTTGCGCAACGAGCACCCGCAAATCATCGCCGCTATTCTGGTGCATTTGGATTATGAACAGGCCGCTGCGGTACTCAAGCAGTTTACCGACCGCCAGCGTAGCGAGGTGATGCTGCGTGTGGCCACGCTAGAGGGCATCCAGCCGGTAGCCCTGAAAGACTTGAACGAGGTATTGTTCAAAGTGCTGGCCGGGGGCGACAAAATTCGCAAAACCTCGCTCGGTGGCGTTAAAACAGCGGCAGAAATTATCAACCTGCTGGGTTCCAACATCGAGTCTTCGGTGCTGGAGTCCATTAGCAGCCACGACCCGGAGCTGGCACAAAAAATCATGGACAAGATGTTCGTGTTCGAGCACATGGTCAAGCTCGACGACCGTTCTATCCAAGTGGTGCTGCGCGAGGTGGCTTCCGAGACCCTCATCATTGCCCTCAAGGGTGCTTCGGGCGAGTTGATGAACAAGTTTCTCAACAACATGTCCAAGCGTGCCTCGGCGGCGCTCAAAGAAGACTTGGAAGCACGCGGCCCCCTGCGCTTGTCCGAAGTGGAAGAACAACAAAAGGAGATTATCAAAATTGTGCGTCGTCTGGCCGACGAGGGTCAGGTGGTAATCAGCAGTGGTGCCGAAGACAGCTATGTCTAAACCCCGTAGCGTTTATGCCCGCTTCATTCCGCGTGAAGAAGTGGGGCATGTGGTGCCGGTGCAATTTTCTACGATGGAGCAGGGCGGTTTTTCGGCCCTGAGTTTTGGCCTTCCAACTTCTGCCCTAGAGCAAAAAGCCAAAGAAGAAGCCCAGCGCCAGCAGCAGCGCCAGCTAGAGCTAGAGCAGCAAGCCCTGCAACAGCAGCAGCAATACCAACAGGAGCTAGAACAGGCGCGCCAAGAAGCCTACGATTTGGGCGTAGAGCAGGGTTTGGCCGAGGGTCTAGAGCAAGGCAAGCAACAAGGCCAAGCCCAAGCCACGCAAGAATGGCAACAACGCATGGACGACTACGTGCAAGGCCAAGGCAAAGAGGCGGCGGCGCGCTTGGATGCCGTGGTGCGCGAGTTGGATGCCGATTTGCAAGCCATGCAAGGCTATTTGGCCCAACATGTGCTAGAGCTGGCCTGTAGTATTGCGCGCCAAGTGGTGCGCCAAGAGCTGCACATCAACCCCAAAGCCCTAGAGCCAGTGGTGCGCGAAGCGCTGGACATGCTGGTCACCGATGGCCGTCCGGCGACGGTGCGCCTCAACCCCGACGATTACGCGGTGGTGTCCGACGCCTTGCGCGCCGAGTTTGCCGATGGCAGCGTGCAATGGGTGGCCGATGCTGCCGTGGCCGCTGGCGGCTGTATGGTCGAATTGGCGGGTACAGTGATTGATGGCCATTTAGAAAAACGCTGGCAGCGTGCGGTGGCCACGCTGGGGCTAGAGTTGCCTTGGCAGATAGAACCCACCACTGTGCAAGGTCAGCCCCATGACCACTAAAGACCCCCAAGCCCCCCAAGACCGCACCGCCGCTTGGGCGCACTTTATGGACGGTGCCAAAGCGCGCGTCTCTAGCGGCATCACGCTAGAAACCCGTGGCACCCTGACGCGCCTGACCGGCTTGGTGTTAGAAGCCAAAGGCATTCGCGTGCCGGTGGGTTCGCAATGCTTTTTAGAAATGCCTGGCAAAGAGCCGGTACTGGCCGAAGTGGTCGGCTTTGAAGGCGAACGCGCTTTTCTCATGCCCGCTGGCGACATCCACGGCATGTCCAGTGGTGCCAGCGTGGTGCCAGCACCACCCTATGTGCAGGTGCCGCGTTTGGGCGAAGAAATACGCCCGATTAGCGCCGTCAGTATGTTGCGCCTGCCGATGGGCGATGGCCTATTGGGGCGGGTAGTGGACTCGCAAGGCATTCCGCTAGACCACGGTGGCCCGCTGCAACACGTCAGTGCCGAGCCCATGAACCGCCAGCCCATCAACGCGATGGAGCGTGACCCGGTGCGTACACCGCTGGATACCGGCGTGCGCGCTATCAACGCCCTACTGACCGTGGGGCGCGGCCAGCGTCTGGGTTTATTTGCTGGCTCCGGCGTGGGCAAAAGCGTGTTGTTGGGCATGATGGCCCGTTACACCCGCGCCGATGTGATTGTGGTGGGTTTGATTGGCGAACGCGGCCGCGAAGTCAAAGAGTTTGTTGAAGACATTTTGGGTGCCCAAGACCGGGGCCGTGCCGTGGTGGTGGCTGCCCCCGCCGATGCGCCGCCCCTGCTACGGATGCAAGGTGCCGCCTATGCCACCGCCGTGGCCGAGCATTTCCGCGACAAGGGCCAGCATGTGCTGCTGCTGATGGACTCGCTCACCCGTTACGCGATGGCACAGCGCGAGATTGCCCTGGCGATTGGCGAGCCACCCGCCACCAAAGGCTACCCGCCCTCGTGCTTTGCCAAACTGCCCGGCTTGGTCGAGCGCAGTGGCAATGGCTTGCATGGCGTCGGCTCTATCACCGCGTTTTACACCGTGCTGTCGGAAGGCGATGACCAACAAGACCCGATTGCCGATTCGGCGCGCGCGATTTTGGATGGCCACTTTGTGTTGTCGCGCGCACTGGCCGAAATGGGACATTTTCCGGCGATTGACATCGAACAATCGGCCTCGCGCGTGATGAACAACGTGGTCAGCCGTGAGCATTTTGAGCTGGCGCGCCGCTTTCGCGCGGCTTACTCGCGCTACCAAAAGGCGCGCGATTTGATTCAGGTCGGGGCCTACATGAGCGGTTCAGATCCCCAACTGGACGATGCTATTCGGCGCCAGCCAGCGATGGTGGCCTTCTTGCAGCAAGGAATGCACGAAGCCTCCTCCTTAGAAGACAGCTGTGCCATGATGGCGCAAATCCTCCAATAACGGCAGGCAAGGAACACCCATGTCTTCGGCATTGCGCGGCTTGATGGTGGCAGTAGATGCTGCCGAGCGCCAACGCGACGAAGCGCGGCGCTTACTGCAAAACACGCGCAGTGCCCAGATGGCAGCGCAAGGCCAATTAGACCAGCTGCAAGCCTACGCCAACGAGACCGAAGGCCGTTGGGGGATGCGTGCCAATGCCATGATGGCCCCCGAGGTGATGTTTCACCATTACCAATTTATGGACCGTTTAGGCCATGCAATGGGTTTACAAACCACGGTGGTGCAACAACACAGCTACCGGGTAGAGCAAGCGCAACAAGTGTTATTGCAAGCCGAATTGCGCCTGAGCAGTTTGCAAAAATTGGTGGCCAAGCGCCGCCAAGAAATCGAACTGGTCCAAATGCGCCGTGAGCAAAAACAAACTGATGAACGTGCTGCCCAGCAGTACTTTCAGCAACGCAAACCCCTGTAAGGGTCAGGAGCCGAAATCATGGAAAAAATGCACGTAGCGCCCTCTGCCAACCACGCCGCCTCTGGCACCACTGCCGCCAAACAGCGTGCATCCCAAGGTGCGCCAGGCCAAGCGGCAAGTGCCGGTGATTTTTTAGGTTTATTGACTGCTTTGGGCGATAGCCTTTTGTCTGGCAGTGAGACAGATACAGCAGGCCAGGGATTGTTGTCCCAAGCAGACCAGCAGTTGCCTTCAACCCTGGCAACGTCTATAACGTCCAACGCAGAAACCGCTCCCGGTGCGTTAATGTCCTCTTTGTTGGCCTTGCAGGCCGGGTTTACGGGTGCTGCCAATCCAACGCAGCTATCCCAAACCCAAACCCAAGCGCCTGCTGCTCTGCAAAGCATGGCGACCGTGCAATTGGGTGCAGGAAAAAATCACAATCCCTTGTCCACCCTCCCCACTTCAACAGCAACGGCAGGGCTACCACTGGCCACAGGGCAGATGCCAAACGCCATGCAAACCTTCTTGGGTGAAGGGGTTGCCGCCGGTTCGCGTAGCGTAGCGGCGCTCAGCAGCGGCGGCGAACTCGGCCTGGTGGCACAAACGGCTGCCTTAGATGGCGCGCTGGAGAGCGAATCAGCGCAAACGCTTGGTTTGGGCAAAAAAATACCGGGCCGCAATTTTGCCGCTGCCAGCAGCGTCCCTACCACCGAGGCTTGGGCAGGGCGCAGCGCAGCCAGCCAGCGTTTAGATGCGCTAGAGCAGCGCAGCACCGCCCAAATGGCCAATGCAAGCAACGTCGCCCCCACGCTGGTGCAGACGGCCATCAACAACGCGCAACCACAGCCAGCGCACGACTGGCTACCTGCGGGCAACCACCTGCCCAGC
Source organism: Giesbergeria sp. (assembly GCF_028686475.1). Lineage (GTDB taxonomy): Bacteria > Pseudomonadota > Gammaproteobacteria > Burkholderiales > Burkholderiaceae_C > Simplicispira. The sequence goes on along the minus strand of NZ_JAQUCA010000022.1, from coordinate 34,217 downwards.
ACCTTCAATGAAGCGACTGCCGCACCAAGCAGCGAAACGCTAGGGGGCCTGTTGGCCGGGCAAGGCCAAGGCGCAGGGCGTGGCAACGAGGGCGGGCGTGGCACCTCTGCTGGCCAAAACCCCGATGCCCAAGGGGTGTATGGCCTGAGCGGCCCCAGCACCGATGCCGCAACGCTGGCAGAAAACCCGATGTTCGATTTGGCCAACGCCTTACCGACCGAAGACAGCGTGGCCGAGCAGGTGTCTTACTGGGTGCATCAAAATATCCAAAATGCCGAACTCACGGTAGAGCATGACGGGCATCCGGTACAAGTCACGGTCAGCCTGAACGGCAACGAAGCCCATGTAAGTTTTACCAGCGACCAAAACGAAACCCGCGCCCTGCTCGATGCCAGCCAGGCCCAGTTGCGCGCCCTGCTAGAGAGCCAAGGGCTGGTATTGTCGGGCATGAACGTGGGCGAATCTGCCACCCAAGGCCAAGGCAACAACCCCAGCGGCCAGCGCGGTGGCGCGCCCACAGACGCGCGCACCACCACCGTAGAGGCCCACGCTCCAACGCCACGCCCACGCAGCGCCGACATCATCAGCGACAAGGCCGTGGATATTTTTGTTTAAGCTAGGCGATATAGGCCATAGGCTTAGAGAATGCCAAGGCTTTGGCGTTTTAATCTGGCTATTATCCAAGGCTTACTGTGCCCATAATGCACCTCATTTACTGCCGCCAGCCCATGCCCAGCATAGGGCCTAAGCTGGCGTTTGTTGCAAGGAAATTTCATCGTGCCATCTAACCCCCCGGCTGACGACTCTGCCGCCCCGCCTGCCAAGGGCAAGAAAAAACTGCTGATTATTGGCGCTGTTGTGTTCGTGTTGCTGCTCGTCGGTGGCGGCGGTGCTTTTTGGATGATGTCTAAAGGCGCAGCTGGCGAAGAAGGCGAAGCCGCACAGGCCGAATCCAAGGCCACGGTGCCCACCTTCTTACCCCTGGAAAACATGGTGGTCAATTTGGCCGATGCGGGCGGCGAGCGCTTTGTGCAATTGGGCATTACGCTAGAGGTAGGCGACGAAAAAACCGCCGACCAGCTCAAAAAGCTCATGCCCAGCGTGCGTAGCACCATTTTGATGCTGGTATCCCAGCGCACCGCCGAAGACCTGTTGCGCCTAGAAGGCAAAGAAAAGCTGGCCACCGACATCCAACGTGAAGCCGGCAAAGCGCTAGGCTTTAAGCCTCCTGCCGCACGGGCTGCCCCCGAGGAAGAGGAAGAGGCACCACGCCGACGGCAAAATCCGGTGCGCCGCGTGCTGTTCTCCAGCTTTATCATCCAATGATGCCGATAGGGTCGCCGCCATGAGCGAATCATTTCTATCCCAAGAAGAGGTCGATGCCCTTCTGGAGGGCGTAACGGGTGAGAGCCAAAAACATGCCGAAGAAGTGCATGAAGAAGGCGAAGTCCGCCGCTATGACATCTCTAGCCAAGAGCGCATTGTGCGCGGGCGTATGCCGACGATGGAAATCGTCAACGAGCGCTTTGCCCGCAACTTTCGTATTGGCCTGTTCAACTTTATCCGCCGCAGCCCAGAAATCTCGGTTGGCACGGTGGCTGTGCAACGTTACAGCGCTTTTTTGCGTGAGCTGGCCGTACCCACCAACTTCAACATTGTCGCCATTCGGCCCCTGCGCGGCAGTGGCCTGATTGTGTGTGAGCCGTCCATCGTCTTTGGCATCATCGACACCCTGTTTGGCGGGGTTGGCAAGTTCCAAACCCGCATTGAAGGGCGCGATTTTTCGCCCACCGAGCAGCGCATCATCAACCGCTTGGTGGATGTGATTTGTGCCGAATACAAAAAAGCTTGGCATGGCATCTACCCGCTAGAGTTAGAGTACCAACGCTCGGAAATGCAGCCGCAGTTTGCCAACATTGCCACCCCGAGTGAAATTGTGGTCTCAACCGCGTTTCAGTTAGAAATTGGCGACTTGGCCGGGGCCATCCATATCTGTATGCCCTACGCCACGATGGAGCCGATTCGTGATGTGCTGTACTCCTCCACCCAGGGCGACTCGATTGAAGTAGACCGCCGCTGGGTACAGGTATTGACACGCGAAATTCAATCGGCAGAAGTCACGCTGGTGGCCGAGCTGGCCCGGGCCGATGCCACGGTAGAACAATTGTTGGCCATGAAGCCGGGCGACTTTATCGAGTTGGATCGCGAGCCGCGTATCCGTGCCTCGGTGGGTGGCGTGCCGGTGTTCAGCTGCCAATATGGCACCCACAACGCGAAATATGCAATTCGCATCGAAGAATGTCTACGCACCACAGACCTGAGCTGGATGGGAGATAAGAATGGCAAATGAAGAAGAAAACAAGCCCGCAGGCGATGATGCTTTTGCTGGCTGGGCCGAAGCCCTAGAAGAGCAAAAAAAGGTGGACGACAAATCGTCTGGCCTCAACACCGAACAGGGCGGCCCTTTAACCGGCGAGCCTCTGCGGCCTTTTGGCCCGACAGTAGATGCCGCGCCCGCCATCAACGACATCAACATGGTGCTGGATATTCCGGTGCAGTTGTCGGTAGAGTTGGGGCGCACCAAGGTGCCGATTAAATACATTTTGCAACTGGCCCAAGGCTCGGTGGTCGAGTTGGACGCGCTGGCCGGTGAGCCGATGGATGTGCTGGTCAATGGCTACCTGATTGCCCAGGGCGAGGTGGTGGTGGTGAACGACAAGTTCGGTATCCGCCTGACCGATGTGGTCACGCCCTCAGAGCGGCTACGCCGCGTCAGCCGTGGCGGATAGCGGTAGCATCACCCAGACCTTGCTGGTGGTGGTGCTGTTTATTGGCGCAATGGCCAGCGCACCGTGGTTGTTGCGCCAGTGGCAGCAGCGCCATGCCGCCCAAGCCCCAGCCGGGGTAGCAGCCAAGGTGCTATCGGTGGTGGCGGTGGGGCCACAGCAGCGCGTGGTGATGGTAGAAATTGCCACAGAGCAAGAAAAAACCCGCTTAGTGCTGGGTGTCACGGCGCAAAACATCAGTTGTCTGCATGTGCTGCCGCCTTCGGTGGCCCCGGTGTCTTTTGCCCATGCCGTGGCCCAAGCCACGCACGCCACCCCAGCCACGCCAGTTGGCAATGCCAAGGATGCCAGCCATGCCTCAGTCTAGGCATTTCCATTGGCTGGGTGCTGCCAGCGTTTTAGGTTTGCTGGCGCTGCTGGCCTTGCCCAGTCCGGCGCTGGCCCAAGCCGCTGGCAGTTTGCCGGTGTTGGTCGGCTCGGGTGGCTCGGGCACCAGTTTCTCGGTGCCGATTCAGACGCTGCTGTTTTTTACGGCACTGTCTTTTTTGCCCAGCATTTTGCTGATGATGACGGGTTTTACGCGCATTGTGATTGTGTTGTCGCTGATTCGGCAAGCGCTGGGCACGCAATCATCGCCACCGAACCAAGTCATTATTGGCTTGTCGCTGTTTTTAACCATGTTTGTCATGGGGCCGACGCTGGACAAGGTGTACCAAGATGCCTATGTGCCCTATACCACCAACGCTATCAGCTTTGAGCAGGCCGTGGCCAAGGCCGAAGCGCCGATGCGCTCGTTCATGCTGAAACAAACGCGCCAGTCGGACTTTTCTTTGTTTGCCAAGCTGGCCAAACTAGACCCCAGCACCACAGCAGAGACCGCTCCGCTGCGCGTACTCGTGCCCGCCTTTGTCACCAGTGAACTGAAATCGGCCTTTCAAATTGGCTTCATGATTTTTATTCCATTTTTGGTGATTGACATGGTGGTGTCGAGCATTTTGATGTCCTTGGGCATGATGATGCTGTCGCCGGTGTTGGTGGCTTTGCCATTCAAGCTGATGCTGTTTGTGCTGGCCGATGGCTGGAATTTGTTGGTCGGCTCTTTGGCTGCCAGCTTTGTTACCTAGATGGGCGAGAATTTTCCATGACCCCCCAAATGGTTTTGACTATCGGGCGCGAGGCCCTGACCTTGCTGCTGATGATTTCTATGCCGGTGCTGGGTACCGTGCTGGCTGTGGGCCTGCTGGTGAGTATTTTTCAGGCGGTGACGCAAATCCACGAGGCCACATTGGCCTTTGTGCCCAAGCTGGTGGCCGCCATGCTGGTATTTGCGCTGGCTGGCCCGTGGATGCTCAGCACCTTGGTCGATTACATCCGCCGCACGATTGAATCCATTCCTGGCATCATGGGCTAAATGGGTTCTACCGGCCTCATCACCTTTACCGAGGCACAACTGGTCGGCTGGCTGTCGCCGATTTTGTGGCCGTTTTTGCGCGTGCTGGCATTGTTTACGGCGGCACCGCTGTTTTCTATCCGCGTCATTCCCGCACGGGCCAAGGTAGGCTTGGCTTTTTTTATTGCCCTGTGCGCGCAGCCGATGCTGATAGACCAGCCCGTGGTAATGTTCAACGGCCCGGCGGCACTGGGGGCAGTGATGCAGCAATTGGCGATTGGTTTGGCTTTGGGCTTTGCCGTGCGCTTGGTGTTTGCCTCAGTCGAGCTGGCGGGCGAAATTATTGGCCTGCAAATGGGTTTGAATTTTGCCTCGTTTTTTGACCCGAGTAGCAATACCCAAATCAGCGCTGTGGGGCGTTTTTATAGCCAAATCGCGCTGCTGCTGTTTGTGGTGATTAACGGCCATTTGCTGCTGATTATGGCGGTGGTCGAGAGTTTTACGCATTTTCCGGTGGACGGAAACTTTTTGTACGCCCTGGGGCGCATGAAACTGCACGAGCTGGGCGCTTCGCTGTTTTCCAGCGCCATGTGGATTGCCCTGCCGCTGATGGCGCTGCTGTTGTTTGTCAACCTGACGATGGGCATTATTTCGCGCGTGGCCCCGCAAATGAATATTTATGCCGTGGGTTTTCCGGTCACGCTCACGGTGGGTTTGTTGGGCATTACCGCCACCTTGCCGATGTTAGAGCAGCCGATTTTGACGTTGTTACAACAGGCGATTGACCTGTTTGCCAGCAGGCGTTAGTGCCCTTGATGAAAAGAGCCAGTGCAGAATTCGTAGGTTGGGTTGCGTGCAACCCAACATAACCCTGTGCAGTGTAAAAGGGTTTCACTCGTGCCGCAGCGCCTCAATCGGGTCCAGCCGTGCGGCCCGTCGGGCAGGGAAATAACCAAACATCACGCCAATGCCCGCCGAGAATACAAACGACAGCACGTTCACGCCCAAGTTAAACACATAGGGTATGCCCATTACCCCGGCCAAGGCGACCGAAGCCCCGGTGGCCAGCACAATGCCGATGATGCCGCCCAGACAGGCCAGTACCACTGCCTCAATCAAAAATTGCAACAGCACCTCGCGCTCCAAGGCTCCAATGGCCAAGCGCAGACCAATTTCGCGCGTGCGTTCGGTCACGCTCACCAGCATGATGTTCATGATGCCGATACCGCCCACCAGCAAACTGACCGCCGCCACCGCGCCCAGCAGCATCGTCATGACTTTGGTGGTGCCGGACATGGTCTCCGCCAGTTGTTGCGTGTCGAGGATGTTGAAGTTGTTTTCGTCGCTGGCGGCCAGTTTGCGCCGCTCGCGCAGCAATTGCGTCAAACTGGCTTTGACGCGCTCGGGGTCGCTATCGTCTTGCATGGACACCAACAGGGTTTGCACGCGCGTGCTGCCGGTGACGCGCCGTTGCAGCGTTTTGAGCGGTAACAATACCACTTCGTCTTGGTCGTTCCCAAATGCGCCTTGGCCTTTGGCGGCCAGCACGCCGACGATTTCGCACGACATTTGGCGCACGCGCAGTTGCCCGCCCACCGCATCGCCATCGCCAAACAGTTCGCGCCGAATGGTTTCGCCAATCAGGCAGACAGCAGCGCCAGCGCGCAATTCGTCGTCAGAGAATTCTCGGCCCAAGCGCACGCTCCAGTTGCCAGTTTGCAACCAGGCGTTGCTGCTGCCAATCACGCTGCTAGTCCAGTTGCGGCCCCCAGCCACCACGGTGGTGTTGGTGCGCCCTTCGGGGGCCACGGCCAAAATGCCGCCAATTTGTTGCGCGATGGCATCGGCATCCACATCTTTGAACGAGGGCGCGCCGCCCCCACCAGCACCCGGCCCCATGCGCTGGCCGGGGCGTATTTGCAATAAATTGGTGCCCAGCCCAGCAATTTGGTTTTGCACCGCCAGCGTGGCACCATTGCCCAGCGTGACCATCGTAATCACGGCACTGACGCCAATCACGATGCCCAAAATGGTCAGAAAAGAGCGCATCAGGTTGCGCCGAATGGAGCGCAGCGCCAGCAGCAAGGTATTGAACAGCATTAGCCAGCCTCCGCGTTTTTAAGACCCGCCGGGTGCGGGTTCGGGGTGTCGCTGTCCACCAAGCCATCGACAAAATGCACGATGCGCCGGGCATAGGCGGCCATGTCCGGCTCGTGCGTCACCATCAGCACCGTAATCCCCTGCGCGTGGTTGAGCTGCCAGAGCAATTCCATGATTTCATGGCTGCGCTGGGTGTCCAAGTTGCCGGTGGGTTCATCGGCCAGCAACACCGCTGGTTGTGTCACGATGGCGCGCGCAATCGCCACGCGCTGTTGCTGGCCGCCCGAGAGTTCTGCCGGGGTGTGGTGTTCCCAACCCGCCAAGCCCACCGAGGCCAAGGCCTGCCGCGCGGCGGTATGGCGCTGGGCGGCTTTCTCGCCCCGGTAGAGCAAGGGCAACTCAACATTTTCTTGCGCCGAGGTGCGCGCCAGCAGGTTAAAGCCCTGAAAGACAAAACCAAAATACTGCCGCCGCAGCAGGGCGCGCTGGTCGCGCGTGAGGGCTTCGACATGTTCGCCGCGAAACAGGTACTCGCCGCTGGTGGGGCGGTCTAGGCAGCCTAAAGTATTCATGGCGGTGGATTTGCCCGAGCCACTCGGCCCCATGATGGCGACAAAATCGCCTTGGGCAATCGCCAAATCTACCCCTTTGAGCGCCTGAAAGGCCAAAGCCCCTTCGCCATACACCTTGGTAATGCCGCGCAGTTGAATCAGGGGCTGGGCGGTGCTGCTGCTGGCCGTCATGGCGCGGCCTTGTTGCTGCGCTGGTCGGTAATCACGGCCATGCCGGGTTCTAGGCCCTCGGCACTGACTTCTGTCAGGCGGCCATCGCTGATGCCAGCGCGCACCTGTACGGCCTCAGGCGCACCGTTTTTCAGCAACCAAATTTGGCGCATTTTGCCCACGCTGCTACCGGCTTCACCGGCTTTGCGTGTACCTTGTCCGGCAGCGCGTGGCGGGCGCGGCATCAGCTGCGAGACCAAACCACCGCCACTGCTGCCACTGCCAGCGGCTTTGTCGGCGCTCTCGGTGCTGCGCGGCGTAAAGCGCAAGGCGGTATTGGGCACGAGCAAAACTTGGTTGCGTTCGGTGGCGGTGATGGTGGCAGCGGCCGTCATGCCGGGGCGCAAGCTACGGTCTTGGTTGTCCACATCCAGCCAAGTGATGTAGGTGACGACGTTGTCGGTTTTGGTGGAGCCATAGGCCACGCGGGTGATGCTGGCTGGGTACTTGCGCGAGGGGTAGGCACTGACGGTAAAACTGGCTTTTTGGCCTACCTGCACGGCACCTACATCGGCCTCATCCACATTCACTTGCAATTCGAGTTTGCCCAGGTCTTCGGCCAGCGTCATCAAGGTAACGGCTTGCAGCGAGGCGGCCACGGCATTGCCCGGCTCGACCGTGCGCGATAGCACCACGCCATCAATCGGGGAGCGAATCGAGGCTTTGCCCAGATTGGTTTCATCGGTCGAGAGGGCCGCTTTGGCATCTTCGACACTGGCGCGGGCGCTGGTGGCTTCGGCTTGGGCGCGGGCCAACGTGGCGCGGCCCGTGTCGAGTTCGGCCTCGGAAGGAACTTTGCCGCCGGACAGGCGCGCCACTTCTTCTAGGCGGGTCAGATTGGCGCGTGCCTCTTGCACTGTGGCGGCGGCTTGGGCCTGCCGGGCGTGTGCCGAGGCCAAATTGGCGCGCGAGCGCAAGACTTGCGCCGACAGCTTGGCGGTGTCTAATTCCACCAGCAATTGGCCTTTTTTGACTTGGTCGTTCACATCCACCAAGACCCGGCGCACCGTGCCGGATAGTTCACTGCCGATATTGACCGAGCGCGTAGGCTGCAAGGTGCCGTTGGCCGCTACGCTCAAGGTGATGTCGCCCCGGCGCACTTCCTCAGTCACAAAACGCGGTGCGGCTTGGGCTTGCTGGCGTTGCTGCCAGTACTGGTAAGCGGGCACGGTCAGCGCCAGCGTCGCCACACCGGCCCACAGCCACGGGCGTTGCCACCAGCGGCGGCTGCTGGCGTTGGTGCCGAGCAGGGCTTGCAGGCCCGCCGCAGGGGCCGAAGGGGTGGCGGCAGTGTGGGCATCAGGAGCAGTCATGGGAGCATTCAGAAAAAAGAGGCGCTAGGCGCAAACAGACAACAAGGCTCAGGCGTGGTTTAGGCGGGTATCCAGCCACCGCCTAGCGCCTTGTACAGGCGCACATGGTCGGCGGCTACGCTGGCGGCGGTGCTGGCCACGCTGTCTTGGGTGGATAGCAGCGTGCGCTGGGTTTCTAGCACCGCTTGAAAATCAATCAGGCCACTGCGGTAGCGTTGTTGTGCCAACAAGGCGGCGTTTTCTGCCGCTTGGGCAGCGGCTTGCAAGTGCGTTAGCCGTTGGCGGTCGCCTTGCAGGGCGACAAGGGCATCTGCGACTTCTTGCAGTGCCGTTAATACGGTGGCTTGGTAGGCGCTGCGCGCTTGCTCTAGCGCCGCTGCTTGTACCTGCACTTGGGCGCGGGCAGCACCGCCATCCAACAAGGGCACCGAGACACTGGCCAGCAGCGCATTGGCCACGGCAGCACCGGTGCCCAGCGTGCCCAAAGTCAGGGCGCTCAGGCCTATCGAGCCACCTAGCCTGAAGCTGGGATAGCGCGCTGCATCGGCCTGTGCTACGCGCGCCAAAGCAGCGCGAATACGCTCTTCGGCCGCGCGCACATCGGGGCGCTGGCGCAGGGTTTCGGCGGGCAGGGCCACGGCCAAATCGGCGGCGGGTTGTGGTACGGGGCGGGCATCGGCCAGCAGGGCCTCTAAGGCGGTCGGGGCTTGACCCGTGAGTACCGCCAAACGGTGCCTTGCTTGGGCCAAGCTGCTGTGCAGTTGCGGGATTTGCGCTGCGGTTTGCTCCATACTGGCGCGCGCCTGCTCCAGCACCAAGGAGGTACTTAAACCCGCCTGCACGCGCCAATCGGTCAGTTGCCACGTTTCGCGCTGGCTGGCCAAGTTGCGTTGGGCAATCTCCCATCGGGCTTGCAAGCTCCGCAAGCTGATGTATTGCAATGCCACCTCGGCGGCCAGCGTGACTTGGGTTTGCGCCAAGCTGGCTTGGCTGGCTTGGGCATCGGCTTGGCTGGCCTCGATACCGGCGTCTAAGCGGCCCCAAACATCCCACTCCCAACTGGCATCCAAGCCCACCTGAAAACGGTTGCTGCTCTGGTGGTTGGCCCGGTTGCGCTGCGCCGAGGCGCTGGCATCGACACCAGGGGCCAAGTTGGCGGTTTGCACTTGGACTTGGGCGCGCGCTTGGCGCAGTGCGGCTTGGGCTTGGCGCACCGTGGGGCTGGCCTGCAAAGCCTGTTCTATCAGGGCGTGCAAGGGGGCATCGTTCCAATCTTGCCACCACAGCGCTAAGGGGCTGGCGGGGGCCGCCTGCGCTGCTTGTGCCGCTTGTGCCTCGGGCGGCGCATCAGCCCATGATGGCCAGCGGCCAGCAGGACTGGCACAAGCCGTACTCAACAAAGCCACCAGCAGCAAGGGTACGAACCTAGCGGGCGGTGAAGAGCAAGCACGGCGAGAAGAAAGCAGCAGAGACATAGCGCGCACCAACAACCGTTATAGGGAAGCCGATTGTGCCGCCCTTGCTTGTCTGGGGTGTGGCGGCTGCATAAAGTTGCATAAACTGCCCTAGGGCACCACGCGCCAAATGACATCGGCGCTAAAACCGCGTGCAGCTAAAAAACGCATTTGGCGCAAGCGTTCGCGTGGCTCGGTGGCGGCTTGGCCAAAACGCTGTTGCCACAGGGCTTGGGCGCGCTCTTGCTCGCTGCCCTCGGGGCTTTGTTGCAGTTGCGCCAAGGCTTGTTGCACCGCATCGGCATCCACACCTTTGGCACGCAGTTGTTGGCGCAGGCGTAGCGCCCCCATGCGCCCGGCTTTTTGGTGCAGCACCGACTCTATCAGCCGCTCCTCGTTGATAAAGCCCTGTGCCTGCAAATAGTCCAGCAGCGCGGGTAAGTCATCGCCCTCTTGCACATGCGGGGCCAGCTTGCGCTGCAACTCGGCGCGCGAGTGTTCGCGCGCGGCTACATAGCGCAAGGCCCGGCCTTTGAGCGACCAAGGCGGACGCGCCAAGGCCATCAGTCGGCGCTGTTGTTGTTACCGGTGCTGCTGGCAGCGCTATCGACTGGCAGCGCGGCTGCCGCCTTGGCCTCGGCTGCTTTGCGACCACGCGGCGCCGGTGCTGCTACGACATCGGCGCTGCTGTCCGGGTTGCTGGGGGCGCTGCTGGCTGGCAACAGGGCAATGCCCAAGCTGGCGCGTACTTTGTTTTCAATCTCGTAGGCCAGGGCGGGGTTTTCGCGCAAAAATTCACGCGAATTGTCACGGCCTTGGCCGATTTTTTCGCCGTTGTAGGCATACCAAGCACCCGATTTTTCGACCAATTTGGCCGCTACACCCATGTCGATGATTTCGCCCTCGCGCGAGATGCCTTCGCCAAACAAAATATCAAACTCTGCCGTTTTGAACGGGGGCGCGACTTTATTCTTCACTACCTTGACTCTGGTTTCATTGCCCAGCACTTCTTCGCCCTTTTTAATCGAGCCAGTGCGGCGGATGTCCAAGCGCACGCTGGCATAAAACTTGAGCGCGTTGCCGCCGGTGGTGGTCTCTGGGCTGCCAAACATCACGCCAATTTTCATGCGAATTTGGTTGATGAAAATCACGGTGCAGTTGGTTTTTTTGATGCTGGAGGTCAGCTTACGCAGTGCTTGGCTCATCAGGCGCGCTTGCAGGCCGGGCAGGCTGTCACCCATATCGCCTTCCAGTTCGGCCTTGGGCGTGAGCGCGGCCACCGAGTCCACCACAATCAAATCTACCGCGCCCGAGCGCACCAAGCTATCGACAATCTCTAGCGCCTGTTCGCCGGTGTCGGGCTGGCTAATCAGCAGGTCTTCGAGGTGTACGCCCAGTTTTTGCGCGTATTGGATGTCAAGCGCATGTTCGGCATCGACAAACGCACACTGACCGCCAATTTTTTGCATTTCGGCAATCACTTGCAGCGTCAGGGTGGTTTTGCCCGACGATTCGGGGCCGTAAATTTCAATCACCCGGCCACGCGGCAAGCCGCCCACACCCAAGGCAATGTCTAGCCCCAAAGATCCGGTAGAGACGACTTGGATGTCTTCAATGACCTCGCCTTCGTCCAAGCGCATGATGGTGCCCTTGCCAAATTGCTTTTCGATTTGGGCCAAGGCGGCGGCCAAGGCTTTGGCTTTTTCGCTGTCGGCGGGCATACTGCGGGTGGTGGGGTTGCTCATGGACTATCTCCTGAAAAATCAAAGGTTTGGCTGGTAAGCCGGGTTCCAGGGAAACAAAGTGTGGACTGGCTTGAACGCAAGTTTAGCGGATGCTTAGAATAGAAAAACCATTTTTTTAGTCAGTTTGCCTGACTATATCCATGCCTGAAAATTTCTCTCCTCCCCGGCCAGACGACGGTTGGCGACAAACCCACTTGGGCCGCCTGATGGGCCATGCCTTGCGCCGTTTTGATGCGCGCGTGTTAGAACTGATGGCACACGATGCCGAGGTGCCGCTGGCGCTGTCGAACTTGGCCGCGCGCAAGCAAGTCAGTGCCGCGCATATCCACATCACGCGCCATCTGTCTTTGCAGGGCGAGCGTCTGACCGATTTGGCCCAACGGGCGGGCATGAGCAAGCAGGCGATGGCCGATTTGGTGGACCAATGCGCGGCTTGGGGGCTGGTGACGCGCCGCCCTGACCCGCACGATGCCCGCGCGCGGCAGGTGTGCTTTACCCCGGCAGGGCTGGCGTGGTTGCAAGCGTTTCACGATGCAGTCGCCCAAGCCGAAGCCGAATTTCGTGCCGAGGTGGGGCCAGACATTGCTACCGTGGTGGCGCTGGGCTTAGAAGCCTATGCGGGCAGTTATACGCCGCACTAGGCCCCTGTTTAGCGCGGCCACAACACCCACAGGCGCAGGTTCTGCTTCAGCCGCCCAGCAATATCGCCTGCTTGGCTGCCCCAGCCGGTAAAGTAATCGGCACGCACCGCCCCGACAATCGCGCTGCCGGTGTCTTGCGCCAGCACCAAGCGTTGAATGTGGCCGGTGGGGCCACTGGAGGCCATCCACACTGGCGTGCCATAGGGGATGCTTTGCCGGTCCACGGCAATCGAGCGCCCCGGTGTCAAAGCCACCCCTTGCGCCCCTTTGGGGCCAAACTCTTTGTCTAAACCCTGCAAAGGCTCCTCTTTGAAGAACACATAACGCGGGTTGCTCCAGAGCATTTCTTGCACCCGCTGCGGGTTTTGGGCAATCCATGCCTTGATACCGGGCCAAGAGGCATCACGAATCAAGTCTTGGTCTAGCAACCAGCGCCCCACGCTGCGGTAGGGGTGGTCGTTGGTACCGGCAAAAGCCAAACGTACCAAGCGCACCCGGCCATCTGGCTCGGTAATCCGCAAGCGCCCGGAGCCTTGGATGTGCAGCACCAGCGCTTCTATCGGGTCAGATACCCAGGCAATTACGCGGCCTTGCAAAGCGGTTTGGGCTTCGGGCAGGGTATCAATTTGCTGGCGCGAATACCACGGCTTGCGCGCGCCCAAGTTGGCCGGAGGGCTGTAAAGTGGCACGTTGTAACCAGCGCTGGGCAAGCGCGTAGCATTCATTTCTGGCTCGTAATAGCCCGTCAATAGGCCATCGACAGCGCCATTGTTGGTTTCGACCCGGTAGGGCTGCAAACGCTCAAACAAAAAAGCGCGCTGCTCTTGCGGTGTGCCAATGCTCAGGCGGCGCACCTGTGGGCACAGGGTTTGAAAGGCCGGATGTGGGCGCTCGCAACTACGAACCCAAGCATTCCAAGCTTCGTGCAGTGCGTCTTCGCTCAGGCCGGGCAACTCTTGCCAAGGCACGGGCACCCAGCGGCTGGCCGATTGGGTAATGGAGGGCAGGCCCAGCAGCGCGGGCGGTGGCAAAGGGACATAAGCAGGCCCTGGGTAAGGCGGCTCGGGGGATGTGGTAGAACAAGCGGCCAGCATGGCGGCTACCACAGCGGCCATGCCAAGGCGCAAGGATGCGATGGTCATGGGGGGCGATTGTGCTTGAACTGCTTGCGCGCCCGTGCTATTTTGTGCCATCGTTGCACACTATCAATTCAATTGAGAGGAAATTTTTTTATGAATCTGCGTCAACACCTTCTCTTGGGCACCACAATCAGCGCCTTGTTTTTGAGTGGCTGCGTCACCATGTCAGACACCCAACGGCGCACTGCCACCGGGGCAGGCGTAGGGGCCTTGGCGGGTGCCGTGATTAGCTCTTCTACCGGCGGCAAAGCGGGCACCGGTGCCGTGATTGGTGCGGGCGTTGGTGCCTTGGGTACCTATATCTGGTCGCAAAACATGGAGCGCCAAAAGCGCGAAATGGAGCAAGCCACGCAAGGCACCGGTATTGCTGTCTCGCAAACTGCTGACAACCAACTCAAGCTGGACATCCCCAGCGACATCTCTTTTGATGTGGGCCGCTCTAACGTCAAGGGCAACTTTGCCCCAGTGCTAGACCGTTTTGCTGCCAGCTTGCGCGCCAACCAAAGCACCGATGTCCGCATTGTGGGCCACACCGACAACACCGGCAGCGATGCCGTCAACAACCCCCTGTCGTTGGAACGTGCCAACAGCACACGCAGCTACCTGACCACCCGTGGCGTGAGTGGCGCGCGCATCCAAACCGAAGGTCAAGGCTCTTACCAACCGATTGCCAGCAATGCCAGTGCTGATGGCCGGGCGCGCAACCGCCGGGTAGAAATTTTTGTCGGGGAACGTACCGGCAATTAATGTGGCCATTCGTAGGTCGTGGCGTGCGAGGCGGGCTTGCACGCCAGTACCTCGCGTACTCGGCGCATCACCTGGGCAAAATCAACCTTTGAGGGTCTGCTCTAGCACATGCAGTTGTTGATTTAACTCGGTCAGTTGTTGGCGCTCGGCGCTAATTTTGCGGACCGCGTGCAACACGGTGGTGTGGTCACGGCCACCGAACAGCTCGCCAATTTCGGGCAGGCTTTTTTGCGTGAGTTCTTTGGCCAAGTACATGGCAATTTGGCGTGGCCGCGCAATGCTGGCCGGACGCTTTTTGCTGTACATATCGGCCATCTTGATTTTGTAAAAGTCGGCCACGGTCTTTTGGATGTTGTCCACGCTGATTTGCCGGTTTTGAATCGAAAGCAAGTCGCGCAGCGCTTCGCGTGCCAGTTGGATAGAGATTTCTTTGCGGTTGAAGCGTGCATAGGCCATGACTTTACGCAAGGCCCCCTCTAGCTCGCGCACATTGGAGCGCACATTCTTGGCGACAAAGAAAGCCACATCTTCGGCCATTTCGGTGCCTTCGGCGCGCGCTTTGTTGATCAGGATGGCGACGCGCATTTCCAACTCGGGCGGCTCCATCGCTACCGTCAGGCCAGAATCAAAGCGCGACACCAGCCGGGCGTGGATGTCGGCCAAGCCCTTGGGGTAGGTGTCGCTGGTCATGACGATGTGGCTTTTTTTTGCCAGCAGGGCCTCAAAGGCGTTAAAAAATTCTTCTTGCGTGCGGTCTTTGTTGGCAAAGAACTGCACATCGTCAATCAACAATAAATCCAGAGAGTGGTAGCGCTCTTTGAAGTCGTCAAAGGTTTTGCGTTGGTAGGCTTTGACCACATCCGAGACAAATTGCTCGGCGTGGATATACAGCACGCGCGCTTGGGGGCGCTCGGCCAGCAGGTGGTTGCCTACGGCATTCATGAGGTGGGTTTTGCCTAAACCAACACCGCCGTAAATAAACAAGGGGTTGTAGTGCTGGCCCGGCATACTGGCCACATGCAGCGCTGCCGCGCGCGCCATGCGGTTGGCGGTGCCCTCAATCAGGGTGTCAAAGGTGAGGGCCGGATTGAGCCGGTTGCGCTGGGCTGCGCTGTCTGGGGCCAAGGCAGCGGGCGGGGCCGATAGCGATAGCGCCACATCGGCATCCAACGGGGTAAAGCCCGCGCTGGCCGGTGCCGGTGCCAGCGCACGGCGCACTGGGGGTGGGCGCTGCGCCAAAGTGAGTTCCAGGGTGATGGGCTGGTCGCCCTGCAAATCTTGCAACAAGGCGGCAATGCGGCCTGCGTATTGGGCGCGCACCCAATCGAGGGTGAAGCGGTTGGCGACATACAGGGTGATGCGTGAGCAGTCTGGGGCAACTTGGGCCGTAATGGGCCGAATCCAGGTGTTGAACTGCTGCACTGGCAAATCTTGCGCCAGCTGTTCTAGGCAGGTCTGCCACAGCGCCTGACCGGCATCGGCAGGGGTGGGCCGGGCGGTGTTGCGGTGGGGTTCCTCGGTCATGTCGGGGCCATTTTTTTTGTGGATAAGAGGAACAAACTGGGCTACTTATTTTAGCTTATCCCAAGGTTATCCACAATTTTTTTGGCACGAGGGGCCACCAAAAACCGTGGCATCATTGCTTGACCGGCGCAAGCCTGCGATAATTTGCGGTTTCCCTGAATGTGTTTCAGGGCAATTATTTCAACCGTCCCGGCCCACAAACCGCACTTTCATGCGCTTGGGTGGCCGACTGAATCCCCCAAGGAGCCCCCCATGAAACGTACTTACCAACCTTCCAAAACCCGCCGCGCCCGTACCCACGGTTTTCTGGTACGCATGAAGACCCGTGGCGGTCGCGCTGTAATTAACGCGCGCCGTGCCAAGGGCCGTAAGCGCCTGGCCGTCTAATCGGTAAGGTGTTAGAGCGCTCCGCAGTGAGCGGCGCCAAGCGCCCAAGCGGGGTGTTTCTATGCAGCGACTAAAAACGCGGCCTCAGTTCCAAGCGGCGCTGGCCGGTGGCACGCTGGCGCGCACCCCCCATTTCGCCTTGCATTGCTTGCTGCTACCTACCGCAGCAGAGTCTGCTACGCTGGATGCAGCTTCAGGGTCTGTGGGTAATACACAGGCCCTTTTTGCCGTGGCCCCGTTGTGGCTGGGCGCGATGGTGCCCAAGCGCTGGGCGCGCCGTGCCGTGACGCGCAATGCCATCAAGCGGCAAATTTACCATGTTGCCCCCCACTGGCAGGCGGATTTACCCGCCGGTGCTTACGTGGTGCGCCTGCGTACTACGTTTGACCGCCAGCAATTTGTCAGCGCCCAATCGGTGCTGCTCAAGCAAGCCGTGCGCGCCGAGTTGCAACAATTGTTCGCACGCGCGGCGGCCCGCTATGCCCCGCCAGCCCCCAGCACCGGGGGCAGCGCATGATGGTGCAGCGCCTGTTGATCGGGCTGGTCAAGGGCTATCGCTTGTTGCTCAGTCCGTGGCTTGGCTCGGCCTGCCGCTTTGAGCCTACTTGCTCGGCCTACTCCCTGCAAGCCTTGCAGCAGCATGGTGCGGCCAAGGGCAGTTACCTGACCCTTGCCCGCTTGGCACGTTGCCATCCTTGGTGTGATGGTGGCCATGACCCGGTTCCAGCCGATGCGCCGCGTGCCAGCCGCTTGTTTTCACGGTTGATTGCACCAGCCACCTCTTCATCCTCAGCAAAAAAATCTCCATGAACGACATTCGCCGTACCATTTTGTGGGTGATATTTGGCTTTTCTATCATCTTGTTGTGGGACAACTGGCAGGTACACAATGGCAAGCAGGCCACTTTCTTTCCTGCCCCGCCTACTGCCAGCTCCACTGCGGCCAGCGCCAGCCCTGCTGCTGCCACAGCGTCCAACGCCAGCCCTTCTAGTTCTTCGGGTCCTTCCAATCCTTCTAGCGTCCCGACGGCCAGCAGCGCCAGCAGCGCCGGTGTCGGCATGGCAGCAGTGCCCGGACAGGCCACTGCGCCAGCCGCTCCGGCAGCCAAGCCACGCGAGCGCCTAGAAGTCACTACCGATGTTTATCGCTTGGTGTTTGACAGCGAAGGCGGCTCTTTGGTGCAGGCCGAATTGTTGCAACACGCCGACATCGCTGACCGCACGCGCAATTTTGTGCTGTTTGATGAGAGCGCCCAGCGCGTCTATATGGCGCAAACCGGCCTGATTGGCGGCGACTTTGCCACGCACAAAACCCCCATGACGGTAGCCCCCGGCGCGCGCAGTTTGGCCGAAGGCGAGAATGAACTGAAAATTCGCTTTGAATCCGCAGTAGTGGGTGGTTTGCAGTTGCTCAAAACCTGGACGCTCAAGCGCGGTGCCTACGATATGGCCCTGACGCATGAAATTCGCAACACCAGCAGCGCACCACTGACCCCGCAGTTGTATTTGCAACTGCTACGCGACGGCAACAAGCCAGCGGGCGAGTCCTCGTTTTACTCTACCTTCACCGGTCCAGCGGTCTTCACCCAAGAGAAAAAATACCAAAAGGTCGAATTTAAGGACATCGAAAGCGGCAAAGCCGAATATGCCAAAGACAGCGGCGATGGCTATGTCGCGATGGTGCAGCATTACTTTGCCAGCGCTTGGTTGTTGCCCGAAGGCACTAAGCGTGAGATGTTCATGCGTAAAGTGGACAGCAACCTGTACTCGGTCGGCATGATTACCCCCTTAGGCAGCATTGCCCCCGGTGCCAGCCAAACCCTAGAAGCGCGCCTGTTTGCTGGCCCGCAAATCGAAACCAGCCTCGAAACCCTGGCCCCCGGCCTAGAGTTGGTCAAAGACTACGGCTGGTTGACCATTTTGGCCAAACCCCTGTATTGGCTGCTAGACCAATTGCACAAAATGCTGGGCAACTGGGGCTGGGCGATTGTTGGTCTGGTGTTGCTGCTCAAAATCGCTTTTTATTGGCTCAATGCCAAGGCTTATGCCAGCATGGCCAAAATGAAAGCCATCAACCCCAAAGTGATGGAGATGCGCGAGCGCCTCAAAGACAACCCGCAGCAAATGCAGCAAGAGATGATGCGGATTTACCGCGAAGAAAAGGTCAATCCGATGGGTGGCTGCTTCCCCATCATGGTGCAAATTCCGGTTTTCATTGCGCTGTACTGGGTTTTGCTCTCCAGTGTCGAAATGCGTAACGCACCCTGGATTGGCTGGATTCACGACTTATCCACACCCGACCCGCTGTTCATCTTGCCCCTGTTGATGACTTTAAGTTCGCTCTTGCAAACCGCGCTCAACCCAGCGCCGCCC
Organism: Giesbergeria sp.; assembly: GCF_028686475.1. GTDB lineage: Bacteria > Pseudomonadota > Gammaproteobacteria > Burkholderiales > Burkholderiaceae_C > Simplicispira. Next base: position 15,837 of record NZ_JAQUCA010000022.1, on the reverse strand, counting down.
GACCCAATGCAGGCCAAAATGATGTGGTTGATGCCGCTGATTTTCAGCGTGATGTTCTTCTTCTTCCCGGCGGGTTTGGTACTCTACTGGTTGACCAACAACGTGTTGTCGATTGCCCAGCAATGGATTATCAACACCCGTATGGGCGTGCCGCCACAATTTAATCTGCCCAAGTTCAAGTAACCGCTTGCATCGCAGTAGCACCCGAGGCCGCGCAAGCGGCCTTTTTTCCGCGTTTTTTATCTTGCTCGTCCCATGCTGTCACGCCACCACGACCCCATCGCCGCTATTGCCACCGCTCCGGGCCGGGGGGCCGTGGGCATAGTGCGCGTCTCGGGCAAAGGCTTAGCACCGCTGGTGCGTCAACTCTGTGGTCGCCCCCTGAAGCCGCGCGAGGCCACCTATCTGCCCTTTCGGGATGCCCAAGGCCAAGCCATAGACCAAGGGCTGGCGCTGTACTTTCCTGGCCCGCACAGCTACACCGGCGAAGACGTGTTAGAGCTGCAAGCCCACGGCGGCCCCGTAGTGTTGCAACTGCTGCTGGCCCGCTGCCTAGAAGCCGCGCAGACCCCAGACCCGGCCAGCGGCCAAGCCTTGCTGCCCTATTTGCGCTTGGCACAGCCGGGCGAATTTACCGAGCGCGCCTTTCTGAACGACAAAATCGACTTGGCCCAAGCCGAAGCGATTGCCGATTTGATTGATGCCAGCACCGAAGCTGCTGCCCGCAGTGCCAGCCGCTCGCTGGCGGGCGTGTTTTCACAGCAAATTCATACCCTGCGCGATGCCCTGGTTCATCTGCGGATGTTGGTCGAGGCCACCTTAGACTTCCCCGAAGAAGAAATCGACTTTCTGCGCCAAGCCGATGCCGATGGCCAACTGGCCCACCTGCGCCACACCTTGGCCGGGGTGTTGCAACGCGCGCAGCAGGGGGCCTTGCTGCGCGAAGGCATCAAGGTAGTGATTGCAGGCCAACCCAATGCCGGTAAAAGCTCGCTGCTCAATGCCTTGGCCGGGGCTGAATTGGCTATCGTCACGCCCATTGCAGGCACCACGCGCGACAAGGTACAACAAACCATCCAAATTGAAGGCGTACCGCTGCACATCATCGACACCGCTGGCCTGCGCGACAGCAGCGACGAAGTCGAACGCATTGGCATTGAACGCGCTTGGACGGAGATTGCCAGCGCCGACGCAGTGTTGTTTTTACACGACCTGACACGCAGCCCAACCCCAGACTACCAAGCTGCCGATGCTGCCATTGCCGAGACCATGCGCGCCCGCCTACCGGCCAGCGTGCCGGTGTTGAACCTGTGGAATAAAAGCGATTGCTTGCCGCCCGAGCAGCCCTTGCCAGAGGCAGGTATCTTGCTGTCTGCGCGCACCGGGGCCGGCTTAGACAGCCTGCGCCAGCAACTGCTGCAATTGGCCGGTTGGCAAAGTGCGGCGGAAGGGCTATTCATTGCCCGGGCGCGCCATGTGCAAGCCCTGCACAGCGTGCGTGACCATCTGGACAACGCCACGCAGCAACTGCAAGGCCACAGCCCAGCGTTGGACTTGCTGGCCGAAGAACTGCGCTTGGCGCAAAACCACCTCAGTGCCATCACTGGCGAATTTAGCTCGGATGATTTGCTCGGAGTGATTTTTTCTAGCTTTTGTATTGGCAAATAAACTTCACCCAGTGCGCTGGAAGCCTCGGGGTTCAGCCCGAGGTCGAGAGCGCGGATGCCGTAGGCGTCCTAACGCGAAATAAGTAGGAAGACGACCATAGAACCCCTCTGCGTTTAAGCATAATGCACAGCATGGATTGCACCAAAACTCTGCGCCTACGAATTAAAGACAAGCACGCCAAAGTGCTGTCTGCGATGGCGCGTGAGGTCAATCAGGTCTGGAACTTCTGCAACGAAACGAGCCACCGCGCCATCCGTGAGCGCCACCAGTTTCTCAGTGGCTACGACCTGCAAAAGCTAACCAACGGTTTCAGCAAGTGCGATGGCATACACATCGGTTCGCCCACCGTGCAGCAAGTGTGTGAGGACTACGCCAAGGCCCGCAAGCAATTCAAAAAAGCCAAGTTGCGCTGGCGTGTCTCTAACCCCCAAAGCAGCAAATACAGCTTGGGCTGGATTCCTTTCAAGGCGCGGGCCTTGCAATACAAGGCAGGGCAAGTTGCCTTTGCAGGTCAGAAATTCAGCCTCTGGGATAGCTACGGCTTGGCAGACTATGAGCTACGTTCTGGCAGTTTTAGCCAAGACAACTGGGGGCGTTGGTATCTCAATATCGTAGTCAAGGCGCAAGCCAAGCCCACAACGGCAACGGCCAGTGTGGGCATTGACTTGGGCCTGAAAGACTGCGCCACGGCATCAAACGAGAAAAAAGAGCATGGCCGCTGGTATCGCCAGCATGAATTGGAACTGGCTAAAGCACAGCGGGCGCACAAAAAGGACCGGGTCAAAGCCATCCACGCAAAAATTGCCAATCAGCGCAAAGACGCGCTGCATAAATTTAGCACCACGCTGGTGCGAGAAAACGCCGCCATCTTCGTGGGCGACGTAGCCAGCGCAAAGCTGGTGAAAACCAAGATGGCCAAAAGCACGCTGGATGCAGGCTGGGCTATGCTAAAGACGATGTTGGAATACAAGAGCCATCAGGCCGGTATCGTCTTTATGGAAGTGAACGAAGCGTACACAACCCAAACTTGCTCGTGCTGCGGGGTTATCCCCGCCAGCAGTCCGAAAGGTAGGGCGGGTTTGCGAATAAGGGAATGGACGTGCAGCGACTGCGGAGCGGAACACGACCGCGATGTGAACGCAGCACGGAACATTCTTGCGGCGGGGCATCGCCGTCTAGCAGTAGGAATCTTCGGGGTTTAGCCCGGAGAGGATGTCAACACCATTTCACGGCCAAACTGAGCAATACACTCAGTAGCACCGTGCTGGCCAGTGGAATAAACCACTCACGTCCCAATAGCCGAAACGAAAAATCACCCGGCAAGCGCCCCAGCCCCAGCTTACGTAGCCACGGGGCCAAGCCGTTGATGAGTACCAAGGCCAAGAAAATAACGATTAGCCAGCGAATCATAAAACGTTACGCAACACGGTTTCGCCGTTGTTGACGCTGGCCACGATAATGTTTTCCATCTCCAAGCAGTCCACCAAATAGGGTGACTGCGTAGCGATGAAAATTTGCCGCTTCTTGGATAAGCGCTTGAACATTTCTGCCACCAAGGTGATGGATTTGATCCGGGCGGGCTGTGCTTCTGCCATCACACGTCCTGCACCATTAAATCTTTCAGCGTCGTGACATCTTTGAACGCGACACCGTCGGCCAATTCAAAGTGCTTGTATCCGCAGACAATTTTCAGATTTTCCGTTGGGCGGCGTTGGGCCTTGACCGTGGTGGATTTGGTCTCAGCCACAAAGTACACGCGGGTGTCGTTCTCCAGCACCACAGCCCAGTCAGGGTTATAGCTCCCGAGTGGGGTGGGAATTTTGAATTTTCTTGGGAGTTTGAAGAAGAATTTGACCCGTTCATCCACGCTGCAATCGTGCGCGAACTGGCTTTCGGTATCGCTGTCGCTCAACACGCAAGAGAACGCCTCACCTATCGGAGCTTTTTGTTCGTCCAAGGGCTGGGCCTGCAACAAGGTTTTGTCGATGGGGGTGCTCATCTCGTCTTGCGCTGGCGGATACACACTGCTTAAATAAGTCTCCAGTTCCTCGTCAAACAAACTCATTTCATAGCGGCGGCCATTGATAGTGTGGTATTCAACGCCATCGACCATCAGCGTTTGCAGGCATGTCCGAATGGCTGAAATAGCCAAATCCAAAAATGCTTGGGCATTGACCAGTAGCTCCCCGATGCGCCCCGAGCCATCCAATATGGCAAAGATGGTGGATCGGGACAGATGCACGCGGTTCTGGATGTAGGCGTACACATCTGGCACCGTCGTACTATATTGCTTGGCCGCTGTGTCTCCCGTTCCAATATGCACGCCCTCTACACCGTCGGCACGCATGACAATTCTGGCTTTGTCTGCGCGAATCTTTGGCGGGCACACCTTGGGGTATTGGTTCAAATCACGCAACGCCTCCACACACTTGTCAATCAATTGAGGCGTGTCTAGTTTCACACTGTAACGGGTTTGGTAGTTGATTTTGTCCCAGATGGCTTTGAACAGTGCGGCCTCTGGCGCCGACAAGTCTTTGCGCTGGATGCGGGCCTTGGCGCGGGCATTTTTGATGCGTTTCTCAAAGCCTACGCCGGTTTCTTCTTCAATCTCTTGCTGCAAGGCCTTGGCAAAGGCTTCGTAGCTTTCGTTGGGAATGACCGTTAATACGTTGACCCGTTTATCCTGCACACGTTGGCCGTGTTGGTTCACGCACAGGCGCAGGCCACGGCCAATTTCCTGACGCTTTTTCATGGCGCTCTTGGTTTCGTTGAGGGTGCAAATCTGGAATACATTGGGGTTGTCCCACCCCTCGCGCAGCGCCGAATGGCTGAAGATGAACTGCAATGGCACTTCCACACTCAGCAGCCGCTCCTTGTCTTTCATGATCAGTTGGTACGTGCTATCGTCTTTGGCCACAGTTCCCGAGGTATCCACCCAAACCGTTTTAGCCTTGGTGCCCTTGCCCTTTTTTTCACCCGAGAAATAACCGTCGTGTACTTCGCTGGCTGTGTATGGAATCAGTCCACGGTACTGGGGTTTGCTGGCGTACTTGTTAAACGCCTCCTCAAACCAAAGGCCAAATTTCCCCAACGATGGATTACCGTCCTCATCAAAGGCACGGTAATTGGCCACTTTATCGATAAAAAATAGGCTTAGTACCTTCACACCTATGGGCTGAACATTTTTCAGCTTGGCAAAGTGGGCGGCCACGGTGCGCTCAATCTGAAACTTCATCACATCGTCTGCCAAGCCACCTTGCGACTCGTTGATCCGCAGCACGCGCCCGCCAGAAAATTCAATCTCGCCATCGTCGGCACGAATTTCGTTGAGGATATAACCATCCTGATAAACATCGCGTCCGGCTGATTTTTTAAACAAATCTTCGCCCAATTTCAAGGTTAACTCCTTGCGTTTGGGGCCATTTTTGTCGTTGACATCCAGCCGCACCTTGGCAGTGATCCCTTTGGCCTTGGCCTCGATGCCCACCAGCTCGACAAATGCCTGGTTGTGCTCATCGTCGGCCAGCACGCCGTCCACCTCAATCTGTTTGACCAGCCCCAAGTCATAAGCCTGCACAGGGTTGAGTGAATACAAAAGGTTGTAGGGGTTTTTATGTGTGGCCGAATAGCGCAACGTACAGAGCGGATTCAGTTCCATCAGCGCACGGCGGCGCACATCAGTTTCAAAATTCTGCGGTTCGTCCACAATCACAATCGGATTGACCGACTGGATGTATTCAATCGGCGCAAAGGCGCGCTCGCCCTTTTGCTTGATTTTGTTGTTGTCTTTGGTAAAGCTGTCAATGTTGATGACTAGCACAGAGAGTGCATCGCTTTGGGCAAAGTGGCGCAACTCGGTCAGTTTACCGCTGTCATACAACATGGGCATACAGGGTACGTTAGCGTAATCGGCTGCAAAGTGGCTGCGCGTGACCTCTAGGTTTTTTATCGTTCCTTCGCGGATGGCCACACTGGGTACCACCACCACGAACTTCTTAAAACCGTAGAGCTTGTTCAGCTCGTACAGGGTTTTAATGAAGGTGTAGGTTTTGCCGATGCCAGTCTCCATCTCAATCGTGAAGTTCAGGGAGCAAAACGTCTCTTTGCGGTTGTCCGACAACGATGCCACCAGTTCACCCGACACTGGCAAACCGTTGGCGGTTTGCACGGCCTGCACATTGGCCAGCACCTGCTCGGCAGACAGCGTGAGCGCGTTGCCAACGCTGCCGTCGGCGGCGTAAGCCACGCTGCCGCTTTGCCCTGTCAGGGCAAAGTCACTTTGGGCCAGTGCTTGCCCATTAAACACTTTCACCACCGACTCAACGGCTTTGGCCTGATAGTCTTGGTGCGAAAACTGTAGTTTCATGTTGGCCCCTCAAATCACCGTCAGGCCAATCTCTAGCCCGGCCAGCTCCAGTTGCAAGTTGGCCAGCAGCTCGTCGGCCTGGTCACCCACAAAACAAGAGTTGAGCAAAATGACTTGTGCGGGCTGGGCTTTGACCATCTCGTCTTTCAGGGCTTGGGTATAAGGCTCAAAACACAGCCACAGGGTGCGGTTGTCCTCCAGCAGAACGCGGTGTACCGTGACACCCGCAATCTGTTTGGGTTTGCTGATGGCGTGTACGCCCAAAGCCCCCAAGCCGTTTTTTAGCAGCAATTCGGCCAGCATGGCGGTTTGCGCGTCGGCGGCTTGCGGGGCTGGGCGGTTTTTTTCGGCACTTTGGAACAAGGCCAGTTGATCGCGCAAAGTGGCCGCATCATTCACATTGCTGCGCCACACCTTGAAATTGGAGGGGGCCAGCGTGAAATGGGCGCAGGCCAAGCCTTGTGTGGTTAAAGGTTGTTCGGCTTTGAGTTTGGCGATGACTTTGTCGATGCGGGCGCGGGTAATATCGGCAATGGTGCGGTAACCGGCTTTGTAGGCTTCGCTGTCTTCAGCCAAGACTTCGGGCATTTGCACGCTGATGCACTGGCGGGTGCCGCCGTCTTCGGCGTTTAGCTCCATAACGGCGTGGGCGGTGGTGCCGCTTCCAGCGAAGAAATCTAAAACAATATCTTCAGAATCGGTAGCTGTGGAGTGGAGAATCAAATTTGAAATAAGATCGACTGGTTTAACAGTATCAAATCCAACCTTTTTATTTAAAACTTCATTTAATGTATTTTTTCCGGTCTCAGCAGTACCACAATCTTCAAAATGCGACCAAAATGGCTTGAGAATTTCTGACGGTTCGTCATCAGGGTATACAGCCACCTTTATTTTACCATCAACTATCTCAATAGAGTTTTTAGCGATTAGCTGATTGACTTCATCTCGTCCAATTTTCCACCGCTGCCCTTCCGGAGGAGTGACACCAAGGATTTCGAACTTCATAGTATCTCTTTTCTTGGTACCGACATCAGAATCCAATATATCTTTTATGCGACACAACCCCTTTTTTCCCATAAATTTATATTCTCTAACACCCTGTGAATCGAGTTTAAATTTATAAACGCCTGATTTTTTATATTTAGAATAACATAAAATATATTCAACTTTGCTCTGAAGCTGATATCTTGCGTCCCCTGAGTTTATAGGCTTCGTTTTTTTACCCAGGTAATTAACCCTAGAAAATTATCCCCTCCAAACACTTCGTCTATGAGTATTTTTAGATTATTTAACTCATTGTCATCAATACTGATAAAAATCACCCCATCATCGCGCAATAAATTCCGCGCCAAATACAAACGCGGATACATCATGGATAACCATGCACTGTGGTATTGGCCGCTTTCCTTACTGTTCTTTTTCCACAGACTTTGCTTGTTCAAATAGCCTGCCTCGTTCTTTTCGCCGGTGCGTTTTTGGTATTCGTCCAGCGTTTCCGAATAATCATCAGGATAGACAAAGCTGTCGTTGCCGGTGTTGTACGGCGGGTCGATGTAAATCATCTTCACCTTGCCGTAATAGCTTTTTTGCAATACACGCAGCACTTCCAAATTTTCGCCTTCAATCAGCATGTGTGGCGCGTTGGGCGGGTTGCTGGCGGCGGGCAGCAAGGTGTGGCTGCTGGTTTTTTGAATCTCGCGGCGGGCGGCAGCTTTGCCCGCCCAGCTTAGTTCGTAATGTTCACTACCCGCAATGTGCTCTTGGCCCAACAATTCCTTGAGTTTGTCCAAGTTAATTTGCTGGTGGTCGCTCAACACTTCTGGCGCGGCTTGGCTTAACAAGGCCAACAGTTCGGCCCTGCGTTGGGCAAGGGCATCGGGGCTGTGGCCCAGTTCGTTCAAATGGTTGGCTTGGTGGTCTGGCATGGTTGGTTTTGCTTGAAATGTTTGATTGGGAATGGCTGCAGCAGATGGATGGGGCGCTGCGTGGCGGCCTGGCGCGTTATTGCACCTGCCAGCGCACGCTGAACAGCGTCTCGTGGCTTGTCTTTTCTTGTAGGCGCTGCTGGAGCGAGGCTATCAGCTCATCGCGCTTGGCGATGATTTCGTCTTCTACCTCAAAAACTTCTTGCCGTTGGCGGCGTTGCTTGCGCTCTTGCTCAGACAGTTCGCGCTGGATGTTGTCCTGTTCTTGCAGCGTGGCGGCTTTGCGGGCATCGCGCTTGAGCTGCGCGATGCGGGCTTTGGTGTTCTTCAGGGCTTCTTCGGCGGCCAGCAGTTTGTCGTCGGCCCAGCGTTCTAGTTTGTCGCGTTCTTCATTAAACAGACGCTGGTTGGCTTCCAACACCTTGGCAATAGTGGCGGCCACCGCGCGTTGGCTGTTGGCCAGCAGGGCTTCGGGCGCGGTGGTGCTCAAGGGGGGAGGCTTGCCTGCGGCTGGAATGGCCATCAGCTTTTCGCAGGCTTCCTGATCCAGCACCTGTCCATCGTCGGTGAGGCCAGAGAACAGCAGCGCCTCGGTAGTCTCGAAGGCCGTCACCTCCAGCCGGGCCAACGTCAGCCAACCGGACTGGCCGCGCAGTTTCTCGATGACCGAGACACGCGCGCCGTGTTGGTCATAGTCCAGCTTCACGGTGGCGACGGGCGTGGCCGCGTTCAGGCTGGTAGCAATGCTCCATTCCCCCAGCGGGTGGCTAAGGCGGTAGGCGTGTGCCAGCATGTCCGGCTGCGCCGCCCCACGAATAAGCTGGTAGCGGCCCACGGGTGCCAGTTGAGCAATACCCGCTGGCGGCGTAGTCAATGAGAACGCGTAGGACTGCTCGTCAAAGCGTGCGCGGTCATGGAGGGCATAGCGGGTAACACCCCAGAACCAGCGCCCTAACTTGTCTAGTCGCGCTTGTGCGTCCTCTAGGCGCAGCTTGAGGCGGTCGTGAACATCTTCATCGAAATGCTCCAGTAGTTGCGACTGGGTGTCTTGGATGCGGTCGGCGATGGACTCTTCTAGCTCCGCTTGCAGGGCATTAAAGGCAGCCTCTATTTGTTCGGGTTGCCGACAAGTGTCGTAGATCTGGAGGATGCGTTTCTCAAAATCGAGGCCGCCTTCGATGCGGCCCAGCACTTCGTCGCTGGCACCAAACACACCCGAGAACAGATTGAATTTCTCGGTGAGCAGTTCCAGCACGCGCTGGTCGGCCTGATTGCGGGTGTTAAGAAAGTTGATGACCACCACATCGAAACGCTGGCCATAGCGGTGGCAGCGGCCAATGCGCTGCTCGACGCGCTGCGGGTTCCAAGGCAGGTCGTAGTTGATGATGAGCGCGCAGAACTGCAGGTTGACACCTTCGGCAGCTGCTTCGGTGGCAATCATGATTTCTGCGCCGGTGCCGTCGTCTTTACGGAAGTGGTCAATCAGAGCGGTGCGTCTGTCCACCTGCGGCGAGCCGGTGACGCGATCCGTGCCTTGGTATTCTTGCAGCCAGCGCTGGTAGATGGCGGTGGATTCCTCGTGGTTGTTAGTACCGCTGAACAACACTAATTTGCCCTCGTGACCGTTGGCCGAGAGAAAGCGGTGCAAGTACTCCTGCGTGCGTTTGGACTCTGTGAAGATGATGGCCTTGCGCGGCGCGCGCAGCTTGGCCATCTTGCCGAAGCCCAGATTAAGCGCCTTCAATAGCGCCTGCGCCTTGGTGTCGGTTTGCAGCGCTTGGGCGGCATCGACGAATGCAGTCAGCTCCGCAATCTCGGCGGTGATGGCTGCGCGGACGGTCTGGGAATCTTTTGCAGCGCCCGTCTTATCGTCTTCCGCTGGCGTGGGCGGAGGTGCTTCGGCATCTTCGTCGGCCTCGCTGGCTTCCTCTTCCAGATAGTCCTGCTCCAGGTCGTCCTCGGCAATAAGCTGTTCGACCAGTTGGCTGCCGTCGTCTTCCGTTTTGTCTGCCGTGAGCAAGCCCTGCAGGCGCTCGCGAATGGTGACCAAGGTGGCAGCAACGGCGTGCGAACTGGAGGCCAGCAGCTTGCGCAAGATCAGCCCCGTGAGATGGCGTTGCTGCTTAGGCAGGGCGTAGGAATCTTCCTTTTGCAGAAAGGCCGAGATGCGCTCGTACAGCGCCTGCTCGTCATCAGTGGGGTTGAACGGCTGGGTGAGGGCCTTGCGCTCGGTGTACTGGATGTACTCCAGCACGTCACGGCGCAGTGTGCGTTTGGCGAAGCTGGCTAGACGCTCACGCAGCTCGTCCAGGCCGGTGCCGCTGTTCATGAATTGCTTGCGGAAGGCAGCTTCGTCGCCGAACAGGTGCTCGTCGATCAGCGTGGACAGGCCGTACAACTCCATCAGCGAGTTCTGCAGCGGCGTGGCGGTGAGCAGCAGCTTTTTGCGGCCTTGCAGCGCGCGCTTGAGCGCCTGCCCGGTGCGGTTGCTGGCGCGGTGCGCATTGCGCAGCTTGTGCGCTTCGTCGATGACCACCACATCCCAGGGGATGGCACGCAATTCAGCCTCCAGCTTGGCGGCGAACTGGTAGGACATGATCACGACCGCCTTGCCAACCTGCCGTTGCAAGGTGGCGAGCAGGTCGCCCGCAGACTGCTTGCGCAGCGAAACGGCATCCACCACGGTGGTGGGCACGGCAAACTTGTCCTGCAGCTCCTGCGCCCATTGCTTGCGCAGGCTGGCCGGGCATATGACCAAGAGCCGACGACGACGCTCGGCCCAGTACTGGCAAACCACCAGCGCGGCTTCAATCGTCTTGCCCAGCCCCACTTCGTCAGCCAGCAGCACGCCCTCCTGCAACGGATTGCGAAGTGCGAACAGCGCCGCCTCGATCTGGTGCGGGTTCAAATCGACGCTGGCATCGAACAGCGATTGGGAGAGGCGATCTACCCCATCGGCAGCGTGTCGCCGCGTCAGCTCGTGGGCGTAGTACTTGGCGTGATAGGCAGAAATCAAGGGGTTCCTCCATCGCCGCTCTAGTTGCTCAGTACATACCCGGAAGTAGTGGCACGTAGTTTCATCTTGGCCTAAAGCCGGTGCGTGCGGTCGCCACGGGCAAAGCCCACGGCATCCCAAGGCTGGCCTTTGCACAAGGCCAGCACCTTGAACAGCTCGCCCATTTCGTGTTCCATCAGGAGCTTGGCCGCTTGCACCCGCTGTGCCAAGGCTTGTTGGTCTAGCTTGGCGGCAATGCCACAGTTGATGAGGAAATGCGCTTGCGTGGTGTAGCCCAAGACGCTCCAGTTTTGGCCTGCGGGCAGGGCTTGGTCTTGGGCTGCCAGTGCCATTGCGGTAAAGTTGACGTGGGCGGTGATGTCTTTCAGTCCCACATCGAGCAGCGGGTTATCGTCAGATTGGTGGGCGCGGTGGCACATCACGGTACCCATGTGGCGCTGCGGGTGGTAATACTCGCTCTCGCCAAAACCATAATCAATGAAAAAAGCTGCGCCGCGCGTCAGGCGGTCGCCCAAGGTGTGGATAAAGGCTTCGGCTTGGACGTGGATTTCGGTCAGGTAATCGTGCGGACCTTCAATTTCTAGCGGTGGCCGCAACGCGGTGGCTTGGTCGGCCCAGATGAATTGGTCATCATCGTCCAGCGCCACGCCGCGCTCATGCCAAGCGCCATCCTGTGCGCCGCCGTGGCGGGCCAGCAATTGCACCGGCATGGCATCTAACACTTCGTTGCCCACCACCACGCCTTCAAACTGTGCGGGCAGGGCATCGAGCCAGCGCACTTTGTCGGCATGGGCGGCCAACAGCGTTTGTTGGCGCGCGCGCAAACTGCCCGACAAATCGACAATCGTGTAACGCTGCACGGCTGCGCCCAAGGTGTCCAACAATTGCAACGCCAATGCACCCGAGCCTGCGCCAAACTCCCAGACTTCGTGCGTGCCGGTGCGCTCTAGCGCCTCGGCCACCTGCACGGCCAAGGTCTGCCCAAACAAGGGCGACAACTCCGGGGCCGTGACAAAATCGCTGCCCGATTGCGGCAACAGGCCGAACTTGGTGCTGTCGTTGGCGTAGTAGCCCAAACCGGGCGTGTACAAGGCCAAAGCCATAAAGCGGTCAAAGCCAATCCAGCCGCCAGCGGATTGAATAGCCTGCACGATATGCTGGTGCAGGGCGGTCGTTAAATTGGGGGTTTCTGTGCTCACGGCTCGTATTTTCTCTGAATCGATACCGGGCGGGTGGCGGCCAGTTGGGCCAGCACGCCCTGCATATCGTCCAAATCAATCGCTTGGCCCATGCTACCATCGTCATTGACCCAGCGCATTCTGCTGCCGTCGGGCGTGAGGAACAACACTTTGCCATAGTGTGGTGGCGAATGCTTGGCTTTGTTAGCGGCATCCTTGGTGCTTTCTTTGGTTTCTAGCAGGCGCAAAATTGGGCCATCGTCGGGGTGGTGGCGCACACAGACGACAAAATCCGGGTAAAAATAGTTGTCGTGTTCTGCGCGCACTACGCGCACGGCATAGGGTTTGTTGCGCGGGTTACGGTGCCACCACAGCACAAAGCTGGCCCGGTCTAGCGCGCGCGAGAAGGCATTTTCTAACTGGTTGCCAAACCAAGTGGCATCAAACTGGCCCTGCACCAGCGCACCGTCAGCCACGGTATGGGTTTTATCGGCCAGCCATTGCCGGTCGTCCATCAACAGCGCTTGCGCTATGCGTTGCCCATCGGCTTGTGATGGCGGTAACACGCCATAAATGTTTTTGTCCGAAGGCTCTAAGGCAATGCCTGCCGGAAACACCATCACATCAGGCAGCGGTTGGGCATCCACCAGTTTGGCGCGGCGGGCTACTTCGCTGAACATCTCTTCGCACAGGGTTTGCCCTTGTTTCAGAATGACCCAATGGGCGGCATCGCGGGCTAGGCGGGTGCGTTCGACTTCGGTAGGTTGTAGCTCTTCAGGCAGGTCTTCTACTGCCTCGTTGATATCGGGGCGCAGACGGCTGGCCAGCACCTGCACGATGATTTTGTAGTCTTCTTCCTCGGCTTGCGGCAAGGCACGCAAGGCGGCCAGTGCCTCACGCGCCAAGGCGTTGCGGTCGGTCACGATTTGGATTTCTTCGTTGTAGCTGGTTTGGGTGGTTAGCTCAGTGTGGCGCTCGATGTCTTTGATGCGGTTCAGGGCTGCTTTGACCGCCATGACGCGCAAATTGCCGGTGTCCAACGCCAGCCGGGTGGCCACGGCGCGCGAGATTTCCGACATGTCCTCTAACTCGGGTTTTTGTTCAGTTTTTAGGCAGGGCGGCAACTGCGGCAAACCTGGTTTGCGTGCATAAACGCGCAGGTTGTGTTCTTGCAACTCGGTTAGCACTTGGGCGCGGGTTTTCAGGCTGGGCGTAGTCTTGCGTGCCAGCGGCAGGCGCACCACTTCATCCAGTGGATAGGCGTTTTCTTCTTCCTGCAACTGGGGCGAATTTGCAGCTGCGCCCGCACTGTACTGGAATAGCCCGGCTTGCGCCTCGTCGCTTACTGCTGCTAGGGGCACAGCGGGTGCAGGTGCTGCTGGTTGCTGCTCTGGCAGCGGTAAATCAAAGGCTACCGGGGCTTGCTCCGTGGGACGATTGGTATAGACCACGGCCCCAGAGACCGTTTGGCGTGCCAAGAGTTTTTCGGTTTGCCCTTCTAGCTCGTTGTGGATGGCGCTGCTGGCCTGCACTGCTGCCTCAAACCCGGCTTGGGCTTGGGCGTTGGCCAAATAGACGTAGGCGGTGTTGAGTTCTGGCGGAATCTGTGCGCGCTGGGCAAAAGCATCGCGCACTGGGCGGGCTACGCGCATGACACGGCCAACAAACTGCATGGCAAAGTCGGGGTCATTGACGTGCTTGGTGCTGGCCAGCACAAAAGCGCGCGGCGCATCAAAGCCGGTGCCAGCGGCCTGCTTAAAAATCAGCACCCGCTTGCTGGTGTTGTTGGCAATGGCGGCCATCATCACCGGGTCGGGGGTGTCGGAGGTGTGGCAGCCGATAGCATCGGGGGGCACGCCGCACAGGTGCATCAGGTCGTGGGCGGCTTCTTTTACCGCGCCGTCTCCATTGGCTACTTGTACCAGCAGCAGCGGCACTACGGGGATGCCCGCCGCTTGCAAGGCTTGCTCTATTTTGCGGTTGCGCCGCCAGCTTTGGCGCAGCACGGTACGGTGCAGGTCGGCAATTTGTGACAGGGTTTGGCCGAGGCTGTAAATGATGGCCTCAATGTATTGTTTATTGAGCCGCGCTTGCACCACTTCATCACGCGCCACGGCAAAACCCACTTGGGCGCTGTAGCCTGCATGGCGCAGAAAATCATTGAGCCGCTCATCTTTGGGCGTGGCCGTGGCCATGAGCAGGTAATCGGCGCGCAGCCAGTGGGCAAACTTGCCAAACTCGGTGCCTTTGTCGAGGGCAATATGGGCTTCATCGACTACCAGTCCAATTTGCAAGCCTTGCGCGCGGGCGCGGGCGACAAAAGCGGCCAACGTGCGTGTTTCGTCGTCGCCGTCGGCATCGTAGCCTTTGGTGCGCCACTGGGCACGCGCCACCGCTTGGGCGGTAGAGAGCAGCACCATGCCGGGGTGGGCTTCTTGGTTGCAGCCTGCTTGCAAGCCACAGGGGGCCAAGCTGCTGGCGTTGGCACGCAGCGCGTCTTCGGTTTGCTGCACCAGCGTGACAAAGGGTACAAACCAGAACCACAGCACATCGCGTTGGGCGCTGATACGCTCCAGCACTTGGCCCATGACCAATGTTTTGCCCGACCCGGTGGGCGCACGCAACAGGCAGGGCGGCGAGGGCTGGCCCAGCAAAGCGGCGCTGATGCCGGTGATGAGTTCGGCCTGAAACCTTTCCGGCTGCACGCTGCTGCTTTGCGCGGGCATGGCCATGCTGGCCATTGCTACGGGGGTGATGGTGGGGTGCGTCATGCGGCATCTCCGGCGGCGAGCGGGGGGGGTGGTGCGTGGGTTGCGTTGTTTGGGCGCTTGGCCTTTGAGCAGCGCATCGGCCAAGGAATAGGCCACGGCCTGCACGCCACGCGCTTGCAACAGCGCGGGCAGGGCTTTGGGGCGGCTGCAAAACACCGCCAGCCGGGTAGCGCCATACTGGGCGGGCAATTGCGCCAGCGCGTCGAGGGTGGCGGCGTTGGTGTTGTGGCACAGCACGGTAAGCCAGTCGCCCTGAAGGCCAATGGGGTGGATGGCGGCGGCGGGGCTGCTAGGGGGCGCGGTGCCAGTTTCGCGCAGCGCCAGCAGCAAATGGGCCTGTTCTGGCGTGAACTCTAGCGGCACATCGGCCGGGGCGATTTTGTCCAGTTGCAGGTAGGCAAAGCTAGCGTTGTAGCCTTGGCTGGTGATGACGCGGCGGATGCGTTCGGCGCAGACATCGCGGCACAGGTTTTTGTTGGGTTCTTTGGCGGTGGCTTCGGTGCTGCTGCACAGGATGAAACGGCGCTGGCCGCCATCTTGGGCATTCAGGGCCAACACCGCATGGCCGGTGGTGCCGCTACCGGCAAAAAAATCCAACACGGTATCGCCGGGGCGGGTGGCTTGTTGTAGCAGTCCCTGAATCAGGGATAGGGGTTTGGGGTAAGAGAAGGCATTTTTGCCAAGAATTTCATTGACAGATAATTCACCTGTTCCACTACGCTGAGACATCAGTGTTAAAACAAGATCCTGAATCCGTGACAAAAAAAGCACCTCCCGGCCACCCCAGCCTCAGCCGATTTTTTCTGCAAATATGCACCCGCATTGCACCCTGATGCCCTCCTGCGCCGCTGTTCGCGTGCTTTTTGTCACTCCAATCGCACCACAAAGCGGGTATTTTGGCTGTCTAGGGCGC
>NZ_JAQUCA010000059.1 GCF_028686475.1 Giesbergeria sp. | reverse complement strand
ATACGGCGCAGCATGGAGTTGAAAGATGTCCGCACCCGTTGCAACAGGTCATGACGCGGAAGCCAGGTCTCAGGGCCTGCATAGGTTAGGGCTGGCACCACAAAGGTCTTGAACATGAGCATCTTCGTGGACAGGGACATGCCGCGTTTTGCCAGAAGAACAGGTTTAAGTGTTCTGAAGGAAAACTCTGCAGAACTGATTCTACGCTGGATCTCCCTACCCTGATCCCCACTGCTATCAATCAGAATCCCCAGATACCGAAAATGATCCACAATCTGAACGTGACGTCCCGTGCCGAGCTGGACTGTCTGCTGTGGCTGCCCAGGTGCCGACTGAGCTGCTGCGGGGTTGATGACCATGACCTCCGTCTTGCTGAAATTGATGATTAGCCCCCATTCTGACGCGACCTCCTCCAACAGGTTCAAGGCTGCCACGAGCTGGTGACGGCTTGGAGCCAACAGAACCAGGTCATCAGCGTACAGTAGCAAGGCTAGGTCCCGGACACCTTGACAGGCAACTCTGACCCCAACCCCCGGAATGGTGTACGCCACACTGAACCCACTGATGCCCTGACTGTGGCAGCGATGTTGGAAGATGCGGATCACAAAGTCCATGTACACATTGAACAGCACTGGCGATAGTGGGCAGCCTTGTCGGACCCCGGAGTGGATGTGAAACTGGCCTGATGTGCTGCCATTGGCCCTGACGCAGGCTGTACTGCCCTGATACAGGTCCTCCAAGAGGGAGATGAGTTTAGGGTGGATGCGGTAGACACGCAGCACCTCCCATAACACCCCACGGTCAAGGGAGTCAAATGCTTGCTTGAAGTCCACAAACCCTGCATGTAAAGGCACTCCATGCGCAGCAGCCAACTCCACCAGGCGGGTCATGCATTGTTGGCCATCCCCTGGACCCCTCGCGGGGCGAAATCCAAATTGCTCATCTAGCAACTGTGCATCTAGGTGCAAGCGAATTCTATCAAGCAGGATAAGCAGGAAAGCTTTGGATTCAACATCAATCAAGCTAATTCTGCGATAGTTGGCAACATTCAACCTACTTCCTTGCTTGGGCAGAGGTGTGATCAAGGCCCGACGCCACGACGCTGGAACTGTACCAGAGCGCCACACGGCAGCAACCATGCGGTGCACCATGGTCGTCACGCCTGCGCCGCCCTCCTTGAGGCCCCGTGGGTGTATGCCATTCTGACCGGGGGCAGTGTTCTGCAAGGCCTGAACCGCTGCAGCCACTTCAGACAGACTGGGTTCATCGCCCGCATTGGTGGTGTTGGGGGCTGGCTGGAGCTGCGGGGGTTGCGGTGCATCCAACAGTTGGGATGTTGCGGCTGCCAGGCGTGTGTTGGGGCGCTGTGGGTGCACTGACTCCAATCGTTGTAGTGCAGGTGCATCACGCGGGATATCGAGGGTGGTTGCAGTGCTGGCAACTGCTGCTGCGCGGGAAGTACTGGCGGGAGGCCTAGCTTGTTCCTGTCTGGCGAACTCTGCAGCAAGTGCCGCCGTGGCTGCCTCACCAAAGACTAGCTTCCCAGTGGGTAGTCTGACTGCTGCTGGTTGTTGCTGCTTGTGCATGCCGCACATTTGCTTGACTTGGGCGTAGGCTGCGCGCTGTAAGTGTCCAGGGCCGCTAAACATGCTACTGACAGATTGTAAGTACGCAGCTGTATGGGTATCCTTGTCCATGCCATTGACTGTGCGAGACAACCATCGGGCGGCTGTATATTGCTGAAAAGCACGCTTGGCACCATCACTGAGCATGTTGAGTGCGTCTGTCGGGGCACCTGCTGCACATGCTGTCCAATATTGTGTCTTCGCTGAAGCCCATATGAGATAGGCTGTGCGTTGACGGGCAGCAACCTGGCGTCCTAACGCAGTCATCCACAAAGTGGTCTGCTGTCTACGCTGAGCATGGCCCAGAATATTGAATGCTGTGGTTTTGACAGTCTCACACAGAATGTCCAATTCATCCTCTAGCCACTGGCGGCTGGGGAGGTCGGGGACGGGACCCCTGGACGCCACTAGTTCGGCCACGGCTGTGGTCATGGCTGCGCTATACTGCTCCTGAGTCTGACCGCTGGGGTCGTACAACATGTCCCAGTGCGGTTGGACTGGTCTGGCTGCCACCAGTGGTTGACGCATCTGCAACGGCACACGGATGTCACAGACTAGCAACTTGTGGTCAGTGTGGTGGGACACAGCATTTGGAAGGACACGGGCATCAGTGACAGCATGACGAGCATGGGTGCTGATGAGAATATGATCTAACGCTGCCCAGTCCAAGCCTGTGTTGGAGCACCAGGTGGCAATGTAGTGATCTGTGCGTTGGAAAAAGGAATCGGCAACAAACAGCCCAAGTGCACGACACAACGCAAGACATCGGACCCCGTTGTCATTGGCTACTGGTGCAGGCACGCGGCCGGCCTGGTGACTGCGTCGAGCAGCAGTGCTAGCTCTGCTGGTGCCTGTGCGGGGAGGAGGGGGGCCTGCGGGCGCACCGAAGTACCCTACGGCACCGCCCCACGGGGCGGGATCCCGTCCGACCTGTGCATTGAAGTCTCCTAAAACAAGAACAGTATGCTGAGATGGGACGGAATCTAACAGAGTGCTTAAGTGAGTGTAAAATGCTTCTTTCTCATCATGGGGTGCAACGTCTGTGGGGGCATAAGCTACGACCACCGTGATCTTACGGGGTTGAGCATGGAAGTGGAGCATCATCAACCGTGATGGGCAACTATCACAAGGGGAGAAGGTGATGAGTGACTTGAAAGCCAACGGACTGAGCAAGGCCCCAACACCATGGCGCCGTGGGGCCCCTGTGCCTAACCCTGACCACAACAGCCGCCAGCCCGATTCGTGCACCAGTCGCATCCCTGAGCCCCGGTCACGCACCTCCTGGAGTCCACAGACATGGACTCCTACCGCTTGTAGCTCACACGCTAAAGTCTCCATGTCACCCGGGTGCCTGCCAGTTCTGACGTTGAGGGTAGCCACTCTGAGGGGCTGGACAAGGCGGAGAAGTAGATTACTCCGTTGTCTGCGCTGCATATCAAAAGGAACTGAAGACAGGGAAAACAAATGACAAGGCTAGGATAACACACTATGCTCTCCAAAGCGGACAAATGACCTGGAGAAAGCTGCCACCGCTAGGTCAAAACGGTCGTGCAGCCAGCCCAAAGTACTGCAGGGCTGGGGTGGGAGGGTGAGGAGATCACCTCAACTCCAGTGCAGTGCTGGAGTTGGCCCTGGGACTACGCTGTGGAAAGTGTAGGGGCAGGACCACCCGGATGGCGATGCTTACTGCGTGCTGCCCGCCATCACACCGTCAGGTGCAGAGGGCGGGGAGTCAGGAGGGGGCGGGGCAGTGTGGGGAAGGAGGGGTGGGGACGGAATGGTGGTGGGGTTGG
>NZ_JAQUCA010000036.1 GCF_028686475.1 Giesbergeria sp. | reverse complement strand
TGTCACGGATTCAGGAAGCTGTGACCGGCGAAGTCATGGTGGGCTAGTATGGTGAGAACGCGGTGGTGGACAAGTTGCCTACCGTCTTTCGCCTCTCCATGTCGATAAACGAGCAGACCCTGGGGAAAACGCGCTTTGATAAGAATTCAATGGTGTCCAGTTTGTCGGCCAAGCAGGTGGCGGCCCTCATCGCGGCACTCAAGGGTACCAGTGAAATTCATTGGACGGATGGTGAAAACTGGTGGGAGCTGTCCAACCAAGGTGCGGCTGCAGTACTGTTGAAGATGGACGAATACCAAGGGCGCATCGGAACCCAGGGCGCACTCATGCGCAAAGGGCCAAAAGGCGAAGAACAGGTACTTCCCCCGTTGCCCGTTCCAGAAGTGCTTGCTGCACCGCTGGAAAAAGCCCTGAGCCGCGACCGCCTGCTACAGACCCAGCAAGCGCAAGCCTTACGGAAATCATTGGCAAAGACCCTTGACAAAGACGATGCCTGCCCAGCCCTGACAGACCCTGAGGCCACAGGTTACGGCCAAAACGCGGTATCGGTGATACGGCTGAGTGCAAGCAAGCTGCTGGCTTCGACGCTATGCTGGAGTGGTGCGTACAACAACGGTCATGGGTACTGGGTGGTTGATAACAGTGTGGCTTTCAATCCTATTCTGGTGACCACCTTGGGCTCCGATTTCAATGACAGAACCATTTCCGCGACACACAAGGGGCGCGGCTTGGGAGACTGCTGGTCATCCGATGAATGGACATGGGATGGTCGGCAATTCGTTCACACTGAATCTTCTTCTACAGGCATGTGCCGCTTGCTTGCTCCCGGTGGGGCATGGTCTTTACCGGAAATCGTGACCAAAGTTCGGCAAGTTGCTCGCTGAAGCACTACTTCAATGGGTTGTCACCGTCTCAGCCCAGCAAGGCAATGCGCTGACTGGCTTGTTCCAGCTGTGCCGTGAGCGCCTGCACGCAAGGAGCAAAGTCGGCAGAAAATCGTTGTTCGCTGCGTAGCTTATCCAAGTAACGCTGTGCTACCGGCAAAATGCGATGCCATACCCGTGCAGCCACACTGGGGTGAAAATCCAATGGAGGCAGGGCGCTGCCCAATCCGCCACCACTTTGGGGCTGAAATGCCATTGGCAGCATGTCGTACGCAGGGGCCAGTGGATAAGGTTGCCCGTTGTCGTTGAGGAAAGAGAGATTGCCGGCATGCATATCGGTGTTGCCCGTCAGGCGGCCAAAGGCATACAGGGCTTGCGTGCTTTCGACAGCATCAGCGTGAACTATTTTTTGCTGCGCCAGTTCATGTACCAGCACCGGCCAAGGTTGGTGCGCTTTGCCGATAAATTCTGCATCCAACGCGGTAAGTGACATCAAACCGCGTCGCCCCACGGCTCCAACCCGGTCGAAGCGTTCTACTTCTAAAAAGCGTTGGCCGTTGTGGTCGTGTACCCAGCTTTGCACGACGTTGATGCCGGCTTCGCGCAAGGTAGTCAGTGCCCAATGTTCCGCCAACAGCAAATCACGCCAGCGCTGGGTAATTGGATTGCTTTGAGCCAGAGAAAACTTCACCAGCACATGCCGAGGGCCAACAGGAGTGTGGGCATAGGCGGTGAATTTAGGTTGCTCTCCAGCCGCAGAAGAGACCGGAAAATCCCCCTGCGTAGCTTGTTCGGCGATGTACACATAGCGGGCCGCTTTATCTGCCTCTGCGATAGGCTCAGGGGCAGCTTGCATGAGAAAGTGCGCCCGGGCGCTGTCACCCAGCAACAAATTTCCTACCGCATCGTGGCCATGCAACAGCAGCGCCCGCAAGGCATCAGTGTCGCTCCAATGTTGAATCTGGGTCGGTAGCCCTAGTGCAGCAGCATGGCGGTGGGCGTAAGCGCGGCCCCAAAATCCTTGGGGCCGCATGTCCAGCAGCCACCAAGGCAGGCTATCGCTGTGCATACCAACACCATCATCCTGCTGCATGACAAAGCCTTCTGGGCGTACTGCAATCAAAACACCCAGCGGCTGGATTTGCCCGCTAGCGTTGATACGGTAGACAGTCACATTTTCCACCCCACGATGGCGGTCACGCAGCGCATATTGCAGCGCACGGGCCGCACCCAAGCGCACCACCTCTGGCCCCAACTTTGCCAGCAAACGCGACAAAGTCGATTGGCTAATGCCCAACTCGGATAGCAACCGGCGCGGCTTTTGTGGGCCTTGGGACAAAAGCCGATAGAGTTTGTCCAGATGGTTTGTCATCATCAATTTGAATAGATTTATGAATGCTTTGTTGAATAGATTTTAGGTGTTTTGTGCCCTGCTACTTCCTGGGGCTGTTCAGCCGCCGCATCAGACAGTACAGCCTACACAAGAAGCACCTCAGAACCACTCATAAATAAACACTTATTAAGACAGTAATAGTGTGCTAATATAAAACCATGACACCTACTTACCTGCTCAACGAACTGTGCGCCTTGGTCGATATGCCTATCCGCACGGTGCGTTACTACGTGCAGCAAGGGTTAGTCGAGCGTCCGCAAGGCGAGACCCGTGCAGCACGCTATGGCCAGAAACACCTCGACCAATTGCTACTTATCAAAAAGTGGACAGCCGCCGGCCTCTCACTCGAACGCATCCGTGAGCTACTGGCAGGGCAAGAAACTGAAGTGCCTGCACGCTCCAAACGCCGTGGAATGCTTGAAGTGGTCAGTCGCTTGCACATAGCGGATGGCGTTGAGCTGGTGATTGAGCCCAGCCGTGCTGGCCTGACACCCGAGCAGGTGCGAGAACTAAGCCAGGGCGTTATGGCCTTGTTCGATGCCATCGAGGCCCAAACCAAAACACCGCAGGCGTGAGTCCACCACGGGGGCATGGAAATGTCACTGCGCCTGCACGATTTGCCACACACCCAGGAGAAAAACATGAGAAACGCGGTCTGCGAAACGAGAAAAGGTAAAAAACTGGTTCTGAAAAGCGTCAACGCCAAGGGGCAAGTGGTGGGGCGTATGTTGGACATGACGCTAGAGCAACGCTTCAAAAACCCTGAGCCGACCAATGTCGAAGTGGTCTATACCTTCCCCTTGCCCTGGCGCGCCGTGCTACTGGGCTTGGAAGTCGAGCTCAACGGCGAAACCCTCACTGGGCAGGTCAAAGCCAAGGGAAAAGCGCGGGCCGACTACGAAGAAGCACTGTCCGAGGGCAACACCGGTATTTTGGTGAGCGTCAACCATGACCACAGCTATACGCTAGAGCTGGGTAATTTGCTGCAAGGGGAGTCTTGCATCATTCGCCTGCACTACGTCCAAATTCTGCAGCCTGAACAGGGCTGCCTACGCCTCACCTTACCTACGACTATCGCCCCGCGTTATGGTAATGCTGTTCGTGATGGGCGCTATGAACCCCATGCTGTACCAGAGGTCAGCGCCACCGTCGTGTACCCGTTTGCCATCAGCTTGCTTATCCAGGGTGAATTGGTTCAAGCGAAAATCGGTTCACCAAGCCATCAAGTGGCCATCCGGTCAATGCCTGCCGTGGGTACCCAAGAGAGGTTTACGACCGAGGTCAGCCTCGCTGCCAAAGCCTGGCTCGACCGTGACTTCGTGCTGGTGTTTGACCAATTGCCGCATACTAGCCAAGGTCTGGCAGCTTGGGACCGCTTCGACGCTGGGTTGGGTGTTGTGATGGCCAACTTCACCCCCAAGCTGCCGAGCCACCAAGCCCTGCCGGTTGCCATGAAAATCCTGGTCGATTGCAGTGGTTCGATGAATGGCGACAGTATTCAAGCTGCCCGCAGCGCCCTGCAACGTATTTTGGATGGCTTACAAGAGCGCGACCGCTTCAGCCTCAGTCGGTTTGGCAACACTGTGGAGCATCGCAGTAAAGCGATGTGGAAAGGTGCTCCTGCCGCTCTGGCCGCCGCCAGGCGCTGGGCGCAGCAGCTAGAAGCTGACTTGGGTGGCACGGAGATGAATGCCGCGATTCTCTCCACCTTGGCTTTGCCAGGCGCAGAAAACAAAACTGTTTTGCTCATCACGGATGGCGAAATCCAGGCTATCGACACCGTGCTAGAAACTGCTCGCCAGTCGAAACATCGCTTCTTTGTGGTCGGCATTGGTGCCAGCGTTGCCGAAGTTTTGTTGCGTCGCTTGGCCGAAGAAACTGGCGGCAGTTGTGAATTTGTCGCCCCTGGCGAACCAGTGGAACCGGCTATCCTTCGACTCTACCAGCGTATGCGTACCCCAGTGGTAACCCAGAGTCGGGTCGAATGGCCACAAGGTTGCCGCATTCACGCCGCCTCCGACCTTCCAAGAAACGTGTTTGACGGGGATGACGTGACGGTTTTTGTGCGCCTGCATACGCACAGTGCGGAACTGCTCAGCCAAAATGTGCGCCTATTGGGGCGGGTCGAAGGCATACAAGAAGAAATTTGCTTGGCTCAAGTCCAAGCTGAATTCATTACCGATGAAGCCAACACCCTGGCCCGCCTAGCGGCCAACCACCGCTATTGGCAGCTCAAACGCAATGCGCAGGATGTGCCGAAGGTACTGAAAAAGCAATTGCCGACACTCGCAGAAAAATACCAGCTGGTGACCGATGACACCAGCCTGATTCTGGTCAAGACGCGTGCCGAAGGCCAGCAGGCCCTGGACATGCCAGAAATCCGCACGGTTAAAGGTATGCTGGCTGCTGGCTGGGGCGGACAAGGTAGTGTGCTGGCAGCCTCGATGGCACCGTTACAAAGTGGTGATCCTGTCGATGCGCCAATCTATAGCACGGCCGTTCCTACTGTCTGGCGTACCAACCGCAACCAAGCTGCCGCCAAGGTCGATGCGCTGTCCTCGGGTGGCATGGACGATTGGGAAATTCCAGCATTTCTGCGTAAGCAATCTGAAGACCAGATAGAGCAGAGCGAACCCACTTGGCAGCCTCCGCCATCGACACCGTTGTTCTGGATTGCTGCGGATGATGCTGGAACACCAACCCAAATCCATCCCAGCTTGAGCCCCGCTGGGCTTGTTGAAGGATTGAAGAAAAATCCCCAAGCCGTGTGGCCCAAGACCTATGAGGGGCTGGGCAGTATTGCACTCTCACAGAGCTTGATTGAATGGTTGGACTTAGTCATCGGGCAACAGCATCCAGAAGGGGAGGTGGTGTTGGCCTTCTTGCAAGTGATGAGTCGGATGGACTTCACTTTGCGCCAAACTGTCTCAGGTGCATTCAAAAAATTCACTGGGTCCGTCGAGGGCAAGGTCTCTGACTTACAGCGGCAACTGCAGGAGCGGATTGCCACGGCACTCAGCGGCATCACGGCCACCACTTGGCCTGCTGGAGTACTCGATTATGCAGAGGTTGGCCAGCAAGACTGACCGTTTTTACATCCAAATTCTGGCAGTGAAGGGAGGTGGTGAGCTATCTCCTGCCAGCTTCTCATGGGACATCTGCGGCCAGGCTGCAGCTGAATTGTTTTATAGTTTTTTATAAAAAATTACAAAAAAACTTGCAAAGTATTGTTCCAAAGGTATGCTACAGCCTATGTTGACAACGTGGGATAGTGATGCCTCGAGCAATTGATTTCAAAACGTCGGTAGCACTCTCGCTGTCTGGTCTCAACGTGCCTGCAAAAAAGTTCCATGAACTCTGTGGACGCGAGAAGCCGGCAGGACAGCACCACATGCGGTATAGGCCATCGGACGTTCGCGCTGCCAAGTATCGGGCAGCAGGTATCGAACCACCGGCTATCGACCAGCTTCCTTTGCGAACCAAATTGCCGCCGGTGATTGTCACCCGAATGACCAAGGGAGGTGTCGGAAAAACGAGTATTTCCGTGAACGTCGCCGCAGCCATGGCCATGATGGGCTACCGCGTACTGATGATTGACGCAGACCCGCAAGCGTCTGCCTCGAATCTGTTGGGAATAGAGACCGCCATCTATGAAACCGACATACTACACATAGGCCATTTCCTGAAAAAGCCGAGCAATGCACCAGATGAAGACCTTCCTGGTGCCATCAAGCACATCTATGAAGGCGGCTTCTTAGATTTGATTCCAGCCGACATCACTTTGGCAGAGACTGATGCCAGTTTGGTCGCTGTCCTGTCGAGCCACACGCGCGCTGAGTTGTTCTTGAACCGAAACAGCACATTCTTCGCACAGCATTACGATGTCATCGTAGTCGACACTGCACCGGGAACCACGCCCGTTGGACTGGCTTTTTCTTTTGCTGCCAAACAGTCCGGCAAGGTTTTGACTGTGGTCGAGCCAGAAGGCAGCTGCCTGCGGGCGCTGGACTCCCTTGCCTCCAATCTTGCTGAAATTAAGGCCATCACCGGTGCAAATATCGGGATGGAAGTTGTTATCAACAAGTACCACCCAAGTCTGAAACACGTGCGCGAATCAATGGGATTTTTGTACTCAAAGTATGGCAGTATGCTCAATGACTCTATCATTCCACAGTTTTCCGGATTTGCGCGCCAGCTCAGTGCGGCGGCAAAAGAAGATGCTGGGCCTCTGGTGGAATTCGAATCGATTTCCATCGGTGCCGCTGCCGTCATTGATGTAGCCAAGAGCCTTATCCACAGCTACGGTATCACTATGCCTGGCCTACCGGCAGGAGTTGAATGATGTCAAGGCCGCTTCCAAAACTGTCTGGCCTTATCAAGTCCGGTGCCGTGGTGCCTGCGACACCAGTGTACGAACTTCCAGACATTCCTAGTCCTGTTGCCCATGATGAAACGCCTACCCCTATAGAAACCCAAGATAAAGCAGCTTCGGCAGAGACCTCGAATGGGGGCCGCAAGCTGACCACGGTCCATGTCAACCTGATTGACCCCAATCCTCTGGCACCACGTGAAGTCTATACACCGGAAATGATTCGGAACCGGGCTGAAGACTTGCGCGTTCAGGGTCAGCATGACCCCATACACGTCATACCCAATCCGTCCGCTGCTGGTCGTTTTATCATTTGCGACGGTTGGACTCGTGTTCAGGCATGCCGTGAACACAAGGTATTCGATACCTTGCTCGCAGAGATTCACCCCAACCTTAGCCTGCAAGAGTCTGCTTGGTTCGGTTACGAGCAAAACGAAGGCAGGTCTCAGCACTGTGACCTGGACCGGGCCATGTTCTATGAAAAGCTCATTGCAGCTGGGGAGACGGCGGCAGAGATTGCCCGCAGGGCCAAGCTCTCAAAGACCATGATGAGCTTTTACCGGGCCTACGCAAAACTACCCGAAGATGTACTCGAGATTGTTCGTATCCATCCGACCAAGTTCGGTGCTACGGAGGCGTATCAACTTGCGAAGCTCTACGATAAAGCTGGCATCAGAAAAACGGTTGCTCTTGCGAACAAGTACGCGAGCGAAGACCAAACACAGCGCTGGCTAACGAATCAGGTTCAAACTTTCCTGAATCCAAACGCCCAAAAAACCAAGCCCACAGGCAAGACCATCAGGTACGCCAACGGCGTTTACAAGCAGTCTGGTGACTGTTTTGAGTTGACCATCACAGTATCGGCAGAACAGCGTGATGCGTTCGCCAAAGGACTGGAAGAGCTACTCGAGATGGCTGCAATTGAACAAGCACCTACCGCGGAGCAAAGTTTAGTCAACTAAACTCTGCGCCCCCGTGGCCGAAAAAGGGGGAGCCAAACGCAATCCGTTAAGCCTTTGCAGAGCCAGATGCAGACAACCAGCGGTAGTACCGCTTGACATCCTCTCCGGGCTGAACCCCGAGAGGCTTCTCGCGCACTTGGTAAACTGAAACACTCCATTTTGAAATCCACCCACAAGCTTAGGTTTGCTCGTGGCGTGAAGTGGCTCACTACCTGCCAAGAAAGGAATCCGACCTATGTCCCCCACCAAGCCCTCTATGCGGGGCGGTGCGAGGCTGGCTGCTAATGCCAGCGCGCCCTCGCTCCATCTTGCGCCACTGCTGGAACTGCTGGCCAAGGCACTGGCTCCCACCAACAAATCCCCACAAACAGCACTGCCTTTAGTGGCTTTTGACGGCTCTAAGCTCGTCATCAACACCCGGGGCGTGCTGATGCGCCTTTATGATGACGAAGATTTCATAAAGCAATTCACACCCAGTGCAGCTGCTGGATTCGTGCGTGACTTGACCATGCCTCGTCACGGTACCACTGCCAGAGTCGGTGGGCGACTGCTGCACGGCTCAGACAGCGCAAATACGCGCGGCATAGAGAAGCTACAAAACGCTACCTCTGCTGTGCTGGATAAGGTGCTAGAGGGAGTTGACCTGTCCTGCTTGACAGTGCCATCCCTGAACAGGGCCTTGCAGTTAATGGCACATACAGTGAATGAAAAACTGCCTTTGCTTCCGCAAAACGCAGCCCTGGTTCCAGTCGTTTTTGCCTCCAACGAACGCAAAGCCGATGAGCGCCGCCAGGACATTGGCAAGGTACTGACCGCCATCGAGACCGTGGAAGGCCCAGACCGACTGGTGACGCTTTGCAATGGCATTGCTGCCCAGTTGCATAAGCAAGATGCCGATGAGGAAGACATCGAAGAAACTGTGCGCGAAATCATGGGCCGACGCCATCGCCCGGGTGACCAAATTCGCCAATTCCTTGAATTTCTTGACGATGGTGCCTTGTCCCGCGTTCGGCTTCAGGTGATGATGAATCTGATGGAGGCGCTGGCCACCCAAAGCAACAAGTCTGGATTCAAAGCCTACGTGGCTCGAATCAAAACCTGTTTCGAGATGTTTGCGGGTGTTCGGGGTGTCTCCATCGAATTGAATCCCAGCAGCACCTACGGGGCATCCAATATTTTTCAACTTGGCGGGTATGTGCGCCAAGTGTTTTTTTATAACTGCCTGCCCGTATGGGTACAGTGTTCAGCACAGCTGTTTGAGACCTGCACCGAGTCCGCGACGCAACGTGAAGTTTCCTACCGCTTCCGGGTCAATGGTGACAACCCCCATATAGGAAAATCGGCTTTTCTCTCACGCCTAGACCAGATTCGGGAGCGGCTCGAAGAGCAACTTGAGAACCATCGCTCAAATTCAGAAAAAGCCAACTCTGACGTGCGCCGGGAGATAGCCGAACTGGTGTTTCTGTTTCTCGTGGTTCCGGATTCGCTCGACCATCCGTCGCCAGTGGATATCGAGGCCACTACCGAGCAAATTGCCAAATATCTCCAAGACAACCCTGAAAAGATACTTGTGTATTTGCAGGACAAGCTGGAGAAGCGCCACGCCACTATGGATGGCATTGCCGACGAATTGGTCAACTTGCTGCGTCACCAAACCAAGCAAGTTATCCACCAGACCAACCATGCGGCTGATAAATTCACTGTATCGGTGCATCGTGGCATCCTCAACCTGGAAGCACTGGACTGCCTAACCTCCAACACCAACATCCTGGCAAAAGCCGAGCAGGGCCAAGATGCGGTGGCTTGGTTTGAGCACCTCACTGTTTCCCAAGAGTCCATCATCCCAGGCAGTCTGATGTCTTATGTAGTGCGGACGCAGCTCAAAGAGCGCTCCTTAGCTATTGCTGGCGATGCCAAGATGGTGACAATGCGCCGCGAGCTCCAGCAACCCGTGTTGCCAGTTCGGTTTGTACCGTTTCAATGGCTCAAGCGGGAACAACAATGGGTTCCAGACGCTGGCCTAGCGACCACCTTCGACACAGGCCACGGCATCGATGTCCAGTATGACCTGAAGCTACTGCAACTGTCAAAAGATAAGAACGATATTGAAAAAGCCAAGTCGGAGCAACTTCGTGCCGCCAGCATTAGCGCCTTCACTATCACGGTTTATGTGTTGCTATGGGAGTTGCAACGGCGGGTGCGTGCCGCCAAGGAAAACGTCTCCATCAGTATGCTGCGCTTGCAGCAGTCAGGGCGCAAGCCCAAGCGCGAAGACGAGGCCAAAGACCCCAACACCGCCATCTACGCGATTAGCCATGCCTTGGAAACAACACTGGCACGCGAGGGCGGCATCCAGCTACAAGGTCTAACCACCATAGCAACCAAACCGGGCGACCTTCACTGGAAGCGCGTTGGTGCTTTGAACGCCCTGCTCGCAGCCCAGCCCATAAAGTTTGACCTTGACGGGACACTGGACAAGGTGGCACTGGTCACCTACGTCACGCGGCCCTGTGATTCGCATCCAGAACATACCGATGCGGATGGCTATTTGTTCATCAGCCGCACTTATACCGCCGAACGCACCTGCGCTGGTGCGACCCTGCGCGTCCAAAACATGCGCTCGCGTTTGCTGGAAAAGCGCGAAGAATTCAAAAATCTCCAGCCAATTCTGGAAGAAATAGCCCGACTTCGTGCCGCTGGGTACAGGCATGTGATGTTGCTCTCGCATCATTTTGGCAACCGCCACATCGGGCGGGCGGCCGAACGTCATGCGCCGCACGGCACCTTGGAGTTTCTTGATGCTGCAATGCAGCGTTTTCCTGAGCTCCATTTGTATCCCTTGCGCCGTGACGTGTTCCCAGCAACCCGTCTGCGTCGGCGTAGTGCCGCCGAAAGTGGATTCGAGGTAGTCAATTTCAAAGACCACCAAGAAATGTATCAACAGATGGCACAGGATGCTCTGCGTAGTGTGATGCCCATCTACACTTTTGCTACCTTGAAAGCCGTAGGGGACGACAAAAAGCGCCCACAATCGGGTTTCTGCACCTATTTTTACGATGCTGAGCAGCGCGTCACGAACATTGAAGCGGCGAAGACTGCTGAAATGAACATTCTGGGCCTCAGTCAGACGGGTGAGGTGCAGAAATCCTTGGTCAGTATCTTGCGTGCCATCCATTTCTTGGAAAGCGAAAAGCCGTCAGAAAAATCGCTCCTGCTGCCGGTTCTCGACCCATTCAGCTGGGTCAACCCGACCAAAAATAGTGCAGTAGGTGAGATTGAAATCATGAGCCGACGCGGCAGCCGCGCGGTACTGCTGTCTTTGCCAGCGGTGTTGGCCCATGTTACGAAAGTTCTGCACAAGGAGGTGCAGTGAGCGAACTTCCGTTTCAAAAACAAGCTGAATATTGGGGCCAAGCATACGAAGTGCTGGTCAAGCGCGGCGTGCTGGCCTATCTGCTGGAGGCCCACCTTATCCGCCAAAACCGCCCCGGCCTGCAGCGCTGGCGAGAGTTTAAGCTGCTGGAGATATCCAAACAGCTGTGTCTGCATCTCGATATCACCGACTTGGCGATGCGAGACGTGGTCTCTGCGGCGACCCAGCATCTGGCCTTTACGGCCTATGGCACAGGCTATACCACCATGCGTACCTATATCGACAAAGTGCGCGAACATTTCAAATCTGCCAGCAGCTTAGAAGTGCGGGCTCTTTGGTGTCCGCTCACCCTACCGGGCGAGTCTACCCAAGCGGCAGCCGTGCGCGAACAGACCAGACAAGCGTTTTACGAAGAGTTTGGGCTGCATGGCAGCCTCAATCCCGACTGGTCCAGGAAGGGACAGCCTGCCAATTCTGACTTTACTCTTTGGCTCACTTCGCCCGGCAAGCGCGATGATTTTCTGTTGGTGCAGGAGTATTCGTTCAATATGCCGCCGCAGTTACAAGATTTTCGTGAACAGAGCGCGCATCTGGATGAACTGATGCGCCATCGGCGCAGGATGGACTCGCGCAGTGTATTTGCACGTATCTCGGCAGAAGTCGACGGCGAACAGTTCAAGCTCTCGCCAGACATGGCCCACCACCTGAATGCTCTGACCTCTTACGACAAGCCACTGTACAAGCTCTGCCAAGCCAGCTCTTACGCCGAATCGACGCTCTTGCTGCTGCAACAGCAGGGACTGCTACAAAAGGCCTGCACCACCCGAGCCTTGGCCATCACCCCGCATGGGCTGGAGAGCCTAGCAGCGCGGTTTATTCCAGAGAAACAAGCCCAAGCTGACCCGCGTTGCCAACTCATGGGCCAGCTAGGACAAGCCTACCGCCAGACCCAAAAGCTGGCCGATGGCGATGACCTCGGCCTGCAAGAGCAAATAGAGAAAGTGTTTCGCAGTATGCTTGGCAAGCTGCCAGCACAGCTTAAAAAAGGCATGAAAGCGCTGCAAGCGGAACCTGAAGCCGGTCAGGACTACGTGTTCGAGTTCAATGAAACGATTGCGAATTTCGCCAACCCAACCGACAAGTTCTCGCTGGACGATGCCGTGGCTATGGTGGAAGAAAGCGCTGAACTGCAAAACTACTTTGGCGGCTCTGCGCGTCAAGCCATTGGTACCTCGATGCGTGACTTGGCACACGGGGCCGAGACCCTCTCGCTGCGCGATATGCACGCCGCCGCCATCATCGCTGGGATGCAGTATGCAAAATCTGGTCAACTCAATGTGTTGGCTTTGGAAGGCAACCCTGGTATCGGCAAGACAACCGCCATTCGCACGCACTTGGGTAAAAAGGAGGATGGCTATCTTTTTCTCTATGTCAGTCCTCGGGTCATCATCAACCGGGAAGTTACCCACAGTCTGGCCAGAAACGAGGTCACCAAAGCACCAACCGGCATCTTGACCCTGACTACCCATGCCGCCTTAATTGCCGCTGCCCAGAAGTGGCACGACCAGCAAGCCGAACAAGGGCTGGCCGCCAAGCGCCTTATCGAATGCACAGTGGTGGCTGATGGCGTGCCTGACTTACTCAAACCAGACAACGCGGGCTTTCTGGTGCTAACGCCGGAACAAGAAGAGCAAATCGATGCAGATGTTTCCGCCCACAAGCTGATGAAGCACACCCTGTCAGAATACGAGGACTTGGTACAAGACCGCCCTCTGATGGGGGTACTTAGGGGCCTAGCGCTGACCTCCAAGGAGCTGTTGGCACGCAATCCAGCGCTCAATCGATTGGTGCTGACAGCGGCTTTGCAGGGTTTCCGGCAGCAGTCGAACCAAAAGACCACCATCGATGCTTTGTCGAAAATCTTCTCAAATGCAGCCAAATCTGCTGCCGGACGCGCAGAGCGGCGGGCCTTTGCCAAGCGCATACCCAGCATCGTCGTCATGGTGGATGAATTGACCGGGGATGGAGCTGGTGCTCCGTTCGTACACGCGGTGGCGCAGTGGCTATCGGATGAGTTTATCGATTGCTTTGAAGATGCCGACGAGCGTAGCCCTTTCACCGTGACGCTGGTGGTATCAGACGCTTCGCTGTGCAATGAGGTAGTGCTGGAGCGCTACCTGAATGCTGGCGACCGGACACCAGACAAGATGCTGATTTCCAAATCCGAAGGTGACAGGCCGTTTCGCGTTGCAGCCACACCCGTGCGTCTTGCACGTCAACGGCGTCAAGCCTTGCACGTCATGACCAACAGCTTTCCGGCCAGTGAGCTGCATTTGCACTACCGGGTCAAAATGACATCGGTAGAGATGGAGCAGCAGCTTGGTCAACAGGAAACCCCACGGCAAGCCATTCGCCGTGTGTCTGCCAAAGCCGTGTTGCACAACGCCGCTACCGAAGTGTTGAATGCACTAGACGCAGGGGCCCAACAGGTGATTTACTTTGCCCAAGACAAGGCTTTTTTGCGCCTGCTGCAAAAGCGGCTCTGCGAAATAGACTCCGAGCGGCTCCATGATGGCAACGTCCACATCCTTGATGCGTCGGTTCCTGGGTGGAGACGCAAAAAGCTGGTTGAGCCACAAAACCGCGACCAAGCAAAGGTATTTTTGATGACTTCTTCGGGTGCGCGTGGCGTATCGTTCCCGAAAACAGACTGGATTTTGGCCAGTGTGCCCCGGTTCAACGTCGAAGCCGGGCTGATGGAAATTGCACAGCTCATTTACCGAGGTCGTGGTCGATACCAGAACGAGCACGGCGAGTGGGTATCTGGCGACAACGTTCCACGCCATTTGGTGATGTTGGTTGATGATTATTTGGTGAGTGAAGGCAGAGATACGCGGCAGTGGCTGCGCCAGTCACTCGATTTAATGACGCTGCTGGTGACACTGCGCTCGACCATCCTGACGCGCATCACTGGAGATTCTGACCTGCGCCAAAAACTAGCCCTTGTACCAGTCGGCGCTGTGGGTGTGGAAGAACTCATGAGCCTGATGTCACAACATGTCTCGGAGTTCGTGCGTGAGGCAGAAATTTTTAAAGTGCAGGGAAGCAACCGCGAACTACAGGCGCTTGCTGTTCAAGCCCAAAGCAACATACAAAAAATCTTCTCGCGTATGAAATTGGAGGGTGTACCCAAGCGCGACAGCGATAAACGCACCCTAGCGAGGTGCGAAGACATGCGCAGGCTCACAGACTTGGTAGCCAGCGGCTTGTCACCGTTGCTTGTGGCCGCTGAAGAGGGAACGAGTCTAGCCAACCATATCAGCTTCTCGGGGCCAGTCGTTGTCGAGTCCTGGGCCGACTTCGCAAAGCAAGAAATTTTCTCGTTTGAAGGCCATGCAACCCAGCTCTACCAAACCACGAAAGAGTTGATGGGGCAGCTCAAAGCAATTGAAGAGCAGCGAGAGTTTCCGCCTGTTTTGCGCCATCCAGCAGCGAATTTACGCAAATTACTGCAACGCCAACAGCATGAAGCGGCCAACGAATTTAGCACGCGCAAAGAACTGAAGTCGCCTCACACCTGGATTGCCTTGCCAGCTGGCTACTTCCAATTTCTGCACACACAGAGGCAGGACGAGGGTGAATTGTTCTGGCTTTCTGAGTCGGCGCTATGGCAGGAGGCACTAGGCCAGACCTTAAACGCCGGCTCAGGACTCATGCCACCATTGGCTCAATACGAAAGCTTCCCTTGGGTGGCAACGGTGGGTGATGTCAGCCCCCTGAAGCTGAATCTGGTCTTCGATGACCGCTACTTTATGGCCTCCAATGAACTGAATCTGCTCAACACCCTGCTACTGGCGAAAGAGCAAGAGCAGGCTTGAATTCACAGATGCCTCAGAGAAGAAGGCTTTGTTGCTATCGTGGCTCTGAAAGCTTCAACAAATCCTAGCGATTGCAGCAGCATGGATGCCAGCCGGGGGTAACACCCCCCGGCTGTAGCAGTTCGCATCCTTGTTTGAGTTGGTAGCCTACGCAACGCAAGGCTGTTGGGGGAGGCTCGCTGCCGTTAGGCAGTGAGGGGGCGAAGCCCCATAGTTTTTTAGGACTTACCTGAATCCGTGAC
>NZ_JAQUCA010000021.1 GCF_028686475.1 Giesbergeria sp. | reverse complement strand
AATCCGATGAATTTCACAACCTTGTCACTCATCTTTTTATACGAAAGTATAATTTAAATCTTTTATTTAGAAGTTAATAATTTTAAAAACAAAAAAAATTGAAAACATTTGAAATTTTACCACCACCCTAATTTTTTCGGTTGGCCTCTAAAATGCTCCAGCAATTCACAGATATAAGTGCCGGTGCCCGTAGCTGGGTCTAAAATATCCACGCCGGGGTCTATCAGGTATTTGTCAAAATGCTTTTGACACAACCAATCAGCCCCTTCAATCATAAAGCGCACTATTTCGTTGGGGGTATAAACTACGCCCAAGCGGTCGGCGGCTTTGGTGTTATAAACCTTGTAAAAATTTTCGTAAATGACCTTGAGAAAGGTTTGCTTCTCGCTGTGGCTGCCAATTTGGGTGGCCGTGCTACGAATAGCGGCATAGTAAGGCTCTAAGCCTTTGAGGGTTTGCTTTTTCAGTGCGCCGGTAAAAAACACCGATTCCAGCGCATACAACTCGCGCGCTACGTTATTGTGTTGGTGAAAATCACTATCGTCAAATACTTTAGAGAAAATTTCTTCGGTCAGGATATGCTGAATCAGCATTTCGCGCACATCGGCAGCGGTTAAAATGGGATTAATCGCCTCTTGCGCGTGCTGCAAAAACTTTTCTGCCGCTTGCTGAAATTCTGCATGGTTGCTTTGCGCTTGGTCTATCATGGCGCGCAGGGCTTGCAATACGGCAGGCAAATCCGTTTTGAATTGCGCTACCGCCGCGCGAAACCCTGCAATTTCGGGGCGCTCGTAGCCAAAAAACAGTTTGAGCAGTTTTTCTAGCGCCGTGGGGTTGCCCATATCGCAACGCAGCACCTCTTGTCGATTTTGCCAGAGTACGGCGGTAATATCGTCGCTGAATAAAATATTGTCTTGTGGGTAGCCTTTGGCAAACTTTTTATGCACTTCGGCTTCTAGTTTATCGTCGGCATCTTTGGCTTCCCAATAACCCAAAGGCAGCCGCAATTCGTGCAACAAAGCACCATCCACATTGATATTGGTTTTGTGGATCGTTTTGAGTGGGTATTCGGCCAAAAATACCAAACCCTGTTGTCGCCCCCACGCCTTGAGCAGGTCTTTGAAGGCTTCCCGCACAATGGTTTCGCGCTGGCTGCCACTGATTTTCTTAATCAGGTCTAGTTGGCGCAGGTAGTCGTGAATCAGGTGTTGGCTCATAGAGGCTTTCGGGGTGGGGCGCTTTTATCGTACCGCACCAGCACAGTTTAGTCCTCCGTAGCCTGCATGAGCGCACCAACGTACCAACGCACCAGTGCTTGGGCGGCGTTGTTTCAGGCAGCGGCCAGCTTAACGCAGCGCTTCGGGCAGCTCTATTTTGACTTCTAGGACTTCTAGGTTTTCTTGGCGCTCTAAATGCACCTTGATGTCATCCAAGTTGATGTCCACATACTTAGAAATCACGGCCAGCAACTCGCGCTGCAAGGCGGGCAGGTAGTCGGGCATCGCGGCATTGCGCCCACTGCGCTCGTGTGCCAGAATAATTTGCAGGCGCTCGCGCGCCACATTGGCGGAGGTTTTTTTTTCGCCTAAAAACAAGGTGAGCAAAGACATTTGCAGCTCACCTTCCGCCAAAAATGCGCTTAAAGAAGCCGGGCTTTTCTGCTTCGGTAAAGCGCATGGGTTTGTCTTCGCCCAAAAAGCGCGCCACCAAGTCTTGGTAGGCTTCGGCCACCGGGGTGCCCTTGAGGTGGATGGCCGGCAAGCCTTGGTTGGAGGCTTGCAGCACTTCTTCCGACTCGGGCACCACTCCCACGAGCGGAATACGCAAAATATCTTGGATGTCGGTCAGGGACAGCATGTGGCCGCCTTCTACCCGATTCGGGTCGTAGCGCGTGATGAGCAGATGCTCTTTGATAGGCTCGCCGCCATCAATGGCGCGCTGGGTTTTGCTGCCCAACATGCCCAAAATGCGGTCGGAGTCGCGCACCGAAGAGACTTCGGGGTTGGTGACCACCAGCGCATCATCGGCAAAGTGCATCGCCATCAGGGCACCGGTTTCGATGCCAGCGGGAGAGTCGCAGATGATGTAAGCAAAACCCATCTCCGCCAAGTCTTTTAGCACCTTGCCCACGCCTTCTATGGTCAGGGCATCTTTGTCGCGCGTTTGCGAGGCCGCCAAAATGAACAGGTTTTCGGTGTTTTTGTCTTTGATCAGGGCTTGGCTGAGGTTGGCCTCGCCCTGAATCACATTAATCAGGTCATAGACCACGCGGCGCTCGCAGCCCATGATGAGGTCCAGGTTACGCAGCCCGACATCAAAGTCAATGACGGCGGTTTTATGACCGCGCAGGGCCAGACCAGAAGAAAACGCGGCGCTGGTGGTGGTCTTGCCGACACCTCCCTTGCCTGAGGTCACGACAACAATTTTGGTCATGGAGTGCAATTCCTGTGCGGTATATAAAAAATTCAGAGGCAGACTGGGGCCGGTGGGCACCGTCCTTACAGCGCTTCGATGATGAGTTTTTCGCCATCGAGGCGCACTTGGGCCGGTTTGCCCACGACGTCGGCGGCAATCGCTACCTCGGTGGTGCGGTAAATGCCCGCAATAGAGATGAGTTGGGGGTCCATGCAGGTGGTAAAAATGCGCGCGCTGGTATCCCCTCTGGCCCCGGCAATGGCACGCCCACGCAGGGGGGCATACACGTGGATGTTGCCGTCGGCAATGACTTCGGCACCAAAACTGACCATCGCCAGCACCACCAAATCGGCCCCACGGGCATACACTTGCTGGCCCGAGCGCAAGGGTTTGTCCACGACCACCGCGGGCACGCGGGGGGCTGGGCGCACCACTTCGACTTCATGCACGACTTCGTGGATGATTTCGCGTATTTCGGGGCCAGGCGCTGGGGCACAAGCCGCAGCGGGAGCGCGCGGGGCAGGGGCATCGGAGGCCGCAATCAATCCGGCGCTGTGGGCGCTGGCCATTTGTGCGGCACTGCCGCCACGCACGGCCACCGGCACCGTATGGTGCTGGCGCAACAGCTGGTTGAGGGCCGCAAAGTCAATCGACCCGGTGTCGTCACGCACCCCGCTGAGGTCAATCAGCACGGGGTCGTTGTCAAAAAAATCGGGGTCCGCCGCCAAGCGCTGGGCCAGCTCGGCAGCCAGTACCCCGACATCGGTACTCTTGAGCACCACGGCCACCACGGGCAGTGAGGCGCTCTTGAGGTCAAAGCTGGCGCGATTCTGTACCGCAGTGTCTATGGCCATGGGCGTGAAAAATGAGGGGAAAAGAACAACCGGCGACGATTGCGCGTCTGTCAGCCGCGAAGTGTAACGCGCGCGCCCTTGGGATGCACCTGTTAAGACACGGGTTTAGGGCGCTTGGCAGCAGTCCATAAACACTTAGTAACAAAGGCCCACCTTGAGCGCGCAAAAAGGACACAAAAAAGGCCAAAAATGGGGCTTTGCAAGCCGCTAATTGCCCGCACAATGTGCCGTGTCGGCCTTGTGGCATGGTGCCACTGTTATCTGAGCTTGTTTGTTCTTTCAGAAAGATTTTTTGCATGATTGCCCTGAACCACACCCATGATCCTGCCGCCCGTAGCTGGTTGGCTTCGGCCAATTTACCCGGCTGCGATTTTCCTATTCAAAACTTGCCGATAGCTGTTTTTCGCCACTTCCGCGAAGACGAAGCCTTCCGGGGTGGCATTGCCATTGGCGACCAAGTGATTGATTTGGCGCGCGTGGTGGTGGTAGGCTGCCTAGAAGGGCGCGCCGCCGAGGCCGCGCTGGCCGGTGCATACCACAACCTCAATGTGCTGATGGCGCTGGGGCCAGATGCTTGGCAGGCATTGCGCCACGGCCTGTTTGATTTGCTCAAAGAGGGTGCCGAAGGCCCCAAAGTGGATGCCCTGCGTACCTGTCTGATTCCACAGGTGGCGGTCGAGTACAACGTGCCGGCCCAAATTGGCGATTACACCCATTTTGATACCTCGATTCACCACGCCGCCCACAGCGGTGCCGATGCCGTGCCGCCCAATTTTGCGTGGTTGCCGCTGGCTTACCACGGGCGCGTCTCTAGCATTGGTGTCAGTGGCCAAGCGTTCCACCGCCCGCAGGGCCAGTCTTTGCCCGCTGGTGCCACTGCGCCGGTGTTTGGCCCCAGCCAAAACCTAGACTACGCGCTAGAACTGGGCATTTACATTGGCCCCGGCAATGATTTGGGCCATTCGATTGGCCTAGACCAAGCCGAAGCGCATATTTTTGGCGTTTGCTTGCTCAATGATTGGTCAGCGCGCGATATTCAGGCTTGGGAAGCACAGGCTTTTGGGCCATTTTTGTCCAAGAGCTTTGCCACCACCGTCTCGCCGTGGATTGTGTCGATGGAAGCGCTGGCCCCCTACCGCCAAGCCTGGAGCCGCCCCGAGGCGGCGCCCAAGCCGCTGCCTTATTTGGATGCGGCCAGCAACCACGCCGCTGGTGCTTTGGATATTCAGTTGGAAGTGGCGATTCAAACCGCGCAACGCAGCGCTGCCGGTGCCGAGGCGGTGCGCGTGTCGCAAACCAGCTTCCGCCACCAGTATTGGACAGCCGCGCAAATGTTGGCGCACCACACCGTGGGCGGCTGTAACCTGCAACCGGGCGATTTGCTGGGCACGGGTGCCATCTCTGGCCCCACGCCCGCCGAAGCCGGTACGCTGCTAGAACTGACCCAAGGTGGCCGCGCCCCCATCACCCTGAGCGCCCCCGGTGCCGCTGATGAGCAACGCGCCTTTTTGCAAGATGGCGATACCGTGATTTTGCGCGGCTGGTGCGAAAAGCCCGGCGCCGCCCGCATCGGCTTTGGCGAATGCCAGGGCACGGTGCTGCCAGCGCGTAGCAACGGCTAAATCGGAGATGCAGGCTACTCGTTAGGTAGCCGTCTTAGTGATGCCATAAGGACGACTTGGTCGTCCTTTTTTTGTTGCTGGCGAAATCTACGCCCCATGTAAGTAGAAACCCTGTCAGTAAAAACCCGTACTTTTTGCCGCCCAAGGCTAAAATTCGCAGCTTTGACCAGTTGCGGAGCTTTTCTATGTCTTTGGCCAATCGGGTTCGTTACCCAGACTTTCTCCAGCGCGTGATGACTGCCGAACAGGCAGCCGCCTTGATTCCTGCCAGTGCCAATGTCGGCATGAGCGGCTTTACCGGCGCGGGCTACCCCAAAGCCGTGCCGCTGGCGCTGGCCGCACGCATCGAGAACGAACACGCCCAAGGGCACCCGTTCCGTATCAGTGTGTGGACAGGGGCTTCCACGGCACCCGAGCTGGATGGGGCGCTGGCCAAGGTCAATGGCATTGAAATGCGTTTGCCGTTCCAGTCGGACCCGATTTGCCGCAACAAAATCAACAGCGGCGAGATGCAGTTCAGCGACATGCACCTGTCGCACGTAGCGCAACATGCTTGGTTTGGCTTTTTGGGCCATTTGGATGTGGCCGTAGTGGAAGTGGCCGGCGTGCTGCCCGATGGCCGTTTGATTCCCTCCACCGCCGTGGGTAACAACAAAACCTGGCTGGATTTGGCCGACAAGGTGATTTTGGAAGTCAACACCCAGGTGCCAGAAAAAATGGACGGGATGCACGACATCTACTATGGCACTGCCGTGCCGCCGCACCGCAAACCCATCCCCATGACGCATCCGCACGAGCGCATTGGCGAGCCTTATCTGCACGTTGACCCGGCCAAGGTGGTGGCGGTGGTACACACCCAGCAGGGCGACCGCGACACCCGTTTTGCCGCACCCGATGCGGTATCGGAAAAAATCGCCAGCTACATCATCGACTTTTTGCAGTTTGAAGTGAAGCAAGGCCGCTTGCCGACCAACTTGCTGCCCTTGCAATCGGGTGTGGGTAACGTGGCCAATGCGGTGCTGGCCGGGCTGCTGCATAGCCCGTTTGAGCAACTGACCGGCTACACCGAGGTGCTGCAAGATGGCATGTTGGATTTGTTGCGCGCAGGCAAAATGGTGTCGGCCTCGGCCACGGCTATCTCTTTAAGTAAAACAGCGCTGGCCGACTTTACCCAAAACATTGATTTTTACCGCGAGCGCATCTTGCTGCGTCCGCAAGAAATCAGCAACCACCCCGAGTTGGTGCGCCGCTTGGGCATCATCGCCATGAACGCGATGATTGAGGCGGACATTTATGGCAACGTCAACTCGACCCACATCATGGCTTCGGGCATGATGAACGGCATTGGTGGCTCGGGCGATTTTGCGCGCAATGCTTATCTGTCGTTCTTTGTCACGCCTTCGGTGGCTAAAGACGGTGCCATCTCCTGCATTGTGCCGATGGCTTCGCATGTGGACCACACCGAGCATGATGTGCAAATTATCGTGACGGAACAAGGTTTGGCCGATTTGCGCGGCTTATCGCCCACGCAACGCGCCCAGCGCATTATTGACAACTGCGCGCACCCCGACTACCGCCCAGCACTGCACGATTATGTGGCCCGCGCCAAAAAAGGGGCCAGTGGCCAGCACACGCCGCATCTGCTGGACGAGGCGCTGTCGTGGCACAGCCGCTATGTGCAAACCGGCAGCATGAAAGCCGCCGCCTAAACAGGCACGCTGCCACTTTCAGTGGTGGTGGGCCAGTGCCAAGGCTTTTGCATGGCCTTGGCGCTGCTTTTTCAGAATAAAGCGCGCCAGCTCTTTGTCCAAGCGCCGAATGTGGATGGACAACCAATCGCGCAACAACCAAGACAGCTGTGCGGCCACCGTAATGGCCCCAGCATGGTAGCGCTGGCGCAGTTGCTGCAAGTCGGCCACAAAGCGCTCGTGGCCTTTTTTGTGCTCTGCCAGACGTGGGTAGCCTAAGGCTTCCATCTGCTGCTCTTCGTGGCGGATATGGCTGAGGGTGTCGCGGATGATGTCTTCTAACAAGCTGCCTACCACTTCGTGGCCGCGCCCCTCGGCGGTGGCGGTGTGCAAGGTATTGACTTGCTCGACCAACAATTGGTGGTCTTGGTCAATCGGGCCATTGTCAATAGCCATGTCGTTGCCCCATTGGAAATAAGCCATTTGCGTTCTCCCGTTGGTGGACACCATGTACACAAAAACGTCGATCCGGTGTCAGGGCCGACACCCCGTTTTTACGCCTGCTCTATGACAGAGGGAAGTAAAAAATGTGCATTTCTATATCGGCAGGACAAGCAAATAGTTTTTTTCTTTGTATCCTTGCCTCTTGATAGCTATTAATTTGATAGCAATCGAGTCGCTTTTTAAGCGCTTAAAATCCAGTGTAATTTACTCAACTATTGCTTGTATGTTAGAGCTGTGGCAGCATCAGCGTACCGCGCACCCGGCCTTGCAGCTGCAAAACTTGCTGCGACCGGCCATGCCGCAGTCAGGCCCGCTGGCACACCGCTGTCTTTGATGTTGTCAAGTTCCACACAAAACGACGAAGAACCGCGTCAAACCGCTGCACCACCATCAAAAAAGCCATCCGGCACCTGCAAAACAGGCAGCGGATGGCAAATTTTGGGGTGTGGGCCTATGCCCACACTGGCTGATTAAGCCTTTG
Source organism: Giesbergeria sp. (assembly GCF_028686475.1). GTDB lineage: Bacteria > Pseudomonadota > Gammaproteobacteria > Burkholderiales > Burkholderiaceae_C > Simplicispira. Next base: position 48,056 of record NZ_JAQUCA010000021.1, on the reverse strand, counting down.
CAGTGCTCTTGACGGTCTTGGCAACTACGTCAGTAACGTGCGCTTCGGCTTGGCTCATGGCTTGCTTGGCAGCAGCTTGGGCCGAATCCAGCACTTGTTGGCCGGTAGCAGCAGCGTTTTTGAACGCGGTAACAAAGGCTTCGCTGCCAGCAGGAGCATTTTTGGTCAGCGACTCAATCGAGCTGTTGAAGGTTTTTTGGGCTTCTGCAATCTTTTCTTTGGAAGACTTGCTCAGTTCGGTGCTGGTGGCCGAGGCGATTTCATAGACGCTGCGGCTGTAAGCGGTGGCCTTTTCTGTCAGGGGCTTGACCAGATTGGTTTGGGCGGCCAGCACTTCTTCTGGAGTCTTGGCAGCGGCGACGGCTTGCAGCGAGTCGAGCGTACCGGTCAGTACCGACTTGGCTGTGGCCAGGTTCAGCTCGGCCAGCTTTTCAAAACCGTTGAAAGCGGTGGTGGCGGCAGCAGAAAAATCAGCAGCAGCGTTTTTGCCAGCGTCAGCGATAGCTTGGGCGTTGATGGTTTGCATGTGAAAACTCCTAAAAAGTAAAAATTTGCGCGCCACCCCAAACCATACCGGGCTTAGAAAAATGTTGCGGCGCAACATGACTGTTATGGTAAGGCCGTTTTGCCAAATTGCAAGCAAAAAATGTTGCAGTGCAGCATTTTTTTACAAACGTCGCTTTTGCCAGTACCCAGCAGTCTGTGCCACACTTGCCCCATGTCTTCTAAAGAATGGGCAGACGCAGCGCTGCAAGCTTTCGATCAGGTGGTTCAATCGGGTGGGGGCCTGCGTAGTCGGCCCGGCCAGCGGCGCATGGCGCAGCAGGTGGCACACACCTTGAGTGTCGCCACCTTGGGCGCACCCGAGCCGCAAGGGGCCACGCCCGTGCGCTCTATTGCCGTGATTCAGGCCGGTACTGGGGTAGGTAAATCGCTGGCCTACTGCGCCCCAGCGATTGCGGTGGCTTTGGCGCGCGGCACGCGGGTGCTGATTTCTACCGCCACCGTGGCCCTGCAAGAACAACTCATCCACAAAGATTTGCCCACGCTGTTGGCACAAATGCCGCAGCCGTTCCAGTTTGCGTTGGCCAAAGGGCGCGGGCGCTATGTGTGCAAGCTCAAGCTAGAGCAACTCTCGGGCAGCGGAGCGCTTGCGTTAGAAGAAGACGATTTATTCTCGGAAGAAGAAAACGCCGCCCGTGCCACCCGACCTGCACACGAGACCGAAGCCCGTCTGCACTACTACCGCAGTTTGGCGCAAACTTTGGCGCACAACACCTGGAACGGTGACCGCGACAGCCTAGACCAGCCCCCACCCGCCGATGTATGGAGTCCGATAGCCGCAGAAGCTGGCGCTTGTACCGGCAAATACTGCGCGGCGTTTAGCCAATGTAGCTATTTTGAGCAGCGCAAAGTCTTGGTGGCCGCGCAGGTGATTGTGGTCAACCACGATTTGCTGCTCTCTACCTTGGGCGGACGGGTACTGCCCGATTTAGACAACTGCTTGTTGGTACTCGATGAAGCGCACCACCTGCCCGCCACCGCCTTAGAGCAATTTGCTTGCAGCATGGATTTAAGCCGCCTGCGCTGGATTGACCGCCTGGCGCACCAAGCCACGCGCGTGGGCGCCCACCTTGAAGCCCCTGAGATTGCCGACATTCCCGGCCATGCCACACAATTGCGCCAGCACCTGCAAGACCTGGCCCGTCTCATCATGGATGTGTATGACGATACCCTGCGCCCGGCCAGCCCCACCACAGGCCGCACAGGTGCGCCAGAATCCCGTATGCCCACCCGCGTGCGCGTGCCCGGCGGCATCTTGCCCGAGGCGCTACTGGCACCACTAGAACAATTGGGGCAACAATCGCTGGGGTTTCTCAATAGCCTCAGTGCCATCGGCAAAGCACTGCGCGCCAAAATCCGCGAGCAGCCCGAAGAGGCCCAGCGCCTCTCTACCCTGTATGCCCAAGTCGGCATGTTGGCACCGCGCTTAGAAGCCGTCTGCAACACCACCCAATGGCTGCTGCAACAACCAGCCCCCCATGAGGGCGCTACCGCCGTCCCCCATGCCAAATGGTTTACCGTCACAATGGATGGCGAATACATCGCCCTGCAAGCCCATGCCAGCCCCTTGCTACCGGGGGCCACCTTGCAGCAACAATTGTGGCAACAGGTGCGCGCTGCGGTATTGACCTCAGCCACTTTAAGCAACGGCGACCAGTTTGGATTTTTTCTGCGCGAAACCGGCTTAGATGAGGACGATGCCACCACCACCCTAGAAGTGCCCAGCCCGTTTGACTACGCACGCCAAGGCACGCTGGTGGCTGTGGCCACCCATGCCGACCCCAAAGATGCCAGCCGCTTTACCCCAGAAATGGTAGCGGCCCTGTTGGCTGATTTGGCCCAAGTGCGCGCTGGGGCGCTGGTGCTATTTACCTCGCGCGAGCAAATGCGCCAAGCGGTAGAAGCCCTGCCGCCAGCTTTGCTACCGCTGGTGTTGGTGCAAAACACCCTACCGCGCCCCCAATTGCTGCAACGCCACCGCGAGCGCGTGGCCGCTGGGCAAGCATCCATCATCTTTGGGATGCAATCGTTTGGGGAGGGGCTGGATTTACCCGGAAGCTTGTGTGAATCGGTATTTATCACCAAACTGCCCTTTGCCCCACCCGATGACCCGGTGGGCGAAGCGCGCGCCGAGTGGCTACGCGCCGTAGGGCGTGACCCGTTCAATGAGCTGGTAGTGCCCGCCACTGCCATGCGTTTAGCGCAATGGGCGGGCCGCGCCATCCGCAGCGAAGAAGACCAAGCCCATGTCTATTGCTACGACCGACGATTAACACAAACCCGTTATGGCCAGCGCTTATTGGCGGGTTTGCCCAGCTTCAGCCGCGTATTGCGCCCAGCGGCTTAAAAAATTTTGAGCCTGTGCCTTTAGGACTGTTTTTTCGGACTATAATTTTGGTCTTACTTCGGTAAGCGCACGATTTTCAAAAAATCGTCATCTGCGGGATTAGCTCAGTTGGTAGAGCGATACCTTGCCAAGGTATAGGTCGAGAGTTCGAGCCTCTTATCCCGCTCCAGTTTTTTCCTTTTGCGTGCAAACCGCCCATGTGGCTCAGTGGTAGAGCACTCCCTTGGTAAGGGAGAGGTCGCGGGTCCGATTCCCGCCATGGGCACCAAAGGACAATTTCAGGCCAATTCAGGCCATATCAAAAGCCCCTCTCTCCATAGGCAAAGGGGCTTTTTTGTTGCCTTGCATCGTGTCATAAGCCATCATGGCATCCCGCCTTTTTGTTGGTTCTTTTGTTGGTTTCTAACCAATAGCACCAACAGGCACCAACAGGGGATGCACCGTGGCACTGACCGACACCTTTATCAAGAACGCAAAGCACAGCGGCAAACCGGCTGGCGACAAACACAGCGATGGCGGAGGGCTGTACCTGCATATCAAGGCCCAAGGCAAGTATTGGCGCATGGCCTACCGTATCCACGGCAAACAGAAGACGCTGTATATCGGCATCTATCCGGCGCTATCGCTGGTGCAAGCACGCAAGGCGCGTGATACTGCCAAGGCCCAATTGGCCCAAGGCATAGACCCCAGCACCGCCAAACGCGAAGCCAAGCAAGCCAGCACCAGCGCTGCACAGCACACCTTTGAAGCTGTGGCACTGGCATGGCTAAAGGCTACTGCCCACAAACGCACGCCAGCCACAGCAGCGCGGATAGAGCGCCGCTTGCAGATTGACGTTTTCCCAGAGATAGGCCGGTTGCCCATTGCCTCTATCAAGCCACCCACCATGCGCGCTATGCTGGATAAGGTAACTGCCCGTGGTGTAACCGACACCGCCCAGCGTATCGGCAAAGCCTGCGAACTGGTGTTTGCCTACGCTATAGGCCGTGGCTTGGTAGAGCGGGACGCAACTGTTGGTATGCGTGCCACCATGCCCCGAGCCAAGATACACCACCATCCCGCTATCACTGACCCGCTGGCGCTGGGTGCCTTGTTGCGCGCCATGCACGCCTACAACGGCCATCCTTGCACGGTGGTGGCCTTGAAACTATCGCCGCTGCTACTGGTGCGCCCCGGTGAACTGCGCCGTGCCCAATGGTCAGAAATTGACCTCGACAGCGCAACATGGGCCATACCAGCGGACAAAATGAAAATGCGGAACGACCATATCGTGCCCTTGCCAGCCCAAGCCGTGGCGATGTTGCGCGAACTGCACAGCCTTACAGGGCATGGCCCTTGCGTCTTCAGCACCAGCGCCAAAGCAGATAGGCCCATGAGTGAAAGCACGGTGGCCCAAGCCTTGCGCGCTATGGGCTACCCCAGCACCGTACAGACTGCCCACGGCTTCCGTGCCACCGCCCGTACCATCTTGGATGAGGTGCTAGGTGAACGGGTTGATTTGATAGAACACCAGTTAGCGCACACGGTAAAGGATGCCAATGGCCGCGCCTACAACCGCACCGCCCACCTACCGGCCCGACGCACCATGATGCAACGGTGGGCAGACTACCTAGACCGGCTACGCACTGGCGCAGACATCATCCAACTGCACAGCAAGGCGGCATAACCACCACAGCGCCAGCCCGGCCATGCCACAATAGACCCCAGCGCCCCAAGCCTCGGACTAATTACCCGATGGCTATACCGGAACCCCCTGTCCGGTGTTGGGGCGCTTTCTTGTTTTCAGGGGGCATACAGGGGGAAGTATGGATTGTGCAGACAGCCTGCGAAAAATATGCGCCGATAGCCGCATTACTGAGTCCGTGGCTAATGGGCTGATAAGGCAAGCCGAATTCTTAAAACGCTGGAAAGAGGAAATACGCCCAGCGACACCAACGGAAACAGCTAGGGTGCGTTCCTTGCAGAAAATCAGCGAACTGGCCGATAAATTAAAAAATGCCATAGATGGCTTGGAATTTGAAGACCGCTTGGCTTTGGATTCTGAGTTTTTCAGCTATGACGATATGCTGGACACAGGCACACCAGCCAGAGAGCTAGACCTTGGTGGATATGTTGTTCCACGAATCACGATAGCAGCCTCCCGCGCAATTGAAAGAATACCAAGCAGTGGCAAGGCTGGCGCGGCAAAACTAATCCACAGGCAGGCTGACTTTATCCGCTGCATAGCCTCTGAGGTAATGCCCGCTGGCATCGTGCCAACACACACAGGGGTTTTCCGCAAGATTTGCGAGGCTGTATTCAAAGCGGCTGGCGTTCCATACTCGGACAAAGCACACCGATATTTCATGGAGCACGTCCGCCCAAGTTTCCGAGATGCTGGCTACAGCCTTTGAGCCGCTTTGTCTATGTACAAAATTGGCCCTTTTTTGGCCCGAATTCGTACATAGACTTACCGCAACAAACCCGAAAAAATGCGTGCATTCCATCCACAGGACTGCACAACATGCCAGCCAATACCCCAGCATTTGACCAACTGCCAGACAGCGCTTTTATCCGTCAATCGCAACTGGTGACCGACTCCAAGCGCCCCGGCCCGGCCTTGCTGCCTTTCAGTGCCAACACACTTTGGCGCAAGGTCAAGTCTGGCCAATTTCCCTCCCCAGCGAAACTTTCTGAGCGCGTAACCGCATGGCGCGTTGGTGACGTTCGCCGCTGGCTGGCACAGCAAGCCATTGGAGGTGCCGCATGAGCCAAGCCACCACTGCCCACCAAGAAGACGTAGAACAGACCCTCATGCAAGTGAAGGAGGGCATTCAAGACGTTCACCTTTACCAACACGACCAAACCGAAGTATTGAAGCGCCTCGAGGCCGTTTTGCTACGCATTGAAGCCACTCTGGCCACCGGTAAGCCTAGCCCCGTGGGGGCACAGTAATGGTGGCCGCCATCGTGTATTTGGTGCTGCGCTTGCGCCAGTGGAAGGCCGCCAAATGATGGCCCAAGCCACCTTAGGGCTGGCGCTGACTTGCACCGCCGCGCCGCGCTGTGGCACAATGACCACCGATGCCAACAAGCATCACGGGTTTGGAAGCCCGATTACCGAAGGCGCAGTAGCCGCGCCCAGTTTGGAGAGCGGCTTTTTTACGTCCACATGCTGCGTGTGGCACGCACAGCTATCCTTTTTGGTGGGCTGTGTGGGGGCATCTGCAAAGGTGCGCCGGTTCCTTCGGCCGGTCTTCCAACCCTGCACAGTCTGCCACCATCGTTTGGAAGCGATGGCGGCAGGTTTACCACCTGTTCCGAAGGAGCCTATCTTGGCTAACGCTATCCCCAAGGGCCACACTGCGCCCGCATCCAAGACCGCCTTGGTCAAACCCCACCTCGACCCCGTTGCTTTGCATGGCGAAGCCGTCAACGCGTTGGCTATGGCCAAGTTCTACGCCAATCGCCACAACCATGCTGGGGCCAAACGCAAATGCGTTCAAGCCTTGTCTGCGCTGCGCCAGTTGGCAGCATTTGAGCGTGTGGAGGTGGCCCATGCTGTCTAACAACACCCCCACCACTATCGAGCTGGCATCCAACAGTGTATTGACCGTTGCACCCTCTATGGTGTTTCCTAACCGCTGCATTGATATGCGGTTTTACGACCGCGCCGCATGGGCCAGCTTCGGCATTGAATTGAGCGCAGACCAAGCCCGCCAATTGGCCGCTGCACTGGTGGCCCAAGCGGACGCTTTGGAGGTGGCAGCATGAGTAACTTTTGCCTGAAAGACCCCAAAGGCCGCAATGCCTCCGTGCCCGATTACTCACCCTACGAACCCCAGCGTAATGAAGCGGCTGTACTGGTGGGTGAAATGGCGCTGGCACGCATTAGTACCGCCCACGAGGGTATCCGTTCCATCGTCACTATCTTGCAGCAGCGTGAGACAGATATGGAGATGGATGGCGAAGTGCTGGCGCTGTCAACCGCTACTGTGACGGGGTTACTCAATGCACTGGCTTGCTGTGCAGACTTTGCTGAGATGTACGCCACTGGCGCAGACCCCGGCCACACCCGCCGCCTCGAACGTGCCGAACATATTGCCGCTATACAGGCCGCTGAAAAAGCTGCCAAACGAGGCGAAGCGGCATGACAAACGAACTCGACCGCGCCCACAGCGCCCTGCAAGCCATCAGCCCCAACGTGCCCCGTGAGGACTGGGTGAAGGTGGCTATGGGTGCCCATGCTGCCGGAATCAGCTTCGACAGCTTCGACCAATGGAGTAGCCACGGCGACACCTACACCCAAGCGGCTGCCCGTGACCTGTGGAAATCCATTAAGCCCGGCAAAGGCAGGGGCGCTGCAACCCTGTTCGACATTGCCAAGCAACACGGCTGGCGCGATGGCAAAACAAGTCCACCACGGCCCGCAAAGGCCGCGCCGCTACCCATGCCTACCCCGAAGCCGCTGCGCCCCGGCATGGCCCCTGCTGAAGTCTGGGAGCGTGCAGCGCCAGCCACAGCCCAGCACCCTTACTGCGCCAAAAAGGAAATCAGCGACGGCCCCGCCCTTGCTGGCTTGCGCGTGCTACCCGATACCGACGCGCTACGCATTGGAGGGCACAGCATGGCCGGTGCATTGCTGGTGCCTGTACGTGGCCCCGATGGTGCGCTGCTATCGCTGCAAGCCATCCCGCCCACCGGCCCCAAGATGAACCTGCCCGGCTGTCCTATGGCTGGGGTGCATGTGGTTGGGCAACTGGTGGCAGGCCAGCCCGCCTATGTGTGCGAGGGTATCGGCGCGGCGTGGGCGTGCTTTATCGAGACAGGCCATGCCGCCGTGGTGGCCTTTGGCGTGGGCAACATGGGCAAAGCCGCTGGCGCTGTGCAGACTATGTGCCCCGGTGCCAGGCCTGTGCTGGTGCCCGATGCTGGCAAGGAAGCCGAAGCCGACAAGGTGGCCTTGGAACTGGGTTGCGCCGTGGCAAAGATGCCTGAAGGCAAGCCAGCCAACTATGACGCATGGGACGTTTGGCAGGATGAAAGCGTGCCCGGTGCTGTGGCCTTGGCCGCCATCCTAGAGGCCGCTACAGCCCCCGTAGAAGCCCCGGAACGCCTACCCCTTGGCATTGTCTTTGCCGACCAACTGGGAGACACCTACAACCCGCCCGATGAGCTGGTACAAGGGCTACTCACGGTGGGCGATGGTTCCATGCTGTACGGCGACAGCAACAGCGGCAAAACCTTCTTTGCTATCGACCTTGCCTGTGCTGTGGCCCGTGGCGTGGAATGGCATGGCCGCAAGGTAGAGCAGGGGCTGGTGATGTACGTGGCCAGCGAATCGCCCGGTTCTGTGCGTGGGCGACTGCAAGCCTACCAGCAGCACCACCGATGCAAGGTTCCACACTTCGCCATCGTGCAAAGCCCGCTAGACCTGTTTTCCGATGATGTGGATACGGTGGCCCTGATTGACGCGGCAAAGCACCTAGAGCGCCTTGCAGGCCAGCCCGTGCGCCTGATTGTGGGCGACACACTGGCGCGGCTGTCCGCTGGTGCCAACGAAAACAGTGGGCAGGATATGGGCCTAGTGGTGCAACGCTTTGACCGCATTCGCCGCGCTACTGGCGCGCACTTCCTCATGATTCACCACAGTGGCAAAGCCGCCGCCGCTGGTGCCCGTGGTTGGTCAGGTATCCGCGCTGCTGTGGACACCGAGATAGAGGTGACGGACGCACCCACAGGCCGCTGTGCCGAAGCCACCAAGCAACGGGATTTAAGCACCAAGGGAGAGCGCATTGGGTTCACCCTAGAGCGGGTAACGCTGGGGCTTACCAAGTGGGGAGAACAGGCCACGTCGTGCGTGGTAGTGCCCACCGATGCACCAGACAAGCCCACTGGCAAGCGCATGGGCGAAGTGGAGGGGGCCATCGTGGAATTTTTAGCCACCCGCAAGACTGGCCTCAAAAAGAAGGAATTGGTAGAGCACTTTGAAGGCCGGTACAGCAGTTCCGGCATCTACAACGCCGTTAAGAAGCTGGCTTCGGCCCAAGTGGTTTGGGACGTTGCTGGCATGGTTTCCATCGCTGGGAGTGCCCGGTGACTTCATTCCATCTTTTTTTTCCACTGGATTCCACTATTCCACTCCCTATAGGGGGAGTGGAATGGAATGGAATTTTCCACAATTCCATTTTATTCCAATGGAAAAGAATGGAATGCGTGGAATTCCTTGATAGATAAGGCATTGCAGCTACAAAAAGCATAGCAATCCCCCCCCTTTGCTGGCGCTGCCTGACACCCAGCGCCAGCCCCCCACCCAAGACCGAAAAAAGACCGCTATCAAAGACCGAAGAACGACCGAATCTATAACTTTTCAATCTATCAAAAAGGCTTTTTATGCTTATCCCTGACAGCACCCAGACCGACTACACCCCTATCGAGGCTGGCACCTACCCGGCCAAATGCGTGGGCTTGATTGACCTTGGTACGCAAACTAGCACCTATGAGGGCGAGGCCAAAGCGGCCCATAAAGTGCTGGTGTCCTTTGAAATCCTTGACCCAGAGACCCGGCGCAACGATGGCACGCCCTTCGTGGTGTCTAAGCGCTTTACCCTGTCCAAGCATGAAAAAAGCGCGCTGCGTGGCTTCCTGCAAGGTTGGCGCGGACGGGACTTCACTGCTGAGGAAATCCGCCGGTTCGATTTGGCCGTGGTGCTGGGGCAACCGTGCTTTTTGAGCGTGGTCAATACCGGTAAAGATGGCAAGACTTACGCCAATATCGCCAGCGCATCCAAGCTCCCGCGCGGTATGGCGGCCCCGGCTGGTGAACTGCCTTTGCAGCATTTTGATTTGAGCGCGCCAGACTGGGAGTTATTCGCCCAACTGGGAAGCCGCCTGCAACAGCAGATTAGCGAATCGCCGCAATATCAAGCCATCCCGAATAAGCCGCGTTCTATTGCACTGGCACCAGCACCTACCCCGGCCCCTGTTACCCCGCCTATGGCCCCACCAGCGCCAGCCGCTGCCCAGCCAGCACCACCGGCCTATTCAACCGAGTTCGCGCCGTTTGATGATGACGGCATCCCGTTCTAAGCGCCATGCGAATCAAGGACAAAGCTATCAAGGTGCTGGTGTCAGTCAGTGGCCCGGACTGCCTCAAAAAGCCCTGCTACTGGCCCCGGCCTGACCCCGGTTCATTTACACAGGGCAAGGGCTACACCAGCCGGGAGGGTAACGGCTGGCTATGCGGTACACGTGAAATCCACGGCTGCCCCCCTCAAGTTCACACCCCACCATTGGAGCGCACACCATGCTGATTTTTCTCGACATCGAAACCATCCCCAGCCAGCGGCCCGGCGCTGCTGATTTGGTCAAGGCCACGATTAAGCCGCCCGCTACCCTGAAGAAGCCCGAATCCATCGCCGCCTGGTGGGCTACCGATGCTGCCGAAGCCGCTGGGGAGGCGTACCTAAAGCAAGCCCTAGACGGTGGCAGCCGTGGGGAGATTGTCTCGATAGCTGCCACCAATGGCGACGGCCTAGAGTGGGTGCAATGCCGTGGGCAAGGCGATAGTGAGGCCGCCTTGCTGCAAGCCTTCTTTGACGCTGTAGAGGGCTGGCAAGTGAAGGAAAGCAAGCAATGGCCGCATACCTTCCCGCCCGATGACCATACCGCCGTGGCCCACAATGCCGCCTTTGATTTGGGCTTCCTCTACCGCCGCGCCGTGGTGCATGGGGTACGCCTCCCGCGCTGGCTTCGCAATGCAGGCCCAATGGGACGGGCTGGCCAGCACTACAAATGCACCATGCTGGCGTGGGCTGGCTTCGGCAAGTTCGTGCGGCTGTCCGAGTTGTGCGACGTGCTGGCGCTGCCCAATCCCAAGGATGGCATGGATGGTGCTGGCGTGTATGACGCATGGTTGGCTGGCCAGCGTGAGGCTATCGCCGCCTACAACCTACAGGACGCGCAAGCCGTGGCCAGTATCTGGCACAAGCTGCAAGCCGTGGGGGCCGTGTAATGGCTGGCATGTCTCGCACCAAGGGCAAGGTGGGGGAGCGGGAGCTGGCACGCCTGTTGTCCGAGTTGACCGGGTACACCGTGGCCCGCCGGGTTCGCAATCTGGCTGGGGAGGATGACCTGCAAGGGCTGCCAGGTTGGTCAATCGAGTGCAAGCGCTATGCAGCTATCACCCCGGCCCTAGTGGCTGGCTGGTGGGCACAGGCACAAAGGCAAGCCCAAGCCGTAGGGCAGGAGCCGGTGTTGTTCTACCGCGCCGATAAGGGGGCATGGCGTGCTGTCTGGGATGCCAGCCTACTACTGCCTAGCGGTCAGATGCTACTGCCCACCGATGGCAGGCCCATGCTGCCCGCTGGTGCAACCGTAGAGGCTTGCCCGGTGACGTGGTGGGCACTGGTGGCCTGTAGCAGGCTTGAAAGGTGAACGCTGCAATTTTTGTGGCTCCCTCCTAGCGTTTTCCCAGTGCGGGTAATTCGAACCCCGTACCGTGTGCAGGTAGTCCCTAGTAAAGTTACTGACAACTTTTCCAGTTAGTCCCTATGCCCAAGACTCCCAACAGCACCGCCCGTACAGAGAGAAACCGCGCCATGCGTGCCGACCGTGCCCGTGGTTTCAGCTATCGCAAGCTGGCACGGTTGCATGGGGTGTCGGTGGCTTTGGCCTACCGTGTGGCCAGCGATGTTTACATGGTGCTACCCGGCCCGTGGCACCGTGCAAGGCTACCCAAGGCCGTGCCACTGCCACCGTGCCCACAGGCCATGCAGTGGCGCCAGAGCCTCTACAGTGCCCGCTACTGACAGCGCCAGCCAGCACCATCAGCCCAGCCACTGCGCTGGGTTTTTTCTTGCTGGTGCTGTATGAATTGATACAGCTATTCGTATGAAAAATTACAGCTATCTGTATGTTTTGATACAGCAAAGCCCATGCTTTCGCTGTGCGCTGCTGTAGCGGTACTGGTGCTGGATGTATCGTTTGATACAGCATGGCGGTTTGATGCCGGAATATCTGGTATCAAGCTGGTGCTGGTGCCCGTGGTGCTGTGCAATTGACTCCCTCAGCCTGAGGATGTGAGATTCCCACCGGCTGTGGAAAAGGTACTCCCGCCGGGTTTGGCCCATGCGGGACGCAGGCGCGATTTCTGGCTGTTTCGTGGGGTCTCTAAGGGGGTTGTATTGTGACTATGCTGGATTGACCGACAGCACCAGCCAAGTGCTGGCCGTGGCGTGCCCGTGGTGCTGTGCATGGCCGTGAGATTCCCCCCGGCTGTGAGTATTCCGAGACACCGAAGCAGGAAATCCTGCTTTGCCTGGCTAATTCCGTTTCAAACGGAGAAACCTACCGAAGCCGGTGGCCTGCGGGTTAAATAACCCCGTCATGGTTTGACTGCCACAGAACCTAGTGGGGGGGGTAGGCAGGCATGGCCTGAAATGGTGTGGCTTTTGACTTCGATAGAGGGGGTAGGAACCCAATCCCCCAATGACAGCACCCAAAAACAGCAATTTTGTTCCCCGATTTATTCCCCGGTTTTGGTTTCGTTCCCCGGTTTTGGTTTCGTTCCCCGGTTTGGGATTCCAATACAGTGCCCGGTGATTTCCCGTAACGGGTTGCGACAATTGCCCCATGTGCTGTGCAACACCAGCATCGTGCCCGTGTCGTGGTGCTGTGCCTGGTAGAGCCGCTGGCCAGCATTGCCCCATGCTATGCAGCGCAACACCCCACCACGTTGACCAAGTGCAGGCCGTAGAGCTGCCGGCGCTGCTGTACCCGGTAGAAGCCGCCATCGTGCCCGTGGTGCTGGCATTACCGCAACCCGTTACGGAAAATGGCCGCCATGCCCAGCCATCGGTACCGGCTTGCTGGTTGTCGCCAAACTGCCACAGCCCCCATGCAGGGAGTCACTTTTCTTTTTGTTGGTCTTTTTGTTGGTTCTTTTGGCGTTTTTTGAAAATCTACAGAGGAGAGTTCGATTCCCGCCATGGCACCAAATGTTAATATTTTGCACGCCAACACACTGCATAAAACAAAAAAGCACGTTGCAAACAACGTGCTTTTGCTTTTTGGGGCACTAAGGCCGAACCGGCCTCAGCAAAAATAAATCAATACCCGCCTTGGCCGCCGTAGCCACCGCCGCTATCGCCACGGCCACCGCGCCCACGCGGGCCATTGCCGTAGGGGCTACGGAAACCACCCTCGCGGCCACCACCGCCCTCGCCTCCACGTGGAGCAGCATAACCGCCGCCGCCACCATAGCCGCCCTCGCTGCGACCACCACCGTAGCCGCCGCCACCTTCACGGCCAGCACCACCACCGTAGCCACCACCACCGTAGCCACCGCCGCCTTCACGGCCACCGCCGTAACCGCCGCCGCCACCGTAGCCACCACCGCTACGACCAGCGCCGCCGCCACCACCATAGCCGCCACCGCCGCCGTAACCACCGGAGCGCGGAGGACGCGGCTCCATAGGACGGGCTTCGTTGACCACAATGTTACGACCGCCCATAGGCTGACCGTTCATGCCATTGATAGCGGCTTGGGCCTCTGGGTCACTGCCCATTTCCACAAAGCCAAAACCCTTAGAGCGACCGGTATCGCGCTCCATCATCACCTTGGCGCTGGTCACATTGCCAAACTCGCCAAATGCTTGGGCCAAATCATCATCACGCACACCATAGGGCAGATTGCCCACATACAGTTTATTGCCCATTAAGGGACTCCTAAAAAACACATTTGACACCGCGATGGAGCCCCGAAAACTCAGTCTAGCGCGCCCGAAAGGGTGCGCCGCGCCCGCCACTACAGGATCACCGCAAAAACAACGCGGGCGTGGCCCGCAGACGCATTATGTCCCGAACAATTGCCAAAAACGCAAGGTTTTTGCAGGATGTGCTGTGTCTTTTAAGCAACACCATAAAAAAAGAGCCCGAAGGCTCTTTTTGAGAATGCTTGAATGGCTGAACGAAAGGCTCAGCGCATGGGCAGCACGGGCTTAGTAACCGCCACGGCCACCGCCGTAACCACCACCGCCGCCACTACGGCCACCGCCGTAACCGCCGCCGCCACCACCGTAGCCGCCGCCACCATTGCCACCGCCGTAACCACCGCCACCGCTACGGGGAGGACGGGGTTCCATAGGACGGGCTTCGTTGACGACCAAATCACGGCCACCCAGATTTTGACCATGCACGCCTTGGATGGCGGCTTGGGCTTCGGCATCGCTGCCCATTTCGACAAAGCCGAAACCTTTGGAACGACCAGTATCGCGCTCCATCATGACCTTGGCGCTAGAGACAGCACCGTATTGGCTGAAAGTTTGCTCCAGATCTTGGTCGCGGAAAGAATAGGGCAGGTTGCCCACGTAAAGTTTGTTGCCCATGAAGGACTCCCGAAAAAACATAAAACGCGATGGAGCCCGACGCAATCAACAAACCTGTGACGACTTCAAAGACGCGAAACTGACCAATCACCGCTAACTTAACCGCTTTGCTGTGAAAACAGGAAAGCGCACCCATTATGGGCCAAATTTTTGGTGTTGGAGATATTTATTTTTGCAGCCCTATCGGCACAGCCCCGCCAGTATCCAGCTGAAACACCGATACCGTCTCTACCAGCCCTTGGGCTTGGCTACGCAAACTGGAGGCAGCAGCGGCCATTTCTTCGACCAGCGCGGCGTTTTGCTGCGTTACTTCGTCCATGTGGGTGATGGCGCTGTTGACCTCAGAGACCCCGGAGGATTGCTCTTGGCTGGCTTGGCTGATTTCGTGCATGATGTCGGCCACGCGGCGCACACTGACCACAATCTCGTCCATGGTGCTGCCCGCTTGCTCTACCAAGGTACACCCGGCACTGACGTTGCCGACCGAGGTTTCTATCAGCCCTTTGATTTCTTTGGCCGCTGCGGCACTGCGCCCTGCCAAAGCACGGACTTCAGAGGCCACTACGGCAAAGCCGCGACCTTGCTCGCCAGCGCGGGCGGCCTCTACGGCGGCATTGAGCGCCAAAATGTTGGTTTGAAAAGCGATGCCGTCAATCACGCTGATGATGTCGGCAATTTTGCGCGAGGAGCTGTTGATGGCTTCCATTGTGTCCACCACCTGCGCCACCACTTGACCCCCTTTGGCGGCTACTTGGCTGGCGTTGTCGGCCACTTGGTTGGCTTGGCGCGCGCTTTCGGCATTTTGTTGCACCGTGCCATTGAGCTGCTCCATAGAGGAGGCGGTTTTTTCGAGTGCGCCAGCTTGGCTTTCGGTGCGCGCCGATAGGTCGTTGTTACCTTGGGCAATTTGGGCGCTGGCGCTGGCCAGATTTTCTGCGCTTTGGCGCACTTGGGCTACCACGGGGCGCAGTTTGGCGCGCATTTGCTGCAACACGGCAATCAGTTGGCCGACTTCGTTGCTGCCATGCGGCACATCGACACCGCCTAAGTTGCCTTGGGCTACCGCACCACCCAAGGCTTGGGCCTGGGCCAAAGGCCGCGTGATGGAGCGCACAAATACCAGCGCCAGCCCGGCAGTCATGGACAAGGTGAGCAGCAAGGCGGCCAAAACACCCAGCAAGGTTTGCTGCAGCTGCTGTACGCGCTCTTGCAGCCGCGTGTCCAAGGCTTGCATGGCTAAATCGTTGACGGCAAATAGGGCATCAATGGTGCGCGTGAAATCATCAAAATAATCTTTGGCGGGCATCTCCAAGCTGGTGGCATGGATGAGGTTTTTATCGGCCATTTGGCGCGTAGCGGCAATGCGTGCTTTCAGGTCCTGGGCTGGTGCTTCGAGTTGCTGGCGCAAGGGCGCATGGGCGGCCATCGCGCGGTCAAAATTGCGAAAGGTCTCGCCATACAGCTCGCCAGCGCGTTGTTGCAAGGCTTGCAAGGTGCTTTTGGTGGCGGGGGGCAATACCCCTTGCACCAAGGCGCTAGAGCCTTGGGCGCGCATGATGCCGAGCTTTTCACTGAGCATGGGGGCATCGACCAGCGTGGCCTGTACCAAAGCATGGGTGTCGGGGTCGGGGTCCATTTGCAGGCGGTAGGCATAACGCAGTTCTTCACTGAGCAGCATGATGCTGGCAATGAGCTGGGTATGCTGGGCGGTGCTTTGGGGTGGGGTCAGGCTACGCGCCGCTACTTGGGGTTCTAGGGCTTGCCAAGTTTGTTTGGCTTGCGCCCAAGCGGCCACCGACGTGGAGGACACCGCCGCTGCGGCAAAGCGCTCATCCACTTGGCTTAAGGCTTTGCCCAGCGCATCGCGGATGGGCGGACGGCGTGCGCCCAAGCCCTCATCACCACTGAGCATACTGGCCGATAAGCCCCGGTGGATTTGCATCAGCTGCACCACCTTGTTGAGCGCCATCAGCGGTGGCGCGCCAGCTACCTCGGTACGTGCCTCTTCGATGGTTTGCAGGGCGTGCTCTACGTACAAAAAGGTGGGCAAGGCACTCATCATCAAGCCCATCGTGCCCAAAATCATGAATTTTTGGAGCAAGCTCCAGCGGTGCAGCAAAGACATGAACATGGTGTATGGGCAGGTGCCGCCGTAGCTAAGGGATGGAGCAGCCGTCAGCCTAAAGCCGATTGCAACAAAGCGCGCGTTTTCAGGGCTTCGGCACGGGCGGCCGTCGCAAACTCAGTCCCGTTGCTGGCATACAAAATCGCCCGAGAGGAGTTGACCACAATCGGGCCATCGGCTCGCCAACCCGCCCGCACCGTGGCCAACGCATCGCCGCCTTGGGCACCAACACCGGGAATCAACAAGGGCACATGGGGGGCCAAGGCGCGCACGCGCTCAATTTCAGCCGGGTAGGTGGCACCCACCACCAAACCGAGTTGGCCATTGCGATTCCACGGGCCTTGGGCCAAGCGGGCAATGTGTTCGTAGAGCAGGGGCTGGCCATCGACGTTGGCCAAGCGCTGGTTTTGAAAATCATCCCCCCCCGGATTGGAGGTGCGACAGAGCAAAAAAGCCCCTTTGCCGGGGTATTGCAGGTAAGGCAGTACCGAATCAAAGCCCATAAAGGGTGAAAGCGTGACGGCATCCGCGCCGTAGCGTTCAAAAGCTTCTTTGGCGTATTGCTCGGCGGTGGAGCCGATGTCGCCACGCTTGGCATCCAAAATGATGGGCACTTGCGGCGCATGGCTACGCATGTGCTGCATCAGGCGCTCCAATTGGTCTTCGGCACCGTGGGCGGCAAAGTAGGCAATTTGCGGTTTGAACGCACAGACCAAGTCTGCCGTGGCATCGACAATGGCGGCACAAAAATCGTAAATTTTGCGCGCATCGCCCTGCATTCCAGCAGGAAAGCGGGTGGGCTCGGGGTCCAGGCCCACACACAACATGGATTGGTTTTGCGTGCTTGCGGCGCGCAGCATGTCAAGAAAGGTCATAGAACAATTTTAAGGTTCAGCTTGCGGCACGCTGAAAATGAAATACGGCGGTACTGGCGCGTAGATTAGGCCAAAAACGCACGATTTGTCCATTTTGTAGCCCAAAAGCATCCAAGGTTTGCAATTGGTTTTTTTGTGCCAACACGGCAAAGTCGGCATAGGTGCCCACGCGGATGTTGGGCGTGTCGTACCACTGGTAAGGCAGCCGCCGCGTCACGGGCATACGGCCACGCAACACCGACAGCCGATTGGGCCAGTGGGCAAAATTAGGAAAGGCCACAATGCCCGAGCGCCCCACGCGGGCGGTTTCGCGCAGCATGGTTTCGGCATTACGCAAATGTGGCAGCGTGTCGATTTGCAACACCACGTCAAAGGAGTTGTCGGCAAACATCGCCAGCCCCTCCTCGAGGTTAAGCTGAATGATGTTCACCCCCCGGCGCGCACAGGCCAGCACATTGGCATCGTCAATCTCGATGCCATAACCGCTGCAAGCGCGTTCGCGTTGCAGGTAGTCGAGCAAAGTGCCATCGCCACAACCCAAATCCAGCACGCGCGAACCCACGGGCACCAGAGCGGCAATCGCTTGCATGGTGGCTTTCTCGGTCATGCGAACTCCTTGGCAATGCGCTCAAAATAGGCACGAATCAGGTTCAGGTAGCGCGCATCGTCGAGCAAAAAGGCATCGTGGCCGTGTGGGGCATCAATTTCGGCATAGCTCACATCGCGCCGGTTGTCTAACAAGGCTTTGACGATTTCGCGGCTGCGTTGGGGCGAAAAACGCCAGTCGGTGCTAAAGCTGACCAACAAAAATTGCGCCGTGGCACGGGCCAGTGCTTGGCTTAAATTACCGCCAAAGGCCCGCGCGGGGTCAAAGTAATCCAAGGCGCGGGTGATGAGCAGGTAGGTGTTGGCATCAAAGTATTCGCTGAACTTGTCGCCTTGGTAGCGCAGGTAGCTCTCAATCTGAAACTCGATGTCTTGGGTGCTGTATTTGAGGGTCAGGCCCTCGCGCAGTTGGCGACCGAACTTTTCATTCATCACATCGTCACTCAGGTAGGTGATGTGGCCAATCATGCGCGCGATACGTAGCCCGCGTTTGGGTACCACGCCATGTTGGTAGAAATGGCCGCCATGAAAGTCGGGGTCGGTGACGATGGCGCGGCGTGCTACCTCGTTAAAAGCGATGTTCTCGGCGTTGAGGTTGGGCGCACTGGCCACGACTACCGCATGGCGCACACGCTCGGGGTATTGCAGTGTCCAGCTCAAGGCTTGCATCCCACCCAAGCTGCCACCCAACACAGCGGCCAGTTGTTGCACCCCTAAGTGGTCTAGCAGGCGTGCTTGGGCGTTGACCCAATCCTCCACTGTCAACACCGGGAAGTCTGCCCCATACACCTGTCCGGTATCGGGGTTGGTGTGCATGGGGCCAGTAGAGCCAAAGCAAGAACCTAAATTGTTGATACCAATGACAAAAAAGCGGTTGGTATCGACCGGTTTGCCCGGCCCAATCATGTTGTTCCACCAGCCTTCGCTTTTGTCTTGCCCGGCATACACCCCCGCGACATGGTGCGAGGCATTGAGGGCATGGCAGACCAGCACCGCATTGGAACGCTCGGCATTCAAGCTGCCATAGGTTTCGTAGGCCAGCGTGTAGTCACGGATAGAGGCACCACTTTGCAAAGGCAATGCCTGTGGGAAGTGCAGAAATTCAGGGGTGGCGATGAACGACATAAGAAAACCCGACAAGGCCAAAGCTAAAAACGGGGCCGGGCGGGGGTGTCGGTCTGTCTTTAGCTGGATTTATAGAGCGCCCGCAAGCTGTAGCAAATCGGCGCAGGTGGGCACTATAGCAAAAGCTGGATGCCTTGACAGGCACTTGCCGCCAGCTGGCATGGCACTGGGGGGGTGGATGGGGCCGTTTTGCCTTGCCAAACTGCCAAAAAGTTATCCTAGGCTATTAACTACTTTTTTTATATATACACATAGTAGTAGTAGTAGAAGGAAGCCGTTTTCTGTGGATAACTAAGGTTTCATGATTAAAATCAACAACTTATCCGGTGGATAACCCTGTGCATACCACCCCTCAATTCCTGTGACCGAAAAATGAACAACTTTTCAAAAGTGCCTACCCCTGTGGATAAGTACCTAGTTATTCAAAAATTTTCCACAGGGTTATCCACAGGCTAAATTGTTACATTTAGTTACATTCTGCCCAGTCCAAAAAGGGTTTTAGGTAGTGACCAGTGTGGCTATGGGGATGCTGGGCCAGAGCCTCTGGCGTGCCAGTGGCTACCACGGTGCCGCCGCCTGCGCCACCCTCTGGCCCCATGTCAATCAGCCAGTCGGCGGTTTTAATCACATCGAGGTTGTGTTCAATCACCACAATGGTGTTGCCTGCATCGCGCAACTGGTGCAACACCTTGAGCAACAGGGCGATGTCGGCAAAGTGCAGGCCGGTGGTGGGTTCGTCTAGGATGTAGAGGGTGCGGCCCGTGTCGCGCTTGCTCAGTTCTTGCGCCAGTTTGACGCGCTGGGCTTCGCCACCCGAGAGCGTGGTGGCGCTTTGGCCCAAGCGGATGTAGCTCAAGCCGACATCGAGCAAGGTTTGCAGCTTGCGCGCAATGCTGGGCACGTCTTTAAAAAAAGCGTGTGCTTCTTCTACTGTGAGTGCCAAAATTTGTGCAATGTGGCGGCCCTTCCATTGCACTTCTAGCGTTTCGCGGTTATAGCGTTGGCCGTGGCAGATGTCGCAGGGTACATAGACATCGGCCAGAAAGTGCATTTCTACCTTGACTACGCCATCACCCTGACAGGCTTCGCAGCGCCCCCCGGCCACATTGAAGGAGAAGCGTCCGGGGCCATAGCCGCGCTCTTTGGCGCTGGGGGTTTCGGCCATCAGTTCGCGGATGGGAGTGAACAGGCCGGTGTAGGTGGCCGGATTGCTGCGCGGCGTGCGGCCAATGGGGGATTGATCGACGTTAATGACCTTGTCGAAATAGTCTATGCCTTCAATGGCTTCGTGGGGGGCTGGCTCGTCGTGGGAGCGGTAGAGCTGCCGGGCAATGGCTTTGTGCAGGGTGTCATTGACGAGGGTGCTTTTGCCCGAACCCGAAACCCCCGTGACGCAGGTGAACAGGCCCACTGGAAAATCCACGCTGACCTGTTGCAGGTTGTTGCCGTGGGCACCCATCAGGCGCAATTGTTGCGTGGCCTTGGGCGGCGTGCGCCGCACTGGTACCGGGATAGAGTACGTACCGGCCAGATAGCGCCCAGTGGGCGATTGCGGGTTGGCGCGCACTTGCGCGTAGTTGCCCTGTGCCATGATTTGGCCGCCATGCACGCCAGCGCCCGGCCCCAGGTCGATGATGTGGTCGGCGGCGCGCATCATGTCTTGGTCGTGTTCCACCACAATCACGCTGTTGCCGATGTCGCGCAGGTGTTGCAGGGTGGCAATCAGGCGGTCGTTGTCGCGCTGGTGCAGGCCGATGCTGGGTTCATCCAGCACATACATCACGCCGCTGAGGCCCGAGCCAATTTGCGAGGCCAGCCGGATGCGCTGGGCTTCGCCACCGCTGAGGCTATCAGCACTGCGGCCCAAGCTGAGGTAGTTGAGGCCGACATCGTTGAGAAATTGCAGCCGCGTGACAATTTCGCGCACCACCGGGGCTGCAATCTCGGCTTTGCTGCCCGAGAGGTGCAGGCCAGAGAACCACGCATGGGCCTCGGCCAGCGTACTCTGGCTGATGTCTTGAATCGCCTTGGCTTGCGCGCCATCGCCTAGCTTGACGTGCCGGGCTTCGCGGCGCAGGCGTGCCCCTAAACAATCGGGGCAGGGTTGGGTGCTGCGCCAGCGGGCCAGCTCTTCGCGCACGGCGTTGGAGTCGGTATCGCGCCAGCGCCGGGCCATGTTGGGTAGGATACCTTCAAACGGGTGTTGTTTGCTGATGGCTTGCCCTTTGTTGGCCCCACTGCCTAAAAAGTATTGAAAGGCAATGGATTCATCCCCCGAGCCATGCAAAATGACTTGCTGCACTTTGTCTGGTAAAGCCGCAAACGGTGTTTCCAAATCAAAGCCGTAATGGCGGGCCAAACTCTCTAGCAGGGCAAAGCCGGTGCTGTTGCGCTTGTCCCAACCGGGGATGGCTCCACTGGCCAAACTGAGCGCTGGAAAGGCCACCACCCGTGCGGCAGCAAACACATCCCGGTGGCCAAGGCCATCGCAACTGGGGCAGGCCCCCAACGGCGCATTAAAAGAAAACAGTCGTGGCTCCAGCGCGGGCAGGGCGTAGCTGCACACGGGGCAGGCAAACTGGCTGCTGAACAGGTGTTCAGTGCCGCTGTCCATCTCCAGCGCCAGCACGCGCCCGCCTGCATCGGGGCCAGCTACGCGCAGCGCGGCCTCCACACTCTCGGCCAAGCGCTGCTGCACTTCGGGGCGCACCTTGAGCCGGTCTATCACCACATCGACATCGTGCTTGTCGGTTTTTTTCAACAGGGGCAGTTGCTCGTGGGCATAAATTTGTCCATCTACCCGAAAGCGCACATAACCACGCGCCTGCATCTCTTGGAACAGTTCCGTGAACTCGCCTTTGCGCTGGCGTGCCACTGGGGCCAACACCATCAAGCGGGTGTCGGCAGCCAAGGCCAGCAGGCTATCGACCATTTGGCTGATGGTTTGTGCTGCCAGCGCTTGGCCGTGGTCAGGGCAATAGGGGGTGCCTGCGCGCGCATAGAGCAGGCGCAGGTAGTCGTGGATTTCCGTCACCGTGCCCACGGTGGAACGCGGGTTGTGGCTGGTGGCTTTTTGCTCGATGGCGATGGCCGGGGACAGTCCCTCGATGCTGTCCACATCGGGTTTGTCCAAGCGCCCCAAAAACTGGCGTGCATAGGTGGACAGGCTTTCGACATAACGGCGCTGGCCTTCGGCATACAGGGTGTCAAAGGCCAAACTGGATTTGCCGGAGCCGGACAACCCGGTAATCACCACCAGCTGCTCGCGTGGGATGTCGAGGTCGATATTTTTCAGGTTGTGCGTGCGCGCGCCCCGAATGCTGATGCACTGCTGTCGGGCCAAAGCTGCCGCCAGTGGGCGGCCTTCTTCAGGGGGAGGGGCTGGGTGGTGGGCAGGGCGGTTGGAGGCTGGGGTGGGAGGTGCGTTCACGGTAGGGGCAGCAGGCAGAAGAGATGCTGCCATGATAGGGAGAACCCGCAGGCCAGCGGCGTTCATCCGGCGCTTCGCGCACAATCGCGGTTTTGGCTGCTGTTGGCTGTTGCTGTCTGTGTTGTCGGGTGTGTTGCCCGCGTCTGAGAACCCACTGTGTCTTCTTCCTCCTCCTCCTCTGCACCGGCTTCGGACAAGCCAGTGCGTATCGCCATGACGGCCTTAGAGCGGCGCTCTAGCACCTCGCTGGCGCTGATTTTTGCCCTGCGTATGCTGGGCCTGTTTTTGGTCTTGCCAGTGTTTGCGATTGAAGCCAGCCATTACCCCGGTGGCGATGACCCGGCATTGGTGGGTTTGGCGTTGGGCATGTACGGCTTAACGCAGGCGTTTTTGCAGTTGCCTTTGGGGATGGCCTCGGACCGCTTTGGGCGCAAGCGCATCATTGTGCTGGGGCTGCTGGTGTTTGCCGCCGGTAGTTTTTTGGCCGCTGGGGCCGATAGCCTGATGGGCCTGCTGTGGGGCCGGGTGTTGCAAGGCGCTGGGGCGGTATCGGCCGCCGTTACAGCCTTGCTGGCCGACCAAACCCGCGATGTGGTGCGTACCAAAGCGATGGCCTTGATTGGTGGCAGCATTGCCTTGATGTTTGCCTTGGCTTTGGTGGCCGCGCCCTTGTTGACACCGCATATTGGGCTGTCTGGTTTGTTTGCCCTGACGGGGGTGTTGGCGCTGGCTGGGGTGGCCGTGGTGTGCTGGTGGGTGCCGCCGGAACCCACACTGCACCAAGAAGCTCCTGCCAAAGGCCGTCTGGCCGATGTGTGGCGGCATCCCGACTTGTGGCGGCTCAATTTGGGCGTGTTTGCCCTGCATACCGTGCAGATGGCGATGTGGGTTGCCGTGCCAGCCTTGCTGGTGCAAGCGGGCTTGCTCAAAGGCGAGCATTGGCAGCTGTATTTGCCAGCGGTGTTGGTGTCTTTTCTGTGTTTGGGCGGCTTGTTTGCGCTAGAGCGGCGTGGCCATTTGCGCGCCGCCTTGCTGGGGGCGATTGCCTTGGTGTTGCTGGTGCAATTGGGCTTAGCTGGGGTAGCAGCCAGTGGCCAGATGCCATCGTTGTGGTTGCTGGGGGCTTTGCTGCTGCTGTTTTTTTGTGGCTTTAATGTGCTGGAGGCCAGCCAGCCCAGTTTGGTGTCGCGTTTGGCACCGGCCGCTACACGCGGTGCTGCGCTGGGGGCCTACAACACTTTGCAATCCTTGGGATTGTTTGCCGGGGGTGCCTTGGGCGGGGCTTTGCTCAAGGCGGGCGGGATGGTTTGCTTGTTTGGCGCTACCTCGCTCTTAACGCTGCTGTGGCTGCTGTGGAGTGGATCCATCCGCATGGCACCGCGCCCCTAAAATTTTAAAAAATAAAGTTTGCACAGGGTAGGCGCATCGGCAGCCAAGCCTTGCTTATACTGCACAATTTGTGCGTTGGGCGCACCGCGCACCCTCTTCTTTCAAGGTCAAGCAGCATGGCATCTATCAACAAAGTGATTATCGTTGGCAACTTGGGCCGTGACCCCGAAATGCGTACCTTCCCTAATGGTGATCAGGTGGCCAATGTTGCTATTGCCACCACTGACAAGTGGAAAGACAAGCAAACTGGCGAGCCCAAAGAACACACCGAATGGCATCGCGTGGTGTTCAGCGGGCGTTTGGCCGAAATTGTCGGGCAGTACCTGCGTAAAGGCTCACAGGTGTATGTAGAGGGCAGCTTGCGTACACGCAAATGGACAGACCAAGCGGGCATAGAAAAATACAGCACCGAAATCCGTGCCGACCAAATGCAAATGCTGGGCAGCCGCCAAGGCATGGGTGACCCCAGCACATCGACCGACGGTGGCTATGGTGCTGATGCCTACGACAACCCGCGCCGCGCTGCACCGGCGGCAGCGCCGCGCATGGCTGCTCCTGCGGCCCGCCCCGCACCAGCCCCGGCCCCTATGGCACCACCCGCACGCCAAAACTCTGATTTCAACAACTTTAGCGACGACGATATTCCGTTTTAGGCATAGCAGTAGGGCAAATATGAAACTCCACACGCTTGTGTATGCCGCTCTGGGCGCTTGCTGTTCGGTGCAGGCCGTCATGGCACAAACCACAACCGATGTGGCTGCCCCGCAAAACATCGGCCAACAGGTGTACCAATCGGTTTGCATCGCTTGCCACGATACTGGGGTGGCCCATGCGCCTAAGTTTGGCGACCGCAGCGCTTGGGAGCCTTTGGTTGCCGAAGGCCAGTCAGTGCTAACCGGCCATGCGTGGGTGGGCGTGCGCGCTATGCCCGCGCCGTCGCCTACATGGCCCGCAATGCCGGTGCAGATTGGCAAGACCCGAATCCGGTCGTCATGAAAAAAATTATCCGGGAGGCCGACCAGCGCTTGATTCAAACCATCAAAGAGCAGCAAGCCATGCAGCGCGAGCTGCACAAACTGGCCAAATGAGCGCGATGGCGCATATTGTGCAAAATCAGCGCCTGCCATGTCCCCCGCATCTCCTCGCATCCTCACCCTGCCCGGTTGGCAAAATTCCGGCCCTGACCACTGGCAAAGCCACTGGGAGCGCCAGCATGGCTACGAGCGCCTAGAGCAGCACGACTGGCAGCGCCCCCTGCGCGGCGATTGGAGCGCCCGGCTGCAAGAAACCGTGCTGGATAGCCCCGGCCCAGTGGTGTTGGTGGCGCACAGTTTGGCCTGTATTTTGGTAGCGTGGTGGGCTGCCCATGCGCCCGAGGCGCGCAACAAAGTGCAAGCAGCGCTGCTGGTAGCCCCGCCCGATGTAGAACGCCCCGATTTGCGCCAGCAACTGCCCGGTTGGGCACCCATCGCCCGCCAACCCTTGCCTTTTCCGTCTCTGCTGCTGGCGAGCAGCAATGATGCTTATGGCAGCAGCCCCCATGCCCAAGCACTGGCCCGAGCTTGGGGAGCTGATTTTGTCAATATGGGCGCGCGTGGCCATCTCAATGCAGACGCAGGTTTGGGAGACTGGCCCCAAGGGCTGGCGCTGCTGCACACCCTGATGGCCAAGGCTGCCAAGGCGCAGAAAAACCAGCTACCACCGCCATGATGCTGCCCCTGACGGAGCTGCTGCCCGGCCCATACCAACCACGCACGCACATGGACGAAGGCGCACTGTATGCGCTGGCCCAAAGCATCCGCGCCCAAGGCATCATGCAGCCGATTTTGGTGCGCCGCCTTCACAATGGCCCGCACGCCGGACGTTATGAAATCATTGCCGGTGAGCGCCGCTTTTGCGCGGCCAAACTGGCCGGATTGGACAGCGTGCCCGTGCTGGTGCGCGAGGTGCCCGACGAAGCCGCCGCAGCGATGGCGCTGATCGAAAACATCCAACGCGAAGACCTCAACCCATTGGAAGAGGCCCAAGGCTTGCAACGCTTGGTGCAAGAATTTGGCCTCACGCACGAACAGGCCGCGCAGGCCGTAGGCCGTTCACGCAGCACCGCCAGCAATTTACTGCGCCTGCTGCAACTGGCCGCACCGGTGCAAACCATGCTCATGGCGGGTGATTTGGACATGGGCCACGCTCGCGCCCTGCTGACGCTGGACAAAGCCACGCAAATCACGGCCGCACAGCAAATTGCCGCCAAAAAACTCTCGGTGCGCGAAGCCGAAGCCTTGGGCCAAAAGTTAGCCCAGCAGGGCCAGCGGGGCACAGATACCAAACCCAACACCCGCAGTAAATCACGCGACCTGTTGCGTTTAGAAGAAGAATTGTCCGACCTGTTGATGGCCCAAGTGCAAGTGCGCGTTAAAAAGCGCGTGCGCCGGGCGGGGCAGTTGGACGATGTGGGCGAGCTGGTGATTGGGTTTGACTCTACCGAAGCCCTCAATGGCCTGATTGAACGTCTACGCGCCGCTTGAACATGTTGCTGCATTTGCCTTGGCCGCTTCCTGCTGTGTTGGCGTGGTCTTCGGGCTGGTTGTTGCTGTTGTTGTTGCAACGGGTGTTGCCACCCTTGTGGGCGCTGGTGTTGGCGATGCTCTGGTGTACGCTGGTCAGTTTGCTGGGAGATAACCTCTGGCGCCGGGTGTTGATTGTGCTGGGCTTTCCGCTGTCGCTGGTGTTGACGGGCATGGCCAGCGTCCCGCAATGGGTTTGGTTGTTGCCGCTGGGTTTGTTGTTGGCGGTGTATCCGCTGCACGCTTGGCGCGATGCGCCGTTGTTTCCCACGCCCACCGATGCCCTGAACCGTTTGCCAGACCATGCTTGGCTAGAGCCAGAGGCCGAGGTACTGGATGCCGGTTGTGGCTTGGGCGATGGCCTGTTGGCCTTGCGCCAAGCCTATCCCTTGGCACGCTGGCATGGCCTAGAGTGGAGCCGCCCGCTGCGCTGGCTGTGCGCGCGCCGCTGCCCGTGGGCGCAGGTGCGCCAAGGCGACATTTGGCAAGAGCCTTGGGGACGCTATGCGCTGGTGTATTTGTTTCAACGTCCCGAAAGCATGGCGCGCGCTTGGGCCAAAGCCCAGGCTGAGATGGCCCCCGGCGCGTGGCTGGTCAGTTTAGAGTTTGCCGTGCCCGATGTGCCGCCCTATGCCCACTACCAGTTAGAAGGTGAGCGGGCCGTGTGGGTCTATCGCATGGGCGATAGGCTGGAATCGCCAGTGCAGCAAAGTGCGCTCAACGTTGAACACTGAAAAAGAAAATCCCCTCAAATAATCAAGGATATTATTTTTAACTGCATTAATCTAAAATGAAAGATAGAGTAATTTAGAATTTTTACCTCAGGAGATGCCAGTGTCTATTAATCAATTGATTTACATTAGCCAAGCTACGCGAAAAATGTCCAGCGAAGACCTGCTCGACATCTTAAAAATAGCCAAAGAAAAAAATCAAAAAATAGATGTCACGGGCAGTTTATTTTACAACGGTGGCTGGTTTTTGCAGGTGCTGGAAGGGCCTTTGAGTACGCTAAATACGCTGTACAAAAAAATTGAAAAAGACCCGCGCCATAAAAATTCGCGCATTTTGTACAATGAGCCAGCAAGCTTCCGAACATTTACCCGTTGGAGCATGAATATGACGAATTTAGATGATAGACAAGCCGATAAATACAATCAACTGGTCGAAATCATCGAGGCAGCCAAAACAAACCGTAAAATTGGTGCTGCATCGCCCGCAGTGACGCTGCTTAAAATATTCAAAGAATAAGCAGTCGTTGCTCTGGTTCCCAAGCCCAACGCTGCCCCACTCAATCGGCCAGCAAAAAATGGGGGTCAAAAAAATGGGGGTCAGACGCTCATTTTTCATTCCAATGCTGTCTTTTGCGCCTTGGCCGCAGCGCGCACCGCCCGCCGCGACACCTTGGCCACCGCGCAAGCCATGTCCAGCGCGGTAAAACCTACCGGCTCGCCGCGCAAAGCTCTGGCAATGATGTTGTCGGCCCAAGCGACACCACAAGGTTGAATTGGCTCCCATTGCGTAGGCTCTGGGCCGCGCCATTGTTCTAACAGGCCAAACAAGCGCGCTTTGGCTTGGGCGCTTTCTTCGGCAGTGACGGGTGGATAGACGGGCGCAGGCGGTTGATAAAGCGGCGTAGCTGGTGCTTGGTTGCTGCTGGCAGCCAGCGTGGCCACCACCGGCAAACGTGGTGGCGGGCGTTGGTTATTGAGCCATGCCGGGTCAAACCCAGCCCAATCGTTGAGCGCCATCACCTGCACCACCCAGCCCAAGGGTTTGCCCAAAGTGGCTGCATGGTCTAGCAATTGTTGGCATTGCAAGGCGTTGGGCAAAGCAGGGCGCTTTTTGGCATGGCGCACCTGTTGCCAAGCCTCTAGCGTGCTTTGATCCTCGGGGCTTTGCAGGGCGGCTAAAAATAAACAAGACGATGAGGAAGATGAGAACACCGGCTGCTGTACCACAGGCGCTGGTTCGGGCGCTGGGGCTTCCGTTATCTTTGTCGGTTCAAATGCGTTCAGTCCGTTCTGGGTGGTGATTTCTGCACTGCGGGCGGAAAAATCACCACCTGTGGCGGCCGAAAACACCACCTCGGTGGATAAATTTTCTGCCAGCGTCGGGGCCAAAGCCGCCTCATTCACGCGGTACACATGCGTGCTGATGCCCGACATTTTGCCGACTTGCAACACGCCCATTTTTTCCAATTGGGCAATATGGCTTTGCACCGTGCGTTTGTGCAGTCCACACAAACGCGCCACCCGCCCCACCGACGGAAAAGCCATGCCGCGCGCATCGTTGTAGTGGTGCAAGATACAAAGCAATACCAATTTGGCCCCGCTGGGCAAAGCACACTGCCAAGCAGCACGGCCCATCCGCAAACTGGCGCGGGTAATAGAAAACATCTCGGACATGGCAAAACCTCTCCGCACAGAGAAAACACAACACACAGGCGCGCAGACGCTGGCCGCCTTAGCAGGCAGTCGTCAAAACAAAGCGCAAGAAGAAGAAAAAAACGCGGGTGCGCGGCGACTTAATGCGCGCGCTGCGTCATGGCGGCAAACAGCAAATCGGTGCTGCCATCGGCGGCAAAACCGGCCAACAATTGCAAACATGGGCGGTTGCGCCACAGCAAAGCGCGTTGGCGTTGTTGGCACCAAGTGCCATTGCGGCTGTGTGCTGGCTCGGCCAGCAAAATTTCTAGTTGCTGCAAAGTGCGTTGCAACACCTGCGCGCTGGGCGGCGCGGTGGATGTGTGGGAGAAGGTGTCAGCCATGATGGCTCCGTTTGGACAAATAATGCAACCTGCCATCTACCGCTTCCGGCAATAGGTGGCAGACCGTGTGAGGTCGGAAGACCGGCAAACGGAACCGGCACGCCCTCAGGAGCGTCCCCACACAGCCCACCATAGCAGGGGCCATGCGCGCAGCATGAGAAACCAAAAAGTCGCGTTCCCTAGGAACAGGGGCGACTACTGCGCCGTTTGAAACCGGGCTTCCGACCCGTATCCCGCTTTTTTTGCGGGACCCCCCAAGTCTAATGGCTAGACCCACCTACGCGCAAGCCCCCGCCTCTGTGCGGAAAAATCGGGGTCAGCATCTCATGGCACAAAAATAAGTCCCAACGAATGAAATCTCCCACAGCTAAACGCAAAGCGTTGTAGCTGGGGTTTCTCGCTTCACCGACCGGTACGCCAAGATGTTGCCAGCTTGACGATTTACCCATGTCTCTACGAGCGTAGGCTAGGTTGCCCCAGCCGGTTTGGAGCATTCCGCCCCTACCTTTTGTTGTTTTATCCTTGCCCGCTTGACTTTCTTCTTGGCTACACCCTCGCCCAGCATCAGGGCTACCCCGCGTTTGACCAGTACCTTGGCGGCGTTGGTGTCGGCGTTGTCGGTGTAGTGGCAGCTTTGGCAAACAAACGCGGCTTGAGAGCGCCGGTTGTCTGGATGAGTGAAGCCACAATGGCTGCACTCCTGCGAAGAATAATGTGCGGGCACTTCGATGCACAGTTTGCCTGCGCGCAGGGCTTTGTATTGTGTGTAAACCTTGATTTGCCCCCAGCCTGAAGCCAAGATGGCGCGGTTGAGTCCGGCTTTTTGCTGGACGTTTTTGCCCGGTTTCTCGGTATCGCCTTTGGCACTGGTGGTCATGTTTTTGACTTTGAGCGCCTCCAATACATACAGCTTGTAAGCAGGGTCTGCTACCAAGGCATGGCTGGTTTGATGGCAAAAATCGCGGCGCAGGTTAGCTGCGTATTGCTGGCATTGGGCTACACGCTGCTTGGCTTTTTTCCAACGCCTTGAACCCTGCATTCTTCGTGCTTGGCGGCGTTGCCAGCGCTTTTTGTGTTTTTCTTGCCGGGTTAAACGCTTTTTTTCTATTGCCCGGAAATCAAAATTTTGCCTGTCGCTGGCGCTGGCCGCCAATGGAATCTGGACACCTCTGTCCAAACCCAGTGTGACGCTGCTCAGTTCAGCGGCGCTGAAGCTGCATAGCCATTGGGTGGTTTCTTCAGCGCTGGGTTCGGCGATGCCATCATCATAGTTGAAAGACACATGCCAGCGCCCGGCATGGATGCTCAAATGGATGGAAGCTGGGGGTAAATAATCACGGTGGGCTGTAAAAGCCAAGCAGCCCAGGGGATGCTTTTTGGTGCCAAGGTGCAGCAGGTGGTGCGTGACTTTTCCGGTCTCATCTTTGATAGGCTCAAAGGAAAACAATTCGCGCGTAAGCCACATCGATTGTTTACCATGCCTAGTCTGGATGGTAGGGCGGCCAGCTAAACCGGCAAAGAAACGGCTGTAAGCCTGCATCCACTTGGCGGCACCATTGCGTAACAGCTGGCTAGGCACCTCCGAGAGCCACGGGGTCAGTTCTGGGTGCTTGAACTGGCTGTATTGTTGGTCTATGGCGGCAAACTACCCAGCATGGTCGAGTGACTTGCGGGCAAAGGTGCGAAAATAGCGGTCTTCTTGCACCTTGGCGTTATAAATAAAGCGCTGGCAACCTATCCACTGCAACAGCACTTTTTCTTGTGCTGGGGTGGGGTAACAACGAAAACGGTTGCCAATTTGCATCGGAGAATTTTATTCCTTATCCAGCAAAAAAGGCACTTTGCAAGTGCCGCTCGCTTGACCCGCACCCTGCCTAGCGGCTAGGGTGGGGAATGCGCTCGCAAGGAGTTCAACCCAAGCCAAAGCCATACTCCACCGTGAGCGGCGCATGGTCGCTAAAACGCTGTGCCTTGTAAACGCTGCTGCTTTGTGCCAGTGCGGCCAGTGCGGGCGTGGCCAGCTGGTAGTCAATGCGCCAACCGACATTGTTGGCCCAAGCTTGCCCTCGGTTGCTCCACCAAGTATAGGCTTCGGCGGTGCTGTCGGGGTGCAGACGGCGATAGACATCCACCAGTCCATCGCGCTCTAGCAGCTGGCTCATCCAAGTGCGTTCTTCGGGCAGGAAGCCGCTGTTCTTCAGGTTGCCTTTCCAGTTCTTCAGGTCTATTTCTTGGTGGGCGATGTTCACATCACCGCACAAAATAAAGTCGCGCTCGGCGCGCAAGCGCAGCAAATGGGGATGAAAGCTGGCCAAAAAGCGGAACTTGGCTTGTTGGCGCTCCTCGCTGCTGGAGCCACTGGGAAAATAGACGCTCAAAATCGAGAGCTTGCGCGTGGGCGTATCAAAGCGCAGTTCAATGCAGCGGCCCTCGGCATCAAACTCTGCGTCACCGTAGCCGATGCGGACCTCGCTGGGTTGGTGCCGGGTATAAATGCCTACGCCAGAGTAGCCTTTTTTCTCGGCATAGTGAAAATAGCCCTGCATTCCTGCCAAAGTATCGAGCTGGCCTTGGACATCAGCGGCTTGCGCCTTGATTTCTTGCACGCAAATACAATCAGCGCGCAGTGACTCCATCCAAGCTTCTAGGCCCTTGCGGGTGGCCGAACGCAGGCCATTGAGATTGAGGCTGGTTAATTTGAACAAGGAATTCCTCATGGTAGTTGGTAGCGCCCCGGCGCAGAACAAGGGCCTTTTGGCACAAGAGTTTGTTGGTTTTGCCGTGCAGTCGGGCGTGTTGCGCTTTGGCGAGTTCAAGACCAAGGCCGGGCGCCTCAGTCCGTATTTCTTCAATGCCGGGCTGTTTGATGATGGGGCCAAAATGGGCCGCCTGGCCGAATTTTATGCAAAGGCCATCTTGGCCAGCGGCATCGAGTTCGATATGGTGTTTGGCCCCGCTTACAAAGGCATCCCCTTAGCCGCCACGGTGGCCGTGGAGCTGGCGCGCCAAGGGCGCAATGTGCCATTTGCCTACAACCGCAAAGAAGCCAAAGACCACGGCGAAGGCGGCACCCTGGTGGGCGCACCCTTGCGTGGGCGGGTGTTGATTGTCGATGATGTGATGTCGGCGGGTACGGCGGTGCGCGAGTCGATTGCATTGATTCAAGCCGCAGGGGCCAGCCCCCATGCTGTCGCTATTGCGCTAGACCGCCAAGAAAAAGCCACCGAGAATGGACAGGATGTAGCGTACAGTGCCGTACAGTATGTGCGCCAGCAACTGGGCTTGCAAGTTTGCGCCATTGCCCAGCTGGCCGACTTGCTGCAATACTTGCAAGCCGGTGGTGGGCCAGAATTGGCCAGCCACCACGAGCGCGTGCTGGCCTACCGCCAGCGCTATGGTGTCAACCAAGGAGCAGACGATTGAACTTAGGCCCCCACTTCCCTACAGGCAGCGCTGTGCGCCGTGCAGTGTTATGGGCCATGCTCGGAAGTGGCTGCTACATACCGTGGGCGCAAGCACAAGCCCCGGTTCCCAATAGCGGGGGCATTTACAGCTGCATTGATGCCCAAGGGCGGCGTTTAACCGCCGACCGGCCCATTCCGCAATGTATTGACCGCGAACAGCGCGAGCTAAGCCCCTTGGGCACGGTGCGCCGCGTGATTGGCCCTACCCTGACTGAGCAAGAGCGCGCCCAGCTAGAAGTCCAGCGGCGCAAAGAACAAGAAGAACGCACCCAACTGGCCGAAGAGCGCCGCCGCGAGCGCGTTCTGCTGGCGCGCTATCCCAACCAAATGGCCCACGATGCCGAACGGGCCGAGGCTTTAACGCAAATTGATTTGGTTACTGCCGCAGCCGTCAAACGCATTGCCGAGCTGCAAGAGCAGCGCAAAGCGTTGGACTTGGAGATGGAGTTTTACCGCAAAGAGCCGAGCAAAGCCCCCATGTCGTTGCGCCGCATGATGGCCGAAAACGAAGCCGATGTGCTAGAGCAGCAGCGCTTTATTGCCAGCCAAGACCGAGAAAAGCGCCGCGTCCATCAGCGTTTTGATATAGAGTTGGCCCAACTGCGCCAACTGTGGCTGGCGCAGCGTGGCCCCCTGATACCCTTGTCGGCCTCATCGGCAGGCGTGGGGGCGGCAGCAGTTGGCAGCCCCCCTCCTCCTTACATGACACCCCGGCCCCCAGCGGTCAGTGCTGCGCCCTAGTCCTGGGACGCAGGCAAGCCACGCCAGAGCGCAGGCCCACATCAGGCCAGCTTGGCCTTGAGCAAGTCATTCACCTGCTGTGGATTGGCTTTGCCTTTGCTGGCCTTCATCACTTGGCCGACCAAAGCATTGAAGGCTTTGTCTTTACCAGCGCGGTATTGCTCTACATTGGCGGCGTTGGCGGCAATCACCTCGTCGATGATTTTTTCTAGTGCGCCCGAGTCATTCATCTGCTTGAGGCCCTTGGCCTCAATCACGGCATCCACCTCGCTGGCCTCGCCACTCCAGAGGGCTTCAAACACCTGTTTGGCGGCATTGTTGCTGATGGTGCCATCACTGATGCGGCCAATCAAGGTAGCCAATTGGGCGCTATTGACTTTGGCGGTGTCGATGCCAATTTCTTCCAGATTCAGGCGGCGCGAGATTTCGCCCATCACCCAGTTGGAGGCCAGTTTGGGCTGGCCACAGGCTTGGGCGGTAGCCTCAAAGTAGGCCGCCATGCCTTGGCTTTGTGTCAGGGTGCTGGCATCGTACTCGGGCAGACCATAGGCCGCGACAAAGCGCGCCGCCATCACGCGCGGCAGTTCGGCCATGTCGGCGCGCACTTGCTCTACCCATTCGGGCGCAATCACCAGCGGTGGTAAATCGGGGTCGGGGAAGTAGCGGTAATCGGCGGCATCTTCTTTGGTACGCATGGCACGGGTTTCGCCCGTGTCGGGGTCAAACAACACCGTGGCTTGTTGGATGGCGTGGCCGTCTTCAATCTGTTCAATTTGCCAGCGGATTTCGTAATCGATGGCCTGCTGCATGAACTTGAACGAGTTCAGGTTTTTGATTTCGCGGCGCGTGCCCAGCGGCTGACCGGGCTTGCGTACCGAGACATTGGCATCGCAGCGGAACGAGCCTTCTTGCATATTGCCATCGCAAATGCCAATCCACGTCACGATTT
This sequence comes from Giesbergeria sp., assembly GCF_028686475.1. Classification (GTDB taxonomy): domain Bacteria; phylum Pseudomonadota; class Gammaproteobacteria; order Burkholderiales; family Burkholderiaceae_C; genus Simplicispira. The sequence goes on along the minus strand of NZ_JAQUCA010000021.1, from coordinate 13,745 downwards.
TGTGCAGCTCTTTGGCGTAGGCCACGGCTTCTTCGGTGCTGCGAATATCGGGTTCGGTCACGATTTCCAGCAGCGGCGTGCCAGCGCGGTTGAGGTCAATGCCAGACTGGCCGATAAAGTCTTCGTGCAGCGATTTGCCCGCGTCTTCTTCGAGGTGGGCGCGTACCAAGCGCACGGTTTTTTTCTCGTCGCCCAAGAAGAACGACACTTCACCGCCTTGCACTACCGGAATCTCAAACTGGCTGATTTGGTAGCCCTTGGGCAAGTCAGGGTAGAAGTAATTTTTGCGCGCAAAAATGCTGCGCGGCGCAATGGTGGAGCCTAGTGCCAAGCCCAGCTCGATGGCGCATTCCACGGCCTTGCGGTTCATGACCGGCAGGGTGCCGGGCAAGGCCAAATCGACGGCGCAGGCTTGGGTGTTGGCTTCGGCACCAAAGGCGGTGCTGGCGCGGCTGAAAATCTTGCTCTGGGTGGCAAGTTGGGCATGGGTCTCGAAGCCAATCACGACTTCGTAGCCTTGGATGAGTTTGGCAGTCACGGTCAGAAACCCTCGGGCTGGCGCAGATGGAAATCAGTGGCTTGTTGCAGGCGGTGCGCTGCGTTGAGCAGGCGTGCCTCTTGGAAGTAGTTGCCAATCAGTTGCAGGCCCACCGGCATTTGGCTGTCGCCAAAGCCTACGGGTACGCTCATACCGGGCAAACCGGCCAAGGAGGCGGGTAGGGTAAAAATATCGGCCAGATAATCGGCCAGCGGGTCGCTGCTGTGTTCGCCCAGCTTCCAAGCCACTGTGGGAGCTACCGGCCCGGCAATCAGGTCGCACTGCTGGAACGCTTGCTGGAAGTCGTCGGCAATCATGCGGCGGATTTTTTGTGCCTGCAAATAATAGGCATCGTAATAACCGTGGCTAAGTACATAAGCCCCGGTCATGATGCGGCGCTTGACCTCATCGCCAAAGCCTTCGGCGCGGGTCTTTTTGTACATGTCTTCCAAGTCAGTGAAGTTTGGTGCGCGGTGGCCAAACTTCACACCATCAAAGCGGCTTAAATTGGAGCTGGCCTCAGCTGGGGCAATGATGTAATACACCGGAATCGACAACTCGGTGCGCGGCAGACTGATGGGCACCAGTTTGGCCCCCAGTTTTTCGTATTCCTTGAGTGCCGCATCCACAGCAGCACGTACATCAGCGGCCAAGCCCTCGCCAAAGAATTCTTTAGGGACACCAATCCGCAGGCCCTGCAAATTGTCGTTCAGGCGGGCGCTAAAGTCTTCGGCGGGCACATCCAAGCTGGTGGAATCGCGGTCGGGGTCCGGGCCACACATGGCCGAGAGCAGCAGGGCGCAGTCTTCGGCGCTGCGCGCCATTGGCCCAGCTTGGTCTAGGCTGGAGGCGTAGGCAATCATGCCGTAACGGCTGGCGCGGCCATAGGTAGGTTTGATGCCGGTAATGCCACAAAACGAGGCTGGTTGGCGAATCGAGCCGCCGGTGTCGGTGCCGGTCACAGCCGGAGCCAAGCGTGCGGCTACCGCCACGGCACTACCGCCCGAGGAGCCGCCGGGCACGCGCGTGGTGTCCCAAGGGTTGCGTACTGGAGCGGGGGCGTTAAAGCCTACCGGGGCCACGGCAGAGTTCTCGTTGGCCGAACCCATTGCAAACTCATCGCAATTGAGCTTGCCCAGCGTCACGGCCCCAGCTTGCGCCAAACGGCTGACCACGGTGGCATCAAAGGGTGACTGGTAGCCCACCAGCATTTTGGAGCCAGCGGTGGTAGGGAAGTCGCGCGTGACAAAAATATCTTTGTGCGCGAGGGGCACACCCTCTAAGGGGCCAGCGCTGCCAGCGGCCAAGCGCGCATCAGCAGCGCGGGCTTGGGCCAAGGTGGCTTCTTCGTTCAGGGCGACATAGGCACCCAAATGCTGGTGGGCGTGGCTACGGGCCAGAAAATGCTGGGCCACTTCGGTGGCGCTAACGTGGCGTTGGCGCAGTTGGGCGGCCAGTGCCGTGACGCTCAGATCGTGCAGGGGGAGGTGGGAGGTGGTCATGCGTGCTTACTCAATCACTTTGGGCACCAAAAACAGGCCGTTTTCTACCGCTGGGGCGCTGCGCTGGTTGGCCTCGCGTTGGTTGCTTTCCGAGACTACATCGTCGCGCAGGCGCAGGGTGATGTCTTGCACCATAGCGACGGGATGCGCCAGCGGCTCCATGCCGGTGGTATCGACGGCGCGCATTTGCTCCACAATGTCAAAAAAGCCGTTAAGCCGGGTGAGCATACGCTCGCCTTCTTGCGGGCTAAGTTCTAGCCGGGCCAGATGGGCGATGCGGCTGATGTCCTGGGGGGTCAGTGCCATAGCGAGAACGTAATCAGAAACCAAAGGTAAACCTGTACTTGCTTTTAAGGGCTTCACAAGCTATTTACAGGGGATGCGGTATTATCCCGCCTTTGCCGCGATACCCTGCCCATCATCGGTCATTGTGCAAAAAAGAGCCACTTTAGACCCCATATACACCCCGTAAACAGCCGGCGACGGTAGGCCGAAGCGCCTGCCGTGCCCGAGAGGATTTTTGAATGTTCGGAGCTTTCCGTCGGTATTTTTCCACCGACTTGGCCATTGACCTTGGCACCGCTAATACCCTGATTTTTGCCCGCGACAAAGGCATCGTACTCGATGAACCCTCCGTCGTGGCCATTCGCCACGAAGGTGGCCCGCACGGCAAAAAAGTGATTCAAGCCGTGGGCCGCGAGGCCAAGGCCATGCTGGGCAAGGTGCCTGGCAACATCGAGGCCATTCGCCCGATGAAAGACGGCGTGATTGCCGACTTTGTCATCACCGAGCAGATGATTAAGCAATTTATCAAGATGGTGCATCCGCGCACGCTGCTCACGCCCAGCCCGCGCATCATCATCTGCGTGCCCTGTGGCTCCACCCAAGTCGAGCGCCGCGCCATCAAAGATGCCGCCGAAGCTGCTGGGGCCACGGCGGTCTATCTGATTGAAGAGCCGATGGCTGCGGGCATTGGTGCTGGCTTGCCGGTGTCCGAGGCTTCTGGCTCGATGGTGGTGGACATTGGCGGTGGCACCACCGAAGTGGGCGTGATTAGCCTGGGCGGCATGGTCTATAAAGGCAGTGTGCGCGTGGGCGGTGATAAATTCGATGAGGCCATCATCAGCTATATCCGGCGCAACTATGGCATGTTGATTGGCGAGCCGACGGCAGAATCCATCAAAAAGACCATCGGTTCGGCCTTTCCCGGTTCCGAAGTCAAAGAGATGGAAGTGCGCGGGCGCAATCTGTCCGAAGGCGTGCCGCGCAGTTTTACCATTTCTTCCAACGAGGTTTTGGAGGCCCTGACCGAGCCACTCAACCAAATTGTTTCTGCCGTCAAAAACGCGCTAGAGCAAACCCCGCCCGAGTTAGGTGCTGACATTGCCGAGCGCGGCATGATGCTCACCGGCGGTGGTGCTTTGCTGCGCGATTTAGACCGCTTGCTGGCCGAAGAAACCGGCCTGCCGGTGCTGGTGGCCGAAGACCCGCTCACTTGCGTGGTGCGTGGTTGCGGTATTGCGCTAGAGCGCATGGGCCGCACGGGCAGCATTTTTACCAGCGAGTGAAAGCCTGGCCTGCCTTGCAGGCCAAGCCCTTTGCGTTAGCATCATGGCCACTGCCTTGGCCGCTTTGTTGCCTGCACCGGTGCGTGCAAGCCAGTGTGGCCCCTGAACAACGGATGTTCCCATGCCCCTTGGCACCTTGGATCGCCGCACACCTTCTTTCATGCGGCAGGGCCCATCGGCCCTTTCGCAGATTATTCTTTACAGCGCTTTGGCCTTGTTTCTGATGGTGGCTGATGCGCGCTGGCGCATGACCGACCCGCTACGCCAATCGGTGGCCGCCGTGCTGTACCCGATACAGTGGCTGCTATTGCAGCCCAAGCAATGGGCCAGCCAGGGCGAAGGTTATTTTGATACCCTAGAGCAGGCCCAAACCGCCGCAGATGCCGCGCGCCAAGAATTGGTGCGCCTGTCGGTGCGCGCCAACCAAGCACAAGAATTGCTGCAAGAAAACGAGCGCCTGCGTAAACTGCTCGATTTACAAGCCCGCCTAGAACCACAAGCCCATGCGGCGCAGATTTTGTACGACACCACTGACCCCTATACGCGCCGCGTGGTGGTCGATCGGGGTTTGGTGCAGGGCGTAGCGCCGGGTTCACCGGCGGTCGATGAGGCCGGGGTGTTTGGCCAAGTCACACGGGTGTATCCGTTTGTCAGTGAAGTGACGCTGTTGGTGGACCGCGAGCAAGCCATACCGGTACTCAATACCCGCACGGGCGCGCGCGGTGTCGCCTATGGTGACCCGGTCGCCAGCCACGGCGGTGGCTTAGAACTGCGCTTTGTCGCCGCCAATGCCGATGTGCAAGAGGGCGATATGCTCTCGACCAGCGGTTTGGATGGTGTCTATCCGGCAGGCTTGCCCGTGGCCCAGGTGGTGCGCGTCGAGCGCCGTGCCGATTCCGCCTTTGCGCGCATTTATTGCAAGCCCTTGGCCAAGGTTGAAGGAGCGCGCCACATTATGCTGATTACCCCGGTGGACAACCTGCCAGCACGCCCACCCGCAGATGCTGGCGGCGCTGCCAATACCGCCCCTGCCCCTGCCACCGGAGCCCACTGATGATTATGCCCCGTGGGCAGGAGCTGCTGCTGCCCGTCAACCCGGTGTTTATTGCCATCACCTTGTTGCTGGGTTTGGTGCTGAACATGCTGCCCTTGGGGCAGCTACTTTGGACCCCCGACATCTTGCTGATTTTGCTGGCCTTCTGGGGCATCCACCAGCCCGAGCGCATTGGCATGGGCATCGCCTTTATGCTGGGGCTGTGCATGGATGTGCAAGAGTCGGCCTTGCTGGGCCAACATGCCTTGGCCTATGCTGCCCTGATGTTTGGCACCAGCTGGGGCCATCGGCGCTTGTTGTGGTTTAAACCTTGGGTACAAGCGCCGCAAATGCTGGGTTTGTTTGCCGGTGTTCATGCCTTGCAGTGGTTGGTGCGCTTCATTTCGGGCAGTGGCTTTGCTGGGCCAGAATTGGCCCTGGCTCCGCTGTTAGAAGCCCTGCTGTGGCCGCTGGCCAGCTGGTTGCTGCTCTTGCCCCAGCGGCGCCCGCCCGACCGTGATGCCAATCGGCCTTTGTAACGCCCCATGACCGAGCTGCGTAACGTAGAGATGGACAGCGCGCGCTTTCGCGCACGCATTTTGGTAATCGGGCTGACCGTGCTACTGGCTTTTATGTTGGTGGTCGCCCGTTTGGTATTTTTGCAAGTGGTGCGCCACGATGATTTGGCCGAGCAGGCCGAGAGCAACCGCACTGCCATTTTGCCCGTGGTGCCCAACCGGGGCCTGATTTTGGACCGCAATGGCGTGGTGCTGGCCACCAATTACGCCGCCTACACCCTGGAAATCACCCCCTCTAAGGCAGGCAATGTGGACAAAACCATCGAAGCCCTGACCGAGATACTGGAAATCCACCCGCGTGACAAGCGCCGCTTTAAGCGCCTGCGCGAAGATTCGCGCAGTTTTGATTCGCTACCCATTCGCACGCGCCTGAGCGATGAAGAGGTGGCACGTTTTGTCGCGCAGCGCTACCGCTTTCCGGGCGTGGATGTCAAAGCGCGGCTGTTTCGCAGTTACCCCTTGGGCGATGTGGCCAGCCACGCCATTGGTTACATAGGCCGTATCAACCAAAGAGAAAAAGAACGCATCGAAGATTCTGAAAACCAAGCCAATTACCGAGGCACCGAATACATCGGCAAACTGGGCATAGAGCAAAGTTTTGAGGCCCAACTGCATGGCATCACCGGCGTGGACCAAATGGAAACCTCGGCGGGTGGGCGCGCGGTGCGCCGCCTCAATAGCTTTCCGGCCACACCGGGCCACACCATTGCCCTGACCTTGGACATCAAGCTGCAAAAAATGGTGGAGGATTTGTTTGGCGAGCGCCGTGGCGCTTTGGTGGCGATTGACCCGCGCAACGGCGAAGTGCTGGCCTTGGTGAGCAAACCCACCTTTGACCCCAACTTGTTTGTCGAGGGCATTGACCAAGAAAATTGGGCCACACTGAACGAATCGATTGACAAACCACTGCTCAACCGCGCTTTGCGTGGCACCTACCCGCCGGGTTCTACCTACAAGCCGTTTATGGGCTTGGCGGCCCTAGAGACCGGCAAACGCACCCCAGGCAGCATCACCCACGATGGCGGCTCTTGGACTTTTGGCGGCCACACCTTCCGCAGCCACGGCGACCACGGCTTGGGTGCAGTTGATTTGTACCGCAGCATTGTGCAATCGAGCAACGTTTATTACTACCAACTGGCCAATGACATGGGCGTGGATGCCATGCACGACTTTATGAAGCCTTTGGGCTTTGGCCAACTCACGGGCATTGATTTAAACGGCGAGTTGCGCGGCGTGTTGCCTAGCCAAGAGTGGAAACGCAAAACCTACCGCCGCCCCGAACAAAAAAAATGGTACGCTGGCGAGACCATCTCTTTGGGCATTGGTCAGGGTTACAACAACTTCACCATGTTGCAATTGGCCTATGCCACGGCCACCTTGGCCAACGGCGGTACCCAATACCGGCCCCATTTGGGCATGGCCACCATTGATGCCGTCACGCGCGAGCGCCGCCCGATTGAGCAGCCCGCGCCCGCGTCTATGGGTTACAAACCCAGCCACGTAGAGGCCGTGCGCCGCGCGATGGTGGGCGTGACCCAAGGCGGCACCTCAACGCGCGTGTTTGCCGGGGCGGGCTATGTTTCGGCGGGCAAAACCGGTACCGCCCAAGCCGTCACGATTGGGCAAAAAGACAAGTACAACGCGGCCCGTTTGCAAGAGCGCCAACGCGACCATGCGCTCTACATTGCTTTTGCGCCGGCAGACAACCCCCAAATTGCGGTGGCCGTGATTGTAGAAAACGCCGGTTTTGGTGGTGCCCACGCCGCCCCCATTGCGCGGCGCGTGTTTGATTATTGGTTGCTGGGCCAGTACCCGAGTGAACAAGACATGGCCGCTATGCGTAAAGGCCAAGCGATGGCCCCGATAGGCCAGCCACGCGCGGTGGCTGATATTAGTTTGCCCGAGCGCTAAGGCAGCAGCAGGCAGGCAAGGGGCAGGCAAAAAAAAAGACACTGACCATTAAAGAATCAGTGCCTTGCAAGGGGGGCGCATCTCATGGCGGATGCTTAAAAAATATGGTTGTGGCTTTGTGGTTTGTCTCCTCGGCCCCTCGTCTGGCGCATCGTAACGCGCCGTTGAGTGCCGTTAATGTAGCCGTTTGCACCGCTGCGGTGCATAGGGGGTTTCCCTGCCCCCGTTCTGGGGCATGGGTGGGCGCACAGCTGCTGGTGCAAGCTGGCATGGCTTGTGCAGTAGCCAAGGCACTACATCCACGCAAAGAGAACCATGCCAATGCCAATCCAACGATACAAGGGCTACAAGGGCGCACTGACCATGCTGTGGGCACTCGGGGCGCTACTGGCTTGGGGCAGCGCTGCCAGCGCACAAACTTCCGCCCCAGCACCCGTGCGCCCGATGCTGGTGGCGCAAGATACTTTGCACGCTGCCGATACGGTCTGGGTGCTGGTGTCCACCGCATTGGTGCTGCTGATGGCTTTGCCGGGCATTGCGCTGTTTTATGCGGGCATGGTGCGGCGCAAAAACGTACTCAACACGATGGCCAGTGTGTTGGGCATTGCCAGTGTGGTCAGTTTGCTCTGGTTTGCAGTGGGTTACTCGTGGGCGTTTACGCCGGGTTCGGCTTGGTTGGGCGGGGATGCGCGCCTGTGGTTTGCGGGTCTGGATTACCAAATCAGCAGTGGCCAAGTGGCCGTGAGCCACATTGCACCGCACATTCCGGAATCGGTGTTTTCGATGTTTCAGCTGGCGTTTGCCATCATCACCGCCACCTTGATTGTCGGGGCGCTGGTGGAGCGGATGCGCTTTTCAGCCCTGCTGTTGTTTATGTCGCTCTGGACGCTGCTGGTCTATGCCCCGATTGCCCATTGGGTCTGGGAGCCGGGTGGTTGGTTGGCGCGCATGGGTGCTTTGGATTTTGCGGGCGGTGCGGTGGTGCATATCAACGCGGGCGTGGCCGGTTTGGTATGTGCGTGGTTTTTGGGGCCGCGCCGAGGCTATGGCCGCGAAGCCTTTGAGCCTTACAACTTGGGCCTGACGATGGTTGGGGCTTGTTTGCTCTGGGTGGGCTGGTTTGGCTTCAATGCGGGTTCGGCGTTGTCGGCGGGTGGGCGCGCTGGCTTGGCTTTGGCTGTCACGCACATTGCAGCAGCAGCGGGTGCCGTGGCGTGGATGCTGGCCGAGGCCGTGGTGCGTGGCCGTGGCTCTTTGCTCGGCCTGTGTTCGGGCTTGGTGGCCGGGCTGGTGGCCATTACCCCGGCGGCAGGTTTTGTGACCCCGGCAGCTGCCTTGGTGATTGGTGGCGTGGCGGGTTTGGCCTGTTATTGGGGTGCTACCGGGCTGAAACGCCTACTGCGTACCGATGACTCTTTAGACGTGTTTGGCGTGCATGGCATTGGCGGCATCGTCGGGGCCTTGCTCACCGGGGTGCTGGCCGATAAATCCATTGGGGGTGTAGAGGGCAGTTTGCTCACCCAAACGTTGAGCGTGTTGGCCGTGATGGCGTATAGCTTGGTGGCTACCGCGCTGCTGTTGTGGTTGACGCGCTTGGTGGTGGTTGATTTGCGGGTGGATGTGCAAGATGAACAGACGGGCTTGGACATCTCTTTGCACCGCGAGCGTTTAGGCAGTTAAGGAATTGAATATGCACGATACCGAAACCATCGACACCGTGGCCATCGCCGCGCATCTGCATGTCTTGTTGCGGCGCAAAACCGGCCGCGTTACCGATACCGAGTGGATGGCATGCAATGCCGAATACGCCCAAGAAATAGTCCGTTTTGCCCGCGAACGCGCCCGGCTAGAGCATCTGCCCGAGCTGGCTGATTGGGCGCAGCGCCTAGAGCAAGCCCTGCGCCAAACACAGGCCGCCCCCATAGTCCAGCAGCCACTGCTACATCGCGCAGAGCCGGACATGGCAGCACCCGCACCGATAGCACCACGGTATGTAGGCGGCATTCGTTAATGGGGGCTGCTGGAGGTGGAAGCAGCAATGGCGGTACTATCTAGCCTGTCCATTTGCTTCTGTTGGGCCGACTTGGCCTTTTTTGCCCATCCATGTCTGACGCGCTGCCCTGCTTGCAACCCACCCACAGCCCCGAAGGGGTTTGGCTGCAATTGTCTGGCCGTTGGGGTGCCGCAGAACTGGGCGAGCGCCAACAATGGCACGCCTTATCGCGCCAGCTGGCCCAGTATCCGGCCAGCGCCAGCTTAGGCTGGGATTTGCGTGCCTTGGACTGGCTAGACCATGTGGGCGCGCAGCTGCTGTGGAACCACTGGGGCCGCACTTGGCCACAGCGCTTGCAAGTGCAAGCGCAGCACCGCAGTTTGCTAGAGCGCGCCGCCCAATACAGCACCCAGCCACCACCCGCCCCGCCGTGGCGCTTGGCGGACCAAATCGACCGCCTCGGGGTGCTGGTGCTGCATGGCTTGGACCACGCCCGGCACCTGCTGCAATTGGTGGGGCAATTGCTGCTCGATAGCCTGTATTTGTTGCGCCACCCCTACCGGGCACCGTGGCGCGATGTCTCGGGGCATTTGTACCGCATGGGGGCGATGGCGCTACCCATTACCGCGCTGGTGGGTTTTTTGATTGGCGTGGTGCTGGCCTACCTGATGAGCCTACAACTGCGCCAGTTTGGGGCCGAAGCCTTTATCGTCAACATTTTGGGGATTTCTTTGATTCGGGAGCTGGGGCCGATGCTGGCAGCTATTTTGGTGGCTGGGCGCTCAGGCTCGGCCATTACCGCCCAAATTGGCGTGATGCGCGTGACGGAAGAGCTGGATGCCATGCGCGTGATGGGTATCCCGCACGGTTTGCGTTTGGTTTGGCCGCGCGCGCTGGCCTTGGCCATTGCCATGCCTTTGATTGCCGTTTGGACCACGTTGGCCGCGCTGGCCGGTGGCATGTTGGCCGCTGATTTGGCCTTGGGCATCTCACCGGGTTACTTTTACCAAGCCCTGCCCGCCGCAGTGGGTGTGGCCAATTTGTGGCTGGCACTGGCCAAATCGGTGGTGTTTGGCACCATGATTGCCCTGATTGGCTGCCATTGGGGCCTGCGCGTAAAACCCAATACGCAAAGTTTGGGCGAAGGCACCACGGCCTCGGTGGTCACAGCCATCACGATGGTGATTATGGTCGATGCCCTGTTTGCGGTGCTGTTCAAAACCGTGGGCTTTTCCTGATGTTGACCGCCACTCCAGCAGCTGCCCCGGTGGTACGCATAGACCGCCTGTGGAGCATTTTTGGCAAGGGCGATGCCGCTTTCAGCGTACACCAAGATTTGGATTTAACCGTGCAGCGCGGCGAGATGCTGGCGCTGGTGGGTGGCTCGGGCACCGGCAAAACGGTGTTGTTGCGCCAAATTTTGGGTTTAACCCAACCTGCCCGTGGCAGCGTGACAGTGCTAGGCCGCCCGGCACACGAGTTGGGCGGTAGAGGGGCAGCCAGCCGGGTGGGCATGTTGTTCCAGCATGGGGCGCTGTTTTCGGCCTTCAATGTCTTGGATAACATCGCTTTTGCCTTGCGTGAGCAAGGCACCTTGCCCGCTGCGGTGGTGCGCGATGCCGCGATGGTCAAGCTGCAAATGGTGGGCCTCAAACCCGAACACGCTACCCGAATGCCGGCCGATTTGTCGGGTGGCATGATTAAACGGGTGGCACTGGCGCGCGCCCTCATCATGGACCCGCCCTTGTTGCTGCTCGATGAGCCTACTGCTGGGCTAGACCCGCATGGCTCGGACGAGTTTTGCGCCTTGGTGCGCCAGTTGCAAGCCCTGCTGGGCATCACGATGGTGATGGTGACGCACGATTTAGACACCCTGTTTGCCCTGTCTAGCCGCGTGGCGGTACTGGCCGAGAAAAAAGTGATTGTGACAGGCCCCCCTGCCGAGGTGGCGCGCTTTCATCATCCTTTTACCGAACAATTTTTTCAGGGTGAACGCGGTCGCCGTGCGATGGCACCCGTGCAAGCCCCATAGAAGCCCCATAGGAGTCATGATGGAAAACAAAGCCCATGCCGTAGCCGCCGGGCTGTTTGTGCTGATTGTCGCGGCCTTGGTGGCCGGTTTGGGCATGTGGCTCACGCGCGACACCGGCAATTACCACAGCTACGAACTCTCTAGCCGTGAGGGCGTGAGCGGCCTGCAAGAGCAAGCGGCGGTGCGTTACAAAGGTGTGGCCGTGGGCAAAGTGACCAAAATTGGCTTTGACCCCCAAATCAGTGGCAATGTGCTGATTCGCATCGCCGTGCATGAAACCACCCCATTAACCCCTAGCACCTTTGCCATCTTGGGCTACCAAGGCGTGACGGGGCTGGCCTATGTGCTGCTCGACGATGCGGGCGAAGCCCAAGCCACCTTACCGGCTGGCCCCAGCGGTTTGCCACGTTTGCCGCTACGCAACTCGCCGTTTAGCCAACTGGCCGACCAAGGCCAAGCCATTTTGGGGCGCGTAAACGAAGCGGTGCAGCGCATCAACCAATTGCTCAACGATGACAACCAGCAGCGCATTAGCACCGCCTTGGGCCATTTGGGCCAAGCAGCAGGCAGCATTCACACCTTGGGGCAGCGCCTCGATGCCACCGTGAGCCAACGGCTAGACCCCGCCTTGGCGGCTTTGCCCCCTTTGGCCCGAGACTTTAGCCAGACTTTGCAGCTGCTACAAGGCACCAGCAGCGCCGTCACGGGGGCGGCCCGTGCTTGGGGGCACACTGCCGGGCAACTCAACGCCCCAGGCGGGGCCTTAGAGCAAGCCACGGTGGGCGCGCAAGCCCTCAACCATGCCATTGACCGCTTTAACCACGGCACACTGGCCCACATCGAGGGGGTCAGTGACGATGCCGCCCACGCAGCGCGCCAGTTGGGTGGCGTGGCGGCCAAGCTCAATGACAACCCGCAAGCGCTGATTTACGGGGCTGGCCCGGCCGTGCCCGGCCCCGGCGAGCCGGGGTTTGTGGCCCCCGTGGTGCCGTTGGCCCAACCTTAAATAATCTTGAACACCCGCACCACTGCCATGCCCGCAGCACAGGGCAGGCACTGCTACGCTGGCTGCCATGCTGCAAATTTTGTCCCTGACCACCCCTATTTACCTCATCATTGCCTTGGGCTTTGCCTGTGTGCGTGCTGGTGTCTTTAACCGTGAACAAATGGGGGTGCTGGGGCAGTTTTTATTGCGTATCAGTCTGCCATGCCTGATTTTTCGGGCCATTTCGCAGTATCGGCTAGACGAAGTGCTCAACCCCGGCTATTTGGCAGTTTATGTGTCGGGTTCTTTGTTGGCTTGGTTGGGCGGCTTTGCCTATGCGCGTTGGTATTGCCGACATGGCCGTAGCCGCAGTGCGCTGTATGGGCAGGCGATGGCAGCCTCCAACAGCGTGTTTGTCGGTTACCCGATTGCCCAGCCGTTGTTGGGGCCTGCGGCCGATATTGCCCTGCCGCTGTGCCTACTGACCGAGGTGGCGGTCATCATCCCCCTGACGATGGCGCTGGCCGATGCCAGCGAAGAGGTGCGCTGGCAACAGTCTTTGCTGCAATCGTTGCGGTCTTTGTTCAAAAGCCCGGTGTTTTTGGCTATCTTGGCTGGACTGGCGTGGTCGGCCAGCGGATGGACCGTCTTGGCCCCCGTGCAAAAAACCCTGACCCTGCTCAGCAGTGCCGCTGCTCCGGTAGCGCTGTTCATGATTGGCGGCATGTTGGTCGGCCAGCCTTTGCGCGCTGCCGGGCAAGATTTGGGCGTGCTGGCCGCCGGCAAACTGCTGCTGCACCCACTGGCGGTGCTGCTGATGTTGTGGCTTTGGCCCGGCTTTGACCCACGCCTGCAAGTGGCCGCACTGGTGTTTGCCTGTATGCCGATTCCGGTGCTGCTGCCGGCCTTGGCGCAGCGCTACGGATTGGCTGGTTTTTGTTCTGCTGCCTTGGTGGTGGCCACGGTGCTGTCGTTTGTCAGCTTGAACACTTGGCTGGCCATCATGCCGTTCCTAAAACCATAGACAAATATGCCTAAGCCCCAAAAGGACTCAGAAAGGCACATCGCCCAGTACGTCAGCCGAACCGTTTTGCTGGCGATTCGCACCACGGGATTGCGCCGTGGAAGACCAGAAAGCACACAATGGCTGCATTGCTGGAGCCAAAGGTGATGGTGATTTTTGATGATCACCATGCCGGTAATGCGCTACATGCGCTGCTTTAAGGTTTGTGCGAACTTTTGACCAAAACGACCACACATGCTTTGCGCGATTCCTTACAGGTAGCTCAAAGGTGACATGACCGCCATTGGCTACAGGCACAACGCCTACAGCCACCGCCGAACGCTCAGACAAACCCAAACCTCTGCGGGCGATAGCAATAGCCGCGCCCTGATGAACCGAAAATCCTTTTGTTTGCGCGTAATTGACAGCGCCAATCACTGACGTATAAGCTGGGTTGACCTCCATCACCTCAACCCCGGCTTTGTTGCACAAATCCCCCGACCAGCAGGTAAGCTAACGTCCCATGAGTGAAGTCGCACCCGCCAAGACCCGCTACAAAACCACCAACTGGCCCGAGTACAACGCCGCCTTGAAGGCCCGCG
>NZ_JAQUCA010000007.1 GCF_028686475.1 Giesbergeria sp. | reverse complement strand
CCCAAGGCGCGGGCCATGCTGGACACCACTCCACAGCCAAGCGCCTCGTTCTCTCACACCACCGACCGGCCAAATTTGGCCGGTCGTACTCAGCAGCACGAACGCACAAAAAAGCCCTCCCAACCGAAAGGCTGGAGGGCTTCTTGGTTTTTTAGGCAGTAACAAAAAGATCAAGGGTTTCCGGCGCAGGGGCTGGTGTAGCCACTTGCTCCGAGATGATAGTCAGGGACATCATGCCTTCGTTCGGAAGCCGAAACAGTGTATCTGTCTCGACGCTTTGGACGATCCATTGCGATTTTTGTTTCTCAATCAGTCGGTAATCTTTCTTCCAAAGATTAATCAGCACACCTGGCCGAAGACTCTTTTTCAGTTCCTTCTTTCGTGCATCGAATTGCATCACCTTCTCGCGCCACTCCCGCGCATAATCAGTCTGCGGCGGGTCACACTTTTGGATAAATGCAATCGGGCAATCTAGTTCGCCAGGGCCATTATCTTCACCCACACCTTTATAGCCCCAGCCCTCGTCACTTCTTCCACCGGGCTGTAAACGATACAGCCCAATCGATTTGCTATCATCTGGACGAGAAAAAATATACCAGAGGTTGTTGCCAACGACTTTGTGTTCGAGCATTTTGTAGCCAGGGGAAAAGCCACGATTAACCAGCCTTTCGACAAGCTCTTTTTTGCCTTCGTTTACATTCCAGCTAAAACTCCATCCCATAATTTACTCCTTTGAATTGCCAAAAAATGGCGTTAAAAACCAAGGAGACAGGCTTTCTTATGCCTTGATTGTCTGGCATAAGAAAACCCGCCAAAGCGGGTCTTGTTTTATCAGGCAGTGAAATTATGCAACTTCACATTCATCGCTGAATAAAATTGCTTGCGAGGTAAACAATTCGCTTGCAGCTTGCTTGTCATCCTCAACTATCTCAGCTTCTGCCATCACTGATTTAGCAATGCCAAAAAATTTACCTGTTGCAATTTCTTTAACTGTCCAAGTTGATGAGCGCGGTTGTTTACAAATGAGTTCAAACTCCCTTTGATTAACACGAACCACAACTTTAGGAGCCAACTTTGAACGCAGTTCTTTCTTTTTGCTATTGGCAGCTAGAACTTTATCCCTCCATTCTTTTGCATAATCAGACGTAGGAGGATCGGCCTTTTCAAGCAATGACAGAGGGCAGTTGAGCTGATAAGGCCCAGAATCTTCACTCATTCCTTGGTAGCCCCAACCTGATTCATTACCACCAGATTGCAGCATATACAGTCCAATGGTCTTTGTTCCGTCAGGACGAGAAAGAAGATACCAAAGGTTGTTTGCAGCTACCTTATACTCAATCAAATTATATCCGTCTAAAAAATCATCCTTCATCAAGAGGTCAATAATTTCTTTTTTGCCAATATTTTTATTGTTATAGAAAAACCATCCCATAATTTACTCCTTGAATTTCCGAAAAATCGGTGTTAAAAAATCAAGGAAAACGAGTTTTCTTATGCCTTGATAGTGGCATAAGAAAACCCGCCAAAGCGGGTTTTGTTTTATGAGGTTACGAAATTATGCAACTTCGCTTTTCATTACTGATATAGCAGAATCTACGCCTTTTTCAAGAAGTTCATCGATATGCGATAGGATAATGTGAAGATTTTCACCAATCCCAAGCCCACCGAATTTCTTTTTGATATATGGCAGAGTCACGTCTTGATAAGAAATCCCGTTGTTTAACAGCTGAATCTGCAAATCAAGGTACTGCGCCGAATGGGCACCGAACTTTGACTCAATCTGCAAGAAGCTATCACACACCAGTTTTATCTTTTCAGGCGATTGCATCCAATCTTGACCATGACGCAGTGCTGCCCATTCATCCACCCTGCGGCGAATTCCATAGACATCTACGCGCTCATGCAGGCGGTCAATGTCGCTCATGACAGTCTGCGCTTGCTCCATTACTTCACCGACTTCAGGTGCATCCAGCAAAAACGCTGGGCTTTGAGCCTCATAGACTTCTTCACCGTAGCCATAGCTGCCATCAGAATCGCTTTGCCGCCACGAAGACGGAATTGCCACTCCTTGTTTGGCAGGTGCTGATGCGGCCAGAGACAATTGCTTGCGCTCTTGCTGCAATCGCACTTTTGCCAAGTCGATGTCCATTTCCAGCGCAACCACCCATTGATCACCCTTCTTTTGTACCCCATTTTCATCGTAGTACACACGAGGCTTTTTGGCCTTGGTGATGAAGAAAACAGGGCTGCCATCAGGCGCGAAGTTTGGCAGTCTGCCGCACTCTTGCAAGATGGATGCTAGTCGAAGGTAGATTTCCGATGCAGCGAGGGTACTCCCTGTTTCCAGAGAGAACACACCACCACCGGACATGCCAGGAATGTAGAACCGCAAGGTTCCAGCAAAACGGCAGGCACCGATGGCGAACTCAGTGCATTCTTCGGTCTTGCAGACTCCACGGATGATGAACTCACGCCGTGCGAACTGCTTGCGTTTGGCATCGGCATTGGGTACGACTGGAGGCAGATAGACACAGTTTCGGGTGCCGTCCTCAGCGTATTGACTGCGGTAGTTGGTGATGCCTGTATTTCCTCGCACAGCCAGACCCGATCCAAGAATCGTGTCAATGCCATTACGACCAACATCAGGAAAAACTACTGGAAAGCGGTACAGGCGAGGCTCTGTATCACCCTCACGTTTTTCTCCATACAACTCCAGCAGCTTGTCCGAAGCGATTTTGCCACTTTCCATATCCCAAGGATGGGCGTGAAAATAGGCAGTATTGCGTGGATAGAACGGATTGTCGATTCCAGCTTTTTGCTTGATTTCATTCGCAGCTTGCTGAAAAGACATTTTGCCTTCTTGCACTTTGCGATAAATCTCTACAGCTTTAGCATTTTCAGATGCCCGCTTCGTCATTACTTTAAAGCCAGCGCGAATTTTACCGGACACAGAAAAACCAGCAGCCACATTATTTTTTGCGACCACTTCAGCCAAAAACGATTTCATTTTTTCTCCTTGAGCAGCTACCCGCTCAACAAAGTTATCCCAGCCAGAAGTTGGCTGTGATCTTCTCTTGCCACATGCGCGGCGTTGAAGTCAGTAAGTGAGGAACGGAGATGATTCCTCTCTACAGGTGTGCCCTTTTCCCCTACACCCCTGTAGCGAATTCAACCAACCAAGGAAGAAGGGCACACCTGTAGCTACTGACCAACCGTAACGATACAGCTAAATTTTGCTTTTAGGGAATTGAAAGATTGCGAATTTCGCTAATCTTTTGTTATATTCGAGTGATAACCGAATTGGTGTAATTGCTCATGCAGAAAAATAAAATAACCTTCGATTCTCTTGCGCCCCTGGGATGCAGTAGCGCGGCGACTGCCCTGTTGGTACTGCCAAAAGAATACATCGACAAATCTAACGTTTTTCATTTTATAAACAATGCGCCAGAAGATAAAACTGTCATTTTTCGAGGAAAATTGAGTTCGTGGGCAGGAATAGATGCGAAGGGGAACGAAACAAAAAGTCCGTTTCCTAGAATGATCCGTCTGAGCATGGATTTTTCTGACGCAAAAGCGCTGCATGTGCGATGTTTTGGCGTTAAGCCCGATGAAGTCAAAGAGCTTGTTGGGCAGCAAATTTTGATTCAAGGAAGCCGCCGCATGACCGGGAAAGGCCCGATGATATTTAATGCGGCACTGTCTAGCTTCACGGGCAAAGTAGAGCCGCAGTATGTTGGCGTGCCAGGTCTTATTTCTGGTGACAAAATTGAGCAAGGAATCAAAGCTGCACTACTAGAGCCATCCGCAGTGCAGGAGGCAGCTGAGATAGTTTCGAGTGTTTTGCCGATTAGCCAATTGCTACAGCAGCGAGGCATTAGTTCGGTGCAGCTTATCAAAGACCTGCACACACCTGCCACGCTTCAATCCGCTGAAACTGCACTCGCTATAGCCCGTCAAGCCGTGGTAGCCGAGATACGCCATGCAGCCAAGACTGGCAATGCGCCAACATCCGATGAGCCAGCGCGCTACAACATCGATGCCGCGCTGATTGAGGCGGTCAAGGCGCAGAAAGAGACACTTAGCCCAGACCAGCGCCGTGCGCTCAACGAGATCAGACTCGAATTTAACGGCAAGTCTGGAGCGCGCATTCTGCTCAATGGGGACGTTGGCACGGGCAAGACTTTGGTGTTCCTGCTGGCCATTGCCGCAGTAGCCCGCACCACCCGCAAAAGGGTGGCGGTAGTGGTGCCCAGTGATCTGGTGGCCAGACAGATTCACGCTCAGGCACAAGCCCGCTTCCCAGACCTCAAGCCAGCCTTAGTCATTGCAGGGGCCGATAAGCCTACTAGGGCGGCCAAGATGCTGATTGGTACACAAGCCTTGTTTCATCTGCCTGCCATGCAAAAGCTGGAGGCACTGGTGATCGATGAGCAGCACAAGTTCTCGGTGGAGCAACGCAAAATCCTGGCCCATGCCCACACGCACATCATCGAAGCAAGCGCAACGCCAATTCCGCGATCTTTAGCGCTGGCTATCTTCGATGGGTGGAAGCAAGTGAAAATCGTGAACGGCCCTGTACCCAAGCTCATCCGATCTTGCATCGCCATACCGCGACACAGGGGCAGTGTGGGAGGACTGGTGCGCCAGCATATTGACATGGGCAAGAAGATTATTTTCCTGTACCACCGTGTTACAGGAGAGGGCGCATCAGTGATTGATGCAGGCAAGCGTTTGTCTGAGCGCTTCCCCAGCAAAGTCAGCATCTTGCATGGCAAGCTCAAGCCAGCGGAAAAGCAAAAGGCATTGACCGCATTCGCCACGGGAGAGCAGCCAATCATTGTGGCCAGCACAGCGGTAGAAGTTGGCGTGGACGTAGCCGATATTGGGCTGATGGTAGTGTCCAATGCCGATAAATTTGGCGTGGCCCAGCTGCACCAGTTGCGTGGGCGCTTGGCCCGTAATGGCGGATCAGCAGACTTTGTAATGATGGTGGATAAACAGCCTGCTGGGACTACTTTGGAACGATTGAATGCCGTGTGCAATCATTTCGATGGATTTTCGCTGGCTGAAAGAGATATGGAAATTCGTGGCTTTGGGGATATTTTAGGGGAGCTGCAAAGCGGAAAGTTTAATGGGACGTTTAAGCTGGCTAGGCTAGACGTTGCGGATTTTTTGCCTGGTGGATCACATGATACATCAAGTGCCCAATAGGAGAAGGTGGATGCCGAAGCAGCCTTTGTTAAGCTAGAAAATCAACCTTTGAAGGTTATCCAAAAAATTCTAAATTCACAGATAAATTTTCCACGAAAGCAGAAACATTCCAACCATTAAAATTCCTAGAAGCCACTCGATTGTTTTGTTGTCAGATTTAATAATTTTCAAATCAATTTTTACAGCAGAAAAATCTTCTTTTGTAGCTATTTCTCCTACCGCAGCTTCTCCCAGTGCAATTGCTAAGGCATCAGCCATAGCTTTGCACTGTTGTTCAGAAAATCCTTCTGCTTTTAGACGAGCAACATATTGCACCGAATCAAAACGCGCTATCATTAATTTCTGCTGTTTTGTTTTTTGCATAACCATATTTTATAAATAAAAAGGTGACTGCCGAAGCGGCCACCATCATTAAACTAGAGAATAACCCTTTTTTGAGTCTTTGCGGGACTCAAAAGAAGGTCTAAAATTTCATTGCAATTTTTGGCGCTGATATTCTTTTTAAGAAAATCAGTCCAATCTCTTTCTAGTGTTTCTTCAGTGTTGAAAAAACCTAAATGTTTAGCCATAGAAATCATTCCAAATTGACGATAACCAACAGAGCGGCAGTTTGCCACAGCTGCAAGAATAATTCGGTAGAATATAACTTCACTCATTTTGTCCCTTGAATTTCCACAAGTGTGGTGTTAATAAAGGATTTGTCATCGAACTTTTAACAAGCGAAGTGGCCCCTTAAAAATTCAATAGCCTATTTTCAGGTTTTTGGTTTTGCGTAGCGCTCAAAAAATCATTCAAATTTTGTAGTTTTCAGCACGCCCACCCTTTTTTGAGCGGGCATTGAGAGCTGGATAGTGCCGCAAAATTTGACCAATAAAGGCACGGCACTCAGCACGAGCACGAGCGTTGTAACCATCCTCTCCAATTTGCGCGCATTCTTCACCCCAAGGACTGGGGCCAATTTCGTAGTATTCCATCAGTATTCCTTCCTAAAAATTCCGCAAAAGGCGGTGTTGAAAAAGGAAAGGGGTTTTCAGAAAGCGAGCGGCCTTTTGAAAATTCCATCCCAAATCCGGGAAAATTTTTCCTGATTTCGGAATTTTTTTTTCTAAATTTATGGAAAATTTTTTCCTGACTTTGGAAAATTTAGCACACCCACCCCTTTCGGGGCAGGCACTGTGCTTTTTTAGTCTTCGGTCATTGCAACCAGAGACATATCTTGCGAGTCGATTTCCAGACTTGCATCAATTTCCTCTTGGCGTGCAACTGCTGCATTGAGAGCATTTTCATGCTCAAACGGCATAGAGCAGCGCTGTGTGAGGGTTTTGATTGCATCACGGCCTTTTTCGATAGCCTCCAGATTTTTTTCTACGATTTCTCGCAGTTGTTTTTCCAGAGATTTTTCGATCAAGAACGCAGCGATGTTTTCGGCACCGTAAGGCACATCAATATCGTGACTTCCACTATTCATGCGAACTTTTGTCCGCTTGTAGCCGAAATCAACAACTTCCAATGTGGCGTTGCCAATTTTGCAGATAGCAAGAGTGCGATTAGACTTTTCCTTGAGCATTGCAGAAATTACAGCATTGCGCTGCATAATCATCTTGCCAGCCTTTAGTGGGTCTTGTGCTTCGATTCCATCAACGACCACTTTCGTGGTGTCACCAATGGCATCAATATCAGCACTCAACAGACGCACCAGATTTTCACGGTACTCTAGGGTTTGCTTTTCGTGGTGCAGACTGCTTACATACTTGCGCTTATCGCTCAGATAGACACTTTTCAGTGCAGCCAAGCGTGTCACATCAGCATCGATGCCAGCCTTTTCAATCACCAGAGGGTTTCCAGAAGCCAAGGCTTTGACCTCAGCAAACGAGAGCGCCTGACTGGTAACATCTTCGACCGAACGCGCATCACCCGAGTGTTCCATCACTTGCGCGATGAACCCGGCTTTACGCTCCAAGGTCTGCCACATATAAGCATCAAAAGTTTGTTCAGTCACGTAGCGATAAATCCAAACTACTTCATTTTTGTTTCCTTGTCGGATGATCCGACCATCACGCTGCTCCACATCACGAGGCCGCCACGGGGCATCCAGGTCATGCTTTGCTACGAGTCGGTCTTGCACATTGGTACCGAAGCCCATCAATTCCGTAGAACCAATCAGCACACGCACCATTCCTTGTCGCACCTTGCGGTGTAGTTCGGCTTTGGCCTTATCAGTGGAGTAGTCTTGCGCGAACGCAATTTCCTCTGCTGGTACGCCGCGCTCCATCAGCTTCTGGCGAATGTCGCCATACACAGAGAACGCAGTGTTGCTAGGCACACTCAGGTCAGAAAACACCAGTTGCGTCAGACGCTCCTGTTGTCCATCTTTCCAGTGTTGAAACACTTTTTCCACGCAGGCATTGACTTTGCTAAAGGGGTTATCTGCTGCCATTGGATTCATACAGCGCATATCCAGCGCAGCCTTTCGGCCATCGTTGGTGACGCACAGCATATTGTCCTCAGTTGGCTTGACCTCACCCGAACGAATCAAATCAGCACGCTCCACCAGTGACTGCACAAACTCTTTTTGCTCCACAGAAGCGGGAACAGAAACGAGGGTATGCTTTCCACCGAACAGAACGGGATCGGGCAGCGCCAGGTCTTTCTTGGTACGAATTTCAGCGATTTCTCGGAACAACAGCATCAGCTCAGGCACATTCACAAACCGGGCAAACCGGGTGTGCATACGGAATCCTGAACCCTCGGGCTTGACCTCGATGGAAGTTACCTCCCGTGCAAAGTTAGCAGCCCAAGCATCGAAGCTATCAATTCCTTTTTTCTCCATAGTCAGTGGTTGCAGATAAGTTTGCATGATGAACATCTCAGCGATGGTGTTAGCAATAGGCGTAGCCGTTGCGAACATCAAGCCGAAGCCATCAAAATTGCGTCGTTGAAAAATCATGCGGCTTTTCAGGTACAAGTCCAAGGCACGCCCAGAACAGGTATTGGCTAGACCAGCGACACGAGTTTTTTTAGTGTGGAACCAGAGGTTCTTGAACAGGTCAGCTTCATCCACGCACAGCAGGTCAACGCCCAACTGCTCGAAGGTCAGCATCCCAGTGTCTTTATCGCCTTCACTCATTTTTTTGAGTTTTTCCTCAATGAGTTTTTTCTGGCGCATGGCTTCACGAACTGCGTTGTCGTCAGTCGCGCCCATGATGGCCTCTTGCACTTTATTGCCAATGTCTTTGCAGAACTCATCCAAGGCCCGCGTCCCCACCGTCAAGCGTCCAAAGGAGCTGTGTGTGATGATGATGCAGTCCCAGTCGTGCGTTGCTGCACGCATCAGCAAAGTTTTTCTCCGTTCTCCTTGTAAGTCTTCCTTGCTTGCGGCAAGAATTTTTGCTCGCGGAAAAGCCCGCAGATATTCACCAGCGAAAGCCTCAAGCATGTGATTCGGAACCACTAGCATTGGCTTGTTTGCAATACCCAGGCGTTTTGATTCATGTGCAACACAAATCTGGATCAGTGTTTTACCACCACCCACTGCCAAGGCATAGAGCGTATTGCCGCTTACCAACCCACGCCAGATAGAGTCTTTTTGCGCTGCACGCAGTTTGATTTCCGGGTTAAGTCCAGGAATAACCAAATGACTTCCGTCATAGCAGCGATTGACCTGACCGTTGTAGGTACGGTTGTAAATGTCCTCCAATTCAGCGACCCGTTTTTCACTCGTAAAAACCCATTCAGCAAAAGCATTCTGGATTTTTTCTGCCTTTTCACGGGCAGCGAGAGTTTCGTCTGCATTGAGAACCATTTTGACTTTTCCGTCAGCCAGCACTTCCTTGTCGTAAATTTCTGTTGACTTCTGATTCAATAAATCCTCAAGAAGCGAAACAAAACTTCTGCGTGTAGTTCCCCATGCAGAATTTACATTCAAGTCTTTTTTGGCTAAACCACTGACCGTCCAACTTGCAGCACTGGGTAAATGCGTAATTGAAATGCAGCTAGAATTAATACTGATAACTTCAAGGGTAAACCCTTCAATTATTTCAGCACTAATCCACGGCACACCCAAGCGAACAGCAACCGACTGCAATGGAATGCGGGTAGGCACTACTGCTTTTAATGCAGCGACATTGCGCTCAAAGCGAGAGTCTCCCACTTGAGCAGCTTTTGCCACATCCAATTTTTCGTACACATTACCGCTGAGATAGCTTTCTTTGTCTTCCCATTTAAGCGAGAGCGGATTCAGGTAAACCCGATCTTCACTAATAAGCTCCTCTAAAATATCTTCGGTTCGACGGCCTTGCACCTTTGCAACGAACTCGGGCACAAACTTAGCAAATTTGTTGTAGGACAGGGCAATAGCTTCCCCCATCGTTTCAGCACTTTCTGCCAAGACTGCTTGCGACACCGTGGATTTGTAGAAAATATCCGCTTTAACAGCGGTTTCTTTTTCCTCATCGTACATCTCCAGCGACCACAGCAAAGGAGCGTGCGTATCAGCAGAAAACAGGCGACGATTATGGGGTGTCATCAAGAAGCCGTGGCGCTTGACAAACACATCGTAGAAGCGGTTGAGTTTTTCCCGCTTCGCAGCAGCACTTTCGCACTGCATAGAATCGGCCTCTAGCACTTCTAGTACAGCATTGCGGATATGCGTCATACCTTCTAAACGTAGCAAGGTGCTTGCTGGCAAATGCCCCAAAGTTTTCACCTCAGAACACTCATCAAGCTGCATCAATTGCCCGTCATCATCAAAGAAGTAGCCGTAAGCCACCCCGGTTTTCAGGCCAGTTTTATCTTTGATAATTGCTGCACGATGGTCTGCACGAACATTCAGCGCTGGGTCAAATCGCCCCCGAAGGTTTTGCGAAATAGCCAGCTCCTCAAGCTCTTGCATCCAGTTCTCTCGTGCGACAACGCTGGTAGTGGTACCAAACCTTGCAGTTCGAGTTTCCAATGCGCCCAAGACGTTATTTTTATTGCTGGCGAAGAAGACGTTGATTTTTGCTCCAAAGTAGCCTTTTTGCATTTGTGGCGGTGGGCTTTTCAGTGGGCCAAAATTAAAATCTTTAACTTCTGGTTGATACTCCTTTTTCTGAAAAACAAGAATGTCTGCAACAACATCCGTTGAACCCAAGCGCTTAAAAGCACCAGTGGGCAGTCGGATAGCAGTTAGCAGGTTGGCCCGTTGCGCTAGATATTCGCGGAACTTGTGTTCCTCTTTATCCATCGTTCCGGTAGATGTGATTAAGCACATGATGCCACCAACACGCAAAGCATTCAGACACTTCGCAAAGAAGTAGTCATGAATAACCAAGCGCAAGTGGTCAAATTTTCGATCCGTTACGCGGTAGTTGCCAAACGGCACATTCCCGATAACCAGATCAAAACTTTCAGACTGAATTGGTGCATTTTGCAGGCCAGTGTGATAAACAATGGTTTGTTCATCAGCGTAAACTGCCTGTGCAATGGCAGCCGTCGTATCGTCAATTTCCACCATCGAGATATGCGATTCTTGGCGCAAGTCTTGAGGCATAGCCCCAATAAAATGCCCCACACCGCATGATGGCTCCAGCACCTTGCCACCCGTGAAACCCATGTGTCGAATCATCTTCCACATGGCACGAACGACAGCAGGCTCGGTGTAGTACGCAGACAGAACCGACTCCATTGCACTGCTGTATTGATCTTCACTCAAAAGCTCCCGCAGCCGTTTTTGTTCGGCAGGGAACTCTGTTTTAGGAGTAAAGACATTAGACAAACCACCCCAGCCGCTATAAGCAACCAGTGCTGCTTTTTCCTCTACAGTTTTAGGGCCAGATTGCTGCAAAATTTCAATGGCGCGAATGTTGGCTTGCACTTTTGAGCGAGAAGAACTTAGGCAAGCCAAGTGTTCATCCAGCAACTCAAACAAGGCACGCTTGCTTTTTGCTTGCTCCTCAAATGCTTGCTCAATGCGCTCCACCACTTCCTTTTTCTCGGAAATGATTTTTGGTACTACAACAGGAGTGTCGATCACCGCATAGTCGCAGCCACCAAACAAGTCCATTTGCAATGTGCTCAAGCTAACTTTCTTTTTCATAAAAACCTTCCAAAAAATGGTTAAAAAAGGTTTTTGTTTTTGCATTTATGAGAACAAAAACAAAAGCCTCTTATGAAAATCTCCTGGTTTTGAATATCGTTACAGTATTTTTAACCATACTCAATAGCTACCGTGATATGGGTAGCTATTGAGATGATTTTTAGCTCAATCCGAGAATGGTTTGAGCCAATTGCGTAGCGACTCCATAAAAGCCGCATCGACATATTGAGGTGGTGAGCCATTTAGACACAATCCACCCTCGTGTTTCAATAGGGTGCTAAGACGGTATCGAGTAACGAAAAAACCAAGCTGGTCGGAACCTACATAGCGTGAATCAAAAAATTCAACTAACGGTTCAGTATCGGTATTTATCACTTGTCCACTCAGCCCATATCGGGCATTTAGCGGAACAATGCGAATGTTCCATTCAATACCACTTGTGTTATCTAAAATCTTTTTTTCCATGACAAATCCTATAAAAAAACCCAGCGGAATGCCGGGTTGTGGTTGATGTTAAAAATTTACGTACTACGCTTTTCCAAAAGTTTGCACCGATCCCAGGCTTCACCAAGAATTTCAAGCTGCTCAATAGATAAATGATGCCCATGTTGAAACAACATTTCGGAATATTTGTTGTACGCTTTTTGATAGCGCTCAAATTCTTCTGTTTGCTTTACATTTTCTTCTGCAATTTCCGACGTTGCTTCCACTGCATAGTTATAAGTGCCTTTGACTCTCCCAGTGTTTTGGTGAATTTGGGTTTCACTTTTTTCATATTTTGGATGAACACAAAAAAAGGACGACTTTGTTTTTCGAGTGATTTTCAAAAGATGATATTGAGGAACACGGATGTCGCCATAGCGTTCTCGCAGCACAGCAACAAAATCACCAACGTTCAGATGCGATAAATCTTTCATATATTTCCCCAGTCAAAAAAGCCCAGCATGATGCAGGGCTTGGTTAAGGTTAATTAGCTTTTCAGCAAATCAGAAAGCGCTAACTTCAAGGCGGTGCGTTGATTTTCACAAACAACACCATCCAAAAGTTTTTGTACCTCAGTTTGCAGACGTTCAGCAGCAAAATTCAAGTTACCTTCACCTAAATTTTTGTTTAGATACTCCCCTAGCGAGGAATCCTCCGAACTAAAATTACAGGAAAAGTGTTTTCCTTGGAAGTGTCCAATAATCCCACGGTACTCAGTGGTTAAAGGAAGGTCAGGAACCATGTCTGATTGGATCATGTACCCGCTGATTTTGTGCCCATCGTCAAATAGAGTAGCCAGCTCGTACAGAACATCGAGACTTGCCTCCCCAAGATAATCTTCCTTTTCTAAAATTTTATGCAGTCGCTCGTCATTTACGCCAAAAGATCCTGCTAAGAATTTGATAACTTCCCAATTTGGATCATTGTCATCTTCTTCATTAGCCTCATATCCATTGGACTCTGCGAGGTCATGCAGTGCGTCTAGCACTTGCTCCCAACTGCTGTTGCCAAGTGATTCCATGATTTGGATGTGGTAGCGCCCACAATCCAAATTCAAACCCAAACTGTAACCGACGTACAGCGCTTCGATTACAGGCGTAATTTTTTCGACCAAAATATAGCCAAACGAATCACTCATATTGCTCATAAAAACTCCTAGAAATTTCCCAAAATCGGGGTTAAAGAAGGAGCAAACCGATAGGCTTTCGCATGTGACTACCACATGAGAAAACCCACCGAAGTGGGTTTTGGTTTTGTTATCGTTAGATAATCATGTCGCACAGCAACTGTTCAGTGGCCTCTTTCAAGGTTGCACCTTTACCGAACCATTGGTTATGGAGTCGATTTTCAGGATTGTGTGCGCGTGCATGGTGGTCAACATATTCAGTCATGGAGTTGAGCAGTCCCCAAGCTGTCCCCTGAACACCAGGCAAGGTTGAACCCTTACCAGCACCATTGAACAGGCTCATGACTTGAATGAAGCCCTTCGATTGAGTAATGTCCTTTTCACCAGTAGGCTTCGGCAGAAGCGAGCTAACAATGCTAATGGCATCGTTTTGTGAAATTTTCACCTTCGTTAAGTCGCGCATTTTTCCGAGGAAGTTATCAAAGGCTTGGGCACCGATAAGGCCCATTTCACCCTTGACCTGATCTGGATTGAAGACGGTGTTGTGACGCACCTTGACTTCTTTCCCACCGTCGCTCAGAGCAATTGCTTGGGTATTCCAGCAAACGACCCGGACGCTGGTAAACTTCGCGGTCGTAGCCAAAGACCCATCGCAGGAAGTGATCAACAAGACATAAGCCTTGAGACGATCACCCACAATGACATCATTCTGTATATTAGTGTTTGCCAATGCCCAGATGCGACGACCTTCTTTCAGCGTTCCGATGGTTTCAATTTTGAACCCTTCGTTTTCCACAAGGGAGCGGAAGAATTCAATCATGTCCTTCGGTTGCACAACTTTGTAGCGGTCAGAGACAACCGATAAGGCTTTACCGTTGTCACTTCGATAGAGAACGTGACTATCAGGATACTCGCACATCAAATCAGAATTTGCATTCTTGAATTGAACGGGTGCGCGATTGATACTCCAATTCATGCGTGCTGCGTCCATCCATTCTTGCAAAGATGCGTCAGGATTGACTTCCTGACCCAATCCATGCCAAGGTTTAGCACCAATGTAGGCCATTTCTGCTTCACCAGCCAAATTAAAAGACAGTTCGTGTGCCATAAAAAACTCCTTGAAAATTCCGCAGTTGCGGTGTTGAAAAAGGAGCAAGCCGATAGGCTTTCTCATGCTGTAAGTGCATGAGAAAATCTACCAAAGAGATTTTTTATTTAGAGATAAATGTCGATGTTTTCGTCATCAAACTCTTGCCACCAAGGTTCAGGATTCCACCCTTGTTTTGTCTCAAAAGTGATATACAAACCTTTGTCGTGTGATTTTTCTACAAAATAATTCAAAATTTCTCCGCTTTTTACAGCAAAAATTGCCATTTCTTGGGCCTGATGAAAAGAAAGCATAAAATTCCTCTAAAAAGAGTGTTGTGAATTTAGGCCGATAGGCTTTCTAATGCTGTACGGCATTAGAAAACCCACCAAGGTGAGTTTTCAATTTACTTATTATTTGCGGTTGAAGTCGAGGCCTTCAATGCCTGTCTCAGTTCCTACATAGTTGCGACCAACCATGCGAGCGCCAGTATTGTTGATGCGGTTATCAGCAACATAGACAGCATGGACAATGTGCTTTTTGACAGCGTTTTTTTCTTGAATAGGAACAACTTTGTTGATGCCAGTTTGAACAATGATGCTATTTTTTTGAGCAACTTGTGCGTTAGCAACAGAAGCAAAAGCGATAGCGGCAACGATAGCGATAGTCTTGAACATGATTAAACTCCTAAAAATCCCGCATTCGCGGTGTTGAAAAAGGAGTAGGCCGATAGGCTTTCTAATGTGCAGGGACATTAAAAAACCCACCGAAGTGGATTTTCAATTTTCTTAGTTCAGGAACCGAGTCGAAATTAGACCCAGCACAAACATGATGCAAACCCAAGCTGGAGCAGACCATCGAAGGATGGTGTAGTAGCTAGAGGAAAATTTAGACTGAGTTTGATAGGAAGCGTAAGAACGGCGCATGGTAAAAAGCCTTAAAAATTGCCAGAGTCCCGGCATAGAAAAGGCTTTGAGCAATTCGCTCTGCAAATTTGTATTTGCACAGCAAACGTATCCGTGGCTCATTCTCAAACAACAAGCGTAAGGCGCAAGACTGTTCGCTTTGTGTCTCATTTCCGCAATTGCGGTGTGGTAGATATATTTCAACACAAAAAACACTTCATTTACACATCGAATAAATGCGCGTTTTAGGTAGCTTTCGCTGTTCAGCCCGATGAGGGCCACAAGCCGCCCCCAAAAAAAGACCGGCCAAATTTGGCCGGTCGTAGCTTGGTTGTTGGTATCAGCCGCGCCAGAAGCGCAACCGCCCATCATCAATGTGGATGAAGCCCCGCCCCTTGTAGAGTCCCACCCCACCACCTTGCAGGTACAGCGCTATCTGGGCCATAACATCGCCTGAAACACCCGGCATCCGCCCATCCCACGCCCTGCCCTGGACGTGCATACTGTTGCGAGCAGCCCCCTCCGTAGCCGCGTTGGTGGCAGGGCTTCTGTAGCCTGATGTGGTCACCAGCGGAATACTGTAGCCATGCGCCCCAAGAAAGCCCTGCATACCACATAGGATGTCTAGCAGGACAGGCGACATTTGCACGGCTTGGCCAGCCCGCACATCACGCAGCAATCGACAGGCTTGCACATACCCGTCGGGGATGATGCGCCCGTCGGCAAAGTAGATGCTCCTTACTTCCTCCTTCCCGTTGCCAGTCTGCCTTTGCAACCAAATTCCACGAGGCTGTGACCAGTAATCGGACTGCGCCCAGGCACTAGAGATGCCTGAAAAAAATGCAGGAGCAACGGCTGCTGCTGATTGAAGAAATTTACGTCGATCCATCAGTAGATTGTTAAGAATAGCAACGTCATATAGGCAGCGAAAGCTAATCAAAAAACGCAACCTTTTGTCTGAAATTTTGATTGCATCAAATTATCATAGTGCAATGAATGTAAATTCTTCGACAAAAAAATTGACCTCCCAAAATAAACAAAAATCCACAGTCCGCCTACACGCAAACGAAGCTATCAATTCATTGCTCACTGTTACAGCAGCGAATTGGCGACTGCCTTTGAAACACAAAATCACACTCAAAAATAACAAAAAAATAGAGAAATAAATGGTTTTACTAAATTCGTCACCCCACCAGAGTTTTTTATTAACTATCAATAAGCCACTTACTTTGTGGATTGGAGCCTACGAAGCAACGGTGAAAATTAGAAATAAAAAAAGTAACTATGTGATTTTTTCACAAATTACCGCCGATCTTGATTCTGAAATCTTGATAGATGCAAACAAAGAAATTTTTTGGCGAAAACAGTTTAGCGCATTGGGCTGGTTTCCTGCACGAATATACAACATCGCTTTGAATCCAAGCCGCTATGCGACCATTTCCCCTGAAAATGAGGAATCAACTATATGGAAAATCATGCCTTTTGAGTATTGCCTCTCGAATGGATTGATCTCAATCAAAAATCAACCACCTCCACGCCAGATCATTTTTGCAAAAAAAACCCCGATGTTGTCGGATGAGTGTGAACGGTTACTTGAATCTGCCGATTTGCTCACTACGGCAGTTTCACGGGAAGAACTTCAATGGATAAATCAGCAAAGATTTTTTTAGCCAAATAAAGAAAAACCGCCAAAAGGCGGTTTTTTTATTCCGTTGCGCTTAATTTTTTGGTCTAAAGGAACCGTAGTAAGCACCCGTCACCTCGGGCCGATGATGGCCCATGTTTTGGGAAACAATAGCTTGAATTGCCAGCCGCGCTTCCTTGTCCATTTGGCTGTGTTTACCACCCAATACAGGCGGCACCAAGCCATTCATCAGCGAGATGTTCTCGGCGTACTCAGCACGCAGGCCGTGCCCAACGCAGCCGCTATCACGCCCTGAAATTCCAATTTTCCGCATCAAGTATTTGTAGTGGGCAATGTTCTGCTCATAGGTTCGACCAGGCCACCCCAGATACTCCCCACCTTTAACAAGGCGCTTGGCATGTTCCAAGCACAAGCGCTGGAATGGATGCTCTATGGGAATCATGCGATCCTTGCCCGACTTAGCCATGTTGCCATTTATCAGCAAAATGCTCCCCCCATCCATAGCGTTCGGTTTTGACCGAAGTTGCTCTTTGCGCCGCAGACCGAAGGCCAAGCCTAACCGTAGCATAGCCCCAAATCTGGGATCAATTTTGTCCGCTTCGAGTATTTTCTCCAGTACGTTGACACCATTCTCTGTCCAGCTTTTCGAGCTTTCAGCCACGGTTTTAACCCGCAACTCTCCCACGTCAGCATCTGGGTACATCTGCTCCAATATGCCATGAGGAATCATGTCGGGCTTGCCAATCCACTCTGCCACGCGCCGCAAGCGGCTGACATTATTTTGTATTGTTTTGATTGCGCGGTTATTTGCACGCCAGTATTCAATCAAACTTTCTACATGACGCAATTTCAAATCATGAATATCTCGAATTTGAAAGCCTAGCAACCAAAGCCGCTGACAGCAATTCATGAGAACTTCATGAGTGAGTTTTTTGGTGCGATCCGAAGCAATAGCGCCATTGATGCGAAACCCGCCATTTTTTTCTACCAATGCACTGGCTGTTTTTTTCAGCGTAGCCAAGTTTTTGCGGGCACTGTTTTTTTCTTTCAATTTTTTTCCTTCGGTAAAAAAACTAATTTCGACCAACGGCCATCAGTTTTTATTTCCAGATTGCTAAAGCCCGCTTGCACCAACAAGTAAGAACCTTGTGCAGACCACGGCACAAGCTGGCTGCCATTGCTACGAATGGCTTCAATCATGAAACCCCGCTTGGGCACCAGCCACACTTGCCCATGTGGATCGCGCCAAGCCACGGAAATGCTTTCAGGCATCTCCTCCACGAATTCCAAGTTGTGATTGCTTGAGAAGTTAGGGAGCCACTTCGCAATCGCCCCACACCCTGCAAGGCCAGACGCAGCCAGCAGTGCAGCAGCAAGTTTCAAGATCAGTTTGCTAGGCACCACGATTACCTCCCGGTATAAGGTTCCATCTCCACATCGCGGGAAATAGTCAGTGTGAAGGGTGTTCCAATCTCAACCGTGCCTGTGGGCGGAATGCGTGCGTTGCGTTGCAAAATGGTTGTGATGGTGTCGTGCAGCGCCGTGCCCAGAATTGACCCCCCCTTTTCCTGCGAGCCGTTGGATGAGGAAACCGTGATGTTCTGATCCTTGTCGGGCAGTAGCAGCGACGCAGCTCCCAGCATGAGGGATGTGCCAAACATCTTGAAAAAATGGTTATTCACGTCCGCTGGCAAGCCCGAAGCGCCCTGCATATCGCTGGCAGGGCTGGACATGAGCGAAAAGCTCTTTCCATTGGGCAGGCGCAAGCGCTCACAGGCCGCCAATACAACCTCTTGGCCCACCAACAACTCGGACTGGTAGCGGCAAGTTACTTCGGAGCCACGAGGGATGAGCATGGTTTGCATGGTCACGCTGTCATAAACATCGCTCATGACTTTGGCTGTCACCATCCCCGGTAAATCGGTTTGCAGCTTGCGGGTTAGTACGGTGCGAATGAGGGTACCTTCATAGAGAGTGTTGGGCTTGCGCGCCCCCACCATACCGATGGGAGCCTCAATGCCTTTGGACTCTTTCAAGAATCCGCCATGCAGGCTATCGACCTTGTTTTTTGCACCACCAGCATCGGCGGCGGCCATCGCAGCCAGCATTCGCTCTTGCTGGCGCATTGCGTCTTCCATCATTTTGCTGCTGTCAAACCCCGCCAGTGGATCGGCAGGGGCTGGCTTTTCCTTTGGCCTACCGCTATTGGACAGCTGCACATCCGTCGCCATCGGCGAAGCAAGGATGAGGGCCATCTTCTCGTCTTCTTTGTTATCTGGAGGCTCAGTCGTTACCTTTGTTATCGGCGGTGGCGCAGGTGGCTCAGGCGCCACGGTTTCTTCCAGGGCAGCAACAACAGGCTTGGATCGCTCCAATTCATCGGCAATGCTGGCTTGCGACTGCTTGGCTGTCACAGTCTTATCGTTGCTGCTATCTGACTGGGGCCACAACATGGAGCCAGCCACGGCGATACCCAAAATGCCAATGGCCCAATTTTTGAGATTGCGCCCCGGCATTCCTTTTTGAACAGCATCATCATGTTCATCGTGTAATAAATCTTCCTCTGGGGGCGGAATTTTATTTTGCTTGGCTTTTTTATTCGGAGCAGTAGATTCAGGCAATTCATCCAAATCATCCAACGGATTCAGCGAAGGACGTGGCATGTTGTTTTCTTGCATGGCACACCCTTTGTTAATCACGCACTAAGCGAACTTCCACAGATTTTCCAATACGCAATATCCAATAAGGAGCAGAGCGATCAACAATGACTACATCCCGGTCACGGGGATTAGCACGGTCTGCAACCGTATAGTTCACCGGCATGAGGTGTTCTTTATCGCGTTCATCGCGCTCAACCATGAAGACGGCAGGCAGGTCTTGAATGCCAGGGGGTAGGCGAATCCACGTTTTTAAGCCATCCGAGTAAGCGTGAATCCGCTTGTATTCTTCATTTTGCGTATGAACCGAGTAAAAGGTCAGTAGCGAAGAATCAATGGGCTTGGACGCAAGATTTTGTTCTTTCAGATGATTTTCATGCGCCTTTTGCTCGTTCTGCGTTGCTTCAACTCGGTTGCGCCAAGCCATCTTAATCCCAGCTTCCTCGTCGGGGTAAGTAAACTGCGCTTTTTGGATGCGTTCACTGGACTTGGTAGTGGCAACCAGCTCAAACTGATAAATTCGCTTATTCGTCACCAGCGATAGCGAGGTACTGACATCAGGCTGCAAGGCTTTGATGTAAAGATTTTTTTCATTGCCTTCGATGCGCCAGCGCACCTTTTCACCAATGCGAGGGGTTTCAATCAATTCCTCACCTGGCCCCATAGGAATGTGGGTGTGCATACCCACTGTCACTGGCAGGCGAAAAACTACATCTGGCGTATAGGCGAAAGTGACAATCCGCGAATCCAAATTACCCGGAATTGGCACGGATATTTCCGGTGTAGCGTGCGCCGCACCCAAACTGCACACCATCACCAGTGAAGCTAAAATTTTCTTGCTCATTGTTTAATTACCTTTATCTTCGGAAATGCTAAAGTTCAATGCCGCCAGCCCTTCCGGGTTTCTGAAAACATCTTCGCGTGTTTTGTGACCAACATTAGTCAATGAAATCGTCATGGAGTACGATTTCTTTTCTGGCTGTGCATTCGGAACAATTCGAGAAATTAAGTCGTAGCGAATCAGGTAGGTATTGTTCGCAATTTTGTTGATTGACTTTCGGCTAAACTCACGAACATACAATTCGTTTTTGCTCAATAGTGCAGCAGGATTGCTATTGGCTTGTTGTAAATAGGATCGCACCTGATCTTGCGAAATCCCAACGGACAGGCTCACGGTGCGATCTACGTTGCGCCGCCAGATAGCGGGCGTAATTTCCGTGAGCGTTTGTGCATAGTTCAAGGCCCAAGCCATCTGGACTTCTTCATCAGCCTCAAACTTACTTGCCACCCCGCCAACTTGGAGCTGGCCCGAGGCATCTTTGCTCACCTGCATCACATAGACATCTTGCCTGGATGCCATGACGACGATTCCAGCCGAAAGCATCATGACCGTCAGGAGCGAAGCAATGGCCGTGACACGCCAGCGGTTTCCATCTACAGCTTGCTTGGAGCCGCGCTCAAAATACTGGCGGACAGCAGCTTCTTCCATTGGGCCAGGTACATGATCTGATGGTTGGGTCTTCTTGGACGGTGATTTCATGACCCCATTTTTGCCAACTCTGCACAGACATTTTTATCAAATGCTGCGCGAAATCATGCACATTTCTCATTCAGCGCGCTTCCGTTCGATGCGATATTTATCACCTCTCTATTTGATTGAAGCTATCGACCATGCCATCCTTCCGATCCTCCAGCCTTTATTTGGCCTTTTCGTTCGTTGCGTGTTTCGCGGCCACAACAGCCGCTCAAGCGTCAACACAGGCAGCAATCCCAAGTCCTGAAGCTGTTTCCAAGAGTTTGCCCAACAACCCAAAAATCGAGGAAGTTCGGGCATTACCCAATTCCAATCTGCTAGAGCTTCGTATGGGCAAAAGCGAACTTTACTACGCAGACACCAGCCTGAAATACCTCATCAAGGGTGAAGTGATGGAATTACCCAGCGGCAAAAATATCACGCAGGAGCGTGTTGCCGCTTTGGAGACTATTCCCTACAAAAGTCTTCCGTTTGCTGACTCGTTTACTGTGGTGAAAGGCAAGGGCGAGCGTGAATTCGCAACCTTTGAAGACCCAAATTGCGGCTTCTGCAAAAAGCTGACCAAATCGCTACTGGAACTCGATAACGTCAAGGTTCACGTTTTCCTCTACCCGATCCTTGGCCCCGACTCGGTGAAAAAGAGCCAAAACATCTGGTGCGCCAAAGACAAGGCGGCAACCTACGAAGCATGGATGATCAAGGGCGTGACACCGCCTGAAGCCGCTTGCGACACCTCAGCCATCGAGCGCAACAAGCAGTTCGGCATCCAATCCTCTATCCGGGGCACGCCAGCCATCGTGTTCAAGAACGGTAAGCGGGTCAACGGGTTCATGGAGGCACCCCAGATCGAGGCCATCTTGGCCAAGCCGTAACAGTCCCGCTCCCCGCACACAACGACCGGCCAAATTTGGCCGGTCTTTTTTTGGGCAATCGGGTAGGTTGCGCTAGAGATGCACGCTGGGAAGATGCCAAGGCCAAAGACTACTTGGCGCGATGTGCAGAGAAAAAGGCAGAACCAAAAAGGAAAAAAATGGCTTATCCAGAAAGACACAAAAACTCTTTTCCGTCAGAGGCGAGCAAAGAGCTAGATGTTTTGGATGAAAATCCAGAATTCTTTAGAGAAGTAGCTGATCGTCATGGATTGACTGTTGAGCATGTTGAGAATTGTCTTCTTGAAATATCATCGTCAGATCATTTCTCATTGGAGAATTTCAAAATCCGCCATGATTTACAGTAACAGAGTTATTGCACATAACAAATACAAAATGTTGTTTATCCACGCTTTAATTTGCCGAAAAATTAGCTATTTTTCTCAACAAATAATATAGAACAGGCACACTTGGTTAAGTCCTCACCAGCCTTCCCCAGCCCCCCCGCTCCACGCACAAAGACCAGCCAAATTTGGCCGATCTTGCGGCGCAGCGGGCCAAAGTCCTCGCCCAGTCCATCGACGTAGGCAGGCTCAAAAAAACCACCCGAAGGCGGTTTCTTTTTTCTTATTCTTGGAATTTAGCCACCATCGCAGGCTATGCGCGTAAAAATCGCCTCGGTATTACAGACAATGGGCCTGATACTTTGGCCTTTAGGTCGATACCACTCACCACCGTCAGAAATATATTCGCAGACAGTCCCCGGAGGCGAGACACTCACTTTTTTTGGGGATACGGTGAAGCAAGCAGCATTCCCAGTGAAAACTTCCGACACAGCGACAGACTCGCCGCAATCTGGCGGGTTCACCACCACACATTTATTTCCAGTTTCGTCGTAGGGGCGTGTCTGGAGGACATAGCAAGCACCATCGGCGCTGGTGATGCCCGAGGCACAAAAGCGGCTACTGGGGTCGCCCGTGCCGCCCCCTTCAATGGGCATCAGTTTTCGTACATCGTGCATACCGTCGCGTGCTGGATCGTAAGACCAGCCTTCGCCGACATAGACACCTTTGGCCATCGCAGTACCCATAGCGGCAAGTTGCGCCACCAAGACTACGGTTTTAGATATTTTCTTGAGGAAGGACACGATTACTCCAGAGTTAAGACACAACAGAATCATGCCGTTTTTTTCTTGAGTGCAACTATCGAAAAATGCAGCAATGGCGGGAGTAGTTGCACACATGCTTCGCTGATTCGGCATAGAAGCTCTTGCAATTAGATCAAAAAAACCGCCCGAAGGCGGTTTTATACTTACCGGAATGGGATTCTAATTAGCCCCCCATATCCGCGCAAATTTCATTATAGATAATCAATTCCCCCCAGAGCAATTTCCGTAATTGCCCTGACTGAAGTAAAACGATTCGTAACAAAATCTTTGTGTAAAAAAACCTCCTGGAGCATAGCTAAATTCAAGAGATTGATATTGCACAGGGTCTCCATGATAACCTCCGTATGCTCGTTGTAGAAGTGCCGCTCTAATTCCATCAGTTGGATTATCTATAACAGTGTCGAAGTCATAATAAAACCCGGAATCTTGGTTGCCAGGATCCCCTCTTCCTCGCACCGTTACGCAGCTTCCAGGATAATATGGCAGATCATAATATACTCTCGGGCCTCCTACTCTCTGATAGTAAAATTTGATGCAACTTTTCCCAGTTTCTGCTTTAATCATACGTTCATTGAAGTAAAGCCCGTTGGAATAGCAACCGTTGTAACTCGCTCCCTGTCTTGATCTAGGCACATCAATTTCAGCACAAGTTTCCTCCACTGGTGGCGGTGGCGCACAAACAGCAGTTACAGGAATCACCGTTCCATCCCAGCAAGTTTGCATGGGAGGCGGGGGTTCAGCGCAAGCCGCAGTTGCGGGAATCACCGACCCATCGGAGCAGGTTTTGGTCTGTGCTGGGCAGGCTTGATAGACAGGAATCACCGACCCATCAGGGCAGGTTTTGGTCTGTGCTGGGCAGGCTTGATAGATAGGAATCACCGTGCCATCAGGGCAAGTCTGGGTCTGTGCTGGGCAGGCTTGATAGGCAGGAATCACCGTGCCATCAGGGCAAGTTTTGGTCTGTGCTGGGCAGGCTTGATAGACAGGAATCACCGTGCCATCAGGGCAAGTTTTTGTCAGCTCAGGACACGCTTGACCTTCCAGAATACGCGAGCCATCCGGGCAAGTCTTAAAGCACTCGCCGTTGACTGCTGCCGTGCCGTCCGGGCAGAATGGATCATCCGGCACGCAGGATGCAGTGTTTGTATTCCAGTTTCCATCGAAACAAGTAGCAGTCAGAGTTCCAGTTCCCCCCGAGATCGCGGGCACAGTCGCTGACTGACTGTGGAGTGCGCTGCTCAGGCTAAACGTACAAGTACCTTCTGTACGATTTGCAGGGTTGCAGTTTCGCGGATTGCAGGAAAGGCCAGTGACATTCCAAGCGCCATTGTTGCAAGTTGCAGACAAGCTACCGCTCACACCGTTGTTTGATCCCACTGTTTGCGATTGACCGTGTGCCCTTGCATCCCATGAGAATGAGCAAAACTCGTGGTCAGTGCTACCGGCTTGGCACGACTGGGGATTGCAGGAAACGCCAGTGACATTCCAAGCGCCATTGTTGCAAGTTGCAGACAAGCTACCGCTCACGCCGTTATTGGAAGCAACAGTTTGCGACTGACCGTGTGCCTTGGCAGTCCATGAGAATGAGCAAAGCTCGTGGTCAGTGCTACCGGCCTGGCACCACACTCCAGTTGGAGGTGTTGAGGGGCAGATTCCAGAAGCTGGCTTTACCGAACCATCGGGGCACAGTGCAGGTGGTGTTGGGCATACGCCAGAAGCAGGTTTGACGGAACCGTCAGGACATAGCGCTGGTGGTGTCGAAGGACACACGCCAGAGGCTGGTTTCAGCGAACCATCGGGGCACAATGCAGAGGGGAGCGAAGGGCATACGCCAGAAGCAGGCTTCACCGAACCATCGGGACACAATGCCGCTGGAGTCGATGGGCAAATTCCAGAAGCAGGCTTCACCGAGCCGTCAGGGCACAGCGCAGCGGGAGTCGAAGGGCACACGCCAGAAGCAGGCTTCACCGAACCATCGGGACACAATGCCGCTGGAGTCGAAGGGCACACGCCAGAGGCTGGTTTCAGCGAACCATCGGGACACAGTGCAGATGGAGCCGAAGGGCAAATTCCAGAGGCAGGCTTGATCGAGCCATTCGGACACAACGGAGGTGGAGTCGTCGATGGACAAACACCAGAGGCTGGTTTCAGCGAACCATCAGCGCACAAAGCAGGTGGAGCTGGTGGGCAGGTTCCAGATGCAGGCACCACTGAGCCGTCAGGACAAAGTGCAGGGGGTGGCGGGTCACAAACTTCTGTAAGCGTATAAGGATCGATGCGGCAATTGGGCGGCAGTGGCTCGCACGTTGTCACAATGTTCCACCAAGTTCCTGTGTTGAGAACATAACCAGCACATAGACCAGACGCTACTCCCTTACCTGTCAGCGCGGGCGCAGATATTTCGTATGGAGTGCTGATAATCGAGGGGTTGTATTCGACGGGACTAGATGCCGATTGGGGTAACACATAGGTACAATTCGGACTGGCAGCCAGCGCCTTAGCAGGACAAGAACACATGAAGCTCAATAGCTGCCTGCCTTCAATGATACATTCTTTCACACACTGCCCGCCCTCGGGCTTCCTGCCTGACTCAATACAAATCAAATCTTCAGTTGCCCGACAACCGTTGGCACCAGGGACACCGTTCGGATCGCCGCGAGGTTCACGGCGGCAGTACGGGACGAACTTGCATCTATCAACTCCATTAGCTTCCTCTGACAGACAGTGAGGAGGCGCACCGCACCAAAAGGGCGCAGAGTCTGGTTCATCACGATCCGTAATGCGCGAGAGACCCCCAGGTTCATTACAGCCCTCAATCGGCAGCATCTCAAACAGATCGCGCATCCCATCTTTAGCGGGATCGTAAGACCAGCCGCCGCCAGGTCGTGAAGTTGGCTCAAACACAGTCGCGGGCATTGCTTGAGATGCGGCATTGCCCGCCTGCGAAGTTCGCTCAAACACAGTAGCAGGCATTGCTTGAGCTACAGCATTGCCCACGCTTGCAAGCTGTGCGATAAGCACTATGCCTGCGGCAAGTTTTTTCAGAATACGCACAGTAGCGCCCCCAGTTTAGACAATTGGATGCAACATGATCGGCGTTTTCTAAGAAAAGTGGGGCGCAAAAAATGCACAGAAAACAGCAGCTATCAGGCGTGAGAAGAAATCTACTTTTGACCCAACAGCAGCAAATGCTAAGATGTGCCATCACTCACGGAAGCGAACTATGCTCAAACTCAATAATCGCAAACTTCCCCTTCTTACGCTGCTTTCTGCATTAGCTTGGACAAATGCAACAGCAAGCTATACTCTGTGGCCAGAAATAATTTCAATCTCTAAAAAAGAATGGACTACTGAAACAGATAATGCAAAATTTTTTCTTTCAATAATAAAAACACAAGCAAATGGTGGATACGGTGTCAATATTCTGCCTCCTAAATCAAACTTAGCAACTGCTTGCATCTTCAGTAATCCTAATGTTTTGAAATTCTCCACAGAAACACCACCGACAGACGATACCGGACTTGTTATTATTGACACTAACGAAGCACGAAAATTGCCTCGAGGTGCTAATGAATTAACTCTCACATGCGATTCATGGATTGCAAACCGTGGTCGAAATGGTTACGGCCCCGTCGAAGTCAATCCGACAAAAATTACCGCCAAGTTCACTATCCACAACACCTACCCGGACTTAACCCGCGCAGTTGCCCGCATCGACGACAGTAACCGAAGTGCAGTCAAATTGAACATCACGCGCCCGCAGTCCGATGTATCAACTAGCCGTGGCGTGAACTACTGGATTGCAGCATTGGTGCCCGGACACATCTTTGGTGTAGCTGAAGATCAGCTTTTCTTTCTCACAAAAAATGCTGGTGGTGGTAACGAATGGAAGCAGCTAACTAGCGAAGACGCTCTTTCGGTTGTTTACTTGAAAAACCAAAGTGCAGCCAATCATGCGGATGAAATCCCGGTTAATTTCGGCTTCACAAAAGAAGAAATGGCTTCGCTGAATGCCATTATTCTCACGGCTTACCAAATCGATGGGCAGGAGATTAAAATTCTGGACTATGTGTGGAATCCGGCGGTTGCTACTCCAGTAGCAGGTAATTACACTAGCATTCATAAGCTATATGCTTATGAAACAGTAAATAAAGTTCGAGAAATCATGGGCCTGAGCTATGGTAAGCCTGTAGCTGCATTGAATAGTGCCGCACAATCTCATGCTGATTACCTAGAAATAAATAATGTAGTCACTCACTTGCAAACGCAAGGAATGCCGGGATTTACAGGAGTTTATCCCCGCGACAGGGCGCGAGCATTCGACCCTAGATATGCAGGAGGGGTAAGTGAAGCTATTAGTGCAAAAAAAAGTGTCTGGAGTTTGTTGGGTATTCCGTATCACGCCACGGCTTTTATTGATCTAACGCCAGATTTTGGCTTTGGATTTTCCAGCAAAGGCTTAGTTGTGAATGCCGGATTAAACCCACCAGTTACTCCAGATATTAATGAAAGTGCCGTTATTGCTTATCCTTGCAACAACATTAAAGTAGATGTTAAACATCAAGGCTATGAAACTCCAAATCCATCAGTTTTGAATGGAAAAAAAGACTTCGGCTACTCTAGCATAGCACGAGTGAAATTCGGTCAAAAACTGACGGTCGATTCGTGGGAGCTTCGAGATGCAAACAATAACTTAATCAACACTGTTGTGATGACCAAAGATAATGATGCAAATCAACTATTGTGGGATGGCGTTGCTACGCTGATTCCCATCAATCCCTTGCCCGTGGTTGCCACAAGCTACACCAGCGTTCTGCGCGGCAGAAACAACGGCGTGCCATTCGAGAAGGTTTGCACATGGCGGACGGTGGGGGAGGGGGAGATTGCTGAGAACTGATTGAGCATTGCTTTACCACACGACCGGCCAAATTTGGCCGGTCTTTTTTGGCGGCCCCTCAAGCCACAGCCAATTTCACTTTGCGCCCAGCACGGGCTGCCAGCGTAATGAGCATATCCAAGCTGAACTTGTCCCACTTGCCGCGTAGCAAATCACTCACTCGACTTTGGGCGATGCCAAAGCGCTCTGCTGTTTGCGCTTGCGTCCAGCCTTCTTCCCGCACCATCAGACGCAGGCGGCCCATCAAGTCGGCACGCAACGCCATCACCGCAGCTTCACCAGGTGCAAAGCCTAGATCGATAAACACATTGCCGCTGCTGGCGGTGATTGCGCCATCGGGTATAGGGGTGGGGGTTGCCTTTTTGACCACGATTCAAGCCTCCATCAATTTGTAACGTTTCGCCGCCAGATCAATATCACTTTTGGCTGTCTTAGGGGTGGTTTTGTGAAAGCAGTGCAGCACGTACACCGCATCAGCGTGCTTGGCCACATAGATTACGCGCCATTGACCACTCGCTTTGATCCGAATTTCATACGCACCCGCGCCCACTGTGGGCATGGGCTTGAGTTCTTTCATGGGGTCAATTATCAATCTATTTTGATAATTTATCAAGGTACTTTGATGGATTGCACCATGCTACTCCCGACCTACACCAGCGTTCTGAAGGGCAAAAACAACGGCGTGCCGTTCGAGAAGAACTGCACATGGCGGACGGTGGGGGAAGGGGAGATTGCTGAGAACTGATTGAGCATTGCTTTACCACACGACCGGCCAAATTTGGCCGGTTTTTTTCTATGGCCCATCTACAATTCGAGCCATGTCCCAAGACAACGATGCCTCCTACAAGCTACTGTTCTCCTCGCCCGAGTTAGTGCGCGACTTGGTACTTGGCTTCATCCCCGACGAATGGCTGCACAGCCTCGACTACAGCACGCTGGAAAAGATGCCCGGTAGCTACGTTACCGACGACTTGCGCCACCGTACCGACGACGTGGTGTGGCGCGTCAAGGTGGGGCCAGAGTGGGTGTACCTGTATATCCTGATCGAGTTCCAAAGCAAGGTTGATCCGTGGATGGCAGTACGCATGATGAGCTACGTCGGGCTGCTGTACCAAGATTTGATCAAGGCCAAGCAGGTGCTGCCGCATCGCAAGCTGCCGCCCGTCCTGCCCATCGTCCTCTACAACGGCGATGCTCGATGGACAGCAGCGACAAACATTGCCGACTTGATTCCAAAAGTGCCAGGCTTGGTAGCGCAGTTCTTGCCCAGCATGGAGTACCTGCTGATTGCAGAAAACCAATACACTCAGGCGCACTTGGCCACGATGCACAATCTGGTGGCCGCCGTGATGCGCTTGCAACGCCCAGACAACCAAGCGGCGGTGCTGGAGTTGATCGATCTGCTCAATGTATGGCTGGCTGACAATCCAGAACTGATGCGGATTTTTGCCATCTGGATCAGGGCGGTGCTACTGCGCCAAAGCAAAAACGATCTGGCACTGCCCAAGGTACAAGATTTGAAGGAGTTAAAAATGACACTTGCAGCACGTTTTGAGGAATGGGCGCATCAATCTGAGCAAAAAGGCCGTCAAGAAGGCCGCAAAGAGGGCCGTAAAGAGGGCGAAGCGCGCATTCTGCAACGCTTGCTTGTCGCCCGCTTTGGCCCGCTCTCGCAGGAAACGATTGCCACCATCGAAGGGGCCAGCACAACGCAACTGGAGGCATGGACGGATCGCTTCCTTGCCGCCACCACCTTGGCGGAAGTGTTTGCTGCACCAGCGAAGTAGCAAAAAAAGACCGGCCAAATTTGGCCGGTCGTAGCTGGAAAATTTGCCTGCACCTATGGGTTACAGAAAGTCATGATCAACGCCATTGCGTTTGAACCAGCGGGTTGCCCACCAGACCCCACAATCGACACCCGCCATGCGGAATTGATGGTGGCTTGAAAGCTGCCTGTGTTGTTGCCGGGATTGTTAGAGCCAATGATGTTGCTGGCGGAAACGGCAGACACCACCGCAGAAGGTGTAAGGCCCGCAGTGCAGGCGGGAATAGGTACAGCGGAATTATTTTGGTAATAAGCAGCAGTTCGCAACCCGGCACGGGCTTGCGACACCCACTTACCGTTAGAGCAGACGAGAGCGATATTGTCAGTTGTAATGGCAAAGTCCCTGTCCTGCGCGCAGGCAGACCCTTCGGTTTTGTAGGTCAGGCCGTTGCCTGGTTCCCATCTTCCAGCCTTGCACTGAAGCCAAACCGAGTTGCCCTCGAAATTACCCCACATCGCCATGCCATCCGTAGCGCAAGCGCCGCCATAGGCCGCCGTGGACTTCACATGCAGGCCGCCCTTGAGCGTGACATCGTTCATGAAGTTGGGATCGCGGCTATCGCGCACACGCAAGAAGTTCCAGTATTCAGCGACACCGAAGCCAAAGCGGGCACAAACAATGCCTTCTGGTGCGCCAGCAATCGGATTAGGGGCCGTCCAGCTCGCGCCGGTGCTAACAATTTCTCCCGCTCCACCCAACATACTTGCACCGGCATTGCCACCAATGCGCGCAAGCATTTTACCGATGCCAAACGAATCGACTTCGCCAGCTGGCGCACTATAATCTCGCACTGGTCTGTCGGTGCAAACCAGCCCTGAGATGTTGCAATCAACC
Organism: Giesbergeria sp.; assembly: GCF_028686475.1. Classification (GTDB taxonomy): domain Bacteria; phylum Pseudomonadota; class Gammaproteobacteria; order Burkholderiales; family Burkholderiaceae_C; genus Simplicispira. The sequence goes on along the minus strand of NZ_JAQUCA010000007.1, from coordinate 123,071 downwards.
CCGGAAGGAGAGGCTTCACAGCCCGCTGGCGTGCGATTGATGGTGATGCTGTAACCACCTTCGGTCAAGGATTTATAGCTGCCAACATCGGAAGCACCTTCGATTCCCAAATTCATCTGGCGAAGCTGTGCAACCGTAGGCTGGAGTGCTTGTCCGGGTGCATTCCCAAACGAAAGCGTAACGCCACCACGGGTAATAGGCACGCCTTCTTGGTAATCAACATAATGTTCAAACACCAAAATTTCGGCTGCGGTGCGAATAGCTGAAATAGCATCTGCCTGAACTTCGGCGCGTTCACCCATCTCTTTGCGTGCTTGCTCCCGAAAGGTATAGAGCGAGACAATAGACGTGATAATCAATGCAAATGAGGCTGTCATCATCAGCCAGCCTTTTTGTTGCTGCCGCTTAGTTATTGGTTTTCTACGCATTACTCGCTCCAAAAAAAACGCCCCAGCTTTTAACTAGGGCGTGGGTTATAGCCCAATACTGCTTTTAGTTGGCTGTCGCAGAGTTGACCCGCAAAGTGACAAGGGCTGTTTTCTTCTCACTGTAACCGCCAGATTTAGCAGTGACTTCCACAGAGAACATTAAATCACCTTCAACAGGTGAAGTAATGATGACGGAGCGCCCATTATTCGCGTGAATAACAGCCGTGGTAGCTCCAATTTGCGTCCATTTATATTCAAATGAATCAATTTGGATACCAGATGGCGCATGGGGAATTGCGACTAAACGAGCTGGCGAACCCACCAGCACAGAAGACTGTTCAGCTTCAGCATTCAGGGCAAATCCAATTGGACTTGCGGTTGGATAGTCATCTGCCACGAGAGAGACATAATTGGTTTTGGTGACAGCTTTCAGGCCATCATCGACTCTGGTTTTGACGGCAAAAACATACTTGCCGGGTTGGGTGAGCAAGACACCCACTTCGGATGTATTGCCCAAGACTGCACCACGCTGTAATGTCGCTTCAGCGTTATCGGGAGAATACAAAACACTCCATTCATAAGTGGTATTCACACTGGTAGTTGGCGCAACACCCTGAATAGAAGATACAGCATTCAGTCGAATAGGCTGTGCTAAAACTACTGGATCAAGTGCTTTAGCTGTCACAGCAACATCGAGCATAGATGTTACAGGAATGACATTGAGTGAGAAATTTTCTGAACGCTGGCTGCCGTCGGTAGCGGTAATAATGCTAGAAATATTGAATACGCCTTTGGCATTAGCAGGAATGATAGCATCAGTCGAGCAGCTTACCGTGTCAACGAAAAACCCTGTACGGCCCGGAACTTCGCGCGAAGATGTCTCAGCGCTACCGCAATTGGAGTCGGCAATAGAAATGCTACCGCTGGCATCGGAACTGGCAGCTTGTGCGGCCCAAGCGATAGATGCAATTTTGGGGCCAAAGGTTTCAGCGGATGCGAAAAGGGGGATGGTTTTTCCGGCCTGCGCGCTGATTGATTTTGGTGCATCTACGCCCATAACATCATGCTTAACGATAGTGTTTTCTGGGCCTTCGTCCCCACCACCGCCGCCACATGCGGCAAGCAGAGAAAACATAACGGCGCTGGCGGAAATACGGAACAGGTTTTGGTTTTTCATGACGAATAGGGGTGTATATGGAATTTTTAATAAAATGTTCTTCCTGATAATGAACCAGGAAGAACAGGTTTCACGCAATTAAGAGCGACCGATCCAAAAGTTCAGAGTCGCTGCTGTCGAAGCCTCACAGGCGGTTTCCAGCGCAGTCAAGTTGATCTGACCATTATTGGCCTTGACGCTTGTGGTGCCCACGGTAATCTGGCGCATTTCACGCTGGACGTTGGTCACAATGTCAGAGCATTGATTAGCAGGCACGTTGGGCCAGACCAACTGAACGCTATCATTCGCACCTGTCAGAGTCACTGGAGTGACAGTAATAGCACCGCCGAAGCTATTGCTTGCAGTTGCATTAGTACCGTCGCGCAGAAATTCAGGAATTGCCTGCGAGCGTACAGCCAATGCAGTTGTCACGCTGCCGTACATATTCGACTGACCATATTTCGAGCGCAGGTTGGCGGCAATGCTGGAAATTTGCTGGGTATTGTTGTTGATGGATGTTTTTCGGAGGTTGTCGCGGTAAGACAAGACACCAGCCACAATCGCACCAGCAACCACCAGCAGCACCAAACCCAATTCCAAGCTCAAAAAGCCATTCTGACCCTTCTGCCAAGCACGCTGCACCATTCGTTGAGCGGTTCGCTTGGCGCGACGATCCAACTGGCGGGATAAAGAAAAAATGTTCATCATTTTACAAAACTCCTTTTTAACACACACATAAAAATTTTGATTAAGGGAAAATTCCCTGATTTTCCAGCTAGGTACTATTTATTAGCATCTGCCTGCATTTTTTGCTGCTGACGCTGGCGTGCAGCTTCACGCTTTGTCACAGCCGATGGACTATTGGCTTCTTCAATTGATTTAATAATAGCTGCTTGGCCTCCATAAAAGAAAATAATGATGCTCATAACGCTAACGAGCAAAATAGCACTAAACCGAGATGCACTGGCACCCAAAGCAGCTTGTGCATCGGCTTGACCTTTGCTACCAATATCTACCAACACATTCGAGAATTGACCGGAATCGCGTCGAACTGCACTATGCAGACGGCCTGCGATAAACTGGGATAGCACGCCCTGACTGAATGCACCAATGTGATCACCTGGATATTTCTGCAAGTGCCCAAGAATCATCATCAAATGCTTACGCATCCAAGGGGTTGCATCTTTCATCATTGTTTCAAGGGCATCTTGGAGCAACATGCCAGATTTGAGCAAAAATGAAAGGTCAGACAGAAAGCGAGTACCCTGAATATCACGGTACATTTGAAGCACAGGGCGAAATGGGAACATCAAATTCCACATCAGGCGCTCTTTGCCAGTAGCACTTTCCGCTACAAACCGCCAGTTCGCTGTCAAGTTGGGTAAGCCCCAAATGAGCAGCCAACCAGTGAAGGCAGACAATGCTGCAAAGGTTATTAATCCATAGGCTTGAAACGCTTCAGCAGTAACGCGCACCACATAGTTGAAGCCAGTCCAAATTTCTGGCGGTGCAGTTTTAACAAACTCGGGAATGGCTACCGTAGCAAGGACGTAGGCAAAAATGAAGCCCACAGGTATCAAAGTGATCGGTGAAATTAAGGATTTCATGACCAGTTTGGTCATGGCCTTTTGTTCATCGACGTTTTTCGCCAAATTATTCAGTGCCTCAATGGGTTCATTGCTTTTACGCAAAATACCCAAGGCCATGTGGTCTTTCTTCGGCATCGTGGCAATCAATATGTCTGCCAGCGACAATCCTCCTGCATCTAGGAGGGCACGCATGTGCATCAAGCCTTTGGCGCGCACTTTGTTCTGCGTTCTTTTGGATACCGCGATGGTCAATTCACCTTCTACGAAGTCTCGGAAAAGCTCCTTACCTTCGATAGAACGGGCAATATCCCGGTACATATCTGCACGCTGGCCCCAGAAGCCGTTGGCTCCCAGGTTAAGCCACTGCTGAAAGTCTTTTAACAGACTCACTTTAGAAGCTCCAAAGACTCCAATTGACCGAACCGCTCCACACTGCGAGGGTCAATCAAACCCACATGGGCCTTGTAGAGAGCATGTTCAATCACGAGTTTTCCATTCATGTTTTCGGATACAGGGTTCCGGTCGGAGTAATTGTGTCGCCAGCGTCGAATAGCATCACGGTCTTTATTTTCAGCACTGAAATCGAGCCATTCGTCATCCGGCATCAAAACCTCAGCACAAATAGTCAACCCTTTTGTGCCGCGCTTTCGACAATGATCGCAGCCATTTTGATTTCGCCAGCGTAGAATGTTGGGGTCTAAACCGAATCTTTTGCTCATTACGTCCACCAAATAGGTGACGTATCGCTCCTCACGTTCAGAATTGGGGTCACCGTTACGCTTCAAATCGAAAATGAGTTCATTTTTGGTTTGGGAGCAATGCGGGCAGAGCAAAGGCACGAGGGCTTGGTAGTCCAGCAGGCCAATCATCTTGCCGCCCGTGAGTTCTTCTCGGGTCAGACCAACTTTGGGGTCGGTTAGGCGGTTGATAGCGCCCGCCACGGAATCGACGTGCAGCGTGAACATGGACAAGTGGCCTGACTTGGCAATGTTGGCCATAGCCCGCGCACTGAGTAAATCACGCACCTCCCCCACATCCACCAAATCGGGGTCGTTGCGTAGCAAGGCTTCGATCACTTCGCTGTAGGGGTCTTTTTTTCCTGCCTCATTCAGAGTCATTAGATTGCGCTGCACATAAATCTGGTGCATCTGCGAAATCGGGTATTCAATCGGGTCAGCCACTTGGTAAAAAGCAGCGCTGCCATACTTGGGATGGGTTTCGATGAAGGTTTTGGCCGCAGTGGTTTTTCCAGAGCCTGTCACCCCCATTTGCCCAATGGCACCCGCATCTAAGCGTTGGGCACGCTCAAACATTTCGACATGGCTAGGTGCAAAGCCCATTTCAGCAAATGACATCACCTTGCCACCGGCATTTGACGAGAGCAGACGCACCACAGCTTTAGGGCCATACAAACCGCGCAGCGACGCAAAGCGCAAACGGACATTCGGGATACCCAAGGCCGCATCAATCATGGACGACAGCGTGCTTGCCTCGCTGAAAGTGCCCATGTTGTTGCTATGGCGATCCGAAAGCACTTCATAGGCACTTTTCATTGCGTTAAGCGCATCGCGTGCAGTAAACAATCCCCGGTCTGCACCGCTAATAGGCTCAAGCTCCCCATCGACGCGCATCATCACTTCCGCCTGCCCGCCATCCAAAATCCGAATATGCACGTCGGTGGCTTTTTCTTCTTTGGCAATCTGAATCCACTCTCGAAACAGTTTTGCACCATCGGATTTAGAACCAACAGCAGACTTGTTCGCTCCAGTGTTTTGGTCGGCATTGAGTCGAACTGCGCGAATAATGCTGCTTACTGCATAAAGCGGTGGGCCACCTGTAGATAAGCCAACTTCACTTAGCGCCGATTGAATCGTGGCAACATACGGAAGAACCTGATCTGTAAATTCTGGGTCATAGACGATGCGGGCACGAGTAGCATCTAGCTTGATCGCAATAATGCTATCTTCCATTTTTAATGGAATACGCAACCCCACATTACTGGAATTTGGATGCGTTAAAACATCTTTGTGGGGAGGAAATTCCCCCATTTTTTGAATAACATTCAGCGCAGGGGATTCCTCGCCATCACCATCCCCTTCAGATCGCCGCTCATAGATTTCATCGTTTCCATCGATGCGAAATCGTTTATTTCCCTGAGCTTTTGAGACTTGGCGCTCCGATGAGGATGGCTTTTTTACTTCACTTTCTTCTTCTTGTTCTTTGTTTTTTTTTCTAAATAAATTAACCAAATCCATGAGAATTCCTTTCAGCGGTTCCACTCTACGGTTTCATCCGTTGCCAATGGAATTGAACCTAGTTTTTTAGATTCGCAAGAAACCTTTTTACGAGGTTTGCAATTTTTTTCGGGTAGCTTTTCGGCATTAGCAGCCAGCTTGCCATTCATGTCTTTGGAGAATTTGATAGCGATGTCTTCACCAAAAATAGAGTATCCATCCTTAACGGTATGGAGCGAACCGTTGAATTCCACATCAGCAGCCAAATTGGTTTTTGCCCCGTAAATAGCGTGAACCTTGAGGATGTGTGGTGGCTTGGGCAGTGGCTTTGCTTTTTCCTGTGTAAGCACAGGTTTAGGCGGAGGTGCCGATGTGAATCCGTGTTGCACCAAAAACTCCTCTGTCAGCTTGGCGCGGTGGAGTTCTGACATATCACCAACTGTCAAAGGCTTACTGGCATCCCAGTGTTGCAGCTTTTTTTCTTCAGTCGCAGGTGCGGCAACAGCAGGTGCGCCGCGCACAGACAGACCGCCTTGATCCATATTCGCCTGAGCCTGTGCCACATTGGAAAATAGGCCCAGCGTGCAAATCACAGAAGATACGGTGAAAATTTTGAAGTTATTTTTCATAAACGAATCCACGGACTGAAATAGACATACCCTGATTGGCAGAAATAACCAGCGACTCTGGAACAAAGTTTTTAGGCAATAGTGTCAAACCGTCCTGAATCATGGATAGCGTGTAGGACAATTCAAGGCGCGTTCTACTAACCACGACTTCAGGCCGTACACCGTCCATTGGCATTACAGGCCAAGTCATGGTTTCGGCAATTTGTGCCATAGCGCCAGCATTTTCTAAAGTATTTAGCGCGGGCTTGATAGCCAAATGAACAGGAATACCTTTTTGTGGCAGCATGTCCAGTGTTAGCTTCATGGCATCCCCCTGATTTGGGGTATGGACTACAGCTGTTTTGTCAGAAACTGATTCTTCAGGGACATAGCGGCTATTGCTTCGTATTTGCAGTAAATCAGTAAGCAAGCCCCCGTGCCGCTCCCAAGTCTCATTGCACTGAGAGATATTGCAATCCATATTTTTGAGCGACCAACCCTTATAGAAATAGGGTTCCTGCTTGAGCTTATCGATGAACTTGTTTATCGAATCCACCGACCAGCCAACCCGTTCCATTTCCTGCCCTAAAGTTTGCAGATAAATGGGCGTTTTATCGAGTTCTGCTTGCCTGCGTGCGGCCTCGGCCTCTTTTTCTGGAATAACCACCAACACATGGTATGCTGCATACAGGCTAAGGCCAAGCACACCCACAGCGACTGCCAGGTACTTTGCTGGATTGGTTGGAACTGAGCTGCACAGGGTATGTTTGTCTGCATACTCGACCAGATCAGGCCAATCGAGCGTAATAGCATCTTCATACTCATCCAGATCACAAAACACGCGGTATTTCGATTGACGGGTACGATGCTCTGTAACCAACTCTGTGGCCCGAACCCGGTTTTCGATGCCATCATGCACTACACGTCCGCCTTCGATAATGACAACGGCGCGTGTTTCGCCTTGCTTATCGGTGGGCGGCATGGCAACCAAAATAGCATAAATCGAAGAACGATCCACGTCAGAGGATTGCTGTATAGCATTGATAAACACCAACGCAAGTGAGTGAACTTTGCTTCGCTTTTCTTCCTTTGTTAAGTTGGCAGTAATGCTGATGTTTTTTGTGTAGAGGCCAAGGTATTTTGCTTCCTCAAACAGATCGATAGCAAAAAGATCGGCGGAAATAGTTTTTGCTGTTTTGCGGATTTCCGAATTATTCTGGGACTTTTTCATTCCCCCCAGAACTGACCAGCGTAAACCGCAGGCCAGCGCAACGTTTTTCTCGTAAAAGACAATCGTACTCATAATCTACGATTCCTTCACAAAGGAGTTGCTCGCACCAAAATCAAGAAGTGTTCACGTTGGAATTCGAGTTTGCGTGAGCCACCTAGCACAACAGGAATATCTTGGCCTAAGCGAGAATCATCGCGTTTAGCAATAGTGCGTGACAGGCCCGTGATAACGGCAGTTTGACCCGGTGCAAGAGAGATGGTTGAAGATGCGTTGACGGCTTCAATTTTTGGGGTTTGAACTTTTTGCAAAGTATCGCCGCTACCAGTGGTCACATCAAACATACCAATCAAATCGGAGAGATTGATAGAGTATTTGAGGATGATGTTGTTATCCTGCTGGACGTAAGGTAGCACGGCAAATTGATCGCCTGTAGTCACCGTATCAGTTTTCAGTCCTGGAGCGCCAGCGGCCCCCGAGGAACTGGACATACCGGGCGTAGTTTCTTTCAAATAGCCATCAGTGGAGACGCGAGATTTTGTATCCCACATGCCATTGAGGGTAGTGATGGAGATTGGGCGGTGTTGGGATGTTTCGCCGTATTGGCTAAGTAAGGCCAGCATGGCGGAGGTAGTGGTAGTGCCATTACCCCACGTCATGTTGCCGCCCAGCACTCCCACCGTTGCACCAGTGAGTAGGCCCGGAGAGCTAAAATTGACACCGTATTTTTGGTTCAGGGACTGGAAAACGCTTGTCCAATTCACGCCCTTTTCATCGGTATCTTTCGTTTTCACCGAATACAAATCGAAGGTCACATTGACCATCGTGCGAAGTGCCTTGTTTTCTTTACGCAGAAATTCACGCACAGAAGCCTGTGCTTCTTTGGATGTCACAACCACCATGCGACCTGAGCCATCGGCCCATGTGACGCTGCTACCTGGAACTTTGGAGATGAGTTCCTGAACGGTCTTGAGCAGGCTTTGGCGCACATCCATGCTGCCCTGCTGGGAGACAGAGGTGTTGTTTTGGCTGTCCATGCCCGCATCGCTACTGCCACTCTTGCCCGTACCACTGCCACCAGAGGACATGGAGAAATTTTGGACACCGGGGAAAGCCGCCACCTCATAGGTTTCCGACACCAATCGCATGATGACAACCGCGCCGTCTTTGTATTCCCACGACAGCGACAAGGTGTTGGTTAGGTGATCGAGAAAATCGCGCAGGCGACCATTCCACTTCATATTAACCGCATCCACAGTGATTTCTGCTTCGGCGGAAACGGCGCTGGTTGGCAGTCCAGCATTCAAATCAGCAGCGGCAGTACCATTGAGCAGCTTGGGCAGGGGTGCGCCAGGTTGCAGAATAGGTGTAGGAAGGGCGGCTGGCCGTGGCCTTGCACCGGCGGAGGAGCCTTGGGATGCGCGACCAGCGCCATTTTGGGTACTTTCGTCCATTCGCACGCGCACCGGGATGTTGGTCAGGCGGGTCAATCGGGCAGCGACTACCGGCAGAGAAACTTGGCTGGTTCCAAAATCGAGAACAAAGATTTCATTGAAAATCGCAGGCAGCTTGTCTTCCATTTTCGACACACTTTGAATACCGCCAATCCAAGGTGACGAGGCGTAGCGGACTAATTGTGTGCGCTGCAAATCAGCGCCACGGGCTGCAACATGGCCTGTTGCGCCGTAGGTAGATGGCTGAGAATGTAGTGATGCTGCAATAGCGCCATCAGGCAAGGTTTGATTTTGGGTAGTAATTCGCTGATCCAAATTTGCGGCACAACCAGTTGTCAATGCAACGACAGCACAGCCAAGCACAGATACTTTTATTTTCTTTTGCATTAAAATTACTCCTTAACCGACTGATCGCCCAAGCGGGTGATGCGAATGACTGGGGGGGTATTAGCGTAAAAAACAGCTTCAAGGGGATAATCGCTATCGCGGATAGCTGGAGAGTTCAAAACCCGATTGATAGCATCAGGCAAGGTGCCTGTAAATTGGTCTGCCGCAGAAATCAGGATGTGCTTGTCAGCATCCCAAATTAAGCGGTAGCCACCTTCTCTGGCCCAGCGTTCGAGGGTTGTTTCGAGGCGGATGTCGCTGGTGAGGATGGCCCAGTTACGAGCGGGAGGGCCGCCATATTGCGGTTGACCCACGGAACCGGGATACCCCATCTGCTGGGGTGCTTGATAAACATAGGGTTGCTGCTGTTGGGCGGGTGGATAGTAAGCTGCTGGTTGCTGGGAATTGGGTGGGTAGTAAGGCGCTGGTTGCTGGTAGTTCTGCTGTGGCGGTGCTTGGTAGCTGAGGTATGGCGCAGGCTGAATGTCAGCCGCAGGGCGCAGGTAAAAATTGCGTGCGTTCCAGTCCAAGCGTGCGGTCAAGCGCTCTTGAGCGAGCCATCGATCCAAGGCAGCCAGCCACGGCTCGCCCGATTGAATTCGTACTGCACTGGCGCGGCGAGTATCCAAGCCCTTCTGTGCAAATCCATTCCATGCAGGCGGAAAAATCATCCGTGCTGAGGTTAATAAATCAGCGCGCATTTCTACTTGTGTCGGCGCAACTTCTCCACCACTCACAGGGCCAACGTGTTCAATTCGTTGTGCGTGCGCTTGAGCGACGGCAAAGACCAAGACTGCGGCCCCCACTAAGGGTTTCAGCATATTTTTTTCTCCGGGGTTTCAAGGGATTTTTTCTGCAATTTGCTCATCTGCTGCAATACGTCTGCGAGATAAGGTTGGTTGCGTGATGGGGTTTTTGAGTGATAACGGGCAATTGCATCCCGCCACGAACCCGTAGCATTGAATTGCTCAACAAGTATCTGTTCAGCAACCCGAATGTTAGTGACCGGATCAAATGCAGCTTCTATATTAGGAAAGCGATGCCCATGCCAACGCCAATTCACCTGCATTACCGATGTATCAAAATTTGTATATCCTGCCTTGATAAGTTGCTTGGCAGCATCAATCGCCTGTTGGCGACTTTCGAGGTAGTATCCTTTTCCAGCCCAGTTGATTGACCAAGGCCAGAACCTTTCTTTTCTTCCTGTTTCTTTAAGCGCAATTGCAGTCAGTATTTTTGGTGCAACTTGAGTGCCTGCCACTTGCATCAGTGTTGGCAGCGGTGCGGCAAACCAAATGCCACGGCCCTCAGCCATTGCATCAATCGTGTGGTTATCAATCGTGCCACTACTCCAAACTGCCTGCCCAGAACGCAACAGCATTACTACCGATTCTTGGGCGGCTTTTTGTGTGGAAAATTCTTGCTGGACAAGGCTACCGTTTTCGCATGAATAGACTGTCAAAGATTCAGCGCTGCACATCCCGGAAAACAGGACTAGCGTAATGACTGATAGGGTTTGGATCCTTGCGTGCATGGAGACATTAAAAAATAATCCATGCGTTTTTTTTTATCGAATGAACTGGGTTATTTGCAATCTTTCAAGACAGAACTTGGAGGCGACTACTTCAGGCGAAAAAAGACCGGCCAAATTTGGCCGGTCTTGGGGCTTGGGCAATTGGGAGGAGGGCATGGCATGGCCGCTGCGGCATCAAGCGCCTCCTTGTACTTGGCGTGGGCGACTCGCTTTTTTCTAACCGGCCAAATTTGGCCGGTCGTAGCCGAGCCAGAATCAGCGCATGAACATCGGCACAAACTCAGCGCTGGATGGTTGGACGCTTGCGATTCTCTGTGCCTGCATCGGCTCATAGTCCGCTGGGTTGAAGGGTGGTGGGGCTGCTATGCCCCCGAACGTGGCGGGTGATGGTTGGTATTGAACAGGAGCAACCGCCATTTGGGGCTGCACGGGGTAGTGCTGCTGGGGAGCAACCGCCATTTGGGGCTGCACCGGATAGTGCTGCTGCCGGGGAGCAACCGCCTGATTATTCATCACCTGTTGTATTCCACCAGCGTGCTGCTGCACAGCTTGATACGCAGTGGGGGACGCTGGATGCCTGAGCTGGGGAGCGGCAGCAGCCTGATAGGTTGCCCCCGCCGCTGCAATCGTGGGTTGCACCGGATACTGCTGCTGCATAAGCGGCTGATGAATGCTGGGAGCAATGGTAGGCCGCTGCTGGATTTGCTGCTGCGCCACAGGAATGGAGGCTGTACGGCACAGAGCGTCAGCGCGTTCAGTGCCCAGCGTGTTGCGCCACACTAGCGCCGCCTGAAGCTGTCCGTTTGGGCCTAGCGTGCATTGCACACTGGATTGAGCGTGCGCCGCACCAGTACCTGCGATGGCTACAGCTGAAATGGCAACTGCTTTGGAGATAGTTCGGGCAAGCATAAATTTTCCTTTCGACAAGATTCGATGGTTGTTATGGGGTTGAGCTTTGCCGCCCAGCTTTGCGGGCCAGAGCTGCCCCTGTTTGTTGCCCCGCTTTCTGCATTCCAGCGGCTGCTTTGTAAGCACCATTGGCAACATTCGACGCACCCTTGACGGCACCTTGCGCTACATTGGCAATCATGTTGCCAGGCGAACTCGACATGGCGGAACCTGCACCTGTACGTCCGGGAAATAGCGCATCAGCAAACGATGGAATGGCTTGGAACACCTTCGATAGCGAGGCTGCAATCATTGCAATCGCTACCAATTTACCAACCGTTCCTGTTTGGCCTGTCATGAAGCCCTGCACCGTATTCAGAATGGCGTTCTGTATCAGCACCATGACGATGACCGCCAATGCCGTGAGCATGGCTGCATTGATCAGAAAATTAATCCACTGGTCAAACCAGCGGCGAGTAGCGGGCATGGGCAGTGTTGCAATAAACAGCGGGCCTACCGCAACGCCAATACCCAATGCAACTGGCCCCGTCAAAAATACTGCAACAATGTCTTTAATTGCAATCAAAATCAAAACACCAGCACCAGCCAAAATCACCAAAGCAATCACGGCTTCTAAAACGATGCTGAAAAATCCCCAAGTGAACTCAAACCTGTCCAATACTGAAATGAATATGTTGATAAAAGACCCCAAGAACGTATTAATAAAGCCCGTAAATGCAGAACCCACTGATGTTCCACTAGCGGCAATCGCTCTTTGCCCAAGATTGACTACATCGCCAACTATCATTGCGTAGTTTGCCAAGAGCATGGCTGTCAATGCAGAAAATATGACAGGCTCCATCATGGCACTGAAGGCTGATTTCTTGGAAATAATCGCAATCAGCAGCGCCCAAAGCAAAGCTATCAAGGCCAAGGCACCAGCAATGCTCATCGCCAATCCATTTAAATTGGATGCTATGGGCATAGCAGCACTGACAAACATATCGATAGCGCTACGCCCCAGAACGCTATCAATAATTTCAGCAATCAGTCGCAGTGACTCAACTTCATTTCCGGTACCTTCACCCGCTCCATTTTGTGGGGGATTTGACCCAAAGGCATCACGAAAAAAATCACCAAAGGAGGCAGCGAAAGCATTTGCAGAAAATAAAAAAGGGATTAAAAATAAAACCCCTTTTTCTATTTTTTTGCGAGAAAAATAACTCATTTATTTATTCCGTTGCACCTCTATTAGAGAATGCGGTAAATTTGCTATGAAATTTTCTCGCTCAATACTATCGAGCGCCTCCGCCTATTTGTGCCCGATCGGCTTCTAATGCGCGATATGACTCAACGAAATAATCAGCCAGAGACTGCTCATGCTGCTCTTCTTTTTTGGCTTCTTCTGCCATTTTCTGAGCTTGGTTTTTATTTTGCGTACTCATCATGTAAAGCATTGCAGAATTCTGGTCGATGACAATACTACTTGCATTAACGCTGGCTTGCAAGGCTTCTGTTGGGCCACTCACGTAAGGCATTTTTTGCAGCAATGCCCGGTTGGCATCAAGAGCGTTTCTAATTTGCATATCAGCATGGGCTGCTGCATCAAATAAAGCAGTAGCCTGTTTATCCCCAGCTTCTTTTCGCCGCCCAATATCAGCAGCAAATTCATTCCAGTTATGGAATCGGCTGGCACCAAATACATTTTGTAAATCATTCAACGCCCGCTGACTTTGCCGTATTGACCCCTGAAGTCGTTGTGACTCCCGGAAGACATCACCAACCAACGCACGAATTTCGGATGTATCTGCTATCGAATCGGCCAATTCAAATAATTTTTGGTTCGTTAATTGAGTTTCAATAAAGATTTTCGCTTGGGTAATCGTTTGCGTTGTTGCTTCAACTGCCGATTTCAAATTTTGCACATGGTTCGTTGGATCGTAAACAATGCGGCCACCGCCACCAAACAATGCGAAAGCGGGTGCAGCTGCTGTGCTAATGGCTGTTGCTGCAACAAGGCACATGATATTTCTGCGTGTAGTTGGCTTCACTTCTTTCTCCTAGAAAGTGCTTGTTGAATGTACCAATCCCGCCAGTCTTGTCCGCCCCGTGCTTGGGCCTCGTCAAACAAGTCCTGAAAAATTGGTTCTGACCGTAGGTGAGCAAGAATATGATCGTCGAAACTTGTTCGCATCGTTCGACAAGTGCCGTTGAAAACACGCAAGTAATCGCGTTTTGGAGTCAATTCACCGATCATGGACACCTGCTCATTGCTCATACCGAACATGGTGCGATAGAGTTCGCGGTGATTTTCCAAGCGAGGGTTGTAGCCAAGGATCAAATTGGGTACGTTATCCGCCAAGGTGGCCCGGATGCGCTCGTTATCCACACCAGAGACTGACTCTGGCGATTGGACTGTCATCCAGACCATCGCGTTGAGCTTACGGAAGGTTTTGAGCCAGCTATCGATGGCATCAAGGAACGCTTCGTTGTTGAGCAAGAAACTGGCTTCTTCCAAGTAAATCAGAGTGGGCCGCCCTGTCAGGCTACGCATGATGGAAGTCAGCATGTGATCCAAGAATGCCCGCGACAGGCGCTCCACGGCCATGATTTCGCGCATCTCAATGCACGTCCAAGAAGACATTTGAAAATCGTCTTCCACGGAATCGAAGTAGCCGTATGGCCCGCCCTTGACCCATTCGGACAGTAGCGTTTGCAGCTTGCGTGGCATCAGCGTCCACACAGTTGAGAGGCACAGCTTTTGTGAGGACTGTGCTACGTTGTCCAAGATGCGATAAATCTCTTGCCGATCTTCCGCCGTGACACTATCGCCAGCTTCAGCAATGCGGCGCAGTAAGAATTCACGCGCCTGCACCTTGCCCAAATCACCCTCGCGCAAATGGGCCATCGGATTAAGGCGGATGGAGTTCGCACGCAAGTCCATGTGGGTGCCGCCTGCCAGCCCGGTGATGATGCGACACGACCTATCTCGGTCAAAGATGACGACCTGTGCATCCTTGTAGCGGGTGAACTGGGCCAAGCAGTAGTTCACGAAAGTAGTTTTACCGCCGCCCGATGGCATCACCATCAGCGTGTGTCCCAGCTGGCCCACGAACGGGTCAAAGTGAACCTCAGTGCCTAGCACGGACTGGAAGGTAGCAAGTGCATGAACAGGCTGCCCATAGACCGTCTTGGAAAGATGCTCGCAGTGCTTAGGGCCAGTATCGGCAGTGATCAATGGCAAGCACTGGGCCACCAGCTCAGAGTTGGCCAACATCAAGCGCTTGTTGGTAGCCCACTGACCTGGCAGCATTGACAAGAACGCCGCTTTCAAGCCCACACGCTCCCGAATCATGGGCACTTGGCTCAGTGTGCGTGATACCTCATCAATGGTCTGTTCAAGCTGTTTGGCATTGTCGGCCAGCAGTATCAGCGTCATGGAGTGGTGTACGAATCCCAAGCCCTCAGAAAGCTGACGACCCATTGCTTCTATGCACTGGGCATAGAGTTCTGCCTTACCCGGATCGACTTCGGGTTGGCTGCTGCCACTGGCATAGGCTGCAAATCGCTGCGCCACTGTGCTTTGGGTCATGCGGTAGTAGCGAGTGGCCTCATCCAGCGTAGCGCGTGTGGTGGTTTCACTCATGCACTTGACGACATGCACCAATCGATACTCCACTTGCAACCCCAAAATACTAGCAAGCGTCATGGGTAGAGGATAATTTCTCAACGAGAGTGCGCCACCGTAAACGGTTCTATCAGGCCCGTAAGAAATAAAGGTATCGCGCCCAAATTTCAAATCAGACAAAGCAGCCGCACTATCAAGAATCGATTGCGGGCGAATTTGGTATTCCGTTTTTTCACGCAAAGAAATGTTCGACATACGAATTAACGCATTGTCCAAATCCCAGCCAGACAAGCGGTGCATGTGAAGCGTGTGGCTACTAGCGACTACTTTTCTAATACCCGCATTAGCTTGACGGATATTTTCATCCAACTGACGTGCATCATGCAGCACCGCATTTTTTCCGCTCTTGGTGGGATTGAGGCTTTGAATGATAGCGATAGGTAAGGACTTACCTTCCTCAGTCATAAGCCGCTGGACTTGATCCATGAACGCGAACACGCCTGTTTCGCCCAAGTAGGCAATAAACAGATGGAAGCTGATGGTGAAAATAGTCCCAGATTCATACCGATATTTTTCCCGCGCTGCAAAAACTTCTTGTAGCGTATTTTTTTCATCACCCTTACTCTGGTCTGCTTGCACCTTCTTCCTTTTGTCAATGACCCACCAAGTATAAAACCTTTCGTCCATTGATTGGAAAGCGGTTTGAATTTCATTTACCGCATTTTCTATTTCATGCGGCTTATCTTCATCAATATCTACACCAGTATATTCAAATCCAGCCAGCAGCGAACCATCTTTGCACAGCACTAAATCAGGTGCTGTATGCACCAGCCAAGGCAAATGCTCAGAAAGTGATTGCCTATCAAATGCAGGCTCTGGATTTCTGGCAGGAATTTTTTTGTTCAAATTGCAACTCCCTTGCCCCAACCTCTAGGGCGTGATTCTGACGGCTCCCCATGCGAAGGCTCTCCCGATTTCAAATCATTCGGAACATACTCATGAATCATGTAAAGATTCACAATTTCTGGATCGATACGGAAAAACCACGATAAGGCTTTGTGGATAATGGCTGCAATAGGAAATACTACCAATCCCCAAGGCAACCCAATCGTCATAGCAATCAGTGCTGCTATTGACCAAATCATTGAAGCTGTTTTCGATCCCACCCCCGCAGTTAAGCGAGGGCGGCGAAAAACTGGATAGTCAGTTGCTGGTGTCACGACATGCTACAGACTGTGATTAAGCGCTACAGCTTGTAGTTAAGCCTGTTTGCCCAACAATATAAACAGCAGCAGTTGCGATAGCGCAGCCAATCATGACGTACATAATTAAATCACCAACAATGGAGGATTTAACGAAAAAGCTATTCACCACAAAAATGAGAACAGCAATAATCGCCGCACCCGTGACGATGGTTTTCATCCATTTAGCGATGTTGCACAAACCCGTGGCCGCCGATCCATCTTGCGCCATTGCATCGGCCCCAAGGAAAAGCATCAAAAAGATTAAAGCCAAGAATTTCATTGCTGGCGAAATTTTCGGAAAAGCCAGCGCAAAACTATTTTGTGAGAAGGTAGTCAATTTTGTATTCTCCATTTTCAACACCATGAACTAAGGCAATTTCTGCCACCCGACGAACGCTCTTATGAACATCACCATCTTTCACATAGCGGCGTTCACAAAAAACGATGAGATTGATACAGCTAGTGATGTATCGTTGTGCAGCGGCTGGAGACATTTGGACTCCAGGCGGAAGGGACATTTGGAATAGCATTTCCAGCGTACTCAACGCCCCTAAAGCGGAAGATGCGTGAAGGGTAGTCACGCTCCCATTGTGTCCAGAAGAAAGCGCACGCAGTAAATCGTAAGTATCATCACCCCGAGTTTCAGAGAGGATGAGTCGGTCAAAACGTGAACGCATTGCGTGCTGGATGAGAACCTTGGCCGTCAACCCAGTTTGCGGCGTGGCTAACATGCACTCTTTGTTATCTACACGCAATGCCATCTCGCGGGCATCTTCAATCAGGCCAATGCGCTCATTTTTAGGCAACCCCATGAGAATGGCATTTGCCAGCGTGGTTTTGCCGCCAGACGTTGGGCCAGCAAAGACGCAATTCTTTTTCTGATTAACAATCAAATCGGTCAGCAGCTCACCTTGCTCGGCGGTCAGCATGTTCCACTGGATAAGCTGATCCAGCGTGGGCCGCATCTCGGGTTCCAAGTGCTTGCGAATAGTGATTGTCGTACCACGCGAATCAACGCCTTTTAGGGCACCAGCAAAGCGCAGGCCACCGACCGAGGTACTGACAACGGCTTGTTCAGTACCTGGTGTCATGTCAACGCCCGCGCCTCCGTTGGCTTTCCCCACGGTAGTCAAAGCAACGCTTCGATCAGCTTCAGAAATGCAGATGTCGGTAAGGGCAATGGCACCTTTGCGCTCAACCCAAACGCAACCATCTGCCGTGACCATGATTTCTGTCACAGCGTCATCCTCTAAGATGGAGGCAATAGGCCGCAGAGAATCACTGATGATTTGGTTGATTGTTTGAATATCTATCATGCGGTCAATGATGGCAATCAATTGACCTTTTATTGAAGCGAAAAACATCGAATTTTTGATAGGTTTCGCATCTTGGAGACAAGTGAAGCTGGCTAAGGTTGATTGGTAGCCAACGGACAATTTGATTTCTGAACTTACTGCCTGATAATAGTACCAACAGGAGTTTTTATGAAACAAGAACGCACCGCATTTTTCTCAGCATCGATGGTAAAGCGCATCCTCGACAAGAAATCATCGGCCTCAAAGACAACTGAAAAAGCCACTCAAAAATTTTCTGCTGAAGATATTGGTTTCGAGAATATTCAAAAAGCCTTCAAGAAAATTTTTCCAGAGGCACGATTTCTGAAAAACGTCATTCTTCCAATGGAAGAAGACAGCCTAGTAAAAACAGCAGAATACGATGTGATGGTTGTTTGTGCAGCAGGCATTCATATCTTTGAAATCAAGGGCCATCCCAAGGGCAAAGTTTGGTACGACAAGGGAGATAACGGCACGCGCCTTTGGAAAATTAACAATGGCAGTGGCATTACTGAAATCCACGACCCTATCTGCCAAGGTCTAGGCAAGCTGAATTACATCCGAAAATCCGTACAGTGTTTTTCCAAGTATTATGTTTACTTCACTGGCGATGAAATTGAGCTAGAGCCAACTATTCCAGCGACGGTTGTGACCACAGACGAGTTGGCCTATGTTTCCCGACTGGCTTACAGCGATGCGAAGTTTCGCAAATCGCTAGTCAAAAAAGAAGAAGTTGATGTGATTGCTGATGCCATCCTTGAGATTTCCAGCCAATACACGATGGCCGAGCATATCTCCAACTGCCGAGAATTTCATGGTCAAAAACAGGATAAGCATGGTGCTACTTGATTGTGGACAGGCAAAAAAAAACCTCCCCCGAAGGGAAGGCTTTGCCGAAGGCAGTTTTGGAATTTAGACCGGCCAAATTTGGCCGGTAGTTCTTACTGGGACTCAGGTGCCACAGCGGCATCCTCAAGATCAGCTTGCTTGAGTAGTAATTGGATTTCCTCGACATCAGTCCCCGTCAGGAAAGCTAGGAGCATTTCTGCACCTATTCCATCCGGGTTACTGCGCTTGATCCAATCAATGCCACGGGACAGCAGCAGATCATTCTTTCGCTCAAAGTCGTCTGCTTGCGTCGGCAATTCTCCTTGAATTTTCTTCTCTTTCTTTTCTTTTTTCTCTTTTAGGTGCTTTTCTGTCACCTTGGCCTTGCCCACGGATTCAGCATTCGCCAGCCCCTCTTTTAGAACTTCAACAGCTTTACTGCCGTGGGTTTTGAGAGTGGCAACAGCAAGGGATGCACTCACCTTACCTTCTTGGACAAAGTTACCGATTTCACGAGGCGCAGCAACTAGCATAAGCAAATTTGCCACATGTTGCTTGGACATGCCAATGCGCCGAGCGACTTCAGATTCATCCATGCCGTAGTGAACCAAGCGCTTGCAAACCAATGCAGTTTCGTAGGGTGTAAGTTGCCGCCCATTGTTAGAAACAACGAGTGCAACCGTTAAATCCTCCATTGACGTACCCTTTGGTTTAATCACCATCGGGATGCCCTGCAACTCAGTGCCTTCGCTCACAGCTAAATCGTAGGCATCTAATCGCGTGTGCCCATCAATAACGTAAACGACATTTTCGCCTTCAACTTCTGCGACAAACCCAGCAATGGGCTTATCGGGAAAGAAGCCGTTGGCTTTCATCGAATCGGCAATAATACGAACTTGCGCCAAGTAGTCGTCGTTCTTGATACGGACATTAAATCCCTCAAGCACTTTGATTTTCTCGCGCTGAACTTTCCAAAGATCAGTACGCTTTGCATCCTTCAGGCCAGCAGTGGTACTACCAGGAAAGAGCATCGTGTCGAAATCTTGGATTTGCATTTCTTGATTTTCCATTTCAATCTCCTTGCCGCATATTGCGGTGTTAAAAAGGAGCCAGCGCAGAGGCTGTCTTCAGAGATGACCCTGAAGACAACCCCCGAAAGGGCTGCTGGTGTATCCCAAATACCGGCCAAATTTGGCCGGTTCTCCTTTTTTATCTGCCTTTCAGCATATCCAACGCCCCCCTCAAACCAACAGCTAATGCTATCGATTTAGCATTAGCTATCGTCGAAGCCGACCGCCTCAATGTGCAGCAGGTAGGAATTGGCGGGGGTGAGCTTCACACCGTAGAGGGCTTCGTAGAGATCGGGATGCCAGTCGCGCAAGGTATCAATGGCATAGACAAGGCGATCTCTGGTTTTCGCTATGAATGGGAAAGCGATAACCGGAATGCAAAAATTCTGATCTCTCTCAAACCAGAAATACTCGCCATCCTGCAATGCCCAGTCACTTTCCAGCAGCCGCTGGAATGCCTGTGGAAATTTTTTCCGCAGCGAAAATGGAACACCTATTCCGCCATGAACGAGTGTTTGTATTTCCAGAATTCCGAGGCCAAGCTGATCTATTTTTTGAGAAATACCCCAAGGAGTGGATATTGGCAAACGGAACTCCTTTCTGGAAATGCAGCAATTATCAGAGGCTGTCTGTAGAGGTATCCCTACAGACAACTCCCGAAGGAGTTGCATTTTTCGATCAGGGCTTTCTCATTTTCTTTGCCAGCGCAAGGCACACCAGTTGGCGTACCTTGCGCGGCTTTTTGAAACCGGCCAAATTTGGCCGGTTAATCATCAAGCGGCCAGTGCCCAGACACCACGCTCGCAGGATGCAAAGTGGTCGCTGTGCTGGTTGAGAACTTGCCTGACCTTGGCTTTCCAATTCGGGTTGTTCGCCAAACGCTCTGGAGCGTTCTCGGAAACCTTCTCATAGATGGCTGCCAGATCGGCTGTGCCCCCAAGGGCCATTAACACGGTTCGCACCAGTGATTTCCACGTCGATGCAAGGCGTGCGCTTTGCTGGTGGGCCATGATGGACAGGTTCGATAGGAACGATGCAATCACCTTCGGCTTCTGCCAGAGCAGGATGTATTCGTGCAGAATTCGAGGCATCTTCATGCGCGCATACGCCCGCGAGTCAGATACCGTGTTGTGCTGCTGCTTGATTAAAACCGCAGCCAGCTCATCGGCAGGCATCCGTGCAATGCACTCAGCTTGGTAAGAGGTGTAGCGCCCATTACGCCGCCAATCACCAATGATGGTGCCATAGTACCCGCCACCTTTAGTTGCTTCGCGCTGATTAAGCAGCGTGATGTGCAATTTCTCGTGGAAGTCTTGGTCATCAATGCAACGTGAGAGATCATCTGGATGGGACGAACCCCACACATTGCCCGAATACAGGATCATTCCGCCGTAAGGAGGGTGTGAAACCACCAAATCAGCGGGCTGGCCTACAACCGACAAGATACTTTCGCGCAGGACATTAAAGCCGCTGTGCAGGTCAAGGCCAAAAGCCTGTATTCCCATTTCACGCGCCACCTCAACCGAAGTGCCTGAACCTACCATTGGATCGATAAAGACACTGGGCTGTAGCTGCTCAAAAAGCGACTTATAAACATGCCCAGAGCAGTTGCCCCGCCAAGACGATTTACCCCAAGGGCCACGATCAGGAAAGGAAAGAACGCTCATTTTTTTCCCTCAAAATTGAACAGAGTTACGCATAATCAAAACAGCATCATCACTATCACTCGGTAATTTTACATTTTCCGAATCATAGACAGTTGCCAAATCCAAACACGTCCATCCACATTCATCTGACCAATAGCCTTCTCCGTCTTTCGCAGCTTCTTTTTCTGAATAAATGACCCAATTTTGGGTAAAATCTCCAGCAGCATAAGTTTCATTACTGATGGAATCACCAATTACTGTATTGCACGGAGCAACACGTTCTGTCGAAAAATCAATAATATCGCCACCAACGAATTGCTCAAGAATTTTATGAACAACGCCATCAGCATACAAATCATTGATTTCATCTACCAGAATTTTTGCGGTAACAATGTAAGCCATATCTATCCTTTCCTGCAAATGCAGTGTTTAAAAGATAGCAAGCAAAAAGCTGTCCGAATAGCTAAAAAACAAGCGATTCGGACAACCTTTTCAGGTCGTCTTTTTTTTCAAGAATAGTAAATAGAACTAATACATACCGTATTTTCACGATCTGCAATAAATTTCTTGATTTTATCGGCAACGTCTTTGGCTGTCATGCTGGCACGCCCTCTAAATACAAAGCATTGGTTGCCAGCTGTTCGAGCATAAATACTGGTAACATCCCCCCAATAATGCTCCATGAACTTAAAGCTCTCCACTCCATTAGCTGTGTTCCAGTCTTGGGGTGGCAAAACATCTAAAGCATCATCCCACTGTTCCAGCGTGATACGCGATGGTTCAGTGCAGTGACTTTCTTCGATCAAATTAGAAACGATGCTCCATTTTTCAATACGAAGTTTCCGTTTATATTCTGCTTCTAAAGATTGTTGGTCTTGGTTGCTATAAAAACCCAAAATCTTTCCAGATTCAGTACGGCGCACTGAGTCAATAAGGCGTGGTTTTTCGGTTTCAGTTGCAGGCGCGTAAAAAACTTCAAAATCGTTTTCCATGAGAAATTTCCTAAGAAAGGTTAAAAAACCAATCAGAAATTGACCAAAGTATTTTTTTACTTTGGTCAATCCCCGAAGGGATTGAGTTGATTATTTAGTCTTCATCGCTCCATGCGCTTGATGGCGCATCCAGCCTTCGCTCAAATTCGGAGAAATTGAGCAACATGCCTGTGGATTTGATAATCTGGCAATCTTTCAGGAATTTCTCTAAGCCAGAAACATCTTGTTTATTTTTCATGCTATAGTCCTCGAAATCAGAATTTTCATCCAGCAGGTTATCGCCTACTCGAATCTCGAAAACCGTGGTGCCACTGCTATCACGAACGTCGGCATAGAACATGCCACGCTCATCCAAGTTAGTGTAGTATCCGTATAAAAGGTCAATGCTCATTTGAATGGTTCCCAAAAAAGGTGTATGAAACCATTTAGAAACTAGCCCAAGCATCCAAAAGCTGCTTGGGTTAATTTCAAATTAAGGAGCAATCGGTGATTTGTATTTATCGAATTCATCAGAACTCAAAACTTTAGCATCCTCCTCAATAACATCAATTTTTTTAAGAAATTTTTCTAGTCCATTGGTGTCATTTTTATTGCTCATCCCATAAGCCTCGAAATAGAATTCACCTTCAGACACTTCCCAAGGAACTATATCGAAAACAGTTTCACCGCGCAAATTACGAGAATCTCGCACGTCAGCATAAAAAGTCCCTGGCACATCAAAATTGATGCAATAAACATAGATAATTTGGTCGCTTTTATTCATTTTTACAATTCCCTAAAAAGGTTAAAAAACCAATCAGAAACTGAGTCAAACATCCACAGTAAGATGCTTGACTCAATCCCCGAAGGGATTGAGAGGTGGCCTACAACTCAGTCAGAGCATTGCGCCCCAATTCAGTTGGTTCACCTTTTTCATCGGCAAACCCATGCTTCTGGAAAAATTCCAAAAGACCGGGTGATGTACCTTTATGCAGCTTCTTGCGAAACCGCATCACTTTTGCGAAATCTTTTTTCTTCTTTTGTTTTGGGGTCATATTGCCCCTCCTTTCTTATCAACTGGCCTTGAGCAGACCATTGTGCAGTGCAGCCCGATAGAGCTGACTGTATTTGTGCTTAGGCAAATCACCTGCGATGCGTTGATTGCGTCCCAGGTACATCACTGTCCGCACGCCCAGATCGAATCGCGTTGCACGAATCAATCCGCAGTCCATCATATCCTCCAGATCGGAGATGACCACTTCACCTTTTGGGGGTGCAGAGACATCAACTTTTTGCGAGGAACCATAGGAGAGAACGTAGCGATCACCCCCCAAATCCTCAAGGATCAGGGCGGGTCGTACTTTTGCTTGAGAGCCTTCAGCGAGGAAGGGAACAAAGACGATATTACCGATTGCAGCCATGACTAGCTCCTTGAGAAAAAAGGAGCCAGCCCGAAAGGGACAATGGCCCCTAGGGTGGTTAAATTCCGCAGTTGCGGTGATGAGTAACGCTATTGCAGCATAAAAAGCGCCGAAATTGTGGTGGAATAATTGCTGTTTTTTAAGAGCTATCGTGTGGCGGCCTGCAACGGTACACCGAACCAACTGGGTAGAGCTAGGTTCATACGAAAAAAAACCGGCCAAATTTGGCCGGTTCACCCACGGACAAGCAAAGCCGCCTGTGGATAACATTCTTTCTACTAGAATCCAGAGAACTAGCCTAATCGATTATAGATAATTCGACATGCTTTCCTGTCCGAGCAATCATATCAATCAAAGCATCAACGCTGAATTTCACAGATTTTTTGTTAATTACATCAGAAATTCTTGGGCGCGTTACACCTAAAATTTCCGCTGCATCTGACTGCTTTAGATTTTTCGATTCGATCCATTCTACCAATTCGGCCATCAATGAATCCTTAATGGCTAATTTTTCAGATATGATTCGCTGCGATTCTGCTTTTAAGGCGGCTGCCTCATTCTGCTCAAAACCTAAATCTGCGAAGATATTTCCACCAGCAGGTGTGATGTGTGCTGATTTAGTATCAATGCTCATTATTTACTCCTTTCTTGAATGACCGCTTTATAACGAGCGGCTGCAATATCTTTGTCATGCTTACTGGTCGCTGTTGTTTTCTTTTTAAAGCAATGCAGTACATAGACCGCTTCTGGAAACTTCGCCAGATACATTACACGAAACCAACCATCGCCAATGTTGATCCGAATTTCTTTTGTTCCTGTACCCACCACATCAAATGGCTTCCAGTCATCAGGCTCTAATCCAGCCTGTATTCGACTGAGCTGAAATCCAGCCTCCTTCCGCGCATTAGGAGTGAAGATGCTATCGTCCTTGATGTCGCGGAACGAAGAACCGCGCCAGTCAATAGGCTTTTCTTTGTTCACTTTTGCCTCCACATGAGTGTATCAAATTTTATACAAACAGCCTACTTCTTCCTTGGGCACCCAGTCTTGTACTCCGATGCCGTGCGCCCACCGCTCACCTAAGAGCGTCCGTACTGGCAATGATGGCTATTGAGAAGCCTACAAGCCTGCACTTGATGAACAGGTAGACGGCTGACTCTGGAAAAAAACCGGCCAAATTTGGCCGGTCGTTGCTGGAACAATTTGCCTATGCAGGAGCAGAGGCCACTGCCGCAGTCTCAGGCCAATCGCCTAAGTCGTCCATGTTTGCGATGATGATGCGCCCATCTGATACAGCTAGTAAGCCGTTATTAGAGAAGCGCTCCATAAACTTGTTCGCATCGATAGTGCCTTGGGCCGTGTCGGGGAACTCGGCAACGATGGCAAAGTTGCGCCCAAAATGGCGATAGTAGTGCGGTTCTAAGTGAGTACCGGGCAGTCCATAGGTTGCAGAGAACTCTAATGGATTGCTCAATGGATCGGGCTTGCCGAACATTGTCCGTCCTGCAATCCAATCAGCACACTTGCGACACAGACAACAGCCCGTATCTTGGTTATGCCATTGTTCCCATTTACCAGCATCACTACCACAGCACGCGCATTTTTTCATTGTTTTCATGATTTTCTTTCTGCAATCAATTAGACAACGGATGCCTCAGATTCAGATGCTTCTAAATTTGCAGCCTCAATCATTAAATCATGAAGGCTAATAATTTTCGATTCATCCCAGTCTATTCGGCCCCATCCATTTAGGTCATTGTCGATGTAGAAAACACCAAGGACATTCTTGGAGCTTTCGCTATCTGTGATGGCAAGCCACCAAGATTCACTTCCCGCAGAGACGGCAATTTTCATGACATCATTCAAATTGCGTGTGGTCGGTGAATTTTTTGTTTTAATGCAATAGCCCTTTGATAAAATCACCCGGACAAGATACTCAATTTCACTCATAAAACTCCATTCCCAAAATTGGTTAAAAAAGGAGTAACCTAGCAACAGGCTTTTCAATAGATTATTTCCATTGAAAAGCCCGCAGAACGGGCTTTTAAGATTTTTTCTAAATCAATTTTTGACCCATATCATCCATCCGTGCTAAAACAACACTTCCGTTTTCAATAGTTAAAACACCAACATTTGGAAAGTGATTCATAAAGATGTTTGCTGCTTTTTTTCCTTCTTCCGTTTCAGGATATAGAGCAACGATTGCGAACTGTAGCCCATAATGGGTGTGGTACTTTGGCTCATAATTGACACCAGGTAAGCCGTTATTTTTGCAAAAAATCAATGGATTAGTCCATCGATCTGACATAATCCAATCAGCACATTCTCGACAAATGCCAAAGCCCTTGTCTCGGTTATGCCATTGCTCCCAATTTCCAGCAGATTCCCCGCAACAGCAGCACTGAAGTGATTGACAGTTTTCCATAATTTACCTTTAATTTTCTTCTTTGTGTTGATAATTTACAATCAGCACTCCAAATTCTGAAATGCCAAAAATTTTCTCACCAAACTCGATATGACTCAAAGCACGGTGCAAGGCAAAAAGCACTTCTGCTATCTGCGTATCACCTTCACTCCAGCCCAATTTGATTTCCATGCGAGCAGTGCCGTTTTCCATCTCACTGTCTGCAAGGACTTCTACAATTTCAGTCTGTCCAATCAAACAGCCATTCCGATAAAGAGGCCCGGATTTCAGTGCAGTTTTCTCCAACAGCATTTTGCCAAAATTGAAGAAAATTGCTGGTAATTCATGTTCAAAATCAGACCGTGAAATCATGCCTCGGTCAAGCGTTACTACAAAATACATATTCACTCCATTCCAAAAAATTGGGTTAAAAAAGAGTGCTCTGTAAAACAGGCTTTCCAATAGATGCCTCCATTGGAAAGCCCGCATAGCGGACTTTCAATCAGAATTGAATCAGACCCACCTTTGCATTCGAGTTGACCAAAATTCCCGGCAATATTGATATTCCAATTTTACAAAAAGCAGAGGATCTTTATTGCCGTCAATCACCAATGCCTTATCTGCATCAACTGTCATGTTTCCATCAAGATCAGCCAAATATCTATCTTCTAGGTCTTTTTGCTTTCCCTGTAAAAACAACATCCACCCCGGCGAATAGAATCGCTGGTGACTTTCGGTTAGTTCAGAATTTTCCATATTATACAAGACCACAGCAAATTTTCTTAAAATCAAGAGATTCAACAAACTGAATGTCCTCAAGTCCATCACGAAATGCCTTCATTAAAAAGGGTTCCACTTTGAATTCCTCGGACAATGGTTCATTTTTCATCCCGACCAAATGTGCATAGTAATATGCTAAATCCCGATCTACGTCAGCCGCTTTTGTTTGGCTAATTAAATCGAGCGCTTTGGCAACTTGGATGTGGCAGCGAGCATTCAACTGATTCTGGCTTTTCATAATAAAAACTCCATTCCAAAATTTTGGTAAAAAGGAGTGGGCCTAACAACAGGCTTTCCAATAGAGTTATCCATTGGAAAGCCCGCAGAGCGGACTTTTCTTGAAAAATATTACATTTCCTTTCGATTAAAATTCATTACAGCAAGTAGTTATAGTGCTTCCAGCACTTCTATAGCCTTTTGACTTTATAGTGCGCCTAAAAGCAAGCGCCACAATGAAATCAATTAACCACAACCATGCAGGTAGCATGATGGATGGAGAGATCGGTAGGCTTCGGAGAAACCGGCCAAATTTGGCCGGTCGCTACCGGATCAGAACGCTGTGTGCATCTGGCTGGCGATAGCGTTAGGTGTAGCGTTGATTCACACTGTCACTTCAACTCGGAGGGGCATCATGAACCCAATCCAATCCTTCATTACCTTAGCGGTATCGAGCGGATCAGAATGGAATACAGCCTTACCTTTTAGCAAATCGGCATCATCGATATAAATATCAACTTTTTCCGTCTCCACACAAGAAACCGCATTGGTCAGCATCTTCCCGTTGAAGGGAAAAACAACTGTGTCATCGACCAATGTAGATTCAGCGCTGAATTCTTCACGCTGTTCACCATCGATAGATTGCACCGTAACCCTGCCTTTAGAAAAGACAAGAGCAGCATGAACTGAATCGGAAGCGGCGGTGACTCGATTAACCGCACGAACCAGCTCATCCCGATCTAGGACGGCTTGTGCATGGCGATTTTTTTGTGGCATGACCTTTCGCCAATTCGGGTAAGTACCCGCAATCAGCGTAACCAGCCATTTAATTGTGTCATTGCTAAAAAGAAGGCGCACATTGTCACCATCCCCAATCATTTCCACTGAAAATTCACTGTCATTAAAGACGGCATGAATGGCTTCAGCGGCAGATGCGGGCAAAATGAAATTTGCCGATAGACTTGCTGCAATATCAGTTTTGACAGCACAAAGCCTGATTCCGTCTGTACCAACGAGCTGCAAAACACCTTCGTCTGACTCGAAGCACACCCCCGTCAAGAAGACGCGCACATCGTTCTTGGCAGCATAGCTCAAGGGGCCATTGAGGTATTTCGATAGCTTGCTTCCTTCAGCAGAAAATAACTTCTGCTTCACGAGGTCAACAGTCTCAAAAATTGAATCTGCTTCGCCATCGTAAGGATGAAGAAGCCTGATTCTTGCACCAGCAAAGCTGATAGCAATTCCATTCTCTACTTTCTTAAAGGTGCAGACTGTGCTATCTGCCACACCATTAAAAATAGCGAGAATCTGTTTCTGTGACAAAGAAGCATTGCAGTTCTCAATAAAGCCATCCGTGGGTACTGCAATCATTACAGCACCCTCCATTGAAGAGGCCTTCACATAGAGCGAGTTGTGTTTAATTTCAATCGCGCAACTTCCCTTGTTGATGGCTTTCATAGCCTGCTTCATGGCTGTGCGAAGTTCACCAATAGTTGTCTTCATAAAAATCCCTTTCTTAAATTTGCTCAAAACTGAGCGTAATAGAGAGGGTAGGCTTAATGCCTTTCCTTTGCCCTCCATAGAAAACAAAGGAAAGACTTTACTTTAGATAATGGCAAAGTGGCGAACCACTTTACCCTTCTATTTTTAATCCGCTTTCTTTTTAAGACGCAACGATGATTCCTTGACAGGCATCCAATGAGCAGTCCAGTTCAGCATGTAGCGATAACCACACGCATACATAGACGACATAGGGTTTGGCTGATAAAGGCCCG
Organism: Giesbergeria sp.; assembly: GCF_028686475.1. Classification (GTDB taxonomy): domain Bacteria; phylum Pseudomonadota; class Gammaproteobacteria; order Burkholderiales; family Burkholderiaceae_C; genus Simplicispira. The sequence goes on along the minus strand of NZ_JAQUCA010000007.1, from coordinate 94,248 downwards.
TTACGATGAAAGACTTCTGCCCATTAGGCGGCGCTTCTCCGCTTCCATCAATGTGATAAATTACCTCATCACCAATCTTGAAAGCCAATTCTTTGCCGTTTTCAGGCGCAAACGGCTTTTTTTGATTGTGTTCGTTTATGATTTCTATTGCCCACTCGTGATGGCTACTCATCATATTTTCCTTTCAATAATTCCCTATAAAGGGTGTTAAAAAAGGATTGGCACTCGCCTTTTCTGTATCTTCCGATTAAAGATACAGAAAAATGAATGCTAAAAAGCAAGATATGAAAACCTTGCTTTCGCAAATCAAAGTCCGGCTTTAGTTCGCTGCTACTTCGTTTGGCATGAGACTTGATGCCCAAGCGAGCATACAGGCATGTCCACCAGCATACAGAGCGGTCAATGCACCCTGAGCAGGCAATCCTGACAGCACAAGTGCCATCCCAAAATCAGAACGGGCCGCTTCGATTTCAGCAGGCTTTGTTTCACTTTGATTTTCACTCATTAAACTTCTCCTTCGATTTTCAAAAGTATCGCACGCGAAAATTCAGCAGCGTCTGATTCTGAGCTACCAAGTTCGTTCAGCAGTCGTTCAACTGCTTCAACGAGATTTGGAGACTGCGCTATTAGACGAGCATTGGCTTGTCCCAGCTCCATAGCTTTGGCAGTGTGGATGCCATGAGCCGTCGCGGTGGTGATCTGTGCAACAGCCAGTCCACCAGCGGCTGGGCCTACTGCTACATCAATGAGCGACTCCCCCCGTAATTCCAGACTTCCCAAGGGCCAGCTGTGAATGCTTTTTTCATCATGAAAGGTTCCTTTCTTTTTCCCCAGTAAGGGTTGCTGAGAACCAATAGGCGCAAACGCCTTTCCTGTAGGCTCACAAACGAGCGAACACACAGGAAAGACAGATTGACTTGGGATGGTGGGGACGGCGCAGCACACCACAAGCAGGATGACTTGCTTCTAACGACATTCCGCAATTGCGGATAGCTGTATTGAAGCAGAAAAAGCAGCAATCTCTTTATTGAAAGATGCGCTATTCGTAGCGCCTTTCACATCGATTCAGCGCCTTGCTGCACAGAAGATAGAGGGCATCGCAACCTAAAAAAATTTCTGATGCCATCACATCAACGCATCCTAGCAGCCGCAACCGTGGCCTTTGCCGCGCTCTCAGTAGGCACGCTTACACATGCTGGCTGCATCACAGCGGACTTCGCACCGGCACTACCGTCCCCGCCCGCAGACGACTGGGCAGATGCACAGCGCCTCAAATTGATGCAGGAATTGCGAATCCCAGAACGGGTTGCCGCGATAAAAGCAGAAGATCACGACCCTACACCCAAGTTTTGGGCAGCGGCTGGATTGCAAGCGAAAGACCATCCCCAGCTTGAGCGGCAAATCACCGCATTGCAGAAAGAAGCGGAAAAAGTTACTTTGGCATTGAAAGACCACTACGCACGAGCGCGCCCCAACACCGCCGATAGCAGCTTGACCACCGTGGTATCAGTGCCCTGGCACGCATCCTATCCCAGCGGCCACGCCACCCAATCTATGTTGACAGCGCTGGCACTGGGGGCAGCCGTACCGTCAGCAGCACCAGCCCTAAAGTCTTTGGCCATCGATGTGGCCCACGGACGCGAAATTGCTGGTCTGCACTATGCCAGTGACACACAAGCAGGCTTCGAGCTTGCTCAACAAATTTGGGATGCAACGAAGGCAGATTGCAAGCCACACGCATTACCCAAATACCACATTGCAGAGTTTGACCAGAAAGCCCCACCTCAAACTTTCCAACCCTGATTGCTTGCGTAACGCAAATTTGACTTCACCCGTTGCTCAAGTAATCTTGATTCGTAAGCCACTTAAATCAACTGAAAGGAAACCTCATGGCCGACAAAATTTATCAACTGACCGAAGAAGATGGCAAACAACGCCTGATCCAAGCCACAAACGAAAGCGCTGCTTTGCTTTATGCAATTGGTGCCAAGTTTCAGATCAAGGTAGCAAATGCTGTCGAAACAGCCAAATTGCTAGGCATCGGTGCTGTTTTGGAAGTTGTCCCTGATACCCGCGTGCCACGCAAGCCACGGGGTAGCAAAGCTGCTGAACAGGCTGCTGCACCTGAAGCCGCGCCAAGCCAAGATAATTTGCTTGATCTGCAGCCCAAAGAAAATGCAGCAGAAGGTCATTTGGCAGCTGCTGATCAAGCGGCTCCAGAACAGCCTACCGAATAACCCGCTTAAACACTAAGCACAGCCCGCAGTGCGCGGGCTTTTTTTTGGAAAAATCATGCAAAGCACTACTACCAAAAAATTTACACCCAGTTTTGATTGGGAAATTTCGGCGGACGATTCGAGTGTCAATCACCCCGACCTGAAGGTCGGAGCTTGTAAAAGCTAGGTTGAAACAGGATGAAGATGCCGACCGCATAGCCACCCTTTGGAATTTCGGCAAAGGCGTTCCGACCAGAGAACTAAAAGGCCGTTCTCTGACAGCAGAGCGCATCAGCAGCGAAATCTATCGCAACGAGCTTCAGCAAGAACTTGCCAATTTGCGAATCGCTTTAGCCAAGGAAAAAGAAGCCCACGCAAAAACAAAAAAAGCACTGGCCTGCTTGCAATCCACCGCCAAAGCCTAAACCAATTTCTTCACCAAAAATTTCCACAGAAATAACGCCATGTTCAAGAATCTCATTATTTATCGTATCGCCGGATTGACCGCTGATGATTTCCAGCGCGCAGAACAAGCCTTGAACGAAAGCGCCTTCACGCCATGCAAGCCAACTGAAGAACGCTCTCACGGCTGGATTCCCCCTCGCCGCGAAGAAAACGGGCCGCTGATCGAGTCGGTGGGTGGGCAATGGCTACTCCGGTTTAAGACCGAAACGAAGTTGCTGCCAGCAAGCGTAATTGCTCAGAAGGTACAAGAAAAAGCTGCTGCAATTGAGCAAACCACAGGCCACAAACCCGGTAAGCGCGAATGCCGCGAGCTTAAAGAAGAAGCCAAACTCGACCTGCTACCACAAGCCTTCACACGGCACGGCACCACGTTGGTTTGGATTGATCCGAAAGCGCAATTTTTAGTAGTGGATACAGCCAGCCAGACCAAGGCCGACGAGCTGACCACAGCTTTGGTCAAAGCCATCGACGGCCTATCCCTGCGGCTGCTGGATACACAAACCTCTCCTGCCACGGCGATGGCCAACTGGCTAAGTAGCCAATACGCTCCAGCCGATTTCAGCATTGACCGGGAATGCGAACTCAAGGGCAGTGGTGAAGAAAAATCGGTAGTTAAGTACGGGCGGCACCCGCTGGACATCGAAGAAATCCGTGCCCATATCGAGGCAGGAAAAATGCCTACCAAGCTGGCGCTTACTTGGCAGGATCGGGTTTCGTTTGTCCTGACCGATAGCCTACAGATCAAGAAGATCAGCCTGCTAGATGTGGTGACGCAGGACAAAAGTGAGGACGGCTTTGATGCAGATGTCGCTATCTTCACCGGAGAGATGGCGGCGCTGATTCCATGCTTGATTGATGTATTGGATGGCGAGCGCATCGATAAGCACTGTCCTGAACAGGGTGTTTTTCTAAGCCAGTAGCAAAGCAAGAAATCCGCATTCGATTGCGGATTAGCTTTTTCAAAACAAACACTTAAATTAAAGATTTTTAATATCATGAATCAAGAATCACTTAATCACACGCCCCAAGTCCAGCCTGAAGCATTGCGGCTGGCTGATGCGCTTAAACACAAGCGCGTTCTTAATGTTGGCAAAGGCGATCCTCTCGATCAGGCTGCTGACGAGCTGCTACGCTTGCACACCGAATACCAAGCCCTTGCCACCAGCTACGGCGTGGCCCAGCTGGAAATCGAAAACCTACAAGCCCGTCTGATTCATGTGAATAAGCAGCATAGGCTATGGTTCGCACGGGCACAGGAGCTTGAGCAAACAGCACTCGAACCGCTGACAGCAGATCGCGCAATGACCATTGCAATGGAAATCGAATCCAATCAAAACTTCTTGCGCGGCACAACCAATTGGGTAGTCGCCGTTACTCGCGCCATTGAAGCAGCCCACGGCATCGTAACCACCGAATCACTGGAGCAACCAACCCCAGCCTCAGATGAAAGGGCAAGCACTCTGATGCCATTGGACGAAGTACAGAAAAATTTGCACCAGCCTCAGTTGCCAGCACCGCAGCTAAATCACCAGTCACTATATCAACTAATTTCAGAATTAGCTACACAACTCGAAAAAATCGTGACTGCATCTGACGGCGTAACGGCAGAGGGCGTTGATTTATACGATGCGTGCCAAGCATTGCATAAGTCCAAGCAGTTACGGAAATTGACACCATCGACTTAGTTGATATTATTAACCTACCGACCCGCAAAATCTACGGGTTAATTTATAATTGTAAATAGTCATGCCCGCCATCGACCCCAAAATTCTTTCAAAAATTAAAAAGTGCTTGGCCTTGAGCAACTCACCCAACCCCCACGAAGCAGCGGCGGCGATGAGGCAAGCGCAAGCACTCATGCGGAAGTACGGCGTAGAAGCGCACGATGTTTCTATGTCGGAAGTTGGGGAGGCTACTGTCAACAGCCGAACAATGGCACGCGATAAACCGGCAAATTGGGAGCTAACTCTTGCTGCAATGGTAGGAAAAGCATTCGGTTGCCAGATGCTAATAAGTCGGAGTGTCTATAAAAAAGAATACCGGGCACATGCAAACGAAGGTAAATTCATTTTTATTGGACAAAAAGCACAAGCCGAAATTGCAGCCTACACCGCAGAGGTACTTGCAAGAAAATGCAAATCTTCCAGACAAACTTGGATCAAGGAAAATTCAGAAGCTATTCGCAGTGCTGGTGGTAATAAATCAACTATCACTCGCATGGGCGATGCTTTTTCGGAAGGCTGGGTCGGCGCTATTGGGCAGCTAGTACAAGATTTTGCTAATCCACCTGACATTGAGCAGGCTATTACCCAAATTATCGCAAGCAAAAGCCGGAGTGATACAAAATTTACCGGGCGCGAACTGAAAAAAATCGGTGAACACGAGCGAACTGCTGCACGCATGGGATTTCGTGCCGCAAAGGGTGAATCACTATACCGCCCGATGGCTACAGAAAGAGAAAACTTGAGATTGGCTTGAACCGTATAAAATCAATCAAAAATCAGACCAAAATAAAAATGCCAGCACTTACAGAGCCACCCTATTTAATGCCATGCCCTTTTTGTGGATGCGAACTAGAATCGCTGTGGAATTTACCAAATCCACGGGCCAGATGCAAAACCCCTGAATGCCAAGGCTCAAGGATGCCTGTTCTTTCTTTAGATTTACCAGAAGATATTGCACGCTGGAACACCCGAGCGACACCGCCTTTTATGGAACAAACCGCACGGCGGCAGCAACTTACTGACGAAATGATTGATGCAATCATTAGTTCTATGCCTGGCGGCATGGATGGCTTTCTGAAATTTTGGGGGCTTCGAGATTTCGCACGCACTACTCAAGCGGTTCTGGTAACACTATTGCCGTTTGAGCGATTCGCCCCTCGCAGGCCACTTACCAGCGAGCATATCCAATCTATTGACAACAGAACCCATTTTCATGAGTCACCAGACTGGCCTATACGCTTTGCAAGAGCTATTGAGGCTGCACATGATATTACCGATATTGAAAGCTAAAATTTCATTGGTATAATCATTGTTATTGTCAATCACCCCATCCTGAAGGATGGGACTTGGAACTGAAAAGTACCAAGCCGGGTTGACCAGGGAAAGCGGTAGCCAATCCGCTACGTGAGTAATAGGTCGTTCAGACGCACCAGCAAATGCTTCCTCAGTTTGCTGCTCTGCAAGGTTTTAATCATGCTGGGCAAAGGTAAAGGCCCGAAGGTTTAGACCGCAGCCTGCAAAGGCTGGAGCCGATTATTCACATTCCCGAGGGGAGACACGCCGTAAGGTGTGCGTCACTAGGCCCGTAAGGGCAGAAATTAAGGAGAGACAGTAATGTCTGTATTTGTTTTAGATAGAAGCGGTAGGCCGCTGATGCCCTGCACCGAAAAGCGAGCCAGATTGCTGTTGGAGCGTGGACGTGCCCGCGTGCATCGCTTGATACCATTCGTCATCCGTTTGGTAGATCGCCAAACCGAGGACTGCGATTTTCAGCCGTTACGGATCAAAATCAATCCCGGTAGTAAAACTACTGGCATGGCTTTGGTGCGCGAACAAGGCGATACCGTAGTGGTGCTGAACTTGATGGAACTGGTACACCGTAGCCACAAGATCAGCGAAACCTTAACCAGCCGTAGCCAAATGCGCCGTCGTCGTCGCAGTGCTAATTTGCGCCATCGTGCCCCGCGCTTTCTAAATCGCCGTAATAAAAAACCCGGTTGGTTGGCCCCTAGTTTGCAACACCGGGTCAATAGTACGCAGGCGTGGGTCAAGAAATTGCGCCGCTATGCACCTGTGGCCGCTATATCTACTCAGTTGGTGCGCTTCGATACCCAAAAACTGCAAAATCCAGAAATCTCTGGAATCGAATACCAACAAGGCACTTTGGCGGGCTACGAGGCACGCGAGTATCTGCTAGAAAAATGGAACCGCACCTGTGCCTACTGCGGGGCTAAAAATGTGCCATTGCAGGTGGAGCATATCCACCCAAAATCAAAGGGTGGCAGCAATCGAATCAGCAATTTGTGCTTGGCCTGTGGCCCATGTAACCAAAAAAAGAACGCGCAGGATGTGCGTGATTTTGTCAAAGACCCCGCCAAACTAGCACGCATTCTGGCGCAAGCCAAAGCCCCACTCAAAGATGCCGCTGCTGTCAACAGCACCCGCTGGGCCTTAACTCAAGCACTGCAAGCGACAGGATTAACGGTAGAAACCGGCACGGGTGGCTTGACTAAATTCAATCGCACACGCCTCGAAATTCCGAAAACCCATGCGCTAGATGCGGTATGCGTCGGCGAAATAGGAATGGTACAGGATTGGAACCGCCCCACCTTGCAAATTCGATGCACTGGGCGCGGTAGTTACCAACGCACCCGCCTGACTGCACAGGGATTCCCTCGGGGTTATCTGATGCGGCAAAAACAAGTTCACGGTTTCCAAACCGGGGATATGGTCAAGGCGGTAGTGCCCTGTGGAAAAAAAGCAGGAACACACTGGGGACGGGTAGCTGTACGAGCCAGCGGCAGCTTCAATATCCAGACACCAGAAGGCGCGGTACAAGGCATATCCCATCGCTACTGCAAACTGGTGCAGCGAAACGATGGCTACGGTTATTCGCAGGTGGCAAAAATGGACGTGACAGGTACACCACCAAAGCAAGGAACGCTGCGCGTTCCGCGCTCTACCTCCCCGGCATGAATGCCGAGGTTTCACGCGCAGACTGATGAATAATAACGAACTTTCGGATTCAACTGAAAATCAATCGTCGGAAGGGCCAGTAAATTGCACCGCCTCAGAACTCTCCACTTATTTGCAGGCGCTGGCGGAGGGATATTTGCCGACCTCCTGCTCGGACACCAGCCAGTCTGTGCCGTCGAAATCAATGAGTATTGCCAGCAGGTCTTATCAGCGCGGCAGGCGGATGGTATTCTTCCGTGGTTTCCCATCTTTGCAGATGTCACAAAATTCGATGGGCGACCGTGGAATGGAATCGCAGACATTGTGTGCGGGGGATTCCCCTGCCAAGACATTTCCAGCGGCGGAAATTCCAGCGGTGGAAAAGGGGCTGGGCTGGACGGGGAAAGAAGTGGACTTTGGAAAGAAATGGCGCGGATTATCTCTGAAGTTCAACCCCGCTACGTCTTGGTGGAAAACTCACCATTGCTTGTTTCAAGAGGACTTGCCACAGTCCTCGCTGACCTTGCCGCAATGGGGTTTGATGCTAGGTGGGGAGTTGTGGGAGCCAGCGATGTCGGTGCGCCCCACGAGCGCAAACGGATTTGGATTGTTGGATACAACACCAACAAAAGTGATGCCAGTGGAGCGAGAATTGCCCCCAGAAAGAATCATTGTCCAAGCCAACGGAAAGCCACGCAAAATCAGCAAAAAGGGCAAGTCTGGCAGCATGAACTGGGCGCAGTCGATGTTGCACAAAGGTTTGATTCCTACGCCGGAGCTATGCGAGTATTACATGGGATGGCCGATAGGCACCACCGGCTTGAGGCCATTGGAAACGGGCAAGTTCCAAGAGTGGTTGCAGAGGCATGGCGGCGCATGACCAACCCCTGACTGGCAGCTACCGGCCAAATTTGGCCGGTCATAAAAAAACCCGCCACGAAGGCGGGTTTGGTTTTGGAGGGTTTGCTTTTCAGGCCATAGCCACAGCAGGTTGACTTTGACGCTCAAGGATGACAAAAAACTCGCGCCTTCCTTCAACCCAGAGATCATCAAAATCCACGCCTTCGACTGGAGGCATCAGCAGATCGACTGTCAAACCGGCCTTCTCGGCCCGCTCTTTCAGCATCAAAGCGTAATGCAGACCCGGACGAAGCCCAGACTTTGGATTTGGATGGTCATTATCCGCAGCAATCACTAAATGCTTTGTATCTTTGGGCCAAATAAATTGACCAAGATTATAGCAATTCAATGCCGCAAACGCAGGATATTGATTTTCCGTAGCTGCCACCCAAGCAAAGGCGTTTTCAATGCCTTCCGCAACCACCACAGTGCTGGATTTGCAGCGATTTACTTTGAGCGCTTCACCGGCGATTTTATTCACCGTAGCGGTCATCATCTTCTTAGTTTGCTTAGGCGACACTGGCGCTTTTTTCCCAATCGCTTTGGAGGACAGGTAGGTTCTGTGGATCGATACCGCCTTGCCCGGATTACCCCAGTTGACCACATATCCAAGCATGGCAGGAAATCGAGATATAGCACCCGTATCATCATCTTTGTGAAACAACGAAGGGTGAAATCTTAAAAACCTTGAAATCCATTCCAATTTTAATCCGGGTATCCTGGCTTGCAGATAAGTCTGTGCCAAACTGCCTTGCAGATTTTTACTGCCACGGGACACCGAAATCAAAGAGTTTCTTGCCTTCTCGATTTCTGCCGGTGTTTTTTCTGTCTCGGTAATGATCGGAGTTTTTCTTGTATAGGAATTTGCAGGTGCCCCGTAAAGATGATCTCGAATCATCCGCACAGCATCCGCTTCCGATATGCCATGCACCAGTGCGAGCAATTTCACGCCATCACCTGCACCACAGTTGCAAACCCAATCACCCCTTCCTTTTTTGTTGTCAAATCTAAAACGTGAGTGGCCTTCCTGCTCTATTGGGCAGGGGCCACGCTTTTTAGGGTTAGCGATTAGATTAGCATCAATACCCAATTGGGGCAAAAGATGAAGCCAATCCAGCTTTCCGAAATCTATTTTCGGATATGCTTCTTTTTTCATAGTTTCCTTTCCCCTAAAGAGGGTGTTGTAATACTTACAACGCTTATCTATGAATTCCAGAAAAATCCATAGACAAGCCCTGTTGGGCCTGTCTCCTTATTAAAAAATTAATCTAAAAAGTAGCCTCTAAAACGGAATATCATCATCACCGAAGCCAGTATCAAAGTCGTTGTTATAACCACCCTGACTTTGGCTGGGTGCAGATGCTGCTGGTGCGGAAGCTGCGCGAGCCGCAGGGGCTGAAGCAGGTTTGCCTCCACCACCTTCTTCTTTACTGCCAAGCATTTGAATCACGTCACCACGAATTTCCGTGGTGTAGCGCTCAACGCCATTTTTATCAGTCCATTTTTTAGTCCGAAGACCACCTTCGACATAGACCAAGGAGCCTTTGCGAAGATACTGCGAAGCAATCTCGGCCAAACGCCCGCTGAACACCACGCGATGCCATTCGGTGTGTTCTTTGGCTTCGCCAGTTTGCTTGTCTTTCCATTTTTCGGTGGTGGCTACACTGATACTTGCTACCTGTCCCCCTTCAGGGAAGGTTCGCACCTCGGGGTCACGACCGATACGGCCTAATACAATCACTTTATTCACAGAAGCCATAGTAAATTTCCTTTCAGTTAAATGATTTTGCACCAGCGACAAGGGTTACTTGTCACTGAATGCTTGCTAGTTTTTAGATGATTTCAACCGTGTAGCTATTACGCACGCCAGTTTTTTCCACCCCACCTAATTCCTTAGAAAAAGTTTCTACCCCTTTCTTCAGAATTACCGTATCCCCAACCGAGAATTTCCCAGCCAAGAACAGTTTTTCGAGTTCAACGCCACTGTATTGAACTTCTGACCCATCCGCCGTTTTCAAAATAACCGTAAAGGTGGTGTAGGCACCACGACCCTGCGGCTTGATAACGGCCTTATCAGCAAAAATAACTTTTCCTCTGGTGATTTTCACCACACCCAGATCGTCATTCACTTGCTGGTTTTTGCTATTGATTTTCCATTTCTGGGGGGCTGTTACGCTAGATGAAAAATCAGCTTTAGAGGCTAAATTTTCTTCTTCCGCACTAGCCTCACCAATAGCAGTACCATCGAACTCTCGATTGGTAAACGCAATTGCGCCTGCCATTGAGAAATCCAGTTTTGCTTCCTTCGCCATCTCGGGTGTGTAGTCCCGGAGGGAAGACCGCTCAAAAGATTGCTCAGTGGTAGTTTCCCAGCTGTATTTATCCCGTGGTTTTTTGATGATACGCTCGACTCGATTTTTGTAGAGGCGAAGGTACACATAGCAATCACCAACTTGAACCATCTTGGTCAAGGTGGAAATTTCAAAATCATGATCAACCGTGCAAGCAACTGCCTCACCGTCTTTCGCATCTTTTGAAATTTTTTCTTTCAGCTCGCTAATGGTTTTTTCTTCTACAATCACCGTGGTTTTTTCGGAAGAAAATTGAGCCATAACTTCGGAAAAGAATCCTTTGGTAATAAGTTTTGCAACCGAGATTGCGTGTTGTAAGCGATCCATACTTTGTCCTCAAAAGAGAGTTAATAAAACCGCTTCCTCAATGCAGACGTAATCTGCACTCAGGAGGCAGCTTTTGCCGCCTCTTTTTTTATTCCTCAGAATATTCTGATTTTTCCGTAGCTTTTTTCTTACCTTGGATGAAACCAATCGCAAGTCCAATAAAAAATACTGGTAAGCCAAGAATTAGAATTGCCAAGAAAGCACCCAATACTTCCCCGAAGCTCTTTTTAGGAGCTACTTGAACATTGATGTGGCCTTGCTTTTCAAACTTGCTGTTCATTTTGTTTTCCTAAAAATTTAATTTAATTTGACATAGCGTGACAGTTTGCGTGAAATTTCTTCCGCGCATTCTGGCATTCTGGTTGTTAAAACTTGGCACATGACGCGAATCTCGTCACAAAACTCTTTGCTAATCATGCAGCGGATATTTTCCGCATCGGCATTAGATGCTTCGCAAGCCCTATCAAAAGACAAAGCTGCTGGCATTCCTAAATCGTAAATCCATAGAAAGTCTTCCCATGCGACCTTGCGAACGGGATTGATTTTTTCTGTAGATTTTTGATTTTTTAATTTTTGAAGGTTTGCGCCTACCTGTGCGATAAGCTCTCCTTCAAAAAAGATGTTCTCAACCAAGTTGTCGATTTCATCCTCAGAAAGGACTGGCCTTTCTTCCTCGACTTCTGTTCCAAAAAGGTCTTGCATTGCGTCCCTTCCGTATTAACGGCAAAAAAAGACGACCTTTCCCTGTACCACTTTTTTAATGGCACCGGGAAAGGCATTGCTGCCTTTCTTTTTATTTAGAGTTTTGAAACGTCAATCACCGCATCACACAGATTCAAAAGTTCAGGAGTTTGAGTAATGATATATTCTCTCGAATAGCCACCACGCTCCACTACTGCCCTTTGCATTTCCATGTATTGCCGCTTGCGCTCCGGGTCTAATGCACCATCACTCTCGTCAGAGAACAATGTTTCGTACCTTGCATCTGCTGCTTGAGCAATATACAAAGCAATTCCACGCACCAAGCATTCGTTGATCCAAACTTTCTCACCACCGGACATATCATCTAGCAGCTTGATTTCACCCCGATGTGTGTCTTCGATCTGGATCAAAAACGCTTCTTTCATGATGCCTGTCGCTGTTTGAGCTTGCGTTACCAGAGTGATCTGGAAGCGCCCGCCGTAGCAGTCTTGCAGCAGTGTGTTGGTGATACCGGCAATTGCTGGGCCTGCATCATCGATCTGCATCGCCACAATGCCATCAGTGCCAAGTGCTTTGGTTAGCAAAACCCATTTCGAGATTTCTGCGCTGATCTGATTGACCCGCTCCTGAGCTTGCGCCAGTTGCAAATCAATGTCCTGCGCCCGACTCATTTTGGTTTGCGTATCCAGTATGGCCTTGCTCAAGCCTTGTATCTGCGCCGCAATGGATTGCTCCAAGCCGTTAGCGTCATCAAGTGCCTGCTGTGCGGTCTGTGCATCGTTGCTGTTACTGATTGCAGGCAAACTTGCTTTCGCAGCTTGCAAGCGCGCAACTTCACGCTGGCACTCTTGGAACAGTTCTTCGCGTTCTGTGCTTTGACGTTGCTCCAGCTGGCTCAACTGTGCATGGACTTGGGTTTGGGCTTGTTGGGCACCATCCAATTCACTTTGCGCCTGTTGGGCTTGCTGTCGCAATAGTGGTAGCTGCTCCACTGCGGCATCGACAAACGGCTGGCGTGCCAATGCGTTGTTGCAGGTGCTGATAGCAGACTCAATTTCCACCAAGGCTTGCCTGGCTTGTTTGATCTGGCCTTCGGCCTCTACCATTGCGACGATTTCCTGCTCTCGACTGACCGCTTGGGAGCGGGTATTTTTGAACAGTACGCGCACACCATTGAGTTTGACCTCGATGACAGGTATTTCTTGGGCCGCATGATTGGATTCAGCAAGTAACTTGCAGCGCCCAGCCATCTCCGTGCCTTGGCATGGAACTTCACCAAGGAGCGAAGCAGTTGCTTTGGCTTTGTTCAACACATCAGCGATATGGCGACCGTCAGTTTCAGCTTTGGCCAGCGATTGCTTCAGACCCATCAGTTCCTCGCGGATGCTGTTGAGCTTGAGTACCGCAGGTTCATTCTGCTCAATGATGGCTACCTGTGCAGTGCGCTTGACCTGAAACTGAACCAGTTTTTCGCGTTCGGCATTCAGTGTGGGCGCTTGCCCCGCCAGTGTGCTTTGGGTGTCAATCTGCTTACGCAAATCGCTTACCCGCTGGCGGGCAACATTGACCGCCGAAGCGGTTTGCTGCACTTGGCTATTGAGCATCGCCTTTTCTTGCGAATGCTTTTGAGCCAATCCCTGCTTTTTGCTTTGAGCTACCTCAGTCGCGCTATCGAGCTGCTGCTGGACTTGCTGATGCTGTACCAAGATGCCTTCCTGCTGCGCTACTTGCTGCCTGACCACCGATAGGTGTTCAAGTGCTTTGTCGCGCTGCTTGCTGGCCTTGTCCTGCTGATCGTGCAGATGCTCTAGCTGGGCCTGCTGCTGCTGGTATTGCTGCTGTAGCTGCTCCAGATTGGGGCGATCTCGCAACAACCGAGCTATCACGTCTTGTGTAGCATTCAGGTGCGGCTTGAGTTCTTTGGTCACGGCATTGGCCTTGACACCCAGCGCCACGGTCTGTTCCATCCCCAGCATCTGCCCCAGCAAGGCTTTCACCTCACCAGCGGTCATGCGCCCAATCGGCTGCTTTCCCTGTGCAGAAAACTGCGCTGTGAAAAACACTTCCGGCTTGCCCAAGATAGCTTCCACGCATTGGTCATAGTTGTCGGTCTTTCCATCGCTGGTCAGTCCGGTGGCTGGGTCACTCCACGGCTTGGCTTGACCATCCGCATCGACTACAAACAGGAAGCAATCTTGCTTGAAAGTCTTGGCTGTCTGCCGAAAAGAAAGCACGCTTTTGTAGCAAATGTCATCATGCGACCACTCAAATTCTTTCCCAGAATCGCCCATGACGACCTGATCTTTATATGAGAAGGCGGACGGCACAGCTTTGGACGAACGCGACGGCATGACACGGAAGGGATGCATGTTGTCAATGATGGTGGACTTGCCAGCACCATTGGGGCCAGCCAGCGCAACGATCTTGGCTTCCGGGTTGATACCTGTGAAGTCGATTTCAACTTCAGATTTACCACGCCCAGATGCAATGCCCTTGAAGCCGCTTAATTTCAGTTTGATAGGTTTCATGAAAACTCCTTTCCCCATAGAGGGTGTTAAAAAGGAGTAGCCGACAGGCTTTCATGTGCCACATTATTAAATGTGAAACCACAGGGAAGCCCGCCGAAGCGGGTTTCGTTATTGAGGATTAGAAAAGTTCTGCCATCAGGTCTTCACTTGTTTCTGAATTTTCATTAGAAACAGGTTCGGATTTTTGAGGGTTGTTTTCTTTTTCCAATTGATCCAATACTGTTTTTGCAATAGCAACAGGATCGCTGTTAAGCAAAATGCTCAAGCGCTGCTGTAGCTCATACGCATTTGGAGTATTGGTAGCGGCGCACCACAGTTCCATCTTTTCTTCCAAGCTGGCAGTAGAGATGCCTGGTGCCCGTTGGCGCTGCACAATCAAGGTTTTACCCTCAATCTGCACGTCCTTGACACCGGCTTCTTCCAAGACAGCGCGGATGGCAGCGCGATCTACCTTCTGCCGACTTTCCTCATCGACCTCATAGCGCAGGCGCACATCGGCACCCTTGAGGCCCGCTGATAGCTCACGCAATTTTTCAAGGTCAGGCACACCCTCGAACACCAAGTCCACCGTGCGGCGGGCGGGTGTTGGGCATTTTTCGATTTCAGCGCCTTCGGCATCCAGCGACCAGAGTAGCCAGTGCTTTTCCCCAAGCTCACCGTGGTGGAAGCGCCCAATGGAACCCGGATAGGCCACCACTTGACGATGGCCATTGCCAGTATCCACCCAGTCCTGTTGTTTGTGGATATGCCCAAGGGCAACACCAGATGCTTGAGAGGCAAACAATGAACCCAGATCAAGTTCATGATCTGTTCCAGACATGGGGACACCATGCTCAGAGACGCTGTTGAACACCGTGCCGTGACTCAGCACCATTGAGGGGATGCCTTTAGCGCGCAGTTGGCAATTAAGTTGCGACCACGATTGCAGCAGTTCACTGATTAAGAATCGGGCTTGCGTATGCACAGCCGTCCCGCTATCCATACTCTCTGACAGAGCAGCTAGGGCCGCTTTGTTGAGTGTAGGCAATGTATGGAACACAATTTTGTAGCGTTCTCCGGGCTGCATTTGTTCAATTACCGTCCCGTCAGCAGACAGGCCAAAGCAATCAATTCCATCAGCTACTGTGATAGGGTATTTTGACCCCACCATTGCCAGCGTTCGCAAAAAGCCAGGAGGCTCATGGCTGAATGTGCCCTGCAATAACAAAACCGGACAGTTGCTTGCCAACCGTTGAACCTGCCGTGCCAAAGCGCGCACGACGGGCTGGTGGGCTTCTAAAGCGTGGTCAGTGCTATCGCCAGTAATAATGGCGCAGTCAACACCTTCAAGAATTGCCTGCGTTACCGCAGCTTCAAAACACCGATCTGCTTCCTTTAGGTTTTTAGGCCCATAGTGCAAATCTGAAAAATGTGCAACTTTAATCATAATTCCTTTCCTTCCCAATGATTGGGTGTTAATGAAAGGTATTACGCATAAAAACCAATGCGAAATATCTTTCGCGGAATCTGAGGATTCGCAAATTCTTGATTTTCCGTAGATCACGGCTTGAATTGGCATCATGCCACCACTTTTCCGCATTCATGACATCGAATGTTGAGCAAATTTGCACATCTTTCATGCAGGGCGAGATCGAATTACGGAAAACAATGTTTCGGTGCATACACCTCCAATACAAACACTCTCCATCGACGACTGCTTGCTCAACGCCGACAGCGATGACGGTGACAGCGACTTGGTTGCCCTCAAAAATGACCACCGCATCAAAGCCTTGCGCGCAAGGCAGCGTGCATACGTTGACACTACGTTTGAAGCCTCCCCAGTTGCGCGGGTGATACGCCGCGACTGGAACATCCTCAGCGTCAAGCTCTACATCAACGCTTTGTCGCCCTCCTACAGGGAGCGAATAGAAGCGGACATGACCGAGATGGCCAAGCAGGTGCATGAGACTGCTGAGGATGTGCGTGCGATGCCGTTCGGGCACTTGGAGCGCTCTTGGCTGCGCCCGCGCAGGATGAATCTCGAAGTGGTACACGCGATCACCGCCATGTGGTGGCGCTCCATGCTAACGCTGGACGAGATTTATGCCACCCTCATTTGTGCAGAAAAGACAGGACTTATATCTGCCCGCAAGCGCCAAGCCATTATGTTGCCGTGCCACCTGTCTTATCTGGCATTCAAATGCACCGCCATGAAAATTCAGCTCAAGACGAGTGACGAATTGCTCACAGCAGAGAATTTATAGAACACCCCCTTTAGCGCACCGAAATCAGTAAATTAGTGGAGAAAAAATGGCAGTCAAAAAATCCGTTTTCGATGGCAACAACTTGCTACCCGAACAAGTTTTCCAAACACCAACCCAAAAATGGGCTAGTAATGAATTTTTAATTCAGTTTAAACCCGGCATCAGTGCTTCATTCCAAAATTTCTTACTCAAATCAGCAGGTGTTTCGGCTGTCGAATCTCTCAACAAAATCGGTAACGGGCCTTTGTTGGCGAAAGTTGGCAGCAACATCGCACTCGATGCAATTATCAAGGTGCTGGAGAAAAATCCTAGCATCGAATTTTTAGAAAAGAATTGGGTGGTTAGCAGCCAAGCCGTTAGCAACGAGCCGTATTACAGCAACAACAATCTCTGGGGTTTATATGGCGATAAAACCTCCCCTGCCAATCAATTTGGCAGCCAAGCAGGTGAAGCGTGGCAAAAAACCACTGGCAGTCTGAAAACGGTAGTTGGTGTTATCGATTCTGGGATTGATTACACCCACCCAGACCTTTATCAAAACATCTGGATCAATCAAAAAGAAATCAGCAGCAATTTACGCAATTCACTCGTTGATTTTGACGGCGATGGCATTATTAGCTTCCGCGATTTGAACAGCAGCCAAAACGCCAATTTCGTCAAGGACACCAACGGCAATCGCATCATCGACGGCAAAGATTTGCTGCAAGATACGCGCTGGGCCGATGGCCTCGACCAAGATGGAAACGGCTACAAAGACGACCTGATCGGCTGGGACTTTATCAACAGCGACAACGACCCGTTCGACGACAACGATCACGGCACCCATGTAGCGGGCACGATTGCGGCAGTGGGTGGAAATGGCGTGGGGGTGGCAGGTGTTGCTTGGAATACGAGCTTGATGCCACTGAAGTTTTTGGATGCGAATGGCGATGGCACTACAGCTGGCGCGACTGCGGCACTAGATTACTACACCAAGGCGAGCCAAGCGGCAGGTACTGGGCAGAACTTTGTCGCAACCAATAATTCTTGGGGTGGTGGCGGTGCGTCGCAAAGTCTCACAGATGCGATTGTGCGAAGCGGATCAGCAGGCAACCTGTTTATTGCAGCGGCAGGCAACGCAGGCAAGAACAACGACGAGTCTGCAAACTATCCATCCAACTACACTACGCAATCGAAACTTGGTTTCGAGACAGTGATTGCAGTGGCCGCCCTCAACAATCTTGGCAACCTAGCATCCTTCTCGAACTTTGGTGCCAATTCGGTGGACTTGGCCGCCCCTGGTGATTACGTCTTGTCCACCATTGCAGGTGGGCAATATGCCTACATGAGCGGCACGTCGATGGCCACGCCCCATGTGGCAGGTGCTGTGGCCTTGTTTGCTTCGGCAAATCCAGACGCATCGGCAGCTCAAATTCAGGAATTTTTGATGCAATCCGTGCAGCCGACTTTCACGGTCAGCAACATCACAGCGACTGGGGGCCGCCTCGATGCTGAGGCATTCTTGGCGAAAGGCGCGACAGCGAATCCAACGCCTACGCCTACCCCGACTCCTGAACCTACACCAACACCCACCCCCGAGCCAACGCCTGAACCTGCGCCAACTCCCGAGCCTACGCCTACGCCTGCACCCAACTTGGTGCTGTACGGGACGATCTACAGCGACACCATCACCGGCGGAGCAGGTGGCGATACCTTGAGCGGCATTCCTAAATCAGGCAAAAATCTCGGCAAAGGCACTATCGACAAGTTGATCGGTGGCGCAGGTAACGACCTCTTTATTTTGGGCGATGCGCGTGGGCGTTTCTACGATAACGGCAACTCGAAAAATGCTGGCCTGACCGACTACGCGAAAATTCTCGACTTTGCGACAGGCGACAAAATTCAGTTGGCGAAAGGTGCGTACCTCCTAAAAGCAGCAACCATCGATGGCGACTCTGGCATCGGCATCTACCACGACAGCAACAACAACCGGGTTTTTAACACCAGCGACGAGTTGATCGGGTTCGTAGTCGGTGTGCAATCTATGGCTGCTACGGACTTCATCCTGATCTAACAGGCGTTAGCGTTCTGCAAACGACCGGGCAATTTGCCCTGTAGTCGAAAGCGATAGCCGTCACCAACGGCTAAATTTTGAAACCCTCCATTTTTAATTGGAAATTTATGAACCGACTGACTAAAACATACGAAACAGCCGATTGCACAACTTTGGATGATTACCTTAGTTGCATGATGGCCACTATTGAAGATGGCTTACTGCAAAGCGGTTTTGTTCCGGGCAAAGATTATCAGCGAAAAGATTTGTTGGATGCAGCATTGCCGATGGCAACTAAGGCATTCAATGAAGGGAAATTAACTTTCACCGTAGGCTGGCCTTCACCTTCAGCCTGAATCGGGTAAAATTCAGCCCCCTAGTGGAAAGCGTGGCCAGCCAACTTTGGCTGGTTTTTTTGTGCCCACATTGAATTCAGTCATCATTCACAACAATTATCTATTACTTGAATTTTCTATAAGCCACATAAAATATAAGCAAGCGAAGCAGAAATCTTCGTTCAATTCACCAACCAACCTAGAGAAAGAAATCAGATGCCTCAAAAATCACCCGAAAACCAAAACGCAAAACAAGTACCCGATTACAAAATCACTCAACCGGAAATGGACTTTGATGACCAGACACCCGAGGCCGAAAAAGAAAATCCCTGTCCAGATTGCGGTGTAAAGAAAGGGGAGCGGCACCTGAATGGATGCGATATAGAGCGTTGCCCCAAATGCGGGCATCAACTCATAACTTGCGATTGCGAGGTGCAGCATTCGGAGCGCTTGCCGTGGTCTGGGGCATGGTAAAAAAATAAGCAGCGGGCAAAGGCATGAAAGAGCGAGTGGACTTGGGGGCATGGCGCGAGCAGCCGCAAGCCCCCTTTCTAGCTCAAGGCGCGACCGGCCAAATTTGGCCGGTATTTTTTTGACTTCCATGCAGCGCTTGTTAGCCTGAACACAGATTTCAAGGAAAAAAATATGGAAAAGAAAACCCTTTTTTTCACGATGGTGATGCACCCATCGGAGGGCTGGATGCGGGTGGGTCGCCCGTACTCGTCCCGCAAAATCGCTTCCGAATGGCTCCCATTCGTTCGTGGTGCATGGCGCGGGTTAAAAGCGAAAATTTCCCAATGCACGGTGCGCCTCAAGGACGGCAAAGTTTGCGAGAAATCTCGGCGCTTGCTGGATGCCAAATACAACATTGAGGCATAACGATGCCAGGGTGTGCAAAGGCATAAAGAATAATGATTAAGTTTCTAACCGGAATAGCATTTGGACTTTTACTGTCCTCCTTATTTGCACCATCTAGTTTCATCAAAAACTCTAATCGCAAAACAGAAAATTGCCAGACAACAGGCTTCCTTACGGGCAAAAAATGGCAATGCACGCCAGAAAAAAAAGCCGAACTTGCGCGAAAGCAAGACAGGAAATAAAACAGCAATCTCAAAATTTCGAGGAATAAAATGATCCGATTTGAAGGCCATAAAGCATCCGACGGCACCGAAATTGTGCTTCGCCTGTTTACGACACGAAAGGCGGCAAGTATTGCTGGTGGCCCCAAATGTGCGGTCATTGGCATTGGCCCCGGATTTGCCTATCTTGGAGAAGGCGGTGCGTATTTTGATGAAGATGGCGAAATCCCAGATTGGTGGGCGCTGGACGAGTCTTTGCGGACGTTTGATGGAGAACCGGATGCTACGCACTTTCGGCAAGGCGATTGGTGGGCTTCGCCAAGAGGAACGCGATACCTTGTGAGCGAAGATGTACGGCATGTCCAATCCGAAAAGCAGGTTGCATTGCGCCCAGTAGGCAAAGGCTCAAAAAAATGGGTGGTGTGGGATGCCATTAAGACGGGCTGGACTCGTGAGGCATGGGGAGGACAACCGTAGCACTACCGGCCAAATTTGGCCGGTCTTTTTCGCAGACAGAATTGCATCCTGGCCGTCACATCATCACAGAAATGGCCTGCTAGTAGCAATTTATCCATTATTTGATTTTCGTAAAAACTGGGTACTATATAAAGTAATAGCTCTTAGATATGGCACTACAGCTTCCGCAAGGTGCTAATCTCTTTTGAAGGTGCAAAAGAAAGGATAAAGAATGGCAGCAAAAAAAACTCGTATATGCCCTTCGTACAAGGGCGGATGACAAAGATAGCTGGAGCGAACCAGAACTATTTAGCAGCCGAAAAGAGCGCGATAAAGCAAGTGCCTTTTGCCGCTGCATTGGTGGTTTTCGCACGCATTCGTTTGAAGAACGAATTCCAAAGGAAAAGGCTGCCTAAATATTTGGCGCTAACGCTACCAGCTAACCGGCGCTGGCAAGCGTTCAGTTCAGCGAATGCTAGGGCTGGATTTTTTGAAAGGGAAAAGACAATGGACGAAAAATGTTGTGGGACATGCAAGCACTGGACGACCGAATGGCAAAATGATGATGAGAATAGCGATGTTGGACAATGCACCCGATTTCCACCATTGATAGTGGCGGTTGTTTCGCCGACGTGGACTCAGCACGAAATTGAAAGAGTAACAAAATTTCCAGTTATCTCATACGTTCGGCTGTGCGGAGAATGGGTGATCTCTGACACCTAAAATCACCGGCAGCCATTTAGCTGTCCGCGTGCATTAAATAGTTAGGACTGAAAAACGAAAGGAAAGATGATGGATGCAACACAAGAGGCCGTGATTGCTTGGCTGGCGAACGGCGAAACAGGACTAAGCAGCGAAACAATGGCGTTTTGGCTGGCGTTTGGAGTGCGGAAGAATGATGAAAGTTACCCGCATGACCCAGACGACATGGATAGGTGTTTGAAGCTGCTACACCACGCGCCTGGATTGCGCGAGCGCCTGCCAAAGATGGCCGAGATGAGCAAGATATGGGCTGCACTGGTCGCTCGATGGGACGAAATCGAAGCCCTGCAAATGTACGAAATTGGACTTGGCTGGACGAAAGCGCAAAGCGCACCGAAGACCTACGCATTGATGCGAGAAGTCATTAATGGAGCGCGCAAGGAAGCAGCCTAACGCCCAACCTAAGTGCTTGAAATACAAGCAGTTTTTTGATGTTTTGGTACAGTTCATGCCCAAGGTAGTCCTAACCTAGCAATGCACGCTGACGGCTTTCAGCTGCCGGTGATTCAGGCGGTAGCTCGGAGTGTTTTCTGATGCCTCGGTTGCATCTTCTAAAGCAAGAATCGCAAAAAGCGACCGGCCAAATTTGGCCGGTTTTTTTGTAAATTCAAGGTGCAGTACGCAGCCGCGCAGTAAGGCTACAAATACTCAAAAATCCGAAGAACTTATTTTCAGGGGCTTAGTAAAGCCTGCCCTTCTGGAATTCCCAAATAGGTTTTTCGTTCTTACCTGGATCAGCTCTAGCGACAAGAGCCAAATTACCATCATCACTCATAATCAACCTCCACCCCTGCTTTTCAATTCCTCCACGATAGGTATCTGTTGACCAAAGATGCTTATTCTGTGAGTTATACAGAGCAAGATTTCCATCTTGCTGCATTGTGAGAATAGCGCCTTTTTTATCTTCACTACCCACTGTCATAGTGCATTTGATAAATTGATTACCATATTTGGCACTTGGATCTAATTTATACAAGCAGAAATTTCCATCTTTCTGCAAAACAGCAGCATACTGATTATTTGGCGACCTTAGTCCTTGACCCTGCCGCAAAGATTTACCATTTTCCAGCACATTACTCACAATCTGAAAACTGTTCATGTGCTCTTGGGCATTGACATTCGCCATACCAACAAGGCCCACAGCAGCAGCTATCAGCATAGTCCGACTAATTTTTTTCACACTCATTACTATTGCTCTCCATATATATAAAGGTAATGAATTTTACCTAAAATAATCGTTTAGCTTAATCACTGATCATTGATGATTAAAAATGAACGATCCTTGCGGACTCTATATGCTTAATTTATTCAGGTCAATGATTTTTTGGCAATTGTTGTGATTTTTTTGTCGTTAGAGCACTTCGAGCGTACAAGTCATGCCGAGCTATAGGAGATGCCGCGCAAGTTGTGCGTACTCTCCATGAGGATCGTGTACTGATTCAGCACCAACAAAAAGGGAAGCCGTAGGTCGATGGCCTACCATGTAGCAAGCAAAGATCGGCCAAATTTGGCAGGTTTTGTAGCGCAGGAAGCCACGACTATTGCCCGATCTGTCGGTGCAGACAGGCTCAAAAAGCCGCGCAGAGCAGTTTTTACCGTGGTCTTGGGTCACACAGCACGAGGCTGCACCTGTGCCCACTCGGGGGCTACCAAATAGTGTAGATCATCATAAAGGCAGCAAAAGTCATTGAGCTGATTGCAGCAAGAAAAAGTACGTCAATGACATTAATCAGCATCAACCTTGTTCGGTCTGACTTACTACGCAGCGCCCAAAAAATTAAATATGTGCAGAGCAAAAATCCAGCGGCGCACAAAGCAAAAATATCATCGATAATAGTTATGGCTTGGTCATTCTTGCTAATCGAATTCATGACTGCGACGACAGTTATACAAAGACCCGCTAGAGTCGATGATGCTGATATAAGGCTGAGAAGCTCAGTGCGATCCCACTCTTTCTTATTCATTTATTAATCTTTCTTTTTACAACTGGCAAGCGGTAACTAAAGGCCATCTGCTTGTATTCCACATTGACAGCAAAGCCACATACTAGCTTACCCAAAGCCAGCAGCATAGCCGGAAAAATGAACCTGCACCAGCGCCAAGACGAAACCAAAAGTACCTGGCGCAAAACCAAAGAAAAAGCCTACTTTGGCAAACTGGCGACAACAAAAACCAGATTTTTAACGGGCGTGGAATAAGCACCACCGTGGGCAAGTGCTAACGAACCAAAGTAACCGGCGGCTGTAAGCCGTCCGCGTTGACTGCCGGGTTAGAAGCCCACACGACAGCCACCCAAAGCCAGCAGCATAGCTGGAAAAATGAACCTGCACCAGCGCCAAGACGAAACCAAAAGTACCCAGCGCAAAACCAAAGTCAAAACCTACTTTGGAAACACTGGTGCAAACAAAACTGGATTTTTAACGGACGTGGAATAAGCACCACCGTGGGCAAGTGCTAACGAACTAAAGTAACCGGCGGCTGCAAGCCGTCCACGTTGACTGCCGCGTTAGAACCCAAGCCCACACAACAGCCACCCAAAGCCAACAGCATAGCCGGAAAAACGAACCTGCACCAGCGCCAATAGGACACCGGAAAAGCCAAGCCACAAAACCAAAGGTAAAACCTACTTTGGAAACACTGGCGACAATAAAAACCGGATTTTTAAAATGTGTGAAATAAGCGCAACCGAGGGCAAGTGCTAACGAACCAAAGTAACCGGCGGCTGCAAGCCGTCCGCGTTGACTGCCGGGTTAGAACCCAAGCCCACACAGTAGCCACCCAAAGCCAGCAGCATAGCCGGAAATCCGAACCTGCACCAGCGCCAAGACGAAACCAAAAGTACCCGGCACAAAACCAAAGGCAAAACTACTTTGGAAAAGCTGGCAACAACAAAAACCGGATTTTTTACGTGCGTGGAATAAGCGCCACCGTGGGCAAGTGCTAACGAACTAAGGTAAGCGGCAGCTGGAAGCTGTCCGCTTGAGCGAATAGTTAGAACCTTGGAGCCAGAACGGTGCCAAGAACAATAGCGACCGAACAAAGGATTAGCCACACAACTGCCAGCGGCCATTCAAAGAGTTGTCCCATTGGCAAGGGACTAATGGCGAAGGCAAACATACAAAGCAAGAGGGACAAGTTGCCAACAACCGCTCCGCGCCAAGTAACAAATGCAGCAACCGGCAAAAGGAATGCTACTAGGAAAATGGCTGGCGTGAAGGGGGCAGCCCCAAGCAACGCTACAGCTAATGAGAGTGTGGCAATTACCCAGCCGAGGATATGTACGGCACGATTACTCATGTGTCACCTAACGTGTAGCTAAGGGGCGCGCCGAAGGCGCGTCCCAGCGACCAAAGGGAGCGAACTTGAGCGTAGGGTTAGAGCTTTGCATACTCAATTTGCTGGCCTGGTTGGATATAGCCATACACACGAAACCCATCTGAGATTTCTTCTGTTGGTACATGGACTCTGTCGAGCATAGAGAGCACGCTATGCCTTTGTTCATTTGATTCGGTACGAATTTCAACCCATTCGGTAAGTTCGTACCCTCCTTCTCGAAAGTGGTAGTACCACTCACGATCCCACGGGGTGACGAATCCGTTTTCCCAGCACTTTGTGCGCCACGCGGGTGCTGGTTCAAGTTCATACATAGCCAAGCGCAATTCATCCCACTTCGTGTTGTTCATCACAGGAATAAGGTGGGGCGGAGTTTTCATGATTGGCTCTAACGAACGAAAGTAAGCCGCCTGCCGAAGGCAGGTCGGCTTGACTGCCCGGTTAGCCACAACAGCCAAAACGGGAAGCCCCAAATTGACGACGGGCGCAAACCACAAAAAAGCAGTGCGCCACGGAGGCGGCACAATGCTTGCAAAAAAGCTGAAAACTGGCGCAGCACCAAAAGGCGAAGCCCGGCGAGAAACCCAAAACCCAACGAATAAACGCTTGAAAAGGTAAATGCCGGTGAATAAAGCATGGGGCTGAATAATGCAGGTTTTTCGCAGGCTAACGGGCGAGGTAAGCCGACCGCAGAATGCGGGTCGGCTTGACCGAAATGTTAGAGCCAGAAGCCAAAACCGATAACTTGGATTTGACGACGGGCGCGAACTGCGAAAAAGCACAGCGCCACCGAGGCGGCACAGCACTGACAAAATATTAAGGCCATGAATAAATATAGGCTGCCTTTAGCTCTGAAAGCCATAATTGCTCTCTGGCGATTTTGGTCTTAGGATCAGGAATGAATTTTAGTCGTTCAAGTGCCTCGTATAGACCTGGGCCTGGGGCATTATTGTGAATAGCAATAACAACTGATGTTCTGAATGGGCGATTTGCGTTTGCATCTTGTTGATCGAGTACTTCAAATATTTGGCTTAACGGATGTGCGGCCCATGCTCCATTAAAATTAGGAAGCCCAAATTTAGCGGAAATTTCACCATAAGTTACCGTTTTGTATGGGCGAGACTTTAGCTTGCTCTCAAGATAACTGCCAACCAAATTAGGGTTTACTGACATATTTCATCTCCAGTATTTTTAATAATGCCTAACGAACCAAAGTAACCGGCGGCTGAAAGCCGTCCGCGTTGACTGCCGCGTTAGAACCAAAGCCCAAACGACAGCCACCGAAAACCAGCAACATAGCCGGAAAAACTAGTACCTAATTTAGTACTGCATCCTTTAACTTGCTGATCTGCTCTTTAGTGAGATCAATTAAGCATGTCTGCTGCGCCACATCTGGGCCTTCTGCAGATGCAGAATCAAATTTAAATCGACACCAATTATCTCGATAGGATAACCATGAATTCTGTGCATTTAGAAGAGATTTTTTAAGCTCATTTGTAGTTATCTCTGTATTCCAAAGATTTTCTCGCAATGAAGTACTTTGGCGAACTCGTTTATACTCAAAATTAAGCTGCTTATCTTGGCGCAAAAACTCCGCCTCCAGACAAGTTGCTAACTGCGATTTTTTTGCGGCTCCATAATCTATACTATCTACACATTTATCTAAATTATCTATTTTTAACTGAGGAAACAATGAAGCTGTACTAGCAACTCCAGCCCTTGCATTTGACACAGGATCCGCTGCTTGAGAAGCTCCACTCGCAGAAATTATTATTCCAATGACACAAACAGTACTAAATATTTTTTTGCTATTATCTTTTTTCATTTATTTCCTTCATATTTAATCATCATTTAATTTAACTAAAATTATATAACAAAACAAGTGGCGGCTAGTGACCATCCGCTTGAGCGAAGCATTAAAACTCAAGCCCACAGACCGGCCACCCAAAGCCAGCAGCATAGCCGGAAAAACGAACCTGCACCAGCGCCAATACGAAACCAAAAGTACCCAGCGCAAAACCAAAGCTAAAACCCACTTTGGAAACACTGGTGCAAACAAAACTGGATTTTTAACGGACGTGGAATGAGCACGACCGTGGGCAAGTGCTAACGAACCAAAGTAACCGGCGGCTGTAAGCCGTCCGCGTTGACTGCCGCGTTAGAACCCAAGCCCACACAGCAGCCACCCAAAGCCAGCAGCATAGCCGGAACAACGAACCAACACCAGCGCCAATAAGACACAGGAAAGAACTAGCCCAAAAACCCAAGGCAAAACTTGCTTTGGAAAACTGGCGACAACAAAAACCGGATTTTTAACAGGCGTGGAATAAGCACGACCGTGGGCAAGTGCTAACGAACCAAAGTAACCGGCGGCGAAGCCGTCCGCGTTGACTGCTGGGTTAGGAGTTTATACCTTTCTTTCTTTTTAGTTCGGTTATAAATACGCCAATTTCTGGCTCAAATTTCTGGATATATTCATCTTTCAACCCACGAGAACTGCTTGGATGAGGCAAAGAGACAACTTGGCAATTTTCAAATTCCTGAAATCCTATTTTGAATTGCCTACCAGAAAATGGTTTTTGAATTTTAATTGGTGGTTTTTCTGAGCAGCCAAGTATCTTTTCAAATTGATCTTTAACCAAAGGATCTTGCAATATATTAATTATTTCCGATCCCATAAAAAGAATTAATGATGGCTGAAAATATTCAATATGGGAAATAAAATTTTTAATTTGATTTTGATTAATTAGTTTTTTGTAATAGCTCTCTTGAATTTTATAGCCTTGCGTGTTGCACCAATTTGTTTGCAGGATAAGCTTTTCAAAATCACCACCAAGGCCTTCTCTGGACAGCGGATGGTTCCAAAGTTCAAACCATTTGACAATTCTCTTATCGTACCTCCAAGTCAATGCTCTTTTCCCATGCGCAGGAGATTTATTAGAAAAAGTTGTTATTGCATTCTTATCAAAAAACACATCTTCTCCAGACTCAAATAGTTTTTGATCTGCTTCGCTAAACCCCCACTCGTAGCCACAGACCATCAAGCCTTTCTTGTCATTCATACCTGGAAAAATACTGTTTCCTATATTGAGTTCCACGATCCCTCCTGAATGCCTAACGAACCAAAGTAACCGGCGGCGAAGCCGTCCGTGTTGACTGCCGGGTTAGCACTAGCGCTTACGCAAAAATAATTCGACCCTAGTTTTAATTTTATATATCCCATGTGCTCCCACAGTTATCACAGTGATGCTGGGTTACATGTTGTATTGTTGTTGATGTTGTGTTGGTCTTTAATATGCCACCAATCTTACCAGTTGTTGATAACAACCTTTTTTCACTTTTCGCACGAATAGTTCCTTGAATTTGGCAGTGTGGAC
This sequence comes from Giesbergeria sp., assembly GCF_028686475.1. GTDB lineage: Bacteria > Pseudomonadota > Gammaproteobacteria > Burkholderiales > Burkholderiaceae_C > Simplicispira. The sequence goes on along the minus strand of NZ_JAQUCA010000007.1, from coordinate 66,463 downwards.
AAATAAGTTTAGGATTAGTACAACCAAAAGCGTTCTGGAGATATTTTTCGTGTTTTTTTCTTTGCAGTTCTTCTATATATTTTTTACGTTCTTCAGGATTCATTTTTTTTGTTTTAACATAAAAAGGTACCCAAAAAATTGTTATTGTAGTAATCGCTAAAAATAAAATAAAGACAATAATATCACCCAAAAGTTGATGTAATAAATTTTCAACTTCACTCATTTGTTTACCTCAGAAAAATTTTGATTTCTAACGGGCGAGGTAAGCCGACCGCCGTAGGCGGGTCGGCTTGACCGAAATGTTAGAACCAGAAGCCAAAACGAATAACTTGAATTTGGCGACGGGCACGAACTGCGAAAAAGCGCTGCGCCACCGAGGCTGCGCAGCACTACGAAAACAATAGCCGCTTGCGCTTGCTGTACAAGGGCCAGAGGCCAAAAAGACCACAAACCAGCGTAACGCCACCAGGCGAAGCCCGGAGAAACGGCAAACCCATCGCTGCACAGCGTTTGAGAAACTGAATGCCGTTTGAATAAACATGGGCTTGAATAAAGCTGGGTTTCAGTGGTGCTAACGGGCGAGGTAAGCCGACCGCAGAATGCGGGTCGGCTTGACCGAAATGTTAGAGCCAGAAACCAAAACGGGTAACCTGAATTTGGCGACGGGCATGAACTGCGAAAAAGCACGGAGCCACCGAGGCGGCACAGCACTGCAAAAACAATAGCTGCTTGCGCTTACTGAAAAATGACTAGGTGCCAAAAATGCTGGAAAACGATGGAGCGCCAGCAGGCGAAGCCCAGAGAAACGACAAACCCAGCGCTGCACAACGCTTGAGAAATTGAATGCCGTTTGAATAAACATGGGCGAAATAAATTGGTTTTCTGTGGTGCTAACGAACCAAAGTAACCGGCGGCGAAGCCGTCCGCGTTGACTGCCGGGTTAGAACCAAAGCCCACACAGCAGCCACCCAAAGCCAGCAGCATAGCCGGAAAAACGAGCCTGCACCAGTGCCAATAGGACACCGGAAAAATTGAGCCAAACAACCAAAGGCAAAACCTGCTTTGGAAAACTGGCAACAACAAAAACCGGATTTTTAACGGGCGTGGAATAAGCACCACCGTGGGGAGGTGCTAACGAACCAAAGTAACCGGCGGCGAAGCCGTCCGCGTTGACTGCCGGGTTAGCACCAGCGCCCAAGCAGAAAAATAATTCGAGCCTGGCCCCTTTATTTCGACCATAAAATTTCCTCACACGCAAAAAAATTCGAACCTGGCCCTTTATTTATTCTTTATTTATTCTTTATTTATTCTTTATTTATTATTATTATAACAATTCGACCCTGGCCCCTTTATTCTCTGGCCCCTTTATTTTTTATTGCTGGCCCCTTTATTCAGCCTCTTTATCCATACTTTTCAAAGAAATGAAAGTATAAAAAATTGATATCGGAACAGAAATATAAAGAGTGGGCCAATAGAAATTATCAAAACTACCATCTATTTTAACAAAATATCTACCTACCTCTATCACCATCATGGAAAGCGGAAAGCTTATAATAAAACAAAGCAAAATTCCATAAACAAAACATAAAGCAGGCGTTTTATTTTTATCAAAAAGCCCATGAAATATTATCTTATTCAAGAGATGATTAATCAAAAGGGATGCTAGCACAAACAAAATCAAGAAATATATGCCACTAACACGGACTTCAGAGAAATCAATAATAACAAAAGCCGAAAACGCAGCTGTTAATTTTATCGCCGTTTTCACAAATGAATATATTACAAGAGCAAAAGCCCCTAAAGTCGCCAACAAGAATCCAATTGCTGCAATCATTAAAATACCTTAATAAAAAATTGGCTAACGAACCAAGGTAAGCGGCGGCTGGAAGCCGTCCGCTTGAGCGCAGAGTTAGAACCCAAGCCCACACGCCAGCCCCCCAAAGCCAGCAGCATAGCCGAAAAAACGAACCCACACCAGTGCCAATAGAACACCGGAAAAATTGAGCCACAAAACCAAAGGCAAAACCTACGTTGGAAAACTAGCGACAACAAAAACCGGATTTTTAACGGGCGTGGAATAAGTACCACCGTGGGCAAGTGCTAACGAACCAAAGTAACCGGCGGCGAAGCCGTCCGCGTTGACTGCCGAGTTAGAACCTAAGCCCACGCACCAGCCACCCAAGGCCAACAGCATAGCCGGAAAAACGAACCTGCACCAGCGCCAATAGGACACCGGAAAAATTGAACCAAAAAACCAAAGGCAAAGCTTGCTTTGGAAACACTGGCGTAAACCAAACTGGATTCTTATGCGCGTGGAATAAGCACCACCGTGGGCAAGTGCTAACGAACAAGATAAGCCGCCCGCAGTATGCGGGTCGGCTTGAGCGCCGGGTTGGATAAATTATGTAACAAGAGCTTTTCCAATAATATAAGCAGTAAAAGCTATAGGGCCATATAAAAATGTTGAAAGTCCAAGCAAAGTTCCAACGTCTGTTTTTTTAAAATAATATTGCGCGAAAAAGCAGGCAAGGAGCGAGAAGTAAATATTTACTTGTGCTAGACCAAGAATGAAACCGACGACCCCACAAGGGGCAATGTAGGCTACAAGATTTTTTAGGTCATTCTTCATATTTTTCTAACGCCGGAATTAAGCCGCGCCGCGAAGCGGCGTCGGCTTGAATGAATTGTTAGGCGCGTGCCATGGCCCGCCCCGCTGAAGTAAGTACATAGAATTCGCCCCGCTTAGCCAAAATCCCGGCGTTCACCAGAGATTTGCATGTTGACTCTTCATTTTGATCTGTTGGCAGATACTGCGAAGTCAGCATGGCATTTCTGATTGAATAGAAAAATAGGAATTCATCATCGCTCAAGGATAATGGGTTGATATGCTTGTTGGACTTTATTTTTACCCAAGCCAAGATGGTCTTTCTTTTTTCCCACAAAAACCAGATAGCAGATACTCCGCCAAGAAGCGTGGCACAGTTAAGGATAATTATGAGCATTGCGATTTTTCAACTTTGACGCTAAATAATGCCTTGCCATTGGTGTCTGTGATGTTTTGTATTATTCCGACAGACGAGTAGCCTGTAAATAATTTATCCCGCTCTTGAAGGCTTGCACAGAAAATGCTTTTAACTTGCTGCTGCGTATTTTCTTCTGCCGCTTTGATCTCGCCTGGGCTGGCCGTAACAGGAGCGATAATCCGATAATTTTCAACAACAAACATTGACTGGCCTTCATCTTTTATTGATCTGCTGATCAGGTATGTTTCTTCATTTATCTTCATGGGATATTTGAAATTTACATTGTTCACGGCAAATTCGTTTACGAACATTCTCAATAGTTCATGTTGACTTGGTTGCTTGCTTGTTGCAGCATATTTCCCTCCGAAATTTCCGATGGCCTTGGCTGCGATCAGAACCAGTATGAAGATGAAGATTGATGCGATCTTTTTCACGATGTACTCCAGCGCCTAACGAACTAAGGTAAGCGGCAGCTGGAAGCTGTCCGCTTGAGCAAAAGTTAGACCTTTTAGCTGAATTAAGAATATTTATCTGTATCAGTGTTGTTCGCATGGTAAACCATAATTATCTCCATCCCTTTTTGTACATGAAATAAATCGTTGCTACTCTGCTTTTAGGCATGACCTGTAAAAGTCGAGTTGCTCAACACCTTCTGCACCGACCCGATCCGCCACAATAAGATCAATAGTATCAAAATCAATATCGCGCTTCTGTAAAGCAACGATAATTTTTTCTAGTTGATTCCCTGAAGATGAATCGAAAATATTTTCGCAGAGTATGTTAATCAACTGTTCATCAGTAAAATCCGAAATTTGTATATTTGATGGTTTAATTTCTTCATCTTTCGGGTGGATTTCCTGTGTTTCTGATAAGTTATGCTGACGAGATATCTTTGAAGCCAGTTCCATATCGTCTTTGATTGATTGCACTCTGTACTTTATATAGAAAGATTTGGCCTTTTCTATATTGCCACCACAGTCTGCCAATGCTTTGATCCACAAGCCTGTTCGCAAGGTTCCCTGCAATAGCTCTTTCCCGACCTGTTCATGCAGCGCCTCATTGGAAAGCCTTGCTGCCACTGAATTTTGACGAAATTTTTCGAACATTACTGCCTCTTAATGGCTAACGTCCAAGCTCAGGGGCGCGGCGCGGCTTTATCGCGCAGCGTCCCTTGGAGCGCAGTGTTAGGCGAATGTTGCCGTCCCACCAGCGCCGACTTTCCAATGAACGTGCTCGGGATGTTTTGGACATCACGATATTTCTCGGTCTTGCACCCAAAGCACATCACCACAAAGCACCCCGCGAATTTTTCCAAGGCCAATCGCTTTCGAAAGCTTGTCCTTTGATACACGATACTTTTCAACATAGCGGATGGCCTTGATAGGTTTCCTGAGATATTCAATATCTTCCTCAGACAAGCCAAAAGCTCGTGCCTCGTTGGCCGGATCGGACAACAGCGCTTGTTGTTGAGCAACGTGAGCAAGTAATTCACTTCTGAGTTGGGCAATCCGCATCTTCACGTAAAGACTTTTCGCTTTCGATTCATTCCATTCAGCATCAGAAAGTGCTTTCGTCCACAACCCTTGCTTAACCATCGAATTGGCAAGTTCTCCCGCAACAAATTCATAGAGGATTTCGTCGGTTGGACTTGGAGGCGACCCATGCTCACGCAAGAAACTGAAAATATCCATAGGGCAGACCTTTTCTGGGGGCGAGCGTCATCGCCTAACGCTTAAATTAAGCCGAGCCGCGAAGCGGCGTCGGCTTGAATGAATTGTTAGCCCGTCTTGCAGGCAGAGATGTTCTTCAAATTCCACTTTGCAAGCCAATCTTCGCGAGTAATTGAGTTGCTCCGCAGCGTTTCGTCATGTAACCCACGCTCTACATCATTTCTGCCGCTCTCTGTTGCGTAGTATCCAGAGGCGGTAATTAGCTTGTGCTCGTCTGCCGAGGCCATGCGTCGACTGGAATGCGAGCAGTTCTTGCAGCTGGCACAGCAAAATTTCTGTGCCCTATTAGATGCGGTGAAAAAACGATTGCAATACGCACACTGTTTCTGCATGAAGGACTCCGCTTGTCAGGGCTAACATTTGAGATGAAAGGCGGCACCCGGCTTGCCGGGTGACATCCTCTCGATTGAAGGGCTAGACCTCGCTGGGATGGCTCTCGCACCTTCGATCGTTCGATGTGAGTTACTGACCAACTCGCACCGAATCTAGAACCTTTTTGGCGAGGGTACGCTCTTCATCGAGGCTTGTTGAAGCAAGCGGATTGATGCTGGGGCGCTTGGAAAAAATTAGCTGTAGCTGATACGCGGTCTGGGTGTATCTATCCTGGACTATCAGAAACTCTGCGCCAACTCGCCCATCGTTCCGCTCAGACTCATATGAGACGCGGCGCGCGTCGTGCCCGGAAACTTTCGTTCTTAAAATTGTGTGGTGAGGATTTTTGATCCCTGGCAATCTGACGATGTTCGCTACCGTTTCACTTGCCGCAGAGTCGATGTCTCCGCGGATTTGGGACGTGTACTCCATCTTTAGCAGACGGACATCAGATATCCCAGAAGTACCCTTTGCTTCGAATATCCGAAAGTCTCGCAGCATTCCTCGCACTTCGGGATTCATCTTTGCTTGCCACGCTTGTGCTTTAACAGAGTTCTCTTGGAATGGAACGGCGTAATCGATGCTCAAACCGCCAACTTGCTGAGCGGAAGCCACTAGAGCCGAGTAAAGAAGGAGGGAGAGCGGTATTGCGTATTTTTGGAGCTGCATAAGTGATTTGTGGGCCATGAGGCCTAACGTTTGAGTTAAGCCGAGCCGCGAAGCGGCTTCGGCTTGAATGAATTGTTAGCTGCTAACCTTCTTGCGCGTGACGAGTTTGTAGATGCCCCATGCGCCCCCGCCCGCGAGGATTGCGCCGCCGATCGCCCATCCGATTACCGGAACGGCAGCAGATGTGGCTGCTGCTGCGGCGATAGAACCGACGCCGCCAACCATCCCCGCGCCGCCTGCAGCAAGTGCGCCTCCTCCTGCAGTAGCAAGGGCGGCAGTTGTTGCGGCAGCGCCTGCACCTGCTGCCGCTCCCGCCGAGGCAAGTGCGGCAGCCGCGGCCGTTTGAGCGGCTGCCGCGACGGTAGTGACGCCGATTGCGGCTCCGACACCAGCGCCCGCAGTGGCACCTACGCCCGCAGCGACTGCTTGCCCAATTGAGTCCTGTTGCTTCGAAATTGCCATGAGTTCCCCCTGTTGATTGAAATAGCGGCTAACTAGGATTAGACGACTGCCTCGCGCTGGCCAGCAGTCGGATAAAATTGCACAATCCTACCCCATCCATAGGGAAACGCCAATAGCCAGCCGGTTAGGCAAACCTAGAATTTTGCGGATGATTGTCTCGTCCTACACACTCCAAGCCACCGCCCTACTTCAACTCAACCTGCCTATGTAGGCTATCCTGTTCGACCGGCCAAATTTGGCCGGTTTGTCTGGAACGAAGCAAACGGGGCTTAGCTTCCTGTCTGAAGGTTTGCCGCCGTCACCCACAGGGCCAGTGCGATGGCCCCCACCGTCCCATATAGCACCGGCATACTGATAGTGTAGGGCAGCAGCGGCAACAGGACGAACACACCAACCACCATCACCAGCGAATGCCCTGCACCCCAAAAGAACACCGGGTTGTGCGACTCAAAAACATCGATCTTTTTTGCGCGTACCACCAGTCCATCGACTAGGGCAGGCATGGCCACAGCAAGGGCCAACGCAAGAAATGTAGGCCACAACCCCGCCAGCCGCCACACCGCCCTATAAACCATGTGCCACAAGTTATCGTGGTATTTGACCGTGGCAGCAGCAGTACGTCTGATACTGGATGGATCATCCAGACTCACCGAGGACGTTAAAAGTTTTTTTGAAAATCTTGCAGCATCAGAAAAAACGGCAGTAAAAACCCGATCTGCCCTTTCGTTTATTTTTTGAACATCTTGCCCCAACTCTTGCATCAGCGCTATTTCTGCTGGCGGAATCTGCATTTCCTCTCGGCTCACAAATGCAGGCACCAACAAGAATATGGCAAATGGTAGCACCCAAATCCAGAATAATCCGTGGCGGACAAATTGATTCTTTACTTCGATCATGGTGCTTCCCGTTTCGCTTCAATAAATTCTAATGCTCCTTTATAAATTCCTCGACCAGCGAGAAATGCAAAGAAGTGTAGTGGCGGCAAGCGCATTAAAAGCGCAGCCGATACCAAGGCTGATTTTTCTGCTTTTAGCGAGCGCGATGTGTTGCTTCTAAATTCAGTAAATGCAGAGCTAGATTCAGCACCCGAACTATATGAAACCTCTAATTGTCGCGTTTGAACTTCCCCAAATAAATCAGAGACGTACTTTGCAGTTTCAGCACTGCGAATCCGCAAGCTCAGGATATTATTCAAGTTAGCTAAAACTTGCTCACACTTATCTTTGCTTCCCAAGCGCACCGTCAAGTCAGCAATCGATTGCATAGCCAAAAACGCTTTAATGCCAGCACCACCACCCTTATTCAGAATTTGGATAAGCTGATCATTTGCAACTTCAGCCACCTCATCGACGAACAGGTAAGCATCTGTGGGTTCCGAGAAATTGTAGATTGCGCCCAAGGTACTGCTCAAGTCCGCCAACAAAATAGAGCCAATGGCCGAGGCAATAATTTTGTTCGATAGCGAATCCAAGCCGATATACAGTACCGCTTTTTCATCCACAACACGGCGCATATCATAAATTGGGCGGGTATCACTTAAATCCTGTGGATCAGGCGATAGCAAATCACCAATTTCATCTGAACCCAGCATTTCCAAGATAGGCTCCAGCACCTGCACCATCTTGCTGTAATGCTCCTTGGAATGCTTCACCATCGAAATGATGCCTTCGATGGTGTCGTCCGTGTCGCCTTCTTGCAGGTATTTGGCAATGCACCAATCTAGCCGTGTCAGTGGGGCATTGTTTTTACCTCCACCACCAGAAGACCCCGACGGCATGTTTTTCAAGTCCCGATCCCAATCAGGCCCATGCTTCGCGGCAAAGTGAATCGTGAGGATTTTTTCTGCCAAGCCCTCGACACCCATTTGGACATAGCGCTTGGTGTTGCGAATTGTGGGCCTCTCACCAGCAGCGATCAGCGCACGATGCACCCGAAATAGCGTCTTCCACGCAAAGGCTGCAAAACTCCCATCCGCATCTACCAGCTGGCCAATCCGGGTAGCAGGTTCACTTTTCCCGTTCCAGTTTTGCAGTGGCTGCAAGCGGATGGATTTGTCTGGCTGTGCAGGATCAAAGTAGAGGAATTTGCGGCCCGTCAGGCGACATTGCAGCTTGAGCATCGACACCCAATCAATGTCTTTTTTCGGGTCAATCACAATCAGCGCCGAACCCATATCAACAATCTGCGCGGTAATCAGCTCATACAGCCGTGTGTTGTGCGTAACAACATATCCGTCTGTGATATAGAGATGCTCAGGATGGTCAATTAAAATGCACTGCGCTTCTTTCAAAGCACATGCCTCAATCCGTGCTATTGCAACAGCCAACTCTTTGCCACCGGGTTTATATTCAGCAGGCGCTATGGCTTGCTTTTCTTCGCTAGAAAAAAGTATTTTAGGATTTGGAAATCGAATCGACAGCGTGTACCAGGCTTTGCTTTTTTCGTTATTCTGATTTTGCGCTTGAATTACTCTTTCTTTCATGATGGAAAAGCCACCCAAGGAGCAGATAATTTCAGCAACATCCAGCGCCAAATCTTTATTGCTAGTGCTGTAATAAACGGCACCAGTCTTAACAACCTTGCCATCGTTATCGAACAAGCCACGCAGAATTTCAAACCGATCTTCTATTGAAGAATCCTTGTATTCTTGAGGAATGCACTTTTCCCAATCTTCAACATCAGCATTATCAAAACCATCACTGAGCATACAGCCGAAGATATAGGGATCAATGGGGGTGCTGACTTTCTTCTTGTAAACAGGCTTGGGCAATCGAATGTGAAAGTTACTCAAGCCATTTTTCATTAACGCAATAATTTCTTCAGTCGTTAAAACTTGAGGTGTATCGCTATCTTTTTTCCGCAAGCCCACTTGATATTGCAGCGGAACTGTCCTTTCAAAGACTTCCCACAAATGGTTTCCACACGCTTGAACTTGCCGCCCATCTTCTAGCGTGATGCGATAAATTTTCAATTTACCCTGGGGGTAAATTCCCAAAACCTTCGCCCGCCCACCATCCGGGGTACTCACCAGCATCCCTACCCGAATCTTCCCCATTTGTATCCAGCCAGTAGGCGTATGCACTTTCGAGTCGAGTGGCTGGGCCTTGCCAGCGCGTGTGGTTCCAGTGATAAGTGTGTGACCCGGCAGTGAAGTGAAGGGAATGCCAATATCTTTTTCCTCAGCAATGCCAACGCCGTGAATCCACGGCGCTCCGATGTCCGAATCACGCACTGGCTTGCTATTTTTGGGTAGGACTCCATCCAGCACCGCCGCTTGGATATTGTCGAATTGCGTGCGCTTATTTTTTGGAATCTGCTCCAACCGATCTACTGCATTGCGAACAAACTCCGGCAAATCAGGCAACTCATCCACATTGCGATTCAAAATTTGCGTAGAAATCTCAGCGTGCTTTTGCGACCAAATAAAACCACGCCCCAGTGATAGCAAGCCGCGCTTTCGCTGCAAGCGTGATCGCTTCATCAGCAATGGCAGGGTAATTGTCCTCATCCGTGATAGCGACAACGCCAGTCGGAACTCCCACAATTTCTTTAGCTGCTGCGTGCGAGCAGCCGCCATCGCCAAGGTGCCCAGCATCATCAGCCACCACCACGGCGGTTGCATGACCACCAGAGTGACCGATCCAGCAAGCCAGCCGATGGCCGCATAGCCCTCATACCCGCGACGGAACAAATCCTCGTATGACCTAGTACCCACAAGACTCTCCAAAAAAAACAGACCGGCCAAATTTGGCCGGTCGTACAAAGAACGCCAGCACCAACTCAGCCTTATTTCTTGGAGGCTTTCGCTTGCTGATAGATAGCTGCCAACTTGGCATTGCAGATGGCAGAGCCATCGGGTAACTTTTCCACCACGCACTTAGCTTCATAAAGGGCCGTGTAGTTAGCTGCCGGAAGGGCACCGAACCCCAACGCCTTGCGTCCAATTTTCAAATTGCCGCCCTCCAGCACCTCGACATCGGGATGCGATCCAAAAGCCAGCGCCCGAACCCACTCCACAACCTTGATCGAAATACCCTGGGTAATGTCGGGGGCCGCTACGGTAGGCGGCGGTGTCTCTGGCTGACCAGACGGGACTGGTGATGGCAGCGAAGAATTAGCCGTGACCTGATTGGCGGCAGGAGAGGATGTTGTGGCGGAAGTGGCTGCCTTTGGGGACGCTGCGCCTGCTGTTGCTGGCGTGGTGCTGGAACCAGTTCCACCAGTGGATTGGGTAGCCGCTGGTGAACTAGGTGCTGGAGCCGAGGCCGTTGCTGGCGACGCAGGCGCGGTAGCGTGTGCTGAATATGACTCAGGACGCAACGGATCGTGGACAGGCCCATTGGCTACCGCAACAGGAATATCAACCATCACGCTGGCGGCTTTACCCCCAATCACCTGCGATTCTTGTTCCCGCAAGAATTCCAAGACCCGCGATAGCGACATACGCACGACTTTAGCGAGTGGACTTTCCGTGCCGCTCATGACCATTGCCGGGTTGATGGCGGCCCCCAGTTGATTTAAAAGCGCAGGTGATAGATGGCTAAATTGACCGGGGTAGAAAAATGTCTGCACATAAATCAATCCTGATTGCTGTGGCAATGCGGGTTCATCACGCCATTTGGCGCTGAACTTGGTATTTAACTCCCCGAGCGTAAAACGCCCTGCAAAGCTGTGGCGATGGCCATCAGCCAACGTAACCTCCACGGCACCCGCGCACATCAGGTAGGCGCTGGCTAATGTGGCGCAATAAGCGCACCAGCGATAAAGCGGATCGTCACGTTGCCGCTCTTGTGCTGTGGCCTTGGGGGCAAAAATCACGGCATCGCATGAGCGCACTGCCAACAGCCCAGCTTGCAATCCAAATTGAAGCGCGCCACCAGGCTGGCTACAAACAGACGGTGAAAGCGGCAGGTTCTGGACGCACATGGCCAAGCGTTCCGCCATCGGGACGTACTGTGTTAGGAAAGAATCACGCTGGATTGCACAAGCCGTCAGTAGGTCAGAGAAGTGACTTCGACCAATTAGCTCTGCGAACAAAATTTGTGGAGTTTTCGTGTGTGAGTGCATCCGCACAGGTTGCACGCACCAGAAGTGTCTTCTTAATCGAAAGATTGCCGCAATTGCGAATTTTTCAAAACTTAACTGGGGTGCTTCTTCGGTCATGCTTGAAAAGTTCGCCCGTTCTTGTTTTTTTCACATTTTTAATCCTATGAACTACTCTCCTGCCGTTTTACAAGCATTCCAGAAGCCCGTGATGATCGATATGTTCGCCTCGGAGGAGGAGGGACAAGACCGCCAGCAAATCATCATGCAGCACGCGATGGCGGTGCTCCAGCACTACCAGAACCTCAACGTCTCTGCGATGCAAATGTGCATCCACCTTTTTCTTTGCCGTGAAGAATTTAAGGCCAGCGGCGAGACTGGCTGGGAACAGTTTTGCGCTACCAACTTCGAGTCGTATGGCTTGAGCCAGAGCAATATTCGCCACTCGATCCGAACTGGACGCTCGTTGTTATCACTGATTCGCCGAGTGGAAAGCGCAGGTGAAAAAATGCCGGACTTGAGCGTCCTCAGCCGTAGCGCCTTGCTCGTCTTGGCCGATGCACCGCCAGATGTTCAGGATCGCATGGTTATCGAAATGGGGGAGCAATTGGCAGAAGAAGCCCAAAACAAAGGGCCAACGGCAGAAGAACTGCGCCGCAAGCTGGAAGAAATGGAAGGCGAACTTAAAGAAACGAAAGCGGAAGTTGAGACAAAAAACAAAGCACTTCACCGCCTCAATCAAGCTATTGACGCTCGTGAAACCGAGATCATGGCGGAAAAAGAGAAGGTGAAGCAGCTCACGCGAAAGTTGTCTACACCTGTGGAGCATGTGGTACACAAACTTCCAGATGGCATTAAAACCGAGATGGAGGCGAAAGAGCGCTTGGGCGAAGAAATCGCTTTCCGCCAGCGTGAATTGGCCCGTTTGGAAGAAGATGCAGCGCGACTCAAAGCCGAAAAAACCCGCTACGAAAGCGAGATGGCAGCCAAACGACAAGCCAAGGATGTATTGGAGGCATTGAACGCAGACATCCAAGCCATGATGACGAAATACACCGATGCCTTGATGCAAAAACTTTCTAGCACTGACCCGGAAAACGTCACTCCACTGCTAACTTCGGCTGCACAGCGCCTGCGAATTTTGGCAAATCAACTCTCTCCCTCTTTGCTTTAAGCGACAAATAATTTTTTAGGTGAATCAAAATGTCTAAAAATAGCAATACCGGGAAGAAAAAATTGCCAGAAATTGCACCTCGTCCACCCGATATTCATCGGGTTTGTGGGCCTGCGATGCAAGAAGCCATCGAGGAAGTGAACAAAGCGTTTTTTAAGCTGTGCTTAACTGCTGCACGCCTGGGCGATTCTGAGCCTCTAGCACCTTCATTGCTGGGTGTCAGCCGCGAAGTGCTTGATGAACTAGCGAACTCTGGGCGTTCGGGGATGCTGATGGCGCAAGCCTATGGGCTACCGCTGGTTGAGTGTCGTTTCAAAGATGCCTCAGTTTTGCGGCAAATTATTGATTCTGGATTGGGTTCACCAGAAGCAGTCGCTGCTATCACCAAGACCATGCCCTTGGATGTGATTACAAAAGGGGGCAAACGTTGACAGCGTTCAACCCACCTTCAGCAGATGCAGGCATCCCATCTTGGGTTTTGCTAATGATAAAAATGCAGGCGCGCGCCTGCGTTATCAGTCGCATCACAGGTATTTCATTGACTGATGCGCGCCGCATTTGGCACGCCGAGAATAAGCGCAGTTCTCCATCGGGTCAGCAGCCCAACGATTTGGGTTGGTTTCTCAAAACAGCCGTGCGGCGCTACCATTCAGCGCTTCTACTGATGCTTTACGCGCAGTCAAAAACAAGGCTGCCGGACTATGCAGCGTTTGCCCATACGTACTACCACTACGCACGGATCGCATACGGCGAATTTGATGCTGCAAAAGCCACTGATCCAGCATTCCGGCCCACCGAGAACGACTACACGATCCCGTTCAGTCGGGCGCACTACCTCGTCACCTCCTACACCGACGAAATGGGCCTGATCGGAAATCGGAAATGCCCATTACAGTTGCGTCGCTGCAAGTGCTGCGATGGTGTTTACCTGGCTGATGAATCGGAAGTAGAGCGCATTTGCCCTATCTGCTCCAACAAAAAACAGCGATAGTTCATTAGCCTCCCGCAGAAAAAACTGCGCTACCAAAGAAAGCTGCCATGCTGGTAATGGTGGCTTTTTTTCAAAGTTGCATCCCGTCGGGTTTGGAGTACGATAGAAAAACCAACCACCCCTTGAGAGGAATCTCTATCATGCACCCCGCGAAACTACACGAAGCCATCACTCATTTGGAGGCCGCATCAGCAGCCCTTTTGCAAGTTGTAATCACGAGCAAAAATACTGAACCCTTGCTGGCTCTTGCACTAACTCCCATTGTTGAAGTAATTGGGCCACTCGCCGCACGCATTCAACTAATCAAAGAAGCGACAGAATCTACCGACAAGCCCACTGAAATCACCAGCCATTGACGGCACACATTCCACCAAAGCACACCGGCCAAGTTTGGCCGGTTTTTTTTCGCCCGCCAAAAATGGGGCTAAATTTTGGATGCTTTACAAATTCGACACGATAAGCGCCAACAATCAAAATTGACTATCCCTTGAAAGGTGGTGAAATAGAAATATCACTAAGGAGTTTCAATGAGTCAATCTTTATCAGTGCAAGTTACACGCCCACACCTGCGGTATCTAGCTGTTGCGGCATCCATTGGCCTGCAAATCGCTATCAATCGGGCTAACACATTTTTCCCAACCAGCAGCGACGTTAGTCAAGATGGTTCAGGTAATTTTATTTTGTCTGGTCAATGGCCTAGCAGCATTGAGCCAATCATGCTCATTAGCGGTGCTGCTAAATTTAAGATTGTTGCCGATAGCACTGGGGCAATCTTAGAGCTACACGAGATAGCTAAAAATCAAGATACCAAAATCAATGGAAGTTTAATCGATAGCAGAATACTTGCCGTTTTATTGGGTGCCTGGGCTGATGAACAGATAGAAAAATCATCTCCCGGTTTATTCACGAAATCGAAAATTTTTAATGAACAAAAAGCAGCCTAAACAGCAAGAAGAAAATTCCTCTCTCAAACTTAGAGATTCACCGTATCTTCTTGATTTGCAATTCATTAACAACTTGGAACCCGTTTTTGCAATTACCGTTGAAAACGGCCACTGCACAGGATTTTCTATTCTCAACAGTGCGAAAAAATTGCCCAATGGCATACACACACTTTATGCAGTTAAGAGTCAAAGCTCTTGATTGCATACAAAGAATATTTCGTAAACTTTGGAGGATTTATCAAACACCAGAAGTACCAGCAAATACAAAAATAGGCTTATATATTCGTTAATACAAAAGGAATTTTATGGACAAGACTCAAATCATGATCGACGCTATCCAAAGTTTTTTTGGTGACAACAGCCAAACCCGCGAAGAAACCATCAACGGACTTGAGCGGGCCAAGAGCCACATTGACCTGCTCTTGGAAACGCTGTCGGATGACGAAGATGACACCAGTCCTACCCAAGAAGAAGAAACAGGCACCGGCAAGCAGTCGTAAAGACATCCCAAGTCGCTAAGGCGGCAGACCCAAGCCCAAGTTCAGTACCACAGCTGGCTTGGGCTTTTTCGCCTGTTTCCACCAACTCAAAGGCGTTATTCGGCCCGAATACTGTTAAAAATCAATAAGTTACGAATAGCTGTCCAGCTATAAGATGCAAAAGTTGATGTTCTACAGGAATGCAGCAACTGAACGAGATGTTTGTAATTTTTTGTTTTTTATGAATTTTTTTTGCAAAACTGATAGAATGCGCCAACAAAATACAAGAGGAAACGAAATGCGCGGAATAATTCGTCAAAAGCAGGCAGTCGATTTTTGCAAATGGTCTGGATCACACATCACATTCAAGGCGCTTTTTTCACCGGGCGAACTGTCTGTTAGCGGCGAGGGCCAGCATCGGGTGTATAGAGCATCCGACATTCGCAAGGCCAGACTCGCACTCATGGATGTCCATGTTGAACCTCGACGGGCTAACACACTGCCGCCTATCATTTACGTCAGAATGGCTAAGGGTGGCGTGGGAAAAACCACCGTTGCAGGGAATGTGTCTGCCTGCCTCGCCATGCAAGGCTACAAAGTGCTGATGATCGATACAGACCCCCAAGCATCTTTGACTAGCCTTTTCGGTATTGACTGGGCTACAGAGGAAATTCTGCACATAGGAAAACTTTTGCAGGCTCACTATGAGAGCAAAACTCCTTTGGATGACGAAACCTTAGAGAAGGCAATCCGCCCTATTTATCCAGGAGGAATGCTTGACCTCATTGCGTCTGATATTACGCTCACCAACCTAGATAGTTGGCTCATCAGTGCGGTTAGACAGCGGGAAAAGCTGGTGCAAAGATTCTTTGATGCCCATGTGAACCTCTTGAGCAGGTACGATGTTATCGTGATAGATGGTGCCCCCAGCACAAGCCAACTTTCTTTTTCGCTGATGTATGCGGCACGAAATTTACTGGCCGTTGTCGGTTTGGATGGACAGTCTGTAAAAGCAATGGAAGTCATGGCCTCCAACATCCAAGAGATGAGCGAGGAATTTCCCGAGGTAGATTTTGATTTTAGGATCATTGCAAACAATTTCGTTTCCAACATCGCTACCTGCACGGATTCTTTAGAAGCTCTACGCAAAGCGTATCCAGATAAAGTCGATCCCAATATCATCCCACGCGCAGCCAGCTTCATGCGACAAGTTTCGCTTGAAAATGACGATATGAGTGCGCCTGTTATTGAAAAGGAACCCAGCAGTGTCGCTGCACGGGCGATGGTTGATTTATCACAATCACTTATTGGAGCTTATGGAATTCAATTGGCTGGACTGTTGCCTCTTGTTTTGCCACGCCCCAGAGGCCCGAAAAAGAAGGTCTAAGTTTTTGGAGTTTTTCAATGAACATAGCAAACAATCGACAAATTATCAAAAGATCGGGCCTAGTCACAAGACAGGATTCTGATGCAGCGGCAGCAAATTTACCCAGAATAGGTGATGGAAATACAGGAGGCAAACCTTTCTTAGTGCCTATTGCACTGATTCACGAAAGCCCTTATCAGTCATACCCGATAAACCCAAAGAAGGTTGAAGATTTAGCTGAAAACTTAAAGAAGAATCCGCTGTCTTCACCTATCGTTTTAAGAAGAAGAAGAAACGATGGAGAACTAGAGCTTATTGCCGGTCGGCACAGGCTGGCTGCATACCGCCTGTTAGATCGTCTTGAGATCGAAGCCACGCTACGCAGTTTAGATGATGATGAAGCTGAACGTCTGGTTTTCTATGACAACTTACTTGGCCCAGAACTCACCGACTTTCAAAAATACTTGGGGTTCGCCCAGCGAAAAAAATCAAAAGGATTAAATCAAGAAAAACTGGCAGAAGAAGCAGGTGTCAGTCAGGGTACAGTATCGCGCATCATGTCATTTGACGGGCTACCAGAATCGGTCATGGCCGAGTTGGCCCGTGTGCCTAATGCAATCGGTATGAACAGCGCATCAGAATTTGTTGCACTGGCAAAGAACAACGAAGCACTAGCCATCCAAGCCATTAAGGCTATCGAAGCAGGTAGCATGAATCAAAAATCTGCTATGGAGTGGATGAAAAATGGTGGCAAGGAGAAAGAAAAAGTTACGCGAAATGGTATCAATTCCGTCATCAAAAGCGGAAAGAAAAACTACGCGAAAATGGCTCTTTCATCCAACAGAATGACAATCGTTTTTTCAGACGACAAAAGTGCGATGGATAACTGGAAAAAGATAGAAGAAATGCTGAAAGAAACTTCCGAACAGGCGAAGAAGGAAAACGCCGACTGAAATTCTGGAACGCAGGACAACCGACAGTGCAGCAGTTTCATCTATTTTTGGGCATCTTATACCACAGATTTTGCTCAATTCTGAATCGAATGCTTCACGTTGACCCTGCTATATTTGTGGGAAATTCCGTTCTAACAACCACGACAATCCTATCCAAGCCAAGGAGACATTGACACACACATCCGAAACCTTCGTCACCGTACCCCGCTAACGAAAAAAGCCACTTCCTGCAAGAAGTGGCTTTCATCGGGTTGCCCATGCTGCCACCAAGAACGAGTCCTAGAAAAAACAGCGCAAAAAACTAACTTGCGCCGATTTTAGGACTTTTCTGTGGCAGTTGGCAACACGGGGGATTTTTCGCCCTCAAAAAAATGACTGCCACTCTCGCATCTAATGAATTTGCGTTACCTGCACCCTATCCGCCGAGCATTGCCCGTGCGGCAGACCGTGCCACCGATTGCCGCATTGCAGCCATCAGTGCCTTAAAGCCCTACGCACGCCTACTACTGCAAGCCGTGGTTCGCAGTATCCAAACGAAGGACATTGCCAATTCCGTTCGCATCAGCAACGAATGCTTCGCGCAGACGCTACATGTGAGCGTGAACAAAATTTGCAAAATCAAGAAGGAACTCGAAAGCAAAGAGTGGATTGTTCGCTCCCAAGTGCAGTCGCGCAGACTGGGAATGCAGGTCAGCGACATTTTCTTGACCCCTTGGGCCTTGCAAACATTGGGACTGGTCAGTGGCCGTGCCAAAGACCATCCGGTAATGCCCATTCCCACCGAAGAACAAATTGCTATTCGCGCCGCCGTCGTGCTGGAGCCAACACCACCCCAGCACATCGAAATCGAAATAAGCAACGGCCCACCCACCCCTGCCACCAGCGATGCTGCTGTGGCAGCTGCCGAGCCTAGCCCACAAGCGCAGCCTGATGACCCTAGCCCACCACAAGCGCAGCCCGACCCACAAGCGGCGTACTATGCCAACAACCAAGTGCCTGACGACCTCATGCCACTCAGGCATCTGGGATTGCGGGCATCTGCGATTCGCAAACTGATGGGCATGGCAAGCAAAGCGGGCTTGATGCTAGGTCACATCGTTGAGCTGGCAGAGGATTCGATTGCCAAGGCCAAAAATCCCTACGCTTACACCGTCAAGTTACTCAGTAGCAACATCGACTGGCAAGGCCGACTGGCAGCTAAACGCCAGCGGGAAGCGCAGCAGCAAGAAGCCACAGCGCAAGAGCAGCAAACGACAAATGATGCCAGCACTTTGCGCCAAGCCTTGGCCCAGACGGGCTTGTTGTCCAGCGAAAAGCGCCTCTATGTTTGGCAGTGGAACAGCAGCAGCGCCGTACTGGAGCGCACCAACATCGAAAATTTCGTATGCAACCCGCTACTGGCGAAATGGTCTGTGGTGCTTGACACCCCATCTATCGCGCAGGCCATACGTGCTGGAACGATTTTCGCGGTAACAAAAGAGCAACTGGAGCAATGGCAAACGGCACCATCGGATGATGCAGATGCAGATGCAGATGCACCGCCTTTAGTGTTCACACCACCGACCCCAGCACCGGCAAGCGAAGCGATTGTCCAACCACAAATTGAGGACGAAGGGCGCGTCCATCCTTGGCATGGCACGCCTGTAGCCGCAAATATGGACGCACTGTTTGCAGCTGCAAGTGCATCACCACAGCGATGGCTATGCAACCCGACGAAAAAAACCGTGCTTTTCAGCGTAGATAACGACTGGATACGCATGGCGAAGGTACAGGAAGTGCAGAGCAAGGAGGCGCACAAGGTTCAATGGCTGGCTGTACCCCCTAGCGATGTGACCAAGGTGGCCCAGCTTCTGCAAAAAGGCCAGCTCATCCCCGTCGATAAAGCCACGGTGCAAAGCTGGGAGCCATCCCAACCGCAGCGCGAAACACCACCGCCAGAGGCAGCCCCAGCGACAAAAGCAACGCAATCATCCTCCACGCGCCAATCGGGCTGGCAGGGATTGGGCAATTTGCTAGGCGGTTTCGCCCCAGCCTGACAGCGGGAAAACTACCGGCCAAATTTGGCCGGTTGGAAAAAATTCAACTGGCCCACGCCAAGGGCAGAAATAGCATCGGCTGAAACAGGGGCCGAGGTTTTTCTGTGCCCGCTGACCACCTTCCACCCCATCTTTTGCGCTAAAACACGACCGGCCAAATTTGGCCGGTCAGGAAAAAAGCGAACTGGCCCATGCCAAGGCCAGAAGCGGCATCGGCTCAAACAAGGGCCGAGGTTTTTTAGCGCCCGCTCACCACTTTGTACCGCCACCCTTGCGCCAAAGTACGACCGGCCAAATTTGGCCGGTCAACGAAAAGCCGCACAAAGTCCAAACTTGGACTCATGGCACCCCTACTTTTCGTAGTGCAAAGCCGTCTTTGTGCTCCACAAGCCCAGTTGTAGCGCGTACAAGCTCCACAAATGCCTGCCTTAGACCCATGCCATTACACACAAGTATTTCCATTAAAAAACAATGGGTTACGTGGAAAATTCTGTGAAATTGGATGAAAAGTGAGTCCTTAGCTGCCCGCTGACCATACTCCAAAGTACCAAATTTGCACAAAATTTAAGCAAATAAAGTGCTTTTTCACATCCTAAAAAAGTATCGCCGACTTGTGTGAAATGGGATGCCTTAGACCGGACTCGAACCCGTCCCAGCCCACGGCACCCACCCATTCTTTTCTTCATATAGCGTTCACCCAAAACGATGAACGCTGCGTTCACCGAAAAAGCAAAGCGCCCTAATAACTATCCCAGTCTTTCAGAGAACAGTCCCCAAGGGGAAGAACGGGCTTCGCGTTTTGCTTAAATTAAGCATGGCTTCATTCAGAACAACCGTCCTCCAAAACCCAGCACCGCCGGATAGGCCACGGTGGCCTAAGCACTAGCCAAACGCTTTGCCCAGCTCATCCGTGCGACGCTGAATCGGCGCACGACCGTAGATGTTGATGGTGGTTTGGATATTGGCATGGCCCATCTGTGCTTGAATCACATCCAGCGGTACTTGCTTGGCGACCGCTCTGGTACCAAAGGTGTGTCTTAGCCAGTGAGTGGATGCTTTGGCCAACCGGAACCTTTCTTTTTCTGGTAACGAAGCAGCTGCTACCGCTTTGCTCATCCAACCCCGGACATGCTCATACAGCGCTTGATAGCCTAGCGCTTGCATAGGGTCTTGGATACTGGATAACAGCGGAGCTTGGGCTGGGGCCAACAAGGGGTCATCGCTGAACCCACGCGCCTGTAGATACTCACGCAGGGCTTGCAAAGCCACGGGCGGAATGGCAACTACTCAATATCTGGCTGTGTACCTCCCGACCACATCACCAAGGTGGCCCAGCTTCTGCAACAAGGCCAGCTCATTCCCGTCGATAAGGCCACTGTGCAAAGCTGCGAGCTACCGTCACCCCAACGCGAAACGGCAATGCCAGAGACAGTGCCAACGGCAAAAGCAGCAAAATCCTCTATGCACAAATCGGGCTGGCAGGGGATAGGGCAGGGGCTGGACAGTTTGCTGCGGAACCTCGCACCCGTCTAGCATTTGGAAAAACTACGACCGGCCAAATTTGGCCGGTCAGAAAAAAAGCAAACTGGCCTGCACTAAGGACACCGCATCGGATGAGACAGCCGAGGATTTTCTGTGCCCGCTTGCAGCGCCCACCAGTCTAACTTTGGGCCACCAAAAATTTCCTCAGCTCCAAACTACGACCGGCCAAATTTGGCCGGTCAAGGAAAAACCGGCTTTGCCAAGACTCAGGCCAGTGTCAGCCCTACTTTGTGGAGTCCAAACCCAGACTGCGCGCTCCACAAGCACGGTTGTAGCACGCACAGACTCCACAAAACATCGGATTAGCCCGCTCATGCCCACGGCTCCCGCGACCGCAAAAAAACTTCATATAGCGTTCACCAAAAACGATGAACGCTGCGTTCACCGAAAAAACAAAGCGCCCTAATAACTATCTCAATCTTTCAGAGAACAGTCCCCAAGGGGTAGAACGGGCTTTGCGTTTTTGCTTATTTTTTAAGCACTGCCTCAATTTAAGCAACCTCCTAGCACCACGTCCCCAAATACCGTTAACAAGCAAAAACACACAGTCTGCGCTGTGCTAACGCCTGCTAGGCCATACGCGCTGTGCCCCTAACCAAACGCCTTGCCCAGCTCATCCGTGCGACGCTGAATCGGCGCACGACCGTAGATGTTGATGGTGGTTTGGATATTGGCATGGCCCATCTGTGCTTGAATCACATCCAGCGGTACTTGCTTGGCCACCGCTCTGGTGCCAAAGGTGTGTCTTAGCCAGTGAGTGGATGCTTTGGCCAACCGCAGCCTTTCTTTGTCCGGTAAAGAAGCAGCTGCTACCGCTTTGCTCATCCAACCCCGGACATGCTCATACAGCGCCTGATAGCCTATCGCTTGCATAGGATCTTGGACACTAGATAACAGCGGGGCTTGGGCTGGGGCCAACAGGGGATCGTCGCTAAAGCCACGCGCCTGTAGATACTCACGTAGGGCTTGCAAAGCTACGGGCGGAATGGCAACCCAGCGGTTTTTCGCCCCTTTGCCATGCACCTGCAACAGCCAACCTTCTGGCTCATGCTGCAAATCACCCAGTTTGGCTGCAATCAGCTCTGCGCTACGCAAACCAACGCTGCTGATGAACGTCAATATGAAGCGAATCCGGCAGCGTGAAGGGCTGCATTCTTGGCTATCAATGTAGGCCAGCACTTGCTCCATTGCCACTTCGCTCAAGGCTTTGCTTTGTAACAAGCGCTGCTCTTTATCATCCCCTTGGTTTCTGTTCAGCAGCAGCCAGGGGTTTGCAGGCAAGTAGCGTGCCGCTTGTAGCCAGGCAAACAGACTGGCAACCATGTTGATGGCTTGTTGGCGGCTATCTACGCTCAATGGGCCACGAAATGGTGCCCAGCCTACACTCCCCGGTTGTGCCCTTTGGCGCGACATCCAATCCGAAGGAATGTCCGCCAAGAAGGCCACATACGCATTGCAGTCCTGCACGTCCATTGCCGAAAGTGGCTTGCTATCTCGATAGGCTTGTAGCCACAGCAATAGCCGCTGCGCTTCACGTCGGTAGCTTTTAGCGGTGGCAGCTGAACCGGAACGCGCAGTGATCCAGCTTTCGATGGCTTGCAGATCGTTGCTGGCATTGAGCAGGCCAAGCCCTTGCCCACCAGCACTGGCGACAGCGATGGCGGTACTGGCAACCTCCAGCTTAAATAGCCGCTTGGCTTGCACCGGCAAATCGGGCAGCAAGTTTCGCAAGTGGGCCTCGATGCGCCTAGCCTTGGTACTGCCAATACCGGGCATGGTGGAAAACCAGCGCCCACCGACCTCAATACGCTGGTGTAGCTGGCCCAGCGTTTGGATACCGGCCCACAGCAAGCGCTGTGCCGTGGCATCGTCAAACCAGCCTGTAACCAAATCCTCTGGCAACGGTTGTTCAGCAGCCAGCACTTCCAAGCGCCGCAGCATGGCGAGTTGTCGCCCACGCAAACGGGCACGGCGCTGTTGGCGGTGGTCAGCAGGGTAAGCGTCAGCGTACATCTCAAGAATTTCCGCTTCGCTCCACCCGTCCAAGCCTTGCTGCTCACAAAAATCTTCCAAACTTGGTGTAGCTACCGAAGTGCCCAATCCGATATGCAGGCCCACCAAGCGCCATTCACCGATACCGGCATGGCGACGGGCCACTGCGCGCACTAAATCCACAGTTTGCTGGTGTGCTGTGCTGGCCTGATGACCATGCTCAATGCCCAGATAGCGGCGGGCGCTGTCAAGCAGCGGTAGCCCTTCGGCCACTGCGCGTAGGTAGGCGAAATGGTGCAGGCCGAGGCGACGTACGAAATGAATGGGGGCAGTGGGCGTGGTGGATGGCATAGGGTCAAGCCTACGTCACAATCTGAACTATGCAAATGCCGGGGTAACTAAAGAAAAATTTCTGTGTTTTGTATTTTTGGTCTGATTGTGGAGAATTTGTATGTCTAAAACGCCTTCTGTCAGCGCTTCTTCAGCTATCACCACAGCCAGTAGGCGCAAATGGTTGTTGGGCTTACTGGCCTTGGGTTCGGTCAGTGCAAGCACACTCGCTGCCAAGCCCCCAGCCATTCCAATCGACGTTTGGAAAGACCCCAATTGTGGCTGCTGCAAAGACTGGATAACCCATTTGCAAGCCAATGGGTTTACGGCCAATGCCATTGACCGAGGCAACAATGCCGCACGGGCACGGTTGGGGATGCCGCAAAAATTTGCTTCTTGCCATACGGCGTTGGTGCAGGGCTATGTGATCGAAGGGCATGTGCCAGCAGCGGATATTGTACGCTTGCTCAAGGAACGCCCACAGGCTTTAGGTCTGGCTGTACCGGGGATGCCGCTAGGTTCACCGGGGATGGATGGAGCTGCCTATGGTGGTCGCCGCGATCCATACCAAGTGTTGTTGGTGCAGAAAGATGGCTCATCGGCAGTCTTCAACAGTTATGCTTGAAGTGGGAAAGGCTGAAGAACTGAAGGATGGTACATGGCAGATGGCGAAGCAATACTGGTGCTTGGCCGGGGCATGTGGTGTAATGACATGCACTCACAACTTTGTAGCTGATAGAGGATTGCCAATGTTGGGCGTGCCAGATAGTTTTTCTACACGGAAAAATTTAGGTTTGACTAAATTGAGGCTACGGACACTTTCCTACGGGTTGTGTAGCGACAAAAAATTTTATCCGACTGGCAGCTAGTGTAAAGTTGTAGTCTAATTCTAGCTAGCTCTCTTCAATCTACCTTTGAATGATTCAACAGCACATCTGGAAACAGCTTTATAGAATGAAGACCCATGCGGTCTATCTAGAGCTATTACTCTCTGAGACGGAGGGAATTGATAGAGGAATAAAGATATTTTTGGCTCTTATTTCTACTGGAAGTATTGCTAGTTGGGCTATTTGGAAAGAGGCTCAATTTATTTGGGCTTTTCTTATCGCTATTTCTCAAGTATTGAATGCGATTCTTCCATATCTTCCATACAAAGAGCGGATGAAAGCTCTTTCGGCTCTCGCGAGAGAACTTGATGAGCTTGCCATACATACAGAAATTAAATGGCTAGAAGTGGCTGCTGGTGAACTGACTGAGAAAGAAATGAGAAAACTGCATGCTGATATGCTTACAAAAGCATCTAGCGCTGCACAAAAACATTTCCCTAACAATTCTATCCCAAATGATCCGGTTTTAATGCAGAAGGCAGAAACAACTGCCACCAAATACTTAGCATCTCATACTGAAGGAGAAAATAGTGAGTAATAAATCACCAACTAGCCAAAGCCAAAACCCGCCGATACATCAATCACCTTCGCGCACTCCTTTAGCAGATCGAAAGCTTCCTGAGCCTCAAAAAATACCACCAATGCCAAAAGTCAATCCACCAAAAGGCTAATTCAAAAGGTAGAGCGTGTTATGAAATCTCAAAAATATCTTTTTAAATCAATAAGCTACGAAGGTTGGAAGCATGATCAAGTTCCAAAAATCTCAATAAAATCAGCTAATTGCGATAATTTCATAACACGCTCTAACCTGGAATCCGGCCATGAAAAAAGCTCTGATCATCGGAATCGACAATTACCCAAGCGCCCCTTTGTCTGGCTGCGTCAATGACGCCAATTCCATGGCAAACGTCCTTGAAGCCAATGGAGATGGTTCTCCCAATTTTTCCGTTCGCTTGATTACTGCTTCAACCAATCAAGTATCCAAGCGGGAACTCAAACAGCAAATCGAAGAACTGTTTTCCGGAGATAATGAGACGTCGCTTTTCTATTTTGCTGGGCACGGGTGCCTAACCTCTGTCGGCGGATATATTGTTACAAGCGATGGCATATCGTATGACGAAGGTATTTCAATGAATGAGATACTTCAGTACGCCAACAAGTCAAAGGCAAAAAACAAAATCATAATTTTGGACTGTTGCCATTCTGGAGCTCTCGGAAGACTTCCCGACATTCAGGAAGATCGCTCGCTACTTGGACTTGGTCTCGTTGTTCTTACCGCCTGTAGAGACTCCGAAACTTCTGCTGAAGTCGGCGGCAATGGCGTATTCACATCGCTCGTTGTAGATGCCCTTCAGGGAGGTGCCGCAGACCTTCGTGGCTTTATTACACCCGGTAGCATCTACTCGTACGTAGATCAGGCATTGGGGCCATGGGATCAACGCCCCGTTTTCAAGTCCAACATTACCGCCTTTACATCACTTCGAAGAATCAATCCACCTCTCGCAACGGAAGACCTTCGGAAAATATGTGCTCTATTTTCGGATGCTGCCGAAGAGTTTGCACTAAACCCGACTTACGAAGACACCGACCCATCGGCGGTTCCTGAGCATTGCCAGCAATTCAAGATTTTGCAGAAATATAACCGCGTTAATCTGGTGGTTCCTGTAGGTGAGGAGCACATGTACTACGCAGCAATCAACAGTAAGAGTTGCAGGCTAACGGCGCTGGGCTACCAATACTGGCGACTTGTAAATGAAAAGAAACTTTAAATAGGAGACTACCAATGACAAATACCTACAATCTGTTCATCAGCCACTCGTGGGCATACAGTGACGCATACGAAAAGCTAATTGGGTTGTTGGACTCGAAAGGTGGCTGCTTTCCCTATAAAAACTACTCTGTGCCACAAGATGATCCAATACATAACGCCCCTAACCAAGCTGCGCTACGCGCGGCTATTGAGCGGCAAATTAAGCCAGCAAGCGTTGTTCTGATATTGGCCGGTGTCTACGCAACATATAGCAAGTGGATCAATGTCGAAATTGAAATTGCCGCACAACTTGGAAAGCCTATCATCGCAATTGAACCTTGGGGTTCCGAGAAAACATCGAAGGTTGTAAAGGATGCAGCCGACAAGATTGTCAAATGGCAGACGGATAGCATCGTCAATGCCATTCGCGAGGTAGCGTGAGAAATCTAACCCTCCGCTCAAGCGGACGGCTTCCAGCCGCCGTTTATCCTGTTCGTTAGACATTAGTAAAACGGCATGGACTATTTCAGTGATCGTGAAAATGGGCTTCGCGTTTGTGCAAGTGACGATGTATCGCCTCAGGCCTGGGGCGGCATTGTTGCGCTCGTTCAAGGTAGCGTGAAGTCCGGGGCATTTGCCTTGAGGTTCCCTAAAAGCTGCCCCGACGGAATGGGCACGATCGGAACGGACGAGACGACATTCGAGCTTTCGGTTAAGGCAGAGATTCCGGAACTGAATTGGCCCCTCCAGACAACAGAGGATGAAATCGACGGGTTTTCGATTCACCGTGTTCCGTTTGCACCTCAAGCGCATGTGGTGATGGACCTCGTCGAATTTTGCTTCAGAGCAATTGCAAAGCCTGTTCAGGGTAGTTATCACAAGTTCTTTCAGCACCATCACCTGTCCTTCGAAGAAGATGCTGGCAAGCAAGAGTTTCAGGAGGCGGTCAATCGAATCTTTGCAAGAAACGGGTTGGCGTATCGGCTTACTCCGAATGGCAAAGTCGAGCGGCTCGTGCCAACGATATTGCGGGAGTCGCTTGTTCCTCGTGTATTTAGTACAGGTGACATCCTGCTCGACAAAATGCTGGAAGAGGCGAGACGTAAGTTTCTCAGCCCAGACCTCGCTGAAAGACGCGTTGCGCTTGAACGGCTTTGGGATTGCTGGGAGCGAATCAAGTCGGCGGAAAACCCATCAAACAAGAGAGTTGCCGTAGAGATGTTGCTGGCGAAGGTCGCACCAGAAGCCGAGTTCAGGGCGGCGCTGAATCGTGAAGCCAATGAACTCACAACGATCGGAAATTCGTTCCACATTCGGCATTCTGAAGTCACTCAACAACCGCTCAAGGAGTCGCGTCATGTGGACTACCTGTTTCACCGCCTGTTCTCCCTAATTATCCTCCTCTTGCGAGAGTAAGGTGATACCGACGGTTGTTTTGATTCTACGCTCGTTAAAAACCGAGTTTTATTTTTACCGGTGTTTCCAAAGTAGGTTTTGACTTTGGTTTTGCGCTGGGTACTTTTGGCGCTGGTAGAGGTTCGTTTTTCCGACTATGCTGCTGGCTTTGGGTGGCTGCCGTGTGTAGGGTTGTGCTCTAATGCAGCAGTCAACTGGACTGTCTCCACGCCCCGCATTCCGACAGCCAACTAATTGCCATGTTATATGACATTGAGTAGAAAACAATTGTTTAAAGGAGTAAACTATCTCGATCATTATATCCAATAAAAATACATGGCCAACTGACGTATCCGATTTCTTGGAGGCTAATTCGAGCAAGTTTGAAGGTTGGGAATGCAATTGCTGCACATATAAAAAAACACATGAATATGACCTGGTAGTTCAAGAATTTCGAGATATTTTGAGAAGGTATTCTCTAATCGGATACCATTGCACAAAATTAACAAAGTCGGAAATTGAAAATATCCAAGTCAATGGCATGATTATGCAAAATGCAACTTCATTGAATTTAAGAATAGACCAGCTTCTTCATGCTGGCTTAGTTGATTATGAAGTCGCGCAATGTCTAAAGGCCGTAAATCAGGCAAATGACAGCAATCGTGCAAATATGCTGTGGTTTTGTTTTTACGAGCCTTTTTTAGCTGGGGAATCTGGGATCGGACGATTTTTCAAGTCGTGGGGCGGGGAAGCACTTTACAACTCACATGAAGATGATCCTGTGACAGGAGCTGCGCTGTGCAACATAGGTATTCCATGCCTTATTAAAGCAAATGTTCCTATTGCCTCAATGAAAGATAGTGTATTTCCTGATGGGGTGATAGCTAGGGAATTTTTATCACATCGAGGGCATCAAGTTGAAACTTCGACGCGCTCTCAAGGCTACAGCACTAAAAACATTTCAGTGCAGAATATTATTGAAATAATCGAGCATCCCAGTGCGAGATTTATAGAACTTACAAAATGCGAAGCATGGAAGCGGTATGTCATATAGCAATTCGATAAAATGGATCGCGCCACCAGTCAGTGGTTCTGAAGTTTTTATTAAAGTTTGCTTGGCTTGATTCAGCGATGTGCCATTTTTCTAAAAAAAGCTGGTGAAGGTCAATTGAGTCAATACTCCAGGTAAAAATCGCTTAGGTGGGCTTCATTCACTTCTTGGGTTAGAAGCCCGATCAAATCAAACTCTGCACCTCAAAGCCCACCACAGAGCGTTTTTCCTTGCTGAACTCCACACCAATGAGGTGAATTGGCTCACCCCGCTGGCGGTACTTTTCCGCATAGCCCCGCTGCACAATTTGCTCCAGCGCCTTGCCTTGGGGTACCAGCTCCACCACCTTAAACTCGAAAAGATAAACATGGCGATTGAACAGCACCGTCATGTCGATTCGGCCTTTGTTCGTCACATCCTCTAGGCGAATATCCAGCCCCAAGGCGGCAAAGTGGCTGTAAAAAATGCTGGCGTAATAACCCTCGTACTGTGCGATGGGATTGTTGCGATACCAGTCGTTGGGGATGCTGGAAAAGAAGGCGGTGAACAGGGTGTTCAAGCCGTCAAAGTCGTTGGCTTGCAGTAGTGCATGAAGCTGACCTGTATGTTCCAGCATGGCCCCAGCCTCGGGCAGGTAGCGGCGCAGCATGGTTTCATTCAAACCGGCGCGCACCTCTAAATTGGGGTAGCGCAATCGGTAGCGCGGCTGTACCCCCAAGTATTGCACCTGATCGATGGTCAGATAGCCCGACTGGAACAGCAAGGCTTCGGTACTCATATCGTCCACATCGAAGCTGGACAACAAATTTTCACTGGCCAGCATGTGTTCCAATGCAGGCATGAAGGTGCGCCGCTGTGTAAGTACGTCTAGCAAGAAGGTTGGCGTGCCCGTTTCAAACCAATAGGGTCTAAATTGGCGCTTTTGCAGTAGCAGCAACACATCAAAGGGGTTGTAAATGCCTACCCCATCCCAGTTATAGCCGTTGTACCAAAGGCGCACTTGCTCCCTGTCCAGTCCTGGTAGTTCAGGTGCAAACACCGTGTCCACATCTTCGTCGGTATAGCCGCACAGCGAGGAGTAGGCACTATCGAGGGTGATGTCATTGAGTTGGTTCAATCCCGAAAACAGGCTCACCTTGCTGAACTTGCTCACCCCCGTGAGCATGGCAAAACGGACATGGGCATCTTGGCCCTTGATGACCGAATAGAGATTGCGTAGACCATCGCGCATCTCACGGGCGATGTCTGGGTGGGTGATGTTGTCCAAAATCGGTTTGTCGTACTCATCGACCAGCACCACCACTGGCTCGCCGGTTTGTTGATGGGTCTGTTGCAGCAGATGACCAAACAAGCCCGCAATGTCTTGGTCTTGGGGTACAGCGATACCCAAGCGGGCATAGTTCTCTTGCAGCAGCAAGCGGATACGGGTGTCGAGTTCGGTGCGGCTGTGCAACACGCCATCGGAGAAGCTGATACGCACCACGGGCCAGCGCTGCTCCCAGTTCCAGTGCGAATCGGCGTGCAGCCCGGCAAACAGTGGGCGGTTTCCTTCAAACAACTCGGCAATGGTGTCCAGGAGCAGGCTTTTGCCAAAGCGGCGTGGGCGGCTCAAGAAATAGTAGGAGCCTTGTTCCACCAGTTGCAGTATCTGGGGTGTTTTGTCCACATAGTAGCAATTTTGCTGTCGCAGCTTGGCGAAGGTCTGGATGCCGATGGGCAGCTTCTTGCGTGGCAGGGTGGTGGTGGCATGGCTCATGGGTGAGATTGTGGCAGTTGTGCTGGCACAGCGCATCCCCTGACCGCAATGGCGCGGCAAATGATTGATTTTAAAAGCAATTTTTCGATTCGCTACAGATTGTCCACTTTTGAGCATCTTTTTTTGCCCTAAGATAAGTAATCATTATCTTAGGGCTATAGGTCAAAAAATGGCCCGGAGAGGTGTATAGAAAGGGCCAGCCCTCCTGCTCAAGCAACGGCGAGTACCGTCCTTGCCCAAGGTGGGCCTTGCATGAGTGGCTCCAGCACCTTGCACCTCAATAGTTATGTCACCAACCGTCATCTGGCTTGAAGGTGGCGGCAGCTCTAACGAACGCGCTTGCGTTTCCGAGTTCTCAGATGTGGTGGATGGCTGCCAGCACATGGCGTGGGTGCTTAGGGTGTGGCGTTGTTTTATTCAAAAATTTGCATAAATATGCAGATTCCTGCATAATCAGAAAATGAAGCCACTCCGATTCATTGACTCCAGCCAAAAAGATTTGCGTGCAATGCCTGCTGACGTGAGGCAGGCTTTGGGTCTTGAGCTGATGACCGTGCAATATGGCGGTGAGCCTAGTGACTTCAAACCTATGCCCAGCGTGGGTGCAGGCGCTTATGAAATCCGCTACCGAGACACGGCTCATGGGGCATTCCGTGTGGTCTATGTAGCCAAGCTGGCCGATTCGATTTATGTACTGCACGCTTTCCAGAAAAAAGCGCAGAAGACACCCAAGCCTGACATTGAGTTAGCGGCACAGCGTTACCGGAAACTGATAGGAGCACTCTAATGAACGACGATACCATCCAAATTACCGAAAGCAGTGGCAATGTCTTTCTTGACTTAGGCTTTGACCCAGCAGAAGCTGAAGTGATGAAGCTGCGCGCCCAGGTAATGATTCGCACAGCCCAACAACTCAAGGCACAAGGCTGGACGCAGGCCGAGGCAGCCCGCCATCTTGGCATTACGCAACCGCGCGTGTCGCGCCTCATAAAAGGCAAAGTGGAGGATTTCAGCCTCGACATGCTGCTGATGCTAGCAAATCGCGCGGGATTGCATCCGCAGTTGCAGTTTGCGCGTTGACTGTTTTTTTGCAAATTGCAGTCACCTGCAAGCGCAATGCCGATCTGCACCGACCGGCCAAATTTGGCCGGTTGATCGCAAGAGCCTCAAGTTATAGCCCAGCGTGGCTCAAAATCTTTGCCACTCTCCTTCTTGTGCGCGGCAATCTCCGCCAGCACATCCCGCCAGCGGCCCGCCTTTGATTCCCAATCGCTCCGCCCCGCAAATACTCCAGCGCCGCAGGCACATTCCGCAACACATAGCCGCCGAGTTCTTCGCTGGGATCGCCCACCTGTGGCGGAAGTGCCTCGTCCCATCCATCGAACACAGGCCACGGCACCAGCAGATGTCCGCCGCTGCTGTGCTGCACCCGTACCCAGCCAGAGTCGTCTTGCAGGGCGATGGACGGCCATAGCTCAATGTGATAACCTTGAGCCATCTTTTCAGTTGCTTTCCCTTCACTTATCTTCCTCATGGCCTACCGGCAACGACTGATCAACGCAGTTCTATTCTTTGCGAAGAACGTGAAGTATTGCGACAAGATCAAGCTCTTTAAGCTGCTCTACTTGCTCGATTTTGAACACTTCCGGCAGACTGGGAAGTGCGTGACTGGGTACGACTATCAGGCTTGGAAATTTGGGCCAGTCCCAGTGGACTTGATGGAGGAATGGGAGCAGCTGGAACCTGATCTTGCCCAAGTCGTCTGCATCCTGCCTGAGCAAATAGTGGACTATGTTCGGCATACCGTAAAAGCAAAAGACGGTGTAGAGTTCGACGACAGTGAATTCACTCCGCGCCAATTGCGTATCATGACTGAACTTGTGGATAAGTATAGTGATACGCTGTCCGCCGAAATGATTGATGTCACCCATGCACAAAACGGTGCTTGGGATAAGGTTTGGCAAGGCGGTAAAGGCGCACATCAGCCGATACCCTATGCGCTTGGTATAGCTGATGACGCACCAGAGAAATCGATCCTTCTTGAAGTCGCAAAAGAACAGGCTATGCACGAAGCATCGCGGGCAGCAGAGTATTCCTCTACGAACTGATTTAGCGGCAATGGCTTTCTTTAAGGCTAACACCCTGTCATGGTCAAGTTTTTTCGGACAGAAAGATAAGGA
This sequence comes from Giesbergeria sp., assembly GCF_028686475.1. Taxonomy (GTDB): domain Bacteria; phylum Pseudomonadota; class Gammaproteobacteria; order Burkholderiales; family Burkholderiaceae_C; genus Simplicispira. The sequence continues at coordinate 34,338 of NZ_JAQUCA010000007.1, read as the reverse complement.
AAAAAGCGGGTTAGTGGGTTTGCGGGAAAATTGTAGTGCCAAGTTGTTCAAACTCGTTAGGAGAAACATAACCCAGAGTTGAATGCAGCCGCTGGGCGTTGTAGAAGTTGACGATGTAGTCGGCAATGTCGCGCTGTGCCTCGGCGTGGTTAGCGTATTGGCCTTGCCAAACGCGCTCCATCTTCAGGCTCAGAAAGAAACGTTCGCACACGGCGTTATCCCAACAATTACCTTTTCTGCTCATGCTTTGCTCCAAGCCATAGGCTCCCAGCAGTTCAGTGTGCGCTTGGCTGGCGTATTGGCTACCCCTATCGGTGTGCATGAGCAGGCCCGGCTCGGGCTGACGCGCGCCAATGGCCATACGCAAGGCATCACAGACCAAAGACGCTTGCATATGTGGAGCCATCGCCCAGCCAACCACTTTGCGCGAGAACAGATCGAGCACCACGGCCAGGTAAAGCCAGCCGCTGGCGGTGCGCACATAGGTGATGTCGCCCACCCAAGCGCGGTTGGCCTGCTCGGGATGGAATTGGCGATTGAGCACATTCTCAGCCACGGGCAGCTGGTGTTTGCTGTCGGTGGTGTGGGTGAACTTGCGCTTCCAACGCGCCCGCAGTCCATGGCGGCGCATGAGGGCACGCACCTTGTAGCGCCCTATGGCGATACCTTGGCGCTTGAGCGCAGCACGCAGTCGGCGCGAACCATAGGTGGTACCACTGGCAGCAAAAATCGCCTGCAATGACAGGGCGTGCGCGCACAGGGGCGCTTTGGGCGCAAGGCTGCGCTGGCGTGCGCTATACAGGCCAGAGCGACTCATGCCAAAGGTGCGGCTCAGTTGTTTCATATTGGCCTTGCTCGCCGTGAGTAGGTTTTGCATCACCTGATCTCGCGGGCGAACAAGGCCGAGGCTTTTTTTAGCAGTTCGTTGTCCGATTTGAGCTGACGAAGCTCTTTTTCCAATTCACGGATACGCTGGTGCTCAGCGGTGAGGGGCTTGCCTATGCCGGGGCGCCCGGCCAGTTCCGCATCGTATTGCTGTAGCCAGCGGTGGACGGCGCTGGTGGTCAAATCCATGTCTTTGCAGACTTGGCTAACGCTCAGGCCCTGCTCTCGAATCATTTTGGCTACTTGCAGCTTGTAGGCTGGGTCAAAGTGCCGTCGTGTTTTTTGGGTCTCAGATGTTGTCATGTGCTCGACTCTGGGGTGGGGCTTCTTGCCTTATCTCCGTGTCCGATTTCATTGAACCACAACACACTATGGCTTGATTCGCGGTACTATCTCAATCAAGAAACAGGTCGGTACATGCCTAAGTATGTACTAATCATAGCGACCAGCCCGAATGGGAATGATGCGCTATCGGCGGTACTCACCTCTAAAGCGAACGGACTACGTGAAGAACCCGCCTGTGATCCTGGGCCGCCTCGGGCTGGTTACTACATTGGAGTGCCGGGAGGAATTCTGTATAAGCCCACATGGGTGGATTTCAGTAGTGTGAAAGACCAAGATGACTTCGAGTTTAAGGAGCTGATCGATAATGGTCGGATAGCATCTACTGAGATTGCTTTATCCAAATTTATTTTCTACGGTATCCTGTGCTGCCTAAGTAAATCGGAGGATATTAATAACCGGCAGCATAAGTGGCTGGCTGCGACGATTGCAGCCCAAGGTCGCGTTTAAACTATACTGTAAGTATTGCTCGTCACGAGTGACACTTGTTTTTTGGCTAATCGATGCCAATCTGGACTGCTATTGCCAGCAGCACCTAAGCCAGACGTTTTATACCATGTACCAAGGAAATTCGATTCCCACCACCATCACGGCATTGAGCCAATTCGACGCACGCCTGACACCGATTGCCCGCTTTATCCAGCGCGAAGGTCATGCCGACATCCCCCTAGAACACCGAGAAGACGGCCAGCCCATAGGCTACTGGTGCAGCAACTGGCGCTTTCGCATTGAGACGGCCATTGATACCATTCCACCAGAGCAAATCGAGAGACTGCGCCAGATAGGCTTTTTGCGCGATCAACCGCCGCCGCAGTTAGCTGTACCGGCACCAGCGCCTGTAGCAACGATGGCCGAGCTGTTCAGCACACTGCACAAGGCGCAAGAGCAGCCCGCACCAGAAGAAAATTTTGGGATCTTCGAGACATGGTTGAAACCAGAAAAAGAGCCAAAGCAGCAGGAAACTTGGACATTGCCCGTGGGTCGCTTGCGGTCTATCCATAGCGACAAGCCTTTGCCCAAAGTTTCGGTCAAGAAGCGGCGCTGGGGACAGGTGCCGACACAGTGAACCTTCCCAAATCAAGTACCGGCCAAATTTGGCCGGTCGTTCAAGAGGCGAAGGCGACTCTCCTTGCTTGCCCCCAGCCACCCTGATTCGCTCAAGAAAATCGTCGATTGGCACAGCATTCACCAAAATTTCGGCTGAAAAATAGGATGCAATTAGACTTTTGCCTTTTGCAAGCTGTGCCAACAAGACACCATCACACCAGCCATCAGGCTTCATCGCTGGATTACTCGATAATCCAATACAAGCCTTGCTCCCATAGACTAGAGGTAGTCAATATCGGCATAGTTCTATTTACAGATTCAGGCCCAGTCCTAGAGTTTTCTAAAAGCATGAATAAAATCAATTCCTTAGATGCCGATGTATTTTGGGATGATGTTTATCAGCAAATACAAGAAATTGAGCAGGCAACGCGACTACTGTTAGAAGCGAAAGTCTCTACAAAAGATTTGATTGCTTTTTTATCGAGAGACAGATGGGAAGGAGTTCAATACTCGCATCACCGAACTATTCCTATTGAGGGTAGGACAGCGCAAGGAATTATTTTTCACTTAATGCAAAAATTTGTTTTTCCACTATCCAGAAAAAATAAAGGATAAAAATTGAGCCGCAGCTACCGTAAAACACCGATCTTCGCTTTTTGTGGAAACTCAGAGGCGTTCGATAAGCGCCAGTGGCATAAGCGCTGGCGTACACATCAACGAAATCAGCTTGCGACAATCACGCAGGCTAACTGCGACATTGTGCCCATCCATTACCGCCAGGTTTCTAATCCGTGGAGCATGGCCAAGGACGGCAAACATTGGTTTGGCCCAGCCAGCCAGCAAAAAGTAGCGCGTAGCACAGCCAGCCGACGAGCAGCCAAGCGCCCATTGTCCGAAGTGTTGGCACTGCAAGCAAGGTTGCTTGCGAAATGGAACTACAAATAATTTTCCAGAATCGGCAGCATTTGTTCGGCAGGCGATGTGCCTTTTGTGCTGCAATAGCGCTTTTGCAATCTACCACACACTTTCATGCAACCTAATTCCCCAGAATTTTTTTCTCTCCCCTATGCGGAAGATATTTTGAAGTCAGGGGACACGTCACGCTGGCTGAAAAATGCACTCAGCCAGGCGTTAGAGCGCGATCCGGTAGATGCTTTGAACGACGCAGAGTTTTTGCTCGGCGTGCTAGAGAAATCACCCGAAGCCCTACCGCTTCCATCAGCCATCGATGTGCTGGCCGCACCAGCAGGGGGCTACTCGTACTGGCTGCTGGACAGGCTCAAGGAAGCGAAAAAACGCGATCATCTTGATCTTCTAATGGATGTAGAGTTACTAATTGGAGTGCTACAAAATCGGGTTGATAAAATCATGCAGCCGCATATTCACTAAATTTGCGCTAGGCAAAACACACCAAGAAAGCGTAATCTTTCAAAGTTGAAATGGTTGAAAAATCGGTCATTCTTGGGGTATGTCATACCTCCAAGAAATCGCCTCTCCACAGAAAAAGCGTCGCAGCATTCGCAAAGTTGGCGATTCTGCACAGTACGCACTGTTGCCATCACCTGCACTTGCGCCTGCACCGCAGGATGGATTGACGCAACAGCAGTCTGCTCTTGCCAACACCAGTTTAAATGGTGTCATACAAGTTAATGCCTATGCTGGGACTGGGAAAACATCCAGCCTGACAGCCCTTGCTGCTAACAATCCCAGCAAAAAGTGCCTCTACATCGCCTATAACAAATCGGCGCAGCAAGATGCAGCTACTCGCTTTGGCCCTAACACCCGATGCACTACAGTGCATGGTTTAGCGTTCGGTGCTGTTGGAAAGAAGTACGCCCACAAACTCAACAATTTGCGCGCCATTGACATTATCAATCGCGCCCAATTGGGCTGGAACTGGGAGTTTGCGGGTGCCGTACTGTCCACCATCACCGCTTGGACGGTCAGTGACTGGGATCAATTTCCAGAATTGCCATGCAGCGTTGAGGGGCCGATTTATGGCGACCTCAATCTGCTCAAAGAAATCGCCAAAGTAGCAAAACAAGTTTGGTACTGGATGTGCGATCCGAAAGACGAAATGCCCATGACCCACGACGGCTACCTCAAACTCTATCAGCTGAGTAAGCCCCGTATTCTGTGCGACTTGCTGATGCTCGATGAAGCCCAGGATACAAACCCGGTCACATGGGCTATCGTTCGTAGCCAGCAGCATTGCCCCATTGTTGTAGTGGGCGACCGCTACCAATCAATTTACAAGTTTCGTGGTGCCATCAATGCGATGGATAGCACTAACCCAGATTTATCATACCCGCTGACACAAAGTTTCCGGTTTGGCCATCGCGTTGCAAATTTAGCATCTAACTTGCTGCGCCAGTTTTGGCTAGAGTCCCGACCAGTCGAAGGGCTTGGGCCTGATACCACTTTCAGCCCACCACCACCAGATCAGCCATTTGCATTGATCTGCCGCACCAATGCACTGGTATTTTCTCATGCAGTAGAAAATTTGCACGCTGGCAAAACATTGGGCTTTGTGGGCGGTGTAGCAAATTATGGCTTTGATAAGCTGCTCGATGTGCATTATCTGGCAACTGACCGAAACGATTTAATCAAAGACAGGTTCATCAAGAAATTTGATTCAATTGTCGATTTTTTTGAATATGCAGAGAAAAGCAAAGACTTTGAGGCTACCCGCCAACTCGACATTGCATCTGAATATGGTCAAAGTCTGGAGCATTTGATTCCACAAATTTACAGGGCAGCAAAATCCGATCTATCAAAAGCGGAAATCACTTTGACCACAGCCCACCGATCTAAAGGAATGACAGTAGATCACGTTGTTTTAGCGGATGATTTTCCAGAAATATTTTCCGCTCAAGGTAAGCCCTTGCCCGAAGAAGAATTGGATCGGCAAGAAATCAACCTGCTGTATGTGGCTGCGACTCGGGCTAGGCGCACTCTGGCGCTGAATTCAACAGCCCGACAGCTTGCACGATAAATTACAGGCGGACACATCATGTTTTTTGTGCAGGCAAGAAACAACCAGATAGTAGAAACCAATGTTTGGGAGGGCCATGACTACTCAAACAGATTTTGTTTCCTATCAAAGGCCGAAGATCACTGGCTTCTGCTAATTCCTGAGCGCCTAAATTTCGCTCTCGATGAGATTTGGGCTGGCAATTCGGCACTAATCGAACGATCAAGGCACGAGGAAGATTGTATCGATATTTTGTTCCCCAATGATTCAGAAAAGCCGTTCAAAATTTCCTTGGACTTGGGCTTAGTCGATAAAAAAATAGTACCGGGTGATTTCATCATGACTGTCTGGTCACGCCAAGGCGGACTAGAAATTAAGCTCAATTGCCACATTCGAGCCAAAGGTAAAAATGCAGCAGCCATCGATAACACTGCCTGTTTTGCTTAGAAAAGCAGGAAAATTTTGCATTCATATTGGAGCTTCACAGGAAGTCAGAAAGGCTTGGAAGCAAGATATTGATAGCACCCCACCGCACTTGTATGCTGATCTGCACGATTACTTTGATTGGGCAATTGCAAACACGCCAGCGGCGAAGCGGGAAGTTCCTCAGTTAGCTGAAAAGATTGATTCCACTTCACCAGAGATAACAACGTGGATGGATGCAGATAAGGCCGATCAGCGGCATTACTGGAATTGCCCCCAGTGCAAGAAGGTGGAATTACAAAAAATTGGAAGCAGGTGCGCCGAAGGGCAAAAATTGCACGATGCTTATATTGAGATGGCCTTCAAAGAAGGACGATTCAAAACCTCAAGCTGCGTTAAAAAGCCAAGTAATAGCGGAGTCGATTGGTCGGTTCATGCCAAGTGGCGCAAAGCGTATCAAGCCTATTACTCACACTATTGTCATTGTTCATTGTGTAAAACTGCTGGCAAAGGTCATAGTAGCCGCTGCGACGAAGGAGAAAAACTATATGCAATTTATCAGGAAGCAGAAAACAAAAATTATTAAACCTCAACTGTGAAATAAACTAATAAAAACTCATTTTCAAAAAGTGGGTTTGCTTTTTCCACCTAAATGGAGATGTTTTCAAAATGAAAAAATTTGATAAATACTTATTGAAACTGTCATTGTTGATAGGCTTGAGTGCTTTTGGTTCAGCACATGCAGAATTTACATCTTTACATCAATTGCCCAAAGTTTATAAACTATCTTTACCACTGATAGGTTTTAAGGATCAGTTTGCTCCTAGTGGCATACCAGGCTGTGTCATGGGCTATCCTGAACTGCGTAGTCGTTGTGCAACTGTTGAAGGTGGATTTGGTTTTATTTTGAAAGGTTACACATCTTTTAACGAGTTCAAAGTTTATATTCCCGCATCAACTACTTTTTTTGGCCTTTCTGGTTATCTTCCTCAAGGAGAAAAGTACGCAGTAGTTGCTCGAATGGGGACGACTCCCGATCGTACTACTTCATTAACTTTAGATGAATATGAAAAAGTAAAACGCACACAAAATATAAATACTGATTTTTATCGTCTCCAAGCTGGTGAGGAGATGATATTTGTTCACGATGGTGGTGGTAATATCAGTCTTTCGGGCACCGCACGACTGACTAAAAATCCTGTTCAAACAGGGAAATGGCTGTATGTTCGGGTTCTTAATGGTGGGTCAATTTATAATCTAACAAGTGTTTATGAAGTTAATTTAGATCAATACCGTACTGCTTACAATACCTTAAATTTTGGCACTGATGGCGATCCAGTAGATAGAGGCACTGCTCCTACAGTTCCCGTACTACCGGGCGTTGCACAAATCAAGGATAATGTACCCACTACCAATTCCAATGGAAATTTGGTTTTGAATTTCACGCTCAAGCGCCCTGCAACTGAAACCGAAGGCACAAACCGAACTAGCTTCTGGATTGCAGCTTATGTACCAGCAGGATTCTTGCCTGAAGAAGCGTGGTTTTTCTTGACACCAGGCGGGTGGCAACAACTGACCTCGACGAACCCCTACACTGTGGCCTACCAAAATTCTCAGGCCGCCCAGCCAGAAAAAATCTTTAATATCTCTACAGGACTATCTGCTGCTGACTTGCGCCATTTCAATGCCCAATTGCACTTTGGTTACATGGGTAATGATGGTCAGTTGAAGGATATGGGGGTAATTTGGTCTGGTAATTGATTTGGCCTAGCGCGAGGCTTGGGATGCACTAGCTGCACAAGCATAGGCCACCACGCACCCAGCCAAGGTGGGGGCGCTCCTCCAGAACAACCGGCCAAATTTGGCCGGTCTTTTTTTGGCAAAGTCGGACACCGGATTGGCAGACGGCTGCACCAGGGTCGAGCAGCATTCCCGTATGGCGAAATTTACAGGCAATCAAGCATCGACCCGTGCAGCAATTTTGCAGAATCGGGAATTCTTTTCTAAATTTTAGGAAAAAAATTCTAAATTCCCGAAAATTTTAGTGAAGGTCATCAAAACAAGCTAGGCTGATTGCTCCTGCTGGCTTCGGCAGCCAAAACATCCCCAAGTGCAGCCTTGCTCAACCCATCCACCCGCACACTCCCAGCAAGCGCAAGGGCTGCGTTTGCGCCAGTCTGGTGACAAGCACATATAATTGCAATTATGTTTGGTTGGATCACTGGAAAGAGGTTGCTGCCATGTCACAAATTACACTCTATTTGGACGATGCCACACAAGTGATCGTCACGGAAGCTGCCAAAGCACAGGGAGTTTCTAAAAGCCGCTGGGTGGCCGACATCATCCGAAAATACGCTACCCAGGAATGGCCCCGAGACTGCTTGGCGTTGGCGGGACGATTTCCCGATTTCCCATTGCGTGATGATGAGCTGGCTGCACAGCAACCAGCAGATGTGCCGCGCATAGGTTTTTGATTGGTGGCTATGCTGATTCTCGATAGCAACACCATCAGTTATTATTTTCGGGGTGACCCGCAGGTAGTGCCACGCCTACAAGCTCTGCGACCTGCCGATGTGGGCGTACCGGCCATTGTCGAATACGAACTACGGTATGGCCTGCTGCGCTTGCCGCAACAGGCAGCGGCTCCACGTCTGGAAGCGTTAGCGCAGTTGCTACGGCCTATGCAACTTTTGCCTTTTGACAGCGAGTGTGCTAACCACGCCGCTCGCATCCGTGTTTCGCTGGAAGCGCTGGGGACACCCATTGGCCCACACGATACGCTGATTGCCGCTACTGCTCTACGCTATCAGGCCACGCTTGTGACCCGCAATGTGCGTGAATTTTCCCGAGTGCAGGGCTTGCACTGGCAGAACTGGCACGAAATTTGTTAATGCAGACCCGTATTTATCCACAGAAAAATTATTTGCCATAAGGCTGTTTTTAGCAACTTCGCGCCAAAACTAACTTCTGCGTAGCCCTAGTGGCCCCCACATACAGCAGCCGTGCTTTTTCCTGTGGATCGTTTTCGTCGCCTGACTCTGTAGCGCTGGCATCCAGCAGGGCCACCACTGGAAATTCGAGTCCCTTGCTTGCGTGCAGTGTGAGAATGTGAACATGATTGCCGTTCGGAGAAAATTCGCCTGACCTTTTCCGAACTTGGTGCGGGATTTTTTGTCGCTTTAGGGCTTGGGCGCAGTCATCCATGCCACGCCAGTTGCGGCACAGCACGGCCATATCGCCCCATGCGAAACCTTCTGCATGAGCTTGTCCCAGCCATGCGGCTACTTGTTCCGCCAGTTGACGCACAGTAGGCTCCGCAATGACCAAGGGTTCCGGGCCATCGCGCCCACAGCCAACTGGAGCAATTGTCGGAATACTGTCTTCGCCGCTGTCGTGGGCGGTGAGCAAGTCAGCCGCTAACAAGCTGGCAGCGCGAAGAATTTGTTTCGTGTTGCGGTAGTTAATTTTGAGGATGGTGCTTCGGCCTTGGGCTTGGATACCCACACTTTTGAAGCTAAAGTTCTGGCGGCGTTTTTGGTAAATGCTTTGGGCATCGTCGTAGAGCAGCAGCAAACTTTGTGTCTCTGGATCAACCATGCGGGTCAGGAGTTGCAGCCACTCTGGCGCAAAGTCGTGGCCTTCGTCGATCAAGATGGCGTGGTACTGCCCACTCGGGATGCGCCCGTCAGCTACGGCATCAATCACCCGTTGCACCATATCCGTGAAAAACGCATCAGCAGGTAATCTGCTATCGGGTAATTCCTGCTTAAATTTCACCAGTTGCTGGCGGCACCAGCGATGGAAGTTTGCCGTTTGTATTTTTTGCCCAAGTCTCTTGGCATGAATCGTGGCCCCCAGCTTCACTGCCAGTGGCTCGTTGTAGCACAGCATCAGAATGGGCTTTTCCACTGAACTGGCTTGGGCCAAGTATTCGGCGCGGTAGTTCAGGATCATGGTTTTTCCAGAGCCTGCAACTCCGTGGATGATGCGATGGCCAGTGCCCAAGCTGCGGGCAAGCTGTTCCTGCTGTAAGTCCATCACCCGCAAAACATCCGGCACTTCGGCTTCAGCGTCCGATTCATCGAAAAGGCTGGTTTGATCTGGTATCCGTATCTGAGGGAACATGATCCACCGCACACGGTCTATCTGCTGTGCGCTCAATGGCTGGCCGTGGTGGTACTCAAACATGCCCCACAGCCGTGTTTGCAATGCTTCTGGTTCTACGGCTTCACTCATTTCATCAGAGCAGAGAACCCTGTGGGGTTCCAGCACAGCACCTAGTCCAGCTTCCGTGAACTGCTTGCGCGAGATGTTGGACAGCACCACACCGCAACTCCATGCAAAGGCCACCTTTCCTTGGTGCGGCCCTTCGCCATATACCAACTGTTGATCTCGAGCGAGCGTATTGACAACTTGGTGGGCGTACTGCCGAGCTTGGAGCATGGGACTCGCAACGGTTTTGATGTGCCCATCGACCGTAATTTGCCAAGCATCTTTGTCGGCTTTGTGCAGCGTGGACAAGCGCCAGTCTTTCACTTCCAAGATCAGCAAACCCCATACCGGATGTAGTACCACGAAGTCTGGATGCAACTGCTTTGCTCCAATCGGTACGTCGTACCAGATGAGGTACTCATCGCTAAGTTTCTCCCCGGCACGTTCTGCAAAGCGGCGTTCGCCGCTGGTCATGCGAGGCTTGCAAATGCTCAATGCGGGGATCAGGGTAGCCATGTGGGGTGCAGTGCTTGGGAGAAAGCGCAAATTTTTGCTGAATTTTGTAGAAAAACTTCTCTTTCGGAAAAAATTCTCTGAAGTTGCTGACTATTTTTTTTTACAACTTTGAGGATGCACCGTTATCAGCGCAGAAAGCTGCTTATCCCACCCAGCCTAAAAGCAGAGGTATGCTTGACAGATTTGATAGCAAGCAACTGCTGCTATGTCAAAAATTACACTTCATCTTGACGAAGCTACACAGGTGTTCGTCACCGAAGCCGCCAAGGCACACGGAGTTTCCAAAAGCCGCTGGGTAGCTGACATCATCCGCAAATATGCCACCCAAGAATGGCCCCGAGACTGCTTGGCTCTGGCGGGACGATTTCCCGATTTCCCATTGCGTGACGAGGAATTGGCTGCACAGCAGCCATTAGATATGCCACGCCATAGGCTTTTGATCGGAAAAATCTGTCCAAATCAAAACAAGCTAGGTTGATTGTTCCCACTGGCTTCGGTAGCCATGCCCCTCCCAGACACAGCCTTGCTCAATCCATCCACCCGCACCCCCAACAACCGCAAAGGCCGATCCAGCGGTGCCCGCTTCAGCGCCAGTCCCGCTGCACGCCGAATGGTGGTCGCATCGTTGGTAGGCGACGGCAAACTGTGGTTGCGGGTGCTGGTTTTGAAATGGTCATCGCGCAGTTTGATGCCCACAGTTTTCCCTGCATAGCCTTTATGTTGCAAGTCTGCCGCTACCTGCTCACACAGCCTTGTAAAAATCTCCCCCAATGCGGCCTTGTCGCGCACAGCATGGAGATTGCGCTCGAAGGTAGTCTCGCGGCTCACGGTGACTGGTTCGCTGGCTGTGACGACTGGGCGATCATCGCGCCCCCAAGCGGCATTGTGTAGCCAAGCACCGTAGCGCTGGCCGAAGTGGTCAAGCAGCTTATCCAAGGAGCGGGCAGCCAGTTCTCCGATGGTGTGGATACCCAAGGCTTGCAGCTTGGCATCGCTTTTCGGCCCGATACCGTTGATTTTGCGGCATGGCAGAGGCCAGATCAGCTTTTCTAAATCCTCGGCATAGACGATGGAAACGCCATTGGGCTTGTTGAATTCGCTGGCCATCTTGGCAAGCAGCTTGTTGGGGGCCACGCCCACGGAGCAGGTCAGCCCAGTAGCATCAAAAATTCCCTGCTGAATACGCTGGGCCAGTACCTTCCCGCCTTCGATCTGCCCATCTGGAGCTTCGGTGAAGTCGATGAACACCTCGTCGATGCCCATGTTCTCGATCACTGGGGCCATCGTAGCAATCACGGTCTTAAACGCACGCGAGTAATAGCGGTAGGCGTCGAAATCCACGGGCAGCAAGATGGCATCTGGGCAAAGTTTGGCAGCTTTCATCAGGCCCATTGCCGACCCAACACCGAATTGGCGTGCTGCATAGGTGGCCGTGGTGATAACACCGCGCCCGGTATAGTGTCGCAGTCTAGGGAAGGCTTCGGGTGGAATGTCGCTGGTAGCAGTGGCTTGGTACGCCTCTGGTAGCAGCGCGAACCCGTGGCTGCGCCGCGAGCCGCCAATCACCATTGGCAAGCCCTTGAGTTGCGGATAGCGCAGCAACTCCACGGAGGCGAAAAAAGCATCCATGTCTAGGTGGGCGATACGGCGCTGTGGGGAGGGCATGGGCTTGTCTTGAGGTAAATGGCCATCAGCCAAGCGTTTTCTACCGTTATTCCTTATTGCTAGATAGTTACAAATCCAAACGCTTAGGTTTGTGCTAGGATGCCTATTGAACGCAGTATGGAGCTATTTTGAATGAGACACACTGAAAACCGCTCAGTCCTACCTGTTAGCCGTGATGTAAGCGCTGCCAATGCTGGTGCCACTGAAGCATACTTGCGCGCCATGCCGACAGCAGTCTCTGCACACTACGATCAGCAGACTGAGCGTGTGATCATCGCTCTCAGCAGTGGATTAGAGATTGCTTTTAAGCCACACGATGTGCCGTGCCTTGTGTGTGCTGCACCATCCCAGCTGGCCCGGATGGAGCTGTCCCCATCTGGGTTAGAAATTCACTTTCCTGATTTAGACAAGAAGTTTTCTCTGTCTGCGCTGCTGGAAGGTTTTTTGGGTTCATGGCAATGGACTGCCGCTCATATGGGCAAAGTGGGGGGGGCCTCTACCAGCATCCGCAAAACCAATGCGGCCCGTGCCAATGGACGGCTGGGTGGTCGCCCGCGAAAAGTACAGCCTGCGCAAAAAGCATGAGCTTGTACCACGCTGAAATTTCCGCTGGCTCATTAATGCCTGCCGAGAGTCGTAAAGTCGCCCAGCTTCTCCTGACGCAGCCCACTCCTGCGCAATGGGATGCAGCGATCCAAGACGAAAACATTTTGCAAAAATCAGCTGCTACCGCCCGGCGGCAGGCACATCTGATTCGCAAACGACTAGAAACGCTCGATGCCAAAGGCTGGGAGTGGGTGGCGTATGGCGATACCGAATTGTGTGTGCAAACTTTGTTGGCAGCCGCCATCCGCCATAGCCGCTTGCTAGGGGATTTTTTGTGCGATGTCTATGCACAGCACTTGCGCCAGTTGGAGCGCCATCTCAGCCGCCATTCGTGGGATGCTTTTTTAGCCGATTGTGAAAAAAAAGACCCTACTGTGGCGGGCTGGGCAGACAGCACGCGCAGTAAATTATTCGAGGTAATCGTGCGTATATTGACCGAGGCTAAATATCTCGATTCCAGCAGAACCCGCACCTTGACTCCGCCCCTGCTCCACCCTCAAGTGAGCCACTACCTGCTGACACTGGGCGACCGAAAAACCCTTCGATGGATGGACTATCACGCATGAGTGGAGATTTTGAATCACGCCTTAATCAAGTGCTACCGCGCCTGCTGTCGGCAGATGTATTAGACAACCAAGGCGCAGGGGGTGAAATTGGTTTCTGGATTTTTGACTACCCGCCCGAACAAGAAATGACTATGCGTGCTTGGCTGGCTGAGGTGATTGAGCCTAGCTTGCGCAAGCAGGTACCCGCCATCCGCTTTCAAACCGTGGATTTGTTTCAAACCGCGCTCGATTTGCTGGAGGAGCGCAACTTGTTCGACAAAGCCTGTGCCATGCAAGCCCAAAAAGGCGATGCCGCAGTGCTGGCCTCGCTACGCTCAGTGCTGAAAGAAGACCGCCTAGCTGCACGCATGACAGAAAAACTCGATGTTGCCGCGTTAGACCTGCTCATCATCAAAGGCGTGGGGGCTGTTTATCCGCTACTGCGCACCCATACGCTGCTGTCGGCCTTGCACCCGCACATGCGCCAAACCCCGCTGCTTATGCTCTACCCCGGCACTTACAACGGCCAGTCGCTCAGTCTCTTTAATACGCTGTCTGACGATAACTACTATCGCGCCTTTCGTCTGGTGTCGTAAACACCATCTCATGCACACTTGCTGCCGCACTGCGGCACGCCACGCCTTTCAGGAATACAAGCCATGCGCATCCAAGAACTGTTTGTCAAACCCATCGACCGGCCTATCAATGGTGTTATCAAGGCCGATCAGCGCGATGCCGAAAGCACTTGGCAAGAGCTGGATGAATATGTGGCGACCAAGCAGGTGACGGAATACCTGCGCAAGTTCTTTGATGCCTATTTGGCCACCGCCCAGCATCCCAACGATCCGGCCATCGCCTCGCGCATGGGAGTATGGGTCTCCGGGTTTTTTGGCTCGGGTAAGTCGCACTTCATCAAAATCCTGTCCTACCTGCTCGCCAACATAGAGGCCACGCAGCCCGCCACAGGCCAGGCCCAGCGTGCGCTGGATTTTTTCCAGAGCAAGCTCAAAGACCCGATGTTATTGGGCGATATGCGCCGTGCCGTGGCCGGGCAAACCGATGTCATTTTGTTCAACATCGACTCCAAAGCCGATGCCAAGAACGACCGCGATGCTATTTTGCAAGTCTTCCTGCGTGTGTTCAACGAAATGCAAGGTCTGTCGGGTGATGCCCCGCATGTGGCCGATATGGAGCGCCATCTCCTCAGCAAAGGCGCTTTCGACACCTTTAAGCAAGCCTTCAAAGCCTCTAACGGCAACGATTGGGAAGTGGAACGCGATGCAGTGGACTTCCTGCGTGACGATGTGATTGCTGGTCTCAGCCAAGCGTTGGGCATGTCGGAGGATTCTGCTGGCAAATGGTTTGACGATGCACGCGAGCGCCACACAGTCAACATCGAAGGTTTTGCGGCGCTGGTCAACAGTTACCTACAAACCAAAGGGCCGCAGCATCGTGTGGTGTTTTTGGTGGATGAAGTGGGTCAGTTCATCGGCAACAACACCCAACTCATGCTCAATCTGCAAACCATCACCGAGCAATTGGGTACCCAGTGCAAGGGGCGGGCATGGGTCATCGTCACCAGCCAAGCAGACATCGATGCCACGCTGGGCGAAGGTAGTAAGGCCCACGGGCAAGACTTCTCCAAAATTCAGGGCCGCTTCCACACTCGACTGCTGCTCTCCAGCTCTAACACCGACGAGGTGATTGCCCACCGTTTGCTAGAGAAAACTCCAGCCGCACAGGCCGAGTTGCAGCGCATTTGGGCCACCAAGGGTGACATCCTTAACAACCAGCTGTCATTCGCCGACCACGCCATCGCCTTCAAGCGTATCCAAAGCGCTGAAGACTTTGCCGCGCATTACCCCTTCGCGCCCTACCAGTTCCAGCTGCTGCAAAAAGTGTTTGAGTCCATCCGCAAGGTGGGTGCTACGGGCGTGCATTTGGCCAAAGGCGAGCGCTCTATGCTCGATGCCTTCCAAACGGCTGCTGTGCGCAACTCTCAGCGGGGTACCGATGCCGCCTTGGTGCCCTTGTACGACTTCTATCCCGCCATCGAGTCTTTTTTGGAGCCTGCCGTCAAGCGCGCTATCGACCAAGCCTCCGATAACCCAGCACTGCAAAAGTCGGAAAGCCAGCTCGACGACATCAAGCTGTTGCGTGCGCTCTTTCTCATCCGCTACGCTGATGCCGTCAAAGGCACGGTGGACAATCTGGCCACTCTGTGCCTGAACGAAATCGATGCCGACAAACTGGCCTTGAAACGCAGCATCTCGGAAAGTTTGGAACGGCTAGAGCGCCAAAACTTGGTCAACCGCAATGGCGATCTCTGGTTCTTCCTCACCAACGAAGAGCGCGATGTGTCGCAAGAAATCAAGGCGGTAGATGTTTCCAGCACTGAATTGAGCCGTTTGGTAGCCGAGCTGATATTTGACGAAATCCTCAGTGGCCAAAACAAAGTACGCCACCGCCATACCAAGGCTGATTACGAATTCAACCGCCTGCTTGATGCCGCCCCCTACCGCCAAGCCAACCACGACCTGACGCTAGAAGTGCTCACCCCGGTGGGGGGCGACTACGATTTGATGAGCGATGCCAAGTGCATTGGCCGCAGTATCGAAGGGGCAGGGCGTGCCATCATCAAACTGGCCAACGAAGGTCGGGTGGATGTGGAACTGCGTACCTACCTGCAAATTGAGAAATACATCGGCCCTAAAAACGATTTGGCCACCCCCGCCCTCAAGCGCATTTTGCTGGATCGTAAAGAAGAAAATCGTCAACGCCGTGCCCGCCTGCTGCTGCAACTGGCCAGCATGATAAGCAGCGGCCAGTTCTACGTTTTGGGCCAGAAGACCCAGATCAAGCCACAGCCCCCCAGCAATTTGGTGGACGAGTTGCTTAACTACCTCGTGAGCAACACCTTCAGCAAGCTGGGTTACATCAAGGTGCGTGCTCCAGACCCTATGGCAGAAATTCGCGCTGTGCTGACTGCCGATAGTGTGGCGCAAAGCAAGATGGCCGAAGCCACCACCGAAGAGGGCAACGCTTTGGCGCTGGCTGAAATGCGCCAATACCTGTCAATCGCCGCCAGCCAAAACCGTGTCTTGTTATCGGATGTGGTGGAGCGTTTTGCCAAAGCCCCTTGGGGCTGGCGGCCTGCGTGGGAAACCGTGCTGTTGGTGGCCCGCTTGTTCATGGGGGGCGAAATCAAACTGGTGATGGAAGGCAACGACCTCGACGGCCCAGCGGCCATCGAGCCATTGACCAAAGAATCGCGCTTTCGCACGGTCTATATCCTCAAACGCAAAACCAACGACAACGCCACCCGCCAAAAGGCGCGCGAAATCCACCGTGACCTGTTCTCGCTCATGCCGTCCGATGAGCAAGATGCACTGGTGGCCAGCTTCCGTGAACGGCTGCACAGCTTGAAGGCCGAATTGGAGCGCGCCCGCGTCAAAGCCGAGCAAAAGTATTACCCCGGTGCAGCAGATATTGCCAAAGCCTTGGCTACCATCGAGCAGCAATTGGCCATTCGTGACAGCTACGAATTCATCGAAGCCGTGGTGGCCCGGCGCAATGATTGGCGCGATTTGGCCGATGACACCCACGATGTGCTTAGTTTTTATCGCACCCAAGCCAATACCTGGGTGCGTTTGCTCGACATCTTGAATGCTGTGGCAGACAACCACGATGCCTTGGTCAAAGACCCGCAAGCAGCCAGCGCTTTGGCTCAATTAGAGGCCATCCGTGCCAACCCTGCGCCCTATGGTCAAATTAGCCAGATTGAGGCGCTGGTCACTGCGCTGGCCAAGGCTAATGAAACGCTGGCAGCTGCACGGCGTGAACAAGCCTTGATTTCTATCGAGGCCAAATTGGCCGAGGCCACCCAAGCGCTGGATGCTGCACACGCCCCGCCTGAGCTACGCAACAAGGTACTCAAGCCCTTGCAAGACCTGAAAATACAAGTGGCCAGCCTGAGCAGCATTCCGAAAATCTTGTTTCTGCAAGGTCGGGCGGCAGATTTGCTCGACGAGGTGATGGACAAACTGGCCCAAGCCGCCAAAAACCAAGCATCTGCCCCCAGCGTTGCGCTGGGCAAGTCGGCATCCAACGCCACCCAGCATACGCCGCCCCTGACCCCGGTGGCCAAGCCAATTCAAGTGGTGCGCGTGGCCGATATGGGCAGCAAAACCTACTTAGAGAGCGAGGCTGATGTGGAAGGTTTTGTCACCCAACTCAAGGCCGAGTTGCTGGCGACGGTGCGGGCAGGCAAAAAAGCGCGGGTGCAGTAAGAAAAATACGTGTAATATCAATCCAAATTTGAGAAGATAGATTGATATTTCAATAATGGCAACACATCCTTTCCCACTGTTGCCCGGCAAATCCTTGGTGGCCTTGGGCCAGCGTGTGGCTTTAGCCCGGCGTGCCCGTCAACTCAACCAACGTGATCTGGCTTTTTTAGCGGGTGTTGGGGCCAGCTCTATTGCTGCGCTGGAGAAAGGCCATCCGGGCGTGGCTGTAGGTACTTTGGCACGGGTGCTAGATGCGCTTGGCTTGTTGGCCGAAATTGACCAGTGGCTGCAGCCTGAGCGCGACCCAGCCTTGGTTCAATATGCTGTGCAGCAGCTGCAACGATGAAAACCCCTGTCTGGACTTGGCTGCCCGGTGTATCTGACCCCGTATTGGCAGGGCAGTTGGCGATGATCGCTGGTCAAGGCAAGCTATGGTACGAGCAAGCCTATATGGACATGGCCCATGCGCGCGCACTCGATCCGATACAGCTGCGCTTTTCCCGTAAAAACACGGGCATTCCTTTGTTGCAAAACGGTGGTCTGCCCGGTGTGGTGGCCGATGCCATGCCCGCAGGCTATGGTGCTGACCGTTTACATGCACAGCATGACCGCACTTTGACTCCTTTGGAATTGCTAGAGTTTGGCCCTGCCGACGGAGTGGGAGCCATTGAGGTGTGCCATGATATTGAGCGTAAATTGGCATGGCAGCCCCACACATTGGATGAACTCAAAACCTATATTCAAGAACTAGAAGAAACGACACCAGCCAGCCGGGCTATACGCCGTTTGCTAGACGATGCTACCACCAGTGCGGGGGGGGAGCGTCCCAAGCTGACTTTGCAGCACCAAGGTAAGCTGTGGCTTGCTAAGCTCCAAGACCGGGGGGATGCGCCCCACCTGCCAGCGCGTGAATACATTGTGATGCGTATGGCATCAGAGTTGGATTTGCAGGTGCCCGAAGTGCGATTGGAAACCCATGCTGGGCGCGAAGTGTTCTTAATCGAACGCTTTGACCGGGTTGGCGATCCGCTGCACCTTCAACGCCATTTGTTTGCCAGCGCCCACACTGTCTTGGGATTGAGTGCCAACACTTTGCCTGGCGATGCGCGACGTTCGTATTTGGTCTTAGCCGATCAGATGCGTCGCTGGATTAGTGACCCGCAAGATTGCCAGCAAGACCTGCAAGAACTTTGGCGGCGCATGGCTTACAACGCGCTGGTGGGCAATGGTGATGACCACCCCCGTAACCACGGTTTGTTGCACGACGGCACGGGTTGGCGACTGTCTAAAGTGTTTGATATTACCCCTTTGCCCACTTTTAACCGCATCTTGGCCATGAGCGTAACTGCCGATGGCTCGCAAGAGTGCTCTGCACACAATTTGTTGAGTGCAGCACCGCATTTAGGCATGAGCTTGCGCGATGCTGCTGCTTGGCTTGGCGACGCTGCAGCCTATGTTGCCCAGTCCTGGGAGCAACTGTTGCAAGACCAAGGTGTGCCTGTGCTACGGATTGCCCAGTTTAGGCCCGCTTTTGCTTTTGCCACCGAATTGGCTGAAAACCCTGAACTTCTGGAACAGGCGCTGACTTCCGTGGAGCAACAAACCCGGCGCAAAGGGCAGCGCAATAAAAGATGAAAAACAGCATCATTTCCACAGCATAGAACACCCCCCAGAGCGTCTAATATGAACAAATCCAACCTCAAGTCCTACGCCCCCCAAGCCCGCAAGGACTTCATAGCCGCCTTAACCGCCCGCGCCGCATTGCTGGGCATCAGCGCCACGCAGGTAGCGCCCGCCACGGTCAGCGGGGGTGTAGCCATTATCGACGGCACCGAGTGGCCCGCCAAAGTCGCCGCGCAACGCGCCACACTGGTGCAACGCATCCAACGCCAAGGCTTTGCCCAAACCATCGAAGAAGTGGCCTACACTTGGTTTAACCGCTTGGCCGCGCTGCGCTATTTGGAGTTGCACGACTTTTTAGACCACGGCCAGCGCGTGCTGTCCAGCCGCGATGCTGGCCTGCCCGAGCTACTGCGCCACGCCAGTGCAGTAGTGCTGCCCGGCCTGAACCCAGACCAAGTGCAAGCCATGCAATTGGCAGGCAACCAAGACAACGCCCTGTATAAGCTGCTGCTGGTAGCCCAGTGCAACGAGCTATCGCGCACCATGCCGTTTTTGTTCGAGCGCATTGACGACGACACCGAACTGCTGCTGCCCGATAACCTGCTGCACACCGATTCCATCATCGCCAAACTGGTGGCGGGCGTGCCCGAAGCCGACTGGGAAGACATCGAAGTGATTGGCTGGCTGTACCAGTTTTACATCAGCGAGAAAAAAGACCAAGTAATAGGCAAGGTGGTGAAAAGCGAAGATATCCCCGCCGCCACGCAATTGTTTACGCCCAACTGGATCGTGCAATATCTGGTGCAAAACAGCGTGGGCCGCCTGTGGCTGATGGCCAACCCCGGCAGTACCTTGGGCCAAGAATGGCCCTACTACATTGAACCGGCAGAGCAAACGCCCGAAGTGCAAGCCCAGCTTGATGCCCTGATCCAAACCCGCATTGCCGAAGACGGCGGCACGCTCAACCCCGAAACCATCACCGTGCTAGACCCGGCCTGCGGCAGCGGCCATATTTTGGTGGTGGCCTACGATGTGCTGAAGGCCATTTATTTAGAACGCGGCTACCGGCTGCGCGATATTCCGCGCCTGATTTTGGAAAAAAACCTCTACGGCTTGGACATTGACGACCGCGCCGCGCAAATGGCCGGTTTTGCCCTGCTGATGAAAGCCCGCGCCGATGACCGCCGCCTGTTGAGCGACGCCAGCCAGCCGCCGCGCCTGAATATCCACAGCCTGCAAAGCAGCCAAGGGCTGGACGCCGACACTCTCTGCGCCGCCTTGTCGCCCGTGTCCCCCGTGCCTCCCGTGTCCCCCGTGCCTCCCGTAGGTTGGGTTGGCCCGCAAGGGCTAACCCAACAAACCCAACCAATCCAACAAACCTTGGATGCACCGGGGATGGATGCGACGGGGATGGATGCACCGGGGATGTTGGGTTACGTAGTAACCCAACCTACGGGAGGGGGAGAGGGCGGTCTGGGTGCCACCGTGGCCGCGTTGATTGCTACCTTTGAACATGCCAAAACTTTTGGTTCGTTGATAAAAATCAGCCCGCAATGTGCCGCGCAACTGCCCGCGCTGCGCGAGTGGCTAGAGCCAGCGCTGCACGCCGCCGATTTATATGCCCAAGCCGCCGCCAAAGACCTGTGGCCGCTGCTGCAACAGGCGCAGGTGTTGGCGATGCAATTTGATGCGGTGGTGGCCAATCCGCCGTATATGGGTGGTAAGTATCTAACCCCGGTACTGAAGAATTATTTGAAGGCTGAATATGCCGGTTATGAAAAAGACCTGTTTTCAGCCTTTATGATGCGAGATTTATCTTTTGCAAAACCCAACGGCCAACTTGGCTTTATGTCGCCGTTTGTATGGATGTTTATTTCTTCTTACGAACAACTACGCACCCACTTTATTGATAACGCCACCCTAACCAGTTTAATCCAATTAGAGTATTCCGGTTTTGATGGGGCCACGGTGCCGATTTGCACTTTTACCTTGGCCAAGCAGCATGTGGCACAGTTTGTCGGGTCTTATGTGCGTTTGTCAGATTTTAAGGGTGCAGACCAGCAAGGGCCAAAAACGCTAGAAGCGATTAAAAACAAGGATTGCGGCTGGTTCTATACGGCCAAGCCGGATGATTTCAAGAAAATTCCGGGGAGTCCGGTGGCGTATTGGGTCTCCAATAAAGCTAGGGATAATTATTTAATATCTAAATTGCTCGGAGATATTAGTCAGCCTCGACAAGGAATGGCCACAACGGACAATAAAAGATATTTGCGGCTTTGGCATGAAGTGCCCAACAACAAAATTGCATTCGGCTGCAATAGTGCTGATGAAGGCAATAATATTGGTAAAGATTGGTTCCCATACAACAAAGGTGGGGAGTTTAGAAAATGGTATGGCAACAACGATTTCGTGATTTTTTATGAAAATGGTGGTGAAGCACTAATCAATATGGTTCGAGAGAAGTATCCGCGAATTAGTGATCCAGAATTCGTTATAAAAAACCGAAAGTATTATTTCAAGCCATCCGTAACATGGTCATACATTAGTTCTGCGTACTTTGGCGTTCGAGTTTCCGATGCTGGATTCATCTTTGATGTTGCAGGGTCATCAATTTTTCCTGATGAAGATCAGCGAATGTGGATTGCTGCCTTAATGGTTAGCAAGGTTGCTAGTTATTATCTAAACGCAATAAATCCGACATTAAATTTTCAGGTTGAAAATATTTCAGCCATCCCGGTTCTTGACTCGGAACTTGATCCCTTAAAATCGCAACTGACCACTTTGGCAAAGGCGGCAATCTCTATCGCTAAGAACGATTGGGATTCAGAAGAAAGCAGCTGGGACTTTTTGGCAAGTCCTTTGGTTGCAGCGGGAACAAAAGCAGAATCCTTGGAAGTAAGTTGGCAAAATCGCGAAGTAAGTCTTCTGCAAACATTTGAAGATTTGAAAGGAGTTGAGGAGAGAAATAATCAGATATTTATCGACGCCTACGGCCTCCAAGACGAACTTTCCCCCGAAGTCCCCGAATCCCAAATCACCCTCACCCGCGCCGACCGCGAAAAAGATTGCCAGCGCCTGATCTCCTACGCCATCGGCTGCATGATGGGCCGCTATAGCCTCGATGCGCCCGGCCTCATTTACGCCCACGCGGGCAATATCGGCTTTGACCCCAGCCGCTACCCCAGCTTTCCCGCCGATGCCGACGGCATCCTGCCCATCACCGACGAACATTGGTTTGCCGACGACGCGCCCGAGCGCATCCGCGAATTTCTGCACGCTGTCTGGGGGCCAGATACTTTGGCCGAAAACCTCGCTTGGCTGGCCGAAAGCCTTGGCCCCAAAGCCAGCGAAACCCCGGAAGAGACCATTCGCCGCTATATCGCCAGCAAGTTCTTCAAAGACCACCTGCAAACCTACAAAAAGCGCCCCATTTACTGGCTGTTCAGCAGCGGCAAACAGGGCGCGTTTCAGGCGTTGGTCTATCTGCACCGCTACCACGAGGGCACACTGGCCCGGATGCGCGCTGAATACGTCATCCCCCTCAGCGCCAAAATGGCCAATCGCCTAGAAATGCTAGAGCAAGACGCCAACGCCGCCAGCAGCACCGCTGCGCGCACCAAACTGCGTAAACAAATCGAAGCCCTGCGCAAAAAACACACCGAACTGCTGGCCTACGACGAAACCCTGCGCCACTACGCCGACATGCGTATCACGCTGGATTTAGACGATGGCGTGAAAGTCAATTACGGCAAGTTTGGCGACTTGCTGGAGGGGGTCAAGCTGGTCACGGGGGGCAGTGGGGATGATTAATTCCGTTCGGTTTGTCAACTTTAAGTCACTGGCCGAAGTGACGATACCGCTGGGGCAGTTCAACTGCCTGGTGGGTATGAACGGCGCGGGCAAAAGCACCGTGCTGCAAGCCTTCGACTTTTTATCGCAGCTGATGCGTGGCGACTTGCAAGGCTGGCTAGATCAGCGCGGTTGGAAGGCTGTTGACCTCAACTGCAAACTGCGCAAGGAACGTAACATCACCTTCAATGTCAGGTTCACCACCTCCGATGGTGGCTTGTTGACCTGGATCGGTGTCTTTAACCGCTCCGATATGCGATGCTCGCATGAGAGCGCGTTCTTGGGTGATGGTAAAGCGACGCATAACTTATTGCGCTTAACTGGCCAGTCTTACGCCCTAGAAGCCAAGCCCAGCCAAAACATTGCCTTTGAGTACGAAGGCTCCATTCTGTCGGCATTGAAAGAAACTGAACTTGCGCTGCCTTTGCGGGAGTTCCGTGATGCGCTGCGTGCCGTTCGCTCCCTAGAGCTGTTGTCGCCCCACTTGCTACGCAAGAGTGCCCGCACCAGTGAGCATGATATTGGCGCAGGCGGCGAGAAATTGTCGGCCTATCTGGACAACATCAAAGGGGAACAAAAAGCCTCCTTGATAACCTTGTTGCAGCAGTTCTACCCCGCGCTGGTCGATTTTAAGATTACCTCGCAAAGGTCGGGCTGGAAAAAGCTATCGGTGTTCGAGCAGTTTGGCGAGCAACGCATGGAAACCGATGCCCTTCACCTCAATGATGGCTTGTTGCGTATTTTGGCGGTGCTAACCCAAGCAGATGCCAAACGCTCTTTACTGCTGCTCGATGAGCTAGAGAACGGCATCAACCAAGAGATTGTCGAAACGCTGGTGGACACCTTGCTGCAAAGCCCGCAGCAGTTGTTAGTGACCACGCACAGCGCGTTGTTGCTGAACTACTTGCCCGATGATGTGGCGCGCGAGGCGGTGCAACTGCTTTATAAAACCCCAGAGGGTGAGACGCGCATACGGAAATTTTTTGGTATTCCACGCATAGCCGAGAAACTCAAGGCAATGGGGCCAGGCGATGCCTTTGTCGATACGGATTTAAAGCTACTGGCCCAAGAGTGCATCACGCTAGACCAAGCGCGCCAAGCCTCCATCATGGCCGAAGCTGCTGCCGAAGCACAGGCCATGTCGGATGTAATATGAAACTGATTGTGAGTGGAGAAGGCCCTACGGACATAGGTGCTTGCAACAATGCACAGGGCGTATGCTTTGATGGCGATTTTTCGCCGGGGCCGATGACAATCTGGTTGCAAAGGCTGTGGGAGTTGCTGCTGGGCTATGACTTGCGTTCTTTTCCCGAGGCGGTCATTTTTATCAGTGAGACCACATTGGCCCAAGAGGCCAAGCGAAGCCGTGGGCGTATGCAGTCGCTCAGAGGCAGGCATCAGCAGGCTGAAACGGGTCTGTACTACAACAATGCAAAGCAGTTGGGTTTAGCTGCAAAAAAATGGCAAGCCAAGGATGGTTCGCCGGTGATAGCGGTGTTGTTTCGAGATAGTGATGGCACACGCAGCGCCCCCGGACAGCTTTGGCACAACCAATGGCAAAGCATCTTGGATGGTTTTAAGGCAGCGGATTTTGATTTTGGTGTACCAATGCTGCCAAAACCAAAATCAGAGGTGTGGATGTTGGCTTGCACTCAGCAGGGCCATCCTTCCTATGCGGCCTTGGAAGATATTTCAGGCAACGACAATGCCCCTCGTTCCGCCAAATCGCAACTCGACCATGCTTTAGGCGGACACCAGTCCGCCGCCCAGTTGGCCCTGTGGTGCCAAGACCACCCCAGTGACTGGGAGCCACTGCAAACCATGCCTAGTTTCAAGGCGTTTTATGCGCGTTTTTATGCTGTAGCAAACGCCATTCTTCACCCAACCAAGGCCGCCGCAGTATGAATAAGATGGCTGCATACCGGAGAACACGACATGCTCGATTCACTGTTGATCAAAAACTTCCGTTCACTAGAGCACCTAGAGGTGCCCAAACTGGGGCGCGTCAACCTGCTGGTGGGCAAAAACAATTGTGGTAAAAGCACGGTACTGGAGGCGCTGCGCATCTATGCGGGCAACGCGCACCGTCCTTTGTTGGAATCCATAGCGCGTGGGCACGACGAGCGCTACCAAATCAGTGAATCCATCCCTCTGGACGATGAAACCTTGCTGCCATTTCAAGATTTTTTTACTGGCCGATGCTTTCCTCGGGATGATCAGACAGCGATTGAAATTGGCTCCATCCGCTCGCCTGAAGCAAGACTTGTTATCAGGTATGCCTTATTGGAAGAAGTGGAAGAAACTATCGAGGATGAGCAAAAGGGTGTCATTAACCGCGTTCGACGTTCATTGTTTAGCCCAGATGAAGAAGTTGAAACGGATGTTGATTTACAGCCTGTTTTTGTTATTCAACGAGCTGGAAAAGTTTGGCCACTGATGAAGCTCATGGTAACAGCTGTGCGCTCTCGCCTACTCTACGAAAGCATTCCTACTCAAGCGTGCAGCTTGGTTCCAACTGAATTTATTTCTATGGATGAGTTGGCAGATGCTTGGGATAGCGTTGCCTTGACCGAACAAGAAGAAGTGGTGAAACGTGCTTTACGCATTATTGAACCAAATTTTGAAAGTTTGGTGTTTGTTCGTGCTGATGCCAGCCCTAACGGACTGCGTTCACGCTCTACCACGCGCACCGCTATGGTGAAATTAACTGGCATAGCCCGTCCAGTGCCCCTTAATAGCTTGGGTGATGGCATGTTGCGTGTGCTACAGCTGTCCTTAAAGCTATTTGCTGCTAAAGGGGGATTTTTCCTGATCGATGAATTCGAGAATGGCCTGCATTATTCAGTACAAGAAAAAGTTTGGGCCTTGCTATTTGAAATGGCCGAGCTGTACCAGATACAAATCTTCGCCACTACCCACAGCTGGGATTGCATCGAGAGTTTCACCAAGGTAGCAGTGGCCCGTACCCAGACGGATGGCGTGCTGTTCCGTCTAGGCCGCAGTGTGCGTACCAGCGACCAAGGCCGGGTGATTGCCACGGTGTTTGACGAAGCAGCATTGCAGAACATCACCCAGCACGATGTGGAGGTGCGATGAGCGCTAAAAATATCTTGCTGGTCGAGGGCGAGTCTGATCGTGGCTTTTTTGAAGCGCTGTGCAAGCAGTGGCGATTGCCGGTGCAAGTCAAGGTAAGCACGCCACGCGATGCTGGCCATGCCAAAGATACCAAGCAAGCGGTGCTCTCGGTGTTAGAAACCACCTATCTGAGCCAACTGGCTGACGGGCAAATCGAGCGCCTGGCTATTGCTGTGGATGCAGACAGAGTCAGCGATGGCGGTGGCTTTGAACGCACCTTAACCCAGTTGAGCCAACGCCTCCACCCAGCGGGTTATGCACTGGATACAAGCACTGAACCGGGCGGCCTGCTTTTCACACACAACGATGGCTTGCATGATATTGGCGTATGGATCATGCCCAACAACGCCGATGAGGGTGCGCTGGAGCATTGGATTCAAATCAACCTTCACCCGGCTGAAGACGCATTGATGCAGCACGCACGGGCATCGATAGATCAAATTCCGCATGGACAAAAATTCAAATCGTCACGGCGCACGAAAGCGGAAGTATCCACTTGGTTGGCCTGGCAGGCTGAACCTGACCACGGCCTGTGGCAAGCGGCAAAGCCCGGCTTGCTGGATGAAACGGCCCCGCAGTTTCAAGCTATCAAGGCTTGGCTGGAGAAAGTTTTCCCTACAGCGATATGAAACCCGTGGATTCCCCCCCCTTCCTCCCCGCCTTGGCCCGCCTGTTCACAGAAGGCCACAACTTAGTGTTCTGGAACGATGCCGAGGGCGAGTTCACCCAAGACATAGACAGCTTGGTACTGAATAACGCTAACGTGCTGCGCCTAGACCAAACCCCGCTGCTCAAGGTCAAGCGGGAGCTGGAAGCCGCCCCTAGCGCCAACTGGCTGCTATACAGCCCTGCACCCGTGCCTGAGCCAGTGGATGACTGGTTACTCGATGCCCGCCTGCGCGGCAAAGCCTTCAGTGCCGACACGGCTTCCATGCAGCTGGACGAGCTGGGCCTGGCCAGCCATGCGCTGCGCCCGCACCTGAAGCAGCGCGCCAAGTTTTTACGCGCCAAAGACCGGCTAGAGCGCCTCAAGCGCTGGGTGCATCCGCAAGACACCGCTGCCGACCTTGACCGCAAAATGCTGGCCGTGCTGGCCCGTGCCGATACCCCCGATGCCGCCAGCATCTTCCTGAAGATTTTTAGCACCTTGGCCGCTGATGGTTCCGACCTCAGCGTCACGCCGAAACCCTTGGCCGACATGGCCAGCAATGGGCTGGAGCCTACCTTGTGGACGCTGGCCGAGCAGGAGTTTGGCTACACCGTCGCGGCTGCTGAGGAGTCACCCAGTTTGCGCGGTTTGTTGTACCACCTGCTGGTGACGGACTTTGTGAATGCCGTGGGCACAGCCCCGCCAGCGCTCAAGCCTTTTGTCATTACCGACCGGGCGCGGGCGGCCCATGCCAGTGTATTTGCCAGCCGCTGGCGTAGTGACATGAGCAACTATGCCAGCTACGACACCTTGGCCAAAGTAGTGGCCGAAGAGCTGCATATCGAAGCACTGCTAGGCCAACTTCATGCCGACCAGCTGGCTGAGGCGATGACATTCGAGGCCGTTGAAAAACGCATCATTGCCGACCTCAAGGGACGCATCATGGCAGGCCACGGGGCGAATATGGATGCAATGCGCACCCTGATAGCCAAGCGCCGTAACGGCCACTGGGCCAATCCCTTACTGGCGGGTGCCAACGAGAATACCAAGGCACTTTCCGCCAGCTACGATGCTTTGGAGGCGGCAGCCAGCTTCTTTGAGCTGCAAGCTGCACACAGCCAAGGCTTTAGCTTTGCCAATGCCCAAACCGCATTTGAACGCTACCGCGACGAGCTTTTTCGTTTTGACCAGCTGTACCGTGTCTTCATGCGCGCCACCGAGGCGGTCGAGCCTATGGGCTGGTCGCTGCTGCACGAGTTGCGCGTGCGCATGGAAGAATCCTATTCCGGTTGGTTCATCAGCCATCTGGCTTCGGCTTGGGATGCAGTGTTGGAGGGCGAAGGTGGTCTGCTGCAACAGTGGCGACTGCCTGACGTAGCGCACCAAGCCTCGTTTTACCAGCATTACGTTGCCTCCAGTTTCAGCGCTGCTGGCCCCAAGCGGGTCTATGTGGTGATTTCAGATGCGTTCCGCTTTGAGGCGGCACAAGAACTGGCCCGTGAGTTGAACTCGCGCAATCGGGTGAAAGCGCGGCTGGATGCCATGCTGGGCGTGCTGCCCAGCTACACGACATTGGGCATGGCCAGCCTGCTGCCACACCAAAGCATGGCCTACAAAGCCAATGCAGCGCTAGACGTTACAGTCGATGGACTACCCACAGCCACCTTAGAGCAGCGCAGTGCCATTTTGGCCCAACACGGTGGTGTAGCCATTGGCCGCGATGAGCTGATGGAAAAGGGCAAAGACAAGGGCCGCGAATTCGTCAGACCCTACCAAGTGGTGTATGTGTACCACGACCGTATTGATGCCATTGGCGACAAACGCGGCACCGAAACCAAAACCTTTGAAGCCACAGCGCAGGCCATTCAAGAGCTGTCCGAGCTGGTGGGCTTTATCTTCAACAACCTCAACGGCTCC
This sequence comes from Giesbergeria sp., assembly GCF_028686475.1. GTDB lineage: Bacteria > Pseudomonadota > Gammaproteobacteria > Burkholderiales > Burkholderiaceae_C > Simplicispira. The sequence goes on along the minus strand of NZ_JAQUCA010000007.1, from coordinate 5,661 downwards.
ACCATCTTCCTGACGGCAGACCACGGCTTTCTGTACCAAGAATCGGCACTAGAGGAGGCAGACCGCATCGCAGTCCAAGAGGGTATGCCGGGCGTACTCAAGAGCAAAAAGCGGTATATCTTGGGCCGGGGCTTGTGGCCGATGCAAGGGACTTGGGCTGGCAACACTGCCAGCACCGCAGGTACGGCACCGGGTGAAGGTAGCGTAGATTTTCTGCTACCCAAGGGGGCAGGGCGCTTCCACTTTGTCGGCGGTGCGCGCTTTGTTCACGGCAGTGCCATGCCGCAGGAAATTGTGCTGCCCGTATTAGTGATCAAGGAAAGTGAGGCCAGCCAAACCCGCACCCGTACCGTGGAGGTAAGCCAACTGGGTTCGAGCCACCGGGTAGTTACCAACAAGCAGCGGTTTGAGTTCATCCAAAACGATGCCGTCAGTGACCGGGTGCTGCCTGTGACACTGCTGTTGAGCATCCGCGATGGTGAGGTGCCAGTCAGTGATGAACAGGCGGTGACGTTTGATAGCACTTCGTCGATGCTGGAGGAGCGCAAACGCTCTATTTTTCTCACCATACAGGCCGGAACTTACGACCGCAACAAAGACTATGCGCTAGTGGCCCGCGATGCCAAAACCAAGGCCGAAGCCTGGCGCACACCCCTGCGCATTGACCTCGCCTTTAGCAACGATTTTTAAGCCCCCTCATGTCAGATACCCCGATAACCGCCGCTGTGACTCTCAATACCAACTCCACCTTGGATGGTGGACTGGACAGGCTGTTGAACCAGCACTTTGCTGGTAAGGTAGTGCGCAAAGACTTGACCAAGCTGATCAAAGAAGGGGCCAACGTCCCGGTGTATGTGTTGGAGTACCTGCTGGGCATGTACTGCGCCTCAGACGACGCAGCCACTATGGAGACCGGATTGGAAACCGTCAAGCGTGTGCTGGCGGAAAACTATGTGCGCCCAGACGAGGCCGAGAAGGTCAAGAGCAAAATCCGCGAGCGTGGCTCCTTCAAGGTCATCGATAAAGTCACCGTCAGGCTCAATGAAAGGCGCGATGCCTACGAAGCGCTGCTGTCCAACTTAGGCATCAAGGATGCCGAAGTGCCAGATTCTTATGTGCGCGAGTTCGAGAAATTACTGGATGGTGGCATCTGGTGCATCATCACGCTCCAGTATAGGTTTGAAGAAAATCAGAAAACCTCGCCCTTCATCGTCTCTGACCTCAAGCCCATTCAAATGCCGGGCTTGGATATGCAAGAGCTGTTCAGTGGCAGGCGCAACTTCACCGAAGAGCAGTGGCTGGATGTGCTGCTACGCTCAACTGGCATGGAACCTACCTGCTTTAAGGAGCGGGCTAAATGGCATTTGCTGGCCCGCATGATTCCTTTGGTAGAGAACAATTACAACCTTTGCGAGCTGGGGCCACGCGGCACAGGCAAGAGCCACATCTACAAAGAGATCAGCCCCAACTCCATTTTGGTGTCGGGTGGCCAAACCACTGTGGCCAACTTGTTTTACAACATGGCGGCACGCAAAATTGGCTTGGTAGGGTTGTGGGATGTGGTGGCCTTTGATGAAGTAGCAGGCATCAACTTCAAAGACCACGACGGCGTGCAGATCATGAAGGACTATATGGCCAGCGGTTCGTTTAGCCGAGGGCGTGAGTCGATCAACGCCAGTGCCTCGATGGTATTTGTCGGCAACATCAACCAGAGCGTGGAAAGCATGGTCAAAACCAGCCACCTACTGGCCCCGTTCCCGCAGGCCATGATTGACTCCGCCTTCTTCGACCGCTTCCACGCCTACGTGCCGGGCTGGGAAATTCCCAAGATGCGGCCAGAGTTCTTCACCAACCAATACGGTCTGATTGTGGACTATCTGGCTGAATGGGCGCGTGAGATGCGCAAGCGCAGCTTTGCCGATGCTATCGACAAGTTCTTCAAGCTGGGCAATAACCTGAATCAGCGCGATACCATTGCGGTACGCCGAACCGTTTCAGGGCTGCTGAAGCTGCTCTACCCCAACGGGGAATACACCAAAGATGCGGTGCGCAAGTGCTTGGAATACGCGCTGGAAGTGCGCCGCCGTGTGAAAGAGCAGCTTAAAAAGATTGGTGGGATGGAGTTTTACGACGTGCATTTCTCCTACATCGACCTAGAGAGTATGCAGGAGCGGTTTGTGTCGGTACCTGAGCAGGGCGGCGGGGGCTTGATTCCTGAAGGCCGTTTGCAGCCAGGTGTCTTGCACACGATTGCTATGGGTTCAGCAGAAATACCCGGTATCTACCGCCTAGAAATTCAGGCTATGGCAGGTACCGGAAAACTTAATGTGTCAGGGGTGCTATCACGCGAACCAGTAAAAATAGCTTTTGACTATTTTAAGGGGAATGCTCATCGAGTTAGTGCGTCCATTCATCCGACCGAGCGTGATTACCACCTGCACATGGTTGAATTGCAAAATTCTGGCAATCCAGAAAACTTGACATTGACCAGTTTCATTGCCCTATGCTCTACTGCATTGGCCAAGCCGGTGCAGCCACAATTGGTAGTGATGGGTGACATGACGCTGGGCGGTACGATTGCACAAGCACGAAACTTGGCAGAAAGCCTCCAAGTGGCATTTGACGCTGGAGCTAAGAAAATATTGCTGCCGATGTCGAGCGTGGTAGACATTCCATCGGTTCCTGGTGAATTGTTTGCGAAATTCCAAACGAGCTTTTATTCTGATCCGGTAGATGCTGTTTTTAAGGCTTTAGGCGTTGATTGATTAAATCGGTTTCGATAGCACATTGCTACAACTTAATGGAGGATTTGCATGGGTTGGAGATTCCAAAAACGCATCCGGCTTTTGCCCGGTATCGCGCTCAACCTCAGTCGAAAAGGCATCAGCACCTCGATTGGTATACCTGGTGCCCGTGTTACGCTGGGGCATGGCAAGCGGCGCACCACATTAGGAATTCCGGGTAGCGGACTCAGCTATATCACTGTGCAATCCACCAAGAATGCACCTCCATCTGCTCAACCACAAGCGCGAGCTGGCCGGTGGCTCAAGTTGCTGCTGATTGCCGTGGTGATTTTTATCGTGGCACTTGTGATAGGCATTAGCGAGGCACGGGCAATCAGCCAATAGCTGTACTAGCGCTTTTTCTCAATAGCCATCAAAGTCTGGCCAGCCTGCTCCCGAATTGCCTGCTGCGCCTCGGGTGCCATCTTGTCCCAGTTGCGGTACACCATCGCCAGTCGATGGTTGCCGCGAAGCTGGGGTTCATGGCGGGCGAAAAAGTCCCAGTAAAGCGCATTAAACGGGCACGCGCCATCCCCGGTCTTCGCTTTTTTATCGTAGCGGCAGCCCTTGCAATGATCGCTCATGCGGTCGATGTAGGCAGCGCTGCTCACATAAGGCTTGGTTGCCAACAGGCCGCCATCTGCAAACTGGCTCATGCCCAAGGTGTTGGGCGCTTCCACCCACTCGAACGCATCGATGTAGATGCCCAAGTACCAGCGGTGCAGCGCCTGCGGCTCTAACCCAGCCAGTAGCGCGAAGTTGCCAATCACCATTAGCCGCTGGATATGGTGCGCGTAGGCGTGTTCCAGCGACGTATTGATGGCGCTTGCCATGCAGGCCATGTCGGTTTTTCCCGTCCAAAACCATTCTGGCAATGGGTGATGGTGGCCCAGTGCGTTTGTTTCCGTGTAGCCCGGCATGTGTGCCCAGTAGAAGCCCCGGACGTACTCACGCCAGCCGAGAATTTGCCGGATGAAACCTTCGGCGGCGGCCAGCGGCACGAGGCCATTGCGCCATGCGACTTCCGCTGCCTGCACAACCTCCCGTGGATTGAGCATTTTCACGTTCAGGGCGAACGACAACAGCGAGTGGAACAAGCGCCATCCGTGGGATGAGATGGCATCTTGGTAGTCGCCAAAGTGGGGAAGGGTATGGGCGATGAAGGCATCCAGTTGCGCCAGAGCTTCTGTGCGGTTCAGGGGCCAGCGAAAACACTGCGCCTGCGGATTGCCGAAGTGGTCGATTCCACTGGCAGCAATGGTTTGCCATAAGGCGCTATGGTCGTGCTGTGGGCGAAAATCAGGTGGTTCTGGTGGCGTTCCGTGCCAAGGTTTGCGGTTGTCGTGGTCAAAATTCCATTGCCCGCCAGCAGGCTTGCCTGTCGATTCCATCAGTACCGCATGGCGACGGCGCTGGGTGCGGTAGAAGTGTTCAAGCAGCCATTGTTTGCGGCTTTGGAAAAGCTGCGCGGCTTCGTGCCTGCTGGTGTAGAAATGCTCAGAATCCACCATCGTAACTGGCACTGGAGTGCTTTGCGCCCAAGCAGAAAGCTGTGCATCCAGCCGCCATTCATCCGGTGCTTGGTACTGCACGGCATTGGCTTGGTAGTGGGGAATCAGCGCATCCAGATTGCCGGTGAGAAGCTGGCAGTTCGATGGATCGTCGATGGCGACATAGCGCACACGATGGCCGTGGGCCTTGAGATGGCGGGCAAAGTCGCGCATGGCGGCAAAGATGGCCAGAATTTTTTGGGCATGGTGGCGCACATAGTCCGTCTCTTGCCGCACTTCCATGAGCAGGTACACCACGTCAGGTTGTATCGTGTGAAACCATGAGTGCGCGGGGTTCAGTTGATCCCCAAGAATGAGGCGCAGGGTGGGACGGAGCATGGGACGCTACTATAGCGAGAAGATTGGGGTGGCCTGCCATCGCCAGCCTTTGTGTGTGGTGTGGATGCCTAAGCTGTGGCGGTGCGCCTAGTACGCCAGCCGAACGAAAATTTGAGCGCTACCGCCCAAGCTAGGCAGGCTTGCTCGGTGCGTGTGTTGTAATGCTGCTGTGTGTGACAGGTGGATACGCATACGCTCCTGCTGCTTGGGCGGCGTGGGGCATCCGTGGGGGGAATCATCCGCAGAATTTTAGGTTTGGCTAAACGGCGGATTGTTGGCATTTCCCTATGGATGGGGTATGATAGCCGGATTTTATCTGACTGCTGGCCAGCAGTGGGGCAGTCGTCTAATCCTAGTTAGATGCCATGTTGACCATCTTCGTGCTCACAGAAAAATCATTACCGCAAGACTGTTGTTTGCCTATCGCAGACACCATCATCTCTTCTTCGCACTGAGGAGAAAGAGCATGAAGAACTGGCTGTTCCTGACTATTGCAATCATCGGTGAGGTTGTCGCAACTTCAGCGTTAAAATCCAGCCATGGCTTCACAAGGCTAGTACCATCTGTTGTGGTTATGGCAGGCTACGGAATTGCCTTTTACTTTCTATCTCTTGCACTCAAGTCAATTCCCGTAGGCATTGCATACGCAGTCTGGGCTGGACTCGGCATTGTGCTCGTAGCAGCTATCGCTTGGATCTTTCATGGCCAGAAACTCGACTTGTGGGCATTCGTTGGCATGGGACTCATTGTGAGTGGGGTTGTCGTTCTAAATCTGCTGTCTAAGGCCAGCGCACATTGATAGGGCTGGCATCTAACAATTCATTCAAGCCGACGCCGCTTCGCGGCGCGGCTTAATTCAGGCGTTAAACATCATGAGGGAAGCGGTGATCGCCGAAGTATCGACTCAACTATCAGAGGTAGTTGGCGTCATCGAGCGCCATCTCGAACCGACGTTGCTGGCCGTACATTTGTACGGCTCCGCAGTGGAT
>NZ_JAQUCA010000058.1 GCF_028686475.1 Giesbergeria sp. | reverse complement strand
CCTAAACCCTGAAACCAACAGGTCCCTACCCAAAACCCTCAAGTCACCCCCCTGACACCAACCCCAACAGCGAAAAACCCAATCCCTGAACCCCAAAACCCTAGCCATCAAGCAGAAACACACACACACACGCATGCACACACCCACCTGTAGTAGGCCAGCGCCTGGTCGTGCACATCCTGGTGGGCGTCCTTGACGCCCTGGGCCAGCACTGACCCCAGCAGCTTGGCTGCCTCGGGGGGTCGGCGGAAAAACAGCTGGACCTGTGTGTGTTGGTGTGCACATGATGAGGGGGTGGGGGGGAGGGGGGGCCAGTGTGTTGGGGGGGCCAGGGGTGCAGTGCAGTGCAGTCCTGTGCAATGTAGTGCAGTGCAGTGCGATGCTTTCCTGAGCAGTGCAGCGCATTGCAGTCCTGTGCAGTGCAGTGCAGTCCAGTGCAGTTCAGCTCAGTGCATTCCGGCACAGTGCATTGCAATTCATTGCAGTCCAGTGCAGCGCAGCGCACTCCTGCACAGTGCAGTGCAGTGCAGTGCAGCGCATTCCTGTGCAGTGCCGTGCAGCGCATTCCTGTGCAGCGCATTCCTGTGCAGTGCCGTGCAGTGCCGTGCAGTGCCGTGCAGTGCCGTGCAGTGCCGTGCAGTGCCGTGCAGTGCCGTGCAGTGCCGTGCAGTGCCGTGCAGCGACCCCGCTCCCCCTCACGCTCCCATCACCACCCTGCCGTCTCCCCCAACCTCCTCGCACTCTCCACCCACCGCGCCGTTGCAGCCACCCGCCCCGACCCCAGCCGCCTTGCCCCCCTCCTCCTCCGCCCCACACCCCTCCTCCCTCCCCCCAGCTGCCGCGAGGTGGCGCCTGAACAGCTCCAACAGAAGCTCCCGTGACACCCACGCGTCCGCCGCAGCGTACGCTACCTGAGCCGTGCTCAGGGCCTCAGTGGCTGCACTGCTGCGCCTTGTCCACTGCCCTGCCTAGCAGCGCGGTGGCCAGCCCCGCCAGGCCTGACCCCGCACCGTTGGTCTGGGCCACCAGCGCGTCCGGGGCGACCGCGCGCGCCACCACCCGCAGGTCGACTGTGCCCTGCGGAGGGGGGGTTGGGATGTCGAGGACAGGATAGGATGTGGGTGCATGATGTGGGTGTGGCGGGGGAGCGCACATGCGGGTGTGCAGTGAATGTGCACAGAAACAGACACCAGCACGGCATGCGTGTGAGCACACACATTAATGGGGGTGTGCTGAGTCACAGGACACACAAAACATGCCCATGCACAATCATCAAACAGCACAGTGCCAGGGGCGCAAGGCGGATGAGGGTGGATACTGATGCGACGCACACAACGGCGCAAGGCCCTCACCCGAACGACAACGCCGAAGTCCCGTGCCAGGCGTGTGCAGCGGGAGGTGCCGCACATCCATCGCCGCTGCAGCGCCCCCGCTCCCGCTGCTGCCGGCCTGCTGGTGGCCGCTGCTGCGCGCATCCTGCTGTGCGTGCGCTGCGGTCGCCGGGGATGTGTCGGGGCGGCTGTGTGGCGTGTGTGGGAGGGTGTGCGCGTGGGCGTGCCTCAGCAGGTCCGGGCGCAGCAGCAGCACACGGCCATGTGCTCCACACAGCTGCAGCACAGAAACCCTGGGAGGGCAGGGGGGTATGTGGAGGTAAGAGGTCAGGGTATAGATGGCGGCGCGGGGGCATGATGCACGCCTGCAAGGCTGCGCCTATCCACGGCCTGCCGCAGTAGGATTTCCTGTCTTGCCAGAGCACACAACACCCCAGAACACCTACGCCCGCACAGTTCCCCACCCCTTACACCAGACCACGCCCAGCCACGTTAATTCCCCCATCGGGGCCCTGCATCAGCGCACGCCTCCCAAAAATGCACCCATCCCATCAAGCCCCCCACACGCCTTGGACCCCGGCACAGGCCCAAGGCACCCGCCATGCCCCACGCAGCAGCCCCCTCCTGCCCCCCCTTCCGCCCCCTCCCCCTACCTGTTGTGAGGGTGTGCGCGTGTCTCCGGCTCCCACTCCGCGTCCAGCCCTAACAGAGGGAGCTCCTCCCACCCCGCCTCCCACCCTCCATCTACTCCTCACCGCCATGATGCAAAGCATCGTGCGCCCGATCAGGGAACTCTGCTATGGAAAACACAGAGCAAGAAACAAGGTGTTGAGTGAGGCACTTGAGGTAAGATGTTGGGGGCATTGAGTTCATGGTTCATGCTCATGCAAAGGGCAGTGGTGAAAACCTCATGGCATGGAGTCGCCCAGTAGCTCGAGTAGCTCGAATCAGTTGTGGGTGTTGTGGACTTCAGAAGAGCCATTTCGTCCCACAGTTCTGTTATGGCTGTGCTCCAGGCAAGTTCGCAAACTTACTTTATTGAGGGCGACAGTTGCCGAAAACAGCCGATGCTTGTAACTGTCATGATGGCCTTCGGCTGCGACCTGCGAGGGCAGAAGAATCACAAGTGCAGTGAAAACTGAGATCCGGCCTACTGCCCAGAATACTGAGATCAAAGTTAATATGTTATGGAGAATATCAAGTGAACAGAAATGTACAGCGAGATCAAGATAGAATTATCAGCAGCATCGCAGTGTCTGTTGACACAATACAATATACATGCGCACACAAAAAAACCACCAATCGAGCTTATTTAGCACTCTGCGTTGTATAGGCGAACTGACGCCCACATCGTGGATAAAATGTGAGAGTGGTGAACCCTCACCTGCGTCGTGATGGGGATAGATTATTGCAATTATTAGTCTTCAACGAGGAATGCCTAGTAAGCGCGAGTCATCAGCTCGCGTTCTGTGTTCACAGGCCCGTCCTGAACCAGGCCAAGGCTTCAGTTGACGACGTCTAGTGCTGTGCTAACACCGTCGCTATACACGATGCACAAATCTGCCTAGCATGGGTCTATGTGCAACACACTGTTCGTGAACCTCTTAAAACAAGAAAAAATAAGTAACCATGTACAGTCAGCATGATGCCATCGGTACCACATCTGGTGGCTGTACACTGGTCCCTCGCTGCACCCTCCTGGTCACCTCAGCCTGAGTTGCACTGCAGGCAGCTGGCAGCTGTGCATGCGCCTTAAACATCACCCGGTTCAGCATCTGCATGTGGAATTCCTCCCCACGCCGGTTGAGCTGCCTCACCAGCAGGTTCATGCAGCCATGCAACGCCTTAGAGCCCGTTTGGGCCTGCCGTGGGGTAACAAGTGGAGAGAGGTGTGGCCCGTGCCAGCTGTCACAAAGATTGAGGCTGTTGTGCATAGTTTTGTGCATGGTGATGTGGTGCCCAATTCTTGGGTGCTTGTTCAAGCCGTGCAGCCATCGGGAGGGTCTTATCATCCACCCCTTGTGCATGATGCCCACCCTTTCATTGGGGTGCGGCAAGAGTAGTTTGCTGACCATGTGCGGCACTGTTTGGTTTTCAGCATTTGCCGCCCGTGTTACCTGGTTGTTAACTTCTCCTAGGTCTAGCTTGTTGGTTGGGCAGTCTACTGTCCTCAACAAAGACGTTTGTCATGGCTGCGGTACAGCTGGCCCCACTACCTTGTAATACTCGAAACGTAAAACTCGCGTCTAAAGAAACAAAGTGGCATTCTCAGTTCGAATTGATGGCCAG
>NZ_JAQUCA010000020.1 GCF_028686475.1 Giesbergeria sp. | reverse complement strand
GCGTGGTGGGCAAGTGGTGGTGGCAGATCGCTGGTTTGCCAGCAGCAAGACCTGCTCGGCTTGTGGGCACAAGCTGGATGTTTTACTGCTGTCGGCAAGACAATGGACGTGCCCCGAATGTGGTGCCAACCATGAGCGGGATGTGAACGCGGCCATCAATTTGAAACAAGTGGCCGAGAGTTCGGCTGGCGACTGCCAGCGCATACAGCCAATGGCTGGATGTTCGGTGACAGCCTGTGGAGAGGAAGGCACTGGCTTGGGTCGTAAGACCCGAGTGAAACCGGCCTCTGTGAAGCAGGAAGCAATCGGTAGATTTAATCAGAAATGATTAGATTTGTGTAGGTATTGCAGAACGGTAATCCATAATGGCACCAGTCCACCTACCCCCACTGTCCAGGATTTTTATGCACAATTTTCTTCATGCTGCTGCTACGGCTTCAGCGCCGTCGCTGATTTTGACCGAAGTCAATGCCGACATTGGCACCATCACCCTGCACCACGAGGCCAAACGCAACGCCTTGTCCGAGCTGATGGTGCAGGAGATGATTCAGGCATTTGAACAGTTCAAACAGGCAGGCGTGCGCGTGGCTATTTTGCGCGCTGCACCCGGTGTCAAAGTTTGGTCGGCAGGCCATGATGTCACCGAATTGCCCGAAGGCGGCCACGACCCCCTGAGTTGGCAAGACTCGCTACGCACCCTGATTCGTGAGGTGGAGCTGTTTCCCGGCCCCGTGATTGCGCTGATTGACGGTGGTGTCTGGGGTGGCGCTTGCGAATTGGTGTTCGCCTGCGATATGGTGGTGGCTACGCCAGAGGCCAGTTTTGCCGCGACACCGGCCAAGTTGGGCGTGCCTTACAACGTGACTGGCTTGCTGACTTTTCTGAACGTAGCGCCGCCGCACATCGCCAAAGAAATGCTGTTTACCGGTCGCCCAATGACGGCAGCGCGCCTAGAGCGCCAAGGGGTGATTAATGCGGTAGTGCCCACTGAACATATCACCGCCCATGTGTTTGAAATGGCACGCACCATTGCCCACAATGCCCCCTTGGCTGTCGGTGTGATGAAAGAGCAATTGCGTATTTTGGCCAGCGCCAACGCGGTGTCCCCGGCCGATTTTGAGCGCATCCAAAGCCTGCGCCGCGTGGTCTATAACAGCCGCGACTATGCCGAAGGCATCCAAGCCTTTAAGGAAAAGCGCCTGCCAAACTACCACGGCGATTAAGCCTGCACGGTGCCGTGCGCCTCCAGTAGCTGCCTGCGGGTTCGTCCCGAGGCAGCTTTTTTCATCGCAGTGTAAAAAAAGGTTTCGATGATGAGTGCTTATTGTGTTTCACAAAGGATTCATCATGCAGCGTTCCATCTTGGAAAAGATTTTGCGGTTTGCTTACAGCGCTAAGCCCAAAATCATCATCTGCTTGGGATTTTTGCTGGTGGCCCTGCTGGTGTACCAGGGGGAATTAGGAGGAAGCAGCTATGTGCGATGAAATCTACCCAGAGCAGCTGTTGCACTGGAGTCCGGCCCTGAGTGTGGGCAATGCCGATTTAGATGCCCAACACATCATCTTGCTAGAAATTGGCCGCGATTTGCTAGAGCTATTGCATGATGGCCGGGCCTCGCAGCAGCATTTGTGGTCTTTGTTGAGTGATTTTTTGGTCATCTCGCGCTACCACGATGCCCTAGAAGAAAGCATTTTGGCCGACAACCACTGCCCTAGCTTGTCAGAACACCGCGCCGCCCATGCCCGCGCCCAAGAGCATATCCAAACGGCCTTGTTAGAGGCACAAGAGCATTGCCTCCAGCAGGAGCATTTGCGCCACGCCCTGACGGATTGGATGAAGCACCACCTCAGTGAGATGGATTTGAAGGTGAAGCCATTTTTGCGCCACCATCCACATGCTTCCAACCCATCAGACGCGGCATTAGCCAAGGATATGGCACTCGCGGCGTAGCAGCGCCAGTGCTTCTTGGCGCTGGCCGTGGTGGTCGCCGCACAGGGTACGGCGCGACTCTTGCACAAAACTTTGCCACAAAGCGCAATAGGTTGCTTGGTGCGTTGCTGGGGCGTGTTGGCGGATAAAGTCGCTGGCCTGCTCGGCTTGCAAGCCGCGTTGCTGAATCGAGCGCAACAGGCTGAGTGCCGCTTTTTCGGTCAAGGCAGTTTTATCTGCCGGTACATAGCGCTTGGGCGCACCCACCGACAGGTACAAAAACAGCGTGAGCAAGGCATGTTCGTCTTGCTGGCCTTGCGTGACGCGCTGCCAAGTTTTGCTGCCGCTGTGGGGAGCGCTTGCTGGGGAGTGGTCGTGGTGCAGCTCGTCTAGGCTGTGGTGGTAATGCTCGATTTCGGCCAATGGGTCTTCTAGCCAGAAATAATGGCCGCTAAACGCTGGGCTGCGCAGCAAGGCACGCAGGTTTTGGCTGGCATCGCGCAGACGTGGCACATCGGCCAACACGCTGGCGCGTACCTGCTCTACCGCGCTGTGCAGTTCTGCGGGCAAGCTGGCGGGCAATGGCAAAGGGATAGGGCCTGTTTTTTTGCGTAGCGTGGTGATGAGGGCTTCAAAGGCGATGCGGTCGGGCCATTGCTCTGCCTTGGGGGCCAAGCTGTGCAACAACAGCGCAGTGCGAATCACGGCTTCAGCATCCGTGCCCGCCTCTTCCAAATCATCAGCCTGCAAATCAAAACGCGCTGCCAGCCACAAAGCTGCCTCAATCAGTTGGCTGATGGGTTGGCGCACCGCCAACTCGGCTTGGTATTGGGCATGGCTTTGCAAGCTCCATTTGGCCAATTGCGGTATCTGCGCCTCAGTAAAGCCCTCGCGGTCGTGCATGGCAAAGTGGGTGTTTTGCGGCATGGCGATGAGGTTTTTGAGCATCTCCGAGCCGCCTTTAGAGCGCGAAAGCAGGCTGTGGTCACGCAAAGACTGGGCCGCCAAATGCACATCGCCGCCACAGCTTTCTTGCAAATACAAGCTCACCAAATTGACGATGCGCGCCCGGGCCTGTTCTAAATCGGGGCGCAGGTTTTCGTTGCCAAAGTAACGGGCAATTTGCACCATGCCTTTGGGGGCTTCGGTACAAATAGCCTTTAATTTTTCGGCACTGAGTAGGCCGTGCTGCACCCCATAAACCAGTGCTTTTTCAAAGAAGGGGCGGGCATCGTGCAGCGACAATGCCGAGGTGGTGGGGGTTGTAGGGGCTGAAACGGACATAGGCAATGCTGCTTTCAAATCGCCAATTCTTCGTCTGGGTCGCGGGCCACCGGGGTGGCCTTGCCTCGGTCGGTGTCGCGGGTTTCAAACTTGCCGTCGTCTTCTTCGGCTTCTTCGTCGTCACCCAAGCCCAAATCGTGGGCGCGGGCCTTGGCACGCAGTACCAACAGCATCTCGATGAACAGGTCGCGGCATTCGTAGCGCAGCAGCCAAGCCAGCTCCATCCAATCGCTATCGGCCACTTCTTCTTGTGTGATGTGCGGGCGCACGTAGGCCGAGGCGCGCAACTCGTCGTCACTGAGCAAGTCGCCGTCGTCTTCGATGGTGTCAAAGTGGCCGGTGCGGGCAAAGGCTTCGATGCGGCTCCACTTTTCGGCAAAGTAGTTGGCCAAGGCTTCACTGCCACCTTCTAGGTTGCCAATCGCTTCTAAAAACTCTAGTGGGTCGGCCCCATCGCGAAAGATGATGCCATTGACCATGCCGCGCAGGTGGGTGTGCGTCAGGTCTTTGTATTGCTTTTCTAATACCAAGGCGCGGGCAAATTGCGCTGGCGTGACCAGCAGATTGACCACCGAATCGCGCGAAGAATCGTATTCACGAATCACGGCCAGCACGTCTTTGGACGGCAATTGGGCAATCACTTCCATCAGGGCGTGGTCACCTTCGGTGTCGGCCAGTTCGGCCAGTGCGTATTCTGCGCCAACGATGTCACCGGCAGCAATCAGGCTTTGGGTTTGTTGGATTAGGGCGAGGTGGTTGCTCATGGGTGGGGTTCCTTCTCAATCTTTGCGGTCAAAGCCTTGGTCGGACAACCAGTCTTCGCGCGCTTGTTCGCGGCTGTCTGCATCTTGCAGGTCGGCGGCATCGTCGGCGCTTAGAGGCTGGGCGTGGTCGTTATCGTTGTATTCATCTTCTTCGGCGTTATCGTTATCTTCATCGTCCTGCACCGGTGCAGTCGCCATGCCCAAACGGGGATGTTGTTGCAGGTACTCTAGGCAGGCGGCCACGGCCAAAAACCAAGCGCCTTGTGGTTCTTGTAGCACACGCTGGGCCAGTGGCTGCGCCCAAGTTTCTAAGGTGATGGCGGGGGCCAACTCCGTCCAGTCGGGCTGCGTGCCTTCGGCAGTCAAAAAATGCTCTAGGGTGCTTGCAGCGCTGCCAAAATGGAAGGCACGGTGAAACACCACGGCCACCATTTCGGGGCTGAGTTCCATCATTTGTACCAAAAAATCGAATTCTTTGCGTTTTTCGGCCAAGCGTTTACGCAGTACGTCTTTGCCTTCGGAGTCGCTGGTTAAATCGTCCAATTCGGCTTGGTAAGCGGAACGCAGGGGATGGAAAAAAGAGGTCAGTCGCATGGATTTTTATAGGTCAATAGGGTGGTGGTGTGGGCTGGTGGCTTTAACGCGGCGGCTGACTATCTATCGGCCAGCACCCGCTCGAAATAGCCTTGCCAGATGGCTTGGGCGGTTTCTAGCGGGTCATCTAACAGGTTGCGGCGGCGGTTGTCGTCGTAGGCTTGGCGCTGCTCGGGGTCAGACAGCACTTCGTAGGCCTGCTGCACGGCCCGAAAGCGGGCTGCCGCATCGGGTGCGGGGTTTTTGTCCGGGTGATAAAACGATGCTTTTTGCCGAAAGGCTTTTTTAATATCGGCCAGCGAGGCATGGCTGCCCAACCCTAGGGCGGCGTAGTGGTCTATCGTCATGCAGAAATGGCTTGGTTCACAGAAAAGAAAAATTATTCAGTATCCAGCCCAAAATGGGCTTGGAAGGCTTGGGCAAAGGCCGCATGGCCACTGAGGGTGAGCGTCAGGGTGTAGCGGGCTTGGGGGTCGGGTGGGGCGCTCAGGATGATTTGGCTGCTGTCTTGAGCGTAGTGCAGGGGCAAAGCGGGGGCTGAACCTTCTGCAAGGCTTTGCAGGTCGTAATCCCACAGGCTATCTTCCTCCAGTGGGCCACGCTGTGGGCCAAATTGTTGCTGCGCCCAATTCAGCACCAAGGTGATTTCGGCCAGCAGGGCGGGTAGGCGCTGCGCTGTGACCGAGGCCATTGCATCCCAGGTGCTGATGCCTTGGTCGTCTTCGCTGTAATCAAAATCGAGGTAAGACAGGCGCATGGTGCAGGAGGGGATAGCAGGTGGCAGGGCCAGCATTGTGCGACAAATGCAAAATAGCTGGCGTGCGGCAGGTTTTCAAGCCGTGGCAAACAAGGAGTGTAGATGGACGATAAGGTCGCAGTGCTGCAAGTGCATGCGTTGTGTTTTGGCTACCCAGAGCGCCCATTGTGGGCGCATTGGTCGGCCACCATAGGGCCGGGGGCTACGCTGGTGTTGGGGGGCGATGGCAGCGGCAAAACCACTCTGCTGCAATTGCTGGCTGGTGATTTGCTGCCTGGTGCTGGCACGCTCACGCTGGCCGGTGTGGCGTTGCACGAAGATACAGCGGCGTACCGCCAGCAGGTATTTTGGCAAGACCCGCGCTCAACCGCTTTGGATGCTTGGGGCGTGCAGCAGTGGTGGGACAGTCTCGCAGCGTGCTACCCGCGCTGGGATGCCCCCGCATTGGCGGCCCATATTGCAGGCTTTGCGCTGCAACCCCACTTGGACAAAGCGTTGTACCAGCTGTCGGCAGGCACCCGGCGCAAGGTGCTGATGGCAGCGGCGCTGGCTTCGGGGGCTGCGCTTACTTTGGTGGATGAGCCTGTGGCGGGATTAGACCGTGCCTCGGTGCAATACCTGCAACAGGGGTTAACCGATGCAGCAGCACAACCCGGTCGGGCCGTGGTGGTGGCCCACTACGAGGCGCTGGATGGCGTGCCTTGGGCGCAAGTGATAGCGCTTCCCGACTAAAACGCCATCCTACCCCCGCCCTTTGATGACCTTTGACTGCTACGGCAGCGGATAATTCGCGCTTTTTTGGCCCTGCTGTTTTGGGCCTGAAGGACAACCGTGGATATCGTTTTATTGGTCAAGGCCGCCATCATGGGGGTGGTAGAAGGTCTGACCGAGTTTTTGCCCATTTCTTCTACCGGGCATTTGATTTTGGCTGGTGCCTTGCTGGGCATGGATGATGCCAAGGCCAAAGTGTTTGACATCGCCATCCAAACCGGCGCCATCTTTGCCGTGATTTTGGTCTATTGGCAAAAAATCCATTCTACGGTGGTGGCCTTGCCCACGCAGGTACAGGCGCGGCGCTTTGCCCTGAATGTGCTGATTGGTTTTTTGCCTGCCGTAGTCATGGGGCTGCTGTTAGGCAAAGCGATTAAAGCGCACCTGTTTACGCCGGTGGTGGTGGCCAGTGCCTTTATTGTGGGTGGATTGATTATTTTGTGGGTCGAGCGCCGCCCAGCATCCACCGTCCATGTGCAGTCGGTCGATGATATGAGCGCCCTCGATGCCCTGAAAGTAGGGCTGGTGCAATGCTTGGCCATGATTCCGGGCACCAGCCGCAGTGGGGCCACCATCATCGGTGGCATGTTGCTGGGGCTATCGCGCAAAGCAGCCACGGATTTTTCTTTCTTTTTGGCCATTCCTACGTTGATGGGTGCTGGCGTTTATAGTTTGTACAAAGAACGCGCTTTGCTGGCTTGGGCCGATGCACCCATGTTTGCGGTTGGGCTGGTATTCTCATTTTTTAGCGCTTGGCTGTGCGTGCGCTGGCTGTTACGCTATATCAGCACGCATAATTTTGTTATTTTTGCCTACTACCGCATTGCCTTTGGCGCGTTGGTGCTACTGACCGCCTGGACAGGCTGGGTGCAGTGGGCTGATTCATAATTGCCCCGATGAATACCTCCTTTACCACTGCCGTTTGGTTTATGGGTTTGTGCGCTGTGGGTATGGCCTGCGCGGCCCCTAGCGCTGCGCCCGAGACCCCTGCTGCCAACCACACGCCTTTTCAGGGTACGCCCGGACATGCCGGATTTGTCTGGGCGCTGGGAGCCAGCGTCGGCAATGGGGCCACCTATCCCGGCAGTGAGCGCCGTGGCACTGGCATCAGCCCGGTGATTGGCTTGGCACTGGGGCGCTATACCCTGAGTACTGGCGGTGGCGGTGCCCTGCTAGACCGCGATTTAGACCGGGCCGATTCTGGCATCAGCGCGCGGCTGGTGGACCAAGGCAAACTGCGCCTGAGTACCTCTTTGCGCTGGGGTGGTGGGCGCAGCGTGGGCGATGAGCCGCGCTTGCAAGGGCTGCCCGATGTGCGCCGTACCTTGCGCCTGCGTGCAGCGCTTATTTACGATGTGGATGAGCGCTGGTCCTTGCGTAGCTCCCTGAGCCAAGATTTGCTAGGGCGTGGCAGCGGCGCGGTGCTGAACAACACCGCTCGCTACGAACTCAACTTGGCCCCCGGCACCGAGCTGAGTTTGGTGGCCGGAGTGCATCTGGCCAACAGTACCCACATGAACAGCTTTTTTGGTGTGCCCGTTGCTTTGTCGGGAGTCACTACGCCATTGCCCGCTTTTCATGCCCGTGCCGGTATGCACAGCACCGAAATCGGTATGGACTGGCGACACAATCTGCACCACCATTGGGTGTTATTGGGCGGTTGGCGCTATACCCAGCTGCGCGGTGATGCCCGGCGCAGTCCGCTCACGCTCAAGCCCAATAATTACGGTGTCTCTATCGGGCTGGCTTACCGCTACTGATAGGCGCTGCTGCTTGAGTCTTATTTTTTCGTAACCGTAACCGAAGGTCTGCTGATGCAAAATTCTCTTTATCGTTGGTCGCGTGGGGCCATGACGTGGGTGCTGGTGGCCGCCTTGACCGCTTGCGGTGGCAGTGATGACAATGAAGCCCATGCCGAACCCGAAGTGCCCGTGCAACCGGCACCAGAAGGAGCGGGCGAACTCAAAGCGGCCTCGGCCTTGACCACGATTCGCACGGCGGACATGGTGCAAGCCCTGCAAGCCGAAGACAGCAAGGTGCAAAATTTGCAGCCGCGCTACGATGTCATGGCCTATCGCCTAGAGTACATGACCACCGATGCCAGCGGACAGCCTATTCGGGCATCCGGCTTGGTCAGTGTGCCGGTGAAAACCTTGGGCGCTGCCAGCCCGGTGCTAAGTTACCAGCATGGCACCATTTTCCGCGACATCGAAGCGCCCAGCAACAATGCTGCGCCCTCTGAAGTGGCAGTGCTGATGGCCTCTTTGGGCTATATCGTCTTGGCCCCAGATTATGTCGGCTACGGAGTCTCCAAAGGTGCGCCACATCCTTATTTGCAAGCAACCCCATCGGCAGCCGCCACGGTTGACTTTTTAACGGCAGCTAAAACATGGCGACAACAACAGGGCGTGCCAGACAACGGTCAGTTGTTCCTGACGGGTTACTCTGAAGGCGGCTATGTCACGCTGGCTACCCACCGGGCTTTGCAAGAGGCCAACTCGCCCCATTTGCAAAACCTGCGCCAAGTGGTGGTCGGCGGTGGCCCTTACAACGTGCAAGCGACGATGGATGGTTTGGTAAATTTGGTGCGTAACGAGAACAATTTGTTGGGCGCGTTGATTAACCCAGGCTTCTTGCATTATTTGGGCAACAGCGCACAACGTGAAGTGCGCCGCGCCCTGCTCAAGCAATTGCTGCCCGACGACACCGATGTGGTGATGGACACCAAGTTTATCGACGTCTTTTTGGCCGACGATGAGCCGGGCTTAGAGCGCCTGAGCAACGTACACCAATGGAAGCCCAATCTGCCGGTGCATTTTTACCACGGGCGCGAAGACCGCACCGTGCCCTACAACAGCTCCGCCACTACGGTGCAAGCCATGCAGGCTCGTGGTGCCGGTGATTTGGTCAGCCTGACCGATTGTCCCGCCAGCCCAGCAGGCCACTTGCAATGTGTGCCTACCTTCCTAGAATTTATGCTGAATACGCTGGCCCCTGAAGCCCAAGGCTTATAAAGCAGCAACGGCCCCTATCTGGGGCCGTTTCGTTGGGGTATTACAAAGCCTTGGCGCTGATAATGGTGCCGTCGGCATCGGCATAGAGCCAATCGCCGGGGCGCACCCACACCCCCTGGATACGCACGGCCACATCACGCAAGCCTTGGCCGCGTTTTTCTGTCGGCAGCGGCATATTGGCCAGCGCTCGAATACCCACCGCGCTGGCGGCCAACTCGGCCACATCACGCACACAGCCATCGACCAACACCCCGGCCCAACCATTGCGCGCGGCAGCGGCAGCCAGATTGCCCCCCACCAGCGCGCGGCGCAACGAGCCACCGCCATCGACCACCAGCACCCGGCCCTCGCCGGGGCTGTCTAGGGCCGCTTTGACGAGGGTGTTGTCTTCGTGGCACTGTATGGTACTGACCGGGCCACAAAACTGCACCCGGCCACCAAAATCACGAAACACCGGCGGCAAGACCCTGAAGTCGCCGCTGTCATCGTTTTTATGGCTGTCGCAAAAATCGCAGGTGCTAAAGCGGGGGCTATCACTACTATTCATCAGGTTGCGCGTGAAACCTCGGCATTCATGCCGGGGAGGTAGAGCGCGGAACGCATCGCGTTCCTTGCTTTGGGCCGGTACCTGCTCACGTCCATTCAATAGCCCGGTTGACAGAAATTAGTGCGAGGCTTTTCACCTCTGCTGGGCCTTGCGGCTCTGCCCGTAAGGGCCTAGTGACGCGCACCTTGCGGTGCGGATCCCCTCGACCATGTTGCGTGCCGGCTTGCCCTTGCGGGCGGTTCCGAACCGTTTCGTGCTTACCCTGTCGCTTGTCTGCAACCAGAACTTGCAAAGCTTTCGCCTTCCAAGTTCCGACCTTCAGGTCGGGGTAGTTGACTTACAAGCCGCGTTTGGCACTGCTCAACAAGGTGGTGACTTCCAAGGAAACATCCGAAAAGTGTGAACCAGCCCCGATGAGTTTTTCCGCATCTTGGTATTGTCCGGCATTGATTTTGCGCGCTACCGCACCGGCGCTCTGGTGGAAATCGGCATGTTTGGTCAGCAATTGCGAGAACAGCGGGCGGCTGCCCCATTGCGTGCCACCGGGGCCATGAATCCAGCGCCCTAAGGGGCATTGGTCATCGCGGCAGATGGTGTCGGCATCGAGCTTTTCCTGCTTGGCAATCGCGGAGCGCAGTTTGACTTTCCACTGGCGGTGCGCCTCGATGGCGCTGTCAAAATCAAAATCTGCCACCGTGGTGTTGTAGCTGGCGCTGTCTTCTTCTGACAATTGTGCCATCGCAGGCAAAACAAAGCGTGCCACCTCGCTGGCCAGCGTTTGCGCTTGGTTTTGCATGGCGGCAGCGGCAGCAGCGGTCTCTTCCACCAACGCAGCATTTTGCTGCGTCATGCGGTCTAATTCTTGCACCGCTTGGCCAATTTGACCAATGCCTTGGTTTTGTTCACGCGCGCCAGTGGCCACTTCACTGAGCAAGCTGTTGACGTGCTGGGACGAATGCACAATATCTTCAATCGTGCTGCCCGCTTTACGCACAATGTCGGTGCCGGTACTGACTTGGCGGACGCTGCTGTCAATCAGGGCTTTGATTTCTTTGGCGGCGGCGGCACTGCGTCCAGCCAAATTGCGTACTTCAGAGGCCACCACGGCAAAGCCTCGGCCTTGCTCACCGGCGCGGGCGGCTTCTACGGCGGCATTGAGCGCCAAAATATTGGTTTGGAAAGCAATGCCGTCGATGGTGCTGATGATGTCCGAGATTTGCGCCGACGATTGCCGGATGCCTTCCATCGTATGCACCACTTCACGCATCACTTGGCCCCCATCACTGGCGACTTGGGCATTGTGTTGCGCTACCTGCGAGGCTTCTTGCGTGTGCTGGGTGGTGTTGCTAACGGTGGCGGCAATTTGCTCCATCGAAGCCGCTGATTCTTCTAAGTTGCTGGCAGTTTGTTCGGTGCGCCGCGATAAATCCAAAGCACCGCTGGCAATCTCACTGGCTGAATGCACGATGTCATCGCTAGAACGGCGCACGCGCAGCACCATCGTCCGCAAAGCGTCTTGCATGGCGTGCAGTTCGGTCATCAGTTGCGCTGCTTCGTCTTTGCCCCAAGGCGAGGGCGAGGTGGTTAAGTCGCCGCTGGTCATGGCGCGCAGGTGGCGACGGGTCTCTTTGAGGCCACCATCCATCACGCGGTAAAAACTTAAAAATAAATAACTGGCCACGGCCACGCTGATAAAAACCCCAATGCCTGCGATGGTTAGTTCATGCAAAAAAACTTGGTACAAATCATCCACATAGATGCCCGACCCCAGTACCCAGCCCCAAGGCTGAAAACCTTGCACATAGGCCAGTTTGTCCACGGCCTTTTGGCTACCGGGACGTGGCCATTGGTAGGAAACAAAACCCTTGCCCCCATTGCGCCCGGTGTTGGCAAAGGCTTGGAACAGGGCAAAGCCATTGGGGTCTTGGTGTGCGCTCATGTCTTTGCCGTTGAGTTGCGGTGACATCGGGTGCATGACCATGCGCTGCTGCACATCGTTAATCCAGAAGTATTCTTGCTGGTCGTAGCGCAGTTTGCCAATCACTGCTTGGGCCAGGGCTTGCGCTTGGACTGGGGTAAGCTGCCCAGAGGTTTCTTGGCTGTGCGCCCACTCCAAAAAACCAGAGGCGATTTCGACATGCTGGCGCGTGGCATCCATGCGTGTCTGCATGGCGGTATCAAACTCATTTTTGAGCATCCAGCCGACCAACACTAGCATGGGCAACATAAAAGCCAAGGAAATAATCAGCGCCTTGGTGGCAAAGCGCAGGTTGCGAAAGGCGCGCACACCGGGCGCCCAAATGCCGTGGTGTTCAAAAAATCCCGAGGCATCGGGGCGCTGCATAGACGGGGTAGCGGTGGGGTAAGAACTGGAATCACTCATGACATCGCGGGTCTCGATAGTATTTTTATGACAGTGGTCTGACAGGCGGCATCATAGGGGAGGATGCTGGCGTGTGGTGGGGCCGCTTTGGGAGATGTTGCAGGCACCATTCAAAAAAATTTTGAACCAGCTGATTTATTCGTGCTACAATTGCGTTCTCAGCAAATGTGGGACGTTAGCTCAGTTGGTAGAGCAGCGGACTTTTAATCCGTTTGTCGTGGGTTCGACCCCCGCACGTCCCACCAAGTATTTAGCCCAACGGCGCAATAAAACCCTGCCAGCAAAATGATGGCAGGGTTTTTTGTTTTTTGACTGCCTGTACGGCAGTGAACTAGAGCCATCCCTGATTATCGGGCAACGAAGCATAGCCCGATAACGCCCCCCTACCGAAGCTGCCGCCTTTAGGGGGCAAGCACTCGTACCTCTAGGCGTTTACCCAAGGCCGCAAAGGCGGCGGCCAAGGTGTCTATCTTGGTGGCGTGGTGAATGTCCATGATGCGGGTTACTTCCTGTGGCTTAATGTGCATGGCGCGCGCCAGCTCCATTGGGCGTTTGCGCTGCTCAATCATCAGGTTCAGCAATAGCACCTTGGTCGCCACCGACACCGGCATGGTCACCAACTCTTCGCCCGCTTGCGCGGCGCTGGGGGCTGACACGGCGCGGCCATCTTCAAAGTAAAAATCCATTGCGGTGATCAGGGCATCTACCGCTGCGCGGCGTGCCTCTTCCAAGGAGTCTCCTTGGGTGATGGCTTCGGGGATGTCGCGGAAGGTGACGCTGTAGCCACCATCGGCTTCGGGTTCAAATTGAGCGGGGTAGTAGAGCATGGTGGCCTTGGTGGGTCGGGCGGATGGCAACGGGCAGGGCAGTTAAACAGAGCCTTGCGGCCCCGCTTCCTCCTTATTTCATGTCCAGTTGCTTGAGAATGGCGCGTCTGGTGCCTTCCTTCAGCTCTTTGCTGGGGTGTCTTGGCAGGGTACTTTGGTAGCCGTTGCGGTACAGCTTCCAATGAATGGTTGGTGCCGTTTTCTATCAGCACCCCCTGCGACTCAAGCCACCGCTTGAATTCGCTGATTTTCACATCCGCCTTTCTGTGGTTACGATGCTGCTAATGTAATTAGGACTTACGCAAAACGGCGTTTTTGTTCCGCATTGTGAAAATTTTCGGGTACTCAAATGTGTAAATTATTGATTTGTATAGGAGTTGACAATAATTTAATATTCATTTTGCGTAAGTCCTATAAATTTTATTGGTTTGCGTAAGTCCTATTTATATAGACTTTTTCAGTGACAAACCAGAGTCACAAGTCAATAAAATCAATAGCTTATATGAGTTGCGGGTAAAGACAAGCCTCAGCCCTAGCGCATGGCAAACAGCTCTTGGTGAAAGCGCTGCGCTGGCAAGCCCAAAGCCAAGCAATCGCGTTGCAGGGCCTGACCAAAAGCCGCAGGGCCACAAAACCACACATCGGCCTCCTGCCACTGCGGCACGGCGGCCACGATACGCGCCGCGTCTAGGCGGCCATCGCGCTGATCCCAGTACACATGCAGCGCCACACCAGCGGCGCGGGCCGCTTGCTCTAGCAGGGCGATGGCC
Source organism: Giesbergeria sp. (assembly GCF_028686475.1). Classification (GTDB taxonomy): domain Bacteria; phylum Pseudomonadota; class Gammaproteobacteria; order Burkholderiales; family Burkholderiaceae_C; genus Simplicispira. The sequence goes on along the minus strand of NZ_JAQUCA010000020.1, from coordinate 42,796 downwards.
TCGTCCTCATAGACAGCGGTGGTATGGAACAAATCTATCGTTTTGCCGTCGGGCTGCTCGGCCAAGGTTTGCATCCGGGCGATAAATGGAGTAATGCCGATACCCGCACCAATCCATATTTGCCGCGTGGCAGCCCCTTGGAACTGAAACTGACCATACGGCCCCTCTAACTCGACATCCTGCCCCACTTGCACCCGCTGCGCCAGGGTATTGGTGTAATCGCCCAAGGCTTTGATGATGAAAGTGATATGGCCATCACCTGTCCAAGCAGAAGAAATCGTGAACGGATGTGGCCCTTCTTCGGGGTGCAGAGTGACAAAAGCAAATTGCCCTGCTTGGTGCCCAGACCAACGATGGTGCAAGGCAATGTCCAGCTCCACCACCTTTAGGGCCGCAAAATGGCGCACAGCCGCGACCTCGCCCACTGCTTTGCGTTGGTGGCCCACTCGGCGCAACAGCACCAACACCGTAGCCACACTGCCGCCCAGCAGCAACAGCGCCAGCACCAGCCCCAACGGGCTGGCCCAGTAGCTCCATTGCAGCAACACCACCGAATGCCACACCAGCGCCAAATAGGCCAGACTGATCCAACGGTGCGTTTTAAAAAAATAGCGGTACGGAAAACGCTTGAGCAAAGCCAGCGTGAGCAGCAACACGGTGGCATAAAAAGCCCATTCACCGATGTTTTCGGCCAGATGGCGTTGTCCGGCCAAAAAACGCTGCACCAGCGCATCCTCGGGCAAGGCCGGGCGCGCACCGCGTGCTGGCTTGGTCAACCAGCCTAGCTCAACCAGCCATTTCGGCGCTTCCGACAGCAGCCAGTGCCCGATGGCCAACACCAGCCCGGCAATGCCTAGCCATTTATGCAGCCGATACATCTTGTCTAAGCCCCCCAGCCAAGGCTCTAGCCACACCGGGCGCAAGGCCAACAAGATGGCCACACTCATGACACCTATCGCCAACACCCCTGTCCACTGCATGAGCAAAGTTCGCCAAGCAAAAAAATGCGGTACGCTGGCCCACTCGGTCCCATCAGCTAAGCACCAGAGCAGGCTCAAGCCCAACAAAATGCCAACCAGACTGCGTTGGATGTTTTTCATGCAGAACCCCAAAGCGAAGGTGAAAAAAAGAAGCCACCGCTGGCGGTGGCTTCTGACATGCTCAACGCGCTATAAGCATTTATTTCGCGTCACTGCTGCCCAATTGTGCCAGCGCAGCATTGCCACCCAGCGACAGCAAACCCGCGTTCGAGTAAATGCCCAGCTTGGCGCGCGTATCCACAATGTCCAAGTTACGCATGGTGAGTTGGCCGATGCGGTCTAGCGGGCTAAACGGCGCATCTTCTACCTTTTCCATGCTCAGGCGCTCGGGGTGGTAGGTCAGGTTGGGCGATTCGGTGTTGAGGATGGAGTAATCATTGCCACGGCGCAGCTCCAACGTGACCGTGCCGGTGACGGCGCGCGCCACCCAGCGCTGTGCGGTTTCGCGCAGCATGATGGCTTGTGGGTCAAACCAGCGGCCTTGGTACAGCAGGCGGCCCAGTTTCAGGCCATTCATGCGGTATTGCTCGATGGTGTCTTCGTTGTGGATGCCGGTCACCAAACGCTCGTAGGCGATGTGCAGTAGCGCTAGGCCGGGGGCTTCGTAGATGCCACGGCTCTTGGCCTCGATGATGCGGTTCTCAATCTGGTCGCTCATGCCCAAACCGTGGCGGCCACCGATGCGGTTGGCTTCCAAAATCAGCTCGACTGGGTCATTGAACTCGACACCATTCAGGGCCACCGGCTGGCCTTCTTCAAAGCGCACCGAGACTTCTTCGGCCTTCACGGCCACATCGTCTTTCCAGAAGGCCACGCCCATAATGGGGTTGACGATGCGGATGCCGCTGTTCAAAAACTCCAGGTCTTTGGCCTCGTGCGTAGCGCCGAGCATGTTGGAGTCGGTGGAGTAAGCTTTTTCGGCGCTCATTTTGTAGCCAAAGCCATGTTGCGTCATGAACGCAGACATTTCGGCGCGGCCGCCCAGCTCGTCAATAAACAACTGGTCTAGCCAAGGTTTGTAGATTTTCAGGGCGGGGTTGGTCAGCAGGCCGTAGCGGTAAAAACGCTCAATATCGTTGCCCTTGAAGGTGGAGCCATCGCCCCAGATATGCACATCGTCTTCCTTCATGGCGGCCACCAGCATGGTGCCGGTGACAGCGCGGCCCAGTGGCGTGGTGTTGAAGTAGGTGATGCCAGCGGTGCTGATATGAAAAGCTCCGGCTTGCAGCGCGGCAATGCCTTCGTGCGCCAGTTGGGTGCGGCAGTCAATCAGGCGCGCTTTTTCGGCACCGTATTCCATCGCCTTGCGCGGAATTTCGTTGTAGTCTGGCTCGTCGGGCTGGCCCAAGTTGGCGGTGTAGGCGTAGGGCAAGGCCCCCTTGAGCTTCATCCAGTGCAGCGCGGCGCTGGTGTCTAAGCCGCCCGAGAAGGCAATACCGACCTTTTGGCCGACGGGAAGGTTTTGTAGGATGGTGGCCATAGGCTTGAATCTTGTCAGTGAAAAAGGGTTTAGCCGAAATGGCAGATGTAGTGGTAAGCCTCGGTGACGCGAATGTCAAAGCTGGAGTTGCCCGGCACGCTGAACTTGTCGCCCGCTGTGCTTTGCAGCCAAGCATCACTGCCTGCCAATTTGTATTCGCAGCTGCCCGCCACGCATTCCATGATTTCGGGTGCGCCGGTGTTGAAGGTCAGGGCGGCAGGCAGCACCACACCGACGGATTTTTTCGTGCCATCGGGGTAGGTAAGGCTGTGGCTGACGCATTTGCCATCAAAATAAACATTGGCTTGGGTAGCAACGGAAACGCCGTCAATTTTTTCGGTAGTCATGGACAAAAAAGCGTCAAAGGTAAAGCAGCAATTTTAGGCGGCTGCATGGGCCACCACACCAGCGCAGTACAAAATTAGCGCCATTCGTCCCGATGGTGGTGGTACGGGCGTGGAGGTGGAGGAGGCGGGTAGTAATCGCGCTGGCGGTTGTATTCAATCACGGTTACGGGTGGATTGACATACACCGCAGGCGGCGGGGGCAAAACCTCGCGACGCTGGCCCGAGACGACGCGGCCTTGCTCAATGTATTCGGGTTGTGCGGTGGAGTACACCCGGCCATGCCGCTTATCGGCCACGGGTTGCACACTGATAGGCAGCCAGCCGCCGGGGTCGCGCTCGGTGCGGGTGCTGTATTGGCGGCCAGCATACTCATAGATTACGTTGTAGCCTACGGTGCGGTTTTCATAAAAAGTTTCGGTGGTGCAGCGTCGCACATCTTGGTAGTAGGGCTGGCGGCCTTGGCCTTCTACTTGGTTTCCTAACAAAGCGCCGCCAATTACGCCCAAGGCGGTTGCTGCCGCGCGGCCACTGCCACCGCCAATCGCATTGCCTGCTGCGCCACCTGCAATCGCCCCCAACATGGCCCCGCCGCCCGTAGTGCGTGGTGCAGTGGCTATCGTTTCATCGTGGCACACCTGCTGCGGCACCGCCACCTGCTGCAAGATGGGGGTAGAGGAGATAACGCGCGCCTGCTCTTGCGCGCTGGCCAGTGTGGCCACGCTGCACAGGCCCACCAGCAGTAGCATTTTTTGCATAAAAAATTCCTTTCAATCCGCTTTTGTTCGAGTGGGATTGCAGCGAAAGCAGTTGCCAATTTGCGTCCAATCATTCTATCCCTTATCCAGAAAAAAGGCGCTTTGGGCCTTGTGCCACAATCGGCCGCTTTTTTGCTTTGCGCTGCATGACTTCTTTTCTTCCCGGTACGCTAGGCATTGACTTTGGCACTTCCAACTCTGCGGTGGCTTGGGCTGATGGCCAAGGCAAGGCTCGCCTGCTGCCCTTAGAGGGCCAAGCCACCACCCTGCCCACCGCCTTGTTTTTTAACCACGAAACCCACAGTACGCATTTTGGCCGCGATGCCATGACGCACTATCTGGCGCACACCGAGGGGCGCTTGATGCGCTCGCTCAAAAGCCTGCTCGGTAGCCCGTTGTTGCAGGAAAAAACCGCCATCCACCATGAGATGGTGAGTTTTCAGGACATCATTGAGCGCTTTTTGCTAGAGCTGGTGCAGCGCGCTCAATTGCAATTGGGTGGCTTGCCCGCACGGCTGGTATTGGGGCGTCCGGTGCATTTTGTCGATGACAACCCCGAGCGCGACCAGCTGGCGCAAGCCTCGCTGTTGCAAGCGGCTGCCCGCTGTGGTTTTGCCGAAGTAGGCTTCCAGTTAGAACCGATTGCCGCCGCGCTGGACTACGAACGCCGCCTGACGCAAGAAAGCACCGTGCTGGTGGTGGATATTGGTGGCGGTACTTCCGACTTTACCGTGGTGCGCTTGGGGCCAGAACGCATCGCCAAAACGGATCGCAGTGCCGATATTCTGGCCACTACCGGCGTGCATATTGGTGGCACCGATTACGACCATAAATTGCATCTAGAGCAGGTGATGCCGTTGTTAGGCTATCGCCATACTGGCCCCAAAGGCCGCGAGGTGCCCAGCCGGGTGTTCTTCGATTTGGCCACTTGGCACCTGATTCATTGGCTGTCGTCACCCAAGGCACTGCGCGAAGCCCAAGCCCTGCGCCAAGACTACCGCGATGAACGCCTGCACCAGCGCCTGATGGTGGTGCTGCGCGAGCAACTCGGGCACCGCCTAATGAATGCGATGGAGCAGGCCAAAATTGCCTGCTCCATCAGCGGGCAGCCGCAAACGCTAGATTTGTCCGAGGTTCAAGCCCAGCTCATCGCCACATTGGCCCCAGAGCAGGTAGCCAGCCAGCTTTCTAAGCTGCTGGCGCGTGTGCTGCAGTGCGCGCAAGAGTGTGTGCGCCAAGCGGGCATTGCTCCTGTTCAATTGGGGGCTATTTACCTCACTGGTGGCTCATCGGCCTTGCGTGCCTTCCAACAGGTGCTGGCACAAGGCTTTCCGGGTGTGCCTTTGGTCGAGGGCGACTTATTTGGTGGTGTGGCTTCTGGGCTGGCCTACGGGCCGTTGGCAAAGGCATCCGCATAATGGCGGCTTCGCCTGCTTTGCCCTGCTGTTGTGACTGCCCACCCTGAACTGCACCTCCACCGCACCCGCCTGACCAAGGCCATGTACAGCGTACTAGAACGCATGCACCGTGCTGGTGGTACCCCCTTGCATACCCTGACACCCGTCCAAGCCCGTGCTGCCTACGAGGTGGGCGCAGGGGTGTTGGAAGTGCCTAAGGCCCCCTTGGCACGGATAGAGGACTTCACCATCCCGGCGCGCGATGGCTACCCCTTGCCCGCCCGTCTGTATGCTTCCGACACCACCGGCCCAGCGTCCGGCCTGTTGCTGTATCTACATGGCGGCGGTTTTACCATTGGCAGCATTGCCACCCACGATACCCTGTGCCGCGAGTTGGCCCGCTTGGCTGCTTGCATGGTGGTGTCGTTAGACTACCGTTTGGCCCCAGAACACCGCTTTCCCACCGCCAGCAACGATGCTTGGGATGCCTTGCAATGGCTGGCGCTGCACGCCAGCACCCTAGGAGCCGATGCCAGCCGTTTGGCCGTGGGCGGCGATAGCGCTGGCGGCACGCTGTCCGCCGTGAATGCTATTTTGGCGCGCGATGCCGGTTTGCCCTTGGCGCTGCAACTATTGTTCTACCCCGGTTGTGCTGCGCACCAAGATACCCCTTCGCACGCCACCTATGCCCGTGGGCTGGTATTAGAAGAACCCGCCATCAGTTGGTTTTTTGCCCATTATGTGCAAACCCGGCAAGAGCGCGAAGACTGGCGTTTTGCGCCCTTGTTGGCCCCGGATGTCGAAGGCGTAGCCCCAGCCTGGATAGGGCTGGCCGAATGCGATCCGTTGGTGGATGAGGGCATTGATTACGCCGACAAACTGCGTCTGGCTGGCGTGCCAGTAGATTTAGAAATTTACCGTGGCGTGACACACGAATTTATCAAAATGGGCCGTGCCATCCCTGAAGCGCGCACCGCCCATGCCGATGCTGCCCGCGCGCTGCGCCAAGCCTTTTCTTTCAATTCTTTGGAGTAAACATTCATGCTGCCCCAACGTGCTGATTTTCGTTGCCTGCACCGCCAGCGTGTGCGCTGGATTGAAGTGGACAGCCAAAAAATCCTTTCCAGCCCCCATTATTTGGCCTATATCCAAACCGCCATGATGGGCTATTGGCGTGCGCTGGCACTGCCTTATGAAGCCAGTATGGCCCTGTTGGGTGGTGAACTGGTACTCAGAAAGGTCACGCTGGAGTACCACGACTCAGCCCGTTTAGATGATGTGTTAGAAGTCGGTATCCGCTGTGTGCGTGTGGGCAATACCTCGGTGCAATTAGAGGCAGGAATCTTTCGCGGCGAGCGGCTGTTGGCCTCGGGTGAATTGGTAGCCGTGTTTGTCAATCTGGCTAGCCACAGCGCCTGCCCAGTGCCAGCCCCTCTGCGTGCCATTATGGAAAGCTTTGAAGCACAGCACCGCATGGCCGAAGTGCGTACCGGCGATTGGGCTGTGCTCGGCCCAGATGCCTTGGCATTGCGTAGCGCCGTTTTTGTGGAAGAACAGGGCATTGACCCAGCGTTAGAGTTGGACGAATACGACCCGCAATCCTTGCACGCGGTGCTCTACAACCGCCTCGGCCAAGCCATTGCCACGGGCCGCTTGTTACCCGCCCAAGATGGCATGGGGCGCATTGGCCGTTTGGCGGTGCATCGCTCCTTGCGCGGGGCCGATTGGGGGCGTGAACTGCTCTACACCTTGATAGAGCAAGCGCGCAGTCGGGGCGATACCTGCCTAGAGTTGCATGCCCAATGCAGTGCCATGTCGTTTTATGCTCGTGCTGGCTTTATTCCGCGTGGCGCACCCTACGAAGAAGCCGGTATCAGCCACATCACGATGGAGCGCGCCTTACAAGGCCCCGCCTTGGGGGCAGGGGACATGACGGCGATTGTCTAGCCCGCACAAAACCAGGGCCAGCACCGCCCTGCGCGGGCTGGCTGGCCTGGTCTGAGGGCAGGGAGAGGCTAGCCCCCTGCCTGCTGGGGTGGTTAGCGTGCGGTGGCCTCTTCCGGCTCTGCCGGTTCGGCCTTAGCGGCGCGCTCTTTTTTCGACAGGGGTTGGATATCGAGCTTCACTTCGGAAGTTTCTGCGCCCTTGTCGTCTTTTTTGTGTTCCACATCCACGGTCAGGCGGCCACCATCGGTTAAGCGACCAAACAACAATTCGTCGGCCAAGGCGCGGCGAATGGTGTCTTGGATCAGGCGCTGCATCGGACGCGCGCCCATCAGCGGATCAAAACCTTTCTTGGCCAAGTGCTGGCGCAGCGCGTCGGTGAAGGTCACTTCTACCTTCTTCTCGGCCAGTTGGGTTTCGAGTTGCAGCAAGAATTTGTCCACCACGCGCAAGATGATTTGCGCATCGAGTGCCTTAAAGCCGACGATGGCATCTAAGCGGTTGCGGAACTCGGGTGTAAACAGGCGCTTGATGTCGGCCATTTCATCACCGGCTTCGCGTTGGGTGGTAAAGCCAATCGTGGCCTTGTTCATGGTTTCGGCACCCGCATTGGTGGTCATGACGATGATGACATTGCGGAAATCGGCCTTGCGCCCGTTGTTGTCGGTCAGGGTGCCGTGGTCCATCACCTGCAACAACACGTTGAAGATGTCGGGGTGCGCCTTTTCGATTTCATCGAGCAGCAGCACCGAATGCGGCTTTTTGGTGATGGCTTCGGTCAGCAAGCCACCTTGGTCAAAGCCGACATAGCCGGGCGGCGCGCCAATCAGGCGGCTAACGGCGTGGCGCTCCATGTATTCGGACATATCAAAGCGGATTAGCTCAATGCCCAAAATGTAGGCCAATTGTCGCGCGGCTTCGGTTTTGCCGACACCAGTGGGGCCGCTGAACAAGAAGGCACCAATCGGTTTGTCGGGCTTGCCCAAACCCGAGCGCGCCATTTTGACGCTCGAGGCCAGCACTTCCAAGGCTTTGTCTTGGCCGAACACCACGCTTTTCAGGTCGCGCTCTAGCACTTGCAGCTTGCCCCGGTCGTCGTTGGAGACATTGGCAGGCGGAATGCGCGCAATTTTGGCGACGATTTCTTCAATCTCGGTTTTGCCAATGGTTTTCTTGCGCTTGCTGGCCACCAAAATACGCTGGGCGGCACCGGCCTCGTCAATCACGTCAATTGCCTTGTCGGGCAAATGGCGGTCGTTGATGTATTTGGCGCTGAGTTCTGCCGCGGCTTGCAGGGCGGCTGCCGCGTATTTGACGCTGTGGTGTTCTTCAAAGCGCGATTTGAGGCCCTTGAGGATGTCCACCGTCTCGGCCACGCTAGGCTCGACCACATCCACCTTTTGGAAGCGCCGCGACAGGGCAGCATCTTTTTCAAAAATGCCCCGGTATTCGGTAAAGGTGGTAGCCCCAATACATTTCAGCACGCCCGAACTGAGCGCTGGTTTAAGCAAATTGGAAGCATCCATAGTGCCACCCGAAGCCGCACCGGCACCAATCAGGGTGTGGATTTCATCAATGAACAAGATGGCGTGTGGCTTGTCTTTGAGCGATTTGAGCACCGCTTTCAGGCGCTGTTCAAAATCACCCCGGTATTTGGTACCGGCCAGCAATGCGCCCATGTCCAAAGAATAAACGGTGGCTTCGGCCAAAATTTCGGGCACGTCTTTTTGTGTGATGCGCCAAGCCAAGCCTTCGGCAATCGCGGTTTTGCCCACACCGGCCTCGCCCACCAACAGCGGGTTGTTTTTGCGCCGACGGCACAGAATTTGGATCGTGCGCTCGACTTCAAAATGGCGGCCAATGAGGGGGTCAATTTTGCCGTCTTTGGCCAACTGGTTGAGGTTTTGCGTGTACAGCTCTAGCGGCGAGGCTTTTTCGTTGCGCTCGGCGGCGGCGGCTTCTTCACCTTCGGGGGCATTGCCTTCGGGGTTTTTTGCTGGCTCGGGCGGCTCGCTCTTTTTGATGCCGTGGGCAATAAAGTTGACCACATCCAGCCGCGTGACCCCCTGTTGGTGCAGGTAATACACGGCGTGCGAGTCTTTCTCGCCAAAAATAGCCACCAGCACATTGGCACCGTTGACTTCTTTTTTGCCGTTGCCAGTGGATTGGACGTGCATGATGGCGCGCTGAATCACGCGCTGAAAGCCCAGCGTGGGTTGGGTATCGACCTCGTCGTTACCGGCCACTTGGGGCGTGTTGTCTTTGATAAAGTGGATCAGCGCGGCGCGCAGATCGTCCATATTGGCCGAACAGGCACGCAATACCTCGGCGGCGCTGGGGTTATCGAGCAGTGCGAGCAACAGATGCTCCACGGTAATAAATTCGTGGCGTTGCTGGCGGGCCTCGACAAAGGCCATGTGCAAGCTGACTTCCAGTTCTTGGGCAATCATCAATTTGCGCGTGAAACCTCGGCATTCATGCCGGGGAGGTAGAGCGCGGAACGCGCAGCGTTCCTTGCTTTGGGCCTTGCCTGCTCACGTCCTGTGTTGTTGGCCCGGTTGAAGAAATAGCCATAACCATCAGCACGCTGAATCACGCGGCAATGTTTGTGGCTAATGCCTTGCACCACGATAGATTGACCATCTTGGTAGCTTTGGATGTTGAAAGAGCCGCTGGCCCGCACGGCCACCCGTCCAATGTGGATGCCAGCCTTCACCCCCGAGGGCACCTCGGGGCGCACCATATCGCCAGTGCCAAAACCATGCACACGCTTACGGCGCATTTGGCGGCGAGCGGTTAAGGCTTCAGAAATTTGCTTACCGCGATGGATTAACGTTTTGCTGCCGGGGTCCAGTTTCAAGCGCAGTGGCTGCAAAGCGCACGAATCCGCTGCACGGTCTGTGAGTCGAATCACCATCGGCACAAGGCGATGCACCCGCGCCCGACCACGTGCCAGCAGCAGCCGGGCGCGCTTTTCGGTGCAGGGCATCAATGCCTTGCCTTGGGAATTCAACACAAAAACTGCCACCTATCTCTCCAAAAATAAGCTGTCTTTCCAGCGGTCAGCCCTTACGGGCCTAGTGACGGACATCTTGCGATGTCGCTCCCCTCGGGAATGTTGGCAACCGGCTCCAGCTTTTACAAGCTGCGGTTTCAACCTTCGGGCTTTTACCTTGGCCCAGCATGATCAAAACCTTGCAGAGCAGCAAACTGAGGAAGCATTTGCTGGTGCGTCTGAACGACCTGTTGTTAACGTAGCGGATTGGCTACCGCTTTCCCTGGTCAACCCGGCTTAAATCCTTTCGGCTTCAAGCCCCATCCTTCAGGATGGGGTAATTGACGTGAACTCCTTTGTGCTTGCGAAAAAGTGGAACTGTATTTGAGGATGCTAGGTGTTTATTCAACCGTTTATTCAACCGGCTCGCTCAGGCATTGCAAGGGATGGCCCGCCTGATGGGCGGCTTCCATCACCTGATTGACTTTGGTGGTGGCCACATCGCGCGAGTAAACCCCGCACACGCCTTTGCCATCGAGATGGATTTTGAGCATGATTTGCGTGGCCATTTCGCGGTTTTTGCCAAAAAATTCTTGCAACACCACAATCACAAACTCCATTGGGGTGTAATCGTCATTGAGCATCACCACGCGGTACATCTGTGGCGGCTTGGTTTTTTGCGGCACGCGCTCCAGCACAACGGCATCGCCATCATCTGGTGCAGGCCGATGCACCGCAGGCGTGCGAGCAGGGGTGGGGATTTTGGTTGCCATAAAAATCATTCTAACGATGCGCGCGCATGGGCGCTGAATGGGGGAATCTGCGCCCGTGGGCAGATTTTTTCAAGTGTTGTAATCACATTCTTGAAAATTATTCGTAAACGATGGTAACGCGCCCTGGTTCGGCCTGTTGCGCCCAAGCGGCCAAAGCCTCGTCGCTGGGGTAGGTGCGGTGGGCTTCGCCCAATTGCACTTCGGCATGGGCCGTGCCTTCAGGGCCAGCGCAGGCGATGGACAGGCGCACCGGCAAGCCGTATTTTTGCGCCTCGCCTTGGGCTGGGGTTTCAACGTGGCAGGGGTAATCGCGCAACAAACGCGCCAAGTCGGGCGTGGTATCGCCCACGGTCACTTGCAGGTATTTGCCAAAACGACTGCGCGCCGTAGGCAAGTTTTGCACTTGCTGCACGATAAAGCGGGCTTCAAAGCCGTTGCGTCCCGGTTGCAGGCGACCTGAAACGATGACCAGCTCGTCGTCTTGCAGCAGCTCGCGGTACTGGTTAAGCACCGCTTCGCTGGCCGAGGCTTCAATTTGGGCTGAGGTATCGTCCAGCACAAAAATGCCTTGTTTGCCACGCATCCCATTGACTACCCGAAAACCGTCCACAATCCCGGCCACGGTTTGCGTGTCGCGCGTATCGCGCAACTCGGCCAAGCGGGTGCGGACAAAACGGCGCACTTCGGGGGCGACTTCATCAAACAAATGGCCCGACAGGTAAAAGCCCAAGGCGGGTTTTTCGTAGCCCAGGCGCTCTTTCACGCCCCAAGGGGCTACCTCGACCAGCTCCGGCTCTTGGGTGCTAGAGCCGTGGGCATCGGCATCCATATCAAACAAACCGCTTTGGTTGGCATTGGCCAGCGTGGCAGTGACAAAGTCAAAGGCTCGGTCTATGGAGGCCGATAAAGCAGCGCGGTTTGGCTCGATGCTGTCAAAGGCCCCCGCTTTAATCAAGGCATCCACCGTGCGTTTGTTGAGTTTGCTGCGCTCGACGCGCAGGCAGAAATCAAACAGGCTGCTAAACGGCCCACTCTGGCCGCCATGCGGGCCTTCGCCCTTGCCTTCGCGCGCGGCAATAATGGCCTCAATGGCGGCTTGGCCGGTACCTTTGACGGCCCCTAAGCCGTAACGGATGCTGCTGTCTGAAATGGGTTCAAAACGGTAAGCGCCTTGGTTGATGTCGGGCGGCTCAAATGAAAGGCCAAAGTTTTTCTGTGCGTCATCGAGCAACACCTTGAGCTTGTCGGTGTCGTCCATTTCGATGGTCATGTTGGCGCAAAAAAACTCCGCCTTGAAATGCACTTTCAGCCAGCCGGTATGGTAGGCCAGTAAAGAATAGGCTGCCGCGTGCGATTTGTTAAAACCGTAACCGGCAAATTTTTCCATCAAGTCAAAAATCTCATCGGCTTTTTCTTCGCTGATGCCATTTTTGGCTGCCCCAGTGCGGAAAACAGCCCGATGCTCGGCCATTTCTTCGGCCTTTTTTTTGCCCATTGCGCGGCGCAATAAATCTGCACCACCGAGCGAGTAGCCGCCCAAAATCTGCGCCGTTTGCATCACCTGCTCTTGATAGACCATGATGCCGTAGGTTTCGGACAGCATCTCGGCCACCAGCGGATGCGGGTATTCGACCGGCTCTTTGCCATGCTTGCGATTGACAAAGCTGGGGATGAGGTCCATAGGCCCAGGGCGATACAAGGCGTTCAGGGCGATGAGGTCCTCTAAGCGCGTGGGGCGGGCTTCTTTCAACATGCCCTGCATCCCTCGGCTTTCAAACTGGAACACCGCTTCGGTCAGGCCATCGGAGAACAGCTCGTAGGTGGCTTTGTCGTTGAGTGGGATGTTTTCAAAGGAAAAATCGGCTTGTTTGGGGTGACGTTGCACGATAAATTCGCGCGCCAGCTCCAAAATCGTGAGTGTGGCCAAGCCCAAGAAGTCAAACTTCACCAAACCGATGGCCTCGACATCGTCTTTGTCGTATTGGCTGACCGCCGATTCGCTACCCGGCTGTTGGTAGAGTGGGCAAAAATCGGTCAGTTTGCCCGGTGCAATCAATACGCCCCCGGCGTGCATCCCGATGTTGCGCGTTAAGCCTTCCAATTTTTGCGCCAAGGCCAGCAGGGTCTTGACTTCATCTTCTTTGGCCAAGCGTTCGGCCAACACCGGTTCGGCTTCAATCGCGCCCGCAATGGTGATGTGCTGGCCCGGCTTGTTGGGGATGAGTTTGCTGATGCCGTCGCAAAAGGTGTAGCTCATGTCCAGCACCCGGCCCACATCGCGGATGGCGGCGCGCGCGGCCATCGTGCCGAAGGTGGCAATTTGGCTCACGGCTTCTTTGCCGTATTTGTCTTTGACATAATCAATCACGCGGTCGCGGTTGGACTGGCAAAAGTCAATATCAAAGTCGGGCATCGAGACGCGCTCGGGGTTGAGGAAGCGCTCAAACAGCAGTTTGTATTCCAGCGGGTCTAAGTCGGTAATTTTGAGCGCATAGGCCACCAAAGAACCTGCCCCAGAACCCCGGCCCGGCCCCACCGGGCAGCCGTGGGCTTTGGCCCACTGGATGAAGTCGCCCACAATCAAAAAATAGCCCGGAAAGCCCATTTTGAGGATGGTGTTGAGTTCAAACTCTAGTCGCTCAACGTAGCGTGGGCGCTGTGCCGCGCAGACTGTGGCATCAGGGTAGAGGTGCAACAGGCGTTGCTCTAGCCCTTCGTGTGAGACGTGGCGAAAGTAATCTTCTACCGACAACACCTGCCCATTGACTGGCGGAATCGGAAAATTGGGCAATTGTGGTTTGCCCAAGACCAGCGTCAGGTTGCAGCGTTTGGCAATTTCTAGCGTATTGGCCAGCGCCGAGGGTACATCGGCAAACAACGCCTGCATTTGCGCCGCTGGTTTGAAATACTGCTCGCGCGTAAAACGGCGCACGCGGCGCTGGTTGCCCAAGATTTCGCCTTCGGCAATACACACGCGCGCTTCGTGGGCTTCGTAGTCGTCTGCGGTGGCAAATTGCACCGGGTGCGTGGCGACTACGGGCAATTGCAACTGGGCGGCCAATTGCACCGTGGCGGCAACATGGCTTTCATCGTCCGGGCGGCCAGCGCGTTGGATTTCTAAATAAAACCGTTGGGCAAACAAGGCCGCCAAGCGCTGCGCTATGGCCGTGGCACCAGCGGTATCGCCACGCACCAAGGCTTGGCCCACGGGGCCAGCTTGGGCACCGGCCAGCACCAACAGCCCGGCGTGCAGCTCTTCTAGCCAGGCCCAAGTGCAGACCCCTTGGCCTTTAATTTGTTTGCGTGTCCAAGCCCGGGCCAGCAACTCAGACAGATTCAGGTAGCCTTGGTTGTCTTGCACCAACAGCACGATGCGGCTGCTTGGGTCGCTGGCGCTGGCACCTTCGAGCAAAATTTCGGCCCCCAATACGGGCTTGACCCCCTTGCCACGCGCTTGTTTGTAAAACTTGACAGCCCCAAACAGGTTGTTGAAATCCGTAATCGCCAGCGCGGGCTGGCCATCGGCGGCGGCGGCTTGAACCACCTCGTCAATACGGTTGGTGCCGTCAACGACGGAAAACTCGGTGTGTAGGCGCAAATGAACAAACATAGCCGCCATTGTAGAAAGGCTGGAGCCACGCAATGCGAGGCTTGGCCCACCGGTACAATCGGCAGCCCGTTTGCTCGTTCTTCCCAGAAAGCTGTTTTACCATGCCGCGTGTGTCTGTCGCGATTGTTCCCGCCCTGCTGGTTGCCAGTGCTTTGCTGGCAGGCTGCTCCACTGTCACCGAAGACAAAACCGCCGGTTGGAGCCCCGAGCGCATCTATGCGGAGGCCCGCGAGGAAGTCAGCGGCGGTGCCTTTGACAAAGCCGTGGTGTTGCTAGAAAAATTAGAAGGGCGTGCCGCTGGCACTCCATTGGCCCAACAGGCCCAACTGGACAAAGCCCACGCCCAATACAAAGGTGGCGACAAAGCGCAAGCGCTGGCCACACTGGACCGTTTTCTGAAACTGCACCCTGCCAGCCCAGCGGCAGATTACGCGCTCTACCTGAAAGGCTTGGTCAACTTTAATGACGAGCTGGGTTTATTTTCTTGGGTAGCGAACCAAGATTTGTCCGAGCGTGACCAAAAAGCGGCCAAAGATTCTTTTGAGTCTTTCCGTGAGCTGAGTACGCGCTTTCCCGAGTCCAAATACACCCCCGATGCCCGCCAGCGCATGACCTACATCGTCAACGCGCTGGCGCAGTATGAAGTGCATGTGGCGCGCTACTATTTTCAGCGTGGTGCCTATGTAGCGGCCATCAACCGGGCGCAAATTGCCCTGTCAGACTACCAAGGCGTGCCAGCACAAGAAGAAGCCCTGTTTATCTTGGTGCGCTCCTACGATGCCTTGGGCATGGTGCAACTGCGCGACGATGCCCGTCGGGTGTTCGATGCCAGTTATCCGCACAGCAAGTACCTCGCGCAGGGCATCGAGCAGCGTCCATCCTCTTGGTGGAAGCCTTGGTAAAAACACGGGGCCAATCCCTTTTTTGGCTTGGGCATGTCTAAAGCATTTCGTATCAGCGCCTCCACGGGTATCCACAAGGGCGACCGCAGCTACCAGCAAGACCAAGTGGCCTTGCTCACCCATTCGCGTTACAACGGCTGTTTGCTGGGCGTGCTGGCCGATGGCATGGGCGGGCGCAGTGGTGGCCGCAAAGCCTCCGACCAGGTGATGATGACCGCGCGCCAGTTGTTTGAGCGCTATTCGCCCGACTATGACGATGGCCCCTCCATGTTAAAAAACCTGGTGGAAGAGGCGCATATCGTGATTCGCCTGACGGCCATTTCCTCCGAAGAGGAGCCACACAGCACTTTGGCGGCTTTTTTAATCAATCCGCGCGGCGATTGCTATTGGGTTCATGCGGGGGATTCGCGCATTTACCATTTTCAAGACGGCAAAATGGTGCATCGCACCAAAGACCATTCTTATGTGCAAGCCTTGGTGGATCGGGGTGATTTGACCGAAGACGAGGCCCAAGTGCATCCCCAGTCCAACATTTTGTTGGGTTGCTTGGGGGCCGAGGTGGACCCGCCTATGGGCACGCACAGTATTCACCAACTGCGCCCCGGTGATGTCCTTATGGCTTGCAGTGATGGCGTTTGGCACTATTTTTCTGCCGAAGAAATGGCCACCGTGGTGCAATCGCTCACGCCGCGCGAGGCGACGGAGTTTTTGATTGAAAAAGCCCGGATGCGCGGGCGTGGTGGCGGTGACAATCTGTCTTTGGTGATTGTCAAAATTGAAGCGCTAGAGGTGGAAAAAAAACCACCACTGCGCTTTGGCATGGGGCGTTAATTCAGTCTGTGCAAGCGCTGTGGAGTTTTTTGGTTTTGATGGTCTAAACGCCATTGGCCTAAGCGCCACTGGCCAAAGCGCGGGTCAATGCAGCCGCAGGTATTTCTTGGCAGCCAGAGACGTTTTGCCCAGCCCACAGAGGCGAAAAATCACCATTGCCCCTGCATTCGGCCTTCAGGCGCAAGGCCGCAGAGGCCGCCGTGGCCAGTGGAAAGGTGGGGGCCAAAGGATGTATCGGGCCTAACTCGCGTACCAAACGGTTCACCATGCCCCGTGCTGGCCGACCAGAAAAAACATTGGTCAACGTGGTTGTGTGTGCCAGAGGGCTTTTCAGGGCGGCGCGGTGGATGCTGCTGGTCGTCGCCTCTGGGCACAGCAGGTAGGCTGTGCCCACTTGCACCCCGGCGGCACCCAAGGCCAAAGCGGCGCGCACGCCAGCTGCATCGGCAATGCCTCCGGCAGCAATCACCGGCACTTTTACGGCCTTGACCACTTGTGGCCACAGGGCCAAGCTGCCCATTTGGCTGCTCAGGTCTTCGCTCAAAAACATGCCTCGGTGGCCGCCCGCTTCTAGTCCTTGGGCGATGATGGCATCCACGCCGCGCTCTTCTAGCCACAGGGCTTCTGTCACCGTGGTGGCGGACGAAATAATTTTGGCCCCTGTACTGCGTACCATTTGTAACAATTCGGGGGCGGGCAGGCCAAAATGAAAACTCACTACGGCGGGTCGGTAAGCACAGACCAAAGCCGCCATGTCGCGATTGAACGGCATTCGGCTGGTGGCCCAAGGCACTTGCGCTGGGTTAATGCCCCATTCGGCATAGTACGGCGCAAACAGGGCTTGCCATGCCGCCGCTTTGTTTGTATCGCCCGCAGGCGTGGGGTGGCAAAAAAAATTGAGATTGAAGGGGCGGCCCGGTGTTAGCTTGGCCTTGATGGTGTCTAGCTCGGCGCGCAGTGCTTCGGCATTGAGCATGGCGCACGGCAAAGAACCCAAACCGCCCGCATTGGACACGGCAATCGCCAAGGCGCTGTTCTGTACGCCTGCCATCGGTGCTTGGATGATGGGCAATTCCATTCCCAAAAGAGTTTGTATCTGCATTCGGTGTTGCTTCCGCAAAAAAAGAAGGCGCTGGCATCCAGTACGCTGGCCAGCAGGGTTGCTTAGCGATACTACTCTCCTCATCCTCAGTCACTGGTATGGCTATCGTTTTGGCTACCTTTTTCTAGCCCGTAAAATGGCAAGGGCATGTCTTTGATTATTCTGATCTTTCTACCCTTTTTGGCCAGTGCGCTGGCGGCGGTGCTGCCCTCTAACGCACGCAACACCGAATCTACGCTGGCCGGAGCCGTAGCGCTGTTTTGCTGCGTGCAAACGGCGCTTTATTTTCCGCAGGTGGCCCAAGGCGGCGTGGTGCGCGAAGAAATCACTTGGTTGCCCTCTTTGGGGCTGAACTTGGTGCTACGCATGGATGGCTTTGCCTGGATGTTCTGCATGTTGGTGCTGGGCATTGGGGCGCTGGTGGTGCTGTATGCGCGCTATTACATGTCACCGGCAGACCCGGTGCCACGCTTTTTTGCCTTCTTCTTGGCGTTTATGGGCGCGATGATGGGCGTGGTGCTGTCGGGCAATTTGATTCAGCTGGCGCTGTTTTGGGAGTTGACCAGTCTGTTCTCCTTTTTGCTGATTGGCTATTGGCACCACCGCAAAGATGCCCGCCGAGGTGCGCGCATGGCCCTGACGGTCACTGGCACGGGCGGCCTGTGTATGCTGGCCGGTATGCTGGTGCTGGGCCATATCGTCGGCAGCTATGATTTAGACCATGTGTTGGTAGCGGGCCAATTGGTGCGCGACCATCCGCTTTACCTGACGGCACTGGTGCTGATTTTGCTTGGTGCCTTGAGCAAAAGCGCGCAGTTTCCGTTCCACTTTTGGTTGCCCCATGCGATGGCCGCGCCCACGCCGGTGTCGGCCTATTTGCATTCGGCCACGATGGTCAAGGCAGGGGTGTTTTTGCTGGCGCGGCTGTGGCCGGTACTTAGCGGTACGCAAGAATGGTTCTGGCTGGTGGGTGGGGCGGGGGTCTGTACCCTGCTGCTGGGTGGTTATCTGGCCATGTTCCAGAACGATTTGAAGGGCTTGCTGGCCTATTCCACCATCTCGCATTTGGGGCTGATTACCTTGCTGCTGGGCCTCAATAGCCCACTGGCAGCAGTGGCGGCAGTGTTCCATATTTTGAACCATGCGACCTTCAAAGCCTCGCTGTTTATGGCGGTGGGGATTGTGGACCACGAAAGCGGCACGCGCGATATTCGGCGCTTGTCTGGGCTGCGTAGCATGATGCCGGTCACGGCCACGCTGGCCACGGTGGCGGCGGCGGCGATGGCCGGGGTGCCGTTGCTGAACGGATTTTTGTCCAAAGAGATGTTTTTTGCCGAGACGGTGTTTTTGGATGGCAGCACGCTCATCAACTATTTTTTACCCATCGCCGCCACCGTGGCAGGCATGTTCAGCGTGGCTTATTCCTTGCGTTTTACGCTAGATGTGTTCTGGGGGCCACCAGCAACCGATTTACCGCATACCCCGCACGAGCCGCCCCATTGGATGCGCGTGCCGGTAGAGTTGCTGGTGTGCGCCTGTTTGGTCGTAGGCACTTTGCCCGCGTGGGCGATTGGCCCTTACCTTAATGCCGCTGCTTTGCCGGTGGTGGGCGGCATTTTGCCGGTGTTCAGTTTGGCGGTTTGGCATGGGTTTAACACGCCCTTCGTGATGAGTTTAATCGCCTTGCTGGGAGGCAGCTTGTTGTACGGCTTGTTGCGCTGGCAACGCCAACGCGCTGGCAGCTTGCGTGGTTGGCCAGCGTGCCTGAATGGCCAGCGCTGGTTTGAGCATCTTTTGGCGCGCTTGTCTTGGCTGGGGCGCCAAGGGCGGCGTCTGCTGGGCACGCACCGCTTGCAATGGCAAATGTTTTGGCTGTGTTGCGTTACCTTGTTGGTCGCTACCGTGCCGCTGTGGAGCCGTGGCTTGCACATTGGCAATCGCTCTGCCATGCCGGTATCGCCCGCTTTTGTCGCCTTGTGGATAGGGGGCATGGTTTGCGCTTTGGGGGCCGCGTGGCAAGCCAAATACCACCGTATGGCCGCGCTCACGCTGATGGGCGGGGCGGGGCTGTGTACCAGCATGACCTTTTTATGGTTTTCGGCCCCAGATTTGGCGCTGACGCAATTGATGGTCGAGATTGTGACCACGGTGCTGATTTTGCTCGGGCTGCGCTGGTTACCCCGGCGGGAGCAAGATATTCCGCCACGCACAAGCCAGCGGGTGCGTACTAAGGTTCGGCGTTTGCGTGATTTGTGGATTGCTTTGGCCGCTGGCGGGGGTATGGCAACGCTGGTGTTGGCGATGCTCAGTCGGCCCTTTCCAGACAGCACCTCGACGTTCTTCTTAGAAAACGCCCTGATTGGCGGCGGTGGCACCAATGTGGTGAATGTAATGCTGGTTGATTTTCGGGGTTTTGATACCTTTGGCGAGATTGTGGTGCTGTGCATCGTCGCCCTGACGGTGTATGCGCTGCTGCGGCGCTTTCGCCCCGCCCCCGAGACCATGGATTTACCGGTACAGCAACGCAGTTTGCCCGCCGATTTGCACACTGATTTAATCAACCCACGCCAAGCTGCCGATACTGCCCTGGGCTACCTGATGGTGCCAGCGGTGTTGGTGCGTTTGCTGCTGCCCTTTACCGTGTTGGTAGCGCTACACTTTTTTATGCGTGGTCACAATGAACCCGGTGGCGGCTTTGTTGCTGGATTGATATTTTCAGTGGGCTTGTTATTGCAATATATTGTCTCGGGTACGCAATGGGTAGAAGCCCACATGCCCCTGACTCCCCGGCGCTGGATGGCCACGGGCCTGTTGTTCGCTTTGGCCACTGGTTTGGGGGCCTTGTATTGGGGCTATCCGTTCCTGACCACACACACCGCGCATGTGCATTGGCCGGTGGTGGGTGATTTGCACATTGCCAGCGCCCTGTTCTTTGATTTGGGCGTGTTTACCTTGGTGGTGGGCACCACACTGGTGATTTTGACTTCTATCGCCCATCAGTCGGTGCGTGGCCATCGTTTTCATGCCCGCATGGCCGAAGAGGCCGCCGAAAGCACGAAAGAAGACCACTGATGGAAATAACCTTAGCCTTGGCAATTGGTGTTCTCACGGGTGCGGGGGTTTGGCTGCTGCTGCGCCCACGCACCTTTCAGGTCATCATGGGGCTGTCGCTGCTGTCGTATGCCGTCAACCTGTTTATCTTTAGCATGGGCCGTTTGGGTTTGGCCACGGGCATGGAACCGGTGCTGCGCCCCGGTGTAGCGCAAGATTTGGCCCACTACGCCGACCCACTGCCGCAAGCCTTGGTACTCACAGCGATTGTGATTGGCTTTGCCATGACGGCCCTGTTTTTGGTGGTGCTGTTGGCCTCGCGCGGCTTGGCTGGCAACGACCATGTGGATGGCACCGACCCCACTCAGCACCCCGAGGAAAACGCATGAAGGCGCTGTTGCTCTCGCTGGCGCAGTCGGCCATGCCCCATTTGATGCTGGCCCCGATAGCGCTGCCTTTGGTTACGGCGGCTTTGATGCTGATACTGCGCGAAGAGCAGCAGCGCCTCAAAATTGCCCTCAATTTATTTTCTACCGCCTTGGGGCTGGTAATTTCTGTGGTGTTGCTGGTCTGGAGCAACCAACAAGGCTTGCCTACCAGTTTGGGGGTCTATCTGCCGGGCAATTGGCCCGCGCCGTTTGGCATTGTGTTGGCCCTGGACCGCTTAACCGCCCTGATGTTGGTTCTGACCAGCACCGTGGCACTGGCTTCGGTGCTGTTTGCCAGCGCCCGCTGGCACCGCGCCGGGGTACATTTTCATCCACTGTTTCAGTTTCAGTTGATGGGTTTGAGCGGGGCTTTTTTAACCGCCGACTTGTTCAACCTGTTTGTTTTCTTTGAAATCATGCTGGCGGCATCCTATGGCCTGCTGCTGCATGGCTCAGGGCGGGCGCGGGTACAAGCCGGGCTGCATTACATCGCTATCAATTTGGCCGCTTCGGCGTTGTTTTTGGTGGGCGTGTCGATGCTGTATGGCCTGACTGGCACCCTGAACATGGCCGATTTGGCGCGCAGTATGCCCGGCATTGCCGCGCACGACCGGGGTTTGCTGCACGCGGCAGCGGCTATTTTGGCCACGGCCTTCCTGATTAAGGCAGCTGCTTGGCCGCTCAATTTTTGGCTGGTACCAGCGTACAGCGCGGCAACGGCTCCGGTCGGGGCCTTGTTTGCTTTAATGACCAAAGTGGGCATTTATGCCATTTTGCGCCTGTGGACGCTGCTGTTTGGCACCGAATCGGGCGCTTCGGCCTGGTTTGGGAGTTTGTGGTTGCTCAGTGGTGGCCTGTTGACGATGGCCTTTGGCGCGATTGGCATGTTAGGCTCGCAACGCTTAGGCCATTTGGCCGGTTATGCAGCGGTGTTGTCGTCGGGCACCTTGCTGGCGGCAATGGGCTTTGGGCACAATTTGCTCACGGGCAGCTTGCTGTATTACCTACCCGGCTCCACTTTGGCAGTGAGTGCCTTGTTTTTGCTGAGCGATTTAATAGACCGTTGGCGCTCCGAAGGCAGCGAGAGTTTGCCCTACGAACCTTTGGCCGACGAAGCCCCTTTCTTAGATGCCGAACTGGTGCCCACCGTGGGCATGAACCTCGATGAGCAAGAAGAGGTGCTGGTCGGGCGGGTGATTCCAGCGGCAGCGGCCTTGATGGGGGGCGCTTTTTTGGGCTGTACCCTGATGGTGGCTGGCTTGCCGCCCTTGGCCAGTTTTGTCGGCAAGGTGGCCATGCTCACCGCCGTGCTTAATCCTTTGGGTTTGGGTGGCTCGGCGGGGCACCAACCGGGCTGGCCGGGCTGGAGTTTTCTGGCGCTGCTGATTTGTTCGGGCTTGCTGGCGCTGCTGGCCCTCACCCGTGCCGGCATTCGGCATTTTTGGGCGGCGCACAACCGGCCTGCACCCCAGTTGCGGCTGGTAGAGGGTTTGCCGATTGCCGGTTTGTTGTTGCTGTGTGTCTGGCTTACGGTAGCGGCTGAACCGGTGTTGCGCTATACCCAAGCCACTGCCGATGCCCTGCATTCACCCAGCACCTATGTGCGGGCCGTGATGTCGGCCATGCCGATTGCATCGCCCGTGTATTTACCCAGCGGGCAACCCATCACCGGGCAGGAGCAACCATGAAGCGCTTATTGCCCATGCCTTTGCTGTCGCTGGCTTTGTTGTTGTTGTGGCTGTTGCTCAACCGTAGTTTGAGTGCCGGGCACCTGTTGTTGGGGACGTTGCTGGCCTTGTGCATCCCATTGCTGACCCAAGAGCTACGCCCTTTGCCGGTGCGCGTGCGTCGGCCCCTGACCATCGTGCGCTTGTTGTGCCGGGTGCTGCTGGATTCTGTCCATTCCAATATCGCCGTGATGCGCTTGTTGCTGCTGCCCGGTAGCCGCAGTCATCCGCCTGGTTTTGTGCATGTACCACTGGATTTGCGCGACCCCAACGCCTTGGCCGTGTTGGCCATGATTGTCTGCATCACCCCCGGCACGGCGTGGGCCGAGTTGGCCTTAGACCGCAGTATGCTGTTGCTACATGTGCTAGAGGTAGATGATGCCCAAGCCATTGCCAACTACATCAAACAACACTACGAGCGCCCTTTGATGGAGATTTTTGAACTATGACGACCGCCGCCACCTTGCCTATTTTGTCGTGGGCGGTGCCTTTGGCGGTGCTGATGTTGGTGCTGGCGATGGCCTGTACCTTGGTGCGGGTGTTGTTGGGGCCAGCAGCACAAGACCGGGTGCTGGCGCTAGACTGCATGTACCTCAATGGCATGTTGGCCATGCTGGTGTTGGGCTTGCACTACAACAGCCCGCATTATTTTGAAGCCGCTTTGTTGGTGGCCTTGCTCGGCTTTGTCAGTTCGACCGCGATGGCTAAATTTCTGTTACGTGGCGAGGTGATTGAATAATGGACGCACCAGTTTTGCCCTTGTGGGCTGAAGTGGTAGTGGCGGCGCTGCTGCTCTTGGGTGCAGCCATTGCCTTGCTCGGCTCTAGCGGCCTGCTGCGGCTGCCCAGTTTTTTTGAGCGGGTTCATGCCCCAGCTATGATTGCGACCTTGGGCTGCTGGTGTATTTTGGCCGCTGCGATGCTGTATTTTTCTGTGGTGTCAGGCGGCGTGGCATGGCACATGCTATTGATTGCTATTTTTCTGGCCATCACCGTGCCCATTACCACGATTTTTTTGATGCGTGCAGGTTTGTTTCGGGCGCGCCAAGCGCGGCGCAAAGAGGTTCCGCCAACACTGAGCCGTATCCAGCCCACCCGCGTGGATAAACCCTAAGCAAAAAACCTAAAACCCGTTCGCGCACCCCATGCCCATAGCATTACAGATGTTGAGTATCTGCTTTGGGGCCAGTGTGGGCGCTTTGGCCCGTTGGCGTTTGGGCCTGTGGTTAAGCCCTGGGGCCTTGCTGCCTTGGGGCACTTTGGCGGCCAATTTGCTGGGCGGCTACCTGATTGGCCTGTTGGTCGGATTCTTCCAAACCCTGCCACCACTGGACCCCATGTGGCGCTTGGCTTTAATCACCGGCTTTTTGGGCGCACTGACCACTTTTTCTAGCTTTTCTATCGAAGTAGTAGGCTTGTTGCAACAACAACGTTATTTAATGGCGTTAGGCTGGAGTGCGCTGCACCTGCTCGGCTCTTTATTGATGACTGGT
Organism: Giesbergeria sp.; assembly: GCF_028686475.1. GTDB lineage: Bacteria > Pseudomonadota > Gammaproteobacteria > Burkholderiales > Burkholderiaceae_C > Simplicispira. The sequence continues at coordinate 18,922 of NZ_JAQUCA010000020.1, read as the reverse complement.
GCCGGATTGCAGACCGTTGTTTTATTGTTGCGACTGCGTTGATGTGATGCTGTCTCGGCAAACATTTTTGCCCTTTTTTTTGAACACTATGGACGCCAATACCCGACTGAACCAACGCCGCCTGGCCGATGCGTGGGCCGAGCTGCACACCGATGCCCACCAAGGCAATCCCTTACATGCCGATGCCCACCGCATGGCCTTTGCCGACCCCGAGTTTATGTTCCGGCGCGAAACCCGGGGCATCCGCTTTCAGCTCGAAATGCTCAAGCCCGATTTGGGCCAAGCCGAGCAGGGCATTGACAACACCGTGGTGGTGTATGGCAGTGCGCGTTTTATCTCGCCCAAGCAAGCCGCCAAGCAACTGGCCCAAGCCAAAGAGAAGGGCAATGCACACCAAATTATGCTGGCCGAGCGGGCAGTCCGCAACGCCGAACACTATGCCCAAGCGCGCAAATTTGCCCGTTTGGTGGCCGAACACAGCAAACGCCAACAACCCGAAAATCGCTTGTATATCTGCACTGGTGGTGGCCCCGGCATCATGGAGGCGGCCAACCGAGGGGCGCACGATGCCGATGCACCCAACGTCGGTTTAAGTATTGCCCTACCGCACGAGCAGGCAGGCAACCGCTTTATCTCGCCCTCGTTGAGCTTCAAGTTTCATTATTTTGCGCTGCGAAAGATGCACTTTATGATTCGCGCCAAGGCGTTGGTGGCTTTTCCGGGCGGCTTTGGCACCTTGGATGAGCTGTTTGAAGTGCTAACGCTGGTACAAACCAAGAAGGCCAAACCCTTGCCGATTGTGTTGTTTGGCAGCAACTACTGGAAGCGCCTGATTAACTGGGATTTGATGGTCGAAGAAGGCACCATCTCGGCCCATGACCTCAAGCTGTTTCACATCACCGACGATGCCGAAGACGCTTGGGTCACGATTCGCAATTTTTACAAATTGGAACGCTAAAAAACAAAAAACCGCCTGCCCAAAGGGCCAGGCGGTGGTGCTAAAACCACAGCAGCTTATTTTTGCGCCATCACCCAAGCGGCCAGCTTTTTGGCTTCGGCTTCGTTCACCTGTGCATTCGGTGGCATGGGCACGGGACCCCAGACACCTGCACCACCCTTGATAATTTTGGCCGCCAGCATATCGACGGCACCCTTATCGGCCTTGTACTTGGCGGCTACGTCCTTGTAGGCGGGGCCAACCAGCTTCTTATCTACGGCATGGCAGGCCATGCAATTTTTGGCCGTGGCCAAGGCTTGGTCGGCCATCGCAGGCACAGCAGCAGAGAGGGTCAAAGCGAGAACAGCGAGAGAACGTTTCATGGCGAGGGGCTTTCTTCAGGTTAGATTACAGTGTTTTAACGCGATTGTATTGTCATGCGCTGACAAGGATTTTTTATCATGTATCTGTTAATGTTAGGCATTGTGCTGGCTTTGCTCAAGTACCTAGAGGTGGGGCCGGTAGCGCAATGGTCTTGGTGGTGGGTGTTGTCGCCGTTTGGCCTGACCTTGCTCTGGTGGGGCTGGGCCGACTCGACCGGCTACACCAAGCGTAAGGCGATGGAAAAAGTGGACCAGCGCAAAAAAGACCGCCTCAACCGCCAAAAAGAAAATTTGGGAATGCGCCCTAAAAACCCGCGTTAAGCGACAAGGCCGTTGTGGCTACTGGGGCTGGGACATAATTGGCTGGCATCTTGCACTAGGATGCAGCCCCATTTTTCGGAAAAAAATCCCATGCCCGTTTACCGCTCCAAAACTTCCACCGCTGGCCGCAACATGGCTGGTGCCCGCTCGCTGTGGCGGGCTACCGGCATGAAAGATGCCGACTTTCAAAAGCCCATCATTGCGGTGGTCAACTCCTTCACCCAGTTTGTGCCCGGCCACGTCCACCTGAAAGACCTGGGCCAACTGGTAGCGCGTGAGATTGAAGCCGCCGGTGGTGTCGCCAAAGAGTTCAACACCATTGCCGTCGATGACGGCATCGCGATGGGCCACGATGGCATGTTGTACTCGCTGCCCAGCCGCGACATCATTGCCGACTCGGTCGAGTACATGGTCAACGCCCATTGCGCCGATGCGATGGTGTGTATCTCCAACTGCGACAAAATCACCCCCGGCATGTTGATGGCCGCCATGCGCCTGAACATCCCGGTGGTGTTTGTCTCGGGTGGCCCGATGGAGGCCGGTAAGGTGCAATTGAGCCAGCCCGGCAGCAAAACCATCGAAATCAAAAAGCTCGACTTGATCGACGCGATGGTCATGGCCGCCGATGACAAGGTGTCCGATGCCGATGTGGCCGAGGTAGAGCGCTCGGCCTGCCCCACCTGTGGCTCTTGCTCGGGCATGTTCACTGCCAACTCCATGAACTGCCTGACCGAAGCGCTGGGCCTGTCCTTGCCGGGCAATGGTACCGTGGTAGCGACCCATGCTGACCGCGAGCAGTTGTTCAAACGTGCCGGACATTTGATTGTTGAATTGGCCAAGCGTTATTACGAAGGCAACGAAGAAACCATCTTGCCGCGTGCGATTGGCTTTAAGGCGTTTGAAAACGCCATCACGCTCGACATTGCGATGGGTGGTTCTACCAACACCATCTTGCACCTGCTCGCCATCGCCCAAGAAGCCGAAATTGCCTTCACCATGAAGGATATTGACCGCCTATCTCTGCAAGTGCCGCAGCTGTGCAAGGTGGCTCCCAACACCAACAAATACCACATCGAAGATGTCCACCGCGCCGGTGGCATCATGGCGATTTTGGGCGAATTGGCGCGCGCCGGTAAGCTGCACACCGATGTGCCCACCGTCCACAGCCCCACTTTGGGCGATGCCCTGAAGCAGTGGGACATTGTGCAGACCACCGACGAGGCCGTGAAAACCTTTTATCTGGCTGGCCCCGGTGGCGTGCCCACGCAAACGGCCTTTAGCCAAGCGGTGCGCTGGCCCAGTTTGGATACCGACCGCGCCGAAGGCTGCATCCGCTCTGCGGACCATGCCTTCTCGCAAGAAGGTGGCTTGGCGGTGCTGCATGGCAACATCGCTTTGGATGGTTGCGTAGTGAAAACCGCGGGCGTGGACGATGAACTGCTAGTGTTTGAAGGCCCCGCCCACGTCACCGAAAGCCAAGACGAGGCCGTGGCCAACATTTTGAGCGACAAGGTCAAGGCCGGTGATGTGGTCATCGTGCGCTACGAAGGCCCCAAGGGCGGCCCCGGTATGCAAGAAATGCTCTACCCGACCAGCTACATCAAATCCAAGGGTTTGGGTAAAGCCTGTGCTTTGCTCACCGATGGGCGTTTTTCTGGCGGCACGTCGGGCCTGTCGATTGGCCACTGTTCGCCCGAGGCCGCAGCAGGTGGTGCGATTGGTTTGGTACGCAATGGCGACCGTATCCGCATCGACATCCCCAAGCGCCGCATTGATGTGCTGCTGAGCGATGAAGAACTGGCCCAGCGTCGTGCCGAGCAAGATGCCAAGGGCTGGAAGCCCGCGCAACCCCGCCCGCGCAAGGTGTCTGCGGCGCTCAAAGCCTATGCCAAGCTGGTCACTTCAGCCGACAAGGGCGCAGTGCGTGATGTCTCGTTGTTGGACGATTGACCCCAAAGTGCCGCCCAAGCGCTAAAAGGGCATTAAAGCGGGGTGCTGGGGTAGTGGCGGCTGCCAAAAATGCCGCTCCCCACCCGCACCAGCGTACTACCGGCCAAAATAGCGGCCTCTAAATCAGCCGTCATGCCCAAAGACAGGGTGTCCCACGCCTCCAAGCCGGGGCTGGCGCTGTGCTGGATGTGTGCAAACAGCTTTTGCGCGATTTGATGCACGGCATATTGGGCTTGGAAATCTGGCGCAGGTTCTGGAATCGCCATCAGGCCACGCAATTGCAAGCGCGGTAGGGCGGCCACTGCTTGCGCCAGCGCCAGCGCTTCAGTGGCGGCTACGCCAGATTTATTCAGGCCACCATCCACATTCACCTGAATGCACACCTGCAAGGGTGGCAGATGGGCGGGGCGCTGCTCAGACAGGCGTTGGGCAATTTTGAGCCGGTCTAGCGTGTGCAGCCAATCAAAATGCTCGGCCACCAGGCGGGTTTTGTTGCTTTGCACTGGGCCAATGCAGTGCCATTGCAGCGCTTGGGGTAAGGTGGTATCGGCGCGCAAAATGGCTATCTTTTCTACCGCTTCTTGCAAGTAGTTTTCGCCAAAAGCGCACTGCCCGGCGGCGGCGGCCTCGCGCACCGCTTCGGGGCCAAAGGTTTTGGATACTGCCAGCAGGGCCACGCTGCCGACATCCCGCCCGGCTGCCGCGCAAGCGCGCGCAATCCGGGCATGGAGCTGTTCAAGGTTCTGGGCAATGGTATGCATGGCCACAGGATAGCGCAAGATGGATAAAAGCAGGCCGGTAGAATCAAGCCCCATTATCAGTCCCCATTCCCATTCCCGTCACCTGCTAACCTGACGGTATCCCCGCTGGATGCCGTTGTCATTTCCAAGATTACCCCCGATGAGCGACACCCTCTCCCAACCCGGCCTTGCCAGTCTGTCCAAATCGTTTGAACCCGCCGCTTTAGAAGCCCAATGGGGTCCCGAATGGGAAGCACGCGGCTACGGCGCTGCCGGTGTACGCGGCACGGGCCAAGCCGATGCCAGCCAAGCAGCTTTCTCCATCCAGTTGCCGCCCCCGAACGTGACGGGCACGCTGCACATGGGCCATGCGTTCAACCAGACCATCATGGACAGCCTGACGCGCTACCACCGCATGAAGGGCGACAACACAGCTTGGATTCCGGGCACCGACCACGCCGGTATTGCCACGCAAATTGTGGTGGAGCGCCAACTGCAAGAGCAAGGCATCAGCCGCCACGATATGGGGGCTACGCCGTTTGAAGCGCGCAAAAACTTTGTCTCCAAAGTCTGGGAGTGGAAAGAAAAAAGCGGCAACACCATCACCACCCAAATGCGCCGCATGGGCGACAGCGTGGACTGGAGCCGCGAATATTTCACGATGGACGACAAACTGTCCAAAGTGGTCAGTGAGACTTTTGTCCGCCTGTACCAGCAGGGTTTAATTTACCGGGGCAAGCGCTTGGTGAATTGGGACCCCAAGCTGCAATCGGCAGTCTCGGACTTGGAAGTAGAAAACGAAGAAAAAGACGGCTCGCTTTGGTACATCGTCTATCCGCTCACCGATGGCTCCGGCAGCCTGACGGTAGCGACTACGCGCCCCGAAACCATGCTGGGCGACGTGGCCGTGATGGTGCATCCCGACGATGAACGCTACCAAGCCTTTATCGGCAAAACTGTGACGCTGCCACTGGTGGGCCGCCAAATCCCAGTGATTGCCGATGACTATGTGGACAAAGACTTTGGTACCGGCGTGGTCAAGGTCACACCGGCACACGATGAGAACGACTACGCCGTAGGCCGCCGTCACCGCCTGAGTGCGTTGATTATTTTTGACTTGCAAGCGCGCACCCTGTCGGCAGAGCGCATTGCCGACATCCACACGCAAATTTGGAGCTATGGCCTGAGCGAAGCGGAAGAAGAGCGCGCCGCCCCTGCTGCCCATGCAGCGTTTTTGCATGAACTGGCCCAATTGCCCACCGCTGAGGCCGTGGCCCGTTTGGTGCCCCCAGCCTACCAAGGCTTAGACCGTTATGTGGCGCGTAAAAAAATCGTGGCCGAGCTACAAGAAACCGGCGCGTTGGTGGACTCCAAAAAGCACAAGCTGATGGCTCCCATTTGCACCCGCACCGGCGAGATGATTGAAAAAATGCTCACCGACCAATGGTTTGTCGCCATGAACAAGGTGGGCGAGGGCGATGCTACCGGCAAGAGCATTACCCAAAAAGCCATTGAAGCCGTCGATTCGGGTGCGGTGAAGTTTGTGCCCGAAAACTGGATTAACACCTACCACCAGTGGATGAACAACATTCAAGACTGGTGCATTTCGCGCCAACTGTGGTGGGGCCATCAAATCCCAGCTTGGTACGACGAAGAAGGTAACGTCTATGTGGCCCGTAACGAAGCCGAGGCCCAAGCCCAAGCGCCGGGCAAAACCCTGCGCCGCGATGAAGACGTGCTGGATACTTGGTACTCCTCCGCCTTGGTGCCCTTTAGCACCATGGGTTGGCCGGAGCAGACCGACGCTGCCAACGACGATTTCAACCTCTACCTGCCTAGCAGCGTGCTGGTGACGGGCTATGACATCATTTTCTTCTGGGTGGCCCGGATGATTATGATGACCACGCACTTCACCGGGCGTGTGCCGTTCAAGCATGTGTATATCCACGGCTTGGTGCGTGATGCCCAAGGCAAAAAGATGAGCAAATCCGAGGGCAACGTGCTTGACCCCGTGGACTTGATTGATGGCATTGCCTTAGAGCCGTTGCTGGACAAGCGCACCACCGGCCTGCGTAAACCCGAAACCGCGCCCCGGGTGCGTAAAGATACACAAAAAGAGTTCCCGGATGGCATTCCCGCCTACGGCGCTGATGCCCTGCGCTTTACCTTTGCCGCCTTGGCCAGCTTGGGCCGCAGTATCAACTTTGACAGCAAACGCTGCGAGGGCTATCGCAACTTCTGTAACAAACTCTGGAACGCCAGCCGTTTTGTGCTGATGAACTGCGAAGGCTACGACTGCGGTGTCACAGCCGATGCCACGCTAGAGTTCAGCACTGCCGACCGTTGGATTCAAGCCCAATTGCAAACCGTGGCTGCCGAAGTCGCCAAAGGCTTTGCCGAATACCGTCTCGATAACGTTGCCAACACCCTTTATGACTTTGTTTGGAACGAGTTCTGCGATTGGTATCTGGAAATCGCCAAGGTGCAAATCCAGAACGGCAACGAGGCACAGCAACGCGCCACCCGCCACACCCTGATTCGTACCCTGGAAGCCATTTTGCGTTTGGCTCATCCCATTATTCCCTTCATCACCGAAGCCTTATGGCAAACCGTGGCTCCAGTGGCTGGCTTGGCTGGCGCTTCGGTCAGCATTGCCCACTACCCACAAGCACAACCTGAACTGGTGGATGCTGCCGCTGTGACCGAGATGGGCCGCCTGAAGGCGCTGGTGGATACTTGCCGCACCCTGCGCGGTGAGATGAATGTCTCGCCCGCCACCCGTTTGCCCCTGCTGGTGGTGGGCGATGCCAGCTTTGTGCGTAGTGTGGCCCCCGTGCTGCAAGCATTGGCCAAACTGAGTGAAGTCAAAGTGTTTGACGACGAGGCCGCTTGGCAAACTGCCGCGCAAACAGCCCCCGTGGCGGTGGTGGGCGAGGCCCGCTTGGCCTTGTTTGTCGAGATTGACGTGGCCGCTGAAAAAGCCCGTTTGGGTAAAGAGGCCGCCCGCCTGCAAGGCGAAATTGCCAAAGCCCAAGGCAAGCTCGGCAACGAGGCTTTTGTCGCCAAAGCCCCGCCAGCGGTGCTGGCGCAAGAGCAAAAGCGTGTCGCCGACTTCAGCGCCACGCTGGCACGCATTCAAGAACAATTGGCCCGTTTGGGCTAAACCATAAAGTCTATCAAGATGAGCCTGCACCTGCCAAGCGCCATCCGCAAAGCCGTGTTCCCGGTCGCCGGGCTGGGAACACGCTTTCTGCCCGCCACCAAAGCCTCGCCCAAAGAGATGTTGCCGGTGGTGGATAAGCCGCTGATTCAATACGCGGTCGAAGAAGCCTATGCCGCTGGCGTGCGGCATATGATTTTTGTCACTGGCCGCGGCAAGCGTGCCATTGAAGACCATTTTGATACCGCTTACGAGCTAGAAAATGAGCTAGAACAAGCGGGCAAGCAAGAACTGCTGGCGCTGGTGCGCTCCATCCAACCGCAGGATATGGACTGCGCCTTTGTGCGCCAGCCCCGTGCCTTGGGGCTAGGCCATGCCGTACTCTGTGCCGAGCCTTTGGTGGGACACGAACCCTTTGCCGTGTTGTTGGCCGATGATTTGATGGTTGGGCCACCCGACGGCCTGCCCGTGTTGGCCCAAATGGCCCGCACCTTTGCCGAGCAAGGACGCTCTTTGTTGGCGGTGCAAGAAGTGCCACTGGAGCAGGTCAACCGCTATGGTATCGTTGCGGGGCACCCAGCGGGTGGCCCCTCGCCACTGTTACGCATTGAGCGCATTGTCGAAAAACCCAGCCCGGAAACTGCCCCTTCGCGCATGGGGGTGGCTGGCCGCTATATTCTTACGCCATCCATTTTTGGCCATATTCGGCAACAAGGCCAAGGCGCTGGCGGCGAAATCCAACTCACCGATGCCATCGCCCGCCTGATGCAGCACGAGGCTGTTTATGCCTACCAGTATGCCGGTAAGCGTTACGATTGTGGCAGCAAAGAAGGCTTCTTAGAAGCCACGGTCGAGCTGGCCTTGCAGCACCCGCAGGTCGGGGCCTCGTTCCGGGCGTATTTGCGGGGCTTGGAGTTGTAAGTGAGTTTCAAGCCCACTATTGGAGCTGCCCGGTGTGCAAGATTGCAGGGCGCACCCGTGGCCCGCTGTGTTCGGTAGGCCAGCAATTGAGCGCCGCCGTAGAGCAGGCATTTTCAGCCACCTAGACCCCGCTGGCGCTACCCAGCACCAGCCATGCCACACCAAGCCCGGCTAAATGCCGGGGTTTTTGTTGCTGGTGCTGTGGCCAGCTCTACCCTCTGCGCCTGTCCATATCGTTTAATACAGCTAGGTGCATAGGGAAAGACTCCGACCGACCGACGTTTGCCAGATATTCAGGTATCAAGCTGGCCAGTCATTGCCCCCTGTTGTGCAGACCTACACCAAGGGCTAACGATGCCGTAGAGCCACTGGTTAGTGTGGTGCTGGCATTCCCGCAACGGGTTACGACAATTGCTGCGATGCCAAGCTGCCTAGCCCAAACTGTGGATAAAGCTGGGGGTTCTCTACCTGTAGGCGTGGCTGTGGATAACTTTCCAGCCATACCTGTGCCCGTGCTATGGCCAGCCTTGTTTCCGCTGGTGCTGTATCGTGTAACACTACGCCATACAATGACCCATGATTAAGACATTCCGACATAAGGGCTTAAAGGCTTTTTTTGAGGATGGCAGCATGGCCGGTATCCAGCCAGCACATGCGCCCAGACTAGCCCGTCAACTGGCACGCCTTGACCACGCCCAAACCGCCCAAGACATGAATTTACCCGGTTGGAATCTTCACCCGCTAAAGGGAGACCTCAAGGGATATTTTTCAATTTGGGTAAATGGCAACTGGCGTATGACGTTCACCTTTGATGGCGCAGACGCTGTGCTGGTTGATTATCAGGATTACCACTAGGAAATAGCCCAATGGCCTATATGTATAACCCCCCCCACCCCGGCCTAACGCTGCGGGATGATGTATTACCAGCTTTGGGCCTGACCGTTACCGAAGCTGCACAGCAGCTAGGTGTAGCCCGTGGCACTTTGTCCCGTGTGCTGAATGGGCACGCCGCCATCTCCCCAGAAATGGCGCTGCGCTTAGAGGCGTGGCTGGGTGTAGAGCGTGGGGGCGCTGCAAGGCTATGGCTGGGACAGCAAAGCGCCTACGACATGTGGCAAGCCGAACAACGATTTAAGGCTGCGCCCTTCTATGTTCAACCAGCACCGCAAATGGCACAAACCTAGCCTGTGGTCTTGCTGGCCAAGCCGTGCATGTGCCATTGCTGCACAGTTACCTGGTGTTGCCTTTGGCGAAGGGCCAAAGCCCAAAGGTATGAGGGCAACCACCTTTGCTAGACTGGTGAACAAGTACCGCGCCGCTGAAAGGCAAACACTGGCAGCCAGCATGGCATGGCTAGAGCAGGTGCATAGCCGGTTGCGGGTACTGCAAAAGTGCAGATAAAAGGCCCGATTTGAAAAATGGCGTTACATCCGCCGTTACATCCTAACGGGCAACAAAAAAGCCACTCGGGCTAGGAGTGGCTAAGTTGTTGTTTTCATTGGTGCCGGAGAGATGAATCGAACACCCGACCTTCTCATTACGAATGAGCTGCTCTACCGACTGAGCTACACCGGCTAAGCTGCCATTATAGCGGCTGGTGGTAGCTGGTCACGCGCTCGACTTCGTTCTTAGAACCTAGCATCACGCTGACGCGCTCGTGCAGATGCGTAGGTTGGATGTCCAAAATGCGTTGGCGGCCATTGGTGGCGGCACCACCGGCTTGCTCGACCAGCCAGCCCATCGGGTTGGCCTCGTACATCAGGCGCAGTTTGCCCGGTTTGTTCGGTTCGCGCTTGTCCCAAGGGTACATGAACACGCCGCCGCGCGTCATGATGCGATGCACATCGGCCACCATGCTGGCAATCCAGCGCATATTGAAGTCTTTGCCGCGTGGACCTTCTTTGCCTTGCAAGCATTCGTCAATGTAGCGCTTCACGGGCTCGTCCCAGTGGCGCATATTGCTCATGTTGATGGCAAACTCTTTCGTGTCTTCGGGGATACGCACTTTTTCTTGCGTTAGCACGAAGGAGCCTTGCTCACGGTCGAGGGTGAACATGGCCACGCCATCGCCCACGGTGAGTACCAAGGTGGTTTGTGGGCCATAGACGCAATAGCCCGCTGCCACTTGTTGGTAGCCTGCTTGCAGGAAGTCTTTTTCTTCTACGCCCCGGTCACCTTCGGGCTTTTTCAGCACGCTGAAAATCGTACCGATGCTGACGTTGACATCGATGTTGCTGGAGCCATCCAAGGGGTCAAACAGCAGCAGGTATTCACCTTGTGGGTAGCGATTGGGCACGACGTAGATGCCGTCCATCTCTTCCGAAGCCATCGCAGCCAAGTGGCCGCCCCATTCGTTGGCCTCAATCAGTACCTCGTTGGCGATGATGTCGAGCTTTTTCTGTACCTCGCCTTGCACGTTTTCGCTATCGGCGCTGCCCAGTACGCCCCCGAGTGCGCCTTTGTTCACGGCTTGGCTGATGCTCTTGCAAGCGCGCGCCACCACTTCGAGCAGCAAGCGCAGTTGCGAGGGTATCAGGCCATCTACGCGTTGTTGTTCGACCAGATAGCGGGTTAGGCTGATTCGTTTTGCCATAGGTTCTCTCCTTATTCTTCGGCCAAGGCGCGGGTGACGACCTCGCGCACATCGTTGCTCAAATCGGCGCGGGCGGCTACGCGGGCAATGGCCTCGCGCGCGCTGCTGCGCCAAGGTTCGGCCAGCTTTTTCCAGCGGTCTAGGGCGCGGGCCAAGCGCGCGGCTACTTGCGGGTTGATGGCATCCAACTCTAACACCCGTTCGCTCCAGAACACATAACCGGCAGCATCGGCGCGGTGGAAGGCTCCGGGGTTGGCGTTGCAGTAGCTAAAAATCAAACTGCGGGCGCGGTTGGGGTTTTTGATGGTGAAATCAGGGTGTGCCATCAGTTGTTTCACCAACGGCAGCACATGGCCGGCACGGTCGCTGGCCCCAGCTTGGAGCGCAAACCATTTGTCCAGCACCAGTGGGTCGTCTTTGAACAGCGTATGGAAACGCTCCAACGCGGGCGCTGCCAAGGCATGGCCACAGCCCACCAAGGCAGCCAAAGCGTTGAAGCGGTCGGTCATATTGCCCGCATCTTTGAAGCGCTGCAAAGTTTTACCCGGCCAAATGCTATCGCCGCTGTGTTGTGCGCCTAAGCAGAGCATGGTCAAGGCCAAACCCGCCAAAGCGCGCCGCCCGGCGGAGGCGGCATCGGGGCGGTAAGCGCCACTGGCTTGGTGGGTTTCGTAGGCCGATTGCCAATCGATATGCAAGGCCAAGGCCAGTTGTAGGCGCATGGCTTCGCGCACCGCGTGGATACGTTGCGGGTTGACGACTTCCAGTTGCTCAGCGATATAGGTCTCCGAGGGCAACGTCAGCACCAACTCTTTGAACGCTGCATCCAGCTGCGGGTCAAGTAGCACTTGGCGCAGTGCCTGCAACAGGGCTTCGTCCAAGATGGCGGCATCTTGGCTATCGTCTGGGGCCGTGATGGCTTGCAGGGCACGGCGCAATAGCAAGCGTTGGCCAGCTTCCCAGCGGTTAAACGCATCTTGGTCGTGGGCCAGCAGCGTGAGCAATTCGGCATCGCTGTAATCCACTTCCAGCACCACGGGGGCGCTAAAGCCGCGCAACAGCGATGGCACGGGCGCTTGCACTACATTGATAAACGTCCATTGCTGTTCAGCTCCGTCCAAGACCAAAGTGCGACTATTGCCGTTGGCAGTTTGTTCGCCCTCCAGTTGCAAGGCCAGCGCCTGACCTGCGTGATTGAGCAATCCCAATTCCACCGGAATGACAAACGGCGCTTTGTGCGGTTGGCCGGGGGTGGCTGGGCAGCTTTGGCGCAGCGTCAGTGTGTAACGCTGTGCTTCGGGGTCGTATTGGCCGCTGGCTTGCACCCGTGGCGTGCCTGCTTGGCTGTACCAGCGCTTGAACTGTTCTAATTGCAAGGCCAGTGCGCTGCCGGGGTTCGCGTCGGCAATGGCTTGGGCAAAATCATCGCAGGTCACGGCTTGGCCGTCATGGCGGGCAAAGTACAGCTTCATGCCTTGGGCAAAGCCATCCCGGCCGACCAAGTTGTGCATCATGCGTACGACTTCTGCACCTTTTTCGTAGATGGTGACGGTGTAGAAGTTATTGATTTCAATATAGCTGTCTGGGCGTACCGCGTGCGCCATCGGGCCAGCGTCTTCGGGAAACTGGGCGCTACGCAATACGCGCACATCTTCAATGCGTTTTACCGCACGGGCCGAGGGGCTGCCCGCCATGTCCATGCTGAACTCTTGGTCCCGGAAGACCGTCAGCCCCTCTTTGAGCGAGAGTTGGAACCAATCGCGGCAGGTGATGCGGTTGCCCGTCCAGTTGTGGAAGTATTCGTGCCCGACCACGGCTTCGATGTTGGCAAAGTCGGTATCGGTGGCAGTGGCTTCGCTGGCCAGCACATACTTGGTGTTGAAGATATTGAGACCCTTGTTTTCCATCGCGCCCATGTTGAAGTCGCTGGTGGCGACAATCATGAAGCGTTCCAAATCCAAGGGCAGGCCAAAGCGGGCCTCATCCCAAGCCACGCTGGCCATGAGCGAGTTCATGGCGTGTTCGGTTTTACCCAAGTCGCCGGGGCGCACATACACTTCCAACAGATGCTCGGTGCCCGAGCGCGACAGAATGCGCTGCTGGCGTGCCACCAACTTACCAGCCACCAAGGCAAACAGATAGCAGGGTTTTTTGTGTGGGTCGTGCCACTTGGCAAAGTGGCGGCCCCCTTCCAAGTCGCCTTGCTCTACCAAGTTGCCGTTGGACAGCAACACCGGGTAGGCCGTTTTGTCGGCGCGCAGTGTCACGGTGTAGCTGGCCATGACATCGGGGCGGTCTAGGAAATAGGTGATGCGCCGGAAGCCTTCGGCTTCGCACTGTGTAAAGAAAGTACCCTGACTGACGTACAGCCCCATGAGCTGGGTGTTTTTGTCGGGCGCGCAGGTGGTAAAAATCTCTAAATCGAACGGCTCTGGCCCTTCGGGTAGATTTTCTAGCACCAACTGGCTGCCGTCCATTTTGAACGAGGTTCCAGCCCCATTCACCAGCACCCGCGACAAATTCAGCTCTTCGCCCTCCAGACGCAGGGCTTGGGCCGCTACCTCGGGGTTGCGGCGCAGGCGCATCTTATTCAGCACCCGGGTTTTGGCCGGGTCGAGGTCGAAAGTCAGTTCTACCGTGTCAATCCACCACGCCGGGGGCTGGTAGTCGCTGCGGTGGGTGGCCGTGGGTTGGCCCTGTCCGTCAGGCATAAGCAACATGGTTTTCCTTAAACGCCCTGTTTGAGCGATGCTTCGATAAATGCGTCTAAATCGCCGTCCAGCACTTTTTGCGTGGCGGAGATTTCGACATTGGTGCGTAAATCTTTGATGCGGCTGTTGTCTAGCACATAAGAGCGGATTTGATGGCCCCAGCCGACATCGGTCTTGGTGTCTTCCAATTTTTGCGCTTCTTCTTGGCGTTTACGCATTTCAAAGTCGTAGAGTTTAGAGCGCAAACGTTGCCAAGCGATGTCACGGTTGCCGTGTTGGCTGCGGCCATCTTGGCACTGCACCACGATGCCAGTCGGGATGTGCGTCAGGCGCACCGCCGAATCGGTTTTGTTGATGTGCTGACCACCGGCCCCACTGGCGCGGAAGGTATCGGTACGCACATCGGCGGGGTTGATGTTGATTTCAATCGAATCATCAATCTCAGGATAGACAAACAAGCTGGCAAAGCTGGTATGGCGGCCGCCCGAGCTGTCAAACGGCGATTTACGCACCAAGCGATGCACGCCGGTCTCGGTACGTAGCAGGCCATAGGCGTATTCGCCTTCGATATGGATGGTGGCGCTTTTGATACCGGCCACGTCGCCGGGGGTTTCTTCTTCTACCGTGGCTTTGAAGCCTTTGCGCTCGGCGTATTTCAGGTACTGGCGCAGCAAGATGCTGGCCCAATCACAGGCTTCGGTACCACCGGCACCCGATTGGATATCAACAAAGCAATTGAGCGGGTCGGCCTCATAGCGGAACATGCGCCGGAACTCTAGCTCTTCAATCAGTGGGCGCAGCTTGGCCGATTCGGCTTCGATGGTGAGCAGGCCGGCCTCGTCGCCTTCTTCTTTGCTCATCTCAAACAGTTCGGCGTTGTCAGCCAGCTCGCGCGTGAGCTTTTCTAGCGTCAGCACCACGCCATCGAGCAGTTTTTTTTCTTTGCCCAGTTCTTGGGCTTTTTTGGGGTCATTCCAGACGGCTGGGTCTTCTAGCGAGGCATCGACGGTACGCAGGCGTTCAAATTTGGCATCGTAGTCAAAGATACCTCCGTAACTCTTCTGTCCGGGTGGACAGGTCTTGCAAGGTATTGCCGATGAGGTTGATACGTTCTGCTTCCATGATGTTCTTTCTGTGTCTATATTCGGTAAAGGGTGCGCGATTTTCTCACGCCTATTGGCGGGGCGGACTTAGGCCGTGGCCAAAAACGATTCAATCCATGCCGCCACGGCTTGGGGCTGGTCGTGGTGCAACATGTGGCCGGCCTCTTGCACCACAGCCCGTTGGCAGTTTGGCACCGCTTGCAGGCGTTCATGGTATTGCGCCAAGGTGTAGCGGCCTTGCCACCAGTGGGCCATGCGGTTGTCGGTGGCTTCCACCGCCAAGGTGGGGGCAGTAATGGCACGCCAAAGCGCCAGCACTTCTTCCACGCGGTAGAGTTGCGCGTTGATAATTTTGTGCGCTGCATCGCCCAAAATGCGCCATTCGCCTTGGGCGTTGGCTTGCGCCCAGTGCTGCGCCAGCCAATCGGCCTTGTCTTGGGGCAGGCGTGGGTTGGTTTTGATTAAACGCTGGGCCACGGCTTGGGCGCTGTCGTAGGCTTTCATGCTGAGCGTGCCACGCTCGTAGTGTTGCAATTCATCTAGCCATTGGGCATAGCGGGTGGGGGCTTGGTCTGGGGGGTTGGCTGGCATACCAAAACCCTCTAGGTTGATAAGACGGCGAATGCGTGCAGGCCGTATGCCCGCGTACATCATGGCGATATTGCCACCCATGCTGTGGCCGACCAAATCCACTGTTTGGCCGGGGGCGTAATGGTCTAGCAGGCGTTCTAGGTCAGCCAAGTAATCGGCAAATTGGTAATGGTCATTGCCCGCAGGTGGTTCCGTGAGGCCGAAACCGCGCCAATCGGGCGCAATGATGCGCCGTCCCTGAAAAAAATCCTCACTCAGGGCATCCACCACAAATTGGTAGGAGGCTCCGACATCCATCCATCCATGTAGCAAAAACAAGGGCGGCTGTGAGGTGCTGTTGCTGGCGCTGCCCCAATGGCGCACATGGTAGCGCAGGCCGCGCAGCGGGACAAACTCGGTTTGAAAAGGGCGAAGGCTTTGGTACATGCGTCCGATTATTCCGCAGCAAGGCTTTATCGCCCTGCGTACACTGGAGGTTTTAAGCGGAGCAAGCGCATGGATACCGTTCAATTGGGTCAAAGCGACCTGCATGTTACCCCCATTTGCTTAGGCACGATGACCTTTGGCGAGCAGGTGCCAGAGGCCGATGCCCACGCTATTTTGAATCGTGCCTTAGAGCGTGGCATTAACTTTATCGACACCGCCGAGATGTATGCCGTACCCGCGCGGGCCGAAACCGCCGGAGCCACCGAGACCATCATTGGCCACTGGCTGGCGCAAAACCCCGGTGTGCGCCAAAAAATCGTGCTGGCCAGCAAAGTGGCAGGTCCCTCACGCGGTATGCCGTGGCTGCGCGAAGGGCAAGGCCTGACGGCAGCGGACATCGTCGCCTCGTGTGAGGGCAGTTTGCGCCGTTTGCAAACCGAGGTGATTGACCTCTACCAAATCCACTGGCCCGAGCGCTACGCGCCCAACTTTGGCATCCAGTATTACGACCCGCAACTAGAGCGCACGCAAACCTCGATTCATGAGCAATTAGAAGCCTTGGCCGGATTGGTGAAGGCGGGCAAAGTGCGCCACATCGGTCTGTCCAACGAAACCCCCTACGGCGTACACGAGTTTGTTCGTTTGGCCGAACAGCATGGCCTGCCGCGCATTGCCACGGTGCAAAACCCCTATTGCCTCATCAACCGCAGTTATGAAAACGCCTTGGATGAAACTTGCTACCGCCTCAATGTCTCGCTGTTGGCTTATTCACCGGTAGGATTTGGCCTGCTCACGGGCAAATACGACCAAAGCGGCCTGACCGGGCCAGATGCACCGCAAGGGCGCATGGCCTTGTTTGAGGGCTTTCGCAAGCAACGTTGGGGCCGCCCCGAAGCCTTGGAAGCGGCGCGGCGTTACAACGCTTTGGCACGCCAGCATGGCCTAACGCCTACCCGGCTGGCGCTGGCGTTTTGCTATACCAAATGGCAGGTAGCCAGCACCATCATCGGCGTGACCTCATTGGCGCAGCTGGAAGAGGATGTGGATGCTTGGGGCACCACCTTATCGCCTGAATTGCTGGCCGAAATCGATGCTATCCGCTGGCAGGTGGGCGACCCGGCTCTTTGAGCGGCTGACGGGCTGTTGAGGCCCGTCGTATTTGTGGTTCAATTTGCCATCATGGCAAAAAAAGACAGTAAAACCCACGTCAGTGAAACCCCCGCCACGCAGCTGCTCAAAGCGCAGGGCGTGGCCTTTATTGGCTTGCCCTACGATTATGTTGAGCATGGCGGCACCGCGCACAGCGCCGCCAGTTTGGGGCTGGATGAACACAGCGTGGTCAAAACGCTGGTGATGCAAGACCAAGATGCCAAACCGCTCCTCGTGCTGATGCACGGTGATTGCAAAGTGTCCACCAAAGCCTTGGCGCGCCAGATTGGGGCCAAATCGGTCGAGCCTTGTGCGCCCGAGGTGGCCAACCGGCACAGCGGTTATTTGGTGGGTGGCACTTCGCCATTTGGCACGCGCAAAGCCATGCCGGTGTATATCGAAGCGTCTATTTTGGATTTACCCCGCATCGCCATCAATGGCGGCCGACGTGGTTTTTTGGTACAGCTAGAGCCACAAGTGTGCTTGCGCCTGCTGGGGGCCACGCCGGTGCAATGCGCTTTGGCCGAATAATGCCACAGGCCGCTGGCACAATGGCGCCCCGCTAAGCGTTCAAACCACCCTTTTGGAGATTGATTTTGCCCCTCGTTTATTCCGCACTGGCGGTACTGGCAGCCTATTTGCTAGGCTCGTTGTCGTTTGCCGTGATTGTCAGCCGCCTGATGGGCCTGAACGACCCACGCACCTTTGGCAGTAAAAATCCGGGGGCCACCAATGTGCTGCGCTCGGGCAGCAAAGCCGCTGCCATCCTGACCTTGGTTCTCGATGCCGCCAAAGGCTGGCTACCGGTGGCGCTGGTGCGTTGGTTTGGCGCACCCTATGGCATGGAAGAGGGCACACAAGCGCTGGTGGCCTTGGCCGCTTTTGTCGGCCACCTGTGGCCAGTATTTTTTGGTTTTAAGGGTGGCAAGGGCGTAGCGACAGCGCTGGGGGTCTTGCTGGGCGTGAGCGCTTGGCTGGGCTTGGCCACGCTGCTGGCATGGCTGGCGGTGGTGTCTGTTTCGCGTTATGTGTCGTTGGCGTCGATGGCGGCAGCGGTGTTTGCGCCCACCTTCTTTTTACTGGCAGGGGGAGCGCTGTGGTATGCCGACCACCGCGTGGCCGCTGCGATTGGCGCAATGGCCGGTTTGCTGGTCTGGCGACACCAAGAAAACATTGGGCGCTTATTGCGTGGTACAGAGGCTAAGCTGGGCCAAAGCAAAGACAAAACAGCGCCAGCAACGCCAGTTGCCGCTACCCACCAGCATCCGGTAGGCAGCAAGAAAACCCGTAAACGGCATTGAGCTTAGAAAAGACAGGGCGCTGCCATCGGCAACGCCACTGAATAGCGCGAGGGGCTCCATCCATTTGGGTTGGCCGCTTGCGGCCTAGAGGCAAAGCCGCCCCCATTGGCTGGAGGGGTAAGCGCCGCCAGCCCCAGGCTGGCTTCAGTCGTCCGGCCTGTCCTGCTGCTGGTGCCAGTCTTGAGTCCATTGAAGAACTCAGCCAGTGCCGCCGTAGGCGGCAACTGTGTAGCTTGCTTATTTGCATAATTTGTCTATAGTAACCAATTATGAGCGAAGCCCGCAACCTACGCAAAACGACCTATCGGCTGTACCCAACGCCGAAGCAGGCCGTTGCGCTCGATGCCCTGCTACGCTCACACCAACAGCTTTACAACGCGGCCTTGGAAGAACGCATCAGCGCTTGGAGCAAGGCGGGCACATCAATTTCTTATGCCGACCAGTGCAAGGGCCTGACGCTGCTGCGCCACGACCTGCCCGAGTGGGCTGATGCGGCTAACTGTTCTAGTCAGCAGATGACGCTGCGCCGCTTGGACAAAGCATTTGCTGCGTTCTTCAGGCGCATCAAGGCGGGCCAAACACCGGGCTTTCCGCGCTTCAAGTCGCTGGGGCGTTTTCCCGGCTTCAGCTTCAAAA